>CAVVOK010000001.1:0-215855 GCA_963749755.1 uncultured Alphaproteobacteria bacterium
AGGCATGAACCAAGTCGAGGCAATTTTCCACGCGAGATGAGACGCCGAGCATCACGTGGAACGTGATCGGCGCCACGGTCACGACGGCGCTGAACGAGCCCTACCTGATCCAGCTGGACGTCGCGGCCGACCGGCCGGACGCGGATCCGCTCGAGCTGCTCGGCAGCGCCGGCTCGGTGATCCTCCGGCGGGACCTCGGCGAAAACGTCTACGGCGGGATCGTCTCGTCGGTGCGGGCGCACCACCACCACGGGCGCACGACCCGCGCGTCCGCGGTGGTCGAGCCGGCGCTCGCCGCGCTCCGCCACGGGCGCGACACCCGCATCTTCCAGGAGAAGACCGTCCCGACGGTGCTCCGGGAGGTCCTCGAGGAGGCGCCTCCGCCCTTCGGCCGCGCGGTCAGGTCGACGTGTCCGCGAGTACCCGGAGCGCGAGTACACGGTGCAGTACCAGGAGAGCGACTTCGAGTTCGTCCACCGCCTGATGGAGGAGGAGGGCATCGTCTACCACTTCGACGCGGACGAGGACGGGCGTCGAGAAGCTGGTCCTGCATCGACGCGCCGCAGCAGCACCCGCCCATCGAAGAGCGGGCCGATGCTCGAGTACTCGAGCGTGCAGCGGCGACGCCGGCCTGATGGAGCAGGAGTACGTCCGCGCGTTCGAGCCGCTCTCCGCCGTCGTCGGCACCGAGGTCGCCACGCGCCACTTCGACTGGACCCACCCGCGGCGTCATGATCGAGGGCAACGCGGCCGGCGCCCGCCAGGGCGAGGCGCCGGACGGCGCGCTCCCTCGGGCCCACGCGCGAGTCCTACGAGCACGACGAGCAGCTCACGCTCCACCGGTACTCGCTCGCCTACCGCGCCTACGACGTCGCCGACCAGCAGCAGCTCCGCCGCGAGCAGCCAGTCGCGCGACACGCTGACCTTCCGCGCCGACAGCTCCGTCAGCAGGATCCGCGCCGGCGCGACGTTCGAGCTCAACGGGCACCCCGTGGTCGGCCTCAACGCCGGCTACGTGGTCGTCAACGCGCGTCCACCACGTCGGCACCCACACGGCGCAGGCGTCGGAGGGCGGCGAGACGCGCTCGCACTACGACAACCGCTTCACCGCCGTGCCCGCCGAGGTGCCCTACCGGCCGCGCCGCGACCCGCGCTCGGCCGCGGGTCCACGGCATCCAGACGGCGATCGTGACGGGCCCGGCGGGCGAGGAGATCCACACCGACGAGCACGGCCGGGTGAAGGTCCAGTTCCACTGGGACCGCGTCGGGCAGATGGACGAGAAGACCACCTGCTGGATCCGCTGCATGCAGACCTGGGCCGGCGCGGGCTGGGGCGCCTGGGTTCTGCCGCGCATCGGCATGGAGGTCGTCGTCTACTTCGTCGACGGCGATCCGGACCGCCCGCTGGTGACGGGCTGCGTCTACAACGGCGACAACCTGCTGCCCTACGCGCTGCCGGACGAGAAGATGATCAGCACGATCAAGACCAACACCTCCCCGGGCGGCGGCGGCTTCAACGAGCTCCGCTTCGACGACACGAAGGGCGAAGAAGAGATCTGGATGCACGGTGAGAAGGACTGGAACACCGTCATCGAGCACGATCTCGACCCGCGAGGTCCGCCACGACGAGACCCAGCACGTGACCCACGACCGCACCCGCACCGTCGGCCACGACGAGCAGGTCACCGTCCAGCCACGACCGCACCAAGCGGTCGACAACAACGAGACGCTGGTCGTCGGCGTCGAACCGAAGCCGCATGGTCGGCAACAACGAGACGGTGGCCGTCGGCGCGAACCAGAACCTCTCGGTGGTCGCGAATCAGGGGACCAACGTCGGCGCGAACCGGACGGTGGACGTCGGTATCCACCATCTCTTGACGGCGGGCGAGACCCTCGAGCTCCGCTGTGGTGCGTCCCGCCTCGTGATGGAGAAGGACGGGAAGGTCACCATCGAGGGAACCGAGTTCCACTTCGGTGCTTCTGGTGAGATTTGGGTCGCGGGCTCCCTCATCGACCTCAACTGATCGTCCTTCGCGACACGGTGGCCGCGCGCGCTGCTCGTCGGCGCCTGCGCGGGCCCCGAGCACAACCCTACGTCACCTTCTCGCTGCGAGGCCGGGCGCACGCGCTGCGCTGCGCCGCCCCGAGCTGAACGGGTACGCCGATGCAGTTCTCGAACTACACGCCGTTCTCCCCCCTGGTCTTCTCGAGTGAAGACGTCGACCGCCGCCTTCACCACGTGATCGTGCTCCGCGGCACGTTCGCCATCGAACCGGATCGCCCGCTGCGGCCGCTCGTCGAGCAGGAGCCGGTGGTGCTGACGGATCGCTACCGCGGAGAGATTGGACGCTCGAGCCTCGTGCTCGAGAGCGACCTCGCCCCCTTCAAGCCGCGCACCGATATCACGATCGAGGCGACGGCCTACGCACCGGGCGGGCGACCGCAGCCGAGCTGGCTCGTCCGCGCGCAGGTGGGCCGCCTCGAAAGAATCCTCCGCGTGACCGGGCCCCGACGCTTCCGCCATGGTTCCGAAGGTTGGCTCCTGGACGAACCGGAGCCCTGCCTCGGAGTCCCGCTGACGTACGAGCTGGCGTTCGGCGGCGCTCAGCGGGTGGACGACGTCGAGCACGTCGACGAGCGAAACCCGGTCGGTCGCGGCTGGATCGCACGACGCGTCCGCCCTCGAGCAGGACGAGCTCCCCGGACCGCAGATCGAGGCGCCCGACGCACCGATTGAAGCGCTCGGCGGCGACTATCGGCCTGAAGGGCTGGGACCGATCGCCGCGCTTGGCTGCCCCGGCGCGCGCTCGCGGGGACCTACGACGAGCGATGGCAGAGAGAGCGCCATCCGGCGCTGCCCCTGGACTTCGACTTCGCGCACTACAACGCCGGGCACCCCGATCTCGTCTACGACGGATATCTCCGGGGCGATGAGGTAGTGACGCTCGACGCGCTCGACCCCGACGGCTCGCTGCACTTCACCCTGCCGGCGTTCGAGGTGGAAGTCCGCCTCGAAGAAGTGGGCGGCGACGCGACGAGCGTGCGCTGCGAGCTCGACACGCTGCACATCGACGTGGCGGCGCGGCGCGCGAGCCTGACGTGGCGGGCTCGGGCTCCGCGGATCTCGGGACCCTGGCGGAGGTCGAGGCGACGATGAGCGCGCCGGATGGTGTGCTGCTGGAGGACGAGGATGGCTGACAAGGAAGGCTCCCGCGACACGTCGAAGTCGGTCGTGGTGTCGTCGACCCCGGACGTCTGCCTGACGCCGATGGGGAGCGCCATGGTGCCGGTTCCCTACTCGATTGTCGGCAACTTCTCGGACGCGATGAGGACCACGCAGACGGTCAAGTTCACCGACCAGCAGGCATTCAACTTCGCCTCGCGCCTGAACCACGTCTCGGGCGACGAAGCCGGAGCCGGGGGCGGCGTGTCGTCGGGCGTCAACGTCGGGTACTGCAAGCCGCTCGAGCACTCCCCTACCGTGAAGGCGCAAGACCAGTTCGTGCTCCGCCACGACGACAAGATGTTCATGAACTGCAGCGGCCCAGATGGCAGCAGCAACACGATCGGCAACATCGTCTACATGGCCGTCACCCACAACGCCTGCGTAATGCCGAGCGGCCAGGTCAAGAAGAAGAAAGAGAAGAAGGGCAGCCACGCCAAGCTCACCGACTCCGACTACGAACGCGCCGCGAAGAAGCTTGGCGTGGACAAGAACGCGGTGAAGACCGTCGCACAGGTCGAAACGTCGGGAGACGGGTTCCTCTCCAACGGGCACCCCAAAGTGCTATTCGAGGGTCACTACTTCCACCGCCTCACGGGCGGCCAGTTCGACGCCACGAACCCAACGATTTCGTATCCCCACTGGACCAGCAAATACTACGAGGGCGGCCTGGGGGAGGTCACGGACCGCCTCGACGTGGCCGAGCAGCTCGACCACACGGCGGCGCTGGAGTCAGCCTCGTGGGGGAAGTTCCAGATCATGGGCGAGAACTACAAGCAGGCGGGATTTTCGAACGTGGACGACTTCGTGTCTGCCATGAACGACAACGAAGGGAAGCAGCTCGACGCGTTCACCAACTACATCATGAACGACAAGCGAACATTCAACGGCAAGACGATGGCGCAGGCGTTGAAGGACAAAGACTGGAAGACGTTCGCACGGCTGTACAACGGCAAGGGCTACAAGAAGAACAAGTACGACACCAAGTTGAAGCACGCTTACGGCAAGCTCCAGAAAGAAGGGGTCGCGGTCACCGCGCTGCCGGAGCATCCGCCGCTCCCGAAGCCGAGGCCCGAGCTGGCGCCGGAGCACGTGCCGATCCCGATGCCGAGACCGACCGGCCACTGAGACGCGGCGCCTCGCCTCTCGCGGCGCGAGCGCGGTGGCCGTACTCGCGCTCCGGCCGGGCGGGGCGGGCTCTCCATCGCGCCGCGACGTCGGCTCGCCCCTCCGCCGCGGCGGACCGCGCCGTCGCGGGTGCTCGTCCGGTCGTGCGCCGCCCGGGCCGAGAGACGGCCGCGTTTCACCACGTTCCAACGTTCCATCCGGAGCGCCCGCGCCGACGATGGCACGGACGTCGCTTTGTCGGGGCGCATGGGAATCCTCGAGAAGCTCTTCGGGCCGGCCCGCCGCGTCGTGCCCACGCCGGTCCGCGACGTCGACACGTTTCGCGGCACCGTGCTCGAGAGCGAGGTGCCGGTGATCGTGGACGTGTGGAGCGAGTCCTGCGCGCCCTGCCGGCAGCTCGTCCCCGTGCTGATCGATGTGGCCACGCGCCACGAGGGCCGTGTCAGGGTGGTGGAGATCCAAGCGGACGCCGACCCGGCGCTGCTGGGGCGGCTGAAGGTACGGGCCACCCCGACGCTGATCGTCTACGAAGGAGGCGAGGAGCTCGGGCGGCAGACCGGATTCCGGCCCGCGTCGTGGTTCGACGAGATGATCGAGACGGAGTTCCCGGTTCGGGAGGCGAGCGCATGAACGACAACCTGGTCACCGCGATTGGCTTGGCCGTCGTCACCTTCTTCCTGCTGCGCATGATCCTCGCTTGGCGAGGCCGGGTGTCCGGCACCGACGCCAAGGCGAAGGTCGAGGCCGGGGCGCTGCTGCTCGACGTGCGGAGTCCCTCGGAGTTCCGCAGCGGCGGGCTGCCGGGCGCCAAGAACGTCCCGGTCCAATCGCTCGCGGGGCGGCTCGGCGAGCTCGACAAGAGCCGGCCGATTGTCGTCTATTGCGCGTCCGGCATGCGCTCGAGCCGCGCGGCCTCGCTCCTGCGGGGCAAAGGCTTCGAGGTCCACGACCTCGGACCGGCCAGCGCCTGGAGCTGACGCGCACGTCGCGAGCGGCCGTGGACCCGGACCCTCGACCCGCGTGATCTCGAAGGTGGCGTCGGGAAAGCGGGCTGCGTCCGGCCAACCGTCGCCCCGGAGGTGCTCGTCGCGCAGATCGATCCCAGTCCGGATGGAGGCGACGCGCACGCGCACGGCTCCGCTCGCGCCGGACGGGTCGTCGGCGTCGAAGGTCACGTCGCCGGTCACGTGCGAGCTGACGCCGGTCATGGTCTCGAGCGGCGCGTCGGAGACGAACTCGATGCGGCTCCCACCGTCGTCGTGAATGGCGTACGTGCGCTCCTGCGCGGCGGCCGGCGCCGCGAGGGCGAGTGACGAGATCAGGACCGCGACGATGCTCTTCATGCGTATCTCCTCCCGCTCGGGGTCGAGCGATTCGGAGTGTGCGCACGGCTCTCGGGCGGGCTGGTTACCGGCACCCTCGGAGGCCTGGTTCGACGCTTCCGTAACGAGGAGGAGAGCCAGCGCCCGACGCGCCGCGTTCGCCTCGACATGCGCGCTCGACGAAACAGAACGCTCGCACCGAACGACACTGCGCCTCGCTCGCACACGCAGGTCGCCGGTCGTCGCGAGGTTCCGGGCGCGCAGACCGCGGACCTCCGCTCGCCCGCGGCTCCCTCGGTTCCTGCCAGCGGCCTGCACAACGGGTCTTCCGGAGCGAGGGGACGCTGGAGCTGCGGAAGGACCCACCCGTACCGACGCCCGAGCGGCTCGGCTGGACGGTGGACGTTGCCGGCGTAGGCTGCGGGCCGTGGAGATGGCCGGCCGGCGATGCGCGCGTTGCGACGCCACCCTCGAGGAGGGCGCTGTCGGCAAGGCCTGCGAGGACTGCGACGTGGTGCTCTGCGACACGTGCAGAGAGGACGACGCGCGCTGCCCGCGATGCGAGCGCGAGCTCGGAGGGAGAGACGTGCCGGAAGAGAAGAGTCAGCCCGAGCCCGACACGACGGTGGAGCGCGGTCGCAAGCAGGCCGTGGCCGTCTCGTTCAGCGTGATAGGCGGGCTCGTGCTCCTCGGGTTCCTGAGCGGCCAGCTCGCGAGCGTGCCGCTCTCGCTCTTCGTCTTCGGACTGCTCTTCTTCCAGCTCTTCCGCGGCCGCGCCTGGGCGCGCTGGCTGATCGTCTTCTTGGTGGGTGGGCTCTCGGTCACCTACGCCTTGGCCGCGTTCAGTGTCTTCCGGCCGAACGACGCGCCGCTCTTCTCCGCCGCGTTCGCAGCGATGTTCGCCTGGAACGCGTTCGTGATGGCGCTCAGCCCACCGCTCGGGCGCTTCCTCGAGGCGCAGCGCCAGAAGAACGGGTGAGCGAGCGCGTCCTGACGCGCGACGAGGCCCGCCGCTACCTCGTGGCCACGCTCGGGCTGAGGCGCCGTCGCCACCGCGGGCGGGTAGGCATCCGCCGCACCCTCGACGCGCTCGGCTGCGTGCAGCTCGACCCGCTCGACGCGATCGGCACCAACGCCGATCTGGTGGTGCTCGCGCGCGTCGACGGCGTGGCCAAAGGCGACGTCTACCGCGCGCTGCTGCCGCGCCACGCCTTCGAGCACTTCGCCAAGGAGCGCTGCCTCCTGCCGGCGCGGGCGTTTCCCCAGTACCGCGATCAGGCCCGTCAGACGCCCTGGTGGCGGCTCGGCGAGCGCGTGCGCAAGGTCCCGCCGCGCGTGATCGAGGCCGTCTACCGGGAGGTGTCGGAGCGCGGCCCGATCGGCCCCTCGCAGCTCTCCGATCACGGCGAGGTCGAGCCCCTGGACTGGCAAGGCTGGAAGGGTACGGCGCGCATGAGCACGATGGCGCTCGAGATCCTCTGGACTCGCTGCCGCATCGTGGTCGCCGGCCGCGCGGACAACGGCGAGAAGCGCTACGACCTGCCGGCGCGGGCGCTGCCCGATCATCACGACGCGCCCGCCGCGCCCTTCGAGCGCTGGGCATTGATCGAGCGGGTGCGCTCGGCGGGGCTCTTGGCGCGCGCCGGCGGCCCGCATTGGTCGATGCTGCGGGACGTCCGCACCTCGACCTTGCCCGACGCCCTCATCGAAGAAGGCCTGCTGGAAGAAGTGCGCGTCGAGGGCTCCCGCCGCCCGTATTTGGCGCTTCGCGGTTTGCTCGCACCGCGCACGCGCGACGACGGCCAGCTCCGGATCCTGGGCCCGCTCGATCCTCTCCTCTGGGATCGCGCGCTGGTCCGGCAAGCGTTCTCGTTCGACTACGTCTGGGAGGTCTACAAGCCGGCGTCCAAACGTCGCTTCGGCTGGTACGTCTGCCCGCTCCTGCACGAGGGGCAGCTGGTCGGGCGGATGGAGGCGCGGCTGCGCGAGGGCGCGATGATTGTCGAAAAGCTCTGGCCCGAGCCCGACCGAACGCTCGACCGAGACGCCCTGCGCGCCGCGCTGGAGCGGCACGCAAACGCGTGCGGCGTCGAGCTGGACTTTCCGCCCCTAGCCTAGACTAGCCCTAGGTGACTGGTGTCAAACTGGCCAGCCTGTGCTTGGCGGAGGGCCTGACCTGATGCGGAGTGGGCGCGGAGAGCTCCGCGCGATGGCAGGTGGCCGGATTGGCAGGGTTGCGTGGGGTGGGCGAGGCAGGGTCTGCGCCTTCGGGCTTCCGGCCGGGCGGCTCTCCTGCACCCTACGTGTGGGCGGGCTGGCAACCCCAGCCCCCGTCGCGCATGTGCACACGCAGCTGCGCGAGCCGGGCGAGATTGATGGCTGCGGCGAGAAGCGCGAAGTCCTGGCCCACCCGCAGGGTCCCGCGAACGCGAGCGCGACGACCCCCGTGTCTGCGGCGGACCATGTGCGCCAGCTTGCGTTCGACCTTGGGTCTGGTGGCGCGATAACGGTCCTTCCACGCGGTGTCACTCTGACGGGCGCGTGCTCGGTGCAACACGTCGTGCTTGGGATGCACGTTGACGGTACGGCCACTGCTGGACGAGGTGCAGGCGCCGCGCTTCGGACAACTCGAGCAGTGCTCGCTGAAGTTCGCGTGGGCCGAGCCGTCCTTGTGTACGCGGAGCTGAACCAGCACGCCGTTGGGACAGGTCACGGTTCCGGCAGTCGTGTCGATGGTGAACGCGTCCTGCGAGAACATGCCTTTACGAGCTGAGGCGCCTGCACCTTGGTGTTCGCCTCGATGCCTGCGTTCTCGAGTCGTTCGACCAGGTCGGCAGTGCCGTAGGACGCGTCGCCCCAGACCGCACTCTTGGACTCGGTCGTCTCCGGGTCCGTGGCCGACGTCCCAGTCGGCGGCTCGTCATCGGCTGGCGTGGTTTCGCTCGGGGACGGCTCTGCATCGGCCTGCGTGGCGTCGGTCGCTGCCTGCGACAGCACATCGTCGAGCAGGGCTTCGGCGGGGCTCGCGTCGCCGACGTTGCCCGCAGTCACCTCGGTGGCGGTGATGATCTCGGAGTCGGGGTCGATCGCGATGTGACCCTTGTAGCCGTCGAATCCGCGGGATGCCGTCTTGTGGCCGTGGCGCGATTCGGGGTCGACCGTCGAGATCACTCGGTCGGGCGCGACCCGGCGCGCGATGCGAAAGAGGCCCTCCTCGCTCTGCTCCAGGTCTTGTCCGAGCACCGTCGCGAGCAGCTCTGCGGCCTCCTTCACGGGCGGCGACAGCACGCGTCCGTTCAGCACGCCGAGCACGGCGAAGCCATCACGCGCGAGCGCATCGATGAGCTCCTCCCGTGCCGCGCTGTCGTCCCAGTCGCATGCCGGCTTGCCGGGCGTTGCATAGTCGTCATCGCGTTCGAGGACCCCTCGCAGCTCGGCGGCGAGCGGTGCATCAGCGACACGCAGCAGCCCGCGGATGGCGGCGCGGATCATCGTTACTGTGTCCTGGGTGGCCACGGCGTCATACAGCGCCGTGGAGTCGAGCACCCGCTTGCGTCCGATGAGCCCCGCGCTCTTGGCGACCTCCAGAACCGCCTCGAAGATCCGGTTCGGCCGCTCCGACGCACGCAGGCGCGCTCGCATGTCCACCAGGACCGTGTGAACGAACCCGTCGAAGTCGAAATCGAGGCCACCGCACGCGTACTTCCATCGCAAATCGAATGTGAACCGATCGACGGCCTCGCGGTCGCTCAGCCCTTCGAAGCGCTGCAGCACCATGACGACGGCAACGATCCGCGGTGGCACCGAGCGCCGGCCCCGGGAGTGGAACAGGTCCGCAAATGCCTCGTCAGGAAACAGGTGATGGCACTCTCGGTGGAGGACACGGTAGAGCGACGACTCGCCGAGTCGTGCATCACAGACGTCCGCGCTGGACCGGTGCAGGTCTTGGTGGCCGGGGGCCTTTCCGAGCGTCATGCCCCCACCAGATCAGAAAACGTCTCGCATGTCGATCCCCGCCGCACACGAGCGGAGCCCGCGGAGAAAAACACCAGCCACCTAGGTGGCTGGTGTCGAACGAGCGCTCCTCGTCTTTCCGGCGGGACAGGCCCGTCTCGCCGCCCGTCCCTCCTCCAAAATGCTTCAGCATTTCGTCGTCGGGCCGAACGACGATCCAGACCTGTCGCGCTCGGAAATCCTTCGGGCCTCGTTTGACACCAGTCACCTAGTCCCCTGTATCCGTGATTCCTACCCAATCTCGTCGGCCCTCGCCGCGCGACTCGGCGTCACTCCTCCTCGACGATGCTCTGCAACGCCTCGTCGTCGTTCCTTGATTCGCACGCCGAAGGCTCGTCGATATTGGGCAGTCACTACGGACACAGGGGACTAGCAGTCCGTTGAAGAACCTCGCTCCTCGGCTTTCGGGGGGACGACCCGTCTGTGCGTGCGTTCCTCCTCGCACATGCTGAAGCATTCGCTCGTCGGCGAACTGGAGGCCGCGGATGTCTCCCCAGCTCGCGATGTCGCCGTTGATGGTGACCGCGACACGACCGGTGGCGAGCACGTTCTTGGTGTGCCGCGTCTCCCGGTCGGACATGAAGTAGAAGTCGGCCCCGTCGTTCACGTAGAAGACGGTCGCGGCCCACAGCCCGTCGG
Source organism: uncultured Alphaproteobacteria bacterium (assembly GCA_963749755.1). GTDB lineage: Bacteria > Pseudomonadota > Alphaproteobacteria > Rhizobiales > Kaistiaceae > JBBDMC01. Next base: position 10,327 of record CAVVOK010000001.1, read on the forward strand.
GCCCGTCGGTGGCCAGGCTCAGCGTGTGGTGTGCGGCGAGGAACTCCCGCACGCGCGTCTCGAGGTCGTCGCTCAGCGCGCCAGGTACGCACGGCCCGGGTCGAGCCACCCGCGCGCGGCTTTGCAATGCCCGCTCCGCTGTCCAACCATGGAGTCCCTTTCACGCGGTAGGTGAAGCTTGGCTTGCTCGAAAACGACCCTGTCTCTCCTGGCCCTCGGGATGCTCGCCGGATGCAGCGCGGACGGCACCGCCACGGCCGACGGAGGGCTGGACGCCGCTCGACCGGCGCCGGACGCATCCGTCACGCGGGACGCGTCCCAGATCCATTCGGGCGGCGACGCGCAGACCCCGATGGGCACCGACGCGGGCTGCGGCCTCCTGATGCCGCCTGCCACGTCGGGCACGTGCTGCACCTCCTGCACGCCGGGAAGCGGCAACTGCCAGCCGAACGGCTGCTACAACGGCTGGTGGTGCGACAACGACAGTGATCAGTGCCGCTGCGTGTCGCCGCCGACCCCCTCGGACTGCGCGACCGGCCTCCCCATGCCCGGCACCTGGCCGAGCACCACCGGCGCCCTCGCATGCAGCACGCCCGCCACGTTCGACGAGAGCACCGGCACCGGGCAGTGCGGCCGGTGGCGCTGGTCGGTGAAGACCGGCGTGGACACCGACGCGAGCTCGATCGACACCACGCCGGTCGTCACCACCATCGCCGACCTCATCGCGCTGAGCCCGCCGAGCACACTCCAGTACGGGACGCCACGGCAGCCTCCGACCGAGACGACGGTCTACGAGCTGGTGAACATCCACGTCAGCGACGTCGGCCGCTCCGCCGACAGCGACTACCACATGATTGTCGACGACGGCGCGGGCAACACGATGATCATCGAGGTGCCCTTCCCGGAGTGCGTGGTCTCGGGCGGCGTGCTCGGATGCAACATCACCCATGCGCGCAAGCAGGTGGACGACGCGCTCGGGCCGGTCGGCTCGGGTCACCCGGTCGACCAGACCGCGACGGTCATCGGCGTGGGCTTCTTCGACTTCGTACACGGCCAGAACGGCGTGGCACCGAACGGGATCGAGCTGCACCCGGTGCTGGCCATCTGCTTCGGGAGCGACTGCACCCCGAACTGAATCCGCAGGTGGTTTGGCGACATCGACGGCGGGTCTATTCGGCCCTCGGCACCGGCAGCCGACCGGAGCTCGCCGCGCCTCGGATCATCGGAGGCCCCGCGCGGTGACCGAGCGCGGTCCGCTGGGCCCGCGAGGTGGCGCGCGCGAGCGGGTCGCCTGAGACTGCCTTATGCTCGAGGTACTTCGATGAACGACTTACCCACATGGGCGCCGATGTGTGCACGCCCGCAGCGTGATTCGTCGGCACACCTTTCTGCTGGTGCTCTGGTTTCTCCGGCGGCTCTGGCGCTCCTGGCCGGGACCACGTTGGCCCTGCTCGCCGCGCCCGCCGCGGCCCAGAGCACTCCAGCCTCCCGCCTCGGCAACCCGGTGACCGGTGAGGCCTCCGAAGTCGTCGTCCCTCCGCCGCCGTCCTACCTGGAGCAGGAGGGACAGTATCCCGCCGAGGGCGTCGGGGCGGTCAGTGGCGTCGGTTCCGAGGAGACGGGCGAGGATGGCGGCGAGTCCACGGATGAGATCCGCGTACGGCTGCGGGCGCTCGACATGACCTGGCAGACGCTGGCGATGACCTCGGGGCAGAGCTGGTTCAACTTCGCCTTCAGTCTGCTCGGCGGCGGGCTTCAGGTGGGGTTCGGGATCTACATGGCCACGCAGAGCGGGCCGGCTGCCGCGTTCGGTGGCATCTGGATCGGCATGGGAGGTCTGGCGCTGGTCTCTCCGCTGATCCGCCTGCTCCTGCAGCCGAACGCCGGGACGCCCGCGATGCGCTACCTCGGCATGGCGGACACCACGCGCGCCGAAGCGCTGGCCAAGATGCGCTATGGCGAGGAGCAGCTCGAGGCGTACGCGAACGGCTGGTTCACGATGCGGATGGTCAACGCCTCCGTGAACGTGGCCAGCTCGGTCGCCATCGCGGGCGTCATGGGCTGGGTCGTGTCGAACAACAGCGCCTCCTCAGGCTGGGGCTGGTCGAACCCGTTCACCTACGTGATGTTCATCGCGCCGGCGTACGCCCTGATCAGCGGCCTCATCACCTTCGCCACGCCGAGCGGGGCCGAGCGCCGCTGGATGATGTACCAACGCATGCGCGACCAGCTCCGCGCCCGCCGTCTGCGCGGCGAGAACGTGAGCGAGGACGAGGTCCCGATCCCCCAGCCTGCGGGCCCGAGCTTCTCCTTCGGGCTGGCGCCCGACCCGCGCGGTGGCGGGTTCGCGACCATCGCCGGCCGGTTCTGAGCTCGGCCGTCCATCTTCCGCACACGAGACGGCGGGCTCGAAGGCGTAGACCCTCAGCTCTCGGTGGGCTCGCCGAGCGCGAGCGGCCGAAAGGACTCGGTCTTCGGGTCGTAGGCCGTCAGCTCGCCCGTTTCGATGGAGTAGACCCAGCCGCGCAGCACGACTTCGCCCGAGATCCCTTCTCCGTGGGGTGGGACCCGGTTACCCGCATTGCGGACCACGAAGAGCTCTCCCCCCGATTGGGTGATGAGACTCGGTACCACCCGCGAGTCCGAGCAGGTGATCCAGAGCGCGCGCGGCGCCTGCCCCTTCGCGAAGTCGCGCAGCTCGTCGCGGCGCGACGCGACCACGTCCCGCTGGAAGCGACCGATCCCCTCCAGCAGCTTTTCCATCACCTCTGCGTCTAGCTACCCCAGACGGCCGCCAGCAGAAGCGCCGCACCGGTGCCGCTATCAGGGAGCTCGGCGAGGCGAGGCACTTTTGCCGCTCCCGTTTCGCGAGGATCCGGTCGCGGGACGAATCCTCGCCGGGTCGCCACGAACCGCGTGGCAACGGCCAACTCCTGCGATTCGGCAGGTCCCTTGCGGTTCGGCGGGTCGCTTGCGGTTCGGCGGGTCGCTTGCGGTTCGGCAGGACCCTTCCGATTCGGCAGGTCCCTTGCGATTCGGCAGGCCCGTGGAACGGTACTCTTGTAGCCCGCTCCCGACGCGCCGCCCCGGTGACCCCGTCCCGACGCGCCTCGGCAGGCTCCGACTCCTCGCGTGATCGCTGGCGGTCTTCCGCTGCGAGACGCCGTGGTCCGCCCGGCAGCGCGCAGTCGCAAACACTTCGACCTGGCCGAAGGTCACGATCGCTTTTTTGGAACCTGGCCACGATTCCCTCCGTCGTGGAGGTGCAGGACGAGAATCAGAACCGCTCCCAACCACAGCTCGGGTCGGCGGGAACGCCGGCCGGCCCTCTCGGGATCGGCCGTGCCTGCTTCGTTCCGGTCCCTTCGAGGTCCAGCGATTCGCCCACGAACTCACCCGCCTATCGGGCCTCGGGCGGACGACCACGGTCTCCCTCCATCCTCCTCGTACGCAGGTGCTGGAGCCCACGACCTCATGCCGAGAACCACGTTTACGGCGGAAGAAAACGTTCGACGTGGTTGCTGAGCGAACGCTGAGTCAACGATCTACCGAGGTGGGAAGACCGTTCTCATTTACGCCACACCGCGCTCCGCACGAGCAGCTCCACGCCGCAAACGGGTAGCCTCGCAGCAACGCGCGAATCCATTCGGAGAAGTACATGGATTTACATCAGATCTTGCTCAACATCGAGCACAACATGCTGAAGCCGTTGCTGCTTTTTTTCTTCATGGGATTCTTGATTCCAATACTCAAGATCCCCTTCGAGTTTCCGAAGCCGCTCTACCAATCGATCACACTCTACCTGCTGATCTCGATCGGTTGGCACGGCGGTGAAGAGCTCTCCCATCTGAGCGGCCACCAGCTCGTCGACGCCGTCGGGTTCATGGGCTTCGGCTTCGTCGTCAACCTGACCATCGGCTTCGCCGCCTACTTCATCCTCCGATCGTTCACGAAGCTGAGAAAAATCGACGCCGCGGTGGTGGGCGGCTACTACGGCTCGGACAGCGCCGGCACGTTCGCCACGGCCCTCGGCGTCATCGCGGCTGCCAACATCGCGTTCGCTCCCTACATGCCCGCCATGCTCGCGGTCATGGAGGTCCCGGGCTGCCTCGTAGCGCTCTTCCTCGTCACGCGGATGCGGCAGAACGGCATGGACGCCGACGGCAACATGCCCGGCGAGATCGGCTACGACGCCGAGAACGCGCCCAAGGGCGAGCCGAAGAAGTTCTTCGATCCGGAGGTCCTGCGCGAGGTCTTCCTCAACCCCGGCCTCTTCCTGCTCTTCGGCGGCACCCTCGTCGGCTACATCGCCGGCGGCTCGGGCGCGAACCTGGCGGACGAAGACGAGCTCTTCATCCACATCTTCCACGCCGTGCTCTGCCTCTTCCTGCTCGAGATGGGCATGACCGCGGCCAAGCGCCTCCCCAATCTCAAGGTCGCGGGCGGTCGCTTCATCGCCTTCGGCCTCTTCATGCCGAACGTCTTCGCGGCCTTCGGCATGGTCATGGCGCACCTCTACTCGCACGCGACGGGCAACCCGCTCGACCTCGGCACCTACATGCTCTTCAGCGTGCTCTGCGGCGCCGCCTCGTACATCGCGGTGCCGGCCATCCAGCGCATCGCCGTGCCCGAGTCCAGCCCGACGCTCCCGCTCGCCGCGTCGCTCGGCCTGACGTTCTCCTACAACGTCACGGTCGGCATCCCCGTCTACGAGGAGTTCGCGAAGAGGATGATGGAGGCGTGGCCGGTCGTGGCGACGCACAGCCAGGTCGCCATGGCGATGCTCCACTGATCACGACGCCGCCCGAGCCCACCGCCGGCTCGGGCGCTCGTGAGCGAGAATCCTCGTGAGCGACAATCAGAGAACTCTGCCTGAAAGGTTCAGGACATGCGCGAAGTCGACATCGTCATTCCCACCACTCACCGAGACAAGCTGATCAAGAGGCTCGATGCCGTCGGCGTGGAGGGCTACACGGTCCTCAGCACCGAGAGCGGAAGCGGGCCGCGCGGTGGCAAGGCGGCCAACCTGCTCTTCGACGCCACGGATGCGTCCTACATCGTCGTGATCGCGTCCGACGAGGTCGCGGAGCGGGTGTGGAACGAGCTGGGCCCGTACATCAAGGAGCACCGGGGCTACGCCTCCATGACGGAGGTGATGAGAGTCCTCTCCTGAACGAGGCCCGCGACCCCGAGAGTCGAAATCGGCCGCTCTTCCGGGCGGCCGATTTTCGTCCGTCAGCGGAAGAGCTCGACGATCGCGCCGAGCAGCGCCGCGCCGCTCTGCACGACCGCTCCTTCGCGCCCACAGGAGTCGTGCAGGATCGACTGATGAGTCAGCGCCTCCGTCCGGCGCCTGGCGATCTCGGCGCGGACCTCTTCTCGCTCGCGCTCTCGGGCCTGAGCCAAGCCGCCGCTCGCCACGAACGCGAGGACCGCGGTCAGCTCGTCGGCGTCGAACCAGACGCCGTGATCGTTGCAGATGTCGACGATGATCCCGGACGTCCGGCCGAAGTTGCGCCGGTTCATGAAGTTGGCGCAGGCGGGACACCGCCGGTACCGGACCTCACCTGCCGGAAGCGTCGCCTTGGGGACCACGCCCCCGTGCATGCGCTCGCCCGCGTTCAGCTCTTCCCGGCGCGTGAGCCGCTCGAGGGTCTCGGGGTCGACCAAGACGCCGCCACAGCCCAGGCACTCGAGGATCCGATGGTCACCGACACCCCTGGCGTGGAGCGGCTCGTTCTCGCAGGAGGGACAGCGCTCGTCGCCCGTCCCGAGCTCCTCTTCGAGCCCGAGCACGGTCCCGCACCCGCCGCAGTGGGTGCTTCCCGCGAAGCTGAGCTCGAAGCAGCGCCAGCAGCGGACCGAGGCCAGCTCGATCTCGCAGTAGCTACAACGCCGCGAGCCGCGCTCGAGGTCACCGCCGCAGCCCGGACAGCGCAGCGCGCGCGCCTCGCTCCCGGTCGCACCACGCGTCTCGGGCACCCCGAGGGCGGGCAGGGTCTCGACGGGCGCCAGCTCGCACAGGCACGGCGGGCGATCCGTCCCCGGACCGAGCGCGCCTCCACAGCTCGAGCACACCTCCCGCATGTCGTCCACCGATGCTACCCCTTTCCCCACTAGGTGACTGGTGTCAAACGACGCCCGAAGGATTTCCGAGCGCGACAGGTCTGGATCGTCGTTCGGCCCGACGACGAAATGCTGAAGCATTTTGGAGGAGGGACGGGCGGCGAGACGGGCCTGTCCCGCCGGAAAGACGAGGAGCGCTCGTTCGACACCAGCCACCTAGAGCACCGATTCATTCGAGTCCGCCGGAAATCGCGGGCGGGACGCGGCCCATCCGCGGCCCGTGCCGCACTTTCTCGGCTCTCCGAACGGATCGGTGCTCCAAAGGAAAACGCGCCCAGCCCGTGGCGATTCCGACACACCCGACCGATTTCGCGAAAGATGGGCAGCGTGACCCGCGTACTCGAAACGCGGGCGCACGGCGCGCGGGGCTCTCGAACGACCTCCCTGCCACGTCGGCGGAGCGACGCTTCCGCCGCTCGTCCCTTCGCGCGGGTGCTTTGGTATCTCCGAGGTGCACGGCCGGCTCGTGCTACACGGAACGACGTTCGGAGCGGGTATACTCGGCCCGCTCGCGCGACTGGCTCGACCGGTCGGAGGCACGATGGTGAAGCGCAAGGTCTCCCTCGATCACGCAGGACCGACGCCACAGAGGACGGCGCACGCGGTGGAGCCGAGCACGGAGGTGCTCGAGCTCTTCTTCGACACCGGCGTGATCGTCCACGAGGTCGACCTGCCGGCGCCGCTGCCGGATCTCATCAGCGGCTTCGTGGTCGTCAAGGGCGAGGACGAGCGCGCCGGCTTCAGCGTGCGGCAGGCGGCGCCCGGGCGAGGAGCCGGACGTCGAGATCAGCGCCGTCGAGCATCTGCCGGAGCTGATCAACCGCTGGCTGCCCTGCCCCTACCAGCTCGAGCTGCCTGCACTGCGTGCAGATCTATCTCTCGCTCGGCGAGCGCCCGGGCCAAGTCCGCGCGCTGCTGGCCATCGACACGACCGCCAGCGAAGGCGCGGGCGGCCGGCAGCTCGATCCGGCGGTCGACGGCGGCCGGCCCTTCCGCCCGCTCGAGAAGGCGGACCTCGGCGCGTTCCTCGATCACCCGGTGACACGCGGGTTCATGCGCGAGCTGGCCAAGAAGGGCATCGATCGGGCGCCCTTCAAGCTGGCGGCGCTGCTCGACACGCTCTCACCGCTCCTGCCGCGCATCTCGCTCTCGCGGGTGAGCGAGCACCAGCCGGTCAACGTCTCGCTGGTGCTCGATCTCGGCAACTCGCGCTCGAGCGCGGTGCTGGTCGAGAGCCACCCGAACGGCGTCAGCTCGGTCCCGCTCGAGCTGCGCGACTCGGGCAACCCCTTCTCGCTCACCCAGGACAGCTTCGGCTCGCGGATCACCGTTCCTGCCGAACGCGTTCGACGACAGCGAGAACGACGTCGCGGTGGGCCAGAGCTTCCAGCTGCCCTCGCTGTCCCGGCTCGGCCGCGAGGCGCTCGACCGCGCGCTGGAGACGCCGCATCGCTACCAGTGCTCGCTCTCCGGGCCCAAGCGCTACCTCTGGGACGAGCAAGCCGACCGAGGAGCGCTGGCACTTCGCGCCGAAAGCAGGGCGAGAGCTACCAGCCGGTCAGCGGCCGCCTGCTCAAGCACCTCTTCGATCTCGGCGACGGCCTGAGCCTGCGCGAGGACGGGCCCTCCACGCCGGCCGATCCGCGCTACGCGCCGCGGGCGATGATGCTCTTCGCGCTGGTGGAGATCCTCCAGCAGGCCTACGCGCAGATCAACTCGGCGCCCTACCGCTGCTTCCAGGGCCGCGAGGCGCTGCCGCGGGTGCTCCGGCACCTGGTGATCACCTACCCGTCGGCGATGCGGCGCGAGGAGCTCGACGTCTACGAGGCGCTGGTCCGAAACGCCGTCATCCTCACCTGCCACTACCTGAACATCCCGGCCGAGGACCGACCCGAACTACGACCGCGACACCGGCTCGTTCCGCCCTTTCTGGTGTTCGACGAGGCCCTCGCCGCGCAGATGGTCTACGTCTACCAGGAGATCGTGCACAGCTTCTCCGGCTCGATGGAGGAGCTGGTCCGCATCTACGGCCGCGACGACGGAGAGGCGCAGACGCTGCGCATCGCGTCGGTCGACATCGGCGGCGGCACCTCGGACGTGATGATCGCCGAGTACCGCGATCTGATGCCCGGCACCGGCACCGCGCTGAAGGTCAAGAAGCTCTTCCAGGACGGGATCAGCGTCGCCGGCGACGACGTCTGCCGCGCGATCGTCGAGGACATCGTGCTCGAGCAGGTGCTCGCGCAGCTCCCGACCGGCCAGCGCGCGGCGAGAGCTGGCGCAGCTCCTCGGCGAAGGCGACGCGGGCTACGGCGCGGAGTGGCGCACCCTCAAGGCCAAGCTGGTGCCCTACTTCTGGCTGCCGCATCGCGCGCTGCTACTGGGCGCTCGCCGAGGGCTTCGAGATCCCCGAGCACAACGCCGAGCGGCAGTACTCGGTGAGCGAGATCTTCCGCATCTTCGAGCGGCCGATGGCCTCGACGCGGTGCTCGGCGAGCTGGACGGCTTCCTCGGCCGCACGGTGCCCGGCTGGCCGGGGCTGATCGAACCTCTCCTTCCGCTTCGACAAGCGGCGAGGTGGAGCGCTCGGTCGAGCGGGTGCTGCGCGAGCCGCTCCGGAAGTACGCCGACATCCTCGCGCAGTTCGACGTCGACCTCCTGGTGCTGGCCGGGCGCACGCGCAAGCTCGAGCCGGTGCGGCGGCTCTTCGTGAGCGAGATGCCGGTCTCGCCGCCGCGCATCAAGACGATGGCGCGACTACCGCGTCGGCGACTGGTACCCGTCGAAGTGGCGGCACGGCGGGGCGCATCAAGGACCCGAAGTCGACGCGTGGCGGCGGGCGCGACGATCCTGCACCTCGCGCAGCCGGAACCACCTGCCCGGGCTCTTGCTCGAGGGGCTCGACGAGCTCGCGCAGCGGCCGATCTACGGGCTCTACCAGAACCACGAGCCGCACATCGCGCGGGTCAACGAGCTCTTCCGCGACGGCGACACGAGCCCGCCCTTCCTCTACACGCGCGGGATGATGATCGGGTTCCGGAACGTCGACAGCCAGGAGATGGACGGCTCGCCGCTCTTCGAGGTGCTGCCCGCGTCGGCGCAGGTCGAGCAGGCGCTGCTCGAGGACCGGGTGAAGATCACGTTCGGGCTGAAGGACGGACGAGATCGAGATCGGCGAGGTGGAGAGCCAGCGCGAGACCTACTCGTTCACGCCGGCGGACTTCCGGCTGCGCCTCAAGACGGTCACGGTGGACCGCTACTGGCTCGACACCGGGCGTGCTGCGCGCGCCCTACCGCGCCTACGACGACGAGGAGGCGGCGTGAGCGACGGGCTCGACCGAGAAGGTGCTCGACGCGGTGATCGCGGCGGTGGATCGCGCGCCGGCTCGGCGCAGGCGCTCGAGCGAGGCGGTCGCGGAGCCGGCGCCGGCGTCACGGCGCGGCGCGGCCGCGAGCAAGACGGCGAGCGCGGTGCTCGACAAGATCGTGCTCAGCGACATCCTCGACGACGTCGATCCTCGGCGCGCGGCCCGGCGAGACGAGCTTCCCGCTCCGGATGTTCTTCGGGACGCTGGGCGACGAGCTCGCCGACGACGACCGCGTTCGCGCTCGCCAACGGGCTGAACTTCTACTTCCGGGTGGCGATGGACGAGGAGGCGAAGATGCGGCTCGGGCTCGAGGTGAGCCGGCTCTACTACCGCTGGGCGAGCGAGCGGCCGCTGGACGCGGAGCTGGTGCCGCAGCTCTCGCCGCTGCTCGCGCGGCTGATGAGCACGGAGCTGACGAACCTGAGCTTCGAGGCGGTGGACGCGGCGAGGGTGTTCGACTCGTCGGTGCACGAGCGGGCACCGGGAGCGCCGATCGACGCGTCGCGCGATCGTGCGGACCCAAGTCGTTCCTCTGCCGCGTGGTCTCGAACGGCAGGGTTCGAGCCAAGGCGTCGGTCCGCGACGTGAGGGGGCGCGGTGAGCGACGAGAACGAGAGCTGGCTGCCGAACCTGGTCGGCGGGGTATCCATCTGGAAGCTCGCGCCGGATCTCAACGAGGCGCAGTTCTTCGACGGGCGGCTGCTCGTGCCCGGAGACCGAGGGCTCCGACTCGCTGCCGGCGCGCGTGGAGTGGGACCTGACCGGGCTCGTGCCGCTGAGCGAGGCGCGCGAGAAGTACCCGCGAGCGGGTCGAGGAGGCGACCGAGGCGTTCTTCGCGTGCCTCGAGCGCACGGCGGAGGTCTTCGAGAAGGGCGGCAGCGGCTACGACCGCTACAAGGAGGCGTTCACCGTCCCCGCGCTCGAGCGCCGACGACGGCGCGCACTACTTCTTCGACCCGAGCGACGACAAGCTGAAGGTCATCAACTGGGGCGCCTCGCCGCGCAAGATCAAGCACGAGTCGAGCTACGTCTTCGGCTACCAGGAGTTCCGCGAGTCTGATCCGGCAGGAGCAGGAGGCGGCTCGCCGCGGCGGGCGTGGCCGGCGCGGCGAGCGTGGGCGCGGCGGTCGGCGGCGGGCGGCGCGGCGGCGGCGGAGGGCCGACGAGGCCGCGGCGGCCGAGGGCGAAGGCGAAGCCGACGAGGAGAAGAAGGACGAGGAGACCGAGGAGGCCGGCGGGCGCCCGTGGTGGATGTGGGTGCTCCTCGTCGCGGTCGCGGTGGTCTTCCTCGTGCGCTCGCGTTCGTGCTCCTCCGGGACTGCGGGCGGCTCCCGGGCGCGACGCCGGGGTCGGCCGACGCGGGCGCTCGACGCGGGGGTGACGCCGGATTCGCGGAGGCGCCGATTTACGGCGAACGCCACCGACGACGGCGGTCCGCCGGCGACCGAGCTCGAGCACGACGCGCGGCGCCGCCGCAGCGACCCCGGACGCCGGCGACCGACGGCGACGGCGAGCGCGGACGGCGGCGCGAGCGACGGGGAGCGCGGCGACGACGGTTCCGGGCGCGGGCGACGGACGCGGGAGCCGGGGACGAGGGAGCGGGGACGACGGGCCGGCGGACGGCGGCTCGGGGGCGGGGCTCGGGATCGGGCGGCGGCTCGGGATCGGGCAGCGGCTCGGGCTCGGGCGGCTCGGGCTCCGGGCGGCGAGCCGGGCCCGCCGACCGACGAGGAGGGCGAGCCCATCTACGGCGAGTACGAGCGACCCGCGGCCGGCCACGTCTACTGGACGCAGGGCGCCGGCGGCCGCTCGGTGACCCTGCCGGGCGCGCGACTACTACCACCCCGACGCGGTGCAGTGGCGCATCGTCGGCGGCACCGGCAGCGTCTACGACTACGCGGCGTCGGGGCAGAACTTCCGCGTCTACCTGCGCCCGGCGAGAGCTTCGACGGCGTGCTGGTGCAGTGGCGCGACGCGCGACGGGCAGCTGGCACGACCACTGACCTCACCCGCGCGCTTGCGGCGCGCGCCTCTTTCGTGGTCTGAAAGAACGTACGATGCGCATCGATCAGCCGCTCTACGCGATGAACCTGCCCGGCCAGTGGACGCTCCAGGAGCTCGAAGGAGCCGATTGCTGGAGCGACGGCGAGCGCGAGGTGATCCTCACCGTGCTGCGCGTGCCGGCCGGCGAGACCGACCGGTCGGTGCTGCTGGCCGACCTCGGGCACGCCGTCGAGCAGAGCCGAAAGTCGGTGCTGAACTTCGCGCGCGGCCCGCTCACCTTCGACGACCGGGTCGACGCGAACCCCGACGGCGCGCTGATGACGGCGGCCTCACGCGGGCGACTCGGAGCACGGCCAAGCCTTCGTGGCGGTGGTGATGACCGCGGGCCCGGTCGGAGGCCTCTCCTACACGGCCACCCTCTTCGTGCTGGCGAAGGACGCGCGCGCCATCGGCCCCGACGTCCTCGCCGCCGTGGAGCTCGGGCCGGGCTGACGCGCGCCCTTCCGAGACGAGACGCTTTCAGGAGCGAAGATGGAAGACACCCTCACCACGCTCGAAGACGCGATCGAGAAGGCGCGCTCGGCCGCGCTCTCGGCCGACGGTGAGCCGCCGCCCGAGGCGCACGCGCTCTCCGACCTGAGCCAGCGCATGCGAAGCTGAAGCGCGCCTGGGGCCGGCCCCAGAGCCTCGGGTTCTTCGGCCCTTCCCAGGCCGGCAAGTCGTTCCTGGTCGGCGCGCTCCTCTCCCACGAGCTGGGCACGCTGAAGGTGCTGAGCCGCGACGGCGAGGTCGACTTCCTGGCCGAGATCAACCCGGCCAAGGGCGTCGAGTCGACCGGCGTGGTGACCCGCTTCTCCACCGCGCCCGCCGCGGCCCCGCTCACCCGCGGCGACTTCTAGTGCCGCCTGCTCAGCCTGGAGGTGATGCTCGAGTCGATGGCCACCGGCTTCCTGGTCGAGTGCACCGCGCCGCCGATCGACGCCGAGCGGGTGGAGCGCGTGTTGCGGGAAGCGCGGATGAAGTCCGGCCCGCCGGCGCCTCCGCTCTACCGGATGGCCTGGGACACCGTCTGGCACAATCTCTCGAAGAAGTACCAGGACCGCCATCCCTACCTGAACGAGCTCGACCGCCACCCCGAGCTCCGCAGCGAGGCCTGGAAGAAGGGCATCTCTCCGTGGCGGGCTGGAGCCAGGTCTTCTCGCTGCTCTGGGGCGGGCGCGGCTACTCGAAGGACCTCGACCGCCTCGGCGATCTCCTCATCGACGGCCTGGAGAAGCTCGGGCACCCCGACGCGGTGGAGGTCGAGCTCGGCGCAGGTGCGCGCCTCCAGCGAGACGCCGAGCGTGATCGACGCCGCCTGCCTCAACGCCATCGGCGCGCCGCAGCCCTCGATGCGCGTCCACGTCGGCGAGAGCGGGCGCGACGTCGAGATCGAGCCGAGCGTGCTGGCGGCGCTGATCGCGGAGATCCGTCTGCCGCTGAAGCCGGTGTCGGGCTCGCTGCTTCGACAACGCCGATCTGCTGGACTTCCCCGGCGGCCGCGCGCTCCGCGGCATCAACGGCTTCGAGCCGAACGATCTCAACGCCGGCAACCTCGAGAACGCCATCGAGGTCTTCAAGCGCGGCAAGCTCACCTTCCTCTTCGAGCAGTTCTCGCTCGACCGCGAGATCACCGCGCTCGTCCTGGCCTCGCCGGGCCCCACCAAGCCCGAAGCGATCCAGATGCAGCATCAGGTGGAGCGCTGGCTGGCCATCCGCCACGGCGCGCCGACGCCGATCGACACCGAAGAGGTCGACCGCCCCAGCCTCTTCGTCGCGCTGACCAAGTTCGACATGAGCCTGGGCGCGCTGCGGAGCGACAACGCCCGCGACCGCTGGGACTCGCGGGTCGAGGAAGCGTGCGTGGACGCCGTGCAGCACGGCGACCGCCGCCACCGCGGCGAAGTATTTCGCAAGGACAGTTCTCATCGTCCAGGTCCCTGGCATCCGGCGGCGCTCCGAAGAGGTTCACCGCCGGCTGGACCCCCCATCCGGACGTCGCTGATCGCACCCGGTTCCAACTCTGACCGTCAGTATGGGGACTCCCCGCCGCAGGGTCAAACCTACTCCCCGCTGGTTGCGGTTCCGTTTCCGTTTCGGGTCACGCCGCGCCCGCGAAACCAGGTTGGTTCTCGGGGCGCGCCGCGGAAAACGCCGGATTTGCGCGGGCGTGCGCGTCGACCGCGACGAGCTTGGGGAAATCGGAGATGTCCACGTGATAGCGACGGGCATTGAACACCTGCGGCACCAGGCACAGGTCGGCGACCGTCGGCTCGCGGCCGAAGCAGTAAGCGGTGCCGTCGATAAGTTGTTCGATCGCCGCGAAGCCGGCGCGTACCCAATAAGCGTACCAGCGGTCACGCGCTTCCTCGCCGATGCCGAGTTCGCCGCTGAGGTACGCGAGGGTGGATGTGTTGTTGAGCGGGTGGATGTCGGCGGCGACAGTAAGCGCCACGGCGAGCGTCCGCGCCCGCGCCTCCGGGTCGTCGGGATAGAGCGGCGGCTCCGGGTGCATGTCCTCCAGGTAGTCGATGATCGCCAGCGATTGAGTGAGGACCGCGCCGTCGTCGAGCTCCAGCGCCGGGACGCGTCCCTGCGGGTTGACCCCGCGGTATGTGGGCTGGTGGTGCTCGCCTTTGCCGAGATCGACCGTGACCGTCTCGAACGGCACGTTCTTCAGATGGAGCGCGATCCGCACGCGGTAGGCCGCGGACGAGGTTGGAAACGAGTAGAGCTTCATCGGTTGCCCCCTAGGGTCGCTCTGACAGGAAGGCCCGGCGCTTGGGCGCGGTCAAGCCCGCCGCCGCCAGATAGACCGCCGCCGACAGCACCGTGATCCAGAACGTCGTCGGCCAGTCGGTGTACCAGGCGAGCACGATGCCCAGCCAAGCCTCGGCGATCGCGAAGGCGATGGCCAGGGCGATGCCCGTCGCCAACCGCCGTGCCAGGAATTGCGCCGCCGCCGGCGGCCCGACCATCAGCGTGAACACCAGCAGCACGCCGACCACCTGCACCGACTGCGCGACGGCGAGCGCGACCAGGGCGAGGAACAGCACCGCCATCAGCCGCAGCGACACGCCCTTGGCTTCGGCGAGCTCGGGTTGGAGGCTCGCGAAGAGCAGCGGCCGGCTGATGATCGCGAGCGCAACCAGTGTGGCGACTCCGAGCCAGGCCAGCGAGACGAGCAGGCCCGGCGATACGCCGAGTACGTTGCCGAAAAGCAGGGCCGTCGCCTGCGTGGCGTGGGTGGTGTAGAGGCTGAGGAACAACAGGCCGAAGCCCAGAGACAGTGAAAGCACCACGCCGATCGCCACGTCGCGCCCCGACAGGCGCTCGCCAAGGAGCCCCATCGCGATACCGGCCGCGAGCGGGAACGCGATCAGCCCTGTGAGTGCCGGCGCGCCGACCAGCGCCGCGCCCGTGGCCCCGGCGAAGCCCACGTGGGAGAGCGCATGCCCGGCGAACGTCTGGCCGCGCAGCACCATGAAGTAGCCGACCGACCCCGCCACGACGGCGACGATGCCGCTCGCCGCGAACGCACGCACCATGAAGTCATAGCTCAGCATGGTCGCCGTGCACGTGCGTGTGGTTGTGGCGATGGCGCTCGCGCTCGATGTCGTAGCCGCCCGACATCACGAAGATGTGCCCGTTGACGCGGACCACCTCGACAGGCGCCCCATATAGCCGCGACAGGATCGCAGGCGTGACTACTTCGTCGACGGTTCCCAGCGCCGCCTCGCGGTTGCCGAGGTAGAGCACGCGGTCGATCGCGTCGAGCAGTCGGTTGAGCTCGTGGGCGGTGAACAGGACGGTCAGTCCCAGATCGCGCGACAGACGGTGGACGAGGTCGACGACGACGTGTTGCTGGTGGGGGTCGAGGCTGATCAGCGGCTCGTCGAGGAGCAGCAGCTTCGGTTTGCCGACCAGCGCTTGCGCCAATAGCAGCCGCTGCCGCTCTCCGCCCGACAGGGAGGTGAGCGGACGGCGGGCGAGCGCCGCCCCGCCCACCATCGTCGAGCACGCGGTCGATCTCCTCGCTACCCGCGGCGGAATGCACCGGCAGCCCCCAACGGTGGCCGTTGAGCGCACTCGCCAGGAACTCGCGCCCGCTGAGACGGACATCGTGCGGCGCGGCGCGCGTCTGCGGCATGTAGCCGACCGCGGGATTGCCGCGCCCGGCCGGGCGGCCGAGGACGCTGATGCGCCCCGCTGCCGGCCGCACGAGGCCGAGGACGGCGCGCATCAGCGTCGTCTTGCCGGCGCCGTTGGGGCCCAGAACGCCGACGAACTCGCCGTCGGCGATCGCTAAATTGACGTCGAGCGAGGACCGTCCTTCCTCCGATCGCCAGCGTGACATCCTCGCACGCGACGGCCGTCACGAAGCGGAACCTGCCAGCGCCTTTTCGGTCGCGTCGACGGTATTCAGCATCCAGTCAATATATGTTGTTCCCGCTGGCTTCGTCTCCGTAACGCCGACGACAGCCACATTGGCAGCGCGCGCCAGCGCCAAGAGATGCTCGGTCAGGTTGTCGGTGACCTGGCTATTATAGAACAGCACCTTCACTTTGCCGTCCTTGAGGTCGCTTTCGATCGCCGCGGTGTCGCGCGGTGATGGCTCGGTCTCGTTCATGATCGCCGTCTGGAATCTTACGTTGCGCATGTCAAGCCCGAGCGCCGCGGCCATGTAACCGAACACCGGCTCGGTGGCCGTCACCGGCGCGTCGGCGAAGCGGCTCTTCACGTCCGCCACCTTGTCGGCGATTGCCTTCAGCGACGCTGTGTAGGTTTGCTCGCGCATCGTGTACCCGGCGGCGTTGGTTGGATCGGCGGCTACCAGGGCCTTGGCCACCGCTGACGCGACGGCGGGCATGGCGGCAGGATCGTACCACAGGTGCGGGTTGTCGCCGGCTTTGCGGCCGAGGAGGTCGGCGACGTTGATCACGACGCGCTTCGGCGCATTGCTGGCGGCCAGCAGCTTGTCCATCCACGGGTCGTAGTCGGCGCCGTTGTAGATGACGATATCGGCATCGGCAATTGCACGCGCCGTGGACGGCGTTGCCTCGTAGTCATGAGGGTCGGCATCCGGGCTGTTGATGATATCGGTGACCATGGCGCCGTCGCCGCCGATCGCCTGCGCCGGCTCGCCGTAGAAGTTCTCCGCCGCTACTACCTTGATGGCCGCCGCCGAAGCAGCGCCCGGAATTGCGATAGCGGCACTGATCGTCACCGCCGCGAGGAGCATTTTCATCTCCAACCTCCGTCTACGAATGATATGTTATGTTATAACATTGCGTATCGATGGCGGCAAATGGCGCCCCGTTGGTTCCCGCGACGCACGGGAGCGACGCAAATTTTGACGCGGCGCGAGCGCATGGAATTCGGTGCGAGGATCGTTGAAGAAAGGGTCGGCCCGCTAAATAATGAATGGCATGCGTGCCTTGCCGCTCATTGTTGTCGGGTCGGTCATCGTTGCCAGCGCGTCCGGCGCGGTTGCGCGCCAATTGGGTCCGCACGTGCACGGTCTCAGCGAACTCAATATCGCCGCCGAGGGGAACACAGTCCTGATGGAATTGCAGAGTCCCGCTACGGACATCGTCGGCTTCGAGAGTTCGCGCGACCACACAGTCCCAGAAGACCGCATTGGCTGCGGCTGACCGGACGCTCTCCCATCCGCTGGACCTGTTCGCACTTCCGGCCAAGGCCGGATGCAATGCTGCTGCCGCCGACCCGCAGCAGGTGTTCCTAGACCCGCAAGGCTCGTCATCGTTGAAGACGGCTGCGCCGGGGTCTTTGGAGCGATACCTCCAAGAAGCCCAGCATTCGAACTTCGACGTGACCTACGAGCTTCAATGTGCCAACCCCGGGGCTATCACCGGTATCGATTTCCCCTTCTTTGACATGTTTCCCACGACGCAACTGCTGCGCGTGCGCATCGTGAGCGAACGGGGGCAATTTGCCTTCGACGTGCAGCGTGGTCACGCCCATCTCGACCTTGCCGGTGATTTTTGATCTGAGGAAGGGCGGACTATCCCAGCCGCGCGAACAACGCGGCATCGGGAAGGCACGTGACGGGCAGACCCAGCGCCTCCTGCGCACGCCCGACGGCGCTGCGCGTGCGGTATCCGACAATCCCGTCAGCCGTCCCCGCCTCGTATCCGAGAGCATTCAGTTTCTCTTGCAGCGTCTTGACTTCGCCGCGGTTGAAATGGCCCACATCGGTCCACGCGCCGCGGATCCGGCGGTCGTCGTCGAAGCGGTCCGCGAGGTGGCCGACATAGAGCGCGTAGAGGTCGGAGCGGTTGTATTGCTTGATGACGTTGAAATTGGCGGTCGCGATGAACGCCGGTCCGTAGCGCCCGACCGGCATCAGCAGGAACGTCGGTTCGTCACCGGTGGACGGCAGCGACGTCCCGTCCGCACGCGTGACGCCGAGGCGCGCCCATTCCGAAGCCGGCCGTGCCTGGTCGGGGCCTTGTAACGCGCACGACACCTCCGCCGGCACCTCCGCCTCGTAGGCCCATCCGAGGCCCGGCCGCCAGCCCTCGCGGGCAAGGAAGTTGGCGATCGAGGCCAGCGTGTCGGGGACGGAGTTCCAGATGTCGCGGCGTCCGTCGCCGTCGAAGTCGATGGCATACGTGAGGAAGAGCCGCGGTTGGAATTGCGGTTGGCCGAGGCCGCCGGCCCACGAGCTGCGCATCGCGTCCGGCGAGATGTCGCCGTTCTGCAGGATGCGAAGGGCCGCCAGCAACTCTTCCCGGAAGAGGGCGCGGCGCCGGCTCATGAACGCTTGCGTCGCCAGCGCCCGGATCGCTTGCTCCGGTAGCCGGTACTCGCCGAAGCTCGACTCCTTGCCCCAGATGGCGACGAGGATTTCCGCCGGCACGCCGTAGCGCGCCTCGATCGCGTCGAGCGTCGTCCGCCACTTCGCGAGCCGGATGCGGCCCTGACGCGTCAGGATGGCGAGGGCGGATTCGTCGAAGTAGGGAGCTGGACTGCGAAACTCCGCCTGCCATTCGATCTCGGGCGGCTTCACCGGTTCGCCGGGCAGTTGCAGCTCCGGCAGACTCCAGTCGAGCGTCACGCCGGCGAAAGCGCCGTCGAAAGTCGCGCGCGAAACGCCGGCGGCGGCGGCCGCCGGCCAGAGGTCGCCCGCGACCCACGTCTGGAACTGCCGTTCGACGGCGGTCCGGTCAACCGCCAACGCGGGAGACGCGATCAGGCAGGCGACGGCGACAACAGGAGCCAACGTGCGGAGCATGCCTAAAGCATGAACGTCACCGCTGGGAGAGGCAAGGCGGGCGAAAGTGCGGGACCGCCCGGCCTCGGGCGATCCCGCGTTCCGCCGTAGACGTTAGCTCCTCAGTTCCTGGCAGAACTGCATGAGCTTGCCGTTGAAAGTCGCGCCGTACTCGCCCGGGTGGGCCATCACTGTTGGGCACACCGTTCTGAGATAGTCGGTCAACTGGACCTGCGCGGTTCCAGCATTGTCCGAGGTGTCGTTGGGGCCGGCCAGGATCACGCTGCTCGGCACCTCTTGTGTCGGGGGCATGATCGCTGCGAACGCCGGCGCGGCGCCGGTAAATGCAACCAAGGCTGCTGCAATAACAAGCGGGTAACGCATGGGAGGAAGTTCCTTCTAGCGTCGCCCACATAGCGAAATAAGCATCGGAAACCGCGTCGAGAAGGGGCGCCGAGCTGCGTCGCGCTGCCGCACCCGAGGTCGCCCAACCTTGCGCGGGACGGAAGATGTGAACGCCCATATTCCGCCCGACCTCCGCCACTCTCTCGCGCCAAACGAATTGGATAAGATTTGGTATGCCGCGCGCCTCGAACCGCCCTTGTCCCGCTCACGTCATCGTTCTCGGCAACGAGAAGGGCGGCTCCGGAAAGTCGACGACCGCGATGCACGTGATCGTTGCGCTCTTGAAGCGCGGCGCCCGCGTCGCCTCGATCGACACCGATGGCCGCCAGCGGTCGCTCACGCGCTACGTCGAGAACAGGGCCTACTGGGCGGAAGCGCGTCGGCGTGGACCTCGAGCTCCCGACGCACTTCACCGTGCCGCGCGCCGATGGCGAGCTGGTCTCCGACATCGAGGACCGCGAGTTCCGTGCGTTCGCCGAAGCGGTCAGCCGTACCGAGTACGGTTACGACTTCGTCGTGGTCGATACCGCCGGCGCGAACACGTACCTGATGCGCGTCAGCCACGCGATGGCCGACACGCTCATCACGCCGATCAACGACTCGTTCATCGATTTCGACGTGCTCGGTCGCGTCGATCCCGACACGCTGGAAGTAACCGGGCCGAGCCATTATGCCGAGCTTGTGCTGGAGGCGCGCCGTCAGCGTCAGTTGATCGACGAACGCACCACCGACTGGATCGTGGTGCGCAACCGCCTGACGCCGCTCGGCACGCGCAATCGCCGCCGGCTGGAGGGCGGGCTCGAGCAACTGGCCGGCCAGATCGGATTCCGCATCGCGGACGGCATCGCCGAGCGTGTCGTGTTCCGCGAATTGTTCCCGCGCGGGCTGACGGCGCTCGATACGCTCAATAGCCGCCTTCTCGGGGGAGAACCGTCTCTGTCCGCACCTGTCGGCCCGTGACGAGATTCGCTCGCTCCTGGAAAGCCTCAATCTCCCGGCGCCAAAGGCCGACACCACCGCGGGTGCTGGCCCCGGCAGGATCGGGCCCATATATCCAGCGCCGTCGCCGCAGTTGCGCGAGGCAAGCTGACTCCACATGATGGGTCGCTCGTCGGCGGCGCCGCGCGCCGGCCGGAGGTGTTCTCATATGGGTGCTGACAGCAAGCGCACGCCGGTCAGCCGCCCCCAGAAGGGCGAGCCGCAGCCGCGCTCCCAATCCGGGGAAATCGACGCGTTTTTGGCGACCGCCAAGGTACTGTCGCCGGCCGAGACCGCCGGTGGGCGTGGGCGGATGATCTTTGCGCTCGACGCGACCATGAGCCGCCAGCCGACGTGGGATACCGCGCTCAAGCTCCAGGCGGAGATGTTCGAGGAGGCAGGCAAGGTGGGCGGCCTCGACATTCAGCTCGCCTATTTCCGCGGTTTCGGTGAATGCCGCGCCAGCCGCTGGGTAAGCGACGGACGCGCGTTGCGCGATCTCATGACCGGCATCGAGTGCCGCGGCGGCCACACCCAGATCGGCAAGATCCTCAACCACGCGCGCCGCGAAACCGCGAAGCAGAAGGTGAACGTGCTGGTTTTCGTCGGCGACGCGCTGGAGGAGAAGATCGACGACCTTGCCGCCAAGGCCGGCGAACTCGGGATGCTCGGCGTGAAGATTTTCGTCTTCCAGGAGGGCCACGACCCGTTGGTCGAGCGCGGGTTCCGCGAGCTGGCCCGATTGTCGGGGGGCGCCTACGCACGATTTGACGTGAACGCAGCCGGCCAGCTCGCGCAACTCCTGCGCGCCGCGGCCGTTTACGCGGCGGGCGGGTTGAAGGCCTTGGCTAAGGGTGGCGGCGAGGCGCGGCTGCTCCTTGCGCAGCTCAAATAGCCATGGGCTACCTCGGCGCCGGTGTCGCCGCCCTTGGGTTCTTCCTTCTGGTGGCGTGGATGTTCGCGTCGGTCGACGCGGCGAGCCTTGCCAAGCTGATCCGCTACGGCCTTGGGACGTCGCTCGTCGCCGTCGCTGCGCTCATGGCGTTCGGCGGCCGTTGGGGCATCGCCGTCGTCCTCGGCTCGCTTGGCTTTTCGGCGATCGCAGCCGGCCGCATCGGTCCCCTGGACCTCGGCGGCGGGCGCCGCAGCGCCGGTTCGATCTCGCGGGTGCGCTCAGCGTTTCTCGAGATGCGCCTCGACCACGATAGCGGCGTGATGACGGGCGAAGTCGTCGCCGGCGAATACGCCGGCCGCTCGCTCGACAGCCTCGACGACGCGAGTCTGTTGAAGCTTCTGGAGCAGGTCGCCGGTGACGGCGACAGCGTGGCGCTACTCGAAGGTTACCTCGACCGCCGGATGCCCGGATGGCGAGAAGACGTCGAGCGTGATGACACAGCGCGGGCGAGCGGCCCTGCGGATACGGGCACCATGACTGACCAGCAGGCCTATGAGATCCTTGGCCTTGCGCCCGGTGCCAGCGAGACCGAAATCCGGGCGGCTCACCGCCGCCTCATGAAGCGCGTGCACCCGGACCAGGGTGGCTCGACGTTCCTCGCGGCGAAGATCAATCAGGCTAAAGACTGGCTTCTCGGCAGGCATCACTAAGTCCCATACGCGTTACGAAGGACCCCGGCGAGAACGCGACCTTCAATCGCCCAGTGCGAGGCATTCGAAGTGACGCTTCACTAGATAGGCGCAAGCCGCGCGAGCGGCCTGCTGGTTTGCAAATCCCGCGAAGCGGGCCCGGTAGAGCGTGCTGTCGCCGACCGCGACCGTCTCGGTGTAGGGCGATGCGTCGGCGAGGATCGACGAGGCAGTGGACAGCGCGTGGTCGAGAAGCTCCTCGGCTGCAGCGCGCGTCGGCGTGGCGGCGATTTGGATGCGCCAGCCGGATGCCGCGGTCGTCGGAGCTTGCGAAGCCTCCACCTCGTCGCCGACGGCGGCGTCGCCTTCCGCGGTTTGGGGCGCGAAGCTGGTGTCTGCGCCGATGATCGAGGCAACCGACGCAAGCACGACAGTATCGCCGTCGTCCGGACGCAGGCGCGGCGCGGGATAGTCGGTGAGCGCGACCAGCGTCGAGGCGCTCGGTCCGCCGGGGATCGCTGCCGCGACATGCGCGCCGGCCGAGGCACGCGCGAGGTACTTTTCGATCAACTCCGCCATGTGCCGGTCGCGCCAGGCGGTCGTTTCACCGCCGATCACCACCGCCACGATCTCGCGGCCGTTGCGCTGCACCGAGCTGACGAGATTGTAGCCCGACGCGCGCGTGTAGCCGGTCTTGATGCCGTCCACGCCCGCGACCTTGCCGAGCAGCGGGTTGTGGTTGCTGATGCGCACGCCGTTCCACACGAAGCTGCGCGTCGAGAAGAACGAGTAGTACTCCGGATAGTGCTCGCGAAGTGCCAGGCCAAGGGTCGCCATGTCGCGCGCGGTCGTAACTTGGCCCCTGTTGGGAAGGCCCGAGGCATTCCGGAACGTGGTCGAGGCCATTCCAAGCTCGTGGGCCTTGTTGGTCATCTGCCTGGCAAAGGCCGTCTCGCTGCCGGCGAGGTACTCGCCGATCGCCACGGCCATGTCGTTGGCGGACTTGGTCACCAGCGACAGGATCGCGTCGCGGACGCTGATCGTCTGCCCGGCCTTCAACCCGAGCTTGGATGGGGCCTGCGCGGCGGCGTGCGCCGACACCTTGATCCGTGCCTCGAGGCGTGTGCGCCCGCCGTCGAGCGCCTCGAACAGCAGATACAGCGTCATCATCTTGGTGAGCGACGCCGGATAACGCTCCGAGTCGGCCGCCGATGCGTAGAGCGTCTTGCCGGTCTTCGCGTCGACCACGATCGCCGCATCGGGCGCCGCCGCAGCCGGCGGCGCGCTCGCGAGCGTGCCTGCGGCCAACATGCCGACGATTGTGAGAGATTTGATCAGGGAGACGCCGATACGCCGGCCTGCTACGCGCCGTGTCGCCATGAAGAACACACTCCGCACCCACCCCCGACGCGAATCGCGCATCGGTTCACCATACTTTGACCCACATACCGGCAAAACCGCGGCAGTCCGGTGGGCGTGGCGCATGACCACGCGATTGCTTGTGGCCGCTCGCGGCCTGCATTCGCCCCACCTGGACGCCGGTCTGTCGATTTGCGGCGGATCGTTGTGGAAGCCGCCGCGCCAGCCTATCTCGCGTGCGAGACTATGGGGGTGGCGTTACCTTTCCGTAAAGCACAATGCCGCCACACCCGGCCGCCAATCGGCCCGCTATCCCATTGCAGCCTCGCGATGTTGTGGAAAACGCCATTGTGCACTGCACAAATTGCCTTGACAATCATGCTGCACTGCACCTAAATACAATCAACGCGGAGGTGCACTTCGCGCTTCGCGGGAGCACGGTTGACACGGCACGAAAGGGCACCACGCAATGACCACTGGCTTCGAAAACATTCAGACGTTGGGCAAGGACAACATGGACGCGGCGATGAAGAGCGCCGACGCCGTCAGCAAGGGCTTCCAGGCCATCGCCAGCGAGGCCGCCGACTATTCCAAGCGCAGCCTCGACGCTGGCGCGAGCGCCTTCGAGAAGCTGCTGGGCGCCGGCAGCCTGGACAAGGCCGTAGAGGTGCAGACGGAGTTCGTTCGCACCGCCTATGAGGGCTACGTCGGCCAGGTGGCCAAAGTCAGCGACATTGTCGCGGATATGGCCAAGAGCGCCTACCAGCCCTATGAGGCGATGTTCGGCAAGCTCGCCAAGTAGCCGGTCATGCTCCGCGCCGGTCTTGTCGTCCGGCGATGCGTGTAATGGTGAGGGTCCGGCTGCCGAGGCCGGGCCCTTCGTTTTTTGGCGCTGGCGGCGGCGACGAAGCCTCGTAAATGCCGCCGTGGCGACCTAGATATTTCGTGGGCGGTCCAAGCGTGCGGCCGGCCCAATTGACTGGTGTGGTTCGCGATTGATCGAAAAATTTGATCGGTCTTGGATTGCACCGCGGGTCCTTTGTCAGGCAGGATTCGTCCCCGATCGGTTAAGGTCGCACGGCACCATGAGCAATTCGAACTCGTCGCCCTGACATCGACGACGGCGACTCTGGAACCAGCGTCGTCACCAAGACCCGGCCCAAAACGAAGCGGCCGAGTCTCTACCGGGTGCTCTTGCTAAACGACGATTACACGCCGATGGAGTTCGTGGTGCATGTGCTGGAGCGTTTCTTTCAGAAGGGGCGGGAGGAAGCCACTCAGATCATGCTGCACGTCCACCAACATGGTGTCGGCGAGTGCGGCATCTTCACCTTCGAGGTCGCGGAGACCAAAGTGACGCAGGTGATGGATTTCGCGCGCAAGCATCAGCATCCGCTACAATGCGTGATGGAAAAGAAGTGAGGTCCCACGGTGCCGTCATTCTCGCGCAGTCTTGAGAAAGCCCTCCATCAGGCGCTGGCGTTCGCCAACGAGCGACACCAGGAGTACGCCACGCTCGAGCACCTGCTGCTGTCGCTGATCGAGGATCAGGACGCGGCGGCGGTCATGCGGGCGTGCAACGTCGACCTGGACATGCTGCGCCGGAACCTCACCGAGTACATCGACACAGAGCTCGCGAATCTCGCGACAGGTTCGGGCGAGGATTCCAAACCGACAGCCGGCTTCCAACGCGTCATCCAGCGCGCCGTCATTCACGTTCAGTCGTCCGGGCGCGAGGAGGTGACGGGCGCCAACGTGCTCGTCGCGATCTTCGCCGAGCGCGAGAGCCACGCCGCGTACTTCCTGCAGGAGCAGGACATGACGCGCTACGACGCCGTGAACTACATCAGCCATGGCATCGCCAAGCGCGCCGGCATGTCGGAGTCGCGCCCCGTGCGCGGCGTCGACGACGACGCCGCGACCGTGGAGGGCCGCGAAGAGTTGAAGAAGAAGGCCGACGCGCTCGAGGCCTACTGCGTAAACCTCAACGAGAAGGCGAAAAAGGGCCGCATCGATCCCCTGATCGGCCGCGACGCCGAGATCAGCCGCACAATCCAGGTGCTCTGCCGCAGGCAGAAGAACAACCCGTTGTTCGTGGGCGACCCCGGTGTCGGCAAGACCGCGATCGCCGAAGGCCTCGCAAAGCGCATCGTCGAAGGCGAGGTACCTGAGGTGCTCGCAAAGTCGACCGTATTCGCGCTCGACATGGGGACGCTGCTCGCCGGCACGCGCTACCGCGGCGATTTCGAGGAGCGGCTGAAGCAGGTCATCAAGGAGATCGAGGAATTCCCCGGCGCGATCATGTTCATCGACGAGATCCATACGGTGATCGGCGCGGGTGCGACCTCCGGCGGCGCGATGGACGCGTCGAACCTGCTCAAGCCGGCGCTTGCCTCCGGCACCATCCGCTGCATCGGTTCGACCACGTACAAGGAGTACCGTCAGTTCTTCGAGAAGGACCGCGCGCTGGTGCGCCGGTTCCAGAAGATCGACGTCAACGAGCCGACGATCCCCGATGCCATCGAGATCCTCAAGGGCCTGAAGCCGTACTTCGAGGACTATCACCGTCTCCGCTACACGCAGGACGCGATCAAGACCGCGGTCGAACTGTCGGCGCGCTACATCCATGACCGCAAGCTCCCCGACAAGGCGATCGATGTGATCGACGAGTCGGGCGCTTCGCAGATGCTGCTGCCCGCCTCCCGCCGCAAGAAGACGATCGGCGTGAAGGAGATCGAGACGACCATCGCCACGATGGCGCGCATCCCGCCGAAGACCGTGTCGAAGGACGATGCCGAAGTTCTCCGGAATCTCGACGAGGCGCTGAAGCGCGTCGTGTACGGACAGGACGCGGCGATCGAGAAGGTCGCCTCGGCGATCAAACTCGCCCGCGCCGGCCTCCGCGAGCCCGAGAAGCCGATCGGCTGCTACCTGTTCTCCGGCCCGACCGGCGTCGGCAAGACCGAGGTCGCGCGCCAACTCGCCGGCTCCCTCGGCGTCGAGCTCCTGCGCTTCGATATGTCGGAGTACATGGAGCGCCACACCGTCTCGCGGCTCATCGGCGCGCCTCCGGGCTACGTCGGCTTCGACCAGGGCGGTCTGTTGACCGACGGCGTCGACCAGCATCCGCATTGCGTCATCCTGCTCGACGAGATCGAGAAGGCGCATCCGGACCTGTTCAACATCCTGTTGCAGGTCATGGATCACGGCAAGCTGACCGACCACAACGGCAAGCAGGTCGATTTCCGCAACACGATCCTGATCATGACCACCAACGCCGGCGCCGCCGAGCTCGCCAAGCCGGCGATCGGTTTCGCCAAGTCGGTCCGCGACAGTGACGACATGGAGGCGATCAACCGCCTGTTCGCGCCGGAGTTCCGCAACCGGCTCGACGCGATCGTGCCGTTCGGCGGCCTGCCGCCGGCGGTCGTCAACCAGGTCGTGCAGAAGTTCGTCCTTCAACTCGAGGCGCAACTCGCCGATCGCGGCGTCACCTTCGAGCTGTCCGACGACGCCGTGAAATGGCTGGCCGAGAGGGGCTACGACGAGCGCATGGGGGCGAGGCCACTGGGCCGCGTTATCCAGGAACACATCAAGCAGCCGCTGGCCGACGAGGTGCTGTTTGGCAAGCTCAAGAAGGGCGGCACCGTCAAGGTCACCGTCAAGGAAGATGGTTCAGACCTGAACCTCGAGGCGATCGAGGACGGGCCGGTGAAGCCGAAGCCGGAGCCTGTGCCGAAGAAGCGGCGCGCCCCTCGGCCACGCCGCGCCCGCGCCGCAGCACCGAAGAAGCCGCCGGCAAATGGTGGCGGCGACGGTGGCAAGCGCGGTCTCGTGCCCAAGGTGCCGCTGAAGACAGGGTAGGGCGGCCTCAGCGAACTAGCGACCTAGCTTTCTGCCGGTGGCCGGGTGCGTCCCGGCGGCCGGCATTTCTGCCGCCGATCCGGCGACCGGAGGCTCTCCCGGCCAAACCTGCCGCTGATATGAGGCCGAGTTGTCACCTTCACATCGGACTGCGTCATGACCTCCAGTCCCCGGCAGATGCGTCTGACACCCGAGCTTGTCGCCCGCGCCCACCGTCACATCGAGGACCCGGGTGATGCGGCCTATCCCGGTGTGGTCTGGGCAACAGATGCCGATCGCGCCGAGGCCGTCGCGAAGCTCCGCGCCGCCGGACCAGCCAACGGCGAGGTGTGGGTCTTCGCTTACGGCTCGCTGATCTGGAATCGGCCTTTCCAATTCGCCGAACGTCGCATCGGGATCGTGCGCGGCTGGCACCGTTCGTTCTGCTTCGGCTGGATCACGCGATATCGCGCCTCGCTGGAGCAGCCGGGCCTGATGCTGGTGCTCGACGAGGGTGGCCAATGCGAAGGGGTCGCCTATCGGATGCCGGCCGATATGGTTGAGTCCGGTCTTGCCGAGCTTTTTCGCCGGGAAATGCGCGGCAAGGCGGACCCGATGCGCCCAATATGGGCGGCCGTGGAGACGAAGGACGGGCCGGTTTCGGCCATCACCTTCGTCATCGGCCGCGACAGCGGTCGCTACGTGGGCGGTCTGTCAGATGAGCGGGTCGCGGACGTTCTGGCGGTCGCGGCCGGCCATCTCGGCTCCATGGCCGAATACCTCTACCAAACGGTCAAGGGACTCGATGATCTCGGCATCCACGACGCGCATCTGTGGCGGCTGCAGGAGTTGGTCGCCGAGCGGATCGAGGCGGGCAGTTCAGCCAACGACGCGAAGACTACCCCAACGCCTGCCTGATCTTCGCCGCGTGCTCGGCGAGCATCGCCGCGTCCGCCATCTCGCCGGCATGGCGTTTCAGCGGCACGCCCTCGTAGCGGGGGACCACGTGGAAGTGGAGGTGGAACACCGTCTGGCCGGACGCCGCCTCGTTGAACTGCATGATCGTCACGCCATCCGCGTCGAACGCGGTCTTTGCCGCGCGCGCGATCCGCTGCACCGTGGCCATGACCGGGGCGAAGATCGCCGGGTCGGCGTCCAGCAGGTTGCGCGATGCCGCGCGTGGGAGGATCAGCGTGTGCCCCTCCGATTGCGGCATCACGTCCATCAACGCGACGCAGTGCTCGTCCTCGTAGACGCGCGTCGAGGGGATCTCGCCGCGCAGGATCTTGGCGAAGATGTTGTCGGGATCGTAGGCGGACATGGCGAAGTCCTCGCAAGCGACAGCGGGTGGCGAAGTGAATAGCGAATAGGGCCGTCCTCTTCCATTCCATTCGCTAGTCGCTGTCCGCGACGGTCTGTTCCTTGAACGGAAGGTACTCGGCCATCGCCTCGCCGTCTGCGGCGACCTGACGCCGCTCGCGTTTGAGGTAGTCGGCCACCGCCGCGCGGAAGCCGGCGTCGCCGATCCAGTGCGCGGAATAGGTGGTCGTCGGCCGGTACCCGCGCGTGAGTTTGTGCTCGCCCTGCGCGCCGGCCTCGACGCGCGTCTTGCCGTGGATGATCCCCCATTCCATTGCCTGGTAGTAGCAGAGCTCAAAGTGCAGGAACGGCTGGTCGATCAGCGTCCCCCAATAGCGGCCGTAGAGCGCGTCCGAACCGATGAGGTTCAGCGCGCCGGCCACCATGCGACCACCCCGGCGCGCGAGGAGGAGGAGGATGCGATCCGCCATCCGCTCGCCGATCATCGAGAAGAAGCGGCGGTTGAGATAGGGCCGGCCCCATTTCCGCGAGCCGGTGTCCATGTAGAACGAGAAGAAAGCGTCCCACGCCGCCTCGTTGAGGTCGCTGCCGGTGAGCGGCAGGATTTCGATGCCGCCCGCGAGCGCGTCGCGCCGCTCGCGCCGGAGCGCCTTGCGCTTGCGCGACGAGCAGGCGTCCAGGAAGTCGTCGAAGTCGCGATAACCCTCGTTGACGAAATGAAACTGCTGGTCGGTCCGCTGCAGGAAGCCCTTCGCGCCCAGGAGCTGCCAGTCGGCCTCGGTCGCGAACGTCACGTGCAGCGACGAGACACCGAGCCGCCGCGCGACTTCCGTCGCCGCCGACGCGGTGAGCGCGCGGTGCTCCTCGCAGTCGCAGCCCTATCCGGGTCAGCAGCCGGCGGCCCGGTACCGGCGTGAACGGCACCGAGGACTGGAGCTTCGGGTAGTAGCTGCCGCCCGCGCGCGCGTAGGCGTCGGCCCAGCCGTGGTCGAAGACGTATTCGCCCCGCGAGTGCGTTTTGACGTAGCAGGGCATCGCGGCAAGAGGCGCGCCGTCCGGCCCGTCGAGCACGAAGTGCTGGCCGAGCCAACCCGTCTTGGCCGTCGCCGACCCGGATTCCTCCAGAGACCACAGGAAATCGTGCGAGACGAACGGATCGTAGTGCGGCCGTCCCGGAAGATCGTCAGGCGCATCCGCGAGGGGACGTGCGCTCGGCCAGCCGGGGTTGGCCACGGCATCCCAGTCGGCGCGGGAGATGTCGCCAAGGGACGAGAGGATGCGGAACGTGGCCTGCCGCCGGGCTGGCACGGGAATTGGCTCTCCGAAGGGCTGTTGCTCAAATTTAGGCCGTGGGAACCACGGCGCAAGCCGTTCACGCACCGCTGTCGGGGTCGAAGCCCTCGAAGACGATCTGGTCGGCCCACGCACGCGCCGCCTCGCGCTGCGCGGGCGTCCGCACCGTCCAGGTGATGAGCGGCGTTCCGAAGAAATGTCGGAGCGTCAGCGGCGCCGATGCCGGCAGTGCCCGGATGTCGTACGCGATGAAGTTCGGCAGCACGGCGATCGCGGGCAGCAAGTGGCGATAGGCGAGGCGGTCCGGCAGCGGCAGCTTGGGCCATTCCGATGGTGGGAAGTGGCTCGAGATAAGCCCGCGCGGCACCATCGGCGCCGACCGTCTCATGGTCGCTACGAGCGCCGGGTCGAACGACATCGTTGCCGCCGGTCCCGAATAGCCGGCGAGGGCCCCGGCGACCGCTTGCGGCAGCCGCCGGTCACCGTCCCAGCGGCTCTTCATTTCGATCACCAGCGGCACGCGCCCGTCGATGAGGTCGAGCAGGTCCTCGAGCGACGGAATCGGCGCGTCCGTCCCGCGGATCGCCACGCCCTTGATCTCGTTCAGCGTCATGCGCGCGACCGATCCTGTTTCGTCGGTCAACCGGTCGAAGGTGTCGTCGTGAAAGACGACCGCCGCGCCATCCGCGGTCAATTGCACGTCGCACTCGATGGCGAACCTGTGCTCGATCGCCGCCGCCGCCGCGGGCAGCGTGTTCTCGATGCGCCCGGCCGCGGCGTCGTGGTAGCCGCGGTGCGCGATGGGGCGGGCGGTCAGCCAGTCGAGGTCGGGCATCGGACGAGTCAGGCTATCTCGGCAATCGCTTCGACTTCCACCGCCGCGCCGAACGGCAGCTGGGCGACGCCGACCGCCGAGCGCGTGTGGCGGCCGCGCTCGCCCAGCACCTCGGCCACCAAGTCCGACGCGCCGTTGATGACCTTGTGCGGTTCGTCGAAGTTGGGCGTGCAGTTGACGAAGCCGACGACCTTGACCATACGGACGATCCGCTCCAGGTCGCCGACGGCGGCGTTAAGGTTGGCGAGAATGTTGATGGCCGCGATCCGGGCCGCCTCGCGCCCTTCCTCCACGCTGAAATCGGCGCCAACCTTGCCGATGAACTTGCGCCCATCCGTCCCAATTGACACTTGGCCGGACACGAAAATAAGTCCGCCGCTGACGATCGTCGGGATATAGTTGGCTTGTGGCGGGGCCGGCACTGGCAACACGATGCCAAGCTCCGCGAGACGAGATTGGACGGTATCGCTCATGGCTCCACCCTTCACGGCAACACGCGCGCTGTTACGCCTAAACGTCCCGCTCCGGCAAGCATGGCGCACCGTTTTGTCGATGGTCGCTGGGGCGGTGCTCATGACGGGCGGAATGATCGGCGCTGTTGCGTCACCCGCGGCCTCGCTTGCGACGTATCGATCGGTCCATGATCTGAGCCTCGACGATACCGTCCCCAGTCCCGGTGTCACCGGCGTCACCGCGCGCATGGTGACCGAGTTCACCGGATCCGAGTGCGAGGGCTACACCGACCAGGTTCGCTTCGTGATGCAGACGGTGGACCGCGCCGGCAGCCGCCAGACCAGCGACCTTCGCCAGACCACCATCGAGCGGGCGGACGGGCATATCGAATTCGACGATCGCGTCCTCGCTAACAACGCGGTGGTGGAGCGATCACGCGGTACCGCCGACCGAAACGCCGACGGCGATGTCATGGTCACGCTCACGCGGCCGTCCGACAAGTCGTTCATGCTCACGTCCGATGTCGTGTTTCCCGTCGAGCAGTTGCACCGCACGCTTGAAGCGGCGAACGAAGGTAAGCACTTCCTCGCCCTCGATCTCTACAGCGGCGACGCCGAGGGCGAGACCATCTATGCGACTTCGGCCGTCATCGGCGAGCCGTCCGATGCCGTGGACGACAGCGAGGTCGTTAGCGGCGCGGGCTTCGGCGGTCTGCGTCATTGGCCGGTCACCGTGGCCTATTACGAGCAGCCGAGCAGCGCCGACGCGATGCCCCTTTATGTGACATCGTATGTTCTGTACGAGAACGGCGTCATCGACGGGATCAGGATCGCCTATGCCGATTTCACCTTGGTCGGCAAACTGACGTCCTTGGAAGCCTTGCCGTCGAAACCCTGCCCATAGGGTCGCCTTATCGGCCTTCCGCCGCCGGAGCCCGTTTGATATAGGGCGCCCGCCCCAGGAGCTTTGGTCCGATGCCGGTCGACAAGGATACCGTCAGGCGCGTGGCGCGCCTCGCACGCATCGCCGTGAGCGAGAACGAGCTGGAAGCCCTCGGGGGCGAGATCAACAGCATCCTCGGCTTCGTCGAGCAGTTGAACGAAGTCGATGTCACCGGCATCGAGCCGATGACCGCCGTCGTGCCGATGACCATGAAGATGCGCGACGATGTGGTTACCGAGGGCGAGCAGGCCGATGCGGTCGTGGCCAACGCACCGGAGCACAGCGACCGATTCTTCCAGGTGCCGAAGGTGGTCGAGTGAGCGAGCTGACTGCGCTCACCATCGAGGCGATCCGCGAGGGGCTCGCCGCGAAACGGTTCTCCGCGGTCGAGTTGACGCACGCCTACCTCGAAGCGATGGAGGCCGCGCGCCGCCTCAACGCCTACATCGTCGAGACGCCCGAGAGGGCGCTGGCGATGGCCGCGGAATCCGACAAGCGCATCGCGGCGGGGAGCGCCCGGCCGCTGGAAGGCGTTCCACTCGGCATCAAGGACCTCTTCTGTACCGAGGGCGTGCACAGCCAAGCGGCGAGCCACATCCTCGACGCGTTCAAGCCCACCTACGAGTCGACCGTCACCGCGAACCTCTGGGCGGACGGTGCGGTCATGCTGGGCAAGCTCAACATGGACGAGTTCGCCATGGGCTCGTCCAACGAAACCTCTTCCTACGGGCCGGTCATCAATCCTTGGCGGTCGAACGGCTCCAACGCGCCGCTGGTGCCGGGCGGCTCGTCTGGCGGCTCGGCGGCCGCGGTCGCCGCGCACCTCTGCGCTGGCGCGACCGGCACCGACACTGGCGGTTCGATCCGCCAGCCGGCCGCGTTCACCGGCATCGTCGGCATCAAGCCGACCTACGGACGCTGCTCGCGCTGGGGAATCGTCGCGTTCGCGTCGTCGCTGGACCAGGCCGGCCCGCTGGCGCGCACCGTGCGCGACGCGGCGATCCTGCTGGGTTCCATGGCGAGCGTCGACCCCAAGGACACCACCTCCGCCGAGGTGCCGGTACCCGACTACGAGGCCGCGGTTGGGGCAGGGGTGAAGGGTCTTCGGATTGGCATTCCGAAGGAATATCGCGTCGACGGAATGCCGCCCGAGGCCGAGACCCTGTGGGAGGCCGGCAAACGCTGGCTGGAGGGGGCCGGAGCGCGCGTGGAGGAGATTTCGCTCCCCCACACCAAGTACGCGCTGCCGGCGTACTACATCGTCGCGCCGGCCGAAGCCTCGTCCAACCTCGCCCGCTACGACGGCGTGCGCTACGGCCTGCGCGTCCCCGGCGACGACATCATCGCCATGTATGAGAACACCCGCGCCGCAGGCTTCGGCAAGGAAGTGAAGCGCCGCGTCCTCATCGGTACATACGTGCTGTCGGCGGGCTACTACGACGCCTACTACCTGCGTGCGCAGAAGGTGCGCACCTTGATCAAGCGCGACTTCGAGGAGGTGTTCGCGGCCGGGATCGACGCGATTCTGACACCCGCGACCCCCACCGCGGCGTTCGGCGTCGAGCAGATGGCCCAGGCTTCCCCGATCGAGATGTACCTGAACGACGTTTTCACCGTCCCCGTGAACATGGCGGGCCTGCCAGGCATCGCTGTCCCGGCGGGACTGACCGCCGAAGGCCTGCCGCTCGGCCTCCAACTGATCGCCAAGCCGTTCGACGAACAGATGCTGTTCCGTACCGGGCAGGTGATCGAGGACGCGGCCGGGCGGTTCGAACCGGTGCCGTGGTGGTAGGCGCGGGGTCGATCCGCGCCCGCACTCGTGCAGGCGACCCATGCGGAAGCGGCTGAACGCGGCCGTCGCACGCCCTCGGCTCTGGTGGCGGGAGCGGAGGCTTCGCACCGCGCGACGCGACCTGTTTCGCGGTGCGATCATCAGCCTCACCACCGTCCCGTCTCGTGTCGGCCTGCTGCCGCACGTGATCGGCTCGCTGCTGCATCAGACCGTGTCCGCTGATCGCATCGTTCTGTACGCCGGGTTCCACGATGACCGCGTGGCGAAGCTGGCCGTCCGCCACGCCGACCGTTTCGAAGTGCGCTTCGTCGAAAACGACCTCGGCAGCTATCGCAAGCTTGTCCATGCGCTCGGCGATTTCTCGGACAGCGCCATCGTCACCTGCGACGACGATTGCCTCTATCCGACCGACTTCGTCGAGCGTCTGCGCGCGGCGGCGGCGGATCGCCCAGATGCCGTGCTTTGCGGCCGCGCGCGCCGCATGGCGGTGGCGGCCGACGGTCGGTTCGCGCACTATCGCGCGTGGTCGCCCGTGGAGGATGAGGCGTCTGCAAGCTACTGGCTCTGCCCGACCGGCGTCGGCGGCGTCCTCTACCCGCGGGGCGGCCTGGCGC
Source organism: uncultured Alphaproteobacteria bacterium (assembly GCA_963749755.1). Classification (GTDB taxonomy): domain Bacteria; phylum Pseudomonadota; class Alphaproteobacteria; order Rhizobiales; family Kaistiaceae; genus JBBDMC01. The sequence goes on from CAVVOK010000001.1 coordinate 44,520, forward strand.
CGGAAGCGACCGACGCGCGCCTGTTTCGCGATCTCGCACCGACTGTCGACGACATCTGGTTCAAGGCGATGACCCTACGGCGCGGCCTCCCCGCCCGCTGCGTCGGTGGCATCTGGGCGGGCATTCGCGAGCTTCCCGTCGTCCGCGCTTGCACGTTGGCGCGGATCAACCGCGACGGCGGCAATGACTGCGCCGTCGAGCGCGTGTTCGGCCATTTCGGCATCGACCCCGCTTCCGTAGCGCGGCTCGAGGCGGGGTTGACGCGGCCATGACCGACATCGCGGACTTGCCAAAGCCGGCGGCTCTCGTGTTTTCTCTCGCTCGGCTTCGCTCGATGCTCCCCAAATGGCTTCCATGAACGGTACGCGTCCATCCGATCCCGCCAAGCTCATGCGTGGCGACACCGGCCAGTGGGAGGTCGTCATCGGCATGGAAGTCCACGCCCAGGTCGTGTCGAACGCGAAGCTCTTCTCAGGCGCTTCCACGGCCTTCGGGGGGGCGCCGAACGCGCACGTCAGCTTTGTCGATGCCGCCATGCCGGGCATGCTGCCCGTCATCAACCGCGAGTGCGTCGCTCAGGCGGTGCGGACAGGACTTGGCCTCAAGGCGCGGATCAATCTCAAGAGCCGGTTTGACCGCAAGAACTACTTCTACCCGGACCTGCCGCAGGGCTACCAGATTTCGCAGTACCAGCAGCCGATCGTGGGCGAGGGGACGGTCACCGTCGATCTCCCCGATGGCGAGACGGTGAGCGTCGGCATCGAACGGCTGCATCTCGAGCAGGACGCCGGCAAGTCGCTGCACGACCAGCACGCGACCATGAGCCTGGTGGACCTCAACCGCTCTGGCGTCGCCCTGATGGAGATCGTCAGCCGGCCGGACATTCGCTCGGCCGAGGAGGCGAAGGCTTTCCTGACCAAGGTTCGGTCCATCCTGCGCTACCTCGGCACCTGCGACGGCGACATGGAGAAGGGCAGCCTGCGCGCCGACGTCAACGTCTCTGTGCGCCGCCCCGGCGAACCGCTCGGCACGCGCTGCGAGATCAAGAACATGAACTCGATCCGCTTCGTCGGCCAGGCAATCGAGTACGAGGCGCGACGCCAGATCACGGTCTTGGAGGAGGGCGGCGAAATCAGGCAGGAGACGCGCCTGTTCGATCCTGCGCGTGGCGAGACCCGCCCGATGCGCACCAAGGAAGAGGCGCACGACTACCGATACTTTCCGGACCCGGATCTGTTACCGCTCGAGTTCGATCAGGCGTGGGTCGATACGCTCGCCGCCGGCCTTCCCGAATTGCCCGACGCCAAGAAGGCGCGCTTTCTCGCGGACTACGCGCTGAGCCCCTACGACGCCGATGTTCTCGTCGCCGACAAGGACGTCGCCGATTATTTCGACGCGGTCGCCGCCGGCCGCGAGCCGAAGCTCGCAGCGAACTGGGTCATCAACGAACTGACCGGGCGCCTCAACCGCGAGGGGAAGGAGATCGCCGCGAGCCCGGTGAGCGCGACCGCCTTGGGTGCGATCCTCGACCTCATCGCGTCGGGTACGATCTCCGGCAAGATCGCCAAGGACGTGTTCGACATCGTGTGGACCGAGGGCGGCGACCCGGCGGAGATCGTCGAGCAACGCGGCATGAAACAGGTCAGCGACACCGACGCCATCGAGAAAATGGTCGATGAAATCATCGCCGCCAATCCCGACAAGGCGGAGCAGGTGAAGGCCAAGCCCGCGGCACTCGGCTGGTTCGTCGGACAGATCATGAAAGCAAGCGGCGGCAAGGCGAACCCTCAGACCGTCAACGCACTGCTCAAGCAGAAGCTGGGCCTCTGACCCCGAACCGGGCGCAATGGGCCGGCGCGTCTATTCCACCGTGATCTGGTACATCCCGTCCGGCATCGCGCCGGCGTCGATGGCGGCCTCGGCGTGTTTCACGTAGGCGTCGAGATCGTCGATGCAGATCATGCCGTCGCCGCAGTCGCGGAGCCCCGGCCCGGCATCCTCGTTGCCGGCGATGGCCTTGTACGTGGCGGCGGTCTGCTTCGCGACATCGACCTTGATCATGGCGAAGAGCAGCGTCCGCTTGCCGTCTTCCTCGACGGTCGCCTGCGCGACGTAAAGGTCGCTGCGATCGGTCGGCTTGAAGCGCAGTTCCAGCGTGCCGTCGGCGCTTGTCGCGAGGTAGGCGTTGCCGGTGCGCGTGAGCGTCGTCGGCATGTCCGACGTCTTGTCGCGAAACGTGATCTTGGCGTACGGCGCGACGGTGTTGTCGTCGGTAAGGAGCGGTGCGTCGGCCGAGAAACACCCGGCGAGGGCGAGGCTCAGCAGGGCAGCGGCGATCCATGCCGGGATCTTCATCGTCTCAACCAGGGTACGCGGGGACATCGTCAGCGACGAAGGACACGTCGTTGCGATACCACAGGCGTTCCGAGGGCGACAGCAACGGCTTCGTCCGCTTGCCGTACCGAAGCCCCGGTGGTTGCCGCTTCGTCAACGTCACCTTCTTTCGTGGTTAGCCGATCGTTTCACCGGCCTTGAACGGAAGTTAAGGCCCCGGCCGTGACTTGGCCGATTCGCTAGCAAAACCGCCACCGGCGTTTTCGATACTCAACGAATTGCTACCGGCGCGTTGGGACTCGATTAAGCGTGATCTTTAACCCGGCTTTGGTTCGACGATCCGACACTTGCGTCATCAGAATGAAGCAGCGACGGCTCATCGGAGCCGCCAGCACAGGGCAACAACTGACGGGGAATGCAGTCATGGCAAGGTTTGAGATGGCGGATGCGGGGTCGGGGGCGATGGGCGAATCGAAGCCGAACGCCGAGGACCTGTTCGAACTCGGCATGATCTATTCGTCCGGGACCGGCGTGGAGACGGATCTGGTCGCCGCGCACAAGTGGTTCAACCTCGCCGCCATGCGCGGCAACAGCGAGGCCGTTCACTACCGGCGCGAGGTCGCTCTGGAGATGGACGATCAGGACATCGCCGCCGCGCAGCGCGCCGCGCGCGAGTGGCTCACCACCCACTGACCTCCCGTTCATGGGCGGCGCGGTTCGTCGCGCCGCTCTCGCTCGGTGGGCGAGTGGACCTTGACCCCACGACGCTTCATCTCATCCCGGATCGCCCGCGGCATCTCGCGGCAGCCGCACGCGGCGGCGTGCTCCACGTGCCACGCGACACGCTCGTCGAGCGTCGCGTGCTTGGGCATCGGATGCGCGAGATGCCATTCGGCGTTGATCATGGCCGATGACCGACCCAGGGAACCCGCATGGCGCTTGCGTGGTGGTTTGTCGGTCGCCGGACCGGAACGCCAAATATTATTGCGTTGAAGAACGAAACCGTCGCGCTAGAGCAATTCCAGGAAAAGTGGGAATCGGTTTTCTGTCCGGAATTGCGAACAAACAAAGAGCGAGAGCGATTTCGCGACTTAAAGAAAAGCGGAAATCGCGCTAGCAGAATTCCCAGTTGTTGCTCTTGTACGGCAACACCAGCCCGGTCTTGGGGTCGAACGAGCGCGGATAGTGCCGGCTGCACCACGAGGCCCATTCCTTCGACCACGGCGTAAGGCCGCTCCGGCTGTGCTGCGTGCGCTGGGCGACCGACACCGGCTTTGACGCGGCGGCCGGGGCAGGGGATGTGGCGGGCGCGGGCGAAGCATCGGTGCCGATGGCCCCGGTCGTCTCGAGCGCCACGGGGTCCCCGACATCGGTGCCGAAGTAGGCCGACGTCTGCGGCAGTTGCGGATCCTCATCCTGGTTGAGGCACCGGTAGTACGCTTGATCCTGCACGCTCTGCAGCATCCCCGGCGCGGCGCTCGGCTGCACCGTCTCGTTGGCGTATTCGCGCGCGTAGAGCGCGCAGTAAGCGGGCGACGCGGCCTCGGCGGCGCCGGCGATCAACATCGCCAGGCCGAACCCGGCAAGCGGCACGATGAGCGTTTTCATTCGATGACGAGCCTCCCACGGTGCTGCCCCCCGGCAAGGCAAGGCAGGGAGGCGGAGACGGCGTCGAGCGACGCGGAACCATATGCTCGAAAATCCGGGCTCCGCCGCCCGTGCGTCTTGCGCCCTGATCATCCGCGCGATCTTGGTCACATCAGGTTCGAGCCGTGACGGGAAAGCGGCATTTTCCGGATCAGACGCGCCACAATCGTGTCGGGTCGCGGTCCGCTGCGCCATCCGCGGTCATGCTTCTGCTGTGGACGAGCACTCGGCGGACCTCCCTCGCCACCGGTCCAAAATTTCTTTGGCGGAACAAATGGAGACTTGGCAATACTGCGACGGCGATGACGAGGATCGACGGGCCGAGCCATCGGCCGACCGTCGTTGCGGTCGGCCTAGCCGACCGAACATCGGTGCGGGCGCAACGGCTGTGGCCGATCGCGTTGACCGATGGCGGAGAGGATGGGATTCGAACCCACGATACGGTTTTTGACCGTATACTCGCTTAGCAGGCGAGCGCCTTCGACCACTCGGCCACCTCTCCCAACCCCGCAATAGCCGACGCACCGACGCGCGATCAAGCCAATAACCTGACGCCGTCGTCCCACCGGCTTCGTTTCTGCGTTGGAAGCGTGCATTTTTTCCCACGGGACAGCTTTGCGGTGTGCCTATCGGTGGAATCACTTCCGGGTCGATGTGCCAAATCGGAGCCGGGGAGGTCCCAAAAGTAATCAAAGGCTTAAAGCTTGCCCGCAAGACGTGCCAATTCTGCAACATGAAGTGGGAAAGAGGCAGATCCGGCCCACGGAACGCGCTTTCGTCGTTGCGGTCGGCCGCCCCTTGGTTAATCTCACAACCGCGATCGCGGGTGCACCGCGAGTCGTGTTGACCAGCCAGCGCCCGGGGGTGGGCATGTAACCTGGCGAAGGTGCAACTCGCGGGGATTGGGACAGACTTCGCAGACGCTCATTAAGACCGGGGACTGAGTAAGTCACCGGGAGCTCGGCAAGACGACCTGCCCCTGGAACATGGTTTGGAGGTCAGGACATGAAGATGAAGACCTTATTCCTTGGCTCAGCCGCCGTGTTTGCGGTGGCCGGGGGCGCTCACGCGACGGACTTTCAGGTCGCTGAGCCAGTTGACTACGTGCGCATCTGCGATGCGTTCGGTACGGGATATTGGTACATCCCGGGCACCGACACGTGCATCAAACTCAGCGGCCACGCGCTGATGGACTTGAACCTTCATGCCGTCGACAATGTGACGGCGGCGGATGACGGAGCGCAAATTTGCACTCGGCCGCGTGGGACTTTTCGACCGAGGGACGGATTGGTGTCACGGTCAAGTCGATGACCGAGTTCGGCGACGTCACTGGCTACGTCGAACTGACCGGCCAGTCGCACAACGAGGACAGTAACGACCGGAACGTCGAGCTTAGCAAGGCTTGGTTCGAACTCGGGCACCTGCACGGCGGTTACGACAACTCGGTTTACAACTACGGCGGAGCGTTCACCGGGACGAGGTACTCCGGCAGCAAGACGATGGACGAGATCTCGCTCCGTTGGGCGATGGGCGGCTACGGCTTCGCCATCGGCGTTGGTGATCCGCGCGATCGTTGGGGCAGCAAGCTGCCGGACACGTACAGCTTGCCTGACATCGTCGGCCGCGTCACGGTCAGAGGCTCGTGGGGTGACGCTCAGTTGTCGGCCGGCGTGACTGAGGTAGGCGATACGCCCAGCGGAGACGGGATCGTCTGGGGCGCACAGGCCGGCGCGACGTTCAAGCTCGACATGCTGTCGCCGGGCGACCAGTTGCGCGTGTTGGGCACGATCGGCACCGGCGGCTGCTACGTCAGCTCTGGTGGTGGCTGTGGCGACACGCACGACGGTTACACGAACTGGGCCGCGTTCGCCACCTTCAAGCATGTGTGGGGCCCGATGTGGTCGTCCAATCTCACTGGTGCGTACCTGCACGACGGCGGCGATGGTTCCTACCGGTGGTCGGCGGCTGCGAACGTGGTGTGGGAGCCGGTCAACGACTTCACGGTCGATGTCCGAGGCGTCTACACCTACGACAGCGATGCAGGCGATCCTAGCGCTGTGACAGGCCGCGTGCGCGTCCAGTATCAGTGGTGAGCTAAAGCTGCATCAAGTCCTGACCTTCTTTGGGCCCGGCGGTTGTACCGCCGGGCCTTTTCTGTTAACTCACGGGGTAGCGCCTGGTGGTAGGCCTGGATCCCTTCCGGGCGAAGGGGCATGGGGCCGCGGACTGGCGGTCAAGGGGTCGGAGGTTGAAATCGTGACGTTCCGACCGGGATTTGGCTGCGACAGTCGTGGGGAGGTAACGAACGCTCAATGCTGGTGCGGGCCTAGTCCGGTGGGCACAGAACAGCGGGTAGCTGCCTGCGTTGTTGCCACAACTCCTTGCGATCTCTATCGGATCGATGCCCATGTCGTACCACCATGCCGCTCTCGCCCCCGCTGTGATGGAGTTCTCGATGGTGGTTGCGGCAAAGGGGCACCGTGAAATTATCACCGACCTTGCGTCCCATGGCCCGCGGCTGCGCGAAACGCACGTGATGTGCGTCCGCCGGCTTCGCACCACAAAGCAGACAAGGCTGCGAGGCAACGTAGCGAAGATGTGCCTTGTCTCGGATGCGTTCCGGTTCGGAGAAGGTGAGGGCGCTTTTATCGATCCTTCCCTTCAGCATCCTCGCGACGTTCTCCGCGTGAGCCGAGCCTCTCTCGTCCCGCTCTGCGGGCGCGGTCGCCGGGGGCGCATGAAGGTCGGGCGGAGCATGGATCGTCGGACGATCTCGGCCTGACGGTGACGTGTCGGGCAATGCGGCGCGCGTGTTTGCTGCGTTCGCGCCCGGCGGCGCCGCGGGACCGCTCCCGACGTGCAGGGCGAGACCAAATGCCTTGCCGAAGGTCGCAAGGGCGCGCTTCGTTGCATCGGTCTCCGCGGCCTTAAGCGCCCGATCATGGACCTCACCAGCTGAGTTGCCGAAGGCTTCGCCCGTCCCGTGTCCGTCGCGGACGATCGTGCGATCCTCTGCACGGACGCTGATCCTCACGCGCGCCAAATAGACCGCCGAACAAGACCCTCGCGCATCACGCGCTGAGACGCATTTCGTCTCGATGGTCTCGCGGTCCCGACCGTCAAATCCGAAGATGCGGTTGGCCTCGGCGAGCACGTACCACCCCTCGATATAGGAGAGTTCCTTTCCCGCACTCACGCGCAGTTTAACGTTGCGCATGGGCACCCGGCGGCCGAGGGCTCGTGTCTGCTTCGGCGAGAACCCCATCACTTCACCCTCACGCTGAGCACTGGTTCGGGATTGGACAGCGCCACGCCCGGAACGGACACGCCCTTCTTCAGATTGTTGAGAAGCCCAATCCGATCGAGGCGGGGATCGACGGGCACCCAATAGCATTCGGGGATTGCCGCTTCATCCGCCACGACGAGCGCAGGGGACCCCGGCCGCACCGAGACCGTGAAGTCGGGCGCCACCACCTTCTTGAGATCCACTTCGAGCATGGCATCGCGGGCGATCCGACGTCGCCCGCCAGCACGTTCGACCAATCGACGTAGGCGCTCCTGCAACAGTTGGATGTGACCCTTAAGTCCAACCGCGAGTGCCTCGTCGACGACCGCCGAGCGAACCACGGCGGCGATGATCTCATGGAGGTCCGTCAGGCCCTCCAGAGTATCGGCCAAAGTGACGTCGTCGATGCCAGCCTCAGCGGCTATGATCCGTTCGCGAATCGTTTGGTACACGGTGATCGAATGACCTACCTGGGACACGCACTACGCTCCAATAGGTGTCAACATAAAATGTTGATACATTCGCGACGCGTGGCTGTCAACACTTTATGTTGATTTGAGAATGACGCCCGCCCAGTGCAAAGCGGCTCGCGCGCTGGTTGGCATGACACAGCCACAACTGGCCAAAGCGGGGAAGGTGGGCCTGTCGACGGTCGTTGATTTTGAAAGAGCACGACGACCGGTATCGAGTGAGGCGACGGCCGCCCTGCGTCAGGCTCTCGAAAAGGCCGGCGTGGAGTTCATCAACGAGAACGGGGGAGGGGCGGGGGTCCGCCTCCGCAAGCGCGGCAAGACCAAGCCTCGCTAAGCGGTCGCAGGTATTCACGGCTGGGGCCATTTAGAGTACAAAGAGTGAACATATGGCTCTGGAGATTCTTGGTATGGCCAAACGACCTTCACCACCGCCACCGCTCAGCAGCAAGCCCGACGAGCATCGCCTCGCACCCATTGCGCCAGCCGTCACCGAGATCCTGGGGTCGCCACCGCTTCTCCCCGACGAGGACATCGACGTCTACAACGCCCTGCACGATAAGCTGCGCTCGGCGGTCGAGCCGTCCGACATCATCGAGGAGCTATGGGTGCGCGACGTGGTTGACCTCTCGTGGCAGATCGCCCGTTTGCGCCGCCTGGGCGCGACGCTTTTAGCCGCTTGCTCACACGAGGGCCTTGACGCCGTCCTCAAGAAACTGGCGCCAGGTTACGACGAACGAGAACGCCTGGTCAGGGGCTGGGCCCGACGCGAGCGCTCCACCCTTTCTCGCGTGCGGAAGCTGCTCGCGAAGGCCGGCCTCGAGCGCGACGCCGTCGATGCGCAAACGCTGGCCATCAAGATCCATGAGTTTGAGCGCATCGACGTCATGACCGCGCAGTGCGAGAAGCGTCGCAACGACGTTCTCCGCGAGATAGACCGGCATCGCGCAAGCGTCGCGGCGCGCCTACGCCAGGCAACCGCAGACATTGAAGACGCCGAGTTCGAAGATGGCGACGGACGTGTTGTCGAGGCCATCACCGCAGCGCCTGCGAACACGAAGGCGGCTGCGTGACGTCGTCGCCGGCGCGTGTCGCCGCCAACCGACGCAACGCAAAGCGGAGCACCGGCCCGCGTTCGGCTGCCGGCAAGGTGCGCGTCGCTGGCAACGCGCTACGCCACGGTCTGGCGACGCCGATCACCTCCGTTCCGGGGCACGCCTCGACGGTCGACGAGCTAGCACGGGCGATCGTCGGCGACGGCGCCGACGCAAACCGCCTTGCACTCGCGCGGCGGATCGCTGAGGCCGATGCGGACGTCAGGCGGGTGCGGGCCGCCAGGCTCAACGTGATGCGCGCGTTGTTCGATCCGGATCATCTGCCCGCCGGCATCGTTCGCGATCACTTGCGCGCGGCCAGAAGCGCGCTGCGGGGCGTGGTGCCGCCGCTCGAGCTAGGATTGATCACACTCACCATCGCCGCCGTCCCTTCACCGGCGGCCACTGGCTACTTCGTCGCCTTCAAGAAGATCATTGACGAGGAACCGGAGCTCTCGGATCTGCCGTTCGGCCAGGCGCTGCGGCAACTTTTGCATTTCAGCGAAGACGAGCGCCTTGCCACCACCCTCGCCGAGATCGCCGCGCGGCTCACCGTCTTCGACCGCTACGAGCGCCGCGCCTTGTCACGACGCAAAGTTGCCGTGCGCGCCTTGGATGCTGAGAGAGCTCTCTAAGATAGCAAACTGATGCACACACAACCATAAATGGTTCTCCATCGGTTTTGGCGGAACAAAGCCAACCAAGCCATTGCTCGAACTGATTTGGCGCGACGTCTTGTTGGGAAACAGGTTGCCCGTAAGGCCTTGCCGGCGCAGCACATCTCGGTAAGGATGGCGTAGTCGCTGGGGCCGTTCGCGGGAGCGGCGCTCGGGGTGCTGGGTCAGCCCCACCACTGGGCTTGATCGCGCATCCGTCGGCGCTGGCGAAGCGTGCCGCGTTGCATCGCGAAGCATCGTTTCGGATAACGTGCCGGCATGAATTGGCGACGATGGATACGCCCCGCTCTGATCGTGACCCTGCTCGTCGCAATCGCCGCGATTCTGATTGAACGCGGCGGCATCGAACGGGACATCGCAGGTCGCGTGGCGGCTGAACTGGCGGCCGATGGGCAGGTTTGGGCCGGCGTGACGGTTTCCGCCCGTGACGTGACGATCACGGGCGTCGCGCCGGCGGTGGATGCGCAGCAGGCCGCCGTAGTGGCGGCGGAGAAGGTTCGCGGCGTTCGCGCCGTTGCCGACGGTAGCGGTCTTCTGCCGATCGCGTCTCCCTACGTCTGGTCGGCACACCGCAGCGGGCGCACCGTGACACTGTCGGGGTCGGTCCCGTCGGAAGGGGTGCGGGCGGCGGTGCTGGCATCGGCACGCCGCGCGCTTCCGGAGGCTGAAATCGTCGACCGTCAGGCGCTCGCCCGCGGCGCGCCGCTGACGTTTACGGCCGCCACCGCGTTTGCGCTTTCGCGCTTGCCCGCCTTCGCGGATGCCGTGGTCACCCTGCGCGACAGCACATTGACCGCCTCGGGAACGGCCGCTGACGCGGGCTCCTTCGCCGGTTTGAAGGAAGCCTTCGTGGGCGATCTGCCGCCGTCGGTAGAACTGGGCCCGGTGGAGATCCTGCCCGCGCGGGCCGATCCCTTCGTCTGGTCGGCAAATCTCGACAGGGAGTCGGTGACGGTCGCCGGGTTTGTCCCAAGCGAGGTGGTGCACGAAGCCTTGGCGGGGTCGCTCAAGGCCACGCTGGGCGGACTTCCGGTCGTGGACAACGTCGCAGTGGCGTCGGGCGAGCCGCCGGGCTTCGCCGAGGCCGCGACGTTCGCCATCTCGGCGCTGGGGCACTTGAGACGCGGCGGCGTGACCCTCGATGGCTTGGCGCTGGACATCGCCGGCACCGCCAAAAGCGTCGAAGACTACGAAGCGCTCCTGGCGAGCTTGGCGGGATCGCTGCCGGAAGGCATGAAGGTGGTCGCGACCGATGTCGCGCCGGCTGCGGTCGCGGATTATGGCTGGCGCGGCGAGGTCGCGGACGGCAAGGTCGTGCTGAGCGGGTATGTGCCCTCGCGCGATCGTCATTCGGAATTGGTTGCGATGGCGCGGACGCTGTTCGCCGGGCGGAACGTGGAAGATCGTGTGCGTATTGCGGCCGGTGAGCCACGCATGGATTGGGTTGGCGCGGTCAAGTTCGCCATGGCGCAACTGGCGAAGCTGAGCCGCGGGGCAGTGACCATCACCGACACCGACTATGCCATCGAAGGGGAAGCCGCCGACGCCGACAGCTATCTCGCGATCGTCGACGCCAATTCGCGCACGCTGCCGGCAAGCCTCCGTCTCGCCAAGGCGGCGGTCATCCCCCCGTCGTCACGCCCTATCGATTCGTAACCGAGCGCCGCGGCGACAAGATCGCAGTTGCTGGCGACGTGCCGACTGGGGAAGATCGTCAAAGCATCCTGGCCGCCGCCGGACATGCTGGCGCGCCAGGCGGCGTGACGGACGAGTTGATGTTCGCCAGCGGCGCGCCGCCCGGCTTCGCCAATGCCGCCGGAGCGACACTCAGGGCGCTCGGCCGGCTCGCCGGCGGCAGAGTGGAGATGGTCGATCAAACCGTGTCGATTTCCGGCGTCGCCTACAATTCCGCGGCGGTCGGCGACATCGCCGAGACGCTCCGCGCGGCATTGCCGAGCGGCTTCACCGTTAAGACCGCCGATGTCCTCGTGCGGCAAGTGGGACAGCCGGTCAGCGCGGAGCGCTGCCGCGACCTGCTTCAATCGGTGCTGAAGACCGGACGCATCGAGTTCGACGGCACCAAGGCGGTCATCTCGGCCGACAGCTTCGGTGTGCTCGATCGCGCGGCGGCGACGCTCGCCCGCTGCCCGGACGCCGAGGTTGAGGTCGGTGCTCACAGCGATTCCGATGGGACGGCGGCGAGCAACCGCGAGCGCACACAGGCGCGTGCCGATGCGATCATGGATTTCATGGTCGGCGCCGGCGTCAAGCGCGAACGCCTGACCGCGGTCGGTTACGGCGAGTCGAAGCCGATCGCCGACAACAGCACCGAGGCCGGCAAGGCCGCCAACCGACGGATCGAGTTCGCCGTCGTCGCCCCCACCGGAGGGTAGATGCTGTACGTCATCGCAACCTACTGGCCGTTTCTCCTGGCCGCGCTGGCGGTCGGCGTTTTGGTCGGCTGGTGGAATCAAGATCCCCGAAGCGGCGACAACGTGGAGGCTTGGCTCGAACGGGGACCCGACGAGCCGTGATCTACCATTTCTTCGAGGTCTGGTTGCTGTTGCTTGCCGCGTTCCTCGTCGGCTGCACGTTGGGGGCGCTGCTCTACGAGACGGTAGCGGGGAGCGGCCTCGCGGGCGCCCAGTACGCCGTCGGCGGTGTCGTCCGCGCAGTCGTCGACGGTGTTAAGGGGAGCCTAGGCATGGGCCCGGCGTGGCGACCGGCGAGCCGCCGCGTCGCTGAGGCCGCCGTCGTGGCGACCGAGCCGATGTCCGCGGCACCTCCCGAACCCGAAGAACGCGAACTGGTCGCCTCGGAGGTCGAGCCCCTCGCGCTGGTCGTGGCGGAGCCCGCCGTGCCCGCGCTGGCGCCACCTCCCGTCGAAGCCGCGCCCGCTGTGGGAACGGATGAGGCGCCGGCGGTTGCCGACGACGACGGCGCAGGCGCGCCCGTCCCCGACGACGTCGCGCTGGTGGCGCGCCAGGCGGTGGATGCGGTGAGGGCGCGCCGGCAAAAGTTCCGCCGCGAAGCCGCGCGTCGGAGCGTCGCCCTTCCGCCGCCGGACAGCGCGCCGGCGGAGCCTCCCGAACCGCAGTTGGAGACCCGCCGGCCGGCGGGTCTCGCCGCTCCGCGGAACGGCGTTCCGGACAATCTCCAGCGCATCCGCGGCATCGGAGAGAAGAACGAGCTGCGCCTCAACAAGCTCGGCATCTTCCATTTCGGCCAGATCGCCGCGTGGACGCCGGCGGAAGTGCGTTGGATCGCTCAGCAGCTTGCCTTCCCCGAGCGGATCGAGCGCGACGATTGGGTCGGCCAGGCCATCGTCCTGGCGAGCGGCGGCGACACCGGCTTCACCAAGGCGGTGGACCGCCGCCGTGCGCGGCGCCGCGCCCTGCGTGATGGCGAGGCCGTGGCCGACGACGAGATGCCCTAGCCGGAGGTATCGAGGCTGAACTCCGGCGGCGCGCGTGGCACGACCGCCTCCGCCGACGGCTCGTCACCTTCAACGCCGGCGATGAAGGCGCCGATGCGGTTCAGCACCGAGCCGTGACGCAGCAGCGGGGCGTGACCCTGGTCGGCGACCGTCATGCACGCGAGCCCGGGATGCGCCTCGGCCATCGCCGCGACCGTCTCGGCGGACAGAAGATCCGAGTTCTGCCCGCGGAGGACCAGCATCCGCAGCGCTGCCAGCGCGCGGAACTCGTCCCAGAGTGACGGCATGGGCTTTTCCAATTCGACGCCGGCGAGCGTATCGGCGAGCGCCGGATCGTAGTCCCGCGCCGGCCGCCCGTCTTTGTCGCGGTAGGTCATTCGCGCGAACGCGTCCCAGTCGACCTCGTCGAATGCGGTGAACTGCGCGGCGTGCAATTGCCGCTGGATGCGTGCGGCGTCGGCCCAGTCGCGCGGCGGCGGCGTGCGCCCGACGTAGGCTCTTGATCCGCGCCAACCCGGCCGGCTCGATCAGCGGGCCGATGTCGTTAAGCACCAGCGCCGCCATCATCTGCGGGCGGGCTAGCCCCATCAGCATGCCGATGATGCCGCCGCGCGAAGTGCCGATCACCACGGCGCGCGGAATGCCGAGCGCCGCCATGCCGTCGAGCGCGTCGCCCATTTCGGTCAGCGGGTTGTAATTGGCCGTGTTCTTGTCCCACTCGGATCCGCCGCGACCGCGATAGTCGAACGCCACCACGCGGCGCGGCCGCGGGCGTTGCGTCGCGAAGTACATCGCCAGCTCGTGGAAGTCGCGCGCCGAGCGCGTCAGCCCCGGGAGGCACACGATCGGCAGCCACGGCGACGTCGCGTCGCCGTAGTCGCGCGCGTGGAGCGAGAGGCCGTCGCTGCTGAAATAGCGGACGTCACGATAGCGCGCGGCGGACTCCGGACGGCTCATTGCGTCAGCCGGAAGCGCCGCGGCGGAGGTCGGCGTCGATCACCAGCGCCGGAGAGCCGAGGAGGGCACGGTACGCCTGGAGGTTCTCCAGTGTGCGCTGAACATAGTTCCGCGTCTCCGTGAACGGGATCAGTTCGATCCAATCGACAACGTCCACCTTCGGGTCGCGCGGGTCGCCATGAAGCTTGATCCAGTCGGCGACGCGCCGCGGCCCCGCGTTGTAGGCGGCGAGCGTCAGCACGTAGGAGCCGCCGAAGTCCTCGACCAGCCCTCCGAGATGCGCCGCGCCCAGCGTCGCGTTGTAGCCGGGATCGGAGATCAGCTTGTCCTTGGAGAAGCCGACGCCGATCTTCTGTGCCGCTTCCTTGGCCGTGCCCGGAAGTAGTTGCAGCAGCCCCATGGCCCCGGCGCCGCTCACCGCCTCGCTGTTGAACGAGCTTTCCTGGCGCGCCACCGCGTAGACCAGCGGCCGCTCCACCGACGGTGTCACCGCCGAGGCGGGGATCGCCGCGGTGGGGAAGGCGAGGGCATCGACGGGAAGTCCGCGGCCTGCGGCGATGATGCCCACCTGCAACGCGACCTGGTGCTCCCCGTTCTGGTCGGCGAGCGCGGCGAGCAACGCAATCTCCGCCGGATCGGTGATCGTGCCGGCGAGCGACCGGAAGAATAGCCCGACGTTGTCGATCTGCCCGGCCGCCATCAGATGCTGGATGACCTGCACCAACTCGCGGTTCTGGAAGCGCTGCCGCGTTGCTGCGTCCGCCGGGGGCGGCCGCGGTAACGTCAGTCGCGGCGCGCCAAGCTGCGCCAACGCCAACTGCCCGTAGAACGTGCCGGGATACCCACCGGCGCGTCGGAAATGCACCATCGCCTCATCGCCGCGGCCCGCAACCGCCGACGCGCGTCCGAGCCAGTATTCAGCGCGCGAGGCGCTCAACGGCCGCGATGAGATCTCCGCGATCGCCGCGAAATGCTTCGCGGCCGTCGTTGGGTCGTGCAGGAATTCGAGTGCATACCAGCCGGCGTGGAATTCGGCCTCCGCCTGCAAGCGTCGCCGAGCGAGCCGAATGGCCGGCGGCAACGAGGTAGGCGGTCTTCGCGTCGCCAAGCTCGATCAGCTCGCGTGAGATGAGCCGGCGCTCGATCCACCATGCGTCGGGATCGACCAGCGCCTTCGGGTCGTGCGTCGCGGACACGAGCAACCGGGCGGCGTCCCTGATCTTATTCGCCCGCCGCAGCGTCTGGATGCGGGCGAATACGGCGAGGGGATCGTTCTTGACCGCGGCCGGCAGCGCGTCGAGCGTC
Organism: uncultured Alphaproteobacteria bacterium; assembly: GCA_963749755.1. Lineage (GTDB taxonomy): Bacteria > Pseudomonadota > Alphaproteobacteria > Rhizobiales > Kaistiaceae > JBBDMC01. The sequence continues at coordinate 59,726 of CAVVOK010000001.1, forward strand.
TTCAGCGCGCCGGCCTTTCCGTTGATGATCGGACCGACGGCTTTCGCCAGCGCTTGTTGGTTCTTGTCGAGCCGCGCGGCGGTCCTGAGCGCCGCCGTCGACTGCCCGTCGTAGAGCAGGCGGTCCATGCGCGTCTTGTGGTCGCCCTGGCCGAGCACACCCGAGAAATCCGCCAGCAGCGCCTTCTCGCCATCCTCGGAGAGGCTCGTACGGAGATAGAGGTCGCGCGCGATCTTGGCGGCGTCGTTCCCTCGCCCGGTGTCGCGGTACGCCCGCGCGAGCAGAAGCGCCGCGTCTTCCAGGTCCGGCGTCGTTCCGCCGAGCGCGGTGATCACCTGCGCCGCGGGCGGTTCCTCCCGCGCGATCGCCTGTTCGTAGCGGAGCCGCAGCAGGCCCTGCCCGGGCCAGTCCGCTAGCTTCTTGCGCACCTCGGATATGCGCGCCGCGCTGACGTTCTTATCGCCGCTCGTCGCCACCAGCCAGTCAACGATCTTGATGTCGATGCGGTTGGGAAGGGCGTAGGCGGCGAGCGTCGCGCCGGCATAGTCGCCGTTGGCGATCAGTTTCAGCGCGAGGTCGAGGCCGGCCGATGTCAGGGCGTCGCGGCCGGTCGACCGGACCGTAGGCGTCGGTACCTCGTTGTTCGCGATCACCGATCTGCGGCAGTTCGCTGTCTTCGTGGGCTGCGGCTTCGGCGGCCTCGTTCTGGTCGATCAGCGCGGCGATCGCGTCGGCTTCGGCTCGGCTCGGGCTTGGCGTCGGCAGCGGCACGACCGAATCGGCGCGAAGGTTCGGCAATGGCACGTCGTCACCGGCGATCGCGCCTCCGGCGCTCATCGCCACGGCGACCAGCGCCGCGGTGATTCGCCCGATCGGGCGGCGAGGGCCCTGCGATGTGCCGGCTACCGCCATGCGGTCGGTTCTCCCACAAGCCCTTCGCATGGCGCTGCCGCCAGCGAGCCTCGTCCTTCCCCATATGGCACAGTGACGATATTGTGCCACGGTGAACACTTGCTTGACGACCCGTTCGTTCTTGCCCGGCCGATAGCCTCGGCTTAAGGTCGCCGCCCAAGGCAAGACCTGGGTTCTTGCCGTGTCCAAGCAATCGGAACACGTGATGTTCAAGGGGTCGATTACTGCCCTGGTGACACCCATGCGCGACGGGCGATTCGACGAAGCGGCATTTCGCGACCTCGTCGAATGGCAGATCGCCGAAGGAACCCACGGTCTCGTGCCGGTGGGCACCACCGGCGAGAGCCCGACGTTGAGCCACGAGGAGCATAAGCGCGTCGTCGAGGTGTGCGTTGCGACGGCGGCCGGGCGCGTGCCGGTGATCGCGGGCGCCGGATCGAACAACACGACCGAGGCGATCGATCTTGCCCGCTTCGCCGAGGGAGCTGGCGCCGATGGGCTGCTCATCGTCACGCCGTACTACAACAAGCCCAACCAGGAAGGCCTCTACCGCCACTACAAAGCGATCAACGACGCAGTCGGCATCCCGATCCTGATCTACAACATCCCCCCTCGGTCGGTGATCGACATGTCGGTGGACACCATGGCGCGCCTGTTCGAGTTGAAGAACATCGTCGGCGTCAAGGACGCGACCGCCAAGCTCGAGCGCGTGAGCAAGCAGCGGCACGTCATGGGGCCGGAGTTCAATCAGCTCTCCGGCGAGGACGCGACGGCGCTCGCGTTCATGGCGCACGGCGGCCATGGCTGCGTCTCGGTTACCTCGAATGTCGCGCCGAAGCTCCTCTCCGAGTTTCAGGAGGCATGCCTCGCCGGCGATTTCCGCCGCGCGCTCACCTACCAGGACCGGCTGATGCCGCTCCACGAGGCGCTGTTCATCGAGCCGAACCCGGCCGGCGTGAAGTACGCGCTCTCGATGCTCGGCAAGATCAGCGACGAGGTCCGCCTGCCGTTGGTCACCGTCTCCGAGCCGGCCCGCGTCCAGATCCGTGACGCGATGGTGCACGCCGGGCTGATCAACTGACACGATGGCGACCAAGAAGAGGCAGCCCGCCGGTCAAGCCGCCGCGGTCAACCGGCGCGCGCGCTTCAACTACGAGATCGGTCAGACTTACGAGGCCGGGCATCGCGCTGAACGGCACCGAGGTCAAATCGCTGCGCGAGGGGCAGCGCCAACATCGCCGACTCCTACGCCGGCCCGAAAGGCGGCGAGCTGTGGCTCTTCAACGCCTACATCCCCGAGTACCTGCAGGCCAACCGCTTCAAGCACGCGACGCGGCGGCCGCGCAAGCTGTTGCTGCACAAGCGCGAAATCGGCCGCCTCATCGGCGCCGTCGAGCGCGAGGGGATGACGCTGGTGCCGCTGCAGATCTACTTCAACGATCGCGGACGCGCCAAGGTCGAACTGGCGGTGGCGCGCGGCAAGAAGCTCCACGACAAGCGCGAGACGAGCGGAAGCGCGACTGGAGCCGCGAGAAGGCGCGGCTGTTGCGCGAAAAGGGGTGAAGCGTCGCGCCGCCGCCGCGCCGAGCAGGTCGGCGATCCTCGTGAAGACGGCGCGGAACATCTCCTCCGTCAGGACGCCGCGTGTTCGTGTTGTAGCGCGAGCAGTGGTAGCTGTCGCAGAGCGTCGAGGCCGGCGCTGATCGCGTGCACCGCGCCGTGCGCGAAGGGAACGGCGCTGCGCTTCAGCCCGAGCGCGCCGAGGCCGTCGCTGTCGTGCGCAATCCGCCCGAGGGCGAGGATGGCCGCCAAGCGCGGCATGTCCGCGAGCGTGGCCGACAGGAACTGCCGGCAGGTCTTGATCTCCGCCGTCGTCGGCTTGTTTTCCGGCGGCACGCAGCGCACCGCATTGCGTTACCGCCGCATCGGTGAGCGTCAGCCCGTCGTCCGGACGCGCCGCGTAGGTGCCCTTCGCGAAGCCGAAGTCGATCAGCGTCCGGTAGAGCAGGTCGCCGGCGTAGTCGCCGGTGAACGGCCGGCCCGTTCGGTTCGCGCCGCGCAAGCCCGGCGCGAGGCCGACGATCAGAAGCGCGCGCGTCGCGCCCCCCGAACGTCGCCACGGGCGCGTTGTGCCAGGCGGGCTCCTGCGCGCGCCATCGCTCGCGCAAGCGCCACCAGCCGCGGGCACAGCGGGCAATCGTGCCCGGGGTCGGTCGCCGCCGGACCTAGCGGCGCGGTGAATCGGCCACCGTCAGAACGCGTCGTCTTCCTCGAACTCTTCCTCGAAGGTCGAGGTTTGTGCGCGCTCGGCCTGGCGCTGCGCCCGCTCGGCCGGGTCGCGGCCGACCTTGCTCTGCAAGCGCGGCCAGATCGATGAAGTGGTCGGCCTGGCGGCGCAGTTCGTCGGCGATCATCGGCGGCTGGGTCGCGAGCGTGGAGACCACGCTTACCTTCCTGCCCTTGCGCTGCACGGCCTCGACCAGCGAGCGGAAATCGCCGTCGCCGGAGAACAGCACGAAATGGTCGATGTGCGTCGACCATCTCCATGACATCGACCGCGAGTTCGATGTCCATGTTGCCCTTCACCTTGCGCCGGCCGGACGCGTCGACGAATTCCTTCGTCGGGCTTGGTGACGACGGTGTAGCCGTTGTAGTCGAGCCAATCGATCAGCGGCCGTATCGAGGAATACTCCTGGTCCTCGGCCAGCGCCGTGTAGTAGTACGCGCGGAGCAGATAGCCCTTGGACTGGAACTCCGCGAGCAGCCGCTTGTAGTCGATGTCGAACCCGAGCGACTTCGCAGCCGCGTACAGGTTGGCGCCGTCGATAAACAGCGCGATCTTTTCGCGTGGGTCGAACATGTGTGCTCTGTCTGAACCTTGCGCTGAATTCGAATTGCATCTCCCAAGTGCGGCGCCGGCAGTCTTCGCTCCCCCCAGCACGTCGACAATCATGGACAATGAGCAGTGGCGCCTACAAACTGGGCGCTCCATCGACCGGCGCAACGCCAGCGAGCCACGTATCAATCTGACACATTCGTGACGAAAGATGCGCCGTGACGAAGCACGTTGTCCATTGCCGGCCGTTCACTGCCCCACTCAATAACCTTGCCTTCCGGCAGGCGGTTCGCAAAGATCTTCATATGCGACCGGCGCCTATATGCGCCACTTATCCCGGAGATAAGCCATGGCGCGCGTCACCGTCGAGGACTGCGTCGACAAGGTCGAAAACCGCTTCGAGCTGGTGCTGCTCGCCAGCCACCGGGCCCGCATGATCTCGAGCGGCGCGCCGCTCACGGTGGACCGCGACAACGACAAGAACCCGGTCGTGGCGCTGCGCGAGATCGCCGACCAGACGATCGCGCCCGAGGACCTCAAGGAGGACCTCATCCACTCGTTGCAGAAGTACGTCGAGGTGGACGAGCCGGAGCCCGAGGCGGTGCCGATGATCGCCTCCGGCCTACGGCGGCGACCGACCAGCCGCCGTAGCGACGACGGCGAGGTCGACCTTCGACCGTATGTCGGAGGAGGAACTTCTGCGCGGGCTGGAAAGCATGGTTCCGCCCGACAAGACGGACGAATTCTGAGTCCCGGCTGATGCGACGCGCTCCGACGTGGCGCTCGCGCTTAAACCTTCCGACGCCTATATCTGGTATTCGGTGAGCATCGTGGTCGCCCGGCCGGGGCTGGCCGGTGCCGGAAGCTGCGGATTTCTGCGTCATGATGCGCCAGTACGAGCTGGTCGAGCGGGTCACGCGTTACAACCCCAACGCGGACGAGAACCTGCTCAACAAGGCCTACGTGTACGCCATGCAGAAGCATGGCTCGCAGCAGCGCGCCAACGGCGACCTCTATTTCTCCCATCCGCTCGAGGTCGCCGGCCATCCTGACCGACCTCAAGCTCGACGACGCCACCATCGCGGTGGCGCTCCTCCACGACACCATCGAGGACACCGACGCCACCCGCGCCGAGATCGACCAGATGTTCGGCGAGGACATCGGCCGCCTGGTCGAGGGCCTCACCAAGATCAAGAAGCTCGACCTGGTGTCGAAGAAGGCGGAGCAGGCCGAGAACCTTCGCAAGCTGCTGCTCGCTATCTCGTCCGACATCCGCGTGCTGCTGGTGAAGCTCGCCGACCGGCTGCACAACATGCGCACGCTCGAGTACATGCCGGAGGAGGCGCGGCGGCCGCATCGCCGAGGAGACGCTGGAGATCTACGCGCCGCTCGCCGGCCGCATGGGCATGCACGACATGCGCGAGGAGCTCGAGGAGCTCGCCTTCCGCACCGTCAATCCGGAAGCCCACGCCACGATCACGCAGCGCCTGGCGCGACTGCGCGCCCGCAACCGCGCGCCTGATCGAGCGAGATCGAGCGCGGGCTGACCGAGCGGCCTCGATCGCGCCGGCATCAAGGCCGAGGTCACGGGGCGCGAGAAGCGGCCCTACTCGATCTTCCGCAAGATGGAGCGCAAGGCCATCAGCTTCGAGCAGCTCTCCGACATCCTCGGCTTCCGCGTCATCGTCGGCAGCGCTCGCGGAGTGCTACGCCGCCATCGGCGTCGTCCACACGCACCTGGCCGGCGGTGCCCGGCCGCTTCAAGGACTACATCTCGACGCCGAAGCAGAACGACTACCGGTCGATCCACACCACCGTCATCGGCCCCGGCAGCGCAGCGCGTCGAGCTGCAGATCCGCACCGCCGAGATGCACCGCATCGCCGAGTACGGCATCGCCGCGCACGCGCTCTACAAGGACGGCGTGGTGCCCGCGAAGGGGAAAGCCAACGGCACCGCAAATGGCAATGGCCACGCCGCCAACGGCCAGGCGGCGCCGGCGGCTTCGACGATGAGATTCACGCCTATCAGTGGCTGCGGCGCACCATCGAAATGCTGGCCGAAGGCGACACGCCGGAGGAGTTTCTCGAGCACACCAAGCTCGAGCTGTTCCAGGACCAGGTGTTCTGCTTCACCCCGAAGGGGCGGCTGATCGCGCTGCCGCGCGGCGCCACCCCGATCGATTTCGCCTACGCCGTCCACACCGACATCGGCGACACCTGCGTCGGCGCCAAGCATCAACGGCCGCTCGATGCCGCTGTCATGACCGAACTCCACAACGGCGACGAGGTGGAGATCATCTGTTCCAAGGCGCAGGTGCCGTCGGCCGCATGGGAGTCGATGGTCGTCACCGGCAAGGCGCGCTCCGCCATCCGTCGCGCCACGCGCGCCGCCGTCAGGCGGCAATTCGCCGGCACCGGCCGACAGATCCTGGCGAGCGCCTTCGCGCGCGCCGGCCTGCCCTATTCCGACGACGCGCTCGCCATCGCGCTGCCCCGTCTTGCCCAGAACAACATCGAGGATACGCTCGCCGCCGTTGGCCGCGGCGAGATCCCCTCCACCAACGTGCTCAAGGCGGTCTACCCCCAGCACAAGGAAGACCGCCCCGCGCGGCCGAAGACCGCGACCGAGGAGGGATGGTTCGGGCTGAACCGGGCGTCGGGCATGAAGTTCCGCATCCCCGGCCTCGGTCGCCGCAGCGCCAACGGAGGCCGCGCCGACGCGGGCCGTGCGATCCCCATCCGCGGCATCGACGGCGAAATGGCGGTGCGCTACGCCAAGGGCGGTGCCGTCCCCGGAGAACGCATCGTCGGCATCATGACGCCGGGGGAGGGCATCACCATCTATCCGATCCATTCGCCGGCGCTGAAGCAGTTCGACGACCAGCCGGAACGGTGGCTGGACGTGCGGTGGGACGTGGACCCGGAAGGGCCACCTCGCTTCTCCGCGCGGCTTGAGGTCACCGCGATGAACACGCCGGGCTCGCTCGTCCAGATCGCGCAGGTCATCGCCGACAACCACAGCAACATCGCCAACATCAACATCGCCAAGTCGGCGCCCGATTTCTCCGTGATGGTCATCGACGTCGAAGTCGCCGACGCCAAGCACCTCAGCCGGATCATCGCGCAACTTCGCGCGCGACCGTCGGTGAGCAGCGTGACGCGGGTCAGCGCATGAGTGATCTGATGGAGAAAGCGCCGGTGCGACTGCGTCTTGGGGTCAACATCGACCACGTGGCGACCATCCGCAACGCGCGCGGCGGCGATCATCCGGACCCGCTGCGCGCCGCCGAGATCGCCGCGGGCGCCGGCGCCGACGGCATCACCGCGCACCTTCGCGAGGATCGCCGGCACATCGGTGACCGCGACATCGAGCGGCTGCGTACGATTGCGCTTCCGCTCAACCTGGAGATGGCCGCGACCGACGAGATGCTGTCGATCGCGCTCCGCCATCGGCCGCATGCGGCGTGCATCGTGCCGGAACGACGCGAGGAGCGCACCACCGAAGGCGGCATCGACGTCACCCGCGAGCCGGAGCGTCTCCGGCGCATCGTCGCCGCGCTGACCGATGCGGGCGTTCGCGTGTCGCTGTTCATCGAACCCGATCGCGCCACGCTCGACGCGTCCGTCGCGCTCGGCGCTCCGGTGGTCGAGCTCCACACTGGCGCCTACTGCGAGGCGGCGCGTTCCGGTCCGGAAGCGCTCGAACGTGAACGGGGCCGCGTCGTCACGGCCGCCGAGCACGGCCGCGCGTTGGGGCTGGAGGTCCACGCCGGCCACGGCCTCTCTTACGACACGGTTCAGACGATCGCCCGCATTCCCGAACTTGCGGAGTTGAACATCGGCCACTTTCTCATTGGCGAGGCGATCTTTGTGGGGCTGGAAGCGAGCGTCAGGACCATGCGGCGGCTGATCGACGAGGCGCGCGCCGAGGCCCTGTCGGCATGATCATCGGCATCGGCAACGACACCATCGACATCCGCCGGGTCGAGAAGGTGCTAGAACGGCACGCGGAACGCTTCACAACCCGCGTCTTCACCGACATCGAGATCAGGAAGTCGGAGCGCCGCCGCCTGCGCGCCGCCTCATACGCCAAGCGTTTCGCGGCGAAGGAGGCCTGCTCCAAGGCGCTCGGCACCGGCATGCGCGGCGGCGTCTTCTGGCGGGACATGGGCGTCGTCAACCTGCCTTCGGGCAAGCCCACGATGATGCTCACCGGGGGCGCCGCCGATCGCCTGAACGCGCTGATGCCGAAGGGTCACACCGCCCGTATTCACGTCACGATCACCGACGATTTTCCTTTGGCTCAGGCGTTCGTAATCATCGAGGCGGTGCCGGAAACGGGCGCGAAATAGCGCCGCACCGCCGTTGCACCTGGATACTCGAACCGATATGACCGGAACCGGGCGTCGAACAAGGGACGAGGCCATGAGCGTAGCAACAGAGAAGCAGGCCAAGAGTGGTGGTCTCGGCGAGACCGTCAAGATCGTCATTCAGGCGCTGATTCTGGCGCTTCTCGTCCGCACGTTCCTGTTTCAGCCCTTCAACATCCCCTCCGGGTCGATGAAGGACACGCTGCTCATCGGCGACTACCTGTTCGTGTCCAAGTATGCCTACGGCTACTCGCGCTTTTCTCTGCCCTTCGGGCTGCATCTTTTCGACGGTCGCGTGTGGTCGGCGCCGCCCAAACGCGGCGACGTCGTGGTGTTCAAGCTGCCGCGCGATGACACGACCGACTATATCAAGCGCGTTATCGGCCTGCCCGGCGACCGCATCCAGGTCACGCACAGCGTGCTCTACATCAACGGCAAGGCGGTCCCGCGGAAGGAAGTCGGCACCTACACCGATCCCGACGACGGCATCACGTACATAAAGTACGATGAGACGCTGCCCAACGGCGTAACCTACGAAACGCTCGATCGCGAGCCCGACGGCCTGGAAGACAACACTCAGGTGTTCGAGGTTCCGCCGGATCACTATTTCATGATGGGCGACAACCGCGACAATTCCACCGATAGCCGCGTTTCGCCCGTCAACGGCGGCGTCGGCTACGTGCCGTTCGAGAACCTGGTTGGCCATGCCGAGATTATCTTCTTCTCGGTCGAGACCGGCGAGAGCGCGCTCACGTTCTGGAAGTGGCCGTGGACCGTGCGCTGGGATCGCTTGTTCCATTTGGTATGAGCGCTGACGATGCCGCACTCGCGGCGGCAGAGCGGGAAATAGGCCACAGCTTCCGCGATCGCGCGCTGCTTGAGACCGCACTGACTCACGCTAGCGCCCTTGCAGATTTCGGGGGCTCCGCGCGCCAGACCTACGAGCGCTTCGAGTTCCTCGGGGACCGCGTGCTCGGCTTGGTCGTGGCGGAGATGCTACTGACCGCCTTTCCCGACGCGCCGGAGGGTGAGCTTTCGCCACGCCTCGCCGCGCTGGTGCGCAAGGAGACCTGCGCGGACGTGGCCGTCGCGCTCAAGCTCGGCGACGCTATCATCACCGCCGGCGGCCGGCAGCAGCAGCGCGCGCTCCAGACCAAGAACGTGCTTGGCGACGTGTGCGAGGCCGTCATAGCTGCGATCTTCCTCGACGGCGGACTGGACGCCGCGCGTCGGTTCATCGAGATCAACTGGCGTCCACGCATGATGAGCTCGAAGCGGCCGACGCGCGACGCCAAGACGCTACTGCAGGAGTGGGCGCAGGCTCGGGGACTGCCCGCGCCGCGCTACGTTCTGACCGAACGCCGCGGGCCGCACCACGAGTCGGTCTTCTATGTCGAGGTCGGCGTTCCCGACCTCGCTCCCGCCCGCGGCGAGGGCCGCACGCGCCGTGACGCCGAGCAGGCTGCCGCCGGTGCCATGCTCGCGCGTGAGGGCGTTGTGAAGGACGAGGCGTGAGCGAGACCTCGGCGTCTTCCGCCTCGACCCGATGCGGCTTCGTCGCGTTGATCGGCGCGCCCAACGCCGGCAAATCGACCCTGGTCAACGCTCTCGTCGGCACCAAGGTGTCCATCGTCACCCACAAGGTGCAGACCACGCGATCGATCGTGCGCGGCATCGCCGTCGTCGGGTCGTCGGAGATCGTGCTGGTGGACACGCCCGGCATCTTCCGCCCACGCCGACGCCTCGACCGCGCGATGGTCGAGACGGCGTGGAGCGGAGCGCACGACGCCGACATCGTCGCGTTGCTCATCGACGCGGCGAAGGGTCTCGACGACGATGTGACGAAGATCCTCGAAACGCTCGCCACCGTGCGCCAGCCGAAGATCCTCCTTTTGAACAAGGTCGACCTCGTCCCGCGGCCGTCGCTGCTGGCGATTGCCGAGCAGGCTGGACGGGCCGTCCATTTCGAGCGCACGTTCATGGTATCGGCGCTCACCGGCGACGGTGTCGCCGATGTCCTCGCCTACTTCGCCGAGGCCGTGCCGGAGGGGCCGTGGCTCTACCCGGAGGACCAAGTCAGCGACGCCCCGCTCAGGAGTCTCGCCGCCGAGATCACCCGCGAGAAGCTGACGGAACGGCTGCACCAGGAGCTGCCCTACCAGGCCACCGTCGAGACCGAGCAGTGGACGGAGCAAAAGGACGGCTCGGTGAGGATCGAACAGATCATCTACGTCGCGCGCGACGGGCAGAAGAAGATCGTCATCGGCAAGAACGGCGCGACCATCAAGGCGATCTCCACCGCGGCGCGCGCCGAGATCGCAGGCGTCGTGGAGAAGCCGGTGCACCTCTTCCTCTTCGTCAAGGTGCGCGAGAAATGGGCCGACGACCCCGAACGCTACCGCGCCATCGGGATACAGTTCCCGAAGGACTGACCTCCCGCTGTCAGGACGTCCGGGTGTGTGCCCGCGACATTCCGCCGCGTTCCTGCCTTCGAGCGCTCTCGCTGTGTCACGCGGTCTAGGATCGTGGCCGTCCAACGGCAGCTCGAAATGCCGATTTGCTCAAGACGGGAGGAACTGCCCCATGCGTGTTCTGTTGCATAATTGCATTCGCGCCGCGCTCGCTCCGCTCACCGCCACCGTCGTGATGGCGATGGCCGGTCAGGCGACCGCTCAGACCGTCATCGACGACTGGGACAAGGTGCAGGCGCCCCCTGCGCCGAAAGTCGATCCGATCGAGGTCGATGGCAAGACAACCGCCGTTCTCGTGCTCGATTTCGTCAAGCAGATTTGCAACGACGACCGCACACCGAGCTGCGTCGCCTCGCTGCCCAAGGTTGCCAAGCTGATAGACGCGGGCCGGACGGCGGGATCGCTGATCGTCTTCAGCCGGTTCCCGAATACGACGGAAGCCGACATCGTTCCGGCCGTCGCCCCCAAGAGCGGCGATCCCGATGTCGTTTCCGGTCCCGACAAGTACCTCAACACCGATCTCGCTCAGATCCTTAAGGACAAGGGCATCACGACGGTTGTGGTCACTGGCATCGCCTCGAATGGCGCCGTGCTCTACACGGCGAGCCACGCGGCCTTCAGCGGGATGAACGTGATCGTGCCCGTCGACGGCATGTCATCGGCCAGCCGGTACGCCGACCAGTATGTCGCGTGGAACATGGTGAACGCGCCCGGGACGAGGAACGTCAAGCTCGCCACGGTCGACGGCATCACCTTCAAGTAGGGATTGCCGACGCTCGATTGATGATCGCCGCCGAGGGGCGGCGGTCGTCGGTCGGTCGCTTTCGGCGGATTGCTACGAGCACATCGGCCAGAACTGCTGCGCGTCCTTGACCGGGATGACGCGCATCCCCTCCGTTGGGTAGCCGCCGTGGGCCTTGACCCACCGGTTGATGTCGTTCGATTGCGGCGGGTCCTCGCGACCGACCACCTTGCCGACCGTCACCTTGCGGTTGGCGACGGTCGTCCGCACCATTTGGACGATCGACGCCTTGTGCACCGCGATCCGCGCGCGCGACGTGATGCACGTGTTCCTCCGCGCCATGTCGGCGAGGATGACGCACGCCGAGGCGCACAACCCGTCGATCACCAGACGCTTCCGTTCCCAAACCACTTCGTGCGCGGCCTGCTGGAACAGGTCCACGTCGCCGCCGGGATTGTTCTTGATGACGCAGGTGGTTCGCCCGCAGTGCGCGCCGAGGGCGCGGTCGAGTGAGGTCCCCGCCTGGCCGACCTCTGGGCCCAACAGCCACGCGCCAAGGATGCCGATCGCCAGTCTCACGACGCCGATGCGCATGCCACACCTCCACGGCGCCCAAAGGCGGCCGGAATGCCGGGCACCACCGGGCGTGTCACGCTATGATAGCCGGATGCAGTGGTCCGATGAAGGTATTCTGATCGGGACGCGCCGCCATGGTGAAACGAGCCTGATCGTCGAAGCGATGACCGAGCGCCATGGCCGCCACCTGGGCCTGGTGCGCGGCGGCCGCTCGCGCCGCATGCAGCCCGTGCTTCAGCCGGGAAACTCGGTTACGGCCACGTGGCGGGCCCGTCTTGACGAGCACCTCGGTTACTTGACTGTTGAGCCAACCACGCAACGCGCCGCCCAACTGATCGCCGCGCCGACCGGGCTCTACGCCCTTCATGCGCTCGCGGCCCTGCTTCGGCTCCTGCCCGAGCGCGAGCCGCACCCGCAACTCTACGCCGGCCTCTCAGCCATCCTGGACGCGCTCGATGATCCACTGGTCGCCGCGGCTCTGATCGTCCATTTCGAGATTTGGCTGCTCGAGGACATGGGGTTCGGTCTCGACCTTGCGGTCTGCGCCGCGACGGGCGGCAACGACGACCTCGCGTACGTCTCGCCGAAGTCGGGGCGGGCGGTCAGCCGCTCCGCCGGCGAGCCGTACCACGACCGGTTGCTGCCGCTGCCATCGTTCCTGCGCGAGCCGCCCTCTATACGCCCGCCGCCCATCGCGGAGATCGGCGAGGGCTTCCACCTTACCGGGTACTTCCTCGCCCGCCACGTCCTGGAGCCGCGGGGGCTGGCCTTGTCGGACGCCCGCGCTCGCTTCTGGGCGCTGATCGCGCGCGACGCCCCCGCCACGGCTTGAACCGAACCGCCGCCGACTGTAGCTCAGGCCATGGTCAAACCCGTGATTCCGCCCACCGGCGGCGACATCGAGCCGGTCGATCTGCGCAAGGCGCTGGAGGAGCGATACCTCACCTACGCGCTCTCCACGATCACGAACCGCGCGCTGCCGGACGTGCGCGACGGCCTGAAACCGGTGCATCGCCGCATTCTCTACGGTATGCGCCAGCTCGGCCTCGATCCGCGCTCTGCGTTCAAGAAGTCCGCCAAGATCGTCGGCGACGTGATGGGCAACTTCCACCCGCACGGCGACCAAGCGATCTACGACGCATTGGTGCGACTCGCGCAGGATTTTGCCGTCCGCTATCCGCTGGTCGAAGGTCAGGGCAACTTCGGCAATATCGACGGCGATAACCCCGCCGCCATGCGCTACACCGAGTCGCGGCTGACCGAGGTCGCGCGGCTTCTACTCGACGGCATCGACGAGGACGCCGTCGATTTCCGCCCGACCTACGACGAATCGGACCGCGAGCCGACGGTGCTCCCTGGCGCGTTTCCGAATCTCCTCGCCAACGGCGCCTACGGCATCGCCGTCGGCATGGCGACCAATATCCCGCCGCACAACGCGGCCGAGATTTGCGACGCCGCGCTGCACCTCATCAAGCATCCCAACGCCCGCATCGAGACGCTGATGGAGTTCGTTCCGGGACCGGACCTGCCGACCGGCGGCATCCTCGTCGAGGACAAGGCGACCGTCGCCGAGGCTTACCGCACCGGGCGCGGGTCGCTGCGCGTACGCGCCCGCTGGACGACCGAGGATCAGGGCCGCGGAACCTACGTCATCGTCGTTACCGAAATTCCGTACCAGGTGCAGAAGGCGCGGCTGATCGAGAAGATCGCCGAGCTTCTGGAGGCGCGGCGGCTACCGCTGGTCGCCAACGTGCGCGACAAGTCCGCCGAGGACATCCGCGTCGTCATCGAGCCGAAGAGCCGCACCGTCGATCCGGCGCTTCTCATGGAATCTCTGTTCCGCCTCAGCGACCTCGAGACGCGCCTGCCGATCAACATGAACGTTCTGTCGCGCGGCGTGGTGCCCAAGGTGATGGGCCTCGGCGAGATCGTCAACGAGTGGCTGGCGCATCGCCGCGAAGTGCTCGTGCGCCGCACCAACTATCGCTTGGAGCAGATCCGTCATCGACTCGAGGTGCTCGACGGCTACCTCATCGCCTACCTCAACCTCGACGAGGTGATCCGCATCATCCGCAGCGAGGACGAGCCGAAGCCGGTGCTGATGAAGCGCTTCAAGCTCACCGACGTGCAGGCCGAAGCGATCCTCAACATGCGGCTGCGCGCATTGCGCAAGCTCGAGGAGATCGAGATCCGTGGTGAGCACGATAAGCTCACCAAGGAGCAGAAATCGCTGAAGGCGCTGGTCAAGTCCGAGGATGAGCAGTGGAAGGCGATCGCCGAGGAAATCCGCGCGGTGCGCAAGACGTTCGGCCCCGAGACCGCGCTCGGCCGCCGCCGCACCACCTTCGGCGAGGCCCCGGCGCACGGGGCCGAGGAGATCGAGGCGGCGATGATCGAGCGCGAGCCGATCACCGTCGTCGTTTCGGAGAAGGGCTGGATAAGGGCGCTGCGCGGGCACGACGTCGATACCGCCACCCTGTCGTTCAAGAGCGACGACCGCCTGAAGGCGGCGATCCGCGCCGAGACGACCGACCGTATCGTCGTCGCCGCGACCGGCGGACGGTTCTATACCCTCGCCGCCGACAAGCTCCCTGGCGGACGCGGCCACGGCGAGCCGCTCAAGCTGATGGTCGACATGGAAGCCGCGGAGGACGTCGTCGGGGTGTTCGTCCACGATCCCGAGCGCCGCCTGCTGCTCGTCTCCACCGAGGGGCGCGGCTTCGTCGTGCCCGAGGCCGACGTGCTCGCCAACACCCGCAAGGGCAAGGCGGTGCTCGGCGTCTCGCCGCCGCACGAGATGCGCGTCTGCGTCCCCGCCGCCGGCGACACCGTCGCCATCCTCGGCGAGAACCGCAAGCTGCTCATCTTTCCGCTCGACCAGGTGCCGGAGATGTCGCGCGGCAAGGGCGTGCGCCTCCAGCGCCACAAGGACGGCGGCGTCGCGGACGCGCGTGTCTTCGCCAAGGCCGACGGCCTCACCTGGTACGATTCATCCGGCCGCGCCTTCAACCGTCCGATGTCGGAACTCAAGGATTGGGTCGGCGCCCGTGCCCAGGCCGGCCGTCTGCCCCCGTCGGGCTTCCCGCGCCACGGGACGTTCGGAACGCCGGCGAACGCGCCCTAGTCCACCCGCGTCCAGCCACGCGGGCCGAGGTGCTCCTGCGGCCGGAAGCGGCGCTTGTAGCCCATCTTGCGTGAACCCTCGACCCAGTAGCCGAGGTACACGTAGGGCAGGCCCATCTTCCGCGCCCGGGTGACGTGGTCGAGGATCATGAGCGTGCCGAGACTGCGCTCGTCGTAGACGGGATCGAAGAACGAGTAGACCATCGACAGCCCGTCGGCGAGCACGTCGGTCAGCGCCGTCGCGATGAGCGATCCTTCGCCCCGCCCGGTGATGCCCGTATCCGGGCCGCGGAAGCGGTACTCCACCACCAGCGTATCGACGTGCGAATCGCCGACCATCATCGCGTAGTCGAGCACCGTCATGTCGGCCATGCCGCCCTCGGCATGACGGGAATCGAGATAGTCGCGGAACAGCGAGTATTGCTCGGACGACGGGCTCGCCGATGTCTCGGCGCCCACCACGTCGCGGTTCCGCCGTATGACCCGCTGCATGCTCCTCGTCTCGACGAAGGCGTCCACGATCACCCGCACCGAGATGCAGCTCCGGCAGCCCTCGCAGGCCGGCCGGTAGGCGATGTTCTGGCTACGGCGAAAGCCGCCCTGCGTGAGGATATCGTTGAGCGCGCCGGCCCGGTCGCCGACAAGGTGCGTGAATACCTTCCGCTCCGCGCGCCCTGGTAGGTACGGGCAGGGCGCGGGCGCCGTCAGGTAGAACTGCGGGGTCTCCGTGGGGTGCTGCGTCATGCGCTAGGCCGAACGGAATCTCTATTGCCGTACTAGAGACCATAATACCAGGGCGCGACCAGCGAAAAGACAAGCCACATCAGGATTACTAACGGCCCGCCGCCCACGAGATAGTCGCGGAAGCGGTAGTGGCCGGGGCCCATGACCAGGAGGTTGGTCTGGTAGCCGACCGGCGTTGCGAATGAGCAGCTCGAGGCGAGGATGATCGCAACCACGTAGGGGAGCGGCGCCACCCCGCTCTGGGTGGCGAGGCTGAACGCGATCGGAGTGAACAGCACCACGGTCGCGTTGTTGGAGAGGATGTTGGTCATCACGCTGACCGTCAGGAACAGCACCGACATCGTCGCCCACATCGGCTGCCCTGCGACGAGGCCGACGGCGGCATGGGCGATCGCGTCCGCGCCGCCGGTTGCCTCCAACGCCGCCGCTGCGGCGAGCGCCGCGCCGATCATCAGGTAGATGCGCCGGTCGAACGCCCGCGCCGCTTGGCGGATGTTGAGGCACCCCGCCAGGATCATCCCGAGCGCCGCGATGAGTGCGCCGATGACGATCGGGCCGATGCCGCTCGCCGCGTACGCCACCATCGCGGCGAAGATGACGAGCGCCCGGCGCGAGTAGCGCCGCTGCGGCAGTTCCGCCGCCGACCATTCCAAGAGGAGCATGTCGCGGTTGGCGCGCAGCCCCTCGATCGCCTCGCGCGTGCCACCGAGCAGCAGCACGTCGCCGGCTTCCAGGCGGATGTCGGCGAGCTGCATGCGCGGCATGCGGCTGCGACGTTCGACGCCGAGCACGGTCGCGCGTGTGTCGTGGTGGATCGCCGCCTGCTCGATGGTGCGGCCAATGAGGCGCGAGCCCGGTGCCACCATTGCCTCCGCCAGCGTGATGTCGCGCGTTCGCGCCGCCGGCGGTTCCTCCTCGCCACCGGCGGGCGCCGGCGCCGCCCCGTCGGATATCGCCTTGGTAAGCGCGCTCCGCGTCGCCGCGACGATCAGCGTGTCGCCGGGCCTGAGCGTCAGGTCCTCGAACGGCGGCAGGAACGGATGCTCGCCGCGCTGCACCAACCGCACCGTCATGTCCTTGAGCGACGGGAACATGCCGGCGACCGACGCGGTCCCGGCCAACGGGTGGCCGTAGGTGATGTCGATCTCGGCGATGAACTGCTTTCCCCCGGTGCCGGCGAGTTGCTCAGCCATGCCGACGCGGGCGGAAATCAAGCGCGGGAGAACCCATGCGGCGTAGATGAAGCCCACGATGGCCATCGCCGCCGCCGGCACCGTGAAGTCGAAGAAGTTGATGGTGAGACCGGCGCGTTCGGCCACCCCCGCCGCGAGCAGGTTGGTCGACGTCCCGATCAGTGTCGTCGTCCCGCCGAGTAGCGCCACGAACGACAGCGGCATCAGCGCCTTCGACGCGGGGATGCCACGCGCGGCGGTCACCGCCGTCACCATCGGCACGAACATCACCACCAGCGGCGTGTCGTTGACGAAGGCGCTCGCCACCATCGCCGCGAATAGCATCAGGATGACCGCGCCCATGCCGGTGCGCCCGCCGAGCTTGGCGAGGTAGGCCGCCGGCCGCTCCAGCGCGTCGGTATGGAAAAGACCTTGGCCCACCACCAGCATGGCGAGCACCGTGATCAGCGCCTGGTTGGAAAAGCCGGCGAGGATCGCATCGACCGAAAGCGGGCTTTCGACGCCGAGCATTCGCGGCACGGCGGTGAAAAGCACGAGCCAGCCGACCAGAGAGGCCAGGGAGACGACCTCGATCGACCAACGTTCCAGCACGTACGCGACGACCATCGCCACGATCGCCACGAACGTGAGCCACATCAAGACCAGGTCTGCGCTCATGGGCCTTCCAGGGAGCCCATCATGCGTCCTGTGCTCAGGTGCTCAAGCGTTTCCGTTCCGCTCGGCGCGCGAGCGGCGCAATCATGTTTCGATGCGGCCAAGCGGCCTGGAATTCAATGCCACGACGCCCAGCAGCAGGTCCTGGAGCAGCTGCTTGCGGTAGGTGAAAAGGCCGACTAGCAGGATCAGCGGCGTCAGCAGCCCGACGGAAAACCAGAAAATCAACGCGTGCATAACGGCGAGCAGTGGGAACATCCGTTGGCCGCTCCACGTCCGCATCTCGACGCCCGTCAGCCGCATGCCGACCGTCGCCGATGCCGGGCCGCCGAGCGTCAACGCCACGTAGCCGAGCGCGACGATAGCGAACAGGGGCGGAAACAGAAGCCAGCCGAGCCCCAGCGTGACGAACCCGAGGAGCAGCACCATCAGCGCCGCCGGGATCATGAGCGCCACGATCAGCACCGCGTCGACGAAAAAGGCGACGATGCGCTTGGCGAGGATCTCGTCGAACAACTCCGGCTGCGTCGCCGGGTCGTAAACGAAGCGGTCGCTCGGCCGCGCGCTGCCGGTCTCGCTCATCGGGCACCTCCCCAATTTCGGCGCTCAATCGCCAACATGGCGGTTCGGCCCGGCCGAAACAAGCGCTACCGGCCGCCGGTGTCCGGCGGATCGAGGCGCTCGACCCGATGGCCACGCGCGGAGAGCGCGGCCACGATCGCGGCGGCGTGCTCGGCGCCGTGCGTTTCCATGGTGATATCCACACAGGCGCCCTTCGGCGGCACGTTCAGCATCGCGCGGTGATGAAACACCTCGATGATGTTCCCGCCGGCCTCGCCGACCGCGTGCGCGATATCGCCGAGCGCGCCCGGCCGGTCGCTGACCACAACGCGCACCGCCACAACACGCTCCTCGCGCGCGAGCTCGCGCACCATGATCGAGGCGGCGAGCCGTGGATCGAGGTTGCCGCCGGCGAGGATCAGCGCCACGCGTTTCCCGGCGAAGCGTTGCCGATCGCTCAAGATCGCCGCCAGCGGCGCGGCGCCGGCGCCTTCCGCCATCGTCTTCTGGAGCATCAGGTACGCCGCCACCGCCTGCTCGATCGCCTCCTCGCCCACCAGCGTCATGTCGTCCACCAGGCGGCGCACGACCTCAAGCGTCAGCTTGCCGACGTTCTTGACCGCGATGCCTTCTGCGAGCGTTTCGCCGCCGATGACAGCGGGCGTGCCGCGGAGCGCCGCGTGAAACGATGGGTAGAGTTCGGTCTCCACCCCGATCACCGCCGTCTCGGGCCGGAGCGCCTTCATCGCGATGGCGATGCCCGAAATCAGTCCGCCGCCGCCCACCGGCACGATCACCACGTCGAGCTGCGGCGCCGCCTCGGCGATCTCCAGCCCGATCGTGCCCTGGCCGGCGATGATCGCCGGATCGTCGTAGGGGTGGACCAGCGTCGCGCCGGTATCCCGTACGATCGCGGCCACCTTCGCCTCCGCTTCGGCCAGCGTCTCGCCTTCGAGCACCACGTTCGCGCCGAAGCCGCGCGTCGCAGCGATCTTCACGAACGGCGTCTGCTTGGGCATGACGATCGTGGCGGGAATGCCGAGGCGCTGCGCGTGGTAGGCGACGGCCTGCGCGTGGTTCCCCGCCGACATGGCCACGACGCGGGCGGCGCGCTCGGCTGGGCCGAGCGACAGGAGCTTCACCAGCGCCCCGCGTTCCTTGAACGAGGCGGTTGCCTGCAGGTTCTCGTATTTGACCCAGACCTCCGCGCCGGTGAACGCCGAGAGGCGCGGCGCCGGCATGAACGGCGTAGCGAGGACAGTCCCGGAGATCTTGGCCGCCGCGGCCCGGATGTCGTCGAGCGTGGGGATCGCGATTGCGCGTTCGTTCACCGCTTCAGGAGCTCCGCCGCCATCGGCGCGAAATAGGTAAGGATGCCGTCCGCTCCCGCCCGCTTGAACGCGACGAGGCTTTCCATCATCGCCCGCTCCCCGTCGATCCAGCCGTTATCGGCCGCAGCGCGCAGCATCGCGTACTCCCCGGAGACTTGGTAGGCGAACGTCGGCATGCCGAACGCTTCCTTCAGCCGCCACACGATGTCGAGGTAGGGGAGGCCGGGCTTGACCATGATCATGTCGGCGCCCTCGTCGATGTCGAGTTCCGCCTCACGCAGCGCCTCGTCGCCGTTGGCGGAGTCCATCTGGTAGGTGCGCTTGTCGCCGACGAGCGTCTTCGCCGTACCGATCGCCTCGCGAAACGGTCCGTAGAAGGCGGACGCGTACTTCGCGGTGTATGCCATGATCTGCACCGACGGGAACCCTTTGGCGTCGAGGGCCCGTCGGATCGCGCCGACGCGCCCGTCCATCATGTCCGACGGAGCGATGATGTCGGCGCCCGCCTCCGCCTGGATCAGGCTCTGTAGTACGAGTTGCTCCACCGTCGCGTCGTTGACGATCTCGCCGTCCTTGAGCAGCCCGTCATGGCCGTGGCTCGTGTACGGGTCGAGCGCGACGTCGACAATCACGCCGACGTCGGGGACCGCGGCTTTGATCGCCCGGCACGCCGAGCAAACCAGATTCTCCGGGTTGAGCGCCTCCGAGCCCGTCTCGTCACGCCGTGCTGCGGCGGTATGTGGGAAGAGCGCTATCGCCGGGATGCCGAGCGCCTTCGCTTGCTCGGCGGCCGCGACGGCCTGGTCGACCGACAGGCGCTCCACGCCCGGCATCGACCCCACCGGCTGACGAACCTTGTCCCCGTCGACCAGGAATATTGGCCAGATCAGGTCATCGGCAGTCAGCGTCGCTTCGCGCACCAGCCGCCGCGACCAATCGGCACGGCGGTTGCGGCGCATGCGCCGCCCGCCGAGGATGTCGTCCATGTCCGGTTTGGTGTTGGGGTCGGCCGAAACAGGCGCGCGTTGTCTGGTCATCGGGCTGAGCTTGCATCGGGGATGGTCCACCGACCATACCATCTTTCGCGTGGGGATCGGAGGCGGGCCGGGGCAATGGCGAACGAGGACGAAATGTCGGTTTCGGTACGTGAGCCGCCGGCCCGCGGCCCTTATGAGAACGCCCTCGACTATCTCGTCATCGGTCTTGCCGTCTGGATGATGCTGCTCGGGCTCCGCCATTGGGCGATCATCATCGGCCTCCTTGCAGGCCCCGCCGGGGGGTTCGAGGCAATGTCCACGCCGCTGAAGCTCGCCACCATGTACCTGGCCGTCGCCGACCTGGTCGCCGCGGTGGGACTCTGGATGCGCGTCGCCTGGGGCAAGGTCATCTGGATCATCGCCCTCGTCTCGCAGATCGCGTTCCACACGGTCTTCATCGCAACGTTCGGCAGTGCTTGGCTGATCGTTGCCCTCCAGGTGCTCAGTTTCGCGGCATTCGTCGCCCTGACGATCCTCGCCCGCCGCCAGCCGGTGACGTAAGCGCGGACCGCCCCGGCACAGCAGCCAAACCGACCGTTTTCGGTAAGCCATTGTTAAGCCTAGACCTTAAGCCCGTTTTTAGTCGCTTTGCTTAAGGTGCCTTCACGAGCAGGAGATAACCTGCCGCAACAGCGAGGCGGATATGGCAAACGTGAAAAGGGCAGTCGAGGCCGTCACCGAGCCTGTCGAAGGCGTGGGGATGAAGCCGCTTTATATGGAGGCGTTGACGCTCGTGGAGCGTCTTCACCGTCGCCTCCTTGACGTAATCAAGGACGAATTCGACCGGGCGGGCCGCTCGGACGTCAACAGCGTGCAGGCGCTGCTCTTGTTCAACATCGGCGAATTGGAACTGACCGCCGGTGAACTCAGGACGCGCGGCTACTACCTCGGCTCGAACGTGTCCTATAATCTCAAGAAGCTGGTCGAGATGGGCTACATCCATCACCAGCGCTCGCGCATGGACCGGCGCTCGGTCCGTGTCAGCCTGACCGAAAAGGGCCGCGAGGTCGCCGACATCGTCAATCATCTGTACGACCGGCACATCCGTTCGATCGATCAGGTCGGCGGTATCGGCGCGGAAGACTTCCGCATGCTCAACCGCTCCCTGCAGCGGCTCGAGCGCTTCTGGACCGATCAGATTCTCTATCGGCTCTGACGCGCGAACCCTCCCGGCGCGCGATGCCAGAATGGGCCCGGCTCACGCCGGGCCCTTTTTTGTGCATCCGCTACGCCCTCCCGCCAAGAAACGGCCAAACTGAAGGCGCCTTCCGGGGCGCATGGACATTGATTTGCCGGTCAAATCTGCGCGAGGAGTGTTAGCGAAGCCCTACGCGGAGTTGTTTGCCGGGGGCGCTCGTGATAGCGCCATGAAAGGGCTGAAGTGATAGCGATTCAAATTGCGTGCAGGTGACAACCGGACCACGATGACCGAGCACACCGACCGAGGTTCCAGAATCCTTCGCTTGACCGCCGCGGTGGCCGTCTTCGCGGCGCTCGCGGTCGGAACGGCGCTTGCCCAGAGCCCCATCGGTCAGGTCGTGCAGGGCGGCGGGGCGGAGTGGCGCGACGGCTTCGACACCGCTTCGGGTGGCGCCGCCGATGTCCGCACCTCGACGCCGATTCTCTCACCCGTCATCGTCGAGAAGCTTCAGGGCGCCATCGCGCAGTATTCCGACATCGTTGCCCGCGGCGGCTGGCCCGAGGTCCCGCCGGACAAGACGCTCCGTTTGGGCGTGCGCGACGCGAATGTCGTGATGCTTCGTCAGCGCCTCGCCATCTCAGGCGACCTGCCGGCGACCGCCGGCTACTCGGACATCTTCGATTCTTACGTGGACGCGGCGGTGAAGCGGTTCCAGGCGCGGCACGGCATCCTGGCGGACGGCATTGTCGGCGAATTGACGTTCGCCGCGTTGAACGTGCCGGCGACCGTGCGCCTCGCGCAGCTCGCCACCAACCTGACGCGGCTGAAGATGCTGACGTCGAAGCTGCCGTCGCCGCGCTTCGTCGTCGTCAATATTCCCGCCGCGACCGTCGAGGCGGTGGAGAACGGCGTCGTCGTCTCGCGTCACACGGCGGTCGTCGGCAAGGTCGATCGGCCGTCGCCGATCGTCAATTCGCGCATCCAGGAGATCAACTTCCATCCGTATTGGACGGTGCCGGTGAGCATCATCCGGCGCGACCTGATCCCGCTGATGCAGAAGGACCCGAACTACCTCACCGACTACAAGATCCGCGTCTACGATCAGAAGGGCAACGAGCTCAACCCGTCGCAGATCGATTGGAACTCGAACGAAGCCACCCGCTACATGTTCCGGCAGGATCCGTACGAGGATAACTCGCTGGGCACGGTCAAGATCAACTTCCCGAGCCCCGATGGCGTGTACATGCACGATACGCCGCACAAAGGCCTGTTCAACGACGACTACCGATTCGATTCGTCGGGCTGCGTGCGCGTGCAGAACATCCGCGAGCTGATCGTGTGGTTGATGCAAGACACGCCCGGCTGGACGCGCGAGCGCATCGATGAGGTATTGCGCGGCAACGACCGGCTGGACGTCAAACTGGCGAAGCCGGTACCGCTGTTCTGGACGTACATCACGGCCTGGGCGGCGACCGACGGCGTCGTCAATTTCCGCGAGGATATCTATCACCTCGACGGCCTGGAGCAGTACCAGGCACAGCCCGCCGTCCCCGGCCAGCAACTCTAGCGGAAGCGCCGCCGTCCGTGGCGCCCACGGACGGCATGTGCTAAGGCCCCCTTCGGCTTGCGCGCCGCCTCGGTTGAGCGTAGAGCGCGCCTTTCCGCTGACAGGAACGGCCCAAATATGTCACTGACCGACCAGACCCTGGCCGCCGGCGCGGCCTCCGGCTTTTTCACCGACTCGCTCGCCGACCGCGACCCAGAGATCGCCGATGCGATTGCCAAGGAGCTCGGTCGCCAGCAGCACGAGATCGAGTTGATCGCGTCGGAGAATATCGTCTCGCGCGCGGTGCTCGAGGCGCAGGGTTCGGTGCTCACCAATAAGTACGCCGAGGGTTATCCCGGCAAGCGCTACTACGGCGGCTGCGAATTCGTCGATATCGCCGAGCAGCTCGCCATCGATCGCGCCAAGCGGTTGTTCGGCGCCGGCTTCGCCAACGTCCAGCCGCACTCCGGCAGTCAGATGAACCAGGCCGTGTTTCTGGCGCTGATGGAGCCGGGCGACACATTCATGGGCCTCGACCTCGCCGCGGGCGGGCACCTGACACACGGCTCTTCGGTCAACATGTCCGGCAAGTGGTTCAAGGTCGTACCGTACGGCGTCAGGCGCGACGACCAGCTACTCGATTACGACGAGATCGAACGCATCGCGCACGAGGCGAAGCCGAAGCTCATCATCGCCGGCGGTACCGCCTATTCACGCATCTGGGACTTTCCTCGCTTCCGCGCGATCGCCGACGCGGTCGGCGCCTATCTGATGGTCGACATGGCGCATTTCGCCGGTCTCGTCGCCGGTGGCGTCCACCCGTCGCCCGTGCCTCACGCCCACGTGGTGACCACCACCACGCACAAGTCGCTGCGCGGCCCGCGCGGCGGGATGATCCTGACCAATGACGAGACGCTGGCCAAGAAGCTCAACTCGGCCGTCTTTCCGGGCCTCCAGGGCGGGCCGCTAATGCACGTGATCGCCGCCAAGGCCGTGGCCTTCGGCGAGGCGCTCCGGCCCGATTTCAAGGTCTATGCCCGCAACGTCGTGGAGAACGCCCGCGCACTGGCGGAGTCGCTCCGCGGCCGCGGCTTGGCGATCGTGTCGGGCGGCACCGATAACCACTTGATGCTCGTCGACCTTCGGCCGAAGAGCTTGAAGGGCAACGTGTCGGAGAAGGCGCTGGTTCGCGCTGGGCTCACCTGCAACAAGAACGGCATTCCGTTCGACCCGGAGAAGCCCTTCGTCACCTCCGGCATCCGCCTCGGTTCCCCGGCATGCACCACGCGCGGCTTCGGCGTCGCCGAGTTCCGCCAGGTCGGCCAATTGATCGGCGAGGTGCTCGACGCCGTCGCCCAATCGGAAGACGGCGCTGCGCCCATGGTGGAAGGCGCCGTCAAGCAGAAGGTGAGGGCGCTCACCGACCGGTTCCCGATCTATCGGTAGCGCCACCGGCGGCGAGCGGACGAGCCCATGCGCTGTCCCTACTGCGGCAACCCCGACACCCAGGTGAAGGATTCGCGCCCTTCCGAGGACAACACCGCGATTCGCCGCCGGCGCGTCTGCCCCGATTGCGGCGGCCGCTTCACCACCTTCGAGCGCGTACAACTTCGCGAGCTGACCGTGATCAAGCGCAACGGCCGCCGCGTCCCGTTCGACCGCGACAAGCTGGTCCGTTCGGTCCAGGTGGCGCTGAGAAAGCGCGCGGTTGATCCCGAGCGCGTCGAGCGCATGATCAATGGTATCGTGCGGCAGTTGGAGAGCAGCGGCGACAGCGACGTCAATTCGGAGACCATCGGCCGCCTGGTCATGGAGGGGCTGCGCGGCCTCGACGAAGTGGCCTATGTGCGTTTCGCCTCCGTTTATCGCAACTTCCGCGATACCGAGGACTTCAAGACCGTGCTCGGCGAACTATCGGGTGAACTGCCGGCACGCGCCGGGGGAAAAGATTGAGGCGGAGATGGCTGCCCGCGCGAAGAAGGCTCAATTGAACGATCCGGAATTCGACCGCCGCATGATGGCGGCGGCGCTCCGTCTCGGCCACCGCACGCTCGGCCAGACGTCGCCCAATCCGGCGGTCGGCTGCATCATCGTGCGCACCGACGGCGACGCGCCCGTCGTCGTTGGCCGCGGCTCGACTGCGCCGGGCGGGCGGCCCCATGCCGAGAAGGAAGCGCTGAAGGACGCCGGCACAGCGGCGCGCGGCGCGACAGCTTACGTCACGCTGGAACCTTGCGCCCACGACGGGCGCGTCAAACCGTGCGCCAAGGCCCTGATCGAGGCTGGCGTAACGCGCGTAGTGAGCGCATTGGAGGATCCGGATCCGCGCACCGCTGGCCAGGGCCATGCTCTGATTTCCGAGGCCGGCATCGCGCTCACCACCGGCGTTCTCGCCGCGGAGGCGGCACGCGCGCATTCCGGCCATATCGCACGGCTGACCAAGGGCCGCCCGCACGTCACGCTCAAGCTCGCCGTTTCCGCCGATGGCATGATCGGCCGCCGCACCGGCGAGCGCATGATCATCACCGGCATTGCCGCCTTCGATGCCGTTCAGGCCATGCGCATCTCCTACGATGTCGTGATGATCGGCATCGGCACCGTGCTGATCGATGATCCGCGCCTGACCGTCCGACTGCCGGGCCTCGCGTCGCGCTCGCCGATGCGGGTCATCCTCGATGCCAGCGCGCGGTTGCCGCTCACCTCGCGGCTGATTGAATCGGTCGGCGAAGCGCCACTCGTGGCTGTAGTCGGCCGAGAAGTGCCCGCCGACGCTAAGGCCGCGCTCGGGGATGCCGGCGTCGAACTGATCGAGGTCGACACCGGACCCGGGGGCGGCGTGGACATGCACCAGGCACTCGCCGAGCTTTCGACCCGCGATCGCACCCGCGTCTTCTGCGAGGGCGGTGCGGAGGTCGCCGCCTCGCTCATCTCCGGCGATCTCGTCGACGAGGTGATCGTTCTGCGCGCGCCGGTCGTCGTCGGCGTCGACGGCGTGCGCGCGCTCGCCGGTATGGCGCTCTCCGCGATCGAACGCAGTCCGCGCTATCGGCTCATCGAGACCGCGGCGGTCGGCGAGGACACGCTTCGCCGCTACGTGCGCGCCTGATGTTCACCGGCATCGTCTCCGACGTCGGCACGCTGACCGAGGTCTCCGATGACGACCACGTCCGGCACTTCGCCATCGCGTGCGGGTACCCGCCGGCGAGCCTCGACATCGGTGCGTCGGTCGCGATCAACGGCGTTTGTCTCACGGTCGTCGACCGGCGCATGGGGAGCCACGGCGGCGCCGTCTTCGAGGTCGATGCGTCGGCGGAGACGCTGGCCGTGTCCACCGCGGGCGGCTGGAGCGTCGGCACGCGCGTCAACCTGGAGCGCGCGCTGCGGGCGGGCGACGAGTTGGGCGGGCATCTCGTGAGCGGCCACGTCGACGGCATCGCCAACGTCGTCGGGCGCGAGGATGCGGGCGGCGTGGCGCGCTTCACCTTCGCTGCGCCGGAGGCGCTGGCGCGATTCATCGCGCCGAAGGGGTCGGTCGCGCTGGATGGCACCTCGCTGACCGTCAATGGCGTCGTCGGCGACCGTTTCGATTGCATGATCATTCCTCACACATTGAAGGTCACTACCTGGGGCGCCCGCGCCGCCGGCGATCGCGTGAACATTGAGGTTGATACCGTCGCCCGTTACGTGGCGCGGCTTCTGGCCGTGGCGCCGACGCAGGCCGGCTGACCCAACGGCGTTTACCTTGCTTTTTCCTGGACAGCCGCCGGCCCGCGTGATTGGTGGCGGCGTCGCCACAAAGAGCCGCGCATGCCCGACCGGTCGCCCAATCTGCTGATCATCGAGGCGCGATTCTACGAGGAAATCGCCGACGAGCTGCTGCGCGGCGCGACCGCCGTGCTGGAGCAGGCCGGCGCGACCTTCGACAGCGTCTCGGTGCCGGGCGCGTTCGAGCTTCCCGCCGCGTTGTCGATGGCGCTGGAAGCGAGCGAACACGGCGGCACCCATTACGACGGCTACGTGATCCTCGGCTGCGTCATCCGCGGCGAGACCAGCCACTACGACATCGTCGCGAACGAGTTCGCCCGCGCCATCCAGGAGATCGCGACCGACGAGGCGATCGCGATTGGGTTCGGCATCCTTACGGTGGAGAATTCCGATCAGGCCTGGGTCCGCGCCCGGGTCGATCGTCTCAATCGCGGTGGCGCTGCCGCCGAGGCGGCGGTCCGCATGGCGGCGCTCCGCGCGCGTTTCGGACTATGACCGCCGCGTCTGGCACCGCCGAGCCGCGCGCTTCCCGCGGCGCCCGCAAGCGCGGCGCCGCGCGCCTCGCCGCCGTACAGGCTCTCTATCAGATGGACCTCGGCGGCGTGCCCCTTCCCGACGTCATCGCCGAGTTCGAGGCCCACCGTCTCGGAAAGGAGATCGACGGCGAGCAGTACGGCGACGCCGACCCGGCCTTCTTTCGCGATGTCGTCGCCGGCGTCGTCCGCGACCAGCTCCGGCTCGACCCCGCGATCAACGCGGCGCTCACGCCTGATTGGCCGCTTGCCCGCATCGACGCAACGCTGCGCGCCATCCTGCGCGCGGGCGCGTTCGAGTTGGCGAGCCGCGCCGATGTACCGGCGCGTGTCGTTATCAGTGAATACGTCGATGTCGCGAAGGCCTTCTACGAGGACACCGTGCCGGCGATGGTCAACGGCGTCCTCGACGCGCTCGGCCGCACGCTGAGACCCGGCGAATTTACACCTCGCCCAGCGGCGCGCTGACGGGTCGTGTCATGGCGAAGCGCGCGCGACGCAGCGGCGAATTCGAGCTGATCGAGCGGTATTTCCGGCCGCTCGCCGGCGATGCCGGCGCGTTCGGCCTCACCGACGATGCGGCGCTCTACCGTCAGCGGCCCGGCGACGATCTTGTGCTCACCTGCGACATGATCGCCGAAGGCGTGCACTTCTTCTCCGACGATCCGCCCGCCTCAATCGCGCGGAAGGCGCTCCGCGTGAACCTCTCCGATCTTGCCGCCAAGGGCGCGGAGCCCTTCGGGTACCTGATGTCGCTCGCACTCCCGTCCGGCTGGACCGAGGCCTGGGTGCGGAAGTTCGCCGAGGGCCTCGCCGCCGACCAGCGGGCGTATGGCGTGACGCTCCTCGGCGGCGACACCATCCGCTCGGCCGGCGGCGTCGCCGTCTCGGTCACCGCGATGGGTCGTGTGCCGAAGGGGCGCATGGTGCTCCGCTCGGGCGCGCGGCCCGGCGACATTGTGTTCGTTTCCGGCACGATCGGCGATGCCGCGCTTGGCCTGCGCATCCGGCAGGGCGCGATCGCGCCGCCGCGCGGGGCGAAGGCGCTGCTCGACCGCTACCTGCACCCCCAGCCGCGGATGGCGCTCGCGGCCGTGCTCCGCCGCCACGCGACGAGCGCGATGGACGTCTCCGATGGCCTCGTCGGCGATCTTGCCCACATCTGTGACGTCTCCGGCGTCGGCGCAGAGATCGAGAGCGCCCTGGTCCCGCTGTCGCCGGCCGCACGGCGCGCGGTCGCGGCCGATCCCGCGGCGCTCGCGGCGGTCCTCAACGGCGGCGACGACTACGAGACGTTGGCGACTGTGGCCGCGTCCGCCGCGAAAGCGTTCGAGTCCTCCGCCGCGGCCGTCGGCGTGCCGGCCACGCGTATCGGTCGCGTCGTCGAGGGCAGGGGACCGCCGGTGGTCCGTGACGCCATGGGCCAGGCGATGCGCCTCGTCGGCCACGGCCACGAGCATTTTTGAGGCGCGCGCGCCAGCAGGAATCTCTAGAGTCGCCCGCCATGGCCGATACCGTGCAACCCACCGCCGTCGCCGAGGAGCCGCAGGTCCGGCGGAACGCGCTGATCCTGGCGACCGCCGCCGCCTTCGGCGGCTCCATGGCGCCGATCGCCATTTCGCTCGGCGGCCTCGCCGGCTCTTACCTGCTCGGCCCGGACAAATCGCTGGCGACGCTTCCCGTGAGCGGCTTCACGGTCGGCGTCGCGGCCGGCGCCGTTCCCGCGGCGCTCCTCATGCGCCGCGTCGGCCGTCGCGCGGGCTTTATCGCTGGCGCCACCGTCGGCATCCTCGGCGGGATGATCGCCGGCCTGGCCGTGCTGTGGGGGGCGTTCTGGGTGCTCGTCCTCGGCCTCACCGTCGTGGGCATTTCCGGTGCGTTCGCGCAGCAGTACCGCTTCGCGGCGGCCGACACCGGCAGCGCAGCTTTCCGGGCACGCGCCATCTCCTGGGTGCTCGCCGGCGGCGTGGCGGCGGCGATCATCGGCCCGCAGACGGTGATCTTCACGCGAGGCTGGTTCGCCCCCATTCCCTTCGCCGGCACCTTTTTCGCGATCGGTGCTTTGGCGGTGCTGGCGCTCCTCACCGTGTCGGCCCTCGGCGGCGAAGCGCGCGGCGCCCCGGCCATCGCCATACGTTCCGGCGGCCGGCCGCTCGGCGAGATCGCGCGGCAGCCGCGCTTCGTCGTGGCCGTCGTCTGCGCCGTCGCCTCGTACTCGGCGATGAGCTTGGTGATGACCGCCGCGCCGCTCGCCATGGTCGGTTGCGGGCTCGGGCAGGACAACGCCGCCCTCGGGATTCAGTGGCATGTTCTCGCCATGTTCGCGCCGAGCTTCGTCACCGGTTCACTGATCGCCCGTTTCGGCAAGGAGGCGGTCATCGCCGTCGGCCTGCTGCTGCTGGCGGCGTGCGTGGCGACCGCGCTCGCCGGCATCACGCTCATCAACTTCTGGGTCGCGCTCATCTTCCTGGGCGTCGGCTGGAACTTCGGCTTCATCGGCGCGACCGCGATGCTCACCGAGACCTATCGGCCGGAGGAGCGGAGCAAGGTCCAGGGCCTCAATGATTTCCTAGTGTTCGGCTCCGTGGCGATCGCTTCGCTGTCGTCCGGCCGGCTATTCGCGACCGTCGGATGGTCGTGGATCAATTGGGTGGCGCTGCCGATCATCGCGCTCGCCGCGATGGCTATCCTCGCCACCGTCGTCGGCCGCCGCAGGACCGCCTGAGGCCGCCCTCCGGATGCCTATCAACAGCGGCCATTCGGCCTTGACGCCCGCGCGGTGGCACGTCATACCCACGCCGCTGCTTTGGCGGCCGCGTCGAACCAAATGCGGCCGTTTTTTCGCATGAATGGGCGGGCGCGACGCCGGTGCGGGCGCCTCGGGACGGAGGGAATAACCTCGTGATTTATCTGATCGTTCTCTGTGGGCTTCTCTCGATTGCCTACGGTGCATGGGCCTCGCGCGAGGTTCTGGCTGCCGACGCCGGTACGGCGCGGATGCAGGAGATTGCAGGAGCCATCCGCGAGGGCGCATCCGCCTATCTGCGGCGGCAGTACATGACGGTCGCGATCGTCGGCGTGGTCATCTTTATCATCGTTTGGTTGCTCCTTTCCGTGACGGTCGCGATCGGCTTCGCGATCGGCGCGATCCTCTCGGCCACCGCCGGCATCATCGGCATGAACGTCTCGGTACGGGCCAACGTGCGCACTGCGCAGGCCGCGACCCAGAGCCTCGCCGCCGGCCTTGGCATTGCCTTCCGCTCCGGCGCTATCACCGGCATGCTCGTCGCGGGCCTCGCGCTCCTCGGCGTCTCGGTCTATTACTTCATCCTCACCCGCATGTTGGGCTACCAGTCCGGTGATCGCATCGTCATCGACGCCCTGGTCGCGCTGGGCTTCGGCGCCTCGCTGATCTCCATCTTCGCCCGTCTCGGCGGCGGCATCTTCACCAAGGGTGCGGACGTCGGCGGCGACCTCGTGGGCAAGGTCGAGGCCGGCATCCCGGAAGATGATCCGCGCAACCCGGCGACCATCGCTGACAACGTCGGCGACAACGTCGGCGACTGCGCCGGCATGGCCGCCGACCTATTCGAGACCTACGCCGTGACCGCCGTGGCGACCATGGTCCTCGCCTCGATCTTTTTCGCCGGCAACCCCATCGCCGAATCGGCGATGCTGCTGCCGCTGGCGATCGGCGCGGCGTGCGTCGTCACCTCCATCGCCGGCACGTTCTTCGTCAAGCTCGGCGCCAACAACTCGATCATGGGCGCTCTCTATCGCGGCTTCATCGCCACCGCGCTCCTCTCGATCGTCGGCGTCGCCCTGGTCACTTGGTGGCTCATCGGCTTCGGCACCCAGCTCACGACCACCACCGGCACGACCTTCACGGGCCTGAGCCTGTTCCTGTGCGGCCTCACCGGCCTTGCCGTCACCGGCCTCATCATCTGGATCACCGAGTACTATACCGGCACGAACTATCGTCCCGTGCAGTCGATCGCCAAGGCCTCGGTCACCGGCCATGGCACCAACGTCATCCAGGGTCTCGCGGTGTCGCTCGAATCGACGGCGCTGCCGGCGCTCGTCATCATCGCCGGCATCCTCGTCACCTACTCGCTCGCCGGCCTGTTCGGCATCGCCATCGCGGTGACGACGATGCTCGCGCTGGCGGGCATGGTGGTCGCGCTCGACGCCTTCGGTCCCGTCACCGACAACGCCGGCGGCATCGCCGAGATGGCCGACCTTCCGGCCGAGGTACGCAAGACCACCGACGCGCTCGACGCGGTCGGCAACACCACCAAGGCCGTGACCAAGGGCTACGCCATCGGGTCCGCCGGCCTCGGCGCGCTGGTGCTGTTCGCCGCCTACACGTCGGACCTGACGCACTTCTCGCAGAACCCCACCGAGTTCCCGTACTTCGCCGGGCGTCACCGTCGATTTCTCGCTGGCCAACCCCTACGTCGTGGTCGGCCTCCTGTTCGGCGGCCTGCTGCCCTACCTCTTCGGCGGCATCACCATGACCGCGGTCGGCCGAGCCGCGAGCTCCATCGTGGAGGAGGTTCGCCGCCAGTTCCGCGAGAAGCCAGGCATCATGGCCGGCACGGAGCGCCCGGACTACGGCCGCGCGGTGGACCTGCTCACCCGCGCCGCCATTCGCGAGATGATCATCCCGTCGCTGCTGCCGGTGCTTGTCGCCGATCGTGATCTACTTCGTGATCAGCTGGATCGGCGGAAAGGCGGCCGGCTTCTCGGCCCTCGGCGCGATGCTGCTCGGCGTGATCGTCACCGGCCTGTTCGTCGCCATCTCGATGACCGCTGGCGGCGGCGCGTGGGACAACGCCAAGAAGTACATCGAGGACGGCAACTACGGCGGCAAGGGCTCCGAGGCCCACAAGGCGGCGGTCACCGGCGACACCGTCGGCGACCCCTACAAGGACACCGCCGGCCCCGCCGTGAACCCGATGATCAAGATCACCAACATCGTGGCGCTGCTGCTGCTGGCCGTGCTGTCGCACTAGCGCTCCGGCCGGCAGATCGTTCGCGGCCGCGCCCACATCGGGCGCGGCCGTTTCTTTTCTCGAAGTCGCGCCGCCCAATAATGAAGCGCTCGCCACGCTTGGCCCGTCGCGGCCTGCGTGGAAGAGACCAGAGGCGTTCTCCAGGGCCACGTGGATGCGCCGCGCGCGCGTGGCGTCGGCTGGGAGAAGAACGGGAGTGCGCTCCGTGTCTCACGCCAAACGGCGTGGGAGCGCTTCGGCTCGGCGAGCGTCGTTGTCGCCAACGACTCGCCCTGCGGTCAGGCGACTACAGTTTCGGCCTGAGGCCGAGCGCACCCGAAAGAATCTGCTGGATGAACGTCTGGTCGACACCGCCCGTCGGTGTGGTGCGGCTGACGAAGTCGAACACCTTGCCGTCCTGCAGGCCGTAGTCGGCGATCTGCTTCACCTGGTCCTTGCTGTCGAAGTAGACCGCCACGACCCGCTGATCGACCACCTTGTCCGGTAGGAACGCGGCCGCCCGGGACCGCGTCTGGCTGATGTAATAGAACACGTCGCCGCCGTAGTTTGCCGTGGTCGAAGGCGATCCGAGTGCGATGAGCACCTGGTCCTTCGACGAGCCGACGGGCACCTGTTCAAGTGCAACGGCGTCACCACATACCCGTGCTGGGTGGTGGAGCTGAGGCCTTGCACCTTGGGAAGCGAGGCTGTGCTGCAACCGGCGAGCGCGAGCAGGCTGACGGCGCAAATGCCCGATTTCCACTGTGATGAAAGGCGATGCATCAGCTCCATATCCCGGGTTCGAGGTCGTCCATCTTGGCAAGACCCCTACCGTGGGCTACGTCGGCTTGCAACGACCTTTGGCGTTCGGTGAAAAGGGGCAAGGTTCATGCTAGGGCGCCTCTTCGGCCGAGACCGCGCTTCTGAGGGTATGGCAACGGGTCTTTACGGCGCTGTTGTGGCGCAGGCGCGTTCCCCGGCACTTTATTCCGTTCTCGGCGTCCCCGACACCGTGGGCGGTCGATTCGAGATGGTTGTGCTGCATGCGGTGCTCATGATCGAACGGCTGAAGGCCGAGAATACGACCGATGCGGACGCCACCGGCCAGCACGTCTTCGATCTCTTCTGCCTCGACATGGACCGGTCCCTGCGCGAGCTCGGCGTCGGCGACATGGCGGTACCGAAGCGCATGAAGCAGATGGGAAGCGGGTTCTACGGTCGCGCCGACGCCTACCGCGCGGCGCTTGCCGCCCGCGACGCCGATGCACTTGCCGCGGCCATCGCGCGCAACACCCAGCGCGATGATGGTGCCGGGACGAACGCCGCGGCGCTCGCCGCCTATGCTTTGGCGGCGGCGGAACGTCTCGCCGACCGTGTCCCCCAACGCGCTGGCCGAAGACTCCGAGGCTTTTCCCGATCCGGCCGCGTTTGCGTCCGCTGGTGCTGCCGCGTGACCATTCCCGTGCTCTCATGCCCGGTCGATGTCGCCGAGGTCCGCCGAAGCGGCTCCGTTGCCGTCGACGTTGCGACCAACGAGGCGGACCGGGCCGCCCTGGCCGAGGCCTACGACGTCAAGGTGACGGCCATGGCGGCGACGGCGACGCTCACCGCGCACGCCGATGGTGGCATCCTTGTCGAGGGCCGCGTCATCGCCGACATCGTGCAGACCTGCGTCGTCAGCCTCGTCCCTGTCGATCAGCATATCGACGAGCCGTTCGAAGCGCGCTTCGCGCCGCCCGGTTCCCGCGAGCATCAGCCGCCGAAGCCGCACGCCGAAGTCGTCGTCGATCCCAACGCGCCCGACCCGCCGGAACCTCTGACTGGCCCCACGATCGATGTCGGGGCCGTCGTCGGAGGAGGCGTTCGCGCTCGCCATCGATCCGTATCCGCGCGCGCCGGATGCGACGCTGCCGGAGGTCGCGGACCCCGACGCGGAAGGCGATTCGCCCTTCGCGGCGCTCGCCGATCTCATCAAGCCGGAAAAATTGCGGTAGCCGCGCGATTTGGGAAGAGGCGAGGGGCCTTTGTCTGACCGTCATGAGCCTGTAATGTTCGCCTTCCTCAGGGCCGCTCCGCATTTCGCAGCGCTCGGCCGGGTGTGGCGGGCGGGACTTCACCAGGGGCTTCAATGGCAATCGTAACGGCTTCGCTAGACGTGATGGGCGGCGACCGGGGCGCGGAGGTCGTCATCCCGGGCGCGGACATCGTGCTCGCCCGCCGACCCGAGTTGCGGTTCCGCCTGTTCGGCGATGAGGCCGTCGTGGCGCCGCTGCTGGAGCGCTATCCGCGCGTCAAGGCGGCTGCCGAACTCCAGCACACCGACATCGCCGTGCGCATGGACGACAAGCCGAGCCAGGCGCTGCGTCGCGGCCGCTCGCGCTCCAGCATGTGGCGCGCCATCGAGGCGGTTAAGGACGGCAACGCGGATTTCGCGGTATCGGCCGGCAACACCGGCGCGCTGATGGCGATGGCCAAGGTGTGTCTGCGCAGCTCGACCGAAATCCACCGTCCGGCGATCGCCGGCCTGTGGCCGACGGTCCGCGGCGAGAGCATCCTGCTCGATTGCGGCGCCACCATCGGCGCCGACGCCGAGCAGTTGTTCGAGTTCGCCGTCATGGGCGCCGCGTTGGCGCGCGCCTTGTTCGGCAAGGAGCGCCCGACCGTGGGTCTCCTCAATATCGGCGTCGAGGAAGTGAAGGGCCTCGACGAGATTCGCGACGCCGGCCAGATGCTGAAGGAGGCGGACCTGCCGCACCTGGAATACGCCGGCTTCGTCGAGGGCGACGACATCGGCAAGGGTGTCGTCGATGTCGTCGTGACGGAAGGCTTCGCCGGCAACATCGCGCTGAAGACTGCCGAAGGCACCGCCCGGCAGATCGCCACTTACATCCGCGAGGCGCTGTCGCAGAGCCTCATTTCGCGCCTCGGCGCGCTCATCGCGCGCGGGGCGTTCGACCAGTTGCGCACGAAGCTCGACACCCGCCGCGCCAACGGTGGCGTGTTCCTGGGCCTCAACGGCGTCGTCATCAAGAGCCACGGGGGCACCGATCCTGAAGGATTCGCCGCGGCCGTGGAGATCGGTTACAGCATGGCCGAGAGCGGCGTGCTGCAGAAGATCAATCAAGACCTGTCGGCCTATCGGCAGGCTCGGGAAGGCGAACGGAACGGCGTGATCGCGAATACGGGTGCGATGTGACCACCGTACGTTCGGTCGTTCTGGGCAGCGGCGGCTACGTCCCTGCCAAGACCCTCACCAATGCTGAACTCGCCAAGCGGATCGAGACCTCGGACGAGTGGATCCGGCAGCGCACCGGCATCGGCGAGCGCCACATTGCCGCCGACGGCGAACTCACCTCCGACCTGGCGGTCGCGGCGGCGCGTCGCGCATTGGACGACGCGGGCCTCACCGTCGCCGATATCGACATGATCGTGCTCGCCACGACCACGCCGGACAACACCTTCCCCGCCGCCGCCGTCACCGTCCAGGAGAAGCTGGGCATGACCCACGGGTCCGCCTTCGACATCCAGGCGGTCTGCTCCGGCTTCGTCTTCGCGCTCGCCACCGCCGACGCCCTGCTCAAGGCCGGCCAGGCTGAGCGCGCGCTGGTGATCGGGGCGGAGACCTTCTCGCGCCTCCTCGACTGGAAGGACCGCGGCACCTGCGTCCTCTTCGGCGATGGCGCCGGTGCGCTGGTTCTCGGCCGTGAGACCCAGCCGGACGGCCAATCCGGCCGCGGCCTCCTGACCGCCCATCTCCGCTCCGACGGCCGCTACAAGGACAAGCTCTACGTCGATGGCGGCCCGTCGTCGACCGGCACCGTCGGCCACGTCCGCATGCAGGGGCGCGAGGTATTCAAGTACGCCGTGACCATGATCGCCGACGTCATAACCGACGCCTTCGCCTCCGCCGGCATCGACGCCGCCGACGTCGATTGGTTCGTGCCGCACCAGGCCAATGTGCGCATCATCGACGCCACCGCGCGCAAGTTCGGCATCCCGAGCGAGAAGGTGATCCGCACCATCGACCATCACGGCAATACGTCGGCGGCCTCGATTCCGCTGGCGTTGGCCGAAGGCGCCCGCGATGGCCGCATCAAGCGCGGCGACGTGGTGCTGATGGAGGCGATGGGCGGCGGCTTTACCTGGGGCTCGGCGATTCTCCGGTGGTGAGCTCCCCGAGGTTGCGGTGCAGCGCAGCGCTCGCAGATCGGTTGATTCGGGTGGACCGACGCAATAGGCTGCGCCTTCGGTTTGACGGGCAAGACCGCGATAAAGCGGCGCGCCAGGCGGGGGACGGTGATGCCATGGCCGGCAAGACGGTGACGCGCGCCGATCTCTGCGAGGCGGTGTACCAGATGGTCGGCCTCTCCCGGACGGAGTCCGCCGACCTAGTCGAGCTGGTTCTCAACGAAATCAGTGGATGCATTGTGCGCGGCGAGGCGGTGAAGCTGTCGTCGTTCGGTTCTTTCGTGGTACGCAACAAGGGTCAGCGGGTGGGACGCAATCCGAAGACGGGCGAGGAGGTGCCGATTTCGCCCCGTCGGGTGATGGTGTTCAAGCCGAGCAACGTATTGAAGCAAAGGATCAACGCCGCGCTGCTCAACGGCGGCGGGGAGGGTAGCGGCCGGTAGCGTCCGCGCCCCGTGGGCGGTGTCGAAGAAGCGGTGTCGAAGGGGCCACAAGCATTCCGGACGATCAGCGAAGTTGCGGAGGAGCTTGAGCTTCCGCAGCACGTGTTGCGCTTCTGGGAGACGCGCTTCGCGCAGGTCAAGCCCATGAAGCGCGGCGGCGGCCGCCGCTATTATCGCCCCGACGACATCGAGCTCCTGCGCGGAATCCGCCACCTGCTCTACGGCGAGGGCTACACCATCCGCGGCGTGCAGCGCATCCTGAAGGAGCAGGGGCCGCGCGTGGTCGTCTCCGCGGGCAAGGGCGAGGTCGCAGGATTTGCCGCCCGCCGCATTCCGACCGACGACGAACCGATCCTCGACGACGACGCCGTTGCCATTGCGGTCGATGACGACGACGACGAGACGGTCGAGTTGGCGTTCAACGGCCGCGAGTTCCACGCCGCCCATATCGGCGCCAACGGTTCCGCCAACGGTCGCCCGACGTCGGATCCGCTTTCCGGCGACGAGCTCCGCAGCCTGCAGACCGCGCTCACCGAACTCATCGAGATGAAACGCCTGCTCGACCAGACGCGATAGGCCTCCCGGCGCCGCGTCGCTCCGGAGCCTGATGCGGTCGCGTCGTCGTTACGCTTATTGCTGGGGACCGCAAAGCGCGATGTCACGCTCTGCGCGGAAGACGTTCGAATAGAGATTGGCGATCCACTGCCGCCCGCTCGCCGTCACGTGCAGATAGTGGATGGCGGTCTGGATGAACGACGAGATCGAGTTGAAGTAGAACTGGGGATACTTGTCCACCAGGTCCGCCGGACTGGCATAGCCGAACTGACGGTTGAATCCGACCTCCTCGAATTCGAAATAGAGCGCGTTCGCCTTGCGGATGTAGTGAGGGTCGCCGAGTTGACCGATCAGGTCGGCTGCCCGGACGAGGGCGACCTCTTCGTCGACTGTCTCGTCGTCGGTTGGCATGTTGCTGGGGAAGCGTGTTCCCTCGATGGCCCGGGCGATGCGGTCGGCGTCCAGCAGCGCGAAGCCGTCGAACCGGTGTTTGACAAAAAGCTTGGACCTATCGACGTGATGGGGCGTCAGCGCCGCATCCGACGAGCCGCGCGGGAGCGACACCTTGGTGCCCTCCGCATTGATGACGAAGCCGTCCTTGTCGTCACCGGGCAGGAGGCCGCGCACGTAGCCGATATCGTGGAACAGGCACGCGACCATCATGTGGGCGTAGTCACTCGCCGGCATATCGGATTGCAGCGCCCGTCCACGCAGGATGTCGTGGCCGGCCAGCGCCACCAGCATCGTGTGCTCGACGTTGTGGTAGAGCGCGTCGCTGTTGCCGATGCACTCGAGCGCGATGCGGGCGACGGAGGGCACAAGTTCGACCAGTTGGCTCTCCGACGAGCCGTAATGGCGCTTCATGTACTCGGAGATGAAACCACCGAGGGCGTCGGCGGTCAGTTCGGGAACCGTGATCATCAGTTTGGGTCCAAGGCGCCGCCGGTTGCCCGCAAAGGCCTGCCGGTCTCCGGTAACACCGGCATATTACCGCACGCGCCGACGTTGTAGCGACACCTGGATGATGAAAAACGACCGCTTGTGCTTGCCGGCGGCGAGGTCTCGGCAAACCTGGGCACCCGGCGAGCGCCGCCGCGCAAGACAAGGCACCGGGCGCGTGCTGCGCGCGTGGCGGCGCGACGACCAAGGCAACGGGGTCGAACGCGCGTAGGTCGAACCTTGCCCCTGGATTTCCTAGGGCATCCTCGCCAGCAAGAGCGATTGCGGAGTGATCGGCCGACAATCGGTCTCTACTCCCAGCATCGCCCGCGCGTGGAGCGTTGCTTCGCCGAGGTAGGGCTCGTTGCCGGTGATCCACCCCCATTGAATTGGTCCACCCTGAAGTATGTCTTTTGGCAAACAGGAGGACCCGATGGCCAACAAGCGACACAAGCCTGACGAGATCGTAACGAAGCTGCGTCAGGTTGAAGTCCTGCGCGGACAGGGGATGACGATGGCGGATGCCGTGCGCCAGGTCGGCGTTTCGGAGCTGACCTATTATCGGTGGCGCAAGCAGTATGGCGGCATGAGCCGTGACCAGCTTCGTCAGTTGAAGGAGCTTCAGAAGGAGAACGAGCGACTACGCAAGGCGGTCGCCGACCTGACGCTGGACAAGCTAATCTTGAGGGAAGCGTCCTCGGGAAACTTCTGAGCCCTTCGCGCCGCCGTGCCTGCATCGATCATGTTCGCTCGGTTCTTGTGGTCTCGGAACGGCGGGTATGCCGTGTGCTCGGACAACATCGTTCGACACAGCGGCGTGTACCCGACGGCCGTGACGATGAGGAGCAACTGACCGAGGACATCGTGACGTTGGCCCGCCGGTATGGCCGCTACGGCTACCGCAAGATCGCTGAGCTTCTGCGCAGCCGGTCGGGCTGGGTAGTCAACGACAAGCGGGTCGAGCGCATCTGGCGGCGCGAGGGGCTGAAGGTTCCGCACAAGCAACCGAAGAAAGGGCGGCTATGGCTCAACGATGGATCGTGCATCCGTCTTCGCGCCGAGCGGCCCAACCATGTCTGGTCCTATGACTTCGTCGAGGATCGAACCCATGACGGAAGGAAATATCGCATGCTCA
Source organism: uncultured Alphaproteobacteria bacterium (assembly GCA_963749755.1). Classification (GTDB taxonomy): domain Bacteria; phylum Pseudomonadota; class Alphaproteobacteria; order Rhizobiales; family Kaistiaceae; genus JBBDMC01. Next base: position 99,515 of record CAVVOK010000001.1, read on the forward strand.
ACGTGATCGACGAGTTCACGCACGAGGCGCTGGCGATCAGGATCGATCGAAAGCTGAACTCTACCGACGTCATCGATGTCCTGACCGACATGTTCATCCTGCGCGGCACGCCGGAGCACGTTCGTTCCGACAATGGCCCGGAGTTCATCGCCAGGGCCGTGCAGGAATGGATCGCCGCGGTCGGCGCAAGGACCGCCTATATCGCGCCCGGAAGCCCATGGGAGAACGGCTTCATCGAAAGCTTCAATGCGCGATTGCGCGACGAACTCCTCGATGGTGAGATCTTCTACACGCTCGCCGAGGCCAGGATCATCGTCGAAAGCTGGCGCCGGCATTACAACACCGTGAGGCCGCACGGATCGCTGGGATACAAGCCACCGGCGCCAGAGGTGTTCGTGCCAGCCTTCGCCGCGTGGCCGACTGCGACTGACCGGCTAGCCGGGTACGCTCGCCCGCAGACCCTCAATGCACTAACATTCCAATCGGACCATTCAATGGGGGCCGATCAGGCGGACGCGGTGTATGCTTGAAGCTTGCGCCCCGTGCGACGATAGTCCACCGACAAACCGTACCTGCGCTGCACCGCGGCCAAGTAGTCACCCCCGCCGAGATAGTCGTCCGCGCATGTCCTAGCGCGCTCGCTGCCACCACGAAGACGGCCTTGCCGTCGTTTATGCCGGTGATCACGCCCACAGCGGCGATCTAGGTCCTTTCATATACCTGCGGGTTTCCTACTTCGCGGTTTCCAAGCGGTTTAGCTCAGCAAGTCGGCGAGCATATTCTTCTTGGAGCAGTACCTCCTTTGATGCCAGAACTTGCCACTTCCCGCCCTCTAGCTTTGCACGAAGAATGCACCTTCCACTCTTGTGAAACACAAGTCTTGCCGTGATAGGCAGCGCAAAGCCGCCAACGACAAAGGGACGATCATTGTCGATTTCAATCGGCGTTGAAAGCGCCGCATCGTCTTGATCTACAAACTGGAAAGTGGCGCGAAAAACATCGGCCTCCAAAACCCTGCCTTCAACGTGCGCGACAATCTCCAATTCGGCAGGATATCGCTGGCACAACACATCACCCGCATAAACGCCTATCAAAATGAGCTTGCCCGTATTTTCAATCCGCACTGCGTCGCAAAAGATCGCGGCACTGAATTGAAATTTTCCGGTCATGCGGGATGGCCGCTGGTTCATGATCGCACCACAGTCACCGCGTCTATTCCCAGGTTACTTAGTCGATCAAATGACTGGGTAGTGAACGAAACACCAGGAAGAAAAGCTGCCTCACCTGTGCTCTTGAACATCCCCGCGACGGCAGTGACCTCGCCGCGTTCCCCTTCGTAAAGCGTGTTAGTCGAGACCGTTGGATTGGCGGTTTCAACACCCGTTGCAGTAAAGACACGGTACGGGAGCAGCTTGTCGACCAAACAAAATTCAAACCCCAAATCGAGTGCCACGCAGAGATCAGAAATGGTTCGCGTCGTCCAATTGCCGGGACCAGCAAGCAATTTGCTCACGCTTGACTTGTCCTTATTCGTGAGCGTCGCGAGCTTTGCTTGAGTGAGGCTATTCTCCTCCTTGCGCGTTTCGATGGCGCACAGAAACGCGCCGTAGATCGAAGCGGTCAGGATTTCATAGTTGTAGCCCCTTTCGAATTCGAAGTTCTGCTTATAAGACACCGGCATACAAATCCCTCGCTGGCTTAGTGAGGTACTCTCCGACACTTGCACCTCTCACAATCGGACAACTCGGCAGGAGTGTGGCCCACCGTATGGCAAATTGTTCCGCCTTAGCGGTGTACCGATTTCCGGCGAATTCAGTGCGCCGATGCAGCGCTAGCCCTATGAAGACATTTGTCCTCGCAAAACGTCCCATCAACCGCCATTGGTTGAATTTCGGCTCGCGAAAGCAGGCAACCCATACTTCGTCCACATCAACGAGCCTCTCCATGTCAGGGCGCTTGTGTTCGGGATCGCCAACCAGGCTTGCGCTGATGTAGGTGCCCATCACGAAGCGTGTGATGAATGCAGCCCCCTGATGGCCGGGAAATCCGCCGGACGGGTCAGCCAGCGTCCCATTTACGTCCTCGTGGACTAGAAATGCACGCTTAGGGTTTGTCAGCCTTCGCCGCACAGGCGCGTGCACCAGCCAAGTCGGCAGCCCGCTCACCACATGAGGGTGAGTTGGCTTTAAAGTCAACCCGGACCGGATGCTTGCTTTTCTTTTCACCTAGGAAGGCTAATACAATAATAACGTGATTTCTAACAAATCGGACGCTGCGAGGGCCCTGGCCCATGTGTTTAAAGCAGCGGGGGCTGCAAGTCTCTACGTGAAGACGATAACTTGGCCGCCTTGCGCAACCAAGCTGCCCAACGCCCGTTGGTGTCAGCAAGAGAAAACCGGGAACCCATGACGGCCGTCGAAATGCTTTGCGCTGGATGTGGAGCCCGCTTTTAGCGACTGCTGTGCATCCCCGCTCGACGAGCGGCTTGCGAAGATCGCCGCTCGTGCGGTCACCGATCAGGTCGAATGGACCTTCAAATACTATGAGAAAGTGGCCCCGTCGCGCCTGAATGGTGCCGACTTTGCGCAATTCCGCCGTTTAGTCTTTGGACAATGCCCAGAACTCGGGATCATGCGCGATATTGCCGATGCCGCGCGTCACCGCTTCCTACAACGCCCGAACGCGGTCATCGAAACCTCCACGGATGCATACATAGTTCGCGACGACCAACTCTGGGTCAAAGTGTATGAGCGGCCTTTCTTGGACGCGCTGAGCGTCGCCGTTGATTTCTGGCGCGGTTGGCCGGATTGAGGGACCAAATCCAACATCTACGCGTGCTCTTAAGGCTCAAATCCTGCCGTGCAGGGCCGCGTGTCGTCCATTAATGTCTCAGAGCGAGTGCCTAGCAGGTGACCGGCGATCACCAGGGCCAGGACCACGGCTGCTAGCACACTGGCGCGGCGCGACAGCCGAACGCTCAGGTGCCGGACCTCAAACCGGAATTCGTCGTCAGGCGGTCGGTTGGATGGCATTGGTCACTCCTCTCACCAAAGGCAATTCAGGAGAGACCAAGAATTTCTTAGGACGCCTGATCGGGTCGGGTGTCAAGGCTGCCGGCAGCGTCGTCCACATTAGCGGGGATGCGCCGACTGACGGCGTAGGGCGCGGGTCGTTCAGCGCCCTCCACTCAGGACACCCTTGGGGGGCGCCCCTCAAAGCGCCTGGGGAAAAAAGGAGGCGCTGCCCTGCGGGCCCCAAATGGGTCCTCTGCGGCCCTGTGTGCCGTACGTAGCTGGGGCGACCTCAGGACGGCCGTCTATCCCGCCTCAATCGCTCCAGTCGCTCCACCGCCTCGGCGTCGGCGGTGCCTCCGTTTCGAGTAATTAGGCTCGGGGTCGCGAGGCGGCGAACCGTCCTCCATGGCGTTACGTTTGGTCAGGAATGACCGCCACTTCCTCGCCTCTTTCCGCCATCGCTTCTTTGTTTGGGGATCGGTTGCGAGCCGCGCTCGGCTCTCCGCTTTTTGTGCATTCTGTCGTGCTTCCGCCAAAGCCTCGCTGTCCATCGAACACCTCCTTCGCAAGCCAATGGACAAGCGAAAATGTATCAATGGCAGACGAGTTTTCAACGTGTCGCATCCTGTGACCACGACCAAATGCCGCCGCCGCGATCGCGTCCCGATCTACCCACTCGCGGCGAGCACCCTCTGCACTGTGAACGGCGCTCCATTTGGCGCCCCCCGTGGGGACACCCCTCGCGGTCAACTCCTAAGCGGCGCCGTCGAGCGACGTGACCCAGGTGTGTCGGGCGGTCTGCAAAGGGCCCCCTGTGCCTCCGAACCATTCGGTCTCCCGCGATATGCGGGAGCCACGGCGGGCATCAAAAGCAACGTCTTCTTAACTCCCACGTCGGTTTCCCGACCGATCGAACGTCGGCGTGGGTGTACGCTCGGGCCAGCGGAGCCACGAGCATGACCAGTCGCGTTCTTACGACAGGGGTGGTTGTCGCGGGGTTGACCCTCGCCGGGGCGAACTTTGTCTTCTCCGGCGGCGGCGTCGGTTCCGCATTCTCTGGCCAGCCCAAGCAGTCACCAGCGTCGTCTGTTGTCCGAGCTGTTCAGGCTGCCTGCCACCCAAGCTACTCGGGAGCATGCGTCCCTATCGCGTCGGACGTCGATTGCGCGGGTGGGCGAGGAAACGGGCCGGCATACGTGCGCGGGCCTGTGCGCGTAGTGGGGCCGGACGTGTACAGGCTGGACGCTGACGGAGATGGGATTGGCTGCGAACGCTGACAGCCGGCACGGGTGTGCATCAGGATTTCGCGTGCCTACCGCATGGTCGCTTCAATCCAGCTAACGAACGTAGGGGCACCTCACGAAGTGCGTGTGGTTGCCAGCGACAGTAAGTCCGTCGGCTGACACTTCGAACTGAAAGGCCTGCACCTGCGCCGGTTGATCAATGCATATACCCTGCGTGGGCCAAGTGGCCCCCGATTTGGAGACAGCGTTGAAGCGGCAGACATTGTTTGCCGTCTCCATGCCCCATGTTCCGAGCCGGAAAGCCGCCGGAGGGAGCGACGCAGCGCAGTGCGGCACTGGAGCGTACCGCGGGCCCATAGACCAACGAACGAGTTGGACGCTTCCAGCGCCGTCGGCCGCATCAAGGCCGTTTCCGTTTTCGCGTCCCAAACGTCATCGTGGCCAAGCCCATTAACGAACTTGAAGTCCTGCAGTGCTTGATGTGACGCCTCACCCCACACACCACCTCCCGTGCCGTAGTAGTACCCCAGCATCGCCAACCGCTGTTGAAGGCGAGCCCCGTCGTTTTGGTTCAACGGATTGAGAGTGGCACCGGGGGGCGGTGGATAAGTGGTCGCGGTCCACGATCCCGCGAGGGGTGCGCGAGAGTACGTTGCTCGCGCGGCCGCCGGTGACAGCAAGGCAGCTTCCGTTCGCGCATCGAACACGTCGTTTGGCGAAAGCCCCTGAGCGATTTTAAAGTCGCGCAGCGCGAGACGGGAGTTAGGACCCCAGTAGCCGTCGACCGTGTCCGTGTAAAAGCCGAGGGCGAACAGCCGCTGCTGAATGTCTGCTGCATCGGTTGTGCTCAGCAGGTCGTGACGGACTTCATGCGGTGTGATCGACGGCCGTGGCGGTACCGCACTGGCAGTTCGCGGGAACAGAATTGACGGCGCGAAAGGCGGTCCGCGCTGGGTTGTTGCCGGTACCGTGTCAGCCGTACGCGGGGGCAATATTGATGTCACGAACGGTGGTCCGCGCGTCGACGATGGCGTAGGCGCTGGCGCGGGTGGGTTAGCTCGCGGGGACACAATTGACGGCGAAGCGGGCTCTGCGCGGCCCGGGCTAGGCGCGACGTGCACGATAGCGGGTGGCGGGGTCGGGAGGACCGGGGAAAGACCCACTGGATTGGCACCGTCGGGGCGTATCGTCACGCCCATTGAAGTGAGGTCAGCGGGGTGCTCAGCCAGGCAATTCTGCCCGGCGGCGTTTGCACCATTCGCCCATGATGGCCGGCGGCACCCCCAATTGCCCTGCGAGCCGCGCGATGTCGGTCGTTCGGGCTTTGGCCGCTTCGCTTTCTGATCCGGCTTCGCTCACGCTGTGAACGCCGATGAGCACGTCGGGCGCAACAACCTGCTTCGAGGCAGCCCGCAAACAACAGGAAGCACGCAGAAGCGCATTCCGAGCCTGGCACCATGACGGCCATCCAATCAAATCCCCGTATGACTGGAATAAATGCTGAGGCCTCCGCAACCACCCCCCCTGGACTATTGAGGCCAATTCCAAGAAACGCGGTCGGACGCGGGCAATCCGTCAAGAAACCGTATGAAGCGATCGAAGTCGCCTGAAACGATCGGACCCTCGAAATTAATCACAATGACATCGCGGTCGACGACTACGCGCTCGAACTGCAACGCGTTGGCCGAACTCGCAAGAAGGACGGTCAGGAGAGGCCAAATGGCGCTCGCCAACGAACGTCGGGTTTCGCGTCGCCGCAACAACCTCCGCCCCTCCGCCTGGCACTCCTTTGCACCGCGCACACAATCGAGGCATGGCGAGGCGATACAAGACACCGCAAGCGTCCAACCGCCGCATCAGCCGCAAACGTCATAACAACGGAACGGTGCCACCAACTTAAGGCGATCGGTACATTTGGACTGAAGGCCGCGTTGCGGCCACCCGCGGTCGGCAGGTCAGGGGCCCCGACCCTCGGCCTGGGGAAACTGCCCGCCCGGTCTCAGATCGGCACTGCACCGTCGCGACACTTGCTAGTGGTTCTTACCCGGATAAGCACGCGCTCCCACGCGCGCGTGGGAAGTAAGACCGGGACGAGCCATAACCGCCGCCATAACTGCTATAACCGCGATAGCGGCCACGGCATGCGGGGCATGCCGCTGCTGCGGCCGCTGAGCGATGTCCACGTACTGGCGCTGTGCATCTTGCCATGCGGCCGATGATACGTAGTACCATCGCGTTCTCAAGCACTGGTTGTGGCCTTTCTGTCCCAGGGCGGCCATTCGGGACGGCGCCAATGACCGCAACTGGCGCATCTGCGACAATCGTTTGCAGCGTCCGCCCTGTTTGATGGACGGGCTGCGCCTCACGCGCGTGAAGGTGTCATTGCGCGACGTTCGGATCGTCTTTCGATCTGGCAACGGCTGCAGGGGGGCTGACCGCGCGCCCAGAGCATTCAGGGGAGGCCCCGGGGGGCGGGCAAGCGGTGAGTGACAGAAATAGTGACCCCCTTGACCCTCTTGGAGGCAAGGGGAGCAAGAAAGTGAAGGGGGTCAAGAAGTGTAACATACCCCCCTATTGATTTCTTTACGTTTTTTCTGCGAGCTCCCCGGGCGGCCGCGAGGCTCGGAGGGGGTCAGGTAACTATCTTGACCTCCTTGCCGCGGCCAACATGGAGGGGCCCACATTGGCCACCGGGGCCCCAAGCGCGGCCGCCCGGTGGGAACCCCCTCCACCGGGGTCTTACGATCATCGGCTCCCGACGGTGCCAGCGTGCTTGATGCGGTCACAACGCACGCAGTAGTCTCGTGACGTGACCGATTTGCGCCTCCCGCTAACAATCAAGCCCGTGCCGGGCGGCTTCGCGATTGTGTTCGCTGATGGCGAGCAGCGCATCTTTGTCGAGGGGCAGGACCCGCTCGCGGCCGCAGCCGGCAGCTCACAGGCGGAAGACGAAGCCCTTGAGCTTGCGAAGGAGATCGCCAGGGCGCTGATGGCGGCGTGGGACGATCCGCTGCGGTCGGCTGCTTGAGCCGCGTCAAACCTGGGACGCGACCGAGGTTTCGCCGTCAGCCCCTTAACTTCGCGATGTCAGCTACCCAGGCTGCTACCCGTGCCCGGTGCAACTATCGATGAATTACCATAACACTTTGAAAATCCTGGTCGGAGCGACAGGATTTGAACCTGCGACCCCTTGACCCCCAGTCAAGTGCGCTACCAGACTGCGCCACGCTCCGACCGCGCGGACTATAGGTGTGGGCCCCCGCCCACGCAACGATTGGCGCCGCCCGCCGGCGTCGCCTCCCTTACTTCCCCTCTCCCCTGGTGGGAGAGGGGGAGGTAAGAAAGGGACCGTCGGCCGCTTGCCTTCCTCCCCGCCTCAACGGGGAACGAGCACCGCGCGCGGCACAGGCCGAGACGCGCGCGCCGGGCGGACCGACACCATCTGCCGGCGCTCGCGCTTCAGCATCTTCTCGGCCGCGATCGCCCCCCACAAGATCCCGTAGATCAGGAAAAGATGCCGCCAGTGGTCGTTGTCGATCACGTTGTGGATCAGCAAATGCCCGAGGAACGCGGCGTACGTGCATTGGATGAACGGCAGCCACGGCCGCGGCTTGAACAACAGCGGCGCCGCCGCGGCGAGGGTCCACGCCGCGAGGATGATGTACGAGAACCCGCCGAGCCAGCCGTACACCGTGAAGCCCTTGAGCCACATGTTGTGCTCGTCCGCGCCAAGTTCCTTGCCGAACGCGAACGGCCCGAGGCCGAGCGGATGCTCCTGGATCAGGAAGAAACCGATCTCCTGCCGCGCGAAGCGGCCGGTCTGCCCCTCGTCGTACGTCTGGAAGACGTGCGCCCGCTGGACCCAGAGGTTCTGCACCGCCGGCACCGAGATCGCCGCCGCGATCATAAGCGTCACCGCCGCGCCGCCGGCGATGAGGTAGGCGACCAGCCGGAATCGGTTGAGCTGGCGCATCTCGGTGACGAACGCGAGGTAGGCGGCGACCAGGATCGTGAACACGACCACCCCCCACGCCGCGCGCGAGAACGACAGGAAGATCGCGAACAGGATCACCAGCAGCCACAACGCTTCCCACCCGGACTTCCTCAGCCGCCGGGTCAGCACGTCGCGGGCGAGAAGCGTCGCCGGCAGCACCAGGAACGGCCCGAACACGTTCGGGTCCTGGAAGGTGCCCTTGGCGCGGTCGTAGAGCTTGAAGGCGTCGGCGTTGGGGAACGCGTTGAAGTAGGCGAGGATGCCGATCAGCGCCACGATCACCGCGGAGAAGATGTAGGCGCTGCGGATGAGCTTGAGCCGCCGCTCCGGCGCCTCCACGATCACCGCCGCGAAGAAGATCGCGGAGGCGACCAGGAACACGTGGTGGCCATGTAGACCAGCGGCTTGCCGAAATCGTCGAGCTGCGTGAACGACAGGAATCCGCCGGCCGCGTAGGCGAGCATCAGCCCGGTCATCGGCATGAAGTGGCGGTTGAGCTTCAGCCCCAGCGCCGCCCACGCCACCACCACCAGCACGAGGAACAAGTCGTACGGTGCCGGCTCCACCATCACGAACCCGCCGAGGAAGATCGTGAACGCGATCGTCCAGTCGGCAACCTTCGTGCCCATCGCCCACCGGACGGCCGTACCCGCCGGGATCGCCGTCGCGCTCAATATGCATTCTCCTGATTCATCAGCCTGAACGGCGTCAGCCACAGGATCTTCAGGTCGAACAACACCGACCAGTTCTCGATGTAGTGGAGATCGCATTCGGTTCGCCGGCGGATCTTGTCCGGCGTGTCGATCTCGCCGCGCCAGCCGTTGATCTGCGCCCAGCCGGTGACGCCGGGCTTCACGCGATGGCGCGCGAAGTAGCCGTCCACCACTTCCTCGAACAGGCGGTTGGACGTGTGCGCGTTCACCGCGTGCGGCCGCGGCCCGACCAGCGACAGCTCGCCCCGGAGCACGTTGAAGAGCTGCGGCAGTTCGTCGATCGAGGTCTTGCGAATGAAGCGGCCGACGCGTGTCACGCGCGGGTCGTCGCGCGTCACCACCTTCTTCGCCTCGCGGGTCGGCGAAGTGGTGGTACATCGAGCGGAACTTCAGGACGTCGATGACCTCGTTGTTGAAGCCGTAGCGCTTCTGGCGGAACAGCACCGGGCCGGGGCTTTCCAGCCGGATCGCGAGCGCCGTCGCCAGCATCACCGGCGACAGGAACATCAGCGTCAACGAGGCAATGATCAGGTCGAACGCGCGCTTGACCACGTGGTCCCAATCGCGGATCGGCTTATCGAACACGTCGAGGAACGGCACGTTGCCGATGAAGGAGTAGGCGCGCGGACGGAACCGCAGCTTGTTGGTGTGCGCCGAGAGGCGGATGTCCACCGGCAGCACCCAGAGCTGCTTCATGAGTTGGAGCAGCCGGTTCTCGGCCGTCAGCGGCAGCGACATGATGAGCAGGTCGATGCGTGCGACGCGGCCGAAATCGACCAGCTCGGCGACCGTGCCGAGCTTCGGGTAGCCGGCGACGGCGGCGGGCGAGCGGTCGCCCTGGCGGTCGTCGAAGATGCCGCAGATGCGGATGTCGTTGTCGGGTGCTTCCGTCAGCGCCGCGATCAGGTCGGCCGCCACCTCACCGCCGCCGACGATCACCGCGCGCCGTTGCAGCCGGCCGACGCGAGTCCACTCCCTGACCAGCCCTGCCAGCGCCAGGCGGATGCCGGCGAACGCCACCAGTCCGCCGACGTACCAGGAAGCGACCCACACGCGCGAAAAGACCGCACCGCTTTTGGCGAGGAACGTGGCGAGCGCGAACACGGCGAGCACCGCCGTCCAAGCGATGAACACGCGGCCGAGCTCGCTCGCACCGTGCCGGAACGCCGCGATCGTGTAGCCGCGCGCGATGTCGATGAAGAGCACCGCCAGCAGCGCACCGCCGATCAGCGACAGCACGTAGCGCGCGTCGAAGCCGTCCGCCGGCACCACGTAGGCGACGTAGGCGAGGATGCCCACGAGAAGGATCGCCGCGAACTCCGCGACGCGCACGAGCCCGGCGAACAGCACCGGCGAGGTCGAACGCCGCGCGAGGCTCGCGGCGGCCATGCGCGCCGTCGCGCCGAGGCCCGCCCGCGGCGTCGCGGCAGGCGCCGGCGCGGGCTCCGGGGTCATCGCCTCGGTGGCCGCAAGCGCCGCGCTGTGATCAGGTGCCGTCATCGTTCCAAGCATGCCGCGTGCCCCGTTTTGGGGCGGCCAGCCCCGGTCGTTGGGCTAACAAATGCTTGCTTGGAGTACTAAAAGGCGGCGCCTTTCGGGGAATAACCCGTTGTTAAGATTAACCTTCGGTTACGGTGCGGTACGCACCGTCAACCGCCGCCGCCATCGCCTCGATGGTGAACGTTTCGCCCACTCGCGCCTTGAGCCGCGCCGCCGTCGCATGTGCAGTGTCCGGGTCGTCCGAGACCGCCCGCATCGCGCGCGCCAGCGCGTCCGTGTCACCCGCCGGCACCAGCAGGTCGGCATCGTCGCCGAAGATCTCCGGGATGCCGCCGACGCGCGTCGCCACGATCGGGACGCCAGCCGCGATCGTTTCCAGCACGATGTACGGCATCGATTCCGCCCGCGACGGCACCACCACCGTCCGCGCCAGCCGGAACGCCTCGCGGGCCGGCATCGGCTCGGCCAACCCGACCGCGTCCGTGAGACCGAGCTCGGCGACCATCGCCTCGTAGCGCGGCTTGTCTTCGCCGGCGCCGACGATCCAGGCGGACGGCATGCGGCCGGTCGCGGCGCGCATCGCGGCGAGGGCGGCGATGAACACGTCCGGCCCCTTCAGGTCGCGCAGCATGCCGATGTAGAGGAAGTCGCGGGCGTCCGCCGCCGGCGTCACCGGTTCGAACTCCTCCGGCCTCAGTCCGTTCACCGCCGGCACCACCGGCCGCCGCGTGCGCCCGACCTTGGTCGCGAACGCATCCGCCTCATAGCGGCTCACGAACACGAACGCATCGGTCATGCGCGCCAGCACCCGCTCAGCGGCGAAATAGACGCGCCCGCCGAGCGTTCGTTCGTCGTAATGCAACGAGCCGCCGTGGGGCGTGTACACGCGTGCAACGCGGCTGCCGGAGGCGTGCAACAACGTGCCGATGACGCGTGCATAGGCGCCCCCCTTGGCGCCGTGCGCGTGCAGTACGTCGGGAGAAAGCCCGCGTATCTGCTTGAAGACGTTGCGGATTGCCCCGACGTCCGACGGTGCTATCTGCCGCCGCATCGGCATCCGTCTGAGCCCGAGCGCGAGCGACGGCCGGATCCCCTCGAACAGCCGCTCCTCGAACGCCCCGCCGGTGGAAGAATCGCAAACAATTCCAACCTCATGGCCGCTCCGCGCCTGCGCCTCGACGAGGTCGCGAACGTGGCGGAACAGCCCGCCGACGGGCGAGCGGAAGCAGTGGACGATCCTCATTTGAGGCGAATCTTATAATCGCGGCCGCGCGCCGTGGTCCATCGGTCGCGTGGGATCGTTAACGGGCCCGCCTAGAGCACGCGTTCGCGCACGTAAAGCGTGTCGCCTGGCGCCACCGGGTCGCTCAGCCCAAGCGCGATCGTGCCCACCTTGCCGGCGATGCTCCGCGTCACCTGCACCGTGTATTTGTCCGCGCGCGGGGTGAACCCGCCGGCGACCGCGATTGCCTGCTGCACGGTCATGCCCGGCACGTAGGCGTACTGGCCGGCGGCTCCGACCTCGCCCATGGCGAAAAACGGTCGGTAGCGGTCCACCTCGACCGACACATCGGGGCTGCGCAGGTAGCCGTTCCGGAGCTTCGCCGCCACCGCCGCCTCGACTTCGGCCGTGGTGCGCCCGCGCGCCGGAACCGTTCCGATCAGCGGCATGGAGATCACGCCGGCTTGGTCGACGACGTAGGAATTGGTGAGGTCCGGTTGCCCGAACACGATCACCCGCAGGCGGTCGCCGCTATCCAGTTGATAGGGCGAAACCAGCTCGGCATGGACCGCCGGCGTGACGTTCGGAGTGCTGGCGCATCCCGCCAGGAAGACGACGCCCAGAACGAAAAAAGCAAGTGGGGAGAAGCGCATCGGTGACCCAGCCGGCGAGCGATCCAGCAGTGGGCGCCACTATCCGGCCCGTATGGTTAATCGGGCGTAAACGGCCGTTTCCAAAGCCGGGAAGTATCACCGAAAGGCAACACAAAATTAGGCAACATTAATACGCCCGACGCGGTTCCGGATGCGTCGTTAACCATGTGATTACCATAACGCCCCCATGATTTCGGCCAACAAAGGCTCGAGTCCCACCATGGAAACGCGCTCCGCGATGCAGACTGACGTCGAGATCGATGTCGGCGCACTCCTGTCAGTCCTGATCAGGAAGCTGCCCTATATCGTCGTTTTCGTTGGTCTTGTGGCTTTTGGAACATACGTCGCACTCGGCCGGATCGCCCCGGTCTACAAGTCCGAGGCGACGATTCTGATCGAGACCGGCGAATCGGACCTGACCAAGACGACTCAGTCGGGGCAGAGCAGTGCGGTTCCGGACCAGCAGGCAATCTCGAGCCAGGTTCAGCTCATTCGCTCGCGCGACGTCGCCGAAGACGTCGCGAAGCGGCTCGATCTGGCAAGCCGCGCCGAGTTCGACGAGACGCTGGCAACGCCCTCGGCGTTCGACGAATTCCTGGCGAAGTATGGGCTGACCCAAACCGCATCACCCGCTACGACGGACGAGCGCGTGCTGAAGGCGTACTATAAGAAGTTGTCGGTTTACGCCGTCGATCAGTCCCGGGTGATAGGCGTCGATTTCTCCTCGACCGACCCGAAGCTGGCGGCGGATGCGGCGAACGCCGTCGCCGAGGGCTACATCGCGCTCCAGCGGGAAGCGAAGCGCAATTCGACCTCCACGGCGGCGGAGTTCCTCGCCACTCAGATCGCCGACCTGCGCACCAAGGTGGTCGACGCCGAAAGCAAGGTCGAAAAATTCCGCGCCGACAACGACTTGTTCAGCAGCGGCAGCCAGACGGCCACGACGCTACCTGCGCAACAACTCGCCGATCTCAACGCCGAGCTGACCGGCGTGCGCACCGCGCGCGCCGACGCCGAAGCCAAGGTCGGGCAGATCCGCGCCACGCTAAAGGCCGGCAACCCTGCCAACTTCACGGACGTGCTCGATTCGCAGCTGATCCAGAACCTCGTCCAGCAGCAGGTCTCCCTCAAGGCGCAGCAGGCACAGCTTTCCGCGACGTACCTGCCGCAGCACCCGCGGATGAAGGAGATCGACGCGCAAATCGCCGATCTCGATCGCCAGATTGCGGACGAGGCGAACAAGATCATCGACTCGCTGGAAGCGGACGCGCGGCTTGCCCGTTCCCGCGAGGCGGCGATCACCGACAATCTGAATGACCTCAAGACCACTGCGGCCCGCGCCGGCGACGCCGGCGTGCAATTGCGCGCGCTCGAGCGCGAGGCGACCTCTCAGCGCGACTTGCTTGATGAGTATTTGCGCCGTTATCGCGAGGCCCTGGCGCGCGAGCAGACGGACTACCTGCCCGTCGATGCGCGCGTCATTTCACGCGCGGCGATCCCCATCGAGCCGGACTTTCCGAAGAAGCTTCCCATGAGCGCGGCGGCGTCGGCCGCGGCGTTGATCCTCGCGTTCGCCTTCGTCCTGCTCAAGGAGCTTGCCAGCGGCCGCCCGATGCGGCGCGTCGCTTACGGCGAGACGATGCCGATGCTCCCCGAGGACGAACTCGGTGGTGCCGGGCGCTGGGTGGAAGACGAGGCGGTGCGGCGCATCATGCCGCGCGATCCAACGCTCGCGCCGGCCCTTATGGGCCGTGTCGAGGAATCGTTGGCTGCCATCGCGGCCGATGTTGCCGCGAAGAGCGCCAAGCGTGTCCTGGTGACGCTCGCCGAAGGGTCAGATACAGACGGACGCCCGCTTGCCGCCGTGGCGCTCGCCCGTGCCCTCGCGCGCACCGACGCCCGCGTTGTCCTGGTCGATTTCCGCGACGACGACGCCAATAGCATTTCGCTGGGTGAGGAACCCGATCTCCCGGGTTTTGCCAATCTCTTCGACGGCGAGGCGTCCTTTGCGCAGGTGATCTACCGCGATCGCCGCTCCCGCGTTCACTTTATTCCGGCCGGCACGCGCATTCTCGGGCCGGAGCACTTGGACGGCGACAGGCTGGAAACCATCCTCTCGGCCCTCACGCTGACCTACGATCACGTCGTCATCGACGCCCGCGACGAGATGATCGCCGCGCTCGCGCCCGGATCGGTGGCCGCCATCGTGGTCAGCGAGTTCGACGCCGATGACGAGCGCACCCAGCACGCATTCGAGCGCATCCGGTCCGTCGCGGGTCCCGAGATACAACTGCTCGTAGTCGATCCGGTGACCGCGGGCGATGAGGAAGGCTCGATGGAGCGGGCGCACGAGCAGTCCTCCGCAGGCGAGGCCGCCTAGCAATCGCTCGGCGATCGCGAGAATTCGATTCAACTCGGCGGACGGGCGTCGCGCGACATCCACGAGATGAGCGCGCCGGCCGGTAAAACCCAGACTAATCCGGTAACCAGGAAGAAAAGGGTCCGCGCTAACGTGGAAGCGTCGGCCAGCATAGGGCCGGCGATTGCCATGATCACGAGCGCGTAGACCGGCACGAAGACGATGAGCACCGTGCTCCCGATGAATTTGCGGATACGCTGGCGCATTGTGCCGCCTGCCTTCTCGACGCCTGTGTTTGCCGGGTTGCCGACCTATCGGCCGTCCTATATCGATGGCCGCCGGAGATCCGATCATGGCAAGCACTTTAGCAGCAGTACGGCCGGTTACCGGCGATCCAGTCCGCACCCGCAAGTTCATCTACGCGTGGTTGATGCTTCTCGCATTGACCATCATGGCGATGGTGGTGGTGGGCGGCATCACGCGTCTTACCCATTCCGGCCTGTCGATCACCGAATGGCAACTGGTCCACGGCGTCATCCCACCGCTGAACGACGCCCAGTGGCAGGAAGAATTCAGCAAATACCAGCAGATCCCCGAGTACCAGATCGTCAATCCGGATATGACGCTCTCGGAGTTCAAGGGCATCTTCTGGTGGGAGTGGGCGCACCGCATGCTCGGGCGCGTGATCGGCCTGGCGGTGCTGCTGCCGCTGCTCTTCCTGTGGGGGACTGGGCGGCTCGAGAAGGTGCTGCAGCCCAAGCTGCTCACCATCTTCGGGCTCGTGGTATTGCAGGGCATCGTCGGCTGGTGGATGGTCCAGAGCGGACTGACCGAGCGGACCGACGTCAGCCAGTACCGTCTCGCAATTCATCTCTCGCTCGCCTGCATCCTCCTCGCCTACGTGACGTGGGTGGCGCAGAGTCTGTCACGCGCGCCCGCGCCGTTGGCGCCCGTCGGGTACCGGCGCGTCGCCGGTTTCATAGTGATTGCGGCGCTCGCGCAGATTTTTCTGGGCGGGCTTGTCGCGGGCTCCAACGCCGGCATGACGTTCAATACCTGGCCCTATATGGATGGCGCGCTGGTGCCGTCGGGCTTGCTGATCCAGACGCCGTTCTGGCGGAACTTCTTCGAGAACGTCGCCACGATTCAATTCGATCACCGCATCGGCGCTTACGTCCTGCTCATTGCCGCGATCTTCCACTACTTCCAGACGCGTCGCAGCCTGTATGGCGCCGCCGCCCTCGGCGTCGCTTGGCTGATCGCCGCGCAGGCCCTCGTCGGCATTGGCACGTTGATCTTCGTCGTGCCCATGGTTCTCGCGCTGCTCCACCAGTTCGGCGCGGTTCTCACCGTCTTCACCACCGTTGTGCATCTCCGTGGCATGAGCCCGCCGCTGCCTGCGCCGGCACCCGCCACGGCCGGAGGCTGATTGTCATGGACCACATCGCTGACGCCGCTTCGATGCTTGCCGCGTCCCGCCTCGCGGGGCTTCCGGTTGACGTGTTGCCCGTGCCAATGCGCCCGCGCGACGAAGCCGAGGGGTACTGGGTCCAGGGCGCCGTGCACGACATGATCGCACGCAGTCGTTTCGGTCCGATCGCCGGCTACAAGGTCGGCTGTACGTCTCCTGTCATGCAGAAGTACCTGGGCATGAAGAAGCCCTGCTGGGGTGGTGTCTTCGCCGGGACCATGCACCACAGCGGCGTGAAAATTCGCCACGATTCATTTCAGCGCGTCGGCATGGATTGCCAGATCGCGCTTCGTCTCCGGCGCGACCTGCCGGCCTCGCAGGGCCCCTACGATGCGTCCAACGTCGCCGACGCGGTGGAGTGCTACATGGCCGCGATCGAGTTGGTCGACGACCGCTACGTCGATTGGCGCAAGACCGACATACCGACATTGATCGCGGACGATTTCTTCGCGGCGGCCACCGTGCTCGGCGAGCCGGTGCCGGCCGTTGACGTCGGCAACCCGTCCGAGCTGATTGGCATCGCGACCATCAATGGCGCCGACGTTGGGCGCGGCCGCGGCAGCGACGTCATGGGCCACCCGCTCAACGTTCTGGCTTGGCTGGCCAACGCCATGATCGGCCGCGGCGATTGGCTGACCGCCGGCGAGATCGTCCTCCTCGGCGGCATGTTCCAGACGCGCTGGCTGAGCGAAAACGATGCCGCCGCCTTCGACGTTTCCCGCCTGGGTCGGGTCGAGGTCAGCGTCGTCTGAGGATCGGCCTCGGCGCGAGCCTCAATTCAAGGGAACAGCGGCTGCTGCATCAGGCCGGTCGTCTCGTCGAGCCCGTACATCAGGTTGAAGTTCTGGATCGCCTGACCGGCAGACCCTTTGACCAGGTTGTCCAGCACCGAGATGACGATGGCGCGGCCTTTGATGCGGTCCGCAACGACGCCGATCTGGACGTAGTTCGATCCCCGCACGTTCTGCGTCTGCGGCAGCACGCCCGCCGGCGCGACTTTCACGAACGGCTCGTCGCGATAGTCCTCGGCCAACACCGCGCGGATGTCATCGGGCGTCGTCGCCCCCGTCAGCCGCACGTAGCACGTCACCAGTTCGCCACGGCTCATCGGGATCAAGTGCGGCGTGAAGTTGACCGTGAGGTCGCGCGCCGCGACCTTCGACAGTTCTTGCTCGATCTCGGGTGCATGCCGGTGGCTGCCGACGGAGTAGGGAGAGAGACCTTCGCCGGCTTCGCTGAACAGCGTCGATTGCTTCAGCCCGCGTCCCGCGCCTGAGACGCCGGACTTTGCGTCGATGACGACATCGCGGTTCTCGATCGCGCCGCTTTCCACCAGCGGCAGCAGCGCCATCAGCGCCGCCGTCGGGTAGCAGCCGGGGCAGGCAACGAGCCGCGCGCCCGAAATTTCGTCGCGGTAGTGTTCGGTGAGGCCGTACACCGCCTCGGCCTGCAATTCGAGCGCGGCGTGTTCGTTTCCGTACCACGTCTTGTACGTCGCCGGGTCGCGCAGCCGGAAGTCCGCCGACATGTCGATGAACTTCACCTTGGGATGCGCCGCAAGAATCCCGCGCGCGAGTTCCTGCGTCGTCCCATGCGGTAGCCCGGCGAATACCGCGTCGACCGCCCCCCAGTCGGCCTCCTCGGCCTTCGTCAGCTTTGGGAGATCGACGAAGGAAAGGTGGGGGAAGACCTCGGCCATCGCCTTGCCCGCATGGGTATTCGCCGTCAGCGCCACCACCTGAACCGCGGGGTGGGCGACGGCCAGCCGCACCAGATCGGCGCCGGTGTAGCCGGACGCGCCGAGGACACCGACTTTGATCTTTTCGCTCATGTCTCCCCTTCGGGCACTTCGGCCCGCGCAGACAGAAACTGGTTTCAGGAAAGCCAGCTAGGGACGAATGATTTACCGCCGTCGGCGCTCGGCGAGAAGCCCCATGTAGAACATCGCCACCGTCGCACCGGCGATCGCCGTAATCTCGGCATGGTCGTAGGGCGGCGAGACTTCGACCACGTCGCCGCCGCAAAAATCGACGCTGCCGAGGCCCGCAGGATCGCCAGAGCCTCGCGACTCGATAGCCCGCCGGCGACCGGCGTGCCGGTTCCCGGCGCGAACGCCGGGTCGAGGCAGTCGATGTCGAAGGTGAGGTACGCCGGCGCGCTCCCCACGCGCTCCGCGATGCATTCGGCCACCCGCCGCGGGCCGAGCGCATCGATGTCGGACGCGGTGATGATGGCGATGCCGAGATCGTGCGGCGCCTGTGTGCGGATGCCCACCTGGATCGATTGCGCCGGGTCGATCAGCCCTTCGCGCACCGCGCGATCGATGAACGTCCCGTGGCGAAATGCGGCCCTCGTCATCCACCCACGTGTCCTGGTGGGCATCGAACTGGATGAGCGCCAGCTTGCCGTAGCGCTTCGCGTGCGCCTTGATGAGCGGGTAGGTGACGAAATGATCGCCGCCGAGCGAGAAAAGCTGCGCGCCGGCTCCGATGATCGCCGCCGCCTGGCGCTCGATCTCGTCCGCCACCTCCATCGGCCGGCCATAGTCGAAGCCGCAATCGCCGTAGTCCACCACGGCGAGCGTCTCGAACAGGTCGAAGCCGAACGGGTACTGCGGGTCGCCGTCGAAGATCGACGAGGCGAGGCGGATCGCGCGCGGGCCGAAGCGCGCGCCCGGCCGGTTGGTCGTCGCGCTATCGAACGGGATGCCCCACACGACCGCGTCGACGCCGGCGAGGTCTCGGCTGTAGCGCCGGCGCATGAACGACAGCGCGCCGCCGTATGTCGGCTCCATCGAGCCGCCCTTCAGTGGGCCGAGAAAGGCGTTATCGGTCGGGTGTCCTGTGTCGCGCTGAGTCATCGCGGCGTTATATCAGCGATGTCGTTCGGGGGGCATCGCGGTCGGCGCGAGTACGCCCGCCACCGGTCGCGAACGACGGGCGGCGGGCCAAACGACTGCGGTCGGCTCGTCTAGCGCTTGGAGAACTGGAACGAGCGACGGGCCTTGCGGCGGCCGTACTTCTTGCGCTCCACGACGCGCGGATCGCGCGTGAGGAAGCCGGCCTTCTTCAGCGCGGCGCGCAGCTCGGGCTCGTAGTAGGTCAGCGCCCGCGAGATACCGTGGCGAAGCGCGCCGGCCTGGCCCGATAGGCCGCCGCCCGACACCGTGGCGCGCACGTCGTACTGGCCGGTGCGGTTGGTCGCAGCGATCGGCTGCTGGATGATCATCTGCAGCACCGGGCGCGCGAAGTACTCGGTGAAGTCCTTGTCGTTGACCACGATGCGCCCGCCGCCGGGGGATACCCAAACCCGCGCCACGGCGTCCTTGCGCTTTCCCGTGGCGTACGCGCGGCCCTGTCCGTCGAGCTTCTGCACGTGGACGGGAGCCGCCGGCGTCTCGGGCGCCAGGTCCTGGAGCGATTGCAGGTCGGCCATATCAGTCGGTCCTTGCGTTCTTGCGATTGAGCGCCGCGATGTCGACCACTTCCGGCTGCTGCGCGGTGTGCGGATGCTCGGGCCCGGCGTAGACGCGGAGGTTCTTCAGTTGCTGGCGGCCAAGCGGCCCATCCGGTAGCATCCGCTCCACCGCCTTCTCGATCACACGTTCGGGAAACCTGCCCTCGAGGATCTGCCGGGCGGTGCGGTGCTTGATGCCGCCGATGTGCCCGGTGTGCCAGTAGTAGACCTTGTCCTGACGCTTGCGGCCGGTGAGCACCACCTTGTCGGCGTTGACCACGATGACGTTGTCGCCGCAATCGACGTGCGGCGTATAGGTGGCGCGGTGTTTGCCGCGCAGGCGCTTCGCGATCAGCGCGGCGAGGCGACCGACGACGAGCCCGTCGGCATTGATCAGCACCCACTTCTTCTCGACGTCGGCCGGCTTGAGGTTGAAGGTGCCCATGGCAGCGCTCGCTCGCGGAAAAAGAAAAAGGCGGTGCAGCTTGGCGCCACCGCCGCGATCTTCTAACCGCGCGTCGGGGCACCGTCAAGCGCCCCGACGCCGATTATCGCTGCGAAGTCAGGAGGCTAAGGGTGCGGTACATGGATACCGCAGACCCCGCCATCCCCTTGCGTCAGAAGTGTTTGTTCAAGCCGAAGCGAAGCGTGTGCAGCGTCAGCGAGACGTCGGGGTCGGGACCGCCGATGTTCGGGAACACGTAATTCGCGCTTCCGAAATCGATGTATTGGTACTCGATCTTCGCCGACCAGTTCATCGGCAGCATGCGCTCGACGCCGATGCCGGCCACCCAGCCCGTGTGCGTCGCCGTCGCCGTGTCCCCGCCGCCGGAGCTCGTGTTGCGCGTGCCATGCCCGAACGCAAGGCCGCCGGTGACGTACGGCATCCAATCGCCACCCGTGAGCCAGCCGAGACGGCCTCGGACGGTACCGAACCAGTCGAGGTCCTGAACCGTGAGCTGGGGCGGTCCGCTACATTCGCTCGAGCCGTTGCAGAGCCCGTGGACGCTGCTCAGCTGAATATCGCCCTCGATGCCGAGCACCATCATGCCGGTCTGCCAGTTGAAACCCGCCTGGCCACCGGCGAACAGCCCGCTGATCGAGAAGTCGTTGGCGCCGGTGCTGCAGCTTTCGCAGTCCTCCTGCCCAAACCCGCCGCCGCCGTTGAAGCCGAGGTAGAACCCGCTCCAATCGATGCCCGCGGCGGTTGGCGCGAATACCGGGCGCGTCACGTCCGCCGCCGCCGCCACGCCGATGATCGCCATCGTCGTCGCCGCGGCGAGCGCCAAAGTCGTCAATTTCCTCCTGGCAAGCATAGAGATCTCCCATCCTGCTTCGCCTGTACGCGGGAAGCATGGGCAGGGTCGCGGTGAGTCGAATAGCGACCGCCGCGGGAATCCAATGGATAACGTGCGATTTCGGTGGATTACGTGGCCCCGACCCACGTCATGCCGCAATTCCGGCGGCGCGGCCCACAAAAGAAAACCCCGCGGAGCGCGTCGCTCCGCGGGGCTGATCGTCTCCGGATGACCGGATCAGAAGCGCTTGCTCAGACCGAGCTGGAATGTGTGGACCTTGATGTCCACCGACACACTGGCGAAATCGCCGCAGCAATCATCGCCCGGGTAGTCGATCACGATCGGGCTGAAGTTAAGGTATTTGTATTCGCCCGACAGGGACCAGCCGTTGCCCAGCATCTTCTCGATGCCACCGCCGACCGTCCAGCCGCTCAGCGACGCTGACGCGACGCCGCCGTAAGGCGAGCTGTTGGTGCGCGTCGACTGGCCGAAAGCCCAGCCGCCCGTCACGTACGGCATCCAACTGCCCATGTCGAAGCCGAGGCGACCGCGAATCGTACCGAAATAGTCAACGTCGTACGTGGTCGTCAGGTAGGAATCGAGGAAGTCCGACCACTCGTTGGTGACGCCGTCGATGCCGCTCCAGTTGATGTCGGCCACGGCGCCGATCACCAGCTTGCCGCCCATCGGCTGGAAGTCCGCGCCGATGTGCGCGCCGACGAACGGTCCGCTGGTGTTAAAGTCGTGAGCGCAGATCGGTGAGCACTCGTTATCGAGGAACGTCGCGTCCTCGCTGCCCCAGCCGCCGCCGCCCTGGATGCCAAAGTAGAAGCCGTGCCAGTCCATCGGCGGTGGCGCCGCCGGCGGGGCCGGTGGCGGCACGTACACCGGACCGGCGTCCGCTGCCGCTGCAATTCCGACCCCGAGAATAGTCGCGGCCGCCGCGAGAGTAAGTACCTTCACTTTCGGGGTGGTAAGCATATACACCTCCAACGCTACCCCACTCGTTCGCAGGCAGTATTAACGGTTTCTTAAGCGTTGGACAGCCGATATCGCCCCGATTTCGCGTGATTGATTCGCCGCGTTGCCGAATCGGCACAGAATCGATTCGGCCCTGTCGTTTCAATGACTTATCCGAAGAGCGGGTTGCCGATGCCCTCCGCCGCTCCTGCGGGGCGGGCAAAATTCGGCACCGTCCCGCCTCGTCCCGCGGTCGGACGCCCGTCGACGGCCCCGCAGGTGGGAACGAGCCCGGGCCTAAGCCCGGGCCCTCGATGAAGAACGTACGTCTCGGGTCAATGGAAGTAGTGGTTGAACCCGAACTTCACGACGTCAAGCTCCGACTTGGTGGAGACGTAGACGGGGAAGTAGCCCCCCGGCCCACAGCTGGCGTCCTTGGTTTTGAAATCGAAGTGATCGTATTTCACAAACACGCTGTTGTTGTTCTTTAGCGCCGCTTCGATACCTGCGCCGGCGACCCAGCCCTGGTGGTTGCTCTCGAAGTTGCAGTACGGCGCGTTGTAGCGGAAGGCACCGAGCCCGAGGCCCGCCTCGCCGTAGATCATCAACCGATCGAACACGAAGCCGAGCTTGCCTGTCGCGGTGGCCAGCCACTTCCAGTCGCCGACGCCCTCATAGCCAGGAGCGACATCGTAAAGGTTTCCGGTGATCCCGGTGAGCGATGCGCTGACTTCCGCGCCGATCACCAAATGGCTGTTTCCGATGAAGTGATTGACGCCGGCTTGTCCGCCCAGCAGCCAACCTTTCTGGTCGTAGTCGAAATCGGGCTCGGAGCAATATTCTACCGGTTGCTCGATCACGACGGTGAGTTCGCGGACGTAGTCGCCCTTCACCACCTCCCAGCAGCCATTGCGGTTGGCCCACCCGTACCCGGCGTGTCCGCCGAGATAAAATCCTTCGAGAGGATTGGCTTCAGGCGCCGCAGGCGGCGGCACATAGACGGGCGCGACATCTGCCGCCATTGAGATTCCAGCCCCAAGAACGGTCGCGGCAACCGCGAGCGTCCCCAGCTTCACTAACGCGGCGGTACGCATGTACACCTCCAACGCTACCCCACTCGTTTCGAGGTCACTATTAACCTTTCGTTAAGTTTTGCACAGGCTTTGTCGAAGGCGCTTGACTAATTGTTTTGCGCAGTTGCCGAATCGGCACACGCCGTCTCGGCAAGCAATTTCAGGCCCTTACGGATAGGCGATTCGCGAGATCATGATCGAAAACCCCTCCGACGCCGAGATTCGTGCGCTGCTCGGCTCCACCAGCGTGATCGCAATGGTCGGCGCCTCGCCCAACCCGGCCCGTCCGGCGAACACGGTCATGCGGTATCTGCTCGCCGCCGGCTACGATGTCGTGCCGGTCAATCCGAACTACGCCGGGGAGGAGATCCTGGGCCGTCCGGTGGTCTCGCGCTTGGCCGAAGCGACCGGCCCGATCGACGTAGTGGACATCTTCCGCCGTCGCGATGCTCTGTCCGCCGTGGTCGATGCGGCGCTGGCGCTCGATCCGCCGCCGAAGACGATCTGGATGCAGCTCGGGCTTCGCGACGACGCGGCCGCGGAGCGTGCGCTCGCCGCCGGCGTCACCGTCGTCATGGACCGCTGCATGCGCATAGAGCACGCTCGCCTGACGTGACGTGATCCCGAACCGCGGATTGGGACTTGCCCCCCGGGTGGTCGCGTGCATTCATCCGGCCCATTCCGCACCCGGCATCTTGGAGCGTCGGCATGGACTGGTACGCGCTGTTGAAATTCCTTCACGTCGCGGCCGTGGTCGTTTGGATCGGCGGCGGCTTCGCTATGGTCGTTCTTGGCGTCTTCGCCGAGCAGCGCCGCAACCACGAGGCCTTTGGGCGCATCGTCGAAAACGTCGCGTTCCTGTCCATGCGCTTGTTCATGCCGGCTTCGTTGGCCGCGCTCGTGTTCGGCGCAATCGCGGCATACATATCCTGGGGCGTGCCTTTCTGGATCTGGATCGGACTTTTCGGCTACGCGTCGACCTTCCTTACTGGCAGCATGCTTCTAGGGCCGCTGTCGGGCCACGCGCGGCAGATGATCGCGAGCGAAGGGTACAGCGAACGGGTCGCGGCGCTCGGCGCCGAACTGCTGGGGGTCGCGAAATTCGACTATGTGATGCTGTTCGTTGTCGTCGCGGACATGGTCTTCAAGCCGACGGTCGGAGATTGGCCGCTGCTGGCGGTGTTCGTCGTCATCCTCGTCGCCACCGGCGCGTACTTCCTGCCGCCCGCGTTCAGGGCTCGCGGCCGAGCGCCCAGCGGGGCCCGCGCCTGAAGCGACCCGCGTCGCGGCCAATGAAGATGCGAGGGGGGAAATTCCATGGCGGATGATCGCGTACCGGGCTTTTCGACGCTCGCCGTCCACGCCGGCGCCAAGCCCGATCCGGTGACGGGCGCGCGCACCACGCCGATCTACCAAACGGCTTCGTACGTCTTCGACAACGTCGAACACGCCGCGTCGTTATTCGGCCTTCAGGCGTTCGGCAACATTTACACGCGCATCATGAGCCCGACGAGCGACGTGCTCGAGCAGCGCATCGCCGCGCTGGAAGGGGGCACCGCCGCGCTCGCCGTCGCCTCGGGTCACGCCGCGCAGTTGGTGACGTTTCATGCGCTCATGCAGCCCGGCGACGAGTTCGTCGCCGCCCGCCAGCTCTACGGCGGCTCGATCAATCAGTTCAATCACTCGTTCAAGAACTTCGGCTGGCAGGTGAAGTGGGCCGACATCGACGACCTGGCGACGTTCGAGATGGCGTTGACGCCGAAGACCAAGGCGATCTTCATCGAGTTCATCGCCAACCCCGGCGGCGTCGTTACCGACATCGAGGGCATTGCGGCGATCGCCAAGCGGGCAGGGGTCCCGCTCATCGTCGACAACACGCTCGCCACGCCGTACCTTTGCCGTCCCTTCGAGTTCGGCGCCGATATCGTCGTCCACTCGATGACCAAATTCATCGGCGGCCACGGCAACTCGATCGGCGGCATCGTCGTCGACGGCGGCAAGTTCAACTGGATGGCGTCCGGCCGCTATCCGATGCTGTCGGAGAAGCGGCCCGAGTACAATGGCATGGTGCTCGGCGAGACGTTCGGCAACTTCGCCTTCGCCATCGCCTGCCGCGTGCTCGGCCTGCGCGACCTCGGACCGGCCATCTCGCCGTTCAACTCGTTCCTGTTCATCACCGGCGTCGAGACGCTGCCGCTTCGGATGCAGCGCCATTCCGACAACGCGCGCGCCGTCGCCGCGCATCTCGCCGCGCACGACAACGTGACGTGGGTGAGCTACGCCGGCCTCCCGGGCGACCGCTACCACAACCTCGCGCGCAAATACTGCCCGAAGGGGGCTGGCGCGGTCATGACCTTCGGCGTCGAGGGTGGGGCCGAGGCCGGCACCAAGCTGGTGTCGAAGGTCAAGCTGTTCTCGCATCTCGCCAACATCGGCGACACGCGCAGCCTGATCATCCACCCCTGGTCGACCACGCACAGCCAGCTCACCGAGCAACAGCGCGTCGCGGCGGGCGCCGGGCCGGACGTGGTGCGGCTTTCGGTCGGCATCGAGGACGTCGCCGACATCATTGCCGATCTGGATCAGGCGCTGGCGAAGGCTTGAGGGCGGCGGTTCGGCGGCGGCGTCAGCTCAGCAGGCCCTGGGCCGGCAGTTGCGGCACTCCAGAACGTACGTGAATGCACCGGATGGCGTCGAAGCCGGCGCCGAGCGGGTGTTCTCGGTACACTTGCCATTGATGACGAATTCCTCGTGCCAACCGTGCCAACGCGTGGCTGCGGCTGCGGCGATGCCCGCGATGTCGGCTCGCGTGGCATTGGTCAACAGTGTCGCAAGTTCGCGCTCAAACCCCGTTGCGAGCTGGGACGACGCCGGCGCCGCAAAGCCTTTCTTGAGGACGATGGGCTGCCATTTAACCCGACCTGCTTGGGGCGCAGCCGGAGTCACGTGGACGACGAGTTCCTGAGCCGCGCCTGGAACAGGGAGCGCGGCCGCCGCGCCGGCCAGGAGTGCGGTGAACACAAGGGCAGTGAATCGAGTTCCCCGTGGCGATGAGTCCGGGGCGATGGACGCGGGGGCGCTCCACGTGCACATCAAAAGCCTTCTCGACATTGTCGTTAGTCCTCGGTTCGCTCGCCGGGGCATTGTGACGGCGTCACGCACCGCGTCAAAACTGGACAACGCGGCGAAATGGTGCGCTGACCGGCGCGCCGCCGCAAGGCTGGCCCAACAATCGTTCTTAGGATGCTGGGAAATCGGCGGCGCGGACGGTCTCCTTCGACGGCCGCTGCGCTCAATTGACCCAGTCGTCGTGGCATTCGTCCCCGGCTTCGACCACGTCGGCACCGCCCGCGACCGACGCGTAAAAGCAGACGGCGTACGGTGCGTAGTCCCAGATGCTCTTGGAGACACCGGGGTATCTGGTCTTGAACGCACCGCGTTGCCTCGCCGGCACTTTCATGTACGCCTGGATCATTTCCTGCTCGGACCGGGACTTGGGCAAGTACTGCGCGGCCAGCTTCGTATACTCCTGTGCCTTTGCGGTCTGCGCGAGTGCGGGGCTTCCGGAAGAGGCGAGCGCGACAAACGCCGCACCCAGCCCACAAATCAGCATCTTCGACATGAGAATCCTCCTGGTTCCTGCTCCCCGTCGGCTGCCGAAGGTTCCGGCCGCTGAATTGGTCGGAACCGTCCACCAGCGCATCGAAACGTAATGCTGGGTTCGTCTGTGGGTCGTCATCCCAAAGGATGACTCACGGTTGCATTCTCGTTAGATTGGCGAGGGGCAAACCGGGGGCAGCATGGGGGATCGATCATGACCCTTCGATCGCCGGCTGATGATTCCCAGCGGCTCTCCGACCTCATCGCCGCCATCTACGACTGCGTGGTAGACCCGTCCCTCTGGACGGCGGCGCTCGACGCGATGCGCGATCTGCTCGATTGCGCCAACGCCACGCTCTACGTCGCAAATCCGCGTACCGGCGAGCATCGGATGCAGATGACCGTCGGCTTGGCGCCGGCGTGGTCCGCGTGGCTGAACAATCACGAGGCCGAGCTTGCGGCGTTGCATGCGACGATCCCTGATTTCTACACGCGCCCCCTCGACGAGCCCTTCGTGCGCCACAAGGACGTCGCCGACGACGTTTGGTTCGCCCACGTCCACTATCGCGAGTGGGCCGCTCCGCAGCACATCGTCGATATCATCGATATGATCCTGATCCGCCGTGACGACCGCGTCGCCTCGTGCGCCCTCGGCCGCCATCAGTGCGCGGGCCTGATCGACGAGCGCGAGATCGCGCTGTCGCGCCGTATCGCGCCGCATCTCCGCCGTGCGGTCACGATCACCGACCTGATCGACATGAGGACCTTCAACTACGAGGCGCTCACCGGAACGCTCGACGCCATCACCGTCGGGATCGTTCTGGTGGCGAAGGACGGCGGCATCGTGCATGCCAACGCCGCCGCCGAGCGCATGTTCGAGGCGGGTCAACCGTTGCGCTCTGTCCAGGGCCGCCTTCGCGCTGGCGACGGCGAGACCACCGCGCGGCTCGACCGCGTCATCGCCATGGCGGCGGCCGGCGAGCCCGAGGCCGCTGGCATCGGCATGTCGCTCGCCGCTGGCGACAGCGATATCGCCACCGCCCACGTTCTTCCGCTAACGCGGGGCCACCTGCGCACGCAACTCGCGCCGCGCGCGGTCGCGGCCGTGTTCGTCTCCGATGGAGCTGGGTCGCCGCTCGGCAGCCTCGACGCGATCGCCGAGGCTTATGGCCTAACGCGCGCCGAGGCTCGCCTTCTCGGACGCCTCGTGCTTGGCGAGAGCGTGGACGAGGCGGCCACGGCGCTCGGTATTGCGCGCACGACCGTGAAGACGCACGTCGCGCGGCTGCTGGCCAAGACCGGATCGCGCCGGCAGACCGACCTGCTGGCACTGGTCAATCGCCTGACGCCCGCCGTTGAGGCTCCGTCCCTGCGGCGCCCGTCGTCCCGACCGGTGACGCACTCGCCGGCCGACATCTAGAGAGAAGCCGTTCAGAGAACGCTCACCGCCACGCCTGCGGCGCGGCGGCGAGCGTGGCGTTTGCGGCTAGTGCGTCACACTCGCCGTGGGCGTTTGACGAGCGGTCATCCACAGCTCGATCGCGGCCAGCACCGCCACCACAAGCCCAATGACGATATGGGTCCACATCGCCTGCATGTTCGACGTGAAGTCGAGCACGAACGGCGAGGCGACGACCCACGCGCCAAGGATCAGGTTCACCCACTCTTCCCATTGCGCGAAGGCGAACAGCGCCGCCAGGGCGACGATGCCGATGAGCGCGCCGGCGATCACGGCGTTGCCCGTGATCGTTCCGGCCGGGAAGGCGAATACCCAAGGGCTGGCGATGAGCAGGATGCCCAGGATCAGGTTGATCCCGTCCACCGCTATTGTGTTGCGCTTTTCCATGGCAACCTCCTTTCGCAGACTGCCACCCCGTCCACTTTCGGCTTCGGAAGCCGTCGGTTGCTGTTGGATATAAGGAGTCGCGGCGCGGCGTGTAGGGGACGAAAACGCGCGGATTCGCTCGATTTTGACGGAGCCGTCGGTTCCCGGGGCGGTCTTCCCCTTGCGGAATCGCCGAAGGCATACACATCTAGCCGGCTGCCGCCGCCGATCGTGCGCCTGCACCCCGACGTTCGCGGCTCCGGGATCGCCATGAACGTCATCGAAGCCAGCCATCTGACCAAGAAGTTCGGCGATCTGACCGCCGTCGACGACATCAGCTTCACCATCGGCGAGGGCGAGATCGTGGCGTTCCTCGGCCCCAACGGGGCGGGGAAATCGACCACGATCCGGATGCTCACCACGCTCACCCCGCCGACATCCGGCACGATCCGCGTCAACGGGCACGATCCGGTCTCGGAACCCGACGCCGTGAGGAAGTCGTTCGGCATCGTGTTCCAGGATCCCGCCGTGGACGATGAACTGACCGCCTGGGAGAATATGGAGTTCCACGGCGTTCTCTACGGCGTGCCGAAGATCGAACGCCGTCGGCGCATCGACGAGCTCCTCGCCTTCGTCGAGCTGTCGGATCGGGCCAACGATCTCGTAAAGACGTTCTCCGGCGGCATGCGCCGTCGCCTGGAGATCGCGCGCGGCCTATTGCACACGCCGCGCATCCTGTTTCTAGACGAACCGACCCTCGGCCTCGACCCGCAGACGCGCAACCACATGTGGAGCTACCTCCAGTCGCTCAACAAGAGCGACCGCACCACCGTGTTTTTCAGCACGCACTACATGGAGGAGGCCGAGCGCGTGGCGCAGCGCATCGCCATCATCGATCACGGCAAGATCGTCGCCGCCGGCACTGCGGCCTCGCTGCGGGAGGAGACGGGGACGAATTCGCTCGAGGATGCGTTCCTGGCGCTGACCGGAAAGAACATGCGCGAGGAAAGCGGGTCGTCCTCCGACCGCATGCGTATGGCCATGCGCGCCCGTCGTCGCGCGTAGGACAAGAGGCGAGGAGCGCCGCGGGCGCGACCGGGAACCAACAAGAGGCGAGGAGCGCCGCGGGCGCGACCGGGAACCAACAAGAGGCGGGGAGCGCCGCAGGCGCGACGGGGAACCAACAGGAGGCGAGGAGCGCCGCAGGCGCGACCGGGAACCAACAAGAGGCGGGGAGCGCCGTAGGCGCGACCGGGAACCAACAAGAGGCGAGGAGCGCCGTAGGCGCGACCGGGATCAGCAAGAATGTTTCGCGCGATCTACATCATGTGGCTGCGCCAGATGAAGCGCTACGTGCGTTCGCGCGCGCGTCTCGTCGCCTCGCTCGCCCAGCCGCTGCTGTTTCTGGTCACCTTCGGCTTTGGTTTCTCGGCGGTGTTCCGCCAGGCCGGCGCGGGCAACTACATCCAATTCCTCGCCCCCGGCATCGTCGCCATGGGCATCGTATTCACCTCCGTCTTCTCCGGCATGGAGGTGATGTGGGACCGCCAATTCGGCTTCCTCAAGGAGACGATGGTGGCGCCGGTCCCGCGGGTCGCACTGATGCTCGGCCGCACGCTCGGCGGCGCCACCGTCGCGCTGATTCAGGGCGGGTTGGTGCTGATCATCACGCTGATCGTCGGTTTCCGTCCGCAATCGTGGCCGCTGCTCATCCCGGCGTTGCTGATCATGGCGATGGTCTCGATCATCTTCACCGCCTTCGGCACCGCCGTTGGCGCCAAGGTGCACGACATGCAGGGATTCCAGCTCATCATGAACTTCCTGGTCATGCCGATGTTCTTCCTGTCCGGCGCGCTGTTTCCGCTGGAAGGGCTGCCGGCCGCGATGGCGTGGGTGGTGCGCTTCGACCCGCTGTCCTACGGCGTAGACGCCATGCGCGGCCTGATGATCGGCGCGTCGCACTTCGGCCTCGCTCTGGATGTTACCGTGCTTGCCGTCGTCGCGGCGGCGCTCCTCGCGCTCGGGAGCTACTTTTTCACGCGCATTGAGGTGTAACACTCGCCCCCTATAGTCGTCGGAGCACACCGACAGGGGAATCGCTCACCGATGCGGAATCATTCTGTAACGCGTCTGGCTTTGGCCGCAGTCACCGCCACCGTGCTCGCGGCGCCGGCGATGGCGCAATCGTGCCATCCGGAACCCAACTTCGCCGCATGGCTTAAGGGCGTCAGGGCCGAAGCCGCCGCATCCGGCATCTCCCAGCGCGCCATTTCCTCCGCGCTCGACAGCGTTGCGTTCGACCCGGCGATCGTCAAGAAGGACCGTGCCCAAGGCGTCTTCACGCAGGATTTTCTCACATTCGCCGGGCGCATGGTCGCGGCGTATCGCCTGCAGATGGGCGCCGCCAACATCAACAAGTACGCCAGCACCTTCGCTCGCATCGAGCGCGAATTCGGCGTGCCGGCGCCGGTGCTGACGTCGTTCTGGGGCCTCGAGACCGATTTCGGCGCCAACATCGGCGATGGCCCGACGCTGACGTCGCTGGCAACGCTCGCTTACGACTGCCGCCGACCTGACATGTTCCGCACGGAGCTGCTGTCGGCGCTCGTCATCATCGATCGCGGTGATCTTTCGGCCGCCCAGATGCGCGGTCCGTGGGCCGGCGAATTGGGCCAGGTCCAGTTTCTCGCCAGCCGCTACGTTGACTATGGCGTTGACTACGACGGCGATGGCCGCGTCAACATGCTCACCAGCTCCCCGGACGCACTCGCTTCCGCCGCGAAGTACCTGAAGCACCTCGGCTGGCGCGCCGGCGAGCCGTGGCTGACGGAGGTGCGCGTGCCGCGCTCGCTGCCGTGGGATCAGGCGGACATCGCGATCAAGTTACCCCTCTCGCAATGGGCCGCGTGGGGCGTCACCCTTGCTGATGGCAAGCCGCTGCCGAACGGCGAACCTCCCGCTTCGCTCCTGCTTCCCATGGGGCGAAACGGGCCGGCGTTCCTGGCCTACGCGAATTTCGACGTGTACCTCGAGTGGAACAGCTCACTCGTCTATTCAACGACCGCCGCGTACTTCGCGACCCGGCTCGCTGGCGCGCCGAAAGTATCGCCGGGGAGGGGTGTGATGCCGCTGACGGCGGCGGACGTTCGCGACGTGCAGACTCTGCTCACGCGCCGCGGCTACGACGTCGGCAAGATCGACGGCGTCATCGGCGTCAAGACCCGCGCCGCCGTCAAGGACGTGCAGGTGAAGCTGGGGCTTCCTGCCGATTCCTATCCCGACGCCGCCCTCTTGGCGCGCCTTCGCTCGGGCTGAGGCTAGCGCGGTCGCGGCGCGTCACGACCGAGATCGATGCACGTCACCTCCGTGACGGGACAGTCGGCACGCCCGCATTTCTCACGCACGACGAGTTGGATCGGACAGAGCGCCGCATCCACCGCCGTGCAGCGGCTCCTGTCGGTGCACGTCGCGTCTCGCGCGATGCACCCGTCGAGCGTGCAATCGAAACAGCCGTTGGTCCAGGCTTGGCAGAGGAACGTCGGCCGGATTGGCGGCGGGTCTTGTGCGGTCGCCACCTCCATTGTCGCCGCAGCCAGCACAGCTGCAAGACCGAGCGCGGCTATCGCTTTCCGCATCACGACTTGACGCGCACGTAGCTTCCCGGCGCGTCCTCGAGGGCCTTGTACTTGCCGCCGCCGACGCGGCGCGCCTTCACGCGCCGGTCGTCGATGCTTTCGATCCAGTACTGCCAATGCGGCCACCATGACCCTGGATGCTCCTCCGCCTTGACGAACCACTCGTCGAAGCAATCGCCGTGGGGGGCCGGCCCCGTCCAATACTGGTACTTTTTCAGCGCCGGTGGATTGACCACGCCGGCGATGTGCCCAGACCCGGAGAGCACGAACGTTACCGGTCCGCCGAAGAACGAGGAACCGTAGAACACTGAGCGCGCCGGCGCGATGTGGTCTTCCTTGGTTGCGAGATTGTAGATTGGCGTCCTGGATTTCTTTAGATCGAGCGTCACGCCCTCGATTTCCATGAGGCCCTTGGCGAGCCTGTTGTCCAGATAGCAGCTGCGTAGGTAGAACGAGTGGTTGGCGGCCGGCATCCGCGTCGTGTCGGAGTTCCAGTAGAGCAAGTCGAACGGCGCCGGCTCCTTGCCCTTGAAATAGTTGGAGATCACGTACGGCCAAATAAGGTCATTCGGGCGCAGCATCGCGAAGGCGGCAGCCATGTTCTTGCCTTCGAGATAGCCGCGTACGCTCATCTTTTTTTCGATCGATGCGAGCTGGTCCTCGTCCACGAACACCGACAGGTCGCCGGCGTGGGTGAAGTCCACTTGCGCCGCGAACAGCGTCGCCGATTTGATGCGACGGTCGCCGCTTTGTGCCGCGTAAGCGAGTGCCACCGACAGGAGCGTCCCGCCGACGCAATATCCGACCGTGTTCACGCCATCCGATTTGCAGACGTCGCACGCGACATCGACGGCCTGGAAGATGCCTTCGCGCATGTAGTCGCCGAAGCTCTTCTTCGCCAGATGCCGGTCCGGATTGACCCAGGAGACCACGAACACCGTATGCCCGCGTTCCACGCACCAGCGTATGAAGGATTTTTCGGGGTTCAGGTCGAGGATGTAGAACTTGTTGATCCACGGCGGGACGATCACCAGCGGCCGCTTAAGCGCGGTGTCCGTCGCGGCGCGATACTGGATGATCTGGCAGAGATCGTTCTGAAAGACGACCTTGCCTGGCGTCACCGCGATGTTCTCGCCGAACTTGAACTTCGACGCATCGGACTGGCGGATCTTCAGATCGCCACCACCGGCTTTGATGTCGTCGGCGAGCATGCGCATGCCACGCACGAGGTTGGCCGCGTCAGAGGCGAGCGTCTCGCGCAGCACCTCCGGGTTGGTCAGCACGAAGTTCGACGGCGCGAGCGCGCTCGCGATCTGCTTGACGTAGAACGCCGCCTTCTGACGCGTGTGTGGATCGAGCTCGCGGGCATCCTCCACCATCTGTTCGGCCCAACGGCTGGTGATCAGGTAGAGTTGCTTGATGAAGTCGAAGAACTGGTTGTCGCGCCACTCGGGGTCCGTGAACCGGTTGTCGCGCGGCTCCGGCTCGGCTGCCGCCGGCGCCGGTTCGCCCATCATGCGGCGTAGGGACGCGCTCCAAAGGTTCAGATAACCGGTGAACAGTCGGTTTTGAGCTTCCACGGCCCGCTCGGGCGTGGCGATCCAATATTCGCCGACCTTGGTCAGCGTTTTCACCACGTCGGTCAGGTTGTCCGAGAAATCGAAGGAAAGCTTGCCTTCCTCGCGCGGTCTCAGATATGCGGAAGCGGCCTTGCCGGCCTCTTCGAGGACACGCGCTAAGTTGACCGCGAACGCCTCAGGGTTGTGGATGCCGAGGCCATTCTCGCTGTTGTTGCCGTCCTTGGCCATTTACCGTCCCGCATCGTACGGCGTCAGTAACCCATTTTCGCACGCTTTTTGGTCACAATGGGTTGCCAAATTGCACACTGAGCGGCGCTATGTATCAAACGGGGCGTAACAGAAAGATGGGTGCAATTCTCGACGCCGCAATTGCGCGCCGATTCGGCGCGGTGCTGCTGACCATGATCCTTGCCGCAGCGGCCGGTGGGTGTGCGCTGACAAGCGGCGACTTTGCTCAGCCGAAATCGGCTCCCCTGGTCCTGTCCTCGACCGACGCGACCACCGGCGCCCCCGTTGAGGTCAAGCCGGCCGTGCTGGTCGATAGCGGTCCCGCGCCGCAGACTGCCGCGGCGGCCGAGGCGCCACCGCTTCCCCGGCCGGGTTCGACCACGGCCGGCGGCGCCCAGCCCACGACCGAGTCCAGCACCAAGCTGTTGACGCCGGACGAGAAGGATCGCGTCATTGCGGAGCTGGAGGCACTTGCCAGGGGCCAGCAGGCCGCCGTACCACGGTCAGCCACCACGGCTTGCGCGTCCAATGCTGCCAGTCCGCAGCAAACCGCGAGCGGCGACTGTGCGCCATCGCCGCCTCCGCCCATTTTGAGACCCTGAGCGCACGCTGGGGCAGGGGCCATGCCTGAGAACAAGCAGGAATTCTACCGCGTACGGCGGCTGCCGCCTTACGTCTTCGAGCAGGTCAATCGCCTGAAGGCGACGGCGCGCGCGGCCGGCGCCGACATCGTCGATCTTGGCATGGGCAACCCGGACCTGCCGACGCCGGCGCACATCGTCGCGAAGCTTGCCGAGACCGCGCACCGCGAGGACACCCACGGCTATTCCGCCTCGCGCGGCATCAACGGTCTCCGCCGGGCGCAGGCGGCCTACTACGGGCGCCGCTTTGGCGTGAAGGTCGACCCTGACAGCCAGGTGATCGTCACCATCGGCTCCAAGGAAGGCTTCGCCAACATCGCCCACGCCATCACCGCACCGGGCGACGTGGTGCTCTGCCCGAACCCAAGCTACCCCATCCATGCCTTCGGCTTCCTCATGGCGGGCGGCGTCATCCGCGCGCTCCCGGCCGCCCCCGACGAGAACTACTTCCACGCGCTGGAGCGCGCGGTCATGCATTCGATCCCGCGGCCGCTGGCGGTGGTCGTATGCTATCCGTCGAACCCGACCGCGCACGTCGCCGAGCTCGATTTCTATCGCGACCTCATCAGCTTCGCGCGGCGTCACGAGCTGATCGTCCTCTCCGATCTCGCGTACGCCGAGGTTTACTTCGACGGCAACCCGCCGCCGTCGATCCTCCAAGTGCCGGGCGCCATAGACGTCGCCGTCGAATTCACCTCGATGTCGAAGACCTTCTCCATGGCCGGGTGGCGCATCGGCTTCGCCGTCGGCAACGACCGCATGATCGCGGCGCTCGGCCGCGTGAAGTCTTATCTGGATTACGGCGCCTTCACCCCGATCCAGGTGGCGGCGACCGCGGCGCTCAACGGTCCGACCGATTGCATCGAGGAGATGCGCGCCACCTACAAGCGCCGTCGCGACGCGCTGGTGGAGGGCTTCAGCCGCGCCGGCTGGACGATTCCGGCGCCACGCGCCTCGATGTTCGCCTGGGCGCCGATTCCGGAGAAATTCCGCTCCCTCGGCTCGCTCGAATTCTCGAAGCTGCTGATTGAGAAGGCCGATGTCGCGGTCGCGCCCGGCATCGGCTTCGGCGAGCACGGCGACGAGTACGTTCGTATTGCTCTGGTGGAGAACGAGCAGCGCATCCGCCAGGCGGCACGCAACGTTCGCCGCTTTCTTGAATCGGCCGACAAGACGTTGCACAACGTCGTCGCCATGCCGGCCGCCCGCCGCTGACGCGTCGCCTCATGGCAAAGGGTCGAGCACACGGCCGGCACCCGCCGGCCGATTGAGCGGGAATATCTGGCGATGGACGCTCCGCTGCGCATCGGTGTTGCCGGCATCGGCACCGTCGGCTCGTCGCTCGTCAGGCTGATCGAGCGCCACGGCAACGACCTCGCCGTGCGCGCCGGCCGTCCCATCGCCATCGTCGGGGTCTCCGCCCGCGACCGCGGCAAGAATCGCGGCGTGGATCTTTCTGGTTTCCCATGGTTCGACGATCCCGTCGCGCTCGCCCGCGACGCCGGCAACGATGTGTTCGTGGAACTGATCGGTGGCGCCGATGGCATCGCGCACGGGTCAATTGACGCCGCCATCGCCGCCGGCAAGCACGTCGTTACCGCCAACAAGGCGCTGCTCGCCGCCCACGGCATCCCGCTCGCCCGCGCCGCCGAGGATGCCGGCGTCAGCCTCAACTTCGAGGCCGCCGCCGCCGGCGGCATCCCAATCATCAAGACGCTGCGCGAGGCGCTAGTCGGCAATACGATCGGCCGCGTTTACGGCATCCTCAACGGCACGTCGAACTACGTGCTTACCTGCATGGAGCGCGACCGTCTGCCGTTCGACGCGTGCCTGGCCGAAGCGCAACGCCTGGGTTACGCCGAGGCCGACCCGAGCTTCGACATCGGCGGCCAGGATGCCGCGCACAAGCTGTCGCTGCTCACGGCCATCGCCTTCGGCACCGAGATCGACTTCGACGCGATCTACGTCGAGGGCATCTCGTCGATTGCCCCCGCCGACATCGAAGCGGCCGACGAGCTCGGCTACACGATCAAGCTCCTCGCCGTTGCGAGCCGCACCGACAGCGGCATCGAGCAGCGCGTGCACCCGACCATGGTGCCGAAATCCTCAGCGATCGCCCGGGTCGATGGCGTCACCAACGCCGTTGCCGTCGAGGGCGATTTCGTCGGCCAACTTGTCCTCTCCGGCCCCGGGGCCGGCGGCGACCCGACGGCTTCGTCGGTCATGGGCGATATCGTCGATATCGCCCGCGGCATCCGTGTCGGCACGTTCGGGCGGCCGGCCTCGAGCCTGGAGCCCTACCGCCGCGCCGGCATGCGGCTGCACGAGGGCGGCTACTACATCCGCTTGTCGGTCTATGACCGCCCGGGGGCGTTCGCGGCCATCGCCAAGCGCATGGCTGACGCCCGGATTTCGCTGGAATCGATCGTTCAGCGCCGCCGCGCGCCGCGCACCGCCGCGCCTGAGCACCCTGTGCCGGAGGCGCCCCAGCCCGTCATCATGATTACCTACGAGACCACGGAAGCGGCCATTCGCGGCGCTTTGGAGGGGATCAAGGCCGATGGTCATGTTGCCAGCGATCCACAGATGATAAGGATAGAGCCCCTAACTTGACCCGAAGGGGCGCCGTGCGGAGGCCGCAGATGAACGAGGAAGTGCGCCTGTCCAAACGTGGGCAGCCGCTGGACCGAATCCTGACCCTCGAGTTGGTGCGTGTGACCGAGCGCGCGGCGGTCGCTGCGGCGCGGCTACGCGGCCGCGGCGACGAGATGGCGGCCGATCAGGCCGCCGTCGACGCCATGCGGCGCGAGCTCAACCGCCTGCCGATCCACGGCACCGTCGTCATCGGCGAGGGTGAGCGCGACGAAGCGCCGATGCTGTATATCGGCGAGGAGGTCGGTTCGCGGCGCGGCCCCAAGGTGGATATCGCCCTCGATCCGCTCGAGGGCACCACCATCTGCGCCAAGAACCTGCCCAACGCGATCGCCGTCATCGCCATCGCGGAGGAGGGGAGCCTCCTCAACGCGCCGGACGTCTACATGGAAAAGATCGCCATCGGACCCGGCTACGAGCCAGGGTTGGTCGATCTCGATGCCCCGCCCTCCGACAACATCCGCGCCATCGCCGCCGCCAAAAGCGTGCCGGTGCGCGAGGTGACGGCATGCGTGCTGGACCGACCGCGCCATGCCAAGCTGATCGAGGAACTCCGCGGCGTCGGCGCGTCCATCCGCCTCATCGGCGACGGCGATGTCGCCGGCATTATCCACGTCACCGAGCCCGAGCAGACCGGCATCGACATCTACCTGGGCATCGGCGGCGCGCCGGAGGGTGTTCTTGCCGCCGCGGCGCTCCGCTGCATCGGAGGCCAGATGCAGGGCCGTCTCGTCATCAACTCCGACGAGCAGCGCGCCCGCGCCCGCCGCATGGGCATCACCGACCTCAACCGCAAATACGACATGGGCGAGATGGCGCGCGGTGACGTCCTGTTCGCCGCCACCGGCGTCACCGATGGCAACCTGCTCTCCGGCGTCCGCTTCTCGCCGCGCTCGATCTCGACGCACACCGTGGTGATGCGCTCGTCGTCCCGCACCGTCCGCTGGATCAAGGCCGACCACCAGGACCTCGACAAGTTCGACGACGCCCTGTGAGTGGGAAGGGGCCTCGCCGCGGCGCCCCCGCGCCCGCGAATCGGCTAAGACCGAACCATGCCCGCGACCGCAATCGCCGACATGGCGTCCGCCCCGCGCGATGATCGCGCGTTCCTGGGCGTCGCACATTCGTTGACCGGCCGCCGCTGGGTGGAGCGTCTCGATGCCGTCGGAAAGAGCGCGGCACTCGCCATCGCGCAGCGCCATCAGGTGCCCGATATCGTCGCCCGTGTCCTCGCCGGGCGCGGTGTCACGCCTGACGATGCGCCCGCGTTTCTCGATCCGACCCTGAAGACCCTGCTCCCCGATCCGTCGGTGCTGACCGACATGGACGCGGCGGCCTCGCGCATCGCCGGTGCAGTCATGGCGGGCGAAGCGATCGCGGTCTTCGGCGACTACGACGTGGACGGCGCGTCGTCGGCCGCGCTGCTGACACGCTTCCTCCGCCACCAGGGCCTCGATCCGCACGTGTACATCCCCGATCGCATGTTCGAGGGTTACGGCCCGAACGTCGAGGCGATGCGCACGCTCGCGACCGCGGGCACCCGGCTCGTCGTCACCGTGGACTGCGGCTCGACCAGCTTCGATGCCCTCGCCGAAGCGCGATCGTTGGGTCTCGACGTCGTGGTGGTCGATCATCATGAGGTCGGCGCCGACCTCCCGGCGGCGACCGCCATCGTCAACGCCAACCGCCAGGACGATCTATCCGACCTTGGCCACCTCGCCGCTGTCGGCGTCACGTTCCTGGTCGTCATCGCGGTCAACCGCTTGCTCCGCCAGCGCGGCTGGTACGGCGATGCCCGGCAGGAGCCGGACCTGCTGCAGTGGCTAGACCTCGTCGCGCTCGGCACGGTCTGCGACGTCGTCCCGCTCGTCGGGCTCAACCGCGCCCTCGTCGCCAAGGGTCTGCTGACCCTCGCATGGCGCGAGAACCGCGGCATCGCCGCGCTCGCCGATTTTGCCCGGCTCGGGGCGCGCGTCGCGCCCTATCATCTGGGCTTTCTCCTCGGCCCACGCATCAACGCCGGTGGGCGTATCGGCGATGCCGCGCTGGGCGCGAGGCTTCTGGCGAGCGACGATCCGGCGGAGTGCGCCCGCATCGCCGCCGAGCTCGACCGGCTCAATGCCGAGCGCCAGGCGATGGAGACGGCGATGCTGGAGGAGGCAACCGCCGAGGCCGACGCCGAAATCGCGGGCGGGGAGGGGCCGGCGGTACTCATCACCGCCAGCCCGCGCTGGCACCCCGGTGTCGTCGGACTGATCGCCGCGCGGCTTAAGGAGCGGTTTCAGCGTCCCGCCATCGCCATCGCGTTCCAGCCGAACGGCGTCGGTGCCGGGTCCGGGCGCTCCGTCCCCGGCGTCGATCTCGGCCACGCCGTCCGCGCCGCGGTCGATCGCGGCATTCTCGTCAAAGGCGGCGGCCACGCCATGGCCGCGGGATTGACCGTCGCGCAGTCGCGCCTCGGCGATCTCCGCGCATTCCTGGAAGACGCGTTGGGCGCGAAGGTGCGTGCGGCGGGCGCGCTGCGCGGCCTTCCCATCGACGCCGCGCTCAGCGCGCGCGGCGCGACCGTCGATTTGATCGAGACGTTGGAGAAGGCGGGTCCGTTCGGCGCCGGTCACCCGGAACCGATCCTCGCTTTCCCATCCCACCGGCTCGCCTACGTCGATGCCGTCGGCAACGGCCACCTCCGCGCGACGCTTGCCGGCGACGACGGCGCGACGCTTAAGGCGATGCTCTTCCGCGGCGCCGACTCGCAGCTCGGGACGGCGCTCGCCGCGCGGCGCGGCCTCGCGGTACATCTCGCCGGGACTCTGTCGATCGATCAGTGGCAGGAGCGCCGGCAACCCACGCTTCGGATCGTCGACGCGGCCGAACCGGGCACGTCTTCGTCATAGGTGCATACAGTGGATTGCGGGGAGAAGGGCCTATTCGTCATAAAGATGCGGACGGTTTCCGTGCGACGGTGTCCACACCGACTGCCGGGCCTGTCCCCCACCCGCCCCCAAATGGCCGGCAGCGATCTGTGTAACGAAGCGCCCCGGTTCCCCGGCCGGGGCGCCTCGCCGTCATAGGGACACCGTTAACGCCGAATAGCTTGGCACGACACCGAGGCGCTCGCCGCGCGAGACGACATACCGCTCTTCGTTCACATCTCAATTCCCGGCAAAGCGGCCGACGACCGGACCGCCTACAGCCATCGCACGGCTTCTCATCACCGCTGGCGACTGCGACCACGGTGGTCAGCAGCCTCGTCGACATCGGCGTCGCGATCGCCGTCCGGCGAAGCTGCCACGTTGGCAGTGGGTCTCAGTCCTGCGCATCGCCCCAAAGACGATCCGCGACGCGGCATACGGCGTCATCGCGCGAAATCGATATCGGATATTCGGCCGCTACGACGTTTGCGATGTGAGCCCGGTGTGGCTGTCGGGTCGCGTCGTCGATGATCGAGCGACTTCCGCCACGCTGCGTGATATTGTGGCGACCCATCCTACGATAGGGGTCGACGGAGACCTCTCGCCTTGAGCGAAGGGGGCGGCCTTGACCAGGGGGCAGCGGCACGAGCTGACCAGAAACGGTGTCGTGGCGGCGCTCCTGGGGCTGGGATTCTATTTCGTCCCGCTTGTCGCAATTCTCTACATCGCCGCCGGATTCGCCGACGTGCTGCGCCACAAGGGCCGTACACCGCATCTCTATTGGCGCTACTTCCTTAGCCACGGGCGGTGGAACTGGCTGCTCGCGCCGTTCAACCTTTTTGTCGACCTCATCTCCTACCCCAATAAGGGCATCTGGAAGCTGAAGGATTTGCCGCCGGAATGGCGCGCCGAGGTCGAAACCGTCCTCGACACGTTCCGCGCCAGGAAAGACGAGATCATCGCCGAGATCGACCGCAGCTTCCAGAGCGGCCGGCGCGGCATGTATGTCTACACCTGGTACGGCAAGCAGAACCCGCACAACATCGAAGAATTCAACCGCGACTTCCGCTTCGTCCGAACGATCGCCGTATCCGTCTTCTCCGGTCACGAGAGCACGAGCTTCCATTTCGGACAGCTCCGCATGACGCTGCGGGTCCTTTACAATTTGACGCCGATCAAGAGCGACAAGATCTTCATCGAATGCCAGGGCGAGAAACACTACTGGCACGACGATCCGCTCTTCATATTCGACGACACGCTGCTGCACCGCTCGGTCAACGAATGCGACGGGCGGCGCTATTGCGTGTTCTTGGACATCATTCGCCCAACGCCCTTTCCTGGGCTGCTCAGCGGCATGGTGTCGGTGGTTCAACTGCTGGTCGGGCGCATAAACGCCCTCTTCTACAAGAACTG
The DNA here is from genome assembly GCA_963749755.1 of uncultured Alphaproteobacteria bacterium. Taxonomy (GTDB): domain Bacteria; phylum Pseudomonadota; class Alphaproteobacteria; order Rhizobiales; family Kaistiaceae; genus JBBDMC01. Next base: position 140,958 of record CAVVOK010000001.1, read on the forward strand.
GAAGATGCTCCGCCCCACCGCCAAGGCCGAGTTGTAGCTCCGGTTCTGCCGAACGCGCCTATGACCGAATAGACGTGGTCCAGTTCGCGGTCTGGCGCGCCCTAAATCGAACCCGTATTTCCGCCGTGAAAGGGTGGCGTCCTGGACCTCTAGACGAAGGGTGCGGGGCCGCGATCTGCTTGCCGCGGCGGCCGCGACGAACCCTCGGCGGGGGCGGCGTGTCCGCTACCACGCCCCGGTGTTGGAGGCGGCCACCATCCTGCCGACCAAACGCGGCTTCAACTGGCCGCATCGCGCGCTGACGTACTGGGCCGAACGCGAGATCCATCCATCGGAGCCCGTGACCGCGGCCTCAAACGGGTCGCAATAGAACTCCGCGTTGGCACTCTCCGCGCGTTGCCCGACGTGGTTCACCATGTCCGGTGCGCCGGCCGCGTATATTCGCATCGTCGCCCGTGAGCGCCGGAAGGAAATTGGAAGGCTCGCCACGCCGGATGAACTCGCTCTGCTCCTCCTTGAGATCGCCAATCGCGACCATGATCCTCACGTTGGGGTGCCGCAGGAGACCGATCAGCCCTTCGACCATGTAGAAAGAGGCCGCCTTCCGCATACCGACGATCAAGTCAATGGGGCGAGCGTGGTCTTCGGCAAGCGCCGCCGCGGCGACCGAGAGGATCGGTGCGTATCCGGTGCCGCCGGCAACCAGAACCAAGCGCTTGGCGCTTCCTGCGCGGAGGTAGGCGTTGCCGAACGGACCTTCCACGCGCAGACGATGGCCAATCGCGATTTCGCGCCCGAGGGCCGTTGAGACGCGACCGTTGCGAACACGCTTCACGTGCAGCGTGATGTCCGCCGATGTTGCCGATCCGTCGGCGGGAAGGGTCGGGCTGAAGCAGCGCGACGGATAGCCTAGGAACCTGAACTGGCAATATTGCCCGGGCCGATAAATGATCGGCCGGTCCAGAGCGATCCCGACTTGGACGACGTCTGCCGTGAGATTGGCGAGTGAGGCAACGCGGGCGGAGGAGGTGTCCACCGGACCCGGGTCGTCGTATTCGACGACAAGATCGGCGAGAGCGCGAGCCTGGCATGCGTAGATCGTTTTTCGCTGCGCCGCTTGCCCTCCCAGCACCACTCCGTCGACAACGCGCACCACGCACGAACCGCACCTGCCTGCGCGACAGTCGTGGGGAAGTGCTACGCCGCTCGCGAGCGCGGCGTCGAGAATCAACTCGCCCGTGCGAGCCGTAAACGACGTGCCATTGGCGGTGATCGAATGCGTTTTGCGCATCACAGGAGCTCCAGGGTTATGGGTCGAAGATGACGTGTGTGGCGTGTTGCCGCGTGATCGAACGCAGCCACCCACATCACGACGCCGGATTCAATTCGAATGTCCTGGTCGGAACGCGTGTCGAGCCGGCGCTGAACCTCAAGCGTCCATCGACCCGCCGCCCAGCGGGCGACACCGCGAACATCGGTCTCCTGACCGGGCGTTCGACACGTGGAAACGACGCCAGGGACGATTGCTCCGACCGGGATTGTCTGCTCCGCTTCCTTCGAGAACGGTACCGTGTCGGCCAAATCAAGCCACCACGTGCTCCCGTCGTCGTCGCTCACCTCCGGCGTTTCTCGGATCTGTCCCAGTGCGGCCTCCACCCTGTCGGGATCGACCGGCAGCCGCAGCGGAACGAAGGATCCGTCGGGCCGCCTCTGGACGTTGTCCGCCGCGCACGCGTCGCCGTCGTCGACGCCGAAGCCGCCGGTGTATGGCGCGCCGCCGGTAGCTTGCGCGCGTGTGGGCTCTTTCGGTCCCGTAAAGTGCGCGTCGTCAACATGGCCGACGAGGCCGCCGTGATCGGCCCGCCAAACCCACACGTCGGCCAATCCGCTCGGGTCCGTAAAGTGCAGACCTCGTCCGCTGCCGCTGGCTGGTTCATTCGGCAGCGGCCGCGGGGAGAGGTGAATCGCGGCGCCGACGATCGGAAAGGTCGGGCGGGAGAGGAGAACGGAAAACTGGTCCTCGTAGTAGCGCTCCTAGCGCGCCGAAACCGGATCGGTCCTCGCCACGCGCCAGCCGTCGGTCGTTTTGATCAACGGAAGGTGCTTGAGCGACCGCGTCGGGTCCTCCCACGTGAACGCGAAGTATATGCGCTGGCCGTCGTGCACGGCGCGCACCTGAACGCGCGAGACGCCGAGACCGGCGAAGTTCGCACCCTGATCGGTTAGGACCTCGACCGGAGGCGCCGATGCCCAGACCGGATCGGACAGGTCTCCGTCGATCGCGGGAGTCGTTCGCGTTCACGTCGTTCGCGTTCAAGCCGCGAATGGCGGGAACGAGCAGGCGCATTCCCGAGCCCTGATCGACGCTCCAGCCCATGGCGACGAAAGCCACGCCAGCGATTGCTCCGGCCAGTAGCGGACGGCGACGGCCCGCCTCCGGTGCTTCCGCGCCTGGGCCGACGCTGGCACGCGGTTGGCGTCCCGCCTTCAGATCGTCACATCTGATCAGATCGTCGACCATCTGCACATGTTCCGCGAGGAGCGCGAGCACATCCGGCTCGCGAGGCGGGGAAACGAGACGCGTCGGGCGGACGATCCGCAACACTTGCGGGACACCCCCGTAGAGTAGGTGCGCGAGGACGTGGATCAGCGGCAACACGAGGCACAACCACACAATGTCGCGATGGAGTGACAGCGGGAGCCCTGCCCAGCCCAAGTAGAGAAGCGTTCCGCTGGCGATCTCGATGGCGAACGCGACTGCGCCGGTCCACACCACGACCGCGCCGACCGCCGACCAGCGTGGCTTGCCGGCGCGAAATAGCGCTGACCAGCGACCGCGATCGACCCGCGTTCGCCTACCGAGGCGGGCAACCGCGATATAGACGAGGTAGCCGACGAATGCCGCCCCGAACCCGAGACCAGCTACAACATGCAGGTACCAGACGTTCTCCGCGGGCAAGATCGAATCGAACTGATGGAGCCAACGTAGTTGCGGTTCGTCGGAGGCAATCCGAAGGCCCGTCGCCACGACGGCCACAAACCCCGTTGCCATCACCCAATGGATGACAACCGTCCCGGCGTCGGTCCTCGGCTTCCTCATGAAGTGCTGGCTCTCGCCACCGCCACAGCGGCGCTCACAACAATTTCGCGCATCGATTGCGCTTCCCCCGCAAAGCGTAAGCGACGAAAAAATTCGATCGAAGAAGGCGGCGCTTGGCCTCTCGCCGCGCGCGAATATCCCGAAAAATCATGACCGGAGTCTGGAGGGACAATGCCGGGTTGGCGGCAAATCTGCGGCAATCCCACGGAGACGCGCTGGCGCGGATACGAAGTGGGTGGACCTTCGACGATGGCGGCTTCGGGTCCGACGCGGACTCAAGTGCACCGCATCGGGGACGACTGGAGCGCGCAACTCCCGGCTTCGCGTCAGCTGCGCGGGCCCCGCCGCCGGACGAGGTTCCCTGGCCCCGACCTGAAGGACCGCCTTCGATCAACTAAACCGAGCGGCAAAGTACACTCGGCCCGACCGGACTCACGGGAATTCCGAAAAATTTGGCGAACTGTTCCCGGTCGTTTAGCGCGGCGACCTGAGGTGCTATATCGTCAGCCTTCTCGGGTGGGGGCGGATGGTGCGATACGGCAGTGCGAGCGTGAATTTCATGCTGACGGCCACCGTGTGGCTGGTCGTCGCCGTTGTCATGGGGCTCGTGCTCGCCCTCGAGTTCGTCTTCCCCGATCTCTTCCGCGGCATTCCCTGGCTGGTATTCGGCCGTCTCAGGCAGGCACACACCAATGCCGCCATGTTCGCCTTCCTGTCGCCCGCGATGATCGGGGTATGGCTCTACATGGTGCCGCGCCTCACCGGCCGGAAGTTGTGGAGCGAAGGACTCGCAAACGCCTGCGTCGTCTTGTGGAACGGCGCGCTGCTGTTCGGCATCGTTGGGCTGCTCAACGGCCACACCCAGGGCCGCGAATACGCGGAACTGACCTGGCCCGTCGACGTCGCCGTTCTCGTCGTGCTGCTTCTGCTCTGTCTCAACGTCACCATGACGATCGCCCACCGCGTCGAGACGAAGCTCTACGTATCGCTGTGGTACATCGCTGGAACGGTGATCTGGATGCCGATGCTTTATTTCATCGGCAACGTCATGTGGAATCCGCCCACGGGCGCGCTGACCGGCATCAACGACTCGGTCGTCGGCTGGTTCTACGGCCACAACGTCCTTGGCCTTTGGTTCACCACCGGCCTGTTGCCGGTGATCTACTACGTGGTGCCGAAAGAGACGCACACGCCCCTCTACAGCCACGCGCTGTCGCTGTTCGCCTTCTGGGGCATCGCGTTTTTCTACACCGGGGTTGGCGGACACCACCTGCTGTGGGCGCCGATCCCATATTGGCTGAAGACCATTTCGATCGCCGACAGCATCGGCATGCTTCTGCCGGTGATCGCGTTCATGACCAACATCTACCTCACCATGCGCGGCAACTGGGGGCGTTTCCTAACCAGCATTCCGCTGCGCTTCGTGCTGACCGGCTGGGCCGCCTACCTTCTTGCCTCCTACCAGGGCACGCATGAGGCGCTACGCGCGATCAACGAGCTGACCCATTTCACGCAGTACGTGCCCGGCCATGCTCACTTGGGGCTTCTGTTGAGCGCCGCTTCCATCGTCGTAGGAGGCATGTACTACGCCATTCCGCGCATTTTCGATTGCCGGATCTACAGCCGCACGCTGGCCGAGGCGCAGTACAGTCTGTACGTCATCGGTTTCGCGTTCTTTTTCGCCGGCTTCATGCTGACGGGTCTGGTGCAGGGCGCCGCCTGGGTGCATCAGGGCTTGCCGGTGTGGAGCGTGCTGCCGGGGCTACGCCCATTCATGGCGCTACGCGCCGTCGGCGGCGCGCTGATCGTCGCCAGCTTCGTTCTGTTCGCCTACAACATTTTCGCCACCGTTTTGCGACCACGTGCGGTCACGCGGCCGCCGCTCCTAGCGCCCGCCGAGGCGAGGGCCTGAAGCGATGCGCATGACATTCGCCACCATCGTCGGTGGCGCGCTCATCGTCTTCTTCTCGGTGGTCGCCGTGGTCGTTTTCGTGCCCACGCTCATCTGGACGCCGGCGCCGACTTTTATCGCGCACCCCTACACGGCGGAGCAGGAACGCGGGCGCATGCTGTTCTATGCGAACGGCTGCAACTACTGCCACACCCAATACGTGCGCGACGCCGATACCGCGATGGGTCCGGTGTCGCAGGGCGGCGACTACGCGTTCGACAATCCGCTGATCCTCGGTTCGGAGAGGACCGGCCCGGATCTGTCCTACGTCGGTCGCAAGCGCGGCAAAGCGTGGCAGATCGACCACCTGAAGGACCCGCGCAAGTACTCCCCGTTGTCGATCATGCCGAGCTACGACTTTCTGTCCGACGACGATCTCGCGGCGATCGCCGACTATTTGTTTTCACTGGGCGACCGCGTCGCCGCCGAACGCATGATCACGCCACCGGCACAATACGCGGGGCTCACGGACCCGCTGCCCTATCCGAAGATGACGCCATCAGGCGCTTCCGAAGGGGCGGTCGACGGTTGGCGGAGTTGGAACGCCGCCGATATGCAGGAGGGCAAGGAGGTTTACGTTGGCTACTGCATGGAGTGCCACGGCACGGCAGGGAACGGTCTTGGCACCTACGCCGGTACGCTGGCGGTGACGCCGGTAGATTTCACGCAGGAACCTTTTCGGTCCATGCCCGACGACGAGTGGTTCTGGCACGTGTCGGAAGGCGTGCCCGGCACCGTCATGCCGCCGTGGAAACAAAGCCTCAGCGTGGAGCAGCGCTGGAAGGTGATCCGCTATATCCAGCAGGTGTTCGCGCACCCCGCCATGCGTGACGCCAACCGCGGCCACCCGAGCGGCGACTATGCGGGGCTCACGAACCCCGTGCCCCTGACCATCGAGGCGCTCGACGACGCCAAGCACATCTTCACGCGCGAATGCGCGCCCTGTCATGGCTACGCCGGCACCGGAAAGGGCATCTTCAAGGCCGGGCTGCAGCCGCCTCCGCCGGACTTCAGTTCGTCCACGTACGGCACGACCGACAGCCCCACATATCGCGATGACGACTATTTCTGGCGGATCAGCGAAGGCGTACCGTGGAGCGCGATGCCGGCATGGAAGAGCCGCTACTCGGTCGAGGACCGCTGGAAGCTGGTGCACTATATCCGCAGCCTGTTTACCCAGACCGAAACGCCGCTACGCAAGCCGCCACGCGGCAACGACTTCGACTTTCCTGACATCTACAAGTCACAGACGATGCCGGCGACCGCGTCCGTCGAACGCGGCAAGGTGCTTTTCATGAACCGCTGCTCTGAATGCCACGGCCTCGCGGGCGATGGCGGTGGCACCGACGGCCAATACCTATTCACGCTTCCGGCCGACTTCATTCACAACTGGGGCGGTCGGCAGGTGGACGATGCGTTCCGCGCGGAGCTCTTCGCCAAGATCACGTTCGGCATCAAGGGCACGGCAATGCCGAGCTGGGGCGAAGTGCTCTCGATCGAGGATCGCTGGAGCCTGGTGAAGTTCGTCGAGCAGGCATTCATCAAGGGCGTTCCGTTGGGCCCCGGTGCCGACAATGCGATGGTTCCCGCAGATCTTGCCACGCTCAGCCCGGAGCGCTGGGCCAGCGTGTCGGGCAACGCCGTCTCACCCGAACGCGGCAAGGACATCTACGCCGACAACTGTGCGGTGTGTCACGGAGCCACGGGCGCCGGCAACGGCCTCGGCACGTTGGGAAGCCCCAGCGCCGCGCCGCCGCCGTTCGGTGCCGGCACGAACCTCGCTTCGATATTCGGTCGGGTGCGCGACGGCGTGCCAGGCGGCATCATGCCGCCGTTCGCCAGCCGTTTGACCTCGGCCGACCTCTGGAATGTGACGGCATACGTGCAAACCTTGTCGAATGCGCAGGGGGCCACGCCGTAATGCTTCTCGGTATGTGGCTCAACGTCGCTTGGATGGCGCTGGTCGCCGGCACCGCCGTCGCGCTTCTCGTATGGGGCTGGCGGCGTGGCCAGTTTCGCGACGTTGAGCAGGCGAAATACCGCATGTTGGAGGAAAAGGAGCCGGCGCCTTGGCCCGGACGAAAGCGCCGCGACCGTGGCGCGGACGACAGCAAGAACGCGGGTAGCCACCGTGACTAGGAACGTCATGGACTTCTGGAGCGAAGTCGTGTGGGTCGTCGGGGGCACCGTCGCGCTCATCGCCTTCGCGCTTGCGATCGCGGTACCTCACATCTCTCGCATCCTGCCGGGCAGCGGTGGTCACCGCGACGAGGCCGATGAAATCGAGCACGAGGAGGTTCGCCCCGACGGCCTGATCGATGTGTTCGCCCGCGAGATCGAAGAGGCGGGCGGTGGCCTGCCGACGATGATCAAGCTCACGGTACCGGCCGTGCTGGCATGGTGGCTGCTGTATCTCGTGCTGAACTGGACGCCGACTTTGGGAGGTTAGGCGATGGCGTTCGTGTATCAGGTCTCGTTCGACATATCTCCGGATCGGCTCGACGAGCTTGCCGTCGGCGCCTCCCTCGAACGCGTGGTCGGGTACCTGCGCACGTTGCTGCCCGCGCACGCCGGCTTTATCGCGTCGCGCGCCATGAACTCCGTCGACAGCTCTGACCGGGTCGAAGTCGTCCTGCAAAGCGTGTGGGAGACATGGGACGATCTTCTCGCTCATCGTGACTCACGGCTGGCGGAAGCCAAGGTCCTTTCCGAGTTCGCAAACAGCATTTCTCCGGAAGCGTTGGTGGTTCACGTGTACGAGGAAGTTGATTGACCGCCGCAATTAACGCGCACGTAGGGGAGGGAAGGCGGGCGTGTTCAGTGACCTGCAACCGGAGAAAGCCGCAGATCATTCTCGCCTGAGCGCCTTAGCGCCCGCGCGAAGTGCTACGGCACATTTTGCCGTGACCGGCCTGTCGTGCCCCGGCTGCGCCGAGGCCAGCGAGCGCATGCTGCGCCGGCAACCAGGCATCATGGCGGCCGTCATTAGCTATCCGCTTGAGCGTGGCCGCATCCGGTTCGATCCCCGACTCACCGATGCGGAGACCGTGGTCCGCTCCCTCGAAAGCCTCGGCTACCAGGGTCGCCTGATCGGGGACGCCGCACGCAGACGTCCCCGCGCTCGTGAGAACCACGGCCAATTGCAACTCGTCGCCGCAATCGCCCTCGGCATGCAGGTGATGAGCCTTTCCGTGGGGCTGCTCTACCCGGCATACGCGGCCGGTACGAGCGACGCACCTGAGACCCGGGCCGTACAGTACCTGTCCTGGCTGCTCGCGACGCCGCTCTTGTTCTACGGTGGCAGCTCGTTTTTCAGGGGCGCCTGGCTGGCGTTCCGCGGCCGCACCGCGACGATGGACACGTTGGTCGCGCTCGGGACGCTCTCGGCATACGGCTACAGCGCCTACGTCGCCGCGGTCGGCGGCGGCCACGTCTATTTCGACTCGGTCGCGATGATCACGGTCTTCGTCGTGCTCGGCCGCCATCTCGAGACGATGGCCGCCGGGCGCGCGCGCAAGAGCGTCCGTAGCCTTCTTCGCCTGCAGCCTGACACAGCCTGGCTGAGAGACGGTGCGACATGGCGCGAGGTGCGTTCGGAGACGCTCGCCCCCGGCCACGTGATCCTGGTCAAGCAGGGCGAGCGCGCCCCGACCGAGGGCCGCATCCTCAGCGGCCGCGCTGCTTTCGACGAAGCCCTTCTGACCGGAGAATCCGCGCCAATCGACAAGGCCGCGGGCGACGCCGTGTTCGCGGGAACGTTCGCGACGCATGGTGCCGTCGAGTGCGCTGTCACGCACGCGCCGAACGAGACGCGTTTGGCGGAGATCGTCCGCACTGTTGAGCGGACGCTGGCGGTGAAGCCGCCGGTCCAACGACTCGCCGACACGGCGGCGGGCTGGTTTGCGGCCTTCGTGCTTGCCTCTGCTCTCGTCACGTTCCTCGGCGGATGGCTGATCGCTCACGACCTGGCGGATGGGCTGCTCGCGGCGGTCGCGGTTCTGGTGGTCGCCTGCCCATGCGCGCTCGGTCTGGCGACGCCGCTGGCGCTCACGATTGCCCTTGGGCGCGCCACCGAACGGGGTCTCCTCGTGCGCAACTTCGCGGCCCTGGAGACCGCAGGACACGCCACCCGCGTCGTCTTCGACAAGACCGGTACGCTGACGAACGGGCGTATGAGCGTCACCGCCGTCGTAGTCGCCGAAGGTTCAGCCGCATCTAGGGAGGAGTTGCTCGCGCTGGCCGCCGCCGTGGAGCAACACTCGGAGCATCCGGTCGCCAGAGCGATGGTCGAAGCAGTCGCGAATGCACCCCGCACTGTCACCGTTCGCGATTTCGAGGCCGTACCGGGACAAGGCGTGGCGGCATCCGTTTCATCCAACGGTCGTCATTTTCGCCTCGTGGTTGGTTCGAGAGCCTATGTCGGCGCGGACGAGTCGCGCCTCCTCGAAGACGACGCGTTGCCCCTTGCCGACCGAGGCGACACGATCGTGTGGGTCGCGCGCGACGGCGAGCTTGTCGGTTTCGTCGCGTTGCGCGACGAGCCCAATCCATCCGCGCACGACGCCCTTGTGATCCTCAAATCGCGTGGCATCCGCGCGACTATGCTGTCGGGCGATCATCCCCGCACGGTGCGCGCAATCGCCCAGGAACTCGACCTCGCCGACGCGGATGGACGCTGCACTCCGACGGGCAAGGCGGAACGCATCCAAGCCTGGCAGGCCCGCGGCGAGAAGGTCGTGATGGTAGGCGACGGCGTGAACGATGCACCCGCCTTGGCGAAGGCGGACGTGAGCATCGCCATGGGCAGTGGCACCGACGTCGCGGGTCACACATCGGATGTCGTGTTGATGCGTCCCGATCTCACGCTGGTTGCGTGGTTCGTTGGCCTGTCCCGCCGGACGCGGCGGGTCGTCGTCCAGAACCTGACCTGGGCGTTCGCCTACAACGCGCTGATGGTGCCGCTCGCGGCCGCCGGGGCAATCAACCCCATGGTCGCGGCCGGCGCCATGGCGTTGAGCAGCCTGCTCGTGGTCGGCAATTCGCTGCGCCTGTCTCGCGAGCGGTCGCTGGGCATATCCACTATGCAGCATACCGCGCCAGGATAGCGGCGGAGCACGATGAGGACCCCGCGCGATGGTCGGCAGCACCACGTGCGTTCTTGCCTTCTGGAGCGCCTCGGGGGAGGTGCCGGAAGCGAGCCGCCCGCCATGGCATCGACATGGCAGACAACGCCGCGACTTCTGCCTGGAACCTACGACTACGGGACGATCGGCGGGGCCATGACCACGTAGGGCGTCTGGGGTGTCACGCCTGGCGGCAGCGGCTGGGGTGGCGCATCGCCAGGCGCCCCTAGCGAGCTGACGTACTGGTAGAGGGAGCGCAGGTCACTCTCATCCATGGCATGCACGTTGTACCAGGGCATAGGGGGTAAGCGCTTGAATGACTTCGCGAACGTGACGAATTGATCTTCCGTCACCGACGCGACCAGCAACCTGATGTTTTTTGGATACGTCGTACCCCACGGGCCCTGAAAACCAACCGGGCTCCCTTTGAGCGCCGTGTTTGGATCAATCATTCCGTTCGTCTCGTTGTAACCCACGGTGTGACAATCGTGGCATCCGCCGACGATCGACACTTGCAGGCCACGGGCAACCGACACTTCGCCATCAGCACCCAACGCTGTGACGGTACCGACTGCGAGAAGGCCAGCACCGAACACAGCCAATACAACCGCACGCATGAGCAACTCCTTTGTGGGATTTGACGCGGCCCTGAAGTGGAATCGGACGTGCGCAGCGACGCACGTCATCGATTGCGCCCCTTGCCCGCTCCTTCGAGCGGGAGGAATGATCGCGCCTCCATGGCAATTGCGCAACTCTTCCGCCGCCGGCGCTTCTGGGATAGGACGCGGACGTTGATACCCCACCGCTGCGCACGCCCAGTCCCCACAGCGGCGAGGGCATTCTTGTCATCCGACCTGAGGACGCACGTCCCCGGGCCAGCCATCCCGAGAACAGGTTTGTGCGGCACGGTCGTGTCGCGGGCTTTTCAGGGGCGATGCTGGCGCATCTCGATCAGCATCGGCCCCCATTTGGTACGGCTCGATTGGCATGAACCACCGGTGGCCGGCACGGAGTTGGCGTTCTCGCTGCCGCCGGCGCGTTGCACCGTTCTGACGCGCTAGAACAAGGACAGATTCGATTGACCAGCATCACGACAATCGCCACCACCGTCACCACCGCGTTTTTGGCGTCCCTTGTGGAAGTCGTTGAGGCCTTCACCATCGTCCTCGCTGTTGGCCTGACCCAAAGCTGGCGGCCCGCCTTCATCGGAAGCGGGCTTGCGCTCTTGGTGCTGGCGGCCCTGGTCGTCGTTCTCGGCCCCGTACTGGGCCTGATCCCAATCCACGTGCTGCAGTTTGTTGTGGGCGTCCTGCTGATCCTGTTCGGCATGCGCTGGCTGCGCAAAGCGATCTTGCGAGCGGTCGGCGTCATCGCGATGCACGACGAGGAAAAGGCTTTTGCGGACGAAACCGAGGAGCTCCATCGTCAGGCCAAGGAGCGGCGCGCCGACTACTTCGCCGGGTTGGCGGCGTTCAAGGCGGTGCTCCTCGAGGGCGTCGAGGTGGTATTCATCGTCATCGCGGTCGGCACAACGCACGGGCTGACGTTGTACGCGTCGCTCGGTGCGCTCGCCGCTTTCGTCGTCGTCATGGCGATCGGTTTGGCGGTTCATCACCCGCTTTCCAGGGTGCCGGAAAACACGCTCAAGTTCGTTGTCGGCCTGATGCTGACGACGTTCGGTATCTTCTGGACCGGTGAAGGCATCGGCGCCGACTGGCCGGGCGCGGACCTTTCGCTGATCGGCCTCTTCATCATCGTCGGCGCGGCGTCGCTTGGGCTCGTGCGCTGGTTGGGAGCGGACCAAGCTGGGTCCGCAAATGCGGTGGAGACCATCCGATGACTCTCGTTCGACTGGTCTACAACGAGGTCGTCGGCATGTTCATCGACGATGGCGCTTTGGCATTATTGTCGTTGATCCTGATCGCGGCAGTGACGGCTGTGGTCAAGTTCACGGCCGTGTCGGCGCTTTGGGGTGCTCTCGCGCTCCTGGTTGGATGTTTGGCCATCCTCGCGGAAAGCGTACGGCGCGCTAGCCGCCGGGAGTGACTGCCAGATTTGAAAACGAGTTTGAGGTGGCCTGCGGACCGGCCGACAACATCGCCCGCCTCCGCGAAATGTCTGACCATGCGACGAACGCGCTAACGAGTTGATCTAGCTGGCGCGCCCTACGGGAATCGAACCCGTGTTTCCGCCGTGAAAGGGCGCGGTTAGCGTCCACTTCCGCCCACCATTGTCCACGCGAAACCATTGCAGGGACTAGCGTTGGTACAGGGCTGCCCAGACTTGTCCAATATCGTCCACGCACGTATATTGGACAAATGTTGGGGTACGCCGCCGCGTTTGGGCGGCTGGGCGAGGAGTTGTCCAATATGGCGAGGAAGGTGCGTGACCGGTCGCTCAACTCGAAGGCGGAGCGGCGCAAGCTGGCACCGCGAGCGAAGCCGTACTACCGCGCGGTCGCGCAAGGACTGCACGTCGGCCTCGAGTCGGTCCGCGCGAGGCGGCGTGTGGGTCGCGCGTACCTACGTCGGCGATCAAAGTATCGGGTCGAGACGATCGGGCGAGCCGAGGACGACATGAACGACGCCGACGCGTCGGCGTCTCGACTTCCACCAAGCGGTGGAGAAGGCCCGTGCGCTCTACGCGGCGCGCACCACGCCCGCGGGCGAGGTGACGGGCAAGTACACGGTCGCGGAGGCCGTCGAGGCGTACCTGCGACACCTTGAGGACGAGGGGAAGTCCTCGGCCCCGCGACGCGCGCACGCGCGCGAGCGCCCTGATCCTCCCGGTCCTCGGTCGCCTCGACGCTTCCAAGTTGACGGCGGAGAAGATTCGGAAGTGGCGGTCGACTTGGCGAAGGCCCCGCCGCGGCTCCGCTCCGCCGACGGGCAGGGACCACGGTTCGGCGAGTTCGACTCCGAGGACGAGGACGCGGTCCGCCGCCGGCGGGCGACGGCGAACCGGATGCTGAACACGCTCCGCGCCGCGTGAACTTCGCCTTCCGTGACGGCCGTGTCGCCAGTGACGAAGCGTGGCGTCGGGTCCAGGCGTTCCGCGGGGCTCGACTCGCCCCGCACCGCTACCTGACGGTCGAGGTCGACGAGGCGGACCGGCTGCTCAAGGCGTGCCCGGACGACTTCAGGCGGCTCGTCCGCGGGGCGCTGGAAAGCGCCGCGCGGTTGAGCGAGCTGGCCCGGCTGCGCGTGGACGACTTCGACGTCAACGCCGGGACGCTCGTCGTGCGCCAGTCGAAGTCCGGAAAGTCGCGCCACGTCGTATTGTCGCCCGACGGCGCGAAGTTCTTCCGCGGGGTGGCCAAGGGCAGGGCAGGGGACGAGGTCCTGTTCTTGAAGGCGAACGGAGCGCCGTGGCGGAAGGCGGAGCAGCCCGGCCCATGAGCCGAGGCGTGCCAAAGGCGAAGATCAGCCCGCCGGCGACGTTCCACGACCTGCGTCGGTCCTGGGCTTCGCTGAGCGTGTCGAGCGGGATGCCGTTGCCGATCGTCGCGCGGAACCTCGGCCACTCGACGGTCAAGATCACAGAGCGCACCTACGGCGCATCCGGCACCCGACTACGTCCGCGCGCAGATCGAGGCGAACGCGCCGAGGTTCGGCGCACCTGGGAAGCGTCGGACGCGGAGGGCACGAGATAAAGAGGCCGCGATGGCGGCGCGAACAAGCGGGAGCCCGCGAGATGACCGCTGGTGCAACGAGCAGCTCGACGCGATGGCGGACGAGGAGTTCGGTCGGGCCGGCGCGAAGCGCGCGACGTCCCCTTCGCCGACGTGGCGACGGCGGCGGCCGACGCTGGAGACCTCGTCCCGCTGCGCTCGCTGCACACGGGCCTCGCTCCGTACCTCAACGCGCCGCCGCGAACGCGCGGCCGGCCACGGCGAGGTTTCCTGTCGCTGTCGGAGCGCGAGCGGAGGATCGCCGCCGCCGTCGCGGACGTGCGGCGCATCCGCGAAATATGGCTACGCTGGTACAGGCGGAAGAACAGACATAGCGAAGACGGGCCAAGCGCGAAAGAGATCGCCGCCGAGCGTTGGGGCGTCGAGGTGGCGGCGGTTCTGCGCGGCCTAAAGTAATTTCCCGGACAAAACACCCCTGTTTATCGCGGAAAAACTGACCGCAGTCCCGCCTATATAAGACTCCAGATGAACAACTCTGGAGACCCAGGCAATGTCTCAAGTCACCGTCACCGAGTTCAGCGGCGCGCTCAGCGTCGACCAGTTCTGCGAGGCGCACCACATCAGTCGCGCTTACTTCTACACACTGATGAAGCGTGGCGAGGGCCCGCGGATCATGAAGGTCGGAAAGCGGCGCTTGATCAGCGTCGAGGCCGCCGCGGCGTGGCGTCGTGCGCGAGAGGCGGCGTAGGTTCGTCAGTTTAAAAGCTCGAACTGGCGCAGAACTGACGAAGACTGGGAAAAGGAACCGGAGAAATCCACGTAAGTCGTTGATATCGTGGATATTATAGAAATCCAAGCGTTACTGGGAAGAACTCGGAACGGCAGTGTGTCAGATCGATGAAAAACGTTCCAAAGCAAGGGCTTAGCGCCACGTCCCAGTCCTCGCGTTCCCCAGCCCTCCCTTAGGAGGGCGTAGGGGAACGCGCCGCTGCCGCTGGTGGCTTACGCGGACCGGACTGGGCGCGGCGTGTCCATAGACCTTGCGAAGGTCCACTAGGCGCGAAGCACTGGGTTGTTCGAGTTGAAGGAGTATTCGTATGGCCGATCTGAGACGGGACTGGGAACCCGTAGGCCACATCGGGCCGGACGACTTGGTTGACGTGTTCATCCTGCCGATCGCCGAAGGTGCAGCTCCGTGGAATGGGCAAGCTTACGGCTTCGCCCTCGTGCCAAAGGGAATGCGTACCGTCTCGGCTGGGACGGCCAGCGCCTCGCCCGTAATCGGGATGGCGCTCGCCTTCGGAAGGAGCGGCCGCGCGTGTACGTCGCCCTCCTAGATTGGCTGAATAAACGAGGTCCATGGTTCGCGGCTCGCGGATTTCGGTTCGAGTGCGCGACGCCGGACAAGGGCGTGATGAGGCTCGAACGGGCACCGTCGACCGCGCCTGAAGACGTGCTCTGATTCATGCTCGGAACGAGTGTGAACACTAATCGCTGTCGTTTCAGTCGTTTCAGTCTCACTTTGCGACCGTTGCGACATGCGACTTTATCTTATGTGCGGAAGTCCGGTGCGACCGGGCCGCCCTTCGGCCACACCCCCCCCCGGTACGTCGGGTCCTGTCCCTGGGGCCGGTGCAATGTGGGTCGGGCGAAGCCGCGATTTGCGTTTAGCCGCAGGGTTAAATACCGAGGCCGCGCCCCTAAGGCACTGAAAAACAAGGCGGATTTCCGCCGTTCCGACGTAGTAGAAAGGGACTTTCGCATGGACGCCCAGGCCACTCTTTTATCCCGCACCGACGTCGCCCGTCTACTCGGCGTGAAACCAGGCCAAGTCAGCCGGCTGGTCAGCGCCGAGAAGCTTACTCGCAGCGCCGGCAAGCTCTTCACGCCTGACGACGTTCGGCGGTGGCTCGACCTAGGGAGACCGGGCCCGCCTCGGCGCGGAGGTCCGCCTCGCCGCCGCCCGCGCCGACCGGGCCGAGCGGGAACTGGCGAACATCGCCGGAGCGCAGTCGCGACAGACCATGCCCGCGGGAACTGGCCGCAAGTCGCCGAACCGCGTCCGCGTGCGCCTGGAAGCGATACCGTCGGCGGTAACTGCCGCCTTGGTCGCGGCCGACGAACCGGTCGAGTGCCAGCGCGTTTTGGATGCCGAGGTCCGGCCGCCCTCGGCTACTTGTCTGACTTTGACGACGCGGCGGTACCTGCCGCTCCCGCCCGATGTGACGCACCGAAGCCGCCCGCAAAGGCCCGCACGCCGAAGACGCTTCGCGACCACCGCCAGCGCCTCGCCGACGCCCGCGCCGGGCTTATCGAGGCGCGCGAGCGCCTCGTCGTGGGCGACGCCGTGCTGCTCGCCGACGTTGAGCGGGCCCTGGTGGACGTGTTCACGCGTGTGCGCGCGCGGCTACTCGCGATTCCGGTGAAGCTCGCCCCGATCGTGGCCGTCGAGGACGACGCGGCGGAGGTGCAGAAGCTGGTTTCGCTGGCGGTCGGAGAGGCGCTCGTCGAACTGAGCACATACGAGGGGCCCGTCGGTTAGCCGCCAAATTTCAGCTCGGCGGCGCAAATCTATATTGAGATTAGAGCAGCGCGTCGCCGCGCCGCCGAGCTGACTGGAGAGATGCCATGACACCTAACATCACACCTACGCCAGCCGTCGCCGCGCTCCTGAAGCGCATCGAGAACGGCTACCCGGTCTCGTTGGGCGAGGTCGAGGACGTCGTCGAGGGCGACGAGGACCTGAAGCGCGCGTTCCACGACCTCGTCGAGGAAACCCGTGCCGGCGTCGACCACACTGTCGGAGACGTCGCGGCGAAAACTGGCCTGCCCCCTGGCCTCGTCGTGGGCTGCGTCCGCGCCGTGTGCGCGCAGAATTCGCGCCGAGGCCAACGCCTTGGCCGCGATGCCCGCGGCCAGCACGGCCATCGACTAGGGAGCCGCGCGAGATGGTGACTTCTGCCGACCTTCCGCTTCGAGAACGTCGTCGACGATGACCTCGTCGGCCGCCTCCAGGACTTTCTAGACGCGAATCCGGGTGAGGACGTCGCGTTGCTCTTCAACTCGCCCGGCGGTCTCGCCTCCCACGGCATAGCCGCGCACGACGCGATCAGCCGCCACGGGCGCGTAGACGCGCGCGTCACCGGCCTCGCCGCGTCAGCCGCGAGCGTGGCCAGGATGGGCGCACGTTCGATCGCGATGGCTCCGGGCAGCCTCGTCATGATCCATTCCGGCTCACGCGATGACGCTCGGCGACTTCGACAACGCGCAAACAGAGTGCGACCGTGCTCGACAAGTTCGACGCCTCCGCCGAAGAGATTTACGCGCGCCGTTGGCGCGGGTCGCGTGCCGACCTGCGACAGGCGATCGCGAACGGGACTTCGTTCAACCCCCAGGAGGCCGTCGACGCCTTCTCGGGTGTGAGCCGCGAGGAGGCTTCCTCGTCGAGTGACGCGCCGGCGCGTGCGTCGTGGAATCTCAACGTCGACGTTCGCTCACTTTTCCGGAACGCGCCCGCGACTGTGCTCGCGATGCTCACACAGGAGGCTTCGATGCCTAACCCAAATCCGAATCCCACCCCGCCGCCCGCGCCGGCCCTCGACGCGACCGCCCAGATTTTGAGCGGTGCCGCGCCGCCAACCCGGTAGAACAGATCGCGAACGTGATATCCGAGGCCAAGGGCAGCGTCGAGCGTGCCAAGGACCTCGTGATCGACATGATCGCGAAGAAGAGCGGTGCCGACGACCGGGTCATCCCGGCCGCGATCGGCACCGCCGACAACACGCACCCGATCGAGACGGCCGTCGTCGACTTCCTTCATTCACGCATGACCGCCCAGCCGATCGACCCGAAGTCGCCGGCGAAGCGGTTCGAGGGCAAGTCGATCCTCGACATTGGCGTTGAGCTGATGGAGGCGAACGGCGTGAAGCCCAAGTCCTTCGTCAAGGACCGGCTGGTCAACCAAGTCCTCGCCCCGCGGATGGAGGGCGGCTACCACACCACGTCAGACTTCACCACTCTCCTCACCGCGACGGGCAGGCGCGTGCTGGGCGACGCCTTCCAGGCTGCCCAGAGCCCACTGAAGCTCATCGCCCGCCGGCGCACGGCCAACGACTTCCGCTCGATCACCGTGGCGCGCCTCGGCGAGATGCCGGCATTGCTTGAGGTGCCCGAGGGAGGCGAGGTCACGTACGGCAGCCGCACGTCGGCGGCTGAGGCGTTCTCGCTCGCGACGTACGCGCGCATTTTTTCGATAAGCCGGACCGCGTTGATCAATGACGACCTCTCCGCTTTCGCGGACTCCATCCGCGCCTGGGCCCAGGCCGCCGCGGCGCTGGAGGCCGACCTGATCTTCGCCAAGATCAAGGACGGCGGTCCGACCATGACGCAGGACGGCGAGAAGGTGTTCTCGGCCGCGCACAACAGCAATCTCCGCCGAACTCAGCACCGGCGTGAGCGCGCTGTCCTACGCCCGTCGGCAGATGCGCGAGCAGAAGGGGATCGACGGCACGACGCCGATCATCGTCGAGCCGCGCTTCCTCCTGGTTGGTCCGCAAAACGAGACGATGGCCGAGCAGCTCGTCACCGCGATCCAGGCGGCGAATGTCACCGACGTCAACGTGTTCGTCGACCGCCTCCGCGTTTTGGTCGAGCCGCGCATCACGGAGACGACTGGTGGTTTCGCCGACCCCGCCCAGGCGGAGGTGGTCAGCTACGCCAACCTCGCCGACCGCACGGCTCCGCAGATGGAGACCCGCGACGGGTGGACCACGCTCGGAACTGAAAGCCGCTGCGTCTACGACTTCGGCGTCGGCTGCACCGACTACCGCGGCGGCGTTTGGAGCAACGGCTCCGGCGACACCGAGTAGTTGCACAAGAAATTCGGGCCGTAAGCTGCCTTCCGGCCCGGATATGCCCGCCGCATGTCGGTCTCCAGCGCCGCGGCGGGCGCTCTTCACGGGCGCGCTTCGTCTCGCCCGCACGAAATCCGAGCCGCCGTTCCAGCCTCCGGCGTCTCGGATAACTGCCCCCGCGTTGGTCCCTTCCCGCGCGGTAGGCGCTCCGCCTCGGTCACGGCGTCGGCATCCGCCGCGATCTAGCGCACCCGACGGCCCACCGGGGTTTCAGCTCACTACCGGTGGGCCGTCACCATTCTTTGTTGGAGTTGACGCGGTGAAAAACCGATTTTGTGGTGGCGCGCGATGGCCGTCCCCGCCCACCCCAAGATTTTCCACATCGTCCACGTCGACAACCTCCCGTCGATCGTCGAGGACGGCTTCCTTTGGCCGAACTCGGCGGTCATGATCGAGCGGAAAGGCAGCGGCGATTGGGACCAAGAGATCAAGGCCGACCGTTCTGATCTTGCCGGTGTCCTGCCACCCCGATACCACCGTCGGCCAGTACGTGCCGTTCTATTTCTGCCCACGGTCGGTCATGCTCTACGTGATTAGCAGGCGGAACCATCGAACGTCGCCTATCGTGATGGACAGGGTCCGGTGGTGCACTTGTTTGCGGAACTGGAAGAAGTGATCGCGTGGGCGGACGAGAACGACCAGCCGTGTGCCTTCACCGACATCAACGCGGCGAGCCGCGCGGCGGACTTCTACCACAACGTGGGCGGAGCCTGGACCGCCTCGACTGGGACGCGATCCGCGCCAATAACTGGAGGGCCGACCGAGACCACAAGATGGCGGAATTTCTGGTGCACGGTAAATTCCCGTGGGACCTAATTCGTGGTGTCGGCGTTCACTCTGAGGCCGTAGGGGCTCGCGCGACGCGATCCTTCGCGAACGCCGACCATCGACCACCCGTCAAGGTGAAGCGCGAATGGTACTATTGAGGGAGAGGGGCCGATGACGATCGAATACAGGACCGGCGACATACTCCAGGCGGACACGGAAGCCCTGGTCAACACCGTGAACTGCGTCGGCGTCATGGGACGGGGCATCGCACTGCAGTTCAAGAGCGCCTTCCCGGCGAACTTCAAGGCGTACGCGCACGCGTGCACGCGCGAGCGAGGTCGCAGCCCGGCCGGATGTTCGTCTTCGAGACGGGCCAGCTGACGAACCCGCAGCTACATCATCAACTTCCCGACCAAGCGCCACTGGCGCGGCAAGAGCCGCATCGAGGACATCGAGACCGGCCTGCGGGCGCTCGTCGAGGAAATCCGAAGCGCGGCATCCGATCGATGGCGCATCCCGCCGCTTGGCAGCTGGTCTCGGGGGGCTGGCTTGGGCGGACGTGCGTCCGCGCATCGAGGCGGCGATTGCGCGAGCTTCCGGGACGTGCGGGTGGTCGTCTTCGAGCCGAACTGTGCGCCGGCTGACGACCAAGTCTCGCGAAGTGCCGAAGATGACGCCCGGGCGCGCCGCGCTCGTCGCGCCTGATGAACCGGTACCTCGGCGGGCTGATGGACCCGTTCGTCACGCTGCTCGAAGTCCACAAGCTCATGTACTTCATGCAGGAGGCGGGCGAGCCGCTGCGACTTGGATACAGGAAGGCGCCGTACGGCCCGTACGCCGAGAACCTCCGCCACGTGCTGAACGACGTCGAGGGGCACCTCGTGTCGGGCTACGCGGACGGCGGAGACGCGCCAAACAAGCAGCTCGAACTCGTGCCCGGAGCCGTCAAGGACGCTGAGCAGTTCCTGGAACACCACGAGGGCACGCGGCGAAGGTTCGACCGGGTCGTCGACCTCGTCAAAGGGTTCGAAGTCGCCATTCGGCCTGGAACTGCTGGCGACGGTCCACTGGGTGGCAACGCACGAAGGGGCTAGGACTCTCGAAGAGACCGTCGCGCGGACGTACGCGTGGAACGAGCGCAAGAGGCGGTTTTCTCCGCGGCAGATCGGCCTCGCGGCGGGGGTGCTCGCTGAGAAGGGTTGGCTGAGTTCATCGCCCACGACGGGGCAGTCGAGCAACTAGCCGGCTTCTCATGGTCGCGCGTTCAGCGGCCCGCGCCACGCCCCACGGCTTGTCGAGGGGCAAGCAACGCGACTATCCTTACGAAATTCAGAGGGTGACCAGCGCGGCGGCCAAGGGAATGCACAACGCGGCGAGAAGTCCGAAGACGATGGACGCCCACGCGGTCACGTAGATCCAACGCTTCAACCGCGGATCGTCCTTCGGCCACGCCGCAGGATTCACAAGCATGTTCGCGTTGCTCCACTGAGCATCGAGCGAGGCATTCGCTCCCCAGTTCGCCCACGCGGTTAGTCTCGCGAGGAAGATCAGGACGAGACCGGCTACCAGTGCCCAGATAGCCGGCATCTTGTCGACGACCGACGTCGACGAACTCGATCAGGTAGACGCCCCCAGCAGGACGGCCGCGATGGTCGCCACCAACCACTTGCCGTAGTCGGCCACCAACTGCATCGAGAACCGGTGCCATTCACGCTGCGTCTGTCGATCCCGCCAGCCACCGCAGCCAAGCCGCGCCTTGGCTCACTAGCATGACGGCACTCCAGCGGCGGTTCGTTCGGGTCCGCGTGGTTCGGTTCGTGCGTAGTGGCGAGCTTAACCCATCTTGAAAGCCACGGAGCTAGGCCCGCGCGCGGCTTCATCGGTGAACCTTCCACTGCGAGGTGTGTTCCACTTCGCTCCGAGCGCCGGGGAACATCAGAACAGCCCCTCGCAGCCGAGAAGACCCGATAGCTTCCTTGCCGCGAGGCGGGTCTACGCAGCTCATCGAGTGCGTCAAACGCGAGAGCGCGCATACCGGCACCATCAGCGCGGATATGGCCGCAGCCTGCCCTCGAACTCCTCGTCGATGGCGAGCGAACACCGCCTCATCGTGACCCGATAGCGAACATGCTCTCGAGAAAATCCTCCGAACCTTCCAGCCAATGCCGCGCGCGACCGGGGGATCTTGCAAGCTCGAAACAGCAAGGCGTCTCGCAAGCTCCGAACGTCGGCGAGGTTAACTTCGACCAAGTTGAAGATCGTTCCGCGCTCGGAATGCCCATCCGCCCATGTAGCGTGTAAGATCGACTCCCTGCTCGGCTTGCACTGACTCACCGAGGTCGCTCCGCTAATTGTCCGAAATCAGCCTCTCGTTGTGCAACAAGCGCCGCGAACCGCCGCCGCATCCGAGGGCTATCAGGACGTCGGCTCACCGCTCCGGCCGTACGCGAGTGAAAACCGCTCTCCGAGAGGCGCATCGCTCATACTGAGTCCCCCTCTCGTCCACGCCCGTATATTGGCCAACTGTTGGACACGACGGACGCGGACGACGCTAAGTCGTTGAAATCACTGGCGCGCCCTACGGGAATCGAACCCGTGTTTCCGCCGTGAAAGGGCGGCGTCCTGGACCGCTAGACGAAGGGCGCGGGCGGCTGGCCTTATAGAGGCGAGGGCCGGTCGCCCCACAAGCGCGATAACGCCGCGATCCCTCACCAGGCGCCGGTGTTGGGCATCGACGCCCAGGGTTCCTTCGGCGGCAGGGCGGCGCCCTTCTGCAGGAGTTCGATCGAGATGTTGTCGGGCGAGCGGACGAAGGCCATGGTGCCGTCGCGCGGCGGCCGGTTGATGGTGACGCCGGCCTTCATCAGCCGCGTCGCAGAAGGCGTAGATGTCGTCGACCTCGTAGGCGAGGTGGCCGAAGTTGCGGCCGCCGGTGTAACCTCCGGGTCCCAGTTGTAGGTGAGCTCGATCGGCGCGTCGTCCTGACCGGGCGGCGCGAGGAAGATCAGCGTGTAGCGACCCTTCTCGTTTTCGGTGCGGCGCACTTCTCTGCAGACCGAGCAGGTCGCGATAGAAGTGAAGCGATTCGTCGAGGTCGGCTGACGCGGACCATGGTGTGCAGATATTTCATCGGATCGTTCCGGTCGTTGCGTGGTTGATGAATGTGCGCGACGTTAAGCGTCCGTAGCGCAAACGGCAAATTCGCGGAGTGTGGCTCGTCCACACAGGATGTGCACCGCACGCACACATGAAAGCGAATTATGGCCTAGCCTCGCACGTCGCTGGATGCTATGCTTGCCAACAGGATTCGGCGAGGCTAGCCGAAAGATGCGGTATGTGGGGCGTGACATATGGGGGCGAAGGTCTCTCCGAACTACCACTTGGTGAGGAGCTCACGAGGAGGCGCCGGTCGATCTCATCGAGATCACCGGCGTCATCAAGTGGTTCGACGCGTCCAAGGGCTACGGTTTCATAATTCCCGACGGCGGGCTGGCGGACGTGCTGCTGCACGTCACCTGTCTGCGTCGTGGCGGCATTCCAGACCGCCTACGAAGGCGCGCGGGTCGTCTGCGAGGTGCTCAACCGACCGAAGGGTCTGCAGGCGTTCCGCGTCATCAGCATGGACGAGTCGACGGCGATCCGTCCGCCGCAGCTCACGACCGCCGCGCACGCACACAGCCGTCACACCGACCAGCGGGCTGGAGCGCGCGGTGGTGAAGTGGTTCAACCGCGTGCGCGGCTACGGCTTCCTCACGCGCGGTGAGGGCACCGAGGACATCTTCGTCCACATGGAGACGCTGCGCCGTTACGGCCTGACCGAGCTGCGTCCGGGCCAGGTCGTGCTGGTGCGCTTCGGCGACGGTCCGAAGGGCCTGATGGCGGCGGAAATCCGCCCGGATATCGGCGGCGGCCTCTCGTCCCACTGAGGCCGCTGCAGCGACGAACGTCGCTCGGATTCCGCTGGATTCCGGCGGCTTTTAGTCTGCCGGCGGTCGCGTTGGTGACGCGCGCCAGCAGCGACGCCGATCCCGAGCCGCCAGGAACACCGCGAAGCTGAGCGTGATCGCGCGCGTGCCGATCGACGGGATCAGGACGAACGTCGTCACGATGATGCCGACGATGTTGCCCAGCGACGAGATCGCGAACAGCCCGCCGGAGATTTTGCCGGCGTCGCCCGGCTCGCGCAGCAGCAGGCGGACCGAGAGCGGCGAGTACATGCCGAGCACGACCAGCGGCGGGAAGCAGACGATCGCGCCGCTCGCGAACAGCGCCGTGATCTCGCCGGGTGATCTGGTCGATCATGCGTCTCGAGCGGCCCGCCGCCATCGCGAAAATGACGAACAGGTAGGCGGCCGCGACGAGCTTGATCATCGCGGCGAACGCGAAGGTGGGGAAGCGGTCGGCGACGACGCCGCCGATGAAGTAGCCGGCCATCAGGCCGGCGACGACGATCGAGATGATCGTCGCCCAGGTGTAGATGCCGCTGCCGAACAGCGGCGTCAGGATGCGGCTTGCCACCATCTCGAAGCCGAGCGTGATGAAGCCGAGCGTCGCGACGTCGACGACGACGAGCAGCGCGGCGCGGAGCCTGACGGCGAGGCGGCGGTGGAGCGGCGGCATGCGCGTCGGCGGCGACCGCTCATCCGGTCTGCTTCTCGTTGTGGCGTTCGATCGCCTTCAGATACTCGACCGGCGCGAAATCGTCGGTCAGCGGCTCGGTCGCTTCGTTCCAGTCCGGTGTGAAGCGGCGTCGAGAGATCTCGGGAGGTCGTAGCGGAAGTGGTATTTCGCCTGCCGTTCGGCGGCGAGCCGGGCGACCGTCGGCGTCGTCCTTCTCCGGGCCGTTGTAGGCGACGATGACGATGTTGCCGTCGCCGCGCGAAGAAGACAGGTGTGTCGAACGCGGACCTTGATGGTGGCGACGGCGCTGTCGAACAGCATGGTCGTCGGCTCGACGTTCTGGACCGCGACGCCGCCCGGCTTCAGGTGCTGCGGCGACCAACTGGTAGAACTCCTTGGTCAGCAGGTGGAACGGCACGAACGGGCCGCGATAGGCGTCGATCAGGATGACGTCGTACTTCTTGTCGCGTGCGGGCGAGATAAACGCGGCCGTCGCGCATGTCGATGTCGAAGTTCTTTTCCGGCCGCACATCGAAGTAGCGTTCGGCGATGCGGGCGACCGCCGGATCGAGCTCGACCGCCTTGAAATCCAGTTCGGGCACGGACTTGTGCAGGTACCAGGCGGTGCGGCCGCCGCCGAGGCCGATGATGGCGGCGTCCTTCAGCTCGGTCGCATAGGCGAGGGCGGCGGCCACCATTGCGGTGTAGAAGACCGGCAGTTCGAGTTCGTCGTTCGGGTTGACGATCAACTCGACGTAGCGAAGCCGTTTCGCTCCGAACGAGAGCATGAAGTTCCCGTTCGCCTGCCGGTAGAGGTAGATGTCGTTGTAGAGCGACTCGACCTTGGTCACGAGGCCGGGCTCGGTCAGCGTCGCCTGCCGTCTGAGGCGTGTCGTCCGAGCGCGGCCATACCGCGAACCCGACGACAGCCGCGCCGATCACAACGAGTGCCAGCACGAACGGCAGCCACGAGGGGAGGCGCGACGGTGCGGCGGCCGGTGTGGCGCGCTCGGTTTTCTGGCTCATCGGCGACGAAATCTCGGTTCGGTGCGCATGGCCCACGTAAGGCGCGGCGTGGGCAGGCCGGGAGTATAGCGGCGGCGCCCGCCCTGACAACACTTCCCGGCGCCGGTCGGCGCGGCTTGAAGGGCCGGGGGGGAGCGTGTAATCAGGCCCGGCGATCCTGGATCGCCGGTGGATTCCGGGGCCGTGCTCCGGGGCATAGCGCAGTCTGGTAGCGCACCTGCTTTGGGAGCAGGGGGTCGCAGGTTCAAATCCTGCTGCCCCGACCATGTTCTGGACGAGGACTTTCACATGCTTGCGCGCATCTTCAAGCCGGCGAGGACGGCGATGCAGTCGGGGACCGCCGCCACGGAGAAGTGGGTCCTGGAGTACGAGCCGGAAGCGCCGGCGAGCGCCGACCCGTTGATGGGCTACACCTCGTCGGTCGACATGCGGCGTCAGATTCACCTCGAGTTCGACGATCGCGCCGAGGCGGTGGCCTACGCCGAGCGCAACGGCATCCCGTACCGTGTGTACGAAGCGCACGAGCCGGCGCCCAAGAAGCTGTCCTACGCGGACAACTTCCGCTTCGGCCGTCCGCAGCCCTGGACGCACTGACGACAAGGACCAGGCGAGGAGCGCCGGAGGCGCACAACGATGACATCGGCCCCGTAGCTCAGCTGGATAGAGCAGCAGCCTTCTAAGCTGTTGGTCGCAGGTTCGAGTCCTGCCGGGGTCGCCAATCTCGCGCCGCCCGTGCGAGACGCGCAGCGGTCACTCGGGCTACCGCGGCATCCACTCCTGCGCGAGGCGCTCCCCTTCCGCCACCTGCGCGTCGGTGAGAACGCCGGCGGCGGTATCCCGGTTTCGGGCCGCGCGCTCGTTACCCTGGGCGGCGGCGAGGCTGAACCACATGTACGCTCTGACAAGATCCTTCGGGACGCCGCGGCCGGTGCCGTACGCCACGCCGAGGTTCTGCTGGGCGTGCACGTTGCGCTGATCGGCGGCGAGCCGGTACCACTTCACCGCCTCCACGTCGTCCTGATCCACGCCCTTTCCCTCGGCGTACATGACGCCGATGTTGTACTGCGCTTCGTCGTCGCCTTGCGCCGCGGCGAGGCTGTACCAGTTGAACGCGGCGGCGTTGTCTTGCGGCACGCCGCTCCCGGTGCTGTACATGTAACCGAGGATGCCTTGCGCGGCGGCGTCGCCCTGCTCGGCGATCGGCTGCAGGAGCGCCACGCCGGCCGCGTAGGCGCCCCGTGCGAACGCGGCTTTGGCGTCGTCCAAGGCGTCGGCGACCGCGACTACGTGGCTCGCACCGACGACAATGACGAAAGCGCCGGCCAGCACCCGCAACGCTCTGACGCCGCGTCGGTACCAGCGTTTTCCTGAAGCGTCCTGCGTGACTCGGGTCGGGAGAAAGTATCCTCCGACCGGCGGTGCGTCCTGCATCGGTGTTCCCTCCGCGCCGCAACATCTTCGAGGATCCCGAAAAGGGTATCAGCGTAGCCCCGGCCCGGGAAGGGTGGAGACTCGCACGAGGCCGGTCGCCAACGGCCGCCGTTCTGTTATCGTCCGCCGCTTCGGGGCTGAAATTCCGTCGGAACGGCATGGCAACGCGCGAAGATTCGAGTTCTGCGGCAGCTCCCGGGACGGCGGTCGGCGCCATCGTTGACCGGCTGGCGCAGTCGCGCGCACTGAGCCTCGCCGCTGTGGCGCTGGTGGCGCTCGCGTGTCTCCTTCCGGGCCTTGCCGCGCTGCCGCCGCTGGACGGTACGGAACCCGCGCATCTCGCGGCCGCGCGCGAGATGGTCGCGACCGGCAACCTCGCCGTCATCCAGCTCCAGACCGCCGACGCAACATGGTGGCCACGCGGCGTCGTGTGGCTCGACGCGCTCGCCGCCGGTCTGTCCGGTACGGCCGCGGCCGCGCCGATCTGGGTCTATCGTCTGCCGGCGCTGCTCGCAGCGGTCGCCGCCGCGCTTGCCGCGTGGTGGACGACGGCTGCCTTCGGCCGTCCGCGCGCTGCGCTTCTCGCCGGCCTGTTCGTCGCCGCCGGCGGCCTCGTCAATCTTTACGGCCGCCTCGCATCCGGCGAAACGCTTCTTCTGTTCGCCACGACCCTTGCCGCCGGTGCCTTGGCGCGCGCGTGGCTGAAGCCGGCCGACCCACCGGGGTGGGCGCTCGCCGCCGGTGTTCTGGACTGCGCTCGGTTTCGGCGTGCTCGTCGGCGGGTGGATCGCGCCGGCGATGTTAGGTGCGATGGTCTTGGTGCTGGGCGTGGAGCGTGGCTCGCTCGGCTGGACGAAGCGTCTGCACCCACGCGCCGGCGTCGTCTGGCTCGCCGTGCTGGCGCTGCCGTGGCTCGCCGCGGTCGCAATCACATACGCGACCGGCGCGGCGGCAAACGCACCGAGCGCGACGTTGCTCCAGCGGCTGGCCGTGCCGTTCCGGCAGATCGCCCCGCCGGGGACGTACTCGATCCTGGCCGAACCGCTCATAGGCCCGGCGATGGGGTTCGTTCTGGTCGCGACCCCATGGATCTTGGCGAACCTGAGACGTCCGGCGATCTTTTTCGGCCTCGCGTGGGGCCTTCCGGTATGGCTCGCCGCCGAACTGGTCGCGGTGAAGCTGCCCTACCACGTCCTTCCCGCCATCCCCACCGTCGCGATGGTCGCGGCGATCGCGATCGACGCGGGCGGGGCGCGTATCACCGGCATGGCCACTGGAGCGCTCGCGCTGATCCCGGCGACGCTGCGCATCCTTCTCGCCATCGCCGCGCCGGTGGCGTTTCTCATCTTCTACGGCCGTTTCCCGATCGCCGCGTGCCTCGCTTTCGCCGTGGGTGCCGCGGCCGCGCTCGTCGCCTGGCGCTGGCTACGCGCGGGCGAGGCGGCCGCTGCCGCCGTCGCCTCGGTTGCGGGCGCCGTGGCTATTCACCTTGGGTTCTTCGGCTGGCTGCTGCCGCAAGTGGACCACCTGCACGTGAGCGATCGCGTCGTGGCGCTGGTCGCCGAGACCACGTCATGCGCCGGCCCGACGCTGGTCGTATCGGGCTACCCGGAGGAGAGCATCGTGTTCGTCGCCGGCCCTGGCACACGGATGGTCGAGGCCGCCCAGGCCGCCGATCTCCTCGATGCGCCCGGCTGCCGCGCGGCCGCCATCGACCAGTCGCAGCTCTCCTCGTTCCGCCAGCGGGCGGCAGACCTCGGCCTGACGGTGGTCGATCAAGGCGTCGTGTCCGGACTCGACATACGCAAGCTCCGCCGCGTCCGCATGCACGTCTTCACCGCGGTTTTATCCGGCTGAAGCAGGCGCCTTCGCCACCGCCGCGAAGCTCGCGTCGAGGTCGGCGATAAGGTCCTCGGCGTCTTCCAGCCCGACATGGATGCGGATCAGCGGCCCCTCTGCTCGCCACGGCGTTGCCGAGCGCACGCGCTCCGGGCGCGCCAGGATCGCGAGGCTCTCGTAGCCGCCCCACGAAGCGCCGATGCCGAAGAGCTTTAGCCCGTCGATGAACCGGCTGGCGTCCGCGTCGCTCCACCCGGCGAGGATGATGCCGAATAGCCCGCTCGCGCCCGTCATGTCGCGCTTCCACAGCGCGTGGCCGGGGTCGGCCGGCAGCGGCGGGAAGAGGACGCGCGCCACCTCCGGCCGCGCCTCGAGCCACGTCGCGATCGTCATCGCGGTTTCGGCCTGCCGCGTGATGCGGATCGCCAACGTGCGTAGCCCGCGGAGGCCGAGATAGACGTCGTCCGGCCCGACGTGCGTGCCGAAGCTGCCGTGCGTCTCTTTGAGCTGCGGCCACGCCGCGGCGTTCGCCGCCACGGTGCCGAGCATCACGTCGGAGTGCCCGCCGATGTATTTGGTGCCCGCCACGATCGCGAGGTCCGCGCCGTGTGCGAGTGGCTGGAAATGCAGCGGCGTCGCCCACGAATTGTCGAACAGCACCGTCGCGCCACGCTCGTGCGCCACCGCACCGATCGCCGGCAAATCGAGCATCTCGAACGTCAGCGACCCCGGCGCCTCGGCGTAGACCGCGCGCGTCCGCTCGGTGAACAGGCCCGCGATGTCGCCGCCGAGCGCCGGGTCGAAATACGTCGTCTCGACGCCCATCCGCTTCAACACCGTGTCGGCGAAGTACCGCACCGGACCGTACACCGTGTCTACCACCAGCAGGTGGTCGCCGGCGGCGAGGCACGACATCAGCGCCGCCGCCGCCGCCGAAAGGCCAGAGGGGCAGAGCACCGTTCCCGCGCCACCTTCGAGCGCGGTCATCGCGCTTTCCAGCGCCTCGGTGGTCGGCGTGCCGCGCCGGCCGTAGACGTAGCGCGCGCGGTGCCCTTGCATCTCCGCGACGTTCTCGAAGAGCACCGTCGACGCATGCACCACCGGCGGGTTGACGAACGGACCGGTGATGCTCTTGTCGCGCCCGACGCGTGCCACCCGCGTCGCCGACTTCAGCGCGCGTTCGTTCTCGTCGTCGGATGCGGACATGGCGACCTGTCGCCGCGAGGAGGGCGTGACAGGCCGGCACTGCGGCGGCGCCGGCCTTGATCGCCGTCGAATAATCGCCTGTGATGACCAGGTCAAATTGGAGGCGCGGAATCGCGGCATTTTCCACCGCTCACGTGGCCCAACCGTTTGAGCTAAGATGGCTTTTCGCTCATCCACCGTCGCCCCGCCTGCCCGTCGTTTGGAGACCCCTCGTTGCCGATGCCCCGCCGACTCCTGATCGTTGCCTTGACCGCTGTTCTCGCCTTGGGAGCGGGCGGAGCGTCGGGCGCCGCGACGCTCGACGACGTGAAGGCGAGGGGGGTCGTCGCCTGCGGCGTTCAGGCCGGCCAGCCGGGTTTCAGCGACGTGGACGCGCGCGGCGAGTGGCGCGGGTTCAACGCCGACTACTGTCGCGCCATCGCCACCGCGATCTTCGCCGACCCCACGGCTGTCGAGTTCGTGCCACTCTCGGCGAAGGACCGCTTCGCCGCGCTCCAGCGCGGTGACGTCGACGTGCTCGCCCGCTCGACATCGTGGACCATGTCGCGTGACACCACGCTCGGTCTCTCCTTCGTCGGCGTCAATTACTATGACGGCCAGGCGTTCATGGCGAAGCGAGGTCTCGGCGTTGCCTCGGCATTCGAATTGAACGGTACGACGATCTGCGTTCAGCGCGGCACCACGGCTGAAGCGAACCTCGCCGACTACTTCGCGGCGCATCGCATGGCGTACACGCCGGTCGTCGTCAGCGACCCCGCAGCGATGGTCGCGGCCTATCAGTCCGGCGGCTGCGACGTGGCGAGCGACGACGCCACCGCCCTTTATGCGCTCCGCCTCACCTTGGCCAAGCCAGAGGATTCCGTCGTCCTGCCCAACATCGTTTCCAAGGAACCGTTTGGCCCGGTCGTGCGCCAGGGCGACGACCAGTGGTTCGACATCGTCAAGTGGGTGCACTTCGCGCTCCTCGACGCAGAGGAACTGGGCGTCACCCGGGCGAACGTCGATCAATTGCGGCTGGGCGACAGCCAACAAATCCGACGTTTGCTCGGTACCGACGGCACGTTCGGCGCCGACCTCGGCCTCACCAACGCCTGGGCGGCCGATGCCATTCGCGCGGTCGGAAACTACGCGGAGATTTTCGACCGCAACCTCGGCGCTGGTTCGCCGCTCAAGATCGCCCGCGGGCTCAACGCGCTGTGGACGCGCGGCGGCATCCAGTACGCCCCGCCCGTGCGTTGAGTTGATCCGCGCCGGCCCGCGCCCACATTCATGACAATGCCGCGCTTTCTTATCATCCTCGGGATCACGCTTGTCGTCGTCGGCCTGCTTTGGCCGTACCTTGGCCGGCTCGGTCTTGGCCGCCTTCCCGGCGACATCGTCATCGAGCGCGACAACTTCCGCTTCTATTTCCCGATCGCCACGTCGCTTCTGGTAAGCGTCGTGCTGTCGGTGGTCGTGTGGCTGATAAACCGCTGACTCGGGTTCATGGGAACAACCGCAAGATGACGAGAAACGTGTCGAGCGTGCTGTACGTGGCGGCGCTGATAGCGGTCGTCGTCGGCGTGGATGTCCTGTTTTTCAGGAACGCCTGTGGGAACGACTGATGGTGAATATCGGGATCGTCCTGGTTCTCGCAGCGTTCTGTTTGCGGTTCATGAAGAACCTTTGAGCTGAGCGCAAGCGACCCATCCCGGGGCCGTTGACCGCCGCTCGCCTCAACGGCCGGTGGCGACGTCCGTGTCGCTCCGCCCGCCCCATTCCGTCCACGACCCGTCGTAGAGCCGGCTTCCCTTCACCCCAAGCGTCTCGAGCGCCAGGTTGAGGATGGCGGCGTTGACGCCGGAGCCGCAACTCGTCGCAATCGGCTTGTCGAACGCGACGCCTGCCACGGCAAACGCCCGGTTCAGTTCGGCCGCGTCCCTCAGCCGCCCGTCCGCGATCACTTCGGTCGCCGGCAGGCTGAGGCTACCCGGCACATGGCCGCTCCGCACGTTGGGCCGCGGTTCCACCGCCTCGCCGCGGAAACGCGCCGCCGGCCGCGCATCGATGAGTTGCAATTGCCCCGCCGCAATGCCGTTGCGAACACCTGCGAGATCGACCGTGACGCGCGGATCGAGCGTTGCGTGGAACGTGCGCGGCGCGCGCGCCACCCGCTCGGCATCGGTGGGGCGACCTTCGGCGAGCCACTTCGGCAGTCCGCCGTCGAGCACCGTCACGTCGCGCGCGCCCATCACCTTGAACGTCCACCACACGCGCGGCGCGGAATAGAACCCGAGCGTATCGTAGGCGACGATCTTCTGTTTCTCGTCGATGCCGAGCGCACCTACCATCGCCGCGAAC
Organism: uncultured Alphaproteobacteria bacterium; assembly: GCA_963749755.1. GTDB lineage: Bacteria > Pseudomonadota > Alphaproteobacteria > Rhizobiales > Kaistiaceae > JBBDMC01. Next base: position 172,906 of record CAVVOK010000001.1, read on the forward strand.
GTTTCCGCCGATGGCAACATGTGCGGCAGCGGGTTCGACGTGTCGGCGATGGCGTCGATGTCGAAGAACACCGCGCCCGGAATGTGAATGCCGTCGTATTCGCGGCGCCCGTTCCGACCCATGGTTGGCAGGTGCCACGACCCATCCACGACGACCAGGTCCGGGTCGGCGAGGTGTGCGGCGAGCCAGTCGGCCGATGTGAGCCAGCGGGAACGGTCGGACATGCGCTCCAATTTGCCGTGTTTCTTTCGGCGGCGTCAATCCAGCGCCGGCCGCGCGGCCGATCGCTTGACTTAGGTCAACGCCGCGACGCCTCCGGCCGGCATGATCGGATCGCCGCCCACGCGGATACGCCCGAAAATGCGCAGGGACCAGCGCCTCGAAATCGCCTCTCCCTGGCGATCACTTTTGGCCTCAGCTGGGGCCTTGCCGGCCTGATGCTGCTCTTCCCGCAGGCGCTCGCTTTGGCCTTCGGCGCTGAACTCCGTACGTTCCGCTGGCCTATTGCCGGGAACGCACGAAGCCAAGGCCGCGTCGGTGGCGTCCACGCCTAGTCGAGCGAGACGACGACCCGCTCGTTCTTGCGGTGGTCCTCGACCTCGACCAGCGTGCCCCGCGCGTCCGGGTTCTCCGAGAGCTTGATCAACTCGTCGAGATCGATCCCTTCGTCCTTCAATGCCGCCACCGCTCGGTTCGGCACGAGGCTGAATGCGATCTTCAACACGCCGCCGGGTATCGTCACGGTCGTCGCGGGACTCAGGTCGCCTTCCTTGTACACGCGCACTTTCAGGTCGGCGGGCATGGCTTACTCCCTGTCGCTATTCCGCGAAGCGGATACGCACGCGGCGGTTCTGCCGCCCCTTGCTCTCGATCTTCCCGATGGCGAGCCGTCCGACCTCCGCCGTGGAGCGCACGTGGGTTCCGCCGCACGGCTGCAGGTCCACGTCGCCGATGCGGATCAGGCGGACGCGGCCGCTCCCCATCGGTGGCTTCACCTTCATGGTCTTCACCAGCGCCGGGTTGGCGGCAAGTTCGTCGTCGGTGATCCACTCCTGCGTCACTGGGTAGTCCGCGACGACGAGTTCGTTCAGCCGCGCCGCGATCTCGTCCTTCGGCGGCGCGTCGCCCTCGATGTCGAAGTCGAGGCGGCCTTCCTCGGTCCCGATGGACCCGCCGGTAACGGGGAAGGGCAGCACGACCGAGAGAAGGTGCAGCCCGGTGTGGATGCGCATATGGCGGTGGCGGCGCGCCCAGTCGATCGCGGCGGTCAGCGTCTCGCCCGGCTCGGGCAGCGGCTCGGCGTCGCCCGGCACGTGGACGATCGCGCTTTTGTCGTTGCCGTAGACGGCGGTTGCGATCGCGATCGGCGCTCCGTCGCGTCTCAGCGAACCGGAGTCGCCCGGCTGCCCGCCGCCGGTCGCATAGAACACGGTGCGGTCGAGCACGATCCCGCGCCGGTCGTTGACCGCAAGCACAGTCGCCTCGGTCTCGGTAAGGTAAGCATCGTCGCGAAAGAGGAGGACGGTCGTCATGGCGGCGTCGATCCTAGCCGCCGGCCGCCGCGGATCAAACCCTCTACGCTCCGACAAATGGAGCTTTGATCTCCACCGCGCGCTCCAGCCACTCCGGCGTCGGCAGGCTTTTCGCGCGCAGGAACGCCGGGTTGAACAGCTTCGACTGGTACCGCGTGCCGTAGTCGGCGAGCACCGTCACGATCGTGTGCCCCGGTCCCATGTCGCGCGCGAGCCGCACCGCGCCGGCGATGTTGATGCCGGACGATCCGCCAAGGACCAGCCCTTCGTGCTCCGCGAGGTCGAAGATCTGCGGCAGCGCCTCGGTATCCGGGATGACGTACGCGCGGTCCACCTGGACGTCCTCCACGATCGCCGTTGCGCGGCCCAAGCCAATGCCTTCGGTTATCGAGTTGCCGCTGGTCGCCTTGGCCGTGCCGGTGGTGAACAGGTTGAACATCGCCGCCCCCTCGGGGTCGGCGCAGCCGATGACGACGTCGGGCTTCTTCTCGCGAAGGTACGTCGCCGTCCCGGCGAGCGTGCCGCCGGTGCCCACCGCGCAGATGAAGCCGTCGATCGCGCCGCCCGTCTGCTCCCAGATCTCCGGGCCGGTGGTGAGCGTATGCGCCATGCGGTTGTCGAGGTTGTTCCATTGGTCGGCGAACAGCACACCGGCGGGCTCCTTGGCGCGCATCTCGTCGGCCAGCCGCCGCGCGACGTGCTGATAGTTGTCCGGGTTGCTGTACGGTTTCGCCGGCACCTCGATCAGCGTTGCGCCGAACAGGCGGAGCGCGTCCTTCTTCTCCTGGCTCTGCGTGTTGGGGATGACGATGATCGTGCGGTAGCCGCGCGCGCCCGCCACGAGCGCTAGCCCGATGCCGGTGTTGCCCGCCGTGCCCTCGACGATCAGCCCGCCGGGTTTCAGCTCGCCGCGCTTCTCCGCCTCAAGGACCATGTGCCGCGCCGGCCGGTCCTTCACCGACTGGCCGGGGTTCAGGAACTCCGCCTTGCCGTAGATCTCGCAGCCGGTCGTCTCCGACGCGCGCTTGAGGCGGATCAGCGGCGTGTTGCCGATTGCGTCGACGACAGATGGCTTGACGTTCATGGAAAATCCGGGAGCGGCCGGCGGGAACGCGCGCAAACTATGCGCTGGGCGCGATCGCTTCAAGCGCCGCGGCTGTCGCTATTCGGCGGGGACGAGCCGCAGCGTGAGCGGCATCAGCCGCGCCCAGCGCGGCCGCTCGAACAAGAACCGCGCCGGCGTTTCGCGCACGACCCAGAACAACACCAGTGGGAAGATTACGCCGGCGGCGGTCACGATTACCGAGATCGCACCGAGGTCGGAGATGATGCCGGTCTTGAGCAGCACCACGCGCGCCGTCGCCATCGGCAGGAAGAAGGCGAGGTAGATCACGATCGAGTTGCGTCCGCAGTAGCGCACCGGCGCCATCAGGTCGCTCTTCGACAGCAGCGTCGAGAGCGTCACCACCGCCACGGCTCCGATGAAACCGAGCGCGAGCCCGATACCAGGCAGCGTGGAGACGCCGGCGAACACCGCCCCTCCGTTGATCAGGCTCCACCCGCCGAGGTATGCGACCGCCAGCGATGGCCGCTCGAGCACCGCCGAGGCGAAGCGGAAGATCGCGGGCGCGAACACGTACCCCGAATAGAAGTAGACGAACCGTGCGGCGAATTCGTCGATGACCACCCAGCCGGTGGTGACGTGCGCCATCTCCAGCGCCGCGCCGGCGAGCCAGATCGCCCACCACGGCACGCGCTTCGTCGCCTTCACCACCACGAAGAAGATCGGCAGCAGGTAGATGAACCAGATCGTGCCGAACGGATCGATCAGCGACCGGAGATAGAATTGTCCGACGCCCGCGGCGCCCATCTCCTCCGCCATCCCCGGCGCCTTGAATGCGAACTGGATGGTCAGCCACAGGAGATAGAAGTAACCGAAGTGCACGACCTTGCGGTCGAGGTAGTCGCGCCAGTCGCGGTCGATGACGCGCGCCAGAAAGAGACCGGAGATCATGAAGAAGTCCGGCATGCGGAACGGCGTCGCGAACGCCACCACCGCATGCATCCAACCTTCCGCGTCCGCCGCCTTCTCGACGCCGAGCGTCGAGTGCATCATCACCACCATGATGATGCAGAAGCCCTTGGCGTAGTCGACCCAGGCGACCCGCTGCCCGTTCTGATCCACGTTTTTCCCGACGCTCCGACGTCTCGTTGTGCGCGCCGTGGACTGTAGGGCCCGTCCGCGGAAGAAGCTCCGAATCGATTCAATTATCGCGCGTTAGGGTTAAGTCGCCGGCGGCATGCAACCGTTGCGATCCATTGCCGCGTGGCGGTCCCGTCACACCTTGCGCAAATCGGTGCGCGCCGCTGACGAAAACGATCCGCGCGAGGCCGATCGCCTTGCCGCCATCGCCCGCCGCGGGCAGGTTAGCGCTTCTTGAACATCGCCCCGGGGGAATCACGTCATGTCCATCCGCCTTGCGCTCGCTACGGCCGCCGCCGCCTTCGCCCTCACCGGCGCCGCGTCTGCGCAGTCCATCGTCGGGCACCTGGAGCTTGGCGTTGGCGCATGGGGCGGGGAGGGCTGGAGCGCCACTGGTCTGTTCAGCACCACCGCGCGGGTGAACAAGGAACTCCACGACTCGTGGAACCTGGAGGTCGAGGCGCTCGGCGAGGCGCAGTTCAGCGGTGGCTACGGTTACGCCACCAACGTCGGCGCCTACGCGCACCTGTGGAAGCGCACGCCCATGGCGGCCTACGGCGTGTTCGGTGGCGTGTCGTTCTTGGGCCTCACCACCGGCGCGGTGGGCGCGGAGGCGAAGCACTACCTCACCAACGCGACACTGGGCGTCCAGGCGGCGTACAATTTCACCAGCTACTCCGGCTACGGCTACGGACAGATCGCCGCTTTTGGGAACTACTACTTCAACCCCAACCACCGCATCGGCTTCCGCGCCCAGTACTTCTTTGGCGACGCCGCGTCCGGGTCTTGGGAGCTCACCGCGGACGTCGAGCACGGTTTCGGCAACGCCTTGAGCCTCTGGGCCTCGGCGTCCTATTTCGACAACTACGGCTATGGTTTCTGGCGCGGACTGGTCGGCTTCCGCCTGTTCCTCGATCAGCCGGGCGCGACGATCCAGTCGAACGAGCGGAACGTGCCATGGCAGTTCCATCCGGAACTCCAGGGGCCGCTGAAGCGCATCATCATCGTCGAGCCGGAAGTCTGATCGTTTCGCTGCACTGACCTCGCCTGGGAGGACTGCGCCGCGGCTGCGTTGCCGCGGCGCTCTGCGTTTGCGCCGTTAGCGCTGGATTAACCATAACGCGCCACAGTTGCACGCGGCGGACGCTCGGATGACCGGGCCGCTGACCGGCGATGCATTTCGCCCAAGGTCGGTGGATGTCCGCCAACGCAATGTGTCTTCGGTCGTCGATGGCATCGGCGTGCTGCCAGCGCGTCGTGGCCGGACGAGTGCGGCCGGTCGTCCGTGTCAACTGTGGGAACCGCCATGTTGTCGAGACTGATCCTTGCCGCCGCCGCAGCGTCGTTTCCCGTGAGCGCCCTTGCCGCCGACGCCACATCGCCCAACTACGGGCCAGGGCCGACACTCGCCGGCGACTTGTCGGTCGCCGTCGGCGGAGTCTGGGCCGATGGCAGCTACGGGTACAGCTTGTTCGACACCTTGGGGCGCGTGAACACGCCTCTCGGCGGCAACTGGAACCTCGAGGTCGAGGCGACCGGTGCCGCGATCTTCGACGGCGGATCGAGCGCTCCGGCATATGTCGATGCCTTGGCCCACCTGTGGGGCACGCATTCGTCGTCGTCGGCGTGGGGATTCTTCGGGGGAGGTGTCTTCGGCTACGGCAGCATCCTCGGCATCGCCGGCGCCGAGGCCAAGCATTTCCTCACCGGTGGCTCGCTGGGTGGGTCGGCGGCGGTGATCGCCTGCACCGATTGCGGCTACACGCTGGGCGCCTTCGCCGTCTCCTACAACCACTATTTCAACAGCAACCATCGCATCGGCCTGCGCGGCGCGATTCTCACCGACTTCAGTTCCTCCGTTTGGGAACTCACCGCGGACGCCGAGCATCGTTTCGCGCATCCGGTGAGCCTCTTCGTTGCGGCGACCTACACGGGCGGCGATGGCGGACCGAGCGCTTTCTGGACAGCGCGCGGCGGCGTGCGTTTCTATTTGGATGGCTTCGGCGACACCCTCCAGTCGCACGAGCGCCAGGTGCCGTGGACGGCCTGGATCCCGGATTATTTCGCGATCGCCGTTCCCTAGGCGAGGGGTCCGACGCACCTCCTCCGGAAAACCTGTGGTGCGGACGCCACATCGGCCGTGAAACAGCATGTTCCGCATCGTCGTGATGCGATCGCTAAACCATGGCTTTCGTGTTTTATTTCAGTGCCTTATGCAGATTTATCGATGTCGCCGGCGTCACGACGCGCCGTGGTCGGCATGTTGTGGTCCCTGTTTGAGTTAGCTAGTCGATGGGGACTGCAACATTTCCTTCTGCCAAAGCGCCACGGAGTTGTCATGCTATCGAGAACGATCATCGCCGCCACCGCGATTTCTTTGGCCGGTGCCGCGTACGCGGCCGACGCGGGTCGCACCGTCGCGGTCCCCGGTCCAACCTATTCCGCCCCGACACTGACCGGTGACCTGCTGCTGACGCTCGGCGCGACGGGGTACGACGGTGGCTCCAGCTACGGCCTGTTCGACACGCTCGCCCGCGTCAACAAGCCGCTTGGCGGTCAGTTGAATCTCGAGATCGAGGCTGGCGGCGGTGCGGGCTTCGAGGGTGGGAGCTCCGAACCGTTCTACGTCGATGCGGTTGCCCACCTGTGGGGCATGCACACGCCAACCTCCGCGTGGGGCGTGTTCGGCGGCGCGACGTTCGCTCAAGGTGCTGTCATCGGCCTGGGCGGTGTGGAGGCCAAGCATTTCCTAGCCAACGGCTCGTTTGGCGCTGCCGCCGCCGTGGTCAACTGCACCTATTGCGGTACGCTTGGCGCGTTCTCGGTGTCCTTCAACCACTACTTCAACCCAAACCACCGCATCGGCGTGCAGGCGGCCATGGTGACCGACTTCGGCTCGTCCTACTACGACATCACCGTCGACGTCGAACACCGCTTCGCGCACCCGATCGGCCTGTTCGCGGCCGCGTCGTTCCTCGGTGGCGACGGTCCGAACGCCTGGGTGGCGCGCGGTGGCCTCCGCTTCTATCTCGATGGTCCGGGCGACACGATTCAGTCGCACGAGACGAAGGTGCCGTGGACCGTTTGGCTGCCGACCTTCTTCGGCGGCGCCTAGACGGAGCGCGCTGGGCGCAACACCAAAAGAGAACAAGCCCCGGCATTGGCCGGGGCTTTTTTGTCTGCCGGAGTTCTTCGGCCCACGTGCGCTGAGGTGTGACACCATCAACACAGGTGCCAAGAAATCGATCGGTGCATCGCGGCATCCCCGGTCGGGAATGCAGTTTCGTCAACATTTGCGCGCGATGCATGGACTGCACGGGCGCGAATCGCGCACCGTGCCAGTATTGTCGGGCAACTCCGAGTCAGATATCCGGACGAATACGGAATTGGCTCCAGCCAAAGAAAGATTGGGGAAAGAGCATGTTGAGAACAATTCTCGCCGCCACCGCCACCGCCATCGCGTCGTTTGCGGGCGTTGCGGTCGCGGCCGACGCCGGCTACGCCGTACCGGTGCCCGGACCCACGTCCGCGCCGGGTCCGTCGCTCACCGGTGACCTGTCCCTCGCGATAGGCGCCGTCATGTACGGCGGTTCGGCCCAATACGGCGTGCTCAGCACCTTGGGCCGCGTGAACGTGCCGCTCCACGGCACGTGGAACCTCGAGGTCGAGGCCGGCGGCTCGGCGATCTTTGAAGGTGGAGACAGCCAGCCCTCCTACATCGACGCTGTTGCCCACTTGTGGGGTATGCACTCTCCCACCGCGGCTTGGGGTGTCTTTGGCGGCGCTGTGTTTGGCTTCCCCGTGGTCAGCTGGGCCGGCGGCGTCGAGGCGAAGCACTTTCTGCCGAACGGATCGTTTGGCGCTTCCGCCGCTGTGTGGACATGTTCTTACTGCGACACCTCCGGCGCGTTCACGGTCTCCTACAATCACTACTTCAACCCGAACCATCGCATCGGCGTTCGCGCGGCGATCCTGACCGATTTCACCTATTCGATATGGGAAGTGAGCGCCGACGTCGAGCATCGCTTCGCGCACCCGATCAGCCTCTTCGCCGACGCGACCTACGTCGGCTCTAGCGGCGGCCCGGGCAACTTCTGGGTCGCGAAGGGCGGCGTCAAATTCTACCTCGATGCGCCGGCGGACACGCTCCAATCGCACGAGACGAAGGTGCCGTGGACCATGTGGGTGCCCGCCTACTTCAGCATCCTGATGCCGTAGGGCACCGAAGCAGCGTGCGGCTTGGCGCTGCACGATCAGCATGATTTACAGCCCCGGCTTCGGCCGGGGCTTTTTTGTGCGCAGTGGGGCCGAGGGACCTTCGGCCGGGGCTTTTTTGTGCGCAGTGGGGCCGAGGGACCTTCGGCCGGGGCTTTTTCGTTTCCGGCGGCGGGCGGATGTCCACAGGACCTGTGGCGCCAGCGCCACAACCGGGCGTCGTCTATGCGCCGCGAAAGTGCCGTGAGACGAAACCGGCGGCGTCGGTCTAAGATGCTGGTGGGGCGAGACCGCAGCGAATGGAGGTACGTTCATGCGTGCTTCGGTGCTGATGGCGTGTGTTTGCGTAGCGGTGGCCCTCGCGGGAACCTCGGCGGCGAGGGCTGCTACCGCCGACGAACAATATGTCGATGTCGAGCTCGTGCTCGCTGTCGATGTCTCCGGCTCGATGGATCGGAACGAGCAGCGTATCCAGCGCAGCGGGTACGTTGCCGCGTTTCGCAGCCCTGAGGTCCAGCGCGCCATCACCAGCGGCCCTTACGGCCGCATTGCGGTCACCTACGTGGAGTGGGCGGGCGCCTTCTACCAGCGCGTCGTCGTGCCGTGGTTCGTTATCGCTAGCGACCAGGACGCGCGAACGTTCTCCGAATTGCTCATGCACACGGCGCTTTCCCGCGAGCAGCGCACGTCGATTTCGAGCGGGTTGGTCTATGCCGCGAGCGCGTTTTCCGAGACGAGCTTTGTAAGCGATCGGCGCACCATCGACGTCTCCGGCGACGGCGCCAACAACGACGGGGTGCCCGTTGTTCCGACCCGCGACCGCCTCGTTGCCGACGGCATCACGATCAACGGTCTTCCAATCCTCATCAACCCGAGCCCTCTGTTCGGCGATACCGGCCCCGTCAGCCTGGAGGACTACTACCGGGCTTGCGTCATAGGCGGCCCCGGCGCGTTCATCCTGACGGTCGAATCCCCCGACCAGTTCGAGAGCGCCATCCGGCGCAAACTGGTGCTGGAGATCGCCGGCCTGCCGTTGGTCACACCTGCCGCGGCCACCGAGTTCGATCCTGAATTGGTGGATTGCCTCGCCGGCGAAAAATCCCGCGCTCGCGGCTTCGCGCCATAGGGGCGGGCCCTTTCGACGTTACTGACCGGATCGATAGCATTGTCTCGATCCGGCTAAGACATCCCAAAGCAGCTCGCGCGTAGGGTGTCCCGCGAGGGCTGCGCGGGCGTGCCGCTGCGCGCGAACGAGAGGATGTCGTGACATGAAGCAGCGCACTGCCGAGCAACGCGCGCATCGTCGCATCAGGACCAAGCTTCCGGGGCGGTACGCGCTGGCGGACCGTCGGGAGTTCCCCTGCACCGTCATCGACGTCTCGCTCGGCGGTATTGCTCTGACCGGACCGCGGCACGCCAAGATCGGAGACGCGGTCAGCGTCTACATCAGCCGGCTTGGCCAAGTGGCGGGCGAGGTGGTGCGGCAGTTCGACGGTGGCTTCGCCGTGCAGCTGACCATCACCACCCGCGCGACCGAGTCCTTCGCGGAGCGGCTTGCGGCCCTTGAGGCCGAGCCGATGCTGTGGAGCATGCCCGACGCAACGGAGACCGCCAGCCAGCCGCAGGGCATCACCTGCACCGTCGTCGATCTTTCCCTGTCAGGCGCCAACGTACGCGTGAGCCAGCCGCCGGAAGTCGGCGCCATGGTGCGTCTCGGCCAGAGCCGCGGCCGCGTCGTGCAGCGCTCCAAGTCCGGCGCCGCCATCAAGTTCGTGGATTTCGCCGATCACCCGACGTTCACCGAGCGGATGCCGCAGGCGGTCGCGCCAGAACGCCCCGCCTGACCCGCGCCTCGGGCGTCGGCCTAGCCAACCACCAACGTAAATTCCCGCGGCAGCCAGAACTGCCACGGCACCTTCCTCTCGTGCGACTGGATCGTGTCGTCCGGCGCGTCGAGGAAGAAACGCACGCCACCCTTCGCCGTGACGTACCCGCTCGGTCCCCCGGTGCCGCCGACGTAGGTCACGTTCGCGAACAGGCTTACCGGGTGCATGAAGCGGTGTTCAGCCTCCGCGCCGACTTCCCATAGCGCGAAGTTGAAGTCGGTCAGGACCGCGCCGTATACGCCGATGCGGTGGTTCGGATTGAAATAGTGGTTGTACGAGAGCATGAACGCCCCCAACGCGCGGCCGCAATCGCCGCAGCCGATTGCGCCGGCCGAAAATCCCCACGAGCCCGCGGCCAGGAAATGCTTGCCCTCGACGCCGAGGGTCCAATCGATATCGCCGTTGCCGAAAATCGCACCGCCATAGAGGCCGAGGGCCGCCGTCGGTTTGCGCATGCCCCACAAATGCGCGATCGCGTCCTCGTAGGCGGGGTAGCTGTTCGGGTCGTAGACGACGGCGCCAGCGCCCGCCTCGATCTCGAGATTCCGGTTGCCGTTGAGCGGCATGTTCACGCGCCCGAGGGCATCGAACGTTGTGTAGAGGTAGTTGCCGCCGATCCATAGACCGCCGATCGACAGCGCGAGGTCGCCCGCGAGCGCTGGCGATGATGGAAGGGGTACGAAAACCGGCTTGCCCACATCCGACGCCTGAACCGCACCCGCCACGACGCACGCAGCGGCCACCACGATTGCCCTCAGCATCACGCCGTCTCCGAAGCCGGAATCCCACCTAGTCCGCAGAAACCAACGGTATCTGACTCGGCGCCGCCCAACAACGGCCGCGCCGATTTCCCTGGCCGTTGTGGCGGCCGCGTCACAAGGCGGCCATCGGGGAGAATCTCGCACGCAGGGGGTGAGTTGGCTCCCCGGGCCGGACTCGAACCAGCGACCCAGCGGTTAACAGCCGCTTGCTCTACCGACTGAGCTACCGGGGAACACCGCACTCAGCGTGCGCGTTGGCCTATAGCAAAGGCGCGCCGGGCTTGCAAAGGAATCGGCCCTGTCACCATATCGAAATAGGAAATTCAAGGATCCGTCATCGGTTTGGCATAGTGTCTGTGCCGCAGGCGAAGCGAAAGGGTCCTCCTTGGCCAAGGTCCGTTTCGGCGACAAGTCCTTCGAGCTCCCCCGCAACCGCGCGGCGCGCATAAGCGTCGGCGTGGCGCTGGTGCTCGCCGGCGCCTTTGGCGGCTGGCTGCCGGTCCTGGGGTTTTGGATGGCTCCCCTCGGCCTTCTGGTCCTCTCCGCCGACATTCCCGCCGTCCGCCGCTTCAACCGGCGCGTGACGGTCGCCGCCGTCGGCTGGTGGAAGCGGCGGAAGCCGAAAGAAGAACGTAAGGCGGCCCGCAACGGCGGCACGGCACCGCGCCCGGACCAGGCGTCCTGACCGCTCCCTTGCGCGACGCCGTCTCCCTCACGTAGGTTCACCGCGCGTCGGTTCCTTCCGGGTCTCGCCCGGAGGTGAAACGGGAATGCGGTCACGTGAAGCCGCAGCTGCCCCCGCAACTGTGAGCGGCGAGCCGGCCCGCGAAACGCCACTGGGAAACCGGGAAGGCGCGGGCATGGCGAGTTGAAGCCGCGAGCCAGGAGACCGGCCGGCGCGTTTTTTCAATCCGCTGCCGTCGGTGGGACGGCGAAGGAGGCGCGCGTGGCTTTTTCCATATCCGATCGCACCGACTCGCATCGCCTCCGGCGCTGATGCCGGCCGCGCGCCATGTGCTGGTCCTGGGCGGGCAACGCTCGGGCAAGAGCCGCTACGCCGAGAGCGTGGTTGCCGCGCGTGGGCTTGCCCCCGTGTATCTCGCCACCGCCACCGCCGGCGACGCCGAGATGGCCGAGCGCATCGCGCGCCATCGCGCGCGCCGCGGCGACGCCTGGCGGCTGGTCGAGGAACCGCTCGACCTTCCCGCCGCGCTTCGTGCTGCCGCGCGTCCCGATGCGATCGTCCTTGTCGAATGCCTGACGCTATGGCTCTCCAACCTCCTCGGCGCCGCGCGCGAGGTCGAGGCGGAAGCCGACCGGCTGGTCGCGACGCTCGCCGATGTCGCCGGCCCGGCGGTCCTCGTGACCAACGAGGTCGGCTCCGGCATCGTCCCGGAGAACGCGCTCGCCCGCCGCTATGTGGATCACCTCGGCGTGCTCAACCGGCGCGTGGCCGCTGCCGTCGACGAGGCGGTGCTGGTCGTCGCCGGCCTGCCGTTGCGGCTGAAGTCCGCGGGCGAGCGATGAGCGTCGTGCACACCAGGATCGGTCCCGCCGACATCGTCATCCTGTCGTCTGCCGACAGTGAACTCGCCGCGCTGGCGGCGGCCGCCGCCGCCCGCGCCGCAGGCGCACCGACCGTTGCTCTCGCCAACGTCACGCGCCTCAGCGATCCCGCCGACATCGAGGACTTCGTTGACGCTACCGCGCGCCGGGCCCGCCTCGTGGTGGTGCGCGCCATGGGCGGCGTCGGCTATTGGCCGCACGGCCTGGAACGCCTGCGTGCGTCGGCTCGAAACGGCGGACCGGCGCTCGCCGTGGTCCCGGGCGAGGACCGGTGGGACAAGGCGCTGGAGGGCTTCGCCACCGTGGCAGTCGAGGAGTGCCGCCGCCTGTGGCGCTACTTCGTCGAGGGCGGCGCTGAGAACGCCCAGCGCGCACTCGCCCACTGCGACCATCTCATCGGCCGTGGCGTTGCGGCGCCGGAACCCGTCGTGCTGCCACGCGCTGGTTTCTATTGGCCGGGGGAGGGGGCGCTCGATCGCAACACCCTGCTCGCCCGCCTCGATAGGGCCAGGCCAATCGCCGCGCTGGTGTTCTACCGCGCGCTCGTTCACGGCGGCATGCTCGCGCCGATCGACGCGCTCGCTGCGGCGCTCGCCGCTGAAGGCATGACGCCGCTGCCGCTGTTCGTGGCAAGCCTCAAGGATCGGGAGTCCGCCGAGTTCCTCGATGAGACGTTTGCGCTCGCACCGCCCGCGATCGTGCTCAACACGACCGCGTTCGCCGTGTCGCGTGTCGGCGCCGAACACGACGCGACCGTGCTCGACCGGCCGGGGAGGCCGGTGCTCCAGGTCATCCTCGCCGGCTCCCGCGAGGATGAGTGGCGCGAGAGCACCCGCGGCCTTGGCCCGCACGATCTCACCATGAACGTCGCCATGCCCGAGATCGACGGGCGGCTGACAACGCGCGCCATATCGTTCAAGGCGCCGGCAGCCGCCGGTCACACCTACCGCCCAGTCGCCGATCGCGTCCGCCTCGTCGCCCGCCAGGCAGCGGCGTGGGTGCGCCTCGCCGCCAAGCCGGCGGCTGAACGCCGGGTGGCCTTCGTCCTCGCCAACTACCCCGACCGCGACGGGCGCATCGGCAACGGCGTCGGGCTCGACACGCCGGCGAGCGCCGTCAACCTCGCCGCCGCGATGTCGGCCGCGGGCTACGACGTCGCCGGATTTCCCGCGACTTCCGACACCCTCATGGCCCGCCTCCTCGAAGGCGCGGCCGGATCGATCCTCCCCGACCTTTCCCTCGCCGCCTACCGCGCCTTCTTCGACCGGCTTCCCGAAATCGCCCGCGCCGCGCTGACCCGGCAGTGGGGTGCGCCGGAAAACGATCCGTTCGTCGCGAACGGTGCGTTCCACCTCGCCGTCCATCGCTTTGGCAACCTCGTGGTCGGCATCCAGCCGGCGCGCGGGTACGGTATCGATCCCGCCGCGACCCTCCACGATCCGGACCTCGTTCCGCCGCACTATTACCTCGCGTTCTACGCTTGGCTTCGGGAGGCGTTCACCGCCGACGCCGTCGTGCACATCGGCAAGCACGGCAACCTCGAATGGCTGCCCGGCAAGGCGCTGGCGTTGTCCGAGACCTGCTGGCCCGAGATCGCGCTTGGCGCGACACCGCTGATCTATCCCTTCATCGTCAACGACCCTGGCGAGGGGAGTCAGGCGAAACGCCGCGCGAGCGCCGTCATCGTCGATCATCTGATGCCACCGCTGACCCGCGCCGAAATCCATGGGCCCCTCGCCGAGTTGGAGACGCTGGTCGATGAGTACGCACTCGCCGCGCCCGTCGATCGTCGCCGGCGCGACTACCTCGCCGACGAAATTCTCGCCGCCGCCGCGCGCCACGGGCTCGACCGCGACCTCGGTATCGCCCGCCGCGACGAGGACGATGCGGTGCGCCTTCTCGACGCACACTTGTGCGAGTTGAAGGAGATGCAGATCCGCGACGGCCTGCACGTCCTTGGCGCGTCACCGACCGCCACGCAGCGCATCGATACGCTCGTCGCGATCGCGCGTGCGCCACGCTCGGGTGACCGGCCCGCCGACGCGTCGCTCCACCGGGCCATCGCGGACGACCTCGCCCTCGGCTTCGACCCGCTCGATTGCGACCTCGCGGCGCCCTGGACCGGCCGGCGGCCCGACACGCTCGCCACGGTCTCCGCCGCTCCCTGGCGCACCTGCGGCGACACCGTCGAACGTATCGAGCTGCTTGCCGCGAAGCTGGTGGCGAACACCGATCCTCCCCCGCGTCAGCGGGGGAGGGGGGACCGCCGAAGGCGGTGGAGGGGGCACGGAGACCATAGAGTGGTCCAACACCCGCGCCGTCCTCGATTGGATCGCGCACGAACTCGCCCCGGCGCTCGACGCCTCCGGCGCGGCCGAGATTGCTGCCGTGCTCGCCGCTCTCGACGGACGATTCGTGCCGCCGGGTCCCTCCGGCGCACCGACGCGCGGACGGCCGGACGTGCTTCCGACAGGCCGTAACTTCTACTCCGTCGATGTGCGCGCGCTCCCGACCGCCGCCGCCTGGGCGCTCGGCCGCGCCGCCGCCGACGCGCTTGCCAAGCGTTACCGCGCCGACGAGGGCCGCTGGCCGCGCGCGATCGCCATGTCCGCCTGGGCGACGTCCAACATGCGCACCGGCGGCGACGATATCGCTCAGGTGCTCGCGCTGATCGGCGCAGAGCCGGTGTGGGAACCGGGCACGGGCCGCGTCACCGGCTTCCGCGTCATCCCGCTCGGCGATCTTGGCCGTCCGCGCATCGACGTGACGCTGAAGATCTCAGGCATGTTCCGCGACGCCTTCCCCGGCCAGATCGAGCTGATCGACTCCGCCGTCCGCGCCATCGCCGCCTTGGACGAGGACGACGAAGCCAATCCCATCGCCGCGGCCGCGCGCGCGGCGAGCCGCGCCGGCGCCGATCCCGCGTCCGCCGCCATGCGCATCTTCGGCGCCAAACCCGGCGCATACGGCGCTGGCCTCCAGGCGCTCATCGACGAAAGCGCGTGGGACAGTCGGGCCGACTTCGCCGATGCGTTCCTCGCCTGGGGCGCGTTCGCCTACGGCGGCGGTCGCGACGGCGCCACCGCGCGCGATCAACTCTCCGCTCGTCTCCGCGCCGCCGATCTCGTTTTCCACGCGCAGGACAATCGTGAGCACGACATCCTCGACTCCGACGACTACTACCAGTTCATGGGCGGTCTCTCGGCGACCATCGAGACGCTGACCGGCGTCGCTCCGCGCGTCTACCACGGCGATCATTCGCGGCCGTACAAGCCGAGGGTGCGCACGCTGAACGAGGAGATCGCGCGTGTGGTGCGCGGTCGCTGCGCAAACCCTAAATGGATCGCCGGCGTGATGCGCCACGGCTACAAGGGCGCCTTCGAGATCGCCGCCACCGCGGACTATCTGTTCGCCTTCGCCGCCACCACCGACGCGGTCGCCGACCACCATTTCGACCAGCTATTTCAAGCCTTTATCGAAGACGCCGCCGTTCGCGACTTCATCGCCGAGGCCAATCCGCCGGCGCTTTCCGAGATCGCCGCGCGCCTCCGCGAGGCCATCGACCGCGGCCTCTGGTCGCCGCGCTCCAACAGCGCCTATGATCGCCTGTCCGCCTTGATAGCCACACGAAAAGAGGCAGCGGAATGAAGGACTTAAGCGAGGCCGCCCTCGACGCCCGTCACGCCGAGAAGATGCGCAAAAAGAAGGCGGCGCGCGACAAGATTATCGCCACCAAGACCATCGAAAAAGGCCTGCTGATCGTCCACACCGGCAAGGGGAAGGGCAAGTCGACCGCCGCCTTTGGCATGGTCTTGCGCGCGCTTGGTCACGGCATGCCGGTCGCCATCGTCCAGTTCGTCAAGGGCAAGTGGCAGAGCGGCGAGCGCCTTGCGCTCGAAACCTTCGGAGACCTGATCTCGATCAGCACGATGGGCGAGGGCTTTACTTGGGAGACGCAGGACCGGCAGCGCGATCTCGCCGCCGCCCGCGCCGCCTGGGAGCGCGCCAAAGCGGTTATCGCGGAGCGAAAGCACAAGCTCGTCCTCCTCGACGAATTGAACATCGTGCTCCGCTACGACTACTTGCCGGTCGACGAAGTCGTGGCGTTCCTTACAAGAGAAACCGGACGACGTCCACGTCATCGTCACCGGCCGCAACGCGCCCGACGCGTTGATCGAGGCGGCTGACCTCGTCACCGAGATGGAGATGCTCAAGCATCCCTTTCGCTCCGGCGTGAAAGCGCAGAAGGGGATAGAATTCTGAGCGTCCCCGCGATCATGATCCAGGGCACCGGCTCGCACGTCGGCAAGTCGGTGATCGTCGCCGGGCTCTGCCGCGCGCTCGTCCGCCGCGGCATCCGCGTCGCCCCGTTCAAGCCGCAGAACATGTCGAACAACGCCGCCGTCACCGCCGATGGCGGCGAGATCGGCCGCGCGCAGGCATTGCAGGCCCGCGCTGCACGGCGCGCACCCTCGGTGCACATGAACCCGGTACTGCTGAAGCCGGAGGGCGAAACCGGTGCGCAGGTGGTCGTGCACGGCAAGCGCAGGGGCAGCGTTGGATGCGTGCAGACTACGGTCAGCGCAAGGCCGAATTGCTCCCGAAGGTCCTGGAGAGCTTCGCCGCTGTATCGGCCGACGCCGACATCGTCATCGTCGAGGGCGCCGGCAGCCCCGCCGAGATCAACCTCCGCGCCGGCGACATCGCCAACATGGGCTTCGCCGCCGCCGCCGGCGTGCCGGTGGTGATCGTCGGCGACATCGACCGCGGCGGCGTCATCGCCAGCCTGGTCGGCACCCACGCCGTCCTCGATCGCGGAAGACCGCACGCGGATCGAGGGCTTCGTCGTCAACAAGTTTCGCGGCGACGCGGCCTGTTCGCCGACGGCGTCGCGATGATCGAGGCGAAGACCGGCTGGCCGTCGCTCGGCGTGGTGCCGTGGTTCGCCGACGCGCGGCCGCCTGCCGGCGGAGGACGTGCTCGGGCTGCCCGAGCCGAAGTGCCGCCGGTGCCGCTCGTCGTCGCCGTGCCGATGCTGCCGCGCATCGCCAATTTCGACGACCTCGATCCGCTGCGCCTGGAACCGGCGTGTCGTGCTGATCGTGGTGAAACCCGGCGAGCCGATTCCGCGCCGCCGACCTCGTGCTGATCCCCGGCTCCAAGTCGACCATCGCCGATCTCGCCGCGCTCCGCAGCGAGGGCTGGGACATCGACATCGCCGCCCACGTCCGCCGCGGCGGCCGCGTGCTCGGCCTCTGCGGCGGCTACCAGATGCTCGGCCGGACGATCGCCGATCCCGACGGCGTCGAAGGGCCGGCGGCAAACGTGGTCGGCGGGCTCGGCCTGCTCGACGTCGACGACGGTGCTGGCCGCGACAAGACGACGGTCGCCGTCGCCGGGCGGCACGTCGCGAGCGGCGAGCCCGTGTCGCGGGCTACGAGATCCACCTCGGGTCGCACCGCCGGCGCCGACTGCGCGCGTCCTCTGCTCGATCTCGACGGCCGGCCCGATGGGGCGCAGTCGGCGGATGGATCTGGTCGCCGGCACCTACGTCCACGGTCTTTTCGCCGCCGACGGTTTCCGCCGCGCGTTCCTGACGTGCGCTCGGCGCGCCGTCATCGACGCTTCGCTACGAGGCGGCCGTCGAAGCGACGCTCGACGCGCTCGCCGATCACCTGGAAGCGCACGTCGACATCGACGCGCTGCTCGCCATCGCCGGCTACCGCGCAAGCACCGAGACGCCGGCCAGCGCGACAGACCGCACGCCAGGATCGCCCAGGCGCCGGCATAGACCCGCAGCGCCCGTCTGATGTCCGCCGGCTGCGCATCGCGTCGCCCGGTGGCGTTGACGAACGGGTCGTCCACGACCGCGCCGCCGTAGCGGCGCGGGCCGGCCAGCGCGAGGCCGAGCGCGCCGGCCATCGCCGCCTCCGGCCAGCCGGCGTTCGGCGAGCGGTGGTGACGCGCGTCGCGCGATCATCGTCGCGGAACGCATGGCACGGCCGAGCCGCCGGCGAGCGGCGCGGCGAGCGCGATCAGCGCGCCGGCGAGGCGGCTCGCCGGCAGGTTGACGAGATCGTCGAGACGCGCGGCCGCCCAGCCGAAGTCGGCGTGGCGCTGGCGTCAGGTGGCCGATCATCGAGTCGGCGGTGTTGATCGCCTTGTAGGCGAGCCATGCCGGGGAGCCCGAGCAGCAGGAACCAGAGCGCCGGCGCGACGACGCCGTCGGAGAAGTTCTCCGCCGACGACTCGATCGCCGCGCGGCAGACGCGCGGCTCGTCGAGGGCTGCCGGCATCGCGCCCGACGATGCGCGACGACGGCACGCCGTGCGGCCTCGAAGCCCCTCGCGAAAGGCGGTTGCGACCGCGGCGACGTGGTCGTAGAGCGAGCGCCCGGCGAGCAGGATCGCGGCGACCACGACCGTGCCGATCCGGCCGTAGGGGAGCGCCGCGAACAGGCGCTTCGAGCGGCAAGTCCGACGAACGCGGCCACCGCCACGACGATCGCGAGCGCGATCGCGCCGCAGAACGCGCCGCGTCGCCGGCGCGAATTGCTCGCGGTTGAGCAGCCGGTCGAGCAATCCGATCAGCGCGCCGATTGCGGCCACCGGATGGGGCACGCGCCGCCAGAGGCAGTCGGGATCGCCGACGATGGCGTCGAGCGAGAAGCGCGACCGCGAGCAGCCAGACGTGATCGAGCGCGATCAAGAGCCGGCGCGGACGCGGCGCGCTTCGGCGGCGAGCCGGTCGAGCGCCGCCGGCAGCGACGGGCCGCCGCACACCGTCAGCCGTTCGGGCAGCACGATCCGTCGTTCCGGCGGGTAGTCGCGCGCGAGCGCGGGATGGTCGAGGAGGGCGCTGCCCTGGTCCTCGGCGCGCGGATCGGCCGAGGCGACGACCAAGTAGTCGGGCCGGTCGGCGACGATCCGCTCCAGCGGCACGAAACCGCCGGTCGGCCCGGCAAGCGTCGCCGCCGGCGTTGGTGAAGCCGGCCGTGGTCAGCAGTTCGCCCGTCAGCGTGTCGCCGCCGGTGACGTAGCCGCGCCGCTGATAGACCGCGGCGGTAGGGGCGGTGGTCGGCCGCCGTCGCCGCCGAAGCGGCGCGCGCGCGCGCCGCTTCGATGTCGGCGATCAGCGCTTCGCCGCGCTCCGGGTGGCCGACGAGCGTCGGCGACCTGTCGGATCTGGTCGATCGATTGGGCGACCGTGCGCGCGGGCGTCGAGGAGCACCACCCGATAGCCGAGGCGGGTGAGCATGTCCGCGGGTGGCGCGCTTGGTGAAGCGGCCGGCGAGCACGAGGTCGGGGTCGAGCCCGACCACCGTCTCGGCGTCGCCGGCGTCGTGGCGGAATGCCAGCGCGCCTGCTCGGCGAGGAACGACAGCCGGGGTCGGTGGCGTAGGTCGACAGCGCGGCGATCTGGTCGGGGTCGGCGAGCGCCAGCAGCAGTTCGTCGGCGCAGAGGTTGATCGAGACGATCCGCTGCGGCGGTCGGTCGGCGGCCGCGGCACCGGCGAAGGCGCCAAGCAGCAGCGCCATCAACAGAATTCTCGGTGATCGTTCGCGTCATCGCCGCTCGTGCGTTGCGCGCACCGGGTCCACTCGTTTACGCCTTGCCGGCCGGCGCGAAAAGCCGGACGGGCCCGGGACACACACCGTGACGGGCGCTCATCGCCGGATCGATCCAAACCGGAGATCTGCCAGTGATCCATGGCTTGCGTCGCGCTCCGCGCCGCTCATTCCGCGTCTTTTCTTGTCGTTGTCGCGACCGGCGCGCCTCGCCCGGTCCGCATGGCGCTTCCGTCGATCGTCGTCACGCCCTACTTACGTGCCGACGTCGATCGCGAAGGCGGGCAGCACCGTCTCCGTCATCGACCGCGGACGAGATCGCGCGGCTCTCGGCCGGGACCGTCGCCGAACTGCTGCGCGCGGTGCCGGGGCTGACCGTCACCGAAAGCGGCGGCGCCGGCGGCCAGGCGCTGGTCAACCTGCGCGGCGCCGAGGCCGGCCACACGCTGGTGCTGATCGACGGGGTGCGGGTCAACGATCCGGCAAGCGCCCGCGACGAGTTCGATTTCGCCATGCTGTCGGTCACCGACATCGAGCGCATCGAGATCCTGCGCGGGCCGCAGAGCGCGCTCTACGGCTCCGACGCGATGGGCGGGGTGATCAACATCATCACCCGGCGCGCCGACCGGCGGCACCAGCGCCTCGCTCACCGCCGAGGGCGGCAGCTACGGCACGCGCCGCACCGACGCTCACGGCGAGCGGCGGCGCCGGGCCGGCTGAGCCTCATCGCCAGCGGCACCTATTTCGCCAACGACGGCTTCTCGCGCGTCGGCGACCGCGACCACGGCGAGCCGGACGGCACGGAGAAATACGCCGGCACGCGTGCGCGGCGCGCATCGACGGCGGCGGCGGCGTGCGCCTCGATTTCGGCCTCGACGGGCATCACCAGGCGTCCGACATCGACAAGTCCGCGACGGTGGACGCCGCCGGCTACACGTCGACCCGCGACCTCCTGTCGGGCTTCGGGCGGCTGTCGTTTCCGTCGGCGCCGGACGGCAAGCTCGCCAACTCGCTGACGCGTGTTCGCCACCGAGCACCACGCGCGACTTCGGCGAGCCCGACCGCGCGACACCGACTATCGCGGCAGCGACGTCGGCGCCGAATACCAGGGCAATCTCGCGCCTCGGCGACATGGGCTCGCTGCTCGCCGGCGTGCGGCTGCGAGCAGGTGAGCGCGTTCCAGCAGCGCAGCGACCAGCCGACGCCGGCCTTCGACGACCCGCCAGGTCCTCTATGCCGGCTATCTGCTCTACCAGGTGCCGGTCGACGCGCACCTCAACCTGTCGTTCGCCGCCCGCCACGACGGCGAGGTCGACGCCGAGGGCTTCACCACCGGCCGCTTCACCGCCGTCTACGACCTGCCGGCGACCGAGACGCGCATCCGCGCCAGCCTCGGCACCGGCGCCAAGCGGCCGACCGCCTTCCAGCTTTCCTACAACCCGGCGCTGCTGCCCGAGAAGAGCGTCGGCGCCGATATCGGCATCGAGAAGACGCTGTTCGACGGCCGCCTGACGATCTCGGCGACCGGCTTCTGGAACCGCTTCAGCGACCTGATCGACTTCGACGGCGACTATCTCACCGGCACCTACAAGAACATCGCCGCGGCCGAGACGGCGGGCGTCGAGCTCGCGGCGTCGGCGGACGCTGGTGCCGCGGCGTGCTGACGCGGTCGGCGACGCTACACCTACCTCTACGCCCGCGACCTCGCGACCGGCCTGCCGCTGGAGCGGCGGCCGCGGCATTCCGGCAAGGTGGCGCTCACCTACACCGGCATCGAGAATCTCGACGGCGACGGTGTCGGCGACGCTGGTCGGCGCCCGGTTCAACGACGACGCGGCGACCGTGCCGCTGCCGGCCTACGTCCGCGTCGACCTCGGCGCGCGGTACCGGATCAACGACAACCTCGACGCTGTTCGGCCGGGTCGAGAATCTGCTCAATGCGACCTATCAGGAGGTCGCGGGCTACAACACCGCCGGCCTGTCGGCCTATGCCGGGCTGACCTGGAAGAACTGAGGAGGACGATGAGCGGCAAGCGCGCGCCGGGACGACGCGGGCTGATCGCGCGCCATGGCGGTGCTGGTGGTGGTGCTGTTCCTCGGCTCGCTGGCCGTCGGTCCGGTGGCGCTCCCGCCCGGGACGGTCGCCGGCGCGCTCGTCGGGCACGCGCGGACGAGGCCGCGCGCATCATCGTCACGGAAATCCGCCTGCCGCGCGCGATCCTGGCGGTGCTGATCGGCGGCACGCTCGGGCTCGCCGGCGCCGCGCTGCAGGGGCTGCTGCGCAATCCGCTGGCGGCGCCGTCGCTGTTCGGCGCGCCGGCGGCCGCCGCCTTCGGCGCGGTGGCGGTCATCTCGCTCGGGCTCGTCGACGCGCTCTCCTTCGCGCTGCCGGTGGCGGCGATCGCCGGGGCGCTCGTCTCGGTCGCGCTGCTCATCCTCGTCGCCGGCCCGCGCGCCAGCCTGCTGGTGCTGATCCTCGCCGGCCTCGCCATTTCGAGCCTCGCCGGCGCCGGCACCGTCGCTCGCGCTCAACCTCGCGCCCAACCCGTTCGCGGCGCTGGAGATCGCCTTCTGGCTGCTCGGCTCGCTCGAGGACCGCAGCTTCCGCCACGTGCTGATCGCGCTGCCGTTCATGGTCGTCGGCGCGGTCCTGCTGATGTGGGACCGGCGCGCCTTCCGCGCGCTGACGCTCGGGCGAGGAAGCGGCGGCGAGCCTCGGCTTCGACCTACCGCGCGTCCGCCTGCGCGTGGTCGCCGGCGTGGCGGCGGCGGTCGGCGCCGGGGTCGCGGTCGCCGGCACCATCGGCTTCGTCGGGCTGGTGGCGCCGCATCTGATGCGGCCGTTCGTCGGCTACGATCCCGGCCGGCTGATGGTGCCGGCGGCGCTGTCCGGCGCGGCGCTGCTGATCGCCGCCGACATCGCGGTGCGGCTCATTCCGTCGCAGGGCGAGATCAAGGTCGGCGTGCTGACGGCGCTGATCGGCGCGCCGTTCTTCATCGCGCTCATCATGCGCCGCCGGCGCGAACTGGCGGGGGCGGCGCCATGAGCGCGCCGCTGCTGGCCGTCGCGCGACTTTCGGTGTCGCTTCGGCGGCCGACGGTCGCGTGCTGAGCGACGTCGACATCGTCGGTGGCGCCCGGCGAATTCGTCGGCGGTCATCGGGCCGAACGGCGCCGGCAAGACGTCGCTGCTGCAGCGCCATCGCCGGGCTCATCCCCGCAGAAGGGACTGATCGCGCTCGACGGCACGCGTCCTCGCGCAAGCTGTCGCTGGCGCGAGCGGGCGCGCGCGCGTCGCCTACCTGCCGCAGGGGCACGTGTTCTACTGGCCGCTGCCGGTCGCCGATGTCGTCGCGCTCGGCCGGTTGCCGCGCGGCGCCGGCGCCGACTTGTCCGAGGCCGATCGCGACGGCGGTCGCGCGGCGATGGCCGCGACCGGCATCGACCGAATACGCCGACCGGCCGGTGACGACGCTTTCCGGCGGCGAGCGGGCGCGCGTCGCGGTGGCGCGCGTGTTGGCGACGCGAGGCGCCGCTGATCCTCGCCGACGAGCCGACCGCGTCGCTCGACCCGCGCTACCAGCTTGTCGTCGCTCGACATCCTCCGCCGCCACGCGACGGCCGGCGGTGCGGTGCTGGCCGTCCTCCACGATCTCGCGCTTGCGGCGCGCGCCGCCGACCGGGTCTGGTGGTGCTCGACGGCGGGCGCGTCGTCGCCGACGGGCCGCCGCGGGAGGTGCTGACCGCCGGCGCGACTGGCGGAGACGTTCGGCGTGACGGCCGAGGTCGTCGACATGCGCGGCGCGCCGGTGGTCGTGCCCTGGTCGCTCAGCGACGCCAGCTGGACGGACGGCTGAGCGCGCCGTCGAGGCGCGCGAAGTCGGCGTCGCTTCCCGGCAGGCCGATGCGCAGCCAGTTCGGCCGCTCGGCGAAGGCGCGCGTCCAGATGCCCTGACGCGGCGAGCGCGTCATGGAGCGCGGCGGCGTCGCGGTCCTCGACGAGCGCGAACAGGTCCGTGCCGCCGACGACGGCGAGGCCGTGCCGCGCAAGCAGCGTCTCGCAGGCGCGTCGGCGTCGCTGCGTCGAGTTGGGCGCGCGTCGCCGTCGCGCCAGGCGCATGTCGCCAAGCGCGGCGACTGCCGATGGCGATCGCCGGGGCCGGACGACCGGCCAGTCGCCGAGAAGGGCCGCCAGCCGTCGCGATCGCTGGGGCGTCCGGCGACGAAGCCGAGGCGCAGGCCCGGGCAGGCCGTAGAACTTGCCGAGCGAGCGCAGGACGACGGCCGGCAGGTCTCGACAGATGCGGACCAGCGCTCATGTCCGGCGCCAGGTCGGCGAAGGCTTCGTCGACGACCAGCAGGCCGTCGCGCGTCGCCAAGCCGGTGCGCAAGGTCGAGCAAGGCGTCCGGCGCGATCGCGCGGCCGTCGGGGTTGTTGGGATTGGCGACGACGACAACGGCGGTGTCCGCCGGGAGGATCGTCGAGGCTCGCAACTCGGCGACCGTCCGCGTCGGCGTTCCGCCACGCCTCGGCGTGGCTGCCGTAGGTCGGGCCGACGATCGCGACTGACCCGGCGGCGCGAGCATGCGGCAGCAGGCGGATGGCGAGTCGCTTCCCGGCGTGGCGATCAGCGCACGTCTCGTCCGGGACGCCATAGGCTGTCCGGGCGGCGGCGAGCAGCACGGCGAGGGCGTCGCCGGTCGGGCAACCGGGCGAAGTCCGCGGGTCGGGACGGGCCGGGCGGGGTAGGGGACCGGATTGATCCCGGTCGAAAGGTCGAGCCAGCCGCCGGCGGGCTCGCCCGTAGCGCGCGGTGGCGAAGGCCAGGTCGCCGCCGTGGCGGGGCGCTGCGAACGGTCTGGGATCGGCCATCGCCTGTCGGTGCGAGCTGGAGGCTGCGCGCGGAATGGAGGCCTCGCCCGGAGTCGAACCGGGGTAGCGGGATTTGCAGTCCCGTGCATGGCCGCTCTGCCACGAGGCCGACCGGCGGCTGTATAGAGGGTCGGCCTGGCGCCGCCAAGGTTCGGCGCGTTGCCTGCAATTTCGGCGCGCCGTCGTTAATGACGGCCGCTGGCTGTCGGCGCTGAAGGCACGGCGGCGACCATGGACAATTTGCGGTTGCGCGCCGGACGAAGATGGTCGACTCCCAGCTGCGCACGGAAGACGTGACCGACTTCGGCGGTGCTTGCGCGCGATGGGGAGGTGCCGCGCGAGCGGTTCGTGCCGCGCGGCGGAGCGGCCGCTCGCCTATCTCGACGACGATCTTCGTCATCAAGCCGGCGTCCGGCGGCGCGCCCGCGCGCTACCTGATGGAGCCGGCGCCGCTCGGGCGCCTGATCCAGGCTGCCGAGGTGCGCCGACCGACATGGCGCTGGTGGTCGGCTGCGCACCGGCTACTCGGCCGCCGTCTTGTCGCATCTGGTGCCAATTCGGTGCGTGGCGGCTCGAATCCGACGCCGAACTCGCCGAGGAGGCGACGGAAACGCTGGCGAGCTCGGCGTCGACAACGTCGAGGTGGTGCACGGCGCGCTTGAGGCCGGCTATCCGTCCGAGGCGCCGTACGACGTCATCTTCGTCGACGGCGCGTCGAGTTCGTGCCCAGACGCTTGCTCGAACAGTTGAAGCGACGACGGACGGCTGGTCGCAGTGATCGGCGTGGGGCGGTCGGGCGCGGCGACGCTGTTCACACGCGCAGCGGCGACGATATCGGCGCAGCGCTTCGCGTTTCGACGTCGACGTGCCGCCGCTTCCGGGCTTCCGGAAGCCGCTCGAGTTCGCGTTTTAGTCGCGCCACGCGTCATATCAGACACAGCGCTGTGGCAATCGCTTCAGCAAAGCGTGGATTGTCCGACTGGCAAGTCCACTATGTTCGTTTGACCGCGAACCGGGCGCTAGACTGACATCTGTTCCGAGTAGGCCAGCGGTGCTCTTGCGGGCGTCGCCGCTTTTTAAAAGGGTGGTGGACTGTGCTTTCTGCGCGATTTGCGCGTGCGGCAGCTTGCCGTCTGCGCGCTTGCATGTTCATTGCATTCGGCCTCGGCGGAGACGCTGGCCGAAGCGTTGGCGTCGGCGTACGCCAACAATCCGACGCTCAATGCCGAGCGCGCGCAGTCTGCGCGCGACCGACGAAGGCGTGCCGCAGGCGCTCTCCGGCTTCCGGCCGACGGTGTCGCGGCGCCGCCAGCTGGCGCGCATCTCGACAGCGGTATCGGCAGGTCGCACAATCCGCACGGTGTCGGCTGACGGTCGAGCAGCCGATCTTCGTCGGCTCACCGGACCGCAGAACGGCGTGAAGATCGCCGAGACGGCGGTGCTGGCCGGCCGCGAAGTGCTTCGCAACACCGAGCAGACGACGCTGCTTGCCGCGGCCGATGCGTTCATGGGCCTGGTGCAGGCGCAGGCGATGCTCAACCTGCAACCGGAGAACGTCGATTTTCTGTCGCAGCAGGTGCGCGCGGCGCAGGATCGGCTGAACGTCGGCGAGGGGACGCGGACGGAAGTCGCGCAGACCAACGCCCGCCTCGCCGCCGGCCAGTCCGACTAGCTACAACGCCGCCGCCGCCGCGCTGAATACGGCGATCGCCGACCTACGAGCAGGTGATCGGCCACAAGCCGAAGACGCTGGGCGCCGCCGACCGGTCGACCGGTTGCTGTCCGAAGACGCTCGACGCGGCCGCTCGCCGATGCGATGACGAGCGCACCCGGCGATCCTGGCGGCCGAGCTACAACATCGACATCGCCGAATACAACGTGAAGGTGGCGGAGGGCGCGCTGCTGCCGACGCTGTCGCTGAGCGGCAGCGCTGTCGCCACAGCGACGATCTCGACGCCGGGCTCGTCAGGTCCGAACTCGGCGTCGGCTGATCGCGCGGCTGAGCGTGCCGATCTATCAGGGCGGCGAAGTCGTCGTCGAAGGTGCGCGCAGTCGAAGGAGACGCTCGGCCAGCGCCGGATCGAGACTCGACGCGGCGCGCGATCAGGTTCGCCAGGCGGTGATCTCGGCCTGGGGATCGCTCGATGCGGCGCGTGCGCAGATCGACGCCGCCAACGCGCAGGTCGTGGCGCAGCAACTGGTGGTCTCGGGCGAGATCGAGCAGCGCAAGGTCGGCCAGGCGACGACCCTCGACGTGCTCAATGCGCAACAGGACGCTGCTGAATGCGCGCGGTGTCGCAGGTCAGCGCCCAGCACGACCGGGTGATCGCGTCCTACTCGCTGCTGGCGGCGATCGGCATGCTCAATGCGCAGAAGCTCGGGTTGGGCGTGACCATCTACGACCCGATGCAGCACTACTCGCAGGTGCGAGGACAAGTGGGCGGCACCAGGACCCCGACGGCCGCTAGACGCGACAGCCATCGCCTCGAGTTCCGCGAACTCGTCACCGATTTCACTGGCGTGAGCCGCGTTGAATCGACGCAAGATTCGCGGGTGATTCGCTTGTGTTAGGTGAAGGGATGCGCATGGCCGAGCGCCGGGTCAGCGGCCAACCAGACGGTCGAAGAGATTCTGGCGTCAATTCGTCAGGCGATCTCCGAGGACGAGGCGCGACATGGCGCCGAGCCGGATCGGCGGCCAGCCGCCGCGTCCGGTCGCCATCGCGTTGCCGTCGGCGCAACCGGCAGCAACGCCCTGCGACAGGCCAGCGGTGCTCGCGCGCTGTATGCGCCAGTGACGGGACCACGCGAGCGTACGCGCGGCGCGGGAGGCCGACTCGGCGCAGGAGCGTGATCGATCTCGCGATCGAGAAGGCGATCGACGGGGTCCGCGCCGAGTTGGGAGCCGAGCTCGAGGACGAGAGGCGCGCGCCGAGGCAGCGGCGCGCGCGCCGAGGCCGAACGGAGCCTCGCATTGGCGCGGCCGAGCGTTGAGCGGCACAGCGAGCGTCGGTCGTTCCAGCGCCGCCACCGCCTCAGCAACGGCGGCTACTCTCCGACGGACGACGACTCAGTCGCCGGGTCGTTCGACGAGCTGATCCGGGCGCTCTCCGGAGACAAGCCGCTCGACTCGATGCCATGGTCGAGGACGATGCTTCGGCCGATGCTGAAGACTTGGCTCGACGACAATCTGCCGCTGATGGTCGAGCGTCTGGTGCGCGAGGAGATCGACCGGGTCTCGCGCGGCCGCCGCTAAGACGGCTGGACCCGGCAGCGGCCGGTTGACTTGGCCGGAGCCATCCGATTTACACGTCTCCCGTTCGCGCCCATCCGCGGAACTGGCCTGATGCTCGACAAGACCTATGACGCGGCGGCCGTCGAGCCGCGCATCTATGATGCCTGGGAAAAGGCGGGCGCCTTCAAGGCGGGCGCCGGCGCCGAGCCGGGCGCGGCCCCGTATTCCATCGTCAATCCCGCCGCCGAACGTGACCGGCTCGCTCCATATGGGGCACGCCCTCAACAACACGCTCCAGGACATCCTCGTCCGCTTCGAGCGCATGCGCGGGCGCGACGTGCTTGTGGCAGCCGGGCACGGACCACGCGGGCATCGCCACGCAGATGGTGGTCGAGCGCCAGATGATGGAGCGGCAGGAACCGAACCGCCGCGCCATCGGGCGCGACAAGTTCCTGGAGAAGGTGTGGGCCTGGAAGGCGGAGTCCGGCGGGCTGATCATCAACCAGCTCAAGCGCCTCGGCTGCTCGTGCGACTGGAGCCGCGAGCGCTTCACCATGGACGAGGGGCTGTCGAAGGCCGTCACCAAGGTGTTCGTCGAACTCTACCGCGATGGGCTGATCTACAAGGACAAGCGCCTGGTCAACTGGGACCCGAAGCTGCAAACGGCGATCTCCGACCTCGAGGTCGTGCAGGTCGAGACCAAGGGCAAGCTGTGGCACTTCCGGTACCCGATCGAGGGACGAGGATCCGAAGACGCGTCCGTTCATCGTCGTCGCCACGACGCGACCGGAGACGATGCTGGGCGACACCGGCGTCGCGGTCCATCCCGACGACGAGCGCTACAAGGACCTGATCGGCAAGAACGCCATCCTGCCGCTGGTCGGGCGCAGGCTCCGCATCGTCGGCCGACAACTACGCCGATCCGGAGACCGGCTCCGGCGCGGTGAAGATCACGCCGGCGCACGACTTCAACGACTTCGAGGTCGGCAAGCGTCAAGGCCTGCCGATGGTCAACGTCTTCGACGTCGAGGCCAACGTCGTCCTCGAGGGCAACGCCGATTTTCTCCGCGACGTTCCCGACGGTGACGAACTTCACGCCACCATCGCCGCCCTCAACGGCCTCGATCGCTTCGCCGCGCGCAAGCACGTCGTGGACATGATGGAGGAGCGGGGTCTCGTCGAGAAGGTCGACGAGCATCTGCACATGCGTGCCCCACGGCGACCGCTCGGGCGTGCCGATCGAGCCGTTCCTCACCGACCAGTGGTACGTGGACGCCAAGACGCTTGCCGAAGCCGGCGCTCGCCTCGGTGCGCGAGGGGCGCACCGTGTTCGTGCCGAAGAATTGGGAGAAGACCTACTTCGAGTGGATGGAAAACATCCAGCCGTGGTGCATCTCCCGCCAGCTCTGGTGGGGCCATCAGATTCCGGCGTGGTATGGGCCGGACGGGCAAGGTCTTCGTCGCCGCGACGGAGGACGACGCGCGGCGCGGACGGCGAGCTCCACTACGGCGAGGACGAGCCGCTCACGCGCGACGAGGACGTGCTCGACACTTGGTTCTCGTCCGCCCTGTGGCCCTTCTCCACCCTCGGCTGGCCGGACGAGACGCCCGAACTCGCGCGCTACTACCCGACCACGGCTCTGGTCACCGGCTTCGACATCATCTTCTTCTGGGTCGCCCGCATGATGATGATGGGCCTGCACTTCATGGAAAAGGAGCCCTTCCGCGACGTCTACATCCACGCCCTCGTCCGCGACGAGAAGGGCGCAAAGATGTCGAAGTCGAAGGGCAACGTCATCGATCCGCTTGGCCTCATCGACAACTACGGCGCCGACGCGCTGCGTTTCACGCTCGCCGCCATGGCGGCGCAGGGGCGTGACATCAAGCTCGCCACCAGCCGCGTCGAAGGCTACCGCAACTTCGCGCACGAAGCTCTGGAACGCGGCGCGCTTCGCCGAGCACTACGAATGCGTCGGTCGACGCCGCGTTCGACCCTGCGACGGCTAAGGAAACGCTGAACCGCTGGATCGCCACCGAGACGACGCGCGCCGCGCGGGCCGTCACCGCGGCGATCGAAGCGTACAAGTTCAACGAGGCGCGCCGGAGCGCTCTACCGCTTCGTGTGGAACCTGTTCTGCGACTGGTATCTGGAGCTGGCCAAGCCGGTGCTCAGCGGCGACGACGGGCCGGCAAAAGGCGGAGACGCGGGCGACGGTCGCCTGGGTGCTCGGGCGCATCGTCGCGCTTCTCGCATCCCGTTCATGCCGTTCATCACCGAGGAACTGTGGCGCGCCAACGCGATCCGACCGGCCGGTGCTCGTCGCTGAGCCGGTGGCCGGAACCGCCTTCGAGGACGAGGCGGCAGCCGAGGAGATCAACTGGCTGATCGATTTCATCACGGCGATCCGCTCGGTGCGCTCGGAGATGAACGTGCCGGCCGGCGGCGATCGTGTCCGCTGACGGTGTCGGGCGCCCGCGCGAGACGGCGCACGGCTTCAGGCGCACGACGTCGTGATCCGGCGGCTGGCGCGGGTCGAGGCGATCGACCTGCGCGGATGCGCCTCTGAAAGGCGCGGTTCAGATCGTCGTCGGTGAGGCGACCGTGTCGATGCCGCTCGGTGGCGTCGTCGACATCGACGCCGAGCGCGCGCGTCTTGACCAAGGAGCTCGACCGGATCGGCAAGGACATCGCCAAGATCGAGGCCAAGCTTGGCAACGCGCAGTTCATGGCGAAGGCGCCCGAAGAGGTCGTCGAGGAGCAGCGCGAGCGATTGTCCGAAGCCGGTGCCCTCCGGCTCAAGACAGAGGCGGCGCTCAAACGACTTTCCGCGTGAGGCCGGCCCGCGATCAATGTGGTGCGTCCTGGCAACACATCATTGATTTCACTGCGAATCAGCGGAAACGCAGTGTTGCCCAGTTTCGCGGCAAACCATTCCCTTCTATGCTTCTCCGCACGGCGAATTGCAACGGTCGCGGGCGCTTGTCACAACGATCCGACGGAGAGCAGGATGAAACTGACTGGGGATTCTCGCGGCTGGAGCGGCCGGCGCGCTGCTGATGAGCACGGCTCAGGCGGCCGAACCTTCTTACTACGCCCCAATGCCGATGGCGCACGCCCATATTGAATTGGGCGCAGGCATCTACAATTGGGATGGCGATCAAGAAGGATTGTTCGAAGGCGCGGGCCGGTTGGCTTTTCCCATCTCGGGCGGCACCTGAACATCGAAATTGAAGCCATGGGACAGGGCATCCGCTGGGATGGCTGCTGCGGCGACGGTCTCGCCGCGGGCTATGTCCACTTGTTCCATCACACACAGCAGGGCGCCTGGGGCGTGTTCGGCGGTCTGCTCTCCGCTTACGGCTTTTACGGAGTGCTCGGTGTCGAGGGCACCTTCGCCGTGACGCCGTCGACGGTCCTATCCGGTCAGGCGAGCTACAATATCACTGACGGCGCTCAGACGAATTTCGGTCATGTGAGGGGTGAGGTCTGGCACTACTTCAACCCGAACGCAAAGCTTGGTCCCCCGCCTACGCCGACTGGCAGGGCTTCTATTCGGATTCCTCATGGGAGATTGGTGTCGCAGGCGAGAAGCGCCTCATGTCAGCGCCAATGAGCATCTACGGGCGCGTGTCGCGCATGGCGGCGTACGGCGATGCCGGCTGGGCCGGTGTGTTGGGCGTTCGGTTCTTCACCGACGGTCCGGACCTCCGCACCTCCGACGGGAACGTCCCGTTCGCGGTCAGATTACATCCGGCATCTTCGACTAGGCGTCGAACAGGACAAATACAGAGGCGCCGCGGATCTCCGGTCCGCGGCGCCTTTGTTTTGGACAAAAGGAAGGGGCGCCCGAGAGGCGCCCCGCCGCAGTCGGTAGGCCCCAGCCCCCGGTCAGACCGAATAGTACATGTCGAACTCGACCGGATGCGGCGTCTGCTCGAAGCGCGATCGACCTCCTCCATCCTGAGCTCGATATAGGCGTCGATCATGTCGTCGCTGAACACGTCGCCGGCCTTCAGGAAGGCGCGGTCCTTGTCGAGGTTGGCCAGCGCCTCGCGCAGCGAGCCGCAGACCGTCGGGATCTTCTTCAGCTCGCGCGGCGGCAGGTCGTAGAGGTTCTTGTCGATCGGATCGCCCGGATCGATCTTGTTCTGGATGCCGTCGAGGCCGGCCATCAGCATGGCGGCGAAGGCCGAGATACGGGTTGGCAGCCCGGATCGGGGAAGCGGACCTCGACGCGCTTGGCCTTCGGCGAGCTCGCCACCGGGATGCGGCAGGATGCCGAGCGGTTGCGCGACGAGTAGGCGAGCAGCACCGGCGCCTCGTAGCCCGGCACCAGCCGCTTGTAGGAGTTGGTCGTCGGGTTGGTGAAGGCGTTGATGCGCGCGGGCGTGCTTGATGATGCCGCCGATGTAGTAGAGGCACTCCTGCGACAGGTCGGAGTAGAGCTTGCCGGCGAAGACCGGCTTGCCGCGCCTTCCAGATCGACTGGTGGACGTGCATGCCCGAGCCGTTGTCGCCGAAGATCGGCTTCGGCATGAACGTCGCCGTCTTGCCGTAGGCGTTGGCGACGTTGTGGATGCAGTACTTGTAGATCTGCAGGCGGTCGGCCATGATCGTCATGTCGTCGAACTTCATGCCGAGTTCGTGCTGGGCGGCGCCGACCTCGTGGTGGTGCTTCTCGGTCTTGACGCCCATCGAGGCCATCGACGACAGCATCTCGGAGCGCATGTCCTGCAGCGAGTCCTGCGGCGGCACCGGGAAGTAGCCGCCCTTGGTGCGCGATGCGGTGGCCGAGGTTGCCCGATCTCGTAGTCGGTGTCGGAGTTGGTCGGCAGCTCGATGTCGTCGAGCTTGAAGCCGGTGTTGTAGGGCGTGGCGGAAAACTTGACGTCGTCGAAGACGAAAAACTCGGCTTCCGGGCCGAAGATGATCTGGTCGCCGATCTTGGTCTGCTTGAGATAGGCCTCGGCCTTCTTGGCGATCGAGCGCGGGTCGCGGTCGTAGGGCTCGTCGGTCAGCGGCTCGAGCACGTCGCAGACGATCGACAGCGTGGTCTGCGCGAAGAACGGATCGATGGCGGCGGTCGCCGGATCCGGCATCAGCTTCATGTCGGATTCGTTGATCACCTTCCAGCCGGCGATCGACGAGCCGTCGAACATCGATGCCCTCGGCGAAGGTTTCGTCGTCGACCAAGGCGACATCGAAGGTGACGTGCTGCCACTTGCCGCGCGGGTCGGTGAAGCGGAAGTCGACGAACTTGACGTCTTTGTCCTTGATCAGTCTTGAGGACGTCTTTGGCGGTCGTCATACGGTCATTTCCTTCTCTCGCGGCCTTTGAACGGGTCATGGTTTTCATATGACTCGACGCGCGGGCGTAGTCCGCGCGGCGACCGACGGCGAGATTGCAGCTGTTGCGGAAACGAGGCTCAGATCGCGTCCATGCCGCTTTCGCCGGTGCGGATGCGGATCGCCTCCTCGACGTTGGAAATGAAAATCTTGCCGTCGCCGATGCGGCCGGTCTGCGCGGCCTTGCGGATGGCCTCGACCGCGCGCTCGACCATGTCGTCGCCGAGCACGATTTCGACTTTCACTTTGGGCAGGAAATCGACAACATATTCGGCGCCGCGATAGAGTTCGGTGTGGCCCTTCTGCCGGCCGAAGCCCTTGGCCTCCGTCACGGTGATGCCTTGAAGGCCGACTTCCTGAAGCGCTTCCTTCACCTCATCCAGCTTGAACGGCTTGATGATCGCTTCGATTTTCTTCATTGCCTCCGCTCTCCCGAATCGACTGGCGACCCACGCCGCGCCGGTGCGAGTTCGGCCACGCGATTTGCACGCTCCGTGCCAGCAACTGGGCGCGGCCGAACGCCGCCGGAAAATTGGGCTCAGACTGCGGCCCGCACCATGAGCGTGCGACCGCCTTTCCGTCAATCGCCGATGAAGGAATTAGGCAAATGACCAAAAAAGCATCAATCGCCGACGACTGGGCCGAACGGTTTGCCGATTTGCTGGCCAGCGCCGGCACCGAGAAGGGCGCGGATCTGGCCGAGTGGCCGGGATTGATCAAGGAACCGCTCGAGGTTCTGACGCCGGCGGAGATGGCGAAGGCGGACGAGCTGACGATCGCCGGACGGCACACCCGGCATCCAGCTCATGGAAGCGGCCGGCCTGGCGGTCGCCGAGGCCGTCCGCCGCCGTGCGCCGGCCGGGCGGTCGCGTTGCCGTGCTGGCGGGACCGGGCAACAACGGCGGCGACGGCTTCGTGGCGGCGCGCGTGCTGGCCGAGGCCGGCTACAAGGTCGGCGTCGCGCTGCTCGGCGACGCGAGATCGAATTACCGGCGACGCCGCGATCGCGGCCGATGCACTGGCGCGGGTCAGTCGGCGCCCCTGGCGCCGGCGTCGTCGACGGCTGCCGACCTCATCGTCGACGCGCTGTTCGGCGCCGGCCTCGACCGGCCGATCGAGGGCGTGGCGGCAGAGACGATCGACGCGGTGAACGATGCCGGGGTGCCGGTGGTCGCGGTCGATCTGCCGAGCGGCATCGACGGGCGCACCGGCCGGGTCCTCGGGCACCGCGATCAGGGCCGACGAGACGGTCACGTTCTTCCGCCTGAAGCCGGGGCACCTGCTGCAGCCGGGCCGCGCTGCACGCCGGGCAGCGTCGTGGTCGCCGACATCGGCATCGATGCATCCTGCGCTCGACAGTCGATCCGCCCGAAGCTGTTCCACAACATGCCGCGCCTGTGGTCGATCGCCATCCGGCCGCAACGCCGACGGCCACAAGTACACGCGCGGCCACGCCATCGTCGTCTCGGGCAGCGGCAGCCGCACCGGCGCGGCGCGGCTTGGCCGCGCGCGGCGCGCTCCGCGTCGGGTCCGGGCTGGTCACCGTCGCGTCGCCGCCCGATGCGCTCGCCGTCAACGCGGCCCATCTGACCGCGATCATGCTGCTGCCGATGAACAGCGCCGGCGATCTCGCCGAAATCCTCGCCGACGAGCGGCGGAACGCCGTCGTGCTGGGGCCGGGCCTCGGCGTCGGTCGACGGCGACCAAGGCGCTGGTCGAGGCGGCGCTCGCACTCGGCGGCGGCGGTGGTGCTCGACGCCGATGCGCTGACGTCGTTCGCCGGCGCCGACGAGCGCCTGTTCGCGCTGATCGGAGGGCGCGCCGGAAGCCGGCGGTGCTGACGCCGCACGAGGGCGAATTCGCCCGGCTGTTTCCCGACCTCGCTCGGCGAGCGCGATTCGAAGATCGAGCGGGCGCGCGATGCGGCGGCGCCTGGCCGGCGCGGTGGTCGTCCTCAAGGGAGCCGACACCGTCGTCGCGGCGCCGGACGGACGGCCGCCATCGCCGACAACGCGCCGCCCGATCTCGCGACCGCCGGCAGCGGCGACGTGCTCGCCGGCATGGTCGGCGGGCTGCTGGCCCAGGGCATGGCGGCTTCGAGGCCGCCGCCGCGGCGGTGTGGCTGCACGGCGAGGCGGGGCGGATCGTCGGCCGCGGCCTGATCGCCGAGGACCTGCCCGAGGCGCTGCCGGAGGTGTTTGCCGAGACTGAGCTCGCGGGCCGAGTTCGCACTGGCCTGACGGGGCGCGTTCGCCGACGAGCCGGTTTTCTCCTTTGAACGCGCGGATCGCGATGATATAGAGGCGGCGCCCGGCGGGAGCCCCGGCCGCGCTGGCCGGGCAGAGTTCGCCGTCGTACGCCGGGCGGGCGTGGCGGAACTGGTAGACGCGCGGGATTTAGGTTCCCGTGACGAAAGTCGTGGGGGTTCAAGTCCCTCCGCCCGCACCATCCGCCGCCTTTCTCCGGCAGATGCGGCAGGCGACGTTCAGAACACGCGACGTCGCCGACGGGGGCGAGTCAAGCGAACGGCCGCAATGGAAGTCACTGCAACCAACACCGAAGGCCTGAAGCGCGAATTCAAGGTGGTCGTGCCGGCCGCCGAGCTCGACGAGCGGCTTGTGGAGCGACTGAACGCGCTGAAGGACGAGGTCCGCATCAAGGGCT
Organism: uncultured Alphaproteobacteria bacterium; assembly: GCA_963749755.1. Lineage (GTDB taxonomy): Bacteria > Pseudomonadota > Alphaproteobacteria > Rhizobiales > Kaistiaceae > JBBDMC01. Next base: position 208,755 of record CAVVOK010000001.1, read on the forward strand.
TCCGTCCGGGCAAGGTGCCGATCAGCCAATGAGCCGCATGTTCGGCCGCTCGGCGATGGCCGAGATCGTCCAGTCGATCCTTCGCGAAGTGGCGCGCCAGACGCTCACCGAGCGCGGCGAGAAGGCCGCGTCATGCGCCGGACTACCGGTTGCCCGAGGACGAGGACGGACGCGGACAAGGTGCTCGACCGGCGGCGCCGACCTCGCCTACACGATGGCTACGAGGTGCTGCCGAAGATCGAGCTCGGCCGACTTCAAGACGATCACGCGTCGAGCGGCCGGTCGTCGAGGTCGAGCGACGAGGAGATCGACGAACAGTTGAAGCGCTTGGCGGCAGAGGCGCGCTCGTTCGCGCCAAAGGAAGGGCACGGCCGAGATCGGCGACAGGGTGACGATCGTCCTACGTCGGCAAGATCGACGGCGAGCCGTTCGAGCGGCGGGTCCGACGATGACGCGCGTGGTCACCATCGGCGACGGCCGGTTCATTCCGGGCTTCGAGGAGCAGCTGGTCGGGCTCGCGGCGGGCGACGAGAAGACCGATCCCGGTGACGTTCCCGGAGCGACTACCCGGCCAAGAACCTCGCCGGGCAAGGCGGCGACATTCGACGTTACGGTGAAGTCGGTCGCGGCCGGCGAGCGCGGTGGCCGATCGACGACCAGCTCGCGGTGCAGCTCGGCCTCGAGTCGCTCGATGAGCTGCGCGACACGATTCGCCGGCAGCTCCAGCAGCAGTACGAGCAGCTCAGCCGCCAGAAGGTGAAGCGGCAGCTGCTCGACCAGCTCGACGAGATGCACACGATCGAGCTGCCGCCGACGGCTGGTCGACGCAGGAGTTCGACACCATCTGGCGGCAGATCACGCCAGAGATCTCGACCAGATCAGAGCGCACTTTCGAGGACGAAGGCACCACCGAGGAGGCGGCGCGCGAGGACTACCGCAAGATCGCCGAACGGCGCGTGCGTCTCGGCCTGGTCGATGGCCGAGATCGGCGAGCGCGCGCAGATCAGGTGACCGAGGAGGAAGTGCAGCGGGCGCTGGCCGCGCAGATGCGGCAGTTCCCGGGCCGCGAGCAGGTGGTCTACGACTACTATCGCAACAATCCCGAAGCGGTCGCGCGCCTGCGCGCGCCGATCTTCGAGGAAAAAGTTGTCGACTACCTGCTGGAGCTGGTGACAGGTGACCGACAAGCCGGTCACCGCGAAGAGCTGACGTCGAGGACGAGGGCGACGATCGCGTCGCTGATGACCGTCGGATCCCTGCGCGCGTCGGCCGCCACCCCTTTCGGACGCCGGCGGTGCTTGCCATATCTATAGCCGGCGTCCGAGGGATTCGGTCCGACGCGGAGGGTGTCGCCGACGCGCGACCGTTCAGGCGGCGGCCAAAGGACATCAATGAAAGATCCCGTCGAACGCTACATGCAGACCCTGGTGCCGATGGTGGTCGAGCAGACCAACCGCGGCGAGCGGGCCTTCGACATCTATTCGCGCCTGCTCAAGGAGCGCATCATCTTCGTCACCGGCCCGATCGAGGACCACATGGCGACGCTGGTGACGGCGCAGCTTCTGTTCCTGGAGGCGGAGAATCCGAAGAAAGAGATCGCCATGTACATCAACTCGCCGGGCGGCGTGGTGACCTCGGGCATGGCGATCTACGACACGATGCAGTTCATCAGGCCGGCGGTCTCGACGCTGTGCATCGGCCTCGCCGCCTCGATGGGCTCGCTGCTGCTGTGCGGCGGCGCAAAGGGCATGCGATTTGCGCTGCCCAACGCGCGCATCCTCGTCCATCAGCCGTCGGGCGGCTTCCAGGGCCAGGCCTCGGACATCGAGCGCCATGCCGAGGACATCGTCAAGATGAAGCGTCGGCTCAACGAGATGTACGTGCAGCACACCGGTCAGGACTATGAAACCATCGAGCGCACGCTTGATCGCGACTACTTCATGACCGCGGAGGAGGCGAGGGAATTCGGCATCATCGACCGCGTGCTTACCGACCGTGCCGCGCTCGACGCGGCGGAAAAGCCAGGAGCCGGCGCCGGCGCGCTGACGGTTGTGCGGCGCGGGCGGTCAACGCGTTGAGACGTTAAGTATCTCTTGAACAAATCGCGCCTAGCATGATTGAGTTGCCGTCTGGCTGTTTTGTGTCGGCCGCGCGGGGCGTGTAAGGTCGGAGTTCGCGACGCGGGATAGGGCCGAAAGGCCAAGGGACAATCGAGAGGCCGGCGCACGCGGCCAGGGTCAGGGTTTGGCAATGAGCAAGGTCAGCGGCAGCGACAGCAAGAACACGCTCTACTGCTCGTTCTGCGGCAAGAGCCAGCACGAAGTCCGCAAGCTGATCGCCGGGCCGACGGTGTTCATCTGCGATGAGTGCGTCGAGCTGTGCATGGACATCATCCGCGAGGAGAACAAGTCCTCGCTGGTGAAGTCGCGCGACGGCGTGCCGACGCCGAACGAGATCTGCACCGTCCTCGACGACTACGTCATCGGCCAGTCCTACGCCAAGCGCGTGCTCTCGGTCGCCGTGCACAATCACTACAAGCGCCTGAACCACGCCGCCAAGAACAACGACGTCGAGCTGGCGAAGTCCAACATCCTGCTGATCGGCCCGACCGGTTGCGGCAAGACGCTGCTGGCGCAGACGCTGGCGCGCATCCTCGACGTGCCGTTCACGATGGCCGACGCGACGACGCTGACCGAGGCCGGCTACGTCGGCGAGGACGTCGAAAACATCATTCTGAAGCTGCTGCAGGCTGCCGACTACAACGTCGAGCGCGCGCAGCGCGGCATCGTCTACATCGACGAGGTCGACAAGATCAGCCGCAAGTCCGACAACCCGTCGATCACGCGCGACGTGTCGGGTGAGGGCGTGCAGCAGGCGCTTCTGAAGATCATGGAAGGGACGGTCGCTAGCGTGCCGCCGCAGGGCGGCCGCAAGCATCCCCAGCAGGAGTTCCTGCAGGTCGACACGACCAACATCCTGTTCATCTGCGGCGGCGCCTTCTCGGGTCTGGAGAAGATCATCTCCGACCGCGGGCGCAAGACGTCGATCGGCTTCGGCGCCAACGTCGCCGCGCCGGAGGACCGCAAGACCGGCGAGCTCTTCCGCGAAGTCGAGCCGGAGGACCTGCTGAGGTTCGGGCTGATCCCGGAGTTCGTCGGCCGCCTGCCGGTGCTCGCGACGCTCGAGGACCTCGACGAGGAGGCGCTGTCAAGATCCTGACCGAGCCGAAGAACGCGCTGGTCAAGCAGTATCAGCGGCTGTTCGACATGGAGAACGTCGAGCTCGGCATCCATCCGGACGCGCTCGACGCCATCGCCACGAAGGCGATCGAGCGCAAGACCGGCGCGCGCGGGTCTGCGCTCGATCATGGAGAGCGATCCTGCTCGAGACCATGTTCGACCTGCCCGGCCTCGACGGCGTCCAGGAAGTGGTCATTTCGCAGCGAGGTGGTCGAGGGCAAGGCGCGGCCGCTCTACATCTACTCGGACCGCCGCGAAGACGTCGGCTCGACCGCCTGAGCGCGCGGACGCCGGCGTCAGAGGCTACGCCCGGTCGGTTGCGTCGCCTTGACACGTCCGGTGCGCGTCGCCACGCTAATGGCGCCGACGCACGGTTAACCGTCCGGCACGGCCGAACGTTCGTTGTCACGCGTATGCGCATGGAGCTCCGGCGCTCCGCGACCGACTGCCCGCCCCATCGGCGGCGGCAGAAAGGAACAGAGAACCAGATGACAGTTGAACAGTCCGAAACGCCACGCCCGACCGGAATGCCGGCGCAGCGATGGGGTTTTCCCGGTGCTGCCGCTGCGGGACATCGTCGTTTTCCCGCACATGATCGTGCCGCTCTTCGTCGGGCGCGAGAAGTCGATTCGCGCGCTCGAAGAGGTGATGCGCGCCGACAAGCAGATCCTGCTCGCGACCCAGCAGAACCCCAGCGAAGACGAGCCGACGCCGGAGACGATCTACGACGTCGGCACGCTGGCGTCCGTGCTGCAGCTGCTCAAGCTGCCGGACGGCACCGTGAAGGTGCTGGTCGAGGGCGTCGCGCGCGCCGAAGTGATCCGCGCTACACCGACAACGAGGCCTACTACGAAGCGCACGCCGTGCAGCATGCCCGACGAGGTCGGCGACGAGGTCGAGGCCGAGGCGCTGGCGCGCTCGGTGGTGGCCGAGTTCGAGAACTACGTCAAGCTCAACAAGAAGATTTCGCCCGAGGTCGTCGGCGCGGTCACCCAGATCGAGGACTATTCCAAGGTCGCCGACACGGTCGCCTCGCACCTCGCGATCAAGATCCCCGAGAAGCAGGCGATCCTGGCGCTGCCGACGGTGGTCGCGCGGCTGGAGCGCGTGCTCGGCCTGATGGAGAGCGAAATCTCCGTGCTCCAGGTCGAGAAGCGCATCCGCATCGCGCGTCAAGCGCCAGATGGAGAAGACGCAGCGCGAGTACTACCTCAACGAGCAGATGAAGGCGATCCAGAAGGAACTCGGCGACTCCGAGGACGGGCGCGACGAGCTGCAGGAACTGGAGGAGAGGATCGCCAAGACCAGGCTGTCGAAGGAGGCGCGCGAAAAGGCGACCGAACGAGCTGAAGAAGCTCCGCCAGATGAGCCCGATGTCGGCCGAGGCGACGGTGGTGCGCAACTATCTCGACTGGCTGCTCGGCATCCCGTGGGGCAAGAAGTCGAAGGTCAAGAACGACCTCAACTACGCCCAGGAGGTGCTCGACGCCGATCACTACGGCCTCGAGAAGGTCAAGGACCGCATCGTCGAGTATCTCGCCGTGCAGAGCCGCTCCAACAAGCTGCGCGGGCCGATCCTGTGCCTGGTCGGACCGCCCGGCGTCGGCAAGACGTCGCTCGGCAAGTCGATCGCCCGGGCGACCGGCCGCGAGTTCGTGCGCATGTCGCTCGGCGGCGTGCGCGACGAGGCGGAAATCCGCGGCCACCGGCGCACCTACATCGGCTCGATGCCCGGCAAGGTCATCCAGTCGATGCGCAAGGCCAAGAAGGCCAACCCGCTGTTCCTGCTCGACGAGATCGACAAGATCGGCATGGACTTCCGCGGCGATCCGTCGTCGGCGCTGCTCGAGGTGCTCGATCCGGAGCAGAACTCGACGCTTCAACGACCACTACCTCGAGGTCGACTACGACCTGTCGAACGTGCATGTTCATCACCACGGCGAACACGCTCAACATCCCGCCGGCGCTGATGGACCGGATGGAGATCATCCGCATCGCCGGCTACACCGAGGACGAGAAGATCGAGATCGCCCGGCGGCACCTGATCCCGAAGATCCTGAAGGAGCACGGCGCTGCAGCGAAGGAGTTCGCGCATCGACGACGAGGCGCTGAAGACGCTCATCCGCCGCTACACCCGCGAGGCGGGCGTGCGCAATCTCGAGCGCGAGCTGGCGACGCTGGCGCGCAAGGGCGTCAAGGAGCTGATCCTGTCGAAGAAGAAGACGATCAAGGTCAACGACCAAGGACGTCGAGGACTTCCTCGGCGTGCCGCGCTACCGCTATGGCGAGGCCGAGCATGAGGACCTGGTCGGCGTCGTCACCGGACTTGGCGTGGACCGAGGTCGGCGGCGAGCTGCTGACCGTCGAAGGCGTCATGATGCCCGGCAAGGGCAAGATGACGGTCACCGGCAACCTCCGCGACGTGATGAAGGAATCGATCTCGGCGGCGGCGTCCTACGTGCGCTCGCCGGGCGGTCGATTTCGGCATCGAGCCGCCGCTGTTCGACAAGAAGGACATCCACGTCCACGTGCCGGAGGGCGCGACGCCCGAAGGACGGTCCGTCGGCCGGCGTCGCGATGGTCGACCGCGATCGTCTCGATCATGACCGGCATCCCGGTCCGCAAGGACGTGGCGATGACCGGCGAGATCACGCTGCGCGGCCGGGTGCTGCCGATCGGCGGGCTGAAGGAGAAGCTCCTGGCGGCGCTGCGCGGCGGCATCAAGACGGTGCTGATCCCCGAGGACAACGCCAAGGATCTGGCGGAAATCCCGGACAACGTGAAGAGCGGCCTCGAGATCATCCCGGTGGCGCGGATGGACGAGGTGCTCACGCACGCGCTCGTCCGCCAGCCCGAGCCGATCGAATGGGACGAGAGCAAAGATGCCGCGAAACGCCGGTGGTTCCCGACGAGGACACCGGCGGCGGCTCAGATCGCCCACTAACCAACTGAAATAACATGGTAAATAGGCGCCCGCCCTAGTGGCGGGCGCTGTCTTTTCCGGCGAGCCGTCAATTCGATCAAAATCGCGGGATTCCGCCGTTTTTTGCTTGCCACGCGGGCATATTTCGCAGGAGTGTCCGCGCGTGAAGTCGGAGGTGCGATTCGCTTTCGGCTCTGATCAGGGAAAGGGATGCCTCATGAACAAGAATGATCTCATCGCGTCTGTCGCGGAGCGCACCGGACATGTCGAAGGCCGGCGCCGGGCAAGCCGTGGACGCGACATTCGATGCCATCACCGCCGCCCTGAAATCGGGCCAGGAGGTCAAGGTCATTGGCTTCGGCAATTTCAGTGTCGCCAGACGCGCGGCCAGCATGGGCCGCAATCCGCGCACCGGCGAGGCGATCAGAATCGCCGCGTCGAAGACGCCGAAGTTCAAGGCCGGCAAGGGCCTGAAGGACGCCGTCAATCGCTGATCCGGCATCCACGGTTTTCGAGGACCTCGGGTCGCCCGAGGTCCTTTTCTTCTTGCCTCAGGTGGCGGCGCGGTTGTCGGTGTCCGGGTCCAAGAGCGCCGATAGCGACGCCGCGCGGCGCTCCTTGACGATCAGCATCAGGTTTCGGCCATAGATGATCAGACCCGCGGCTTGGCCAGTGATGAACACCGGGTCGGCGCGATAGATCGCATAGGTCAGCAGGGTCAGGCCGCCGCCATGCAGAAGAACCAGAAGGCCAGGGGACGATGCTGCGGCCGGCCCGCTCGCTGGCGATCCACTGCACCATAAAGCGGGCGGAAAAGAACGCCTGGCCCAGAAATCCAACGATGAGCCAGATCGTGCCGGTGGGGATCATCTTGCAACCTGCTCCATGTCACGACGGGCGCCTAAGTCGCGGCGCGGCGGCACCTTACACCTGCGGCAA
>CAVVOK010000002.1:0-52419 GCA_963749755.1 uncultured Alphaproteobacteria bacterium
GGTGGTGGCAAAGGAGTGCGAGCCGGCGATGCCGGCGGCGAGGCGAACACCGGTGCCGGCGTTGCCGTAGTCGATCACCGCTTCCGGCTCGAGGAGCCCGCCGACGCCCATGCCGCTGACGCGCCACGCGCCCGGGGCGTTTTGCGTGACCGCGACACCGAAGGCGCGCATCGCCGCCGCGGTCGCCATCACGTCGTCGGCTTCGAGCAGACCTTCGATCGCCGTCTCGCCGACGGCGAGGCCGCCGAGCATCAGCGCGCGATGCGAGATCGACTTGTCGCCGGGCGGTCGGATGATACCGGCGAGCGGACCGGACCGCTTGGCGCGAAGGGGAAGCGCGTTATCGGCTGGCATTGTTCGGCGCAATCTCCGCTCACCCGGCGCCCGCGGCGCCGGCCGAACCCGCGGCATTTGAGGGGCCGCGCGGACGGCACTCCAGGACCACGGGCGCCGATGCGATAGCACAGCCGACCCGACCCGTCATCCCGCCGCACTGAGCGCCTCCGGATTCGTTTTGACATTCCGCGAACGCTCTGTTTATGGGAGGCCGACGAACCGTCGCCACGAGGCAAGATACGTGACGAAAGTCGGAGCTCGGCACCAAACGCCTGTGCCCCAATTGCGGCACCAAGTACTACGACCTGAACCGGCACCCGATCGTGTGCCCGCGCTGCGGCACCGTGTTCGAGACGGCCGTTCGCCGGGCCCGTCCGCGGCGGCCAAGCCCGCCGTCGCGGACGAGGAAGAGGAGGCCACGACCGAGGCGGCCGAGGTCGTGTCGCTGGAGGAGGCCGATGAAGAGGCCGCCGACAGCGGCAAGGTCAAGGTCAAGGTCGAAGGCGAGCGGAGGAGGACGACGACGACGACGAGATCGCCGACGATGACGACACCTTCCTCGCCGACGAGGACGAAGAGGACGAGAACGTCGGCGACATCATCGGCGACGTGGACGACGAGGAGCCTTAGGCGCTTCGCCGCCCTTGATCGGGCCCGGCGCCGAGCCTAAGGTCCGCGCCGCTTTCGAGGGCGACGTGCCGGCCGATCGACACGACAGGACCGAAGCCGACATCGATCGGAGGTTGTTCCCTTAAGGGGCCATAGCTCAGTTGGGAGAGCGCTTGAATGGCATTCAAGAGGTCGGCGGTTCGATTCCGCCTGGCTCCACCAAGCCCTTCGGTGACGTTGTGCGAGGCCGGGAAAAAAGTCCACCTTGACGCGTGAGCGCGGCACGCCGAGGCGGTGGAGAATTTCGCGAAGACATCACTTTCGCGAAGGGGGTTCGTCCCCCAATGCCACCCGCCTTGCCCGCTGGTGGTTGCGCGGTTCGTCTGGTGACCCCGTCGTCCGTGCCGGCTCGACGCGCCTTTCATAAATCTCGAGGTCTCCGGAGCGCTTGCGACGGACCGCGAAGTAGCGTTCATGCGCGATCGGTTCCTCGGCGTGCGCTGATATCTGCTCCCGATTGTTCCAGTGGGAAACGCGTGGGCTCGAGGTGGCGGTGTAGGCGTCGGCTTGGTCCGCCGCGATGTACCAATCGAGGTGGCGCGCCTCGTACGGCTCGTAGACGCGAAGCGATGGCTTCAAACGGCGGAACCGCTCTCCGGCACGGTGGAGCGCGAACGTCGTGTCGATCGGCGCTTCAATGACTGCTGCTTGCCCGTGCGGGGTCGCCACGAGCTGCGGCCGCTGCGACCAGAACTGCTGGATGTGGCGGTTCATTGCCCGCGCGTAGAGCGGGTAGGTGGGCGGTACGTCGCGGATGCGCAGCATCGGCCCGACGCTGTCGACCTTGCGGAACAGATTGAGCAGTTCGTCGTAGACATCCAACGCCGCCCCGTCGGCCTCGCCGATGTCGATGTCGTCATCGCTGACGATGTACCGGCTCGGCTCGGCCCAGTCGGCAAAGAATGCGGCGACGGTCTCGTCGACGTTGCTCAACTCATCGGCGGCGCCGATCGGCATCCGATGGAATACCCGCACACCGTTGCCCTCAAGCTCCCGCAGGACGTCCAGGGTGTGCGGGTCGCTGCTACCGTTGTCGTGGATGACGATCTCGACCGGACGGCGGAGCCGGCGTATCGCGGCGATGACGCGTTCGAGATATGCGCCACGATTGTAGGAGATGATGAACGCGGGCACGGGCCGGCGGCGGCACTCCTCGGCAGGCAGCATCGGTCGTTGGGTGGCCACCGAGGTCTCCGCGAGCCGCTGGCGGGGGAAGGCCGCCTTCAAGGCGTCAACGTCGATAGAGCTCTCACGGACCTCGGCTATTCGGGCGAGATGGTGGACGTTGTCGCGGGCGCCGATTTCATGCGGATTCTGTTGCGGTCGCCGCGTGGTGGAAAACCAGTCGTCGTACTTGAACCTCCCGCCGCCGATATCGCCCCCCACCGTGACCCAAAGGTTGGGGAGGCCGAGGGCCTCGGCGAAGATCAGACCGTGCAGCGACGAACTCAGAACAGCAGCGCAATCGGCCATCTGCTCGATGAAGCGCCGAGGATCGTCGTGAACGTTAAGGTCGGCAACGCCCGGAGCCGCCAGCAGGCGTCGGAATAACGGATTCTGCCGGTCAACGTAGTGAGCGACGACGCCGACCTTGTGTCTGGGGACTGGCTGGCGCATCACGCCCAGCAAGGTTGGCGCCAAATAACCGGGGTCGCCCAGCGGGACATCCCCCACGGCCATTCCGGCGGCGCGCAGTGCCTGGCGTGACAGCTGGCCGCGGACGGCAAACACATTGCCAGGCAGGGCTCCGCCGACCGCTTTCGCCGACGCATGCATGACGCCGCTGCCCCAAATAAGGCTCGCGGCCGTGGCGCTGGCCATGACACTGCCGATGGCGAGCAGATGGGGACGCGCGCGGTTTGCTGTCCATGCCGTCGGGCACCCGGACACCGCTGCGACAACGCTCGGGTTGATCAGGTCGCCAACGTTAGGGATGCGAAGGAAATAGTGGAGGCCGATCGCCGTTTGGGCCTGGCCACCCTCTGCGGCTGCGTCAGCCGAAAGGCCGGGCGGGTTATGTGGCGCGTCGGGCATCGGACTTTGTTTGGCGAACCATCGTTCGGCAGACCGGCCGCCACCCTGCAGCGAGTCGCGCGAAGCATACCCAATTCCGCCGTTCGTTTTGGTGAGTCGAGCCTCAGTCCGCCTTTCTACCGCTCGCCATCGCGGCCCTGCCGGATTGACGGCGCCGGCGCGCCGTCAGGCGAGGCCGGGGAAAAAGTCCACCTTGACGCGCGAGCGCGGCACGCCGAGGCGGTGGAGGAGGTCGCGGCACGCCACCACCATCGCACGGGGCCCCGAGACGTAGAAGGTGCGTTCCAGGTAGTCGGGCACCGCCCGCTTGACCAGCGCCTCGTCAATGAATCCGTGGTGGATACCCGGCACCTCCTCTTGCGCGACGGCGTAGGCAACACGGATGCCGAGTTCGCGGCGGGCGTGCTCGATCACGTCGCGATAGGCGAAGTCCTCGCGGCGGTCCGCCGCATAGAGGACGGTGATCGGGCGCGGTTCGTTGTGGTCGATGAGACACTGGAGCATGCTGCGGAATGGCGTGATGCCGATGCCGCCGGCGAGGAACGCCAGCTTTTCGCTGCGCCGCGAGGGGAGCACGAAGTCTCCCGCGAGCTGCGACGCATAGATCGTGTCGCCGGGCTTCATGTCTGCGAGCGCGCGCTTGAAGGCGCTCGGGTACTCGTTGAACCTGACGCCAAGGCGCACGGTCTCCTCGGTGGGCGCCGATGCGATCGTGAAGAAACGGCGGCTCCCGCGGCTGTCGCTGTGCGGCACGGCGAGCGCGAACTCCAGGTACTGCCCGGGCCGGAAGGCGAGCGCGCGATCGGAGCCGAACACGAAGTCGTAGGCCGTCCCGGCCGACCGCTCAATTCGCTGGAGCGTGAGCGCGAAGCGCCGTTTCGGCGAGACCGCGAAGGCGAAAAGATTGCCGAGGACCAGCGCCGCCTCCGGCGTGAAGAAGAACCCACCGATGTGGATATTGGGCGCAGCGAGCGCGCCGACGATCGCGCCATAGGCGATACGTGGCCAGCGCTGGGGCGGCGTGGTCGTCGGCTCGGTCAGCATCACGAAGACCAGGAAGAGCAGCGGTGAGTACACCGCCGTGTTGACCAGCGCCGTCCAATCCCGTCCCGGCGCGGTCGTGGCGACGACGGTTGCAGCGGCGGCGAGCAACGCGGCGACGACGTAATCGGCGCGGCGGAGCTTGCGCACCACCAGCACGCCGCCGACTATAACGAACGGCAGCATGGCGATGTTGCCGGCGATCCACCACGACGGCGGCTGGTCGAGCAGGAGGCCGGTGAGGAGCACCCCGAACGCGGCCGGATTGAGCACGTGCTTGCGGCCGACCGCGAGGATGTACTTGGACGCCATTGCCCAGACCGCCGCGAACACCAACGCGCCGGCCACGGTCGGCTCGTTGGCGCCCGCCGGCGTCATGATCAGCGTCAGGATCAGCGCGGTGATGAGCACCGAGTCGCGATTCTCCGGGGCCGCGTAGACCCGCGCGAAGACCGTGTTCGTCAACCAGCACACGAGAAGCGCCAGCCCGGCCGAAAACGCGAGCTTGGTCGGGTCGATAGGAAGCGCCCCAACCAGGGCGAGACCGAACGCGGCGAGCACAAGCCCTGCCAGGTAGTAGAGGACGAGGCGGTACATGGTGACGCGGTCGAGCGCGTCGTCGACGAACTTGATCATGGCCGGGTGAACTTCTGAAAGCCGCTGGTCATCGTGGCGATGCCGTCGGCGGCGATGAGGTAGCCCTCGAGGCCGGGCATCCGCTCAACAAACGCGATGCCCGCCTTGCCCATGGCGAAGGCGGCGGTGGCGAAGCGATCGGCGGCAAGGACGTCCGGCCCGATCACCGTCAGGCTGACCGCGTCGTCGAGGACGCGGCCGGCGTCATGAGGGTCGTAGATGTGGGCGCCGCGCACATAGCTGCCCGAGGTCGCGACGCCCGCGCCGTTCGGGTAGACGACACGCACGATCTCGGTCGGTTCGAACGGATTGCGGATGCCGACGCTCCACGGCTTCCGCCGCGCGTTCAACCCGGATGTCTGGATGTCACCGCCGGCGTCGACGTAGAAGTCGTTCGCGCCGGCCTCGGTGAGCATCGCCGCGGCGTTGAGGATGGCCCAGCCTTTTACGATGCCCGAGGGGTCGAGCTTGCCATCCGGCCGGCGGGCGTCGAAGTAGCCGTCGCTCTCGCGTCGGGTATCCTCGGCGAGCGCCAGCACGTCGCGCATCTCTGCGCTGTAGTCCGCTTCGCGGAGCGTCCCGCCGTTGATCGCGGCGACTTCGCTGTCGTCCCGATAGGTGCTGAACCGCCGGTCAACCGATTCGAAATAGGCGAATGCCGCCTCGTGCAGGTCGCGAGGTCCGCGCCGCGACGATTTCAATGGTGATCGGCATGCCCATGATGAGCCGCGTTTCACGCACGGACGGTCATTGCGCCTGGCGCAATGCGGTGCCGAGCGACTGCAGGTACGCCAAGCTCGTCAGCGTTGCGCCGGAGATGATGTTGACGTTGGTCCCCTGGGCCCGCACGACCTCCTGCTGGAGCCGCGGCAGCGCGTAGTTGCTGATGCGGTACGACGTCCGCCGGTCGGCGGGATAGTCGAGGACTTCGATGGAAGTCAGCTTGCCGGCCTTCACGTGCGCGAGGACCTGGACGTAGCCGTAGTAGGCATCGGCTGACGGCCCGACGTAGTCGCCATCGCGGTAACCGGCGGCTGCAAACTGCCGCGCTGGCGGTGGCGGAGGCTCGGGGGCCGGCTGCGCGGCGAACGTCGTCGGCGGCTCCGGCGCGGATTGGGGCAAGGGAGGTAGGACCGGAGCAGGACCGGGGGCGGGATCGGCCCGTTGCGGGTTCGCTGTCGCCGCAGGTGCAGGCGCAGCTGGTTGCGTTGATGCGGCGGGGGCCGGGGAAAATAGTCCCGATATATCCGCCGGCGGCGGCCCAGCCGGCGAAACCGCACCCGAAAGATCGAGCCCGTCGGATGGAGCGGCATTTGCCTCGATAGGCCGCATGGCCGCCTGCTTCGCGACGTAGGCGCCCGAGGCGGCTATGACGCAGAGCGACAGGACCAGCTTTCTCATCGCGCTTCTCCGCATCGCCCTGGCTTGTCAACGCACCTAATGTCGGCGGGCGGAAGCCCGCGCGCAACTTACATTCTCGTAATGCTATCCGATGCTTGGCGAACCGCGGCGCGTTCCGCCCACGGGCTCAACCGGCGTCGTTGCGCGGGAAGAGGGCGAGGCCCGCGGCGAGCGCCAACAACGCGCCGACGACTTCCGCCGCCACGAACGCCGGCACGTTGGCGAGCGCGATGCCCGAGAACGTTTGCGTGAAGCCCCGTGCCACCGTGACCGCCGGGTTGGCGAAGCTGGTCGATGAGGTGAACCAGTACGCGGCGGTGATGACTAGGCCGACGAGCCATGGCGTCGCCTGCGGCGCGTGGCGGATCGCCCCAAGGATGGTCAGCACCAGGGCGAAGGTGGCGACGATCTCGCCCAGCCATTGCGCGGGGCCCGCGCGAACGTGTTCGCCGATCGCGAGCGGCGCGAGCTCGAACATCAGGTGCGCGGCGATGGTGCCGGCGATGCCGCCAAGAAGTTGCGCCGCCACGTACGTTGCGAAGTCGCGTGTGGAGAGCTCGCCGCGGAGCGCCATCACCAGGCTGACCGCCGGGTTGAAGTGCGCCCCCGATACCGGACCGAGCACGGTGATGATAACCACCAGTATCGCGCCGGTCGCGAGCGTGTTCGCCAACAGCGCCAGCGCGTCGTTACCGCCGGCGAGGCGCTCCGCCATGATGCCGGACCCGACGACGGTGGCGACGAGGAGGCCCGTGCCGAGTGCCTCCGCCGCCGCGCGACGGCCCAGTGGTATGCCCAACGCGAATCAGGCCGCCGACGTCGCGTCGTTGCCGCGGCGACCGATCAGTCCGATCTCGTCGAGTCGCTTGCGGAGCGTGGCGCGATCGAGCTTGGCGATCGGCAGGTTGATGAACACCCCGATGCGGTTGGCAAGCATGCGATAGGCGTCGTCGAACGCGAACTTGATCTCGATCAGAGTCCCGGTCGCCTTCGCTGGGTCCGGCACGCCCAAGTGGGCGGTCGCCGGATGGCCCGGCCACAGCGGGCAGGTCTCGCCCGCCGCGTCGTCGCAGACCGTGAAAATGAAATCCATCTCCGGCGCGCCCGGCGCGGCGAACTCGTCCCAGCTCTTTGAGCGAAAGTGCGTCACGTCGTAGTCGAGCCGCTTGAGCAGGTCGAGGGCGTGCGGGTTGACGGTCCCCTGCGGATGGCTGCCGGCAGAATAGGCACGGAACCGGCCCTTTCCCTCGCGGTTAAGGATCGCCTCGGCCATGATCGAGCGCGCCGAGTTTCCCGTGCAGATGAAGAGCACGTTGTAGATCGGATCAGTCACCAAGCGAGGCCCTCCGGTGGACCGCTTTCATCGTCGCCGCATGTGACATTGGTGTGACGGCCACTGGCGCCGATCAGAAACGCGTGGTGAGGTCGATCAGCCAAGCCGGCGACGCGTTCACCAGCGCCGTTTCGACGACCCGGTCGACACCCGTGAGGATGGCCGTTCCGAGCAGCAACAGCACCGCGCCGAGCGTGAATTTGATCGCGCGCTCGGCGTGGGCAAGGCGCGGCCGCCAGGTGGCAAGGGCACGCCGCGAGGCGACGCCGATGAGCGCGAGCGGTACTGCCGCGCCGAGGCCGAACACGAACATCGTGGCCGCGACGGCGCCGAGGTTTTCGCCCTGCGAAGCAAGCAGCGAAGCCGCGCCGAGCGTCGGGCCGACACAGGGCACCCACGCCGCGCCGAGGATGAGGCCGAGCGCGAATTGGCCGCCGAGCCCCGCCCCGCCAAACCCGTTGATCCGCTGGCCGGTCCAGTTGGTGACCGGGCCGGCGGCGACGGCGAGCTGCGCCTCGAGCTTCGGCACCACCAGCACGGCGCCGATCGCGACCAGCATGACGGCGGCGATGGCGCGGAAGAATTCGCTGTCGAGCCCGATCCAGAAGCCGACCAGCGCGACGAACAGGCCGAGCACGGTGAACGACAAGGCGAGACCCGCGGCGAGCGCGAGCGGCGCGTGGCGGTGCTCGGAGGCGGCGGCCGCGAAGATCGCCGGCAGCAGCGGCAGCACGCAAGGGGCGAGAACCGAGACGAGGCCCGCGAGAAACGCGAGCCCCAGCGTGCCGAATGTCATGGTGCGTCAGATGGCCTTGGCGAGCAGCGCTTCGATCACCGGCGCTCGGGTGATGCCGGTGAGGCGCCCGACTTCCCTGCCGCCCTTGAACACGATCAGCGTCGAGCGCTGTGCCACACCGAAATCGCGCATCACGTCCTTCTGGGCGTCGTAGTCGACCACGAAGGTCTCGATGGCGGAGTATTTGGGCGTGCCGGTCAACCGCGACAGAACTTCGTTCTGGGCGGCGCACGTGCCGCACCACGTCGCAGACACGTCGATCAGCACCGGCGCGCCGCTCGCGATCGCCGCCTCGAACGCCGGCCGGTCGAAAGGCACGCGCTCCGCGGCGAACGCCGGAAGGGATAGCGCGATGGCGCCTGCGGCAAGGGCAAGGAGGCTGCGTCGGGTCAGCATAATCGGGCTCCTTCGGGGCAATGCGGCCGCCAATCTACCTGGATTCCGCCCAAATTCTACTCACGAAACCTGGATCGATATTCAAAATACCGTGCGGGGCAGCGGATGGCCTACGGGTCGTCGCCGTAGCGGTGGACCTGGCCGTTGAAATCCTCCACCAGGCAGTCGCCTTCCCGGCGGGTGAGGTATTGCGGTCCGATCGGCGATTTGCCGTGGCCGCCGGGGATGTCGAGCACGTAGGTGGGCTGGGCGAGCCCGGAGAGCCTGCCGCGGAGCGCCTTAATCAGCATCTGGCCGGTCTCGATCGACGTGCGGAAGTGGCCCGTGCCGGGCGCGAGGTCGGCATGGTGCAGGTAGTAGGGCTTCACGCCCGCCTCGACGAAACCGCGCATCAGCGCCGCGAGCGTGTCGGCGTCGTCGTTGACGCCCGCGAGCAGCACCGTCTGGCTCACCAGCGACGCGCCTGCCGCGGCAAGGCGAGCGAACGCCGCGCGCGCCGCCGATGTCAGCTCGCGCGGATGGTTGGCGTGGACCGCTATCCACGTCGCTTTGCCGGGGACGGCGAGCGCACCGGCGACATCCTCGGTCACGCGCTCCGGCGCGACCACCGGCACACGCGTATGGAAGCGGACGACCTTGACGTGCTCGGTCGCGGCGAGCGCGTCAGCCAGAGCCGCGAGCCGGCGTGGCGCGGCGACGAGCGGGTCGCCACCCGACACGATCACCTCCCAGATCTCGTCATGCGCGCGGATGTAGGCGAGCGCCGTGGCGAGCTCGGCGGCGGAGAGGACGCCGTCGCCATTTCCGACCGTCTCGCGCCGGAAGCAGAAACGGCAGTAGACCGCGCACACCGACGTGAGCTTCAGGAGCACACGATCGGGGTAGCGGTGGATCAGGCCGGGCGCGACCTCGTGCGCACCGTCGCCGATCGGGTCGCTGAGTTCGCTTCGGGTCGTCGTCAGCTCAGCCGTATCGGGTACGAACTGCCGCGCGATCGGGTCGGCCGGATCGGTGCGATCGATGAGCGCTGCCATCGCCGGTGTCACCGCCACGGCATAGCGCGCTGCGACCGCATCGAGCGCTGCCGCGCGCTCGGCGGACGTAAGACCCGCATCGGCGAGGTCGCGCGTCGTGCGCAGCGTTCGCGCCCGCTCGGGGATCGGCCGCATATCGTTCACGGCGCGCCCTCCATCGGCGTCCATTGCACTTGGTCGATGTGGTGCGCGCCCGTCGCGAGCATGACCAGCCGGTCGAGCCCGAGGGCGACGCCACTCGCCGGCGGCATGACGGAGAGGGCGGCGAGGAAATCCTCGTCGAGCGGGTAGCGCTCGCCGTAGAGGCGCTCCTTGGCGTCCATAGTTTGCTCGAACCGACGACGCTGCTCGGCCGCGTCGGTCAACTCGGCGAAGCCGTTGGCCAGCTCGACGCCGCACGCGTAGAGCTCGAAGCGTTCCGCGACGCCCGGCTTGTCGCGGCTGAGGCGGGCAAGCGCCGCCTCCGACGCCGGGTACTCGGTGAGGAGCGTTGGCCGCCCAACGCCGAGGCGGGGCTCAATACGCGCGCTGAGCACGCGGCTGAACACGTCCGACCACGTGTCGTCGTCAGCAACGCGAACGCCGGCGGCGAGAGCCGCCGCGGCGAACCGGTCGCGGTCGTCGCCGATCGCGGCGAGGTCGATGCCGGCGTGGCGGGCGAACGCCTCCGCCGCCGTTACGGCCTCCGGCGGGGCGAAGGGGTCGGCGGTGACGCCGCGCCAGGTCAGCTCATGCGCGCCGACCGCCCTCGCCGCCGCGGCGACGAGCGCGGCCGTATCGGCCATCACGGTCTCGTATGGCGCGCCGGCACGATACCATTCCACCAGCGTGAACTCCGGCGCGTGCAACGGCCCGCGCTCGCGGTTGCGGAACACGCGGGCGAAATCGACGATACGCGCCTCGCCGGCGGCGAGAAGCTTCTTCATGGCGAATTCCGGCGAGGTGCGGAGGTAGCGCCGTGCGATGGCGCCGTCCGGGGCGATCGCCTCCGTGGCGAAGGCGTGGAGGTGCGTTTCGTTGCCCGGCGAGCGCTGGACGATGCCCGCCTCGACTTCCACGAAGCCCTCCGCGGCGAACCATCCGCGCAGCGCCGCGACAATGCGCCCCCGCGCGAGCAGGAACGCCCGGCGGTCGGCGTGGCGTTGAACGTCCCAGAACGGGGAGGCGCGCACGGCGTTCGGACCCTCTGGCGGTCGCCGGCAAAATCGCTAATGTGCGCGCCGAAAAAGGGCGCGCCGGCCGCGCTTTGCCGTCGGCTCTTCCTGGCGGAAGGCGGTAGCGGCTTTTTCCGACCATGCCCAGCCACAATCGA
Source organism: uncultured Alphaproteobacteria bacterium (assembly GCA_963749755.1). GTDB lineage: Bacteria > Pseudomonadota > Alphaproteobacteria > Rhizobiales > Kaistiaceae > JBBDMC01. The sequence goes on from CAVVOK010000002.1 coordinate 10,989, forward strand.
GGGTACTTTGAAGATCATCGCCAGCCAGGTTCGCAAGGGCAACGTGCTTGAAGTCGACGGGCAGCTCTACGTTGTGCTGAGCGCCGAGAACTTTCACCCCGGCAAGGGCACGCCGACCACCCAGATCGACATGCGGCGCATCTCCGACGGCGTTAAGATGTCGCCGCGCTACAAGACCACCGAGCAGGTCGAGCGCGCCTTCGTCGAGGAGCAGGATTTCCAGTACCTGTTCGAGGACGCCTCCGGCTACACGTTCATGAACGGCGAGACTTTCGAGCAGGTTCAGGTGCCGAAGGACATCGTCGGCGAGTACGCGCCGTATCTCCAGGAAAACATGACGGTGCACATCAGTCTTTTCGAAGGTGTGCCGATCGCCATAGAGCTTCCGCAGCGCGTGACGCTGGAGGTTGTCGAGACCGAACCGGCGATGAAGGGCCAGACGGCGTCGTCCTCTTACAAGCCAGCGGTGCTCTCCAACGGCGTCCGCACCATGGTGCCGCCGCACATCTCTCCCGGCACGCGCATCGTTGTAATGACCGCGGACGGGTCCTACGCCGAGCGCGCCAAGGACTGATTCGGGGTTCTAAGCCATCGCCGGCACGTGCGGCGCAAGCCACGCCCTGAGGTTGCCGGCGTCCACGGCGCCGGCGCGCTGCGCCACCACCTTGCCACCCTTGTACACGATCAGCGTCGGGATACTGCGGATGCCGTAACGCGCCGCGATTTCCGGCCAGCGGTCGGTGTCGAGCTTGAGGAAACGAATCGCCGGCTCGACCTCCGCCGCGACCCGCTCGTAGACCGGCGCCATCGCGCGGCAGGGGCCGCACCACGCCGCCCAGAAATCGACCACGACGGGAACGTCGTCACGGGCGAGGTGCTTGTCGAAGGTCTCGGCGGTCACAGCTTCCGGGTGCCCCGTGAACAGCGGCTTGTGGCAGACGCCGCATTTGGCCGCTTTCGCGGGCTTGCCAGCGGCGATCCGGTTGACCCCGGCGCAGTGCGGACAGACGATGTGGACGTCATTCAGCATGACCGTTCCCTTCGGGCCGAGCCGAAGATAGGAACGCGGAAAGATGCCCGCCAGGGTTCGTGGCGTGCGGCGTTATTGCGCCGCCGGCGCGTTGGCCGCGCAGATACGGGAGAGCGCATCCACCCGCTGCCGCTGCTCCTCCGTCATCGCGTCCCGCGACGCGATATTGTAGAGGTCGCTGCCGTAGAGGCCGGGAAACATGCACGAGCAATAGGCCGCGCAGGTGTCCCCGCCTCGGCCCTCAGCCGTGCAAGCCGCGACGCAATCGCCCATGAACGCCCGGCGGGCTTCGACGCGCGGCATCGTCAGCGGCGCCGTCAGATAGAGGATTCCCACCAGTATCGGCTGATGGATCAGATAGATCACGAGGCTCCACCGCCCCACGACCATCAGCGAGCGCGGCCAGGTATCACCCGGGTCCCAACGAGCGAGCGGACTGTCGGCGACGTATTGGAGGAACAGGCGACCCGCCACGACGCCTGCGAGCACGACGCCGAACCACGGAAACACCGGCACGTAGTCGATGCTTTGCCGTGGGTGGGCCGCGAGCCCGATCCAGGCAAGCGCCGGATGGTCCATGAAGGGAAGCGCGACAAAGACGGGAAGGGCGATGATCGCCGCCGCCACAAGCGCCGTGATCCAGGGCTGGAGCCGCAGGAACGGCAGCGCCAGCACGCTCGCGAGCGCGATCTCGTGCAGGATGCCGAAATAGACGAAGGTGGACGAATCGAACCACCACGTGCCGAGGCTCACCAGCGCCGCCGCGCCGGCGATCATGGCGAGTCGGCGGAGGTAGGGTTGGCGCTTCAGCCCGTGCCGGGTGGCGAGCACCAGGTTGACGCCGACGAGCGCCAGGAACGTGCCCGCCGTGGCCCGCGCGAACAGCTTCCAACCGAGGCCGTTCACCACGTCGGCGTCGGTGAGGCCGAACATCCTGAGGTCGAAGGAGAAATGGTAGAGGATCATCGCCGCGAGGGCGATGCCGCGCACCACGTCGAGGGCGGCGATCCGCCCACCGCGCGGAGCGGCGGCGTCTTCGGCAACGTCGGCTAGGGCCACCCGTCGTTTCCGTCCTTGAGGCGACGTGGGCGCGCATCTTGGCGCGCGATGCAACACTCTGCAACCAACGTCACAGGCATCCGCCGCGGCGGTGGACAAGGCGCCGGAACGGCTATATTGGGCTGCCGTCGGACCGGCGGCCACGCCCGTGGTGCGTCGGCTCTGGCGTGGTCGCGCGTTGCAAACGGCGGGGCAAGTCCGCAATACTGAAGATCAGGCGGTCGGGGCCGACCCTCGTCTGCCGTCGATCGGCGGCAGCGACGGGGACCGAATTGGGGCCGCAGCAGGGGAACGTCAGCACATGCCGTCGACTTTTGAGACCGTCGCCCAGGTAATCACGGAGACCAGCGACATTCCGTTGTCGGATATCTCGCCCGACGCGCACGCGATCGACGACCTGGGCATCGACAGCCTCGATTTTCTCGACATCGTTTTTGCCTTGGACAAGAAGTTCGGCATCAAGATCCCGCTGGAAGCGTGGACGAAGGAGGTCAACGAGGGCAACGCCGCGGTCGAAGACTATTTCGTCCTGAAGAACCTCTGCGCCCGCATCGACGAACTCGTCGCCGCCAAGTCCAGCTAGGGCGGCCGTCATGCGTCTCGAATATTTCGAAATGGTCGACAGCGTCGAGGAGATCGACGTTGTGGGTGGAACGATTCGCGCGGTCTCCCGGCTGCCCGACGATAGCCCGGTGTTCCAGGGACATTTCCCCGGTTTCCCGACGCTCCCGGGCGTCATGATGCTGGAGATGATCAACCACGTCGCCGGCTACCTCATCTGCCGGCGCCTCGAGAACACCAAGTTCGTCTTCCTGGGCGGCGTCAAGCGCGCCAAGTTCCGCCGCTTCGTCAAGCCGGGTACGCTCACCGAGGTGACCGCCACCGTGACCCACGACGGCTCCGGATACGCGGTTGCGGAGGGCTCCATATCGGTCGATGGCGCCATCGCCGCGGACGCCGAAATCGTCATGATCGTCAGCGATTTCCCAACGCCGGAGTTCGCCGTCGAGTTCAAGCGGTTCATCGACCTCATCCCGGTGGCCGCCCCGGCGGCCGTGTGAGCGGAGCGCCGAGCGTGGCGCGCGAGGTGTGGATCACGGGTATCGGACTGGTGTCCAGCCTCGGCGAGGGCGTCGAGGCGCACTGGCACGCCCTTGCCGACACCGCATCGCCTCATCCGGTGATCGACCGCGCATCGGTGGCCCCGTTTCCGGTGCACCCCCTCGTCCCCCTCGACCTCGACAAGCAGATTCCGCGGCGCGCCGACCAGCGGCAGATGGAGCGGTGGCAGCGCCTTGGCACATACGCGGCTGGACTCGCGCTCAGTGATGCTGGCATCGCCGGCGACGAGGACGTGCTGAGCCACACCCACGCGGCGATCGCTGCCGACGGCGGCGAGCGCGACGTGGTCGCCGACACCAACATTCTCGAGACGATCGCCGGCGTCGAAGAGCCGGGCCCGCAACTCAACGAGCGGCTCGGCTCCGATTTGAGGCCGACCCTGTTTCTCGCGCAGCTGCCGAACTTGCTCGCCGGCAACATCTCGATCGTCCACAAGGTCACCGGCTCGTCGCGCACCTTCATGGGTGAGGAGGTGGCGGGGATGACCGCGATCGAGAGCGCATGGCGCCGGATCGCCGCTGGCCAGGGGGACATCTTCCTCACCGGCAGTGCCACGCTCGCCGAGCGCAAGGACAGCCTGCTGAGTTACGCTCTCGGCGGCCTGCTGTGGGCGGGCGAGGAGACCGAGGTTTGGCGGCGCCCCGAGAAGGGCGGCGGCGCGATCATAGGCTCGGTCGGTGCCTTCCTGGTGCTTGAGGCGCGCGAGCACGCCGAGGCGCGCGGCCGCCGGCCTTACGCGCGGCTGGAGGCGGTCCGCTCCGATTTGACCCGGCGCGAGCCCGGCGATGTCACCACGGTATTGTCCCACCAGTTCGACGAAATCGCGCCGGAAGGACCGGTCGATGTCCTCTCGATGGCGAGCGGCGTCACCGGTCCGACCGTCGAGGAACGCGACTTTCTCGCCGGATTGATCGATGCTGGCCGCGTGGCTACCGTGCGCGGCCTCGCCACGATGATCGGGGCGGGACTGAGCGCGACGTTCCCGGCGGTTACCGCGCTTGCCGCCATCGCCGCCTCGCGTGGCACGTTCTATCCGCCGTTTGGCGAAGCTGCGATCGAGCAGTCTCCCATTGCGCCGCCGGAGCGGATTGTGGTCACTTCGGTCGGGGTGTGGCGGGGCGAAGGCATGGGCTTGGTGAGCCGGGTGCATTGAGGGAGACGAGAGGCTTGCGCCAATCGATCACGGACCATCGCGGTCGCCCGGTTGTCGCCGTCACCGGCATCGGCATCGTTTCCTCGCTGGGGATCGGCGTCGAGGACAACTGGGCTGGCCTGACCGCCGGGCGTTCCGGCATCCGCCGCATCGGCCGCTTCCCGATCGAAAACATGCGCACCACCGTCGCCGGCACGCTCGACGACCTGTGGCGCGAAGATGACACGACCATGGAGCTAACGCTCCGCGCCGGCGTCCTGGCCGCGGAAGAAGCGATCGCCGACGCCGCGGTCGGCACCAAAGGCGATTTCCCCGGCCCGCTGTTCGCGGCGCTGCCGCCGACCGAGATGGAGTGGCCGTACCGCCGCGCGCTCTACGCGGCGTGCGCTGAACAGGACGGCGACGCCTACGACCGCATGCTGCGTGCCGCCCAGGTGTCCAACGACCGCACGACCTTCCGTCACGTCCTGCCGACGTACATACCGGAAGGTCTGGCGGCGGCGATCGGCTCGAAGGGCGCGCCGATTTCGCTCACCACCGCCTGCGCGTCGGGCGCGACCGCGATCCAACTCGGCGTCGAGGCGATCCGACGCGGCGACACCGACGTCGCGATGTCGATCGGCGCCGACTGTACGGTCAACAACGAGAACGTCATCCGGTTCAATCTCCTGTCGGCGCTGTCGGTCGCCAACGAAGTCCCGGAAGAAGCGTCGAAACCATTCTCCAAGAACCGCGACGGCTTCGTCGTGGCCGAGGGCGCCGCGGCGCTGGTGTTGGAGAACTACGACGCCGCCGTTGCGCGCGGGGCGCGCATCTATGCCGTCATCCGCGGCGTTGCCGAGCAGGCGGACGATTTCCACCGTACCCGTTCCAGCCCCGACGGCTCCGCCATCATCGGCGCGATCCGCCGCACCATCGAGGACTCGGGCCTCGAACCGGCGGAGATCGACTACATCAACGCCCACGGCACCGGCACGCCGGAGAACGACCGCATGGAGGCGATGTCGCTCGAGGCGGTGTTCGGCCCGGATATCGCCAAGGTGCCGATCAGCTCCAACAAGTCGATGATAGGCCACACCGTCACCGCCGCCGGCGCCATCGAGGCGGCGTTTTCCATCAAGACGATCGAGACCGGCACGATTCCGCCGACCATCAACTACAAGGTGCCCGATCCGGCGATCGCGCTTGACGTGGTGCCGAACACCGCCCGGCAGAGCCGGGTCGGCAAGGTGCTGTCCAACTCGTTCGGCTTCGGCGGGCAGAACGCCTGCCTGGTCATCACGGCTGAGCCCGCATGACGGCAGTCCACGGCTTCGTCGGAGGCTGCGCCGCCTGATGCGTGCGCTGACGCTCCTCGAGAACCGCAAGCTCGACGTGGTCGACCTCGACGACCCGCCACCCCCGGCGGCGGGCGAAGTGCAGGTCAGGATGGGCGCCGTCGCGCTGAACCACATCGATGTGTGGGGCTGGCGCGGCATGGCGTTCGCCAAGCGCAAGCTCCCGATCGTCATCGGCGCGGAGGCGGCGGGCGAGATCGTCGCGGTCGGCGAAGGCGTCGACGACCGCGCTCCCGGCCAGATCGTCGCGCTTTATGGCGCGGAGACCTGCGGGGTCTGTCCGGCGTGCCGCGCGGGGCGCGACAATTTCTGCGTCAACGTCGGTGGCATCCGCGGCTTTCACGTGGACGGGCTGGCGCGCGAACGGGTCAACGTCGCGGCGCGGCTGGTCGTGCCGGCGCCGGCCGGCGTCGATGTCGTCGCGGCGGCGTGCGGTCCAGTGACTTACGGCACCGTCGAGCACATGCTGTTCGACAACGCCAAGCTGACGAGGGGGCAGACAATTCTCGTCCAGGCGGGCGGCAGCGGCATCGGCACCGCCGCCATCCAGCTCGCCAAGGACGTCGGCGCCGTCGTCATCACCACCGTCGGCAGTGACGCGAAGGCGGCGAAGGCGAAAGCGCTCGGCGCCGACCACGTCATCAACTACCGCGAGGAGCGGTTCGAGGGCGTCGTGCGAAAACTGACGGACAAGGAGGGCGTGGACGTCGTATTCGAGCACGTCGGGCCCGACACCTTCGCCCGCAGCATGTTTTCCATGAAGCGCGGCGGCGTGCTGGTGACGTGCGGCTCCACCACCGGCATCTCCACCGAGATCAACCTCTTCCAGCTTTACCAGCGGCAGTTACGGCTGATCGGAAGCTTCGGCTGTACGCTGAAGAACCTCGCCCAGGTGCTGGACAAGATGGCAGCCGGCATAGCTCGGCCCGTGATTGACACGGTCATCGGCCTTGCCGACATTGACCGGGCCCTGGCGCGGCTGGAGTCGCGCGACGTTTTCGGCAAGATCATTGTAAGGCTTTGACCGCGCAACCCTCCGACGTCCGCAAGCGCCCCAGGCGCCGCAGGCGAGTGGCGCGCCGGCGGCGGCACTCGTTTTTCGGGCGCATGGTGCGGTCCGAGCCGGTCACCCGGCTTGCCTGGGCGACCGTGCGCGGTGTCTTCGTCGCGATGAGAAAGATGGGGAAGGAGCGCGCCGAACGGCTGGCGAGGCGCATCGTGCGCACCGTTGGCCCGCTCATCCCTGAGAACCGCGTCGCCGTCGCCAACATCGCCGCCGCCTTTCCCGAGAAGAGCGCGGCCGAGCGCCGGGCGATCCTCAAAGGCTGCTGGGACAACCTCGCCAAGACGTTCGTCGAGTTCGTCTTCCTGGAGGAGATCGCGGGATTCGACAACGAGCACCGCGAGCGGAACTACTTCACCATCAGCGGCGACGAGTACTTCGACAAATTGCGCGATGAGGGAAAGCCGGCGGTCATTTTCACCGCGCATCTCGCCAATTGGGAACTGCTGGCCGTGGCGGCCCGCGCGTTTCGGATGAAGTCGGTCATCCCGTTTCACGCGCCGAGCAACTCAATGTTCGGCAAGGATTTGTTGAACCGCCGCGCCGCCTTGATGGGCACCCTCGTTTCGAACACCCGCGGCGGCGTGTTCGAGATCGCCGCCGAGATGGAGAAGGGTGCCGTTCTTGGGACCCTTATCGACCAGCGCCTGAACGACGGCGTCGTGGTTAACTTCCTCGGCCGTCCCGCCTTCGCCAATCCGATGGCGGCGCGGTTCGCGCGTCAGTTCGATTGTCCCGTCCACGGCGCGCGGTCGATCCGCCTGCCCAACGGCCGCCCGCACCTTGAGATGACGCCGGAGATCGAGATGCCGCGCGACGCCGATGGCTTGATCGACGTCGACGGTGCGACGGCGCGCATGACCGAGGTGGTGGAAGGGTGGGTCCGCGAGCATCCCGAACAGTGGTTCTGGGTGCACAACCGTTGGCGCATGTAACGCCACCGCTAGAAAACGTCCTTTCCACGAAGCGATTCGCGTGCCACTTTTGTTCTTATGACCGATCTATCGTCCGCCTTGCCGGCCGTACGCCCACCGCCCGCCGACGGCCGCCAATCGCCCCACGCCGCCGCCGTCCAGCGCGGCGTCGGCCGACTGCTGCGCGCGCACGGTTTCGCCGTGGTGACCGAGTTGCCCTTGGCGACCGGCCGACGCGCCGACGTGGTTGGCCTCGGGCGTGACGGCGAGATCTGGATCGTGGAGATCAAGTCGTCGATCGAGGATTTACGCGTCGATCAGAAGTGGCCGGACTACCGGGCGTCGTGCGATCGGCTGTTCTTCGCCACTCACGCTGAAGTACCGGTGGAGATATTCCCCGACGACGCCGGACTGATGCTCGCCGATGCCTATGGCGCGGAGTTATTGCGTGGCGCGCCTGAGCATCGTTTGCCCGGCCCCACGCGGAAGGCGATGCTCGTCCGCTTCGCGCAGGCCGCGGCGCTCAGGCTGCACGGCCTCGTCGATCCCGCGGTCGGTGAGATTCCGTAAGCTCAGCGCGGGGCGCGTTTGGCGAGGATGCGTTGCAGTGTGCGGCGGTGCATGTTGAGCCGCCGCGCCGTTTCAGACACGTTGCGATCGCATAGTTCGTAGACCCGCTGGATGTGCTCCCAGCGCACGCGGTCGGCCGACATCGGGTTCTCCGGCGGTGGCGCCTTCTTGTCGGGCTGACGCGTTAACGCGGCGTGGATGTCGTCGGCATCGGCGGGCTTCGCGAGATAGTCGATCGCGCCGAGTTTCACCGCGGTAACGGCCGTGGCGATGTTGCCGTAGCCGGTAAGGACGACAACCCGCGAGTCAGGCCGACGCTGGCGCACCTGTTCGACCACGTCGAGGCCGCTGCCGTCGTCCAGGCGCAGATCGATCACCGCAAAAGCAGGCGGCGCCGTCTCGGCCTTCTTCACGCCATCGGCGACGGAATCGGCCGTGTCGACCGCATAGCCTCGCGCCTCCATGGCGCGCGCCACACGCTGCAGGAACGGCTTGTCGTCGTCGACTATCAGCAGAGAGCGGTCACCCCCGGTGGCGACCGAATCCTCAGGCTTGAACTGTTGTTCCATGCCTCCTCCCGGTCTTTCATTTTTTGTAGATCAAGGGCTTACCAAGCTTATAGGTGCTCAAGCGCGCGCCGCCAAGCGGGACGTGGCGTCACGACCGGGCCGCCAGCGGGAACCGGCGGCGCCGACATATCCATCGCCGCGCGCGGCCAGGACACACGCACGACCGCCCCATGCGCCGGCGCCTTTCGGTTGGCGAGGCGCACACTCGCGCCCGACCGCTCCAGCAGTGTCTTGGCGATGAAAAAGCCGAGGCCGAGCCCGCCAGCGGTCTGCCGGACACCACCCTCACGGGTGGTCACGTACGGCTCGCCGATGCGGTCGATGATCCCCGGAGCGAACCCTGGCCCATCGTCGGCGATGGTGAGGGCGACCTCGCTGTCGGTCCATTCCGGTTCGATGGTTACCTGGGTCTCCGCAAAATCCACGGCGTTCTCGACCAGGTTGGCGAGACCCTGGATGACCGCGGGGTTGCGCCGACCGACCGGCTCCTGACCGGCGCCGTGGGGGCGTTCCACGACGATGTTGGCGGAGAACGCGCGATACGGCTCGGCCACCTCCTCGACGAGGTGCGACAACGGCAGTTTCGCGATGTGCAGGTCCGCCTGCTCGGGAAGCGAGGTGAGCCGCGCGAGGATATCGCGGCAGCGCTGCGACTGGCTGGTGAGGAGGGCGATGTCTTCCGCCTGCGGCGTACCGGGGGGCGTCTCGCGCTGAAGCTCTTTGGCGACCAGCGCGATGGTGGCAAGGGGCGTACCGAGCTCGTGGGCGGCCGCCGCGGCGAGGCCATCGAGCGCGGAGAGATGCTGTTCGTGGGCGAGCGTCAGCTCCGTCGCGCTCAACGCGCGGGCGAGCTGCCGTGCCTCCTCCGCCACGCGGAACGCGTAGACGCCGGTAAACGCCGCGGCGGAATTGAGCGCCACCCAGATGCCGATCTCGTACTCGAGCGGCACCGGCAGAACGAAGCCCGGCTGCCACGGCAGCATCATGTGGCCGAGGAAGAGCGTGCTGGAGACTCCCGCCACGCCGAGCCCGAGCAGGATGGTCGGGCGTGGGGGCATCGTCGTCGCCGACACGATCACCGGCACCAGAAGCAGAATCGCGAACGGATTCTGCAGACCGCCGGTCAGGTACAGCAGTCCGCCGAGCTGCAGCACGTCGAATCCCAGGATTGCGAACGTCGGCCATTCGTCGACACGGAGCGTCGCCGGGTAGCGCAACTGGAGAAACAGGTTGAACACCGCCGACAGCGCGACCAGGATCGAGCACATTGCGACGGGGAAATCGAAATGCAGCACCCCGCCGATGTAGACGACGGCCACCACTTGGCCCGCGATGGCGAGCCAGCGCAGGCGGACCAGCGTGTCCAGCCTCAGGCTGCGCGTGGCGAAATCGCTGGGAGCAATGGCAATATCGGTCATCGCGGGGCCCTCCGGCACCCAAATCTGGTCCAATCTTCTGAGCGGGCGATAGTTTCCCCCTCGGCCGTTCTTATAACATGTGCACCAGATTGGCGCCGCGCCAAGGTTGGCGCCCGCCCGGACCCTTGCAGAGCCATGAGTGACGCCGACTCCCCCGCCATCGCGGTCGAGCGCCTGACCAAGGTCTACCGCGACGTGGTCGCGGTGGACGGCATATCGTTCGAGATCCGCCGCGGTTCGATCACCGCCGTCCTTGGCGGCAATGGCGCCGGCAAGACCACCACGATTGGCATGATCCTCGGCCTGATCAAGCCGACTAGCGGGGCGATCCACGTGCTCGGCCGCGACATGGCGAGTGAGCGCCACCGAGTGCTGCACAAGATCAACTTCGAGAGCCCCTACGTGGCGCTGCCCAACCGGCTGACCGTGCGCCAGAACCTGCGCGTGTTCGCCCGTCTCTACGGCGTGCCCGACCCGGCGCGGCGCATCGCCGAGCTTGCCGACGAACTAGACCTTCCCGAGTTCCTCGACCGCGAGGCGGGCAAGATCTCTGCAGGGCAGAAGACGCGCGTCGCGCTCGCCAAGGCGCTGATCAATTCGCCGGAACTTCTCCTGCTCGACGAGCCGACCGCCTCGCTCGATCCCGACAGCGGCGATTGGATCAGAACGCGGTTGGAGACCTACGCCCACGCGCGCGGCGCCACCATCTTCCTCGCCTCGCATAACATGCCCGAGGTGGAGCGGCTCTGCGACGACGTGATCATGATGAAGGGCGGACGCATCGTCGATCGCGCCGCGCCGCGCGCCCTGATCGAGAAGTACGGCCGCGAGACGCTGGAGGACGTTTTCCTCGACGTGGCGCGCGGCACCGGCCGCGCCGCCGACCCGGAGCCCGTATGAACGCGCCCTTCGCCGCCGCATCGCTGCCCGAGCACCGCGGCTTCTCGCCGGCGCGCGTCGGCGCGATGATGCTTCGCCACTTCTACCTGATGCGCTCCTCCTGGCCGCGGCTCGCCGAGCTGATCTACTGGCCGCTGGTGCAGATGCTGATGTGGGGCTTTCTACAATCCTACCTCAACGAGCACTCCAGCTTCCTCGCCGCGGCGGGCGGCTCGCTGATCGGCGCGATCCTGCTGTGGGATGTGCTGGTGCGCGGCCAGCTCGGCTTGTCGGTCTCGTTTCTCGAGGAGATGTGGTCGCGCAACATGGCGAACTTGCTCATCAGCCCCTTGCGGTCGAGCGAGTTCGTCGCCGCGTTGATGGCGATGAGCCTGGTGCGCCTGTTCATCGGCCTGGTGCCGGTGTCGATCCTGGCGATTTGGTTCTTCGGCTTCAACCTGTGGGGGCTGGGTCTCGGGCTGACGGCGTTTTTCGCCAACCTGCTCCTCACCGGCTGGGCGGTCGGCATCATCGTCAGCGGCTTGATCCTCCGGAACGGCCTCGGGGCGGAAGGTCTCGCCTGGACGCTGATGTTCCTGGTGCTGCCGCTGTGCGCGGTGTTCTACCCCGTCGCCGTGCTGCCGCCGATAGTGCAGGCGATCTCATGGTCGCTGCCGCCGACCTACGTGTTCGAGGGCATGCGCGCGATCATGTTCGACCACACCTTCCGCGCGGACCTGATGATCGAGGCGCTGGCGATCAACGCCGTATTCATCACGGTTGCCTGTTTCGTCTTCGTCAGGCTCGTGGACAGCGCCCGCAACATCGGCTCGCTGATGGCGATCGGGGAGTAAGGGCCGGTCCGGCTCACATCGCGGCGTGCGCGTGGCCGTTCACCTTCGGGGCCGGTTTCCTCGGGCGGCGCTTCGGCGCCGCATTTGGTTTCGCCGGCTGCCGGCCGATGACCTTGCGGTATGACGCCGCGTGCCAATCGCCTTTCGAGACTCGCTCCTCGACCACCGTCTTGTAGTCGGCCGGGGACAGACTCGCGTAGCTCTGCGCCCGACGCTGGTTGCAGACAACACATGCCGCGACGATGTTGCCGGTGGTGTCAGGCCCATCCTCGGCCTTTGGCGTCAGATGCTCTGCCGTGCACAAGAGGCGTCGCGCCTGTCTCTTGGTAAGCTCATAAGGCCGCTTGTAGTCGGGCAGAGATTTATCGTCGCCGTTCCACATCGGCCACCGGCAGTAGTAACAGAGGTTGTTCTGCGCAAGTGCCGCGGCGGACCTGTGGCGTTGAACGCGGGTCATCAGGGTGGGCTCCTCGCCACGGACTTCACCCCATTCTTTTCGCTGCCAGTCCCCACGGCATCGCATTTCAGCGCGCAGCATTAACGACGCGTGAACGGTCAGGCCCGGCCTGGCTATCCGGCGTCCTCCGCCCGCATCGCGTCCAGCGACGCTTCGAGGCGCGCGATATCCTCCGGCCGCGACAGGCGGTGATCGCCGTCCTTGACGAGCGTCAGCACCACGTCGTCGGAGGCGAGGTGCGAGACGAGGTTCGTCGCGTGGCGCCACGGCACGTCGGTGTCGGCGATGCCCTGGAGAATGGTACCGGGCAGCCGGTCTCGATCAGGCGGTCGCCGAACAGATGCCTGTCGCCGTCCTCGATCAGCGCACGCGTGATGGGGTAGGGCTCGTCGGAATAGTCGCTCGGCTGAAGGTGGACGCCGATGGCGGTCAACTCGCGCCGCGCCGCCTTGCTCCACCGGTCCCACATCAGCGCGCGGGTCATGTCATAGGCAGGGGCGATCAGCACGAGGCCGGCGACGCGGCCGCTGTCGCGCGCCGTCTCGGCCAGGAGCAGCGCGATCCAGCCGCCCATCGACGAGCCGACGAGGATCTGCGGGCCCGTCGTGCGCGGTCGAAGACGGCCGTCGCCTCCTCCAGCCAGCGAGAGATGGTGCCGTCTTCGAACGCGCCGCCGCGAGTGCCGTGGCCGGAATAGTCGAAGCGGGTGGCGGCGAGACCGTGGGCGGCGGCGAAGGCATCGACGGCGGTCGCCTTGCTGCCGGTCATGTCGGAGCGGAATCCGCCGAGCGACAAAAGGCCCGGCGCGGCGCCCGGCGGCGCCGGGATCGCGATTTCGCGCGCGGCCCGGCCGCGAACGTCAGCCGTGTGCGCGTCATCTTGGCGGCGCTCACGATCCGCCCCGCGCCCGGCCGGTTGACTTCCCGCCGCGGATGGCCGAATTCTTTCGGGCCTGCCACGTGCGCGCACGATGCGCCGGGCGGTATCGCTGCCGCAACAGCAAGAGGAGACGACCGCCATTCGCCGACCCTATAGAGCCCCACCGCCGACCAAGGAAGGTCCCCGGGTGAACGAGGAGATCCGCGTCCGCGAGGTCCAGCTGATCGACGACCAGGGCGACAACCACGGTACCGTGCCCATCGAACAGGCGATGGCGAGATCGCCAAGGATGCCGGGCTCGACCTGGTCGAAATCGCCGCCGAACCAGCCCCCCCGGTCTGCAAGATCCTGGACTTCGGCCGGTTCAAGTACCAGGCCCAGAAGAAAGCCGCCGAGGCGCGCAAGAAGCAAAAGACCATCGAGATCAAGGAGATCAAGATGCGTCCCAACATCGACGTCCACGACTACGAGGTGAAGATGCGCGCCGATCCGCCGCTTCTTCGAGGAAGGCGACAAGGTCAAGGTGACGCTTGCGCTTCCGCGGTCGCGAGATGGCCCACCAGGAGATCGGCGCCAGCTGCTCAATCCGGGTGCGCGACGAGACCGCGCCGATGGCCAAGGTCGAGGCCGAGCCCAGGATCGAGGGCCGGCAGATGACGATGGTGCTGGCGCCGCGCTGATTGGCGGGGCGGCTTTCCGGCTTGCCGCCGGCCAAGCCGTCCGCTATAACCCCGCTTCTTCCGCGCCGCCCGGCTCTCGAAAAGGGCATGCCGTGGCGGCGCTTCTTCGCATCCAACCGTTAGGGGAGCAAAATGCCCAAGCTGAAGACCAAGAGCGGCGCCAAGAAGCGATTCAAGGTGACCGCGACCGGCAAGGTGCAACGCCAAGCAGGCGGGCAAGCAGCACATGCATGATCCGGCGCACGCAAGAAGTTCATCCGCAATGCTCGCGGCACGAGCGTGCTGTCCGACGCCGATGCCCGCATCGTCAAGAAGAACTTCCTGCCCTACGCCTGAGCCGGCCGACAGCCATTTCGGAGAGATCGTCATGTCGCGCGTGAAACGCGGCGTCACCACCCACGCCAAGCACAAGAAGGTCCTGAAGCGCGCCAAGGGCTTCTACGGCCGCCGCAAGAACACCATCCGCACCGCCAAGGCGGCGGTCGACAGTGCCGCCCAGTACGCCTACCGCGACCGCAAGAACCGCAAGCGCACTTTCCGCGCCCTGTGGATCCAGCGCATCAACGCCGCCGCCCGCGAGCACGGGATGACCTACGGCCGATTTATCAACGGCCTCGGCAAGGCCGGGGTCGAGGTGGACCGCAAGGTGCTGGCCGAGCTCGCCGTGAGCGAGCCGGCCGCGTTCAAGGCGCTGGTCGAGAAGGCGCAAGGGCGCGCTCGCCGCCTGATCCGTTCGCCGGATCGCCCGTGCCTTCGGGTGGCAAGCGCACCGCGGCCTAGAGCCGGTCGGCGACGGCGCTTGGCCTCGCCGCAGGATTCTCGTGTTGGAGGCGGAGGCGCGACCGGGCGGGCAGACGATGACCAGCGCGAACGCAGCCGAACTCGAGACGCTCGAGCGCGACATCCAGGGCGCATCGCCGCCGCCGCCGACGAGGCGGCGCTGGAAGCCGAGCGCGTCGCGGCGCTCGGCAAGAAGGGCGTCGTCTCGGAACTGCTGAAGCGGCTCGGCCGATGACGCCGGAGGAGCGCCAGGTCGATGGGCCCGGCGCTGAACGGCTGAAGGACCGCGTCGCCGAGGCGATCGCGCGCGCGCCGCGCCGTGCTGAAGCGACGAGGCGCTGGCCCGAGCGCCTCGCCGAGGACACGGTCGACGTCACGCTGCCGGTGCGCCCGTCGCCGCTGGAGACCGGCCGCATCCACCCGGTCAGCCAGGTGATCGACGAGATCACCGCGATCTTCGCCGACCTCGGCTTCGCCATCGCCGAAGGGCCGGACATCGAGACCGACTACTACAACTTCACCGCGCTCAATTTCCCCGACGGCCATCCCGGCCCGCGAAATGCACGACACGTTCTTCTTCCATCCGAAGGAGGACGGCGAGCCGCAAGCTGCTGCGCACCCACACCTCGCCGGTGCAGATCCGCACCATGGAGACGACAGAAGCCGCCGATCCGCGTGATCATCCCCGGGCCGCACGTACCGCTACGACTCCGACCAGACCCACACGCCGATGTTCCATCAGGTCGAGGGGCTGGTGATCGACGAGGAAAGCCACATCGGCCACCTGAAGTGGGTGCTGGAGGAGTTCTGCAAGGCCTTCTTCGAGGTCGACCAGGTGAAGATGCGCTTCCGCCCGAGCTACTTCCCGTTCACCGAGCCGTCGATGGAGGTCGACATCAGCTGCCGGCGGCAGGGCAACGAGATCCGCTTCGGCGAGGGCGACGACTGGCTGGAGATTCTCGGCTGCGGCATGGTGCACCCCAACGTCATCCGCGCCGGCGGCCACGATCCCGACAAGTACCAGGGCTTCGCCTGGGGCATGGGCATCGACCGCATCGCCATGCTGAAGTACGGCATGCCGGACCTGCGCGCCTTCTTCGACGCCGACGTGCGCTGGCTCGACCACTACGGCTTCCGCCCGCTCGACCTGCCGAGCCTCGGCCGGAGGGCTGAGCGTCATGAAGTTCACCCTCTCCTGGCTCAAGGAGCACCTCGAGACGACCGCGCGCTCGACGAGATCGTCGAGACGCTGACCATGATCGGGCTCGAGGTCGAGGACGTGCAGCGATCCCGGCGAGACAGTTCGCGCCGTTCAGGGTCGCGCGCGTCGTCTCGGCCGAGAAGCATCCGAACGCCGACCGGCTGCGCGTCTGCGTGGTCGATCCCGGCGACGGCTCGCGATCCAGGTGGTGTGCGGGGCGCCGAATGCGCGCGCCGGCATGATCGGCGTGTTCGCGCCGGCGGGCACGCATATTCCCGGCACCGGCGTCGACCTCCAGAAGGGCGTCATCCGCGGCGTCGAATCGAACGGCATGCTGCTGTCGGAGCGCGAGTTGGGCCTCTCCGACAACCACGACGGCATCGTCGATCTGCCCGAGGACGCGCCGGTCGGCGCGCCCTACGCCGCCTACGCCGGCCTCGACGATCCGGTGATCGACGTGGCGGTGACGCCCAACCGGCCGGACGCGCTCGGCGTCGCCGGCATCGCGCGCGACCTCGCCGCCGCCGGCCTCGGCACGCTGATCGAGCGAGCCGGTCGAACCGGTCGCCGGCGACGGCCGCTGCCCGGTGAAGGTGCACGCTCGACTTCGGCGATCACGCCGTCGCTCTGCCCGGCCTTCGGCCTCCGGCTGGTGCGCGGCGTCAAGAACGGCCCGTCGCCGGAGTGGCTGCAAGCGGCGGCTCCGCGCCATCGGGCTCCGGCCGATCAACGCGCTGGTCGACATCACCAACTTCCTCACCTACGACCGCTGCCGGCCGCTGCACGTCTTCGACGCGGCCAAGGTCAAGGGCGACCTCGACCGTGCGCCGCGCCCGCGACGGCGAGGAGATCGTCGCGCTCGACGGCAAGACCTACACCCTCGACGCGGAGATGTGCGTCATCGCCGACGAGACCGGCGTCGAATCGATCGCCGGCATCATGGGCGGCGAGGCGACCGGCTGCGACGAGACGACCACCGACGTGCTGATCGAATCGGCGCTGTGGGAACCGCTCAACATCGCACCGCACGGGCCGCCGGCTCGGCATCAAGTCCGACGCGCGGCACCGCTTCGAGCGCGGCGTCGATCCGGCGTTCATGGTGCCGGGCCTGGAACTGGCGACGCGTATGGTCATGGATCTCTGCGGCGGCACGCCGAGCGAAATCACGCTCGCCGGCGAGGTTCCGGAACCCGCGACCGTCATCGACTTCCCGATCGACGAGGTGAAGCGCATCGCCGGCATCGACCCGCGCGATCGGCCGACGTGAGCCGACATCCTCGCCGACCTCGGCTTCAGTCGCGAAGCCGCACCGCACCGAGGGAACGATCACCGGTCGCGGTGCCGACGTGGCGGCCGGACGTGACGATCAAGGCCGACCTCGTCGAGGAGGTCGTCCGCATCGTCGGCGTCGACAAGGTGCCGGTCGAGCCGCGATGCGCGCGGCTGCCCGGCGTCGGCGAAGCCGGTGCTGACGCTGATCCAGACGCGCACGCGGCGCGCCAAGCGCGCGCTCGCCGACGCGCGGGCTGGTCGAGGCGGTGACGTGGTCGTTCATCTCGCACGATCGCGCCGTCGCGTTCGGCGGCGGCGATCGACGCGCTGGAGCTCGCCAACCCGATCGCCGCCGACATGTCCGACATGCGGCCGAGCCTGCTCCCGGGCCTGATCGCCGCGGCGCAGCGCAACGCCGACCGCGGCTTCGCCGATCTCGCGCTGTTCGAGGTCGGCCAGGTCTATCGCGGCGACCGGCCGGAGGATCAGGTGATCGCGGCGTGCGGCGTCCGCTCCGGCGCCGCCGGGGTCGGCCGGCGGCGGGCGCCACTGGTCGGGCAAGGCCGGCGCCCGTCTCGGTGTTCGACGCCAAGGCGGACGCGTTCGCCGCTGCTCGATGCGCTCGGGCCTCGACCGCGACAAGGTGCAGGTGACCGGCGACGCGCCGGCGTGGTTCCACCCGGGCCGCTCCGGCACCATCCGCCTCGGCCCGAAGACGATCATCGGCGCGTTCGGCGAGTTCCACCCGACGGTGCTGGAGACGCTCGACGCGGAAGGGCCGCTCGCCGGGTTCGAGATGATCCTCGACGCGATCCCCGCGCCTAAGGCGCAAGCCGACCAAGACCAAGCCGCCGCTCGTCGCTGTCCGACCTCCAGCCGGTCAAGCGCGACTTCGCCTTCGTCGTCGACCGCGACGTGACGGCGGCGCAAGATCGTGCGCGCGGCCGCGCGGCGCCGACCAAAGCGCTGATCGCAGGCGGTGTCGGTGTTCGACGTGTTCGAGGGCGAAGCGCTCGGCGCTGGCAAGAAGTCGGTCGCGATCGAGGTCACGCTGCAGCCGAGCGAACGCACGCTGACCGAGGCGGAGATCGACGCGGTGGCGGCGAAGATCGTCGCCGCGGTCGAGAAGGCGACCGGGGCGACGCTCCGCGCCTGACGACGCCGGGTTGGGCGATGACGACTATTCGATCCACGGCCACGCCATCGTCTCGGCGGATGATTGCATCGCCGCGGCCGACGGGTCGTTTCCGCCGGCGTTGCGGAACGCCGCCGATCGCGCGCGCTTCCAGGCCGCGCTCGACGCGGCGGCGGTGACCGTGCTCGGGCGGCGCGCCCACGAGACGCACGCCAACCCCAAGGCCCGCAATCGACTGGTCGTCTCGTCCACGGCCCACGGCGTCGAGCGGCGTGCGGACGCGTGGTGGTGGAACCCGGCCGAGGCCGACATGACGACGGCGTTGGTGGCGGCCGCGCCGGATGGCGGCATCGTCGCTGTCCCCGGCGGGCGGCGCGTGTTCGACCTGTTCCTCACCGTTGGTTTCGACGAGTTCCACTTGGCGCGGGCCGAGCAAGCCGTCGTCCCGGACGGCATACCCGTGTTCTCGGCGGTTGCGGACGGCGTCACGCCTGAGGCGGTCCTCGCCGCGCACGGCCTTGTCGCCGGTCCCCGCGAGGTGCTCGACCCCGCGGCGGTGGTGTCGGTCACAGTCTGGCGGCGCGCGACCTTGACCGGCTAGGCCGGGCAGCCGAGATTAGCCGGCGCGCCCGAGGCCGGATGATCAGAATGCGACCGAGCGACACCCTCAAATCGACTCCGTTTTTCGCCGAAGTGCTGACCGACAGCGAGATCGACATGCTCGCCGCGCGCGCTCACTTCGTGTCGTTTCCGCGTCGGCGCGACGCCGATCGAGGAGGACGCGCCCGGCCAGTCGATGTTCGTCGTCGTCAGCGGCAAGATGAACGTGACCGTCACGGACGAGAAGGCGCCGGTCGCCGAACTCGGGCCGGGCGACATATTCGGCGAGATGTCGCTCCTGACCGGCGCGCGGCGGAGCGCGACCGTCACCGCGGCGGAGGCGGTCGAGGCGCTCGAGGTCAACAAGGAGGCGCTCGCCTACGTGCTATCCCGTTCCCCACGCTTCTTGCCCGTTTCGTGGAAATGCTCCTCCGCCGCCAGCGTGAGCTGGATCGCATCGCGGGCGGCTCCGCCTGGGGCATGATGCGCCCGAGCAAGGGCGACCTCGCCAACCTGATCGGATCGTTTTTCGGTCGCATGCCCTGACGCGTTCGCCACGCGTTGCGAGCCCATCGCGTCGCGCCGATCACGTTCGCGAATTCGTTGACTCCGACCGTGATTTGCGCTTCGTTAACGATGCGGCGGACCGAATTAAAGGTCCGGCATGTACTTCCTTGTTGCGTTTGTCGCGTCGTACTGGGTTTTGATTTCTTCGTCGAGCGCCGTGGCTGCTTTGGCTGCTGGCGCCGCCGTAATCCTATTTCCGCTCTCGACTCGCGCTTATTGCGCTTCCCTGTTTTTACAGCCGTTCGTCGCCCACCAAGCACCCGCACTCGCCGGTGATCCCCCTGGACATGCCAGGGCTCGCCGTAGCGGCCACATTTGGCTGCGGGCCGGGATTTCGACGACCGGATTGCACGCTCGCAACTTCGAGATGCGCAGGCGAGAGCTGACAGACAACCCATCCAATGCGCAGGCGGTCGTCCCCGTTAGGTGACGCGCATCTCCTCGGCGTCACGGGCCTCGCCGCCTGGTCCGTTCGCCCAAACACCAAGGTCCCCATTCAGCCTCGAGGCGCAGCCGCGCTGTTGACGACGGTGCGCCCGCGTCGGGGATTCCGTCTCCCGCTATTTGATTTCCTCGTTCGGGTAGACGCCCCACAGCTGCTCCTGCTCGATCCAGCCGTCGAAGCCACCGCCGGATAGGCGGCACCAGCCCGCGTGGCAGGCATCGACGTTTGCGAGCACGCCCGGCTGCAGGTACGCCGTCACCGCGCCCTTGGGCGATGGCTCCGCGTGGAGGGGGCGTGGCGCGTCATCCGCCCACGGAGAGACCACGGCGGTGCGCTTGCTGGAGAGCAGACTCTGGAAGATCCAGCCGACGGAGCCGTCGGAATCGCGCACCCGCCGCCAAGTATCGAACTCCTGGATGATTTCGACCGGCAGCGCCCGCCGCGTGAACACCCACGCCACGTCGTAGTTTTCGCCGGGTCCAACGCGCACGTTCACCCGGCCCGCCTTGAGGCTGACGAACCGCGGCAAGGGAAGGCCGCTCTTGCCCATCTGCACGCCCGGATCGCCGGGCGCAGCGCGAACGGACTGGATGGGGACGGCCGCGGCGACGACGATGATCGCGGCGGTGGCGAGGTCGCGAAGGCGGGAACGCATGACGGACGCGACTATCCCGCGGCAGGGTTAAGGAGCCCTCAACATGGTCACTCGGCGGCGGCGCGGCCGTTGAGCGGATTGGCGGGGTCCCAGCGGTACGCGACCGTCTGAAACCGCGTGTCGCGCGCGTCGTAGAGCAGGAGCCGGCCAACGAGGCCCTCGCCGATGCCGACGATCTCCTTGATGATCTCCAGCGCCTGCAGCGAGCCGATGACGCCGGTGAGCGCGCCGAGGATTCCGGCCTCGGCGCACGTGGGCAGCAGCCCTTCCGGCGGCGCCTCGGGAAACAGGCACCGGTAGGTCGGGTTGGGCGTGCCGTCGGCGGCGCGCTCGTAAGGCTTCAGCATGGTGAGCGAGCCGTCGAACTGGCCGACGGCGGCGGTGATCAGCGGCTTCCGCTCGAAGAAGCAGGTATCGGCGAGCACGTAGCGCGTGGCGAAGTTGTCGGTGCAATCCGCGACGATGTCGTAGGCGGCGACCAGTCGCGCCACGTTGGCCGCGCTGAGCCGCACGCCGTGCGGTTCGACCGCAACGTTGGGGTTGAGCCGCCGCACCGCCTCGCCGGCGCTTTCGACCTTCGGCGTGCCCACGCCCGCGGTGTCGTGGATCACCTGCCGCTGCAGGTTCGACAGCGCCACCGGCTCGTCGTCGACGATGCCGAGCGTCCCGACGCCCGCCGCGGCGAGGTACTGGATTACCGGTGCGCCAAGGCCGCCGGCGCCGACCACGAGCACCCGCGCGCGCTTCAGCTTCTGCTGGCCGGGACCGCCCACGTCGGCGAGCACGATGTGGCGCTGGTAGCGCTCGATCTCGTCGTCCGAGAACATCATGGCGCCGAATCTAGTCCTGCCGGCGGGTGTTGACGAGACCGGGCATCGGCAGCCCGCGGGCCGGCCTCAGTCCAGCCCGTCGAACAGCGCCGTCGAAAGGTAGCGCTCGGCGAACGACGGGATGATGAGCACGATGGTCTTGCCCTTTGTCTCAGGCCGCTGGCCGACGGCGACCGCCGCCGCGATCGCCGCCCCCGACGAGATGCCGACCGGAATCCCTTCGACGCGGGCGCATAGCCGCGCGTAGTCGAACGCCTCGTCGTTCCCGACCGTGACCACCTCATCGTAGACCTTCGTGTCGAGCACCGGCGGCACGAAGCCCGCCCCGATGCCCTGGATCTTGTGCGGCCCCGGCTTGCCGCCGGAAAGCACCGCGCTGTCGGCAGGCTCGACCGCGATCACCCGCACGGATGGCTTGCGGGCCTTCAGCACTTGGCCGACGCCGGTGATGGTGCCGCCGGTACCGACGCCCGAAATGAACGCATCGACTTCGCCGCCGGTGTCGTTCCAGATCTCCTCCGCCGTCGTGCGGCGATGGATTTCCGGGTTGGCCGGATTCTGGAACTGCTGCGGGATCACGGAGTCCGGGACTTCCTTGGCGAGTTCGTCGGCGCGCTGGATCGCGCCGCGCATGCCCTTGGCGCCCTCGGTGAGCACCAGTTCCGCGCCGAGCAGCTTCAGCATCTTGCGCCGCTCGATCGACATCGTCTCCGGCATCACCAGGATCAGCCGGTAGCCGCGCGCCGCCGCGACGAACGCAAGCGCAATGCCGGTGTTGCCGGAGGTCGGCTCGATCAGCGTGGTGCCCGGGCCGATGCGCCCCTCGCGCTCCAGCGTGTCGACCATGGCGACGCCGATGCGGTCCTTGACGCTGCCGATCGGGTTGAAGAATTCGAGCTTGGCGAGGAGGTGCGCCGGCACCTCCTTCATCGCCGCGATGCGGTCGAGGCGGACGAGCGGCGTATCGCCGATGGTCTCGGTGATCGAATCGTAGACGCGCCCGCGGCCGGGCTTGTGCGCCATGTCTTCGCTGTCAGCCAACATCGTTGTGCTTGGTGCTTTGGCCATTGTTCGCCGCTCCTTCCCTCAGTCGGTTCAGGGCGGCACTCTAGTCGGAAAGGCCGGTCGAACCAAATCCGTTGGCGCCACGCGACGTCGCGTCGAGCTCCGCCACTTCCGTGCCCTCTGCGGGCACGACTGGCGCGACCACCAACTGCGCGATGCGCATGCCGCGAGTGACCGTGAACGGCTGATCGCCGTGGTTGACCAGCACTACTTTCACCTCGCCGCGATAGTCGGCATCGACGGTCCCCGGCGCGTTGAGGATGGTTACGCCGTGCTCGGCGGCGAGCCCGGAGCGGGGCCTGAGCTGCCCCTCGTGGCCGGGGGGAAGCGCGATCGCGAAGCCGGTCGGCACCAGCGCCCGCCCGCCCGGTTGAAGCACCAGCGGCTCCGCGACGGCGGCGGAAAGGTCGAGGCCGGCGGCGGCCGGCGATCGCGGCGCCGGCAACGGCAGCCCGACGCCGTTGGCGAGGCGGAGCAGCTTGAGCTGCGCGGCGGTCATGGCCGGTGGTGTCTCATCCCGTCCGGTTTGGCGCGGACCCCGTCGCACCGCAAGGTGCAACCCGCGCCGCCGAAAAGAGCGGGGATTACGCCGTCGGACCGAGCGCCTTTGCGATCTCTGCGACCAGCCGCTCCGCCACGGCGGTCTTGGCGAGCTTCGGCCAATCCTCGATGTCGTCCTTGCGCACGAGATGGACCGTGTTCTCCTCGCCGCCCATGACGCCGCCTTCCGGCGAAACGTCGTTCGCCACGATCCAATCGGCGCCCTTCGCCTTCAGCTTGACGCGCGCATTGGCGATGAGGTGGTCGGTCTCCGCCGCGAAGCCGATCACCAGCGCCGGGCGGAGCGTGTGGTGGCGGCCGACGGTGGCGAGGATATCCGGGTTTTCGGTGAGCGCGATCGTCGGCGCCTCGCCGCGCTTCTTGATCTTGCCTGACGCCTCGTGCGCGGCGCGCCAGTCGCCGACCGCGGCCGCCATGATCGCGACGTCGGCGGGGAGGGCGGCTTCCACCGCCGCGAGCATCTCGCGCGCCGTCTCCACCCGGACCACGGTGACGCCCGGTGGATCGGGGATGCCGACCGGCCCCGAGACGAGCGTCACGCGCGCGCCGGCCGCCGCCGCCGCCGCCGCGATGGCGTGACCCTGGCGGCCGGAGGAACGGTTGGCGATGTAGCGCACCGGGTCGATCGGCTCGTGCGTCGGGCCGGAGGTGACGATGACGCGGCGGCCGGCAAGCGTCTGCGGAACCGGCGAAAGCACCCGTGTGACGGCGGCGACGATCTCCATCGGCTCGGCCATCCGCCCGATCCCGGCTTCGGCCGCCTCCGCCATTTCGCCGGCGTTCGGCCCGACGAAATGGACGCCGTCGCGACGAAGCGTCGCGACGTTGCGTGCCGTCGCCGGATGCGCCCACATCGCCGGGTTCATGGCCGGCGCGACGAGCACCGGGACGGATGCCGCGAGCAGTATCGCCGTCGCGAGGTCGTCGGCGTGGCCGCCCGCCATGCGCGCCATCAGGTCGGCCGTCGCCGGCGCCACGACGACGATGTCGGCGTCGCGCGCGAGGCGGATATGGCCCACGTCATGCTCCGCGTCGCGATCGAAGAGGCCGGTGAACACCCGGCCGCCGGCAATGGCGCCGACCGACAGCGGCGTCACGAACTCCTCCGCCGCCGGCGTCATCGCCGCGGTGACGGTCGCGCCGCGCTCCTTGAGCCGGCGGATCAGGTCGAGCGACTTGTAGGCGGCGATGCCCCCACCGACGATCTGCAGCACGCGTTTGCCGCCGATTCCCGCCGCTGCACCGGTCGTCGCACCCGGGCGCTGCCGCGCCATGAACGACATCACATCGCTGGGTCAGCCGGGCGGTGGGCTCGCGTCCCTTGCCGCGGAGGTCGAACACCAAGCGCGGGTCGCCCGCCGCATCGCGACCGAAGCGCGTCGCCGACATGCCGGTCGCCGCCAGGAATGCCTCGATGTCGGCGAGAAGGTCGTCGCGCGCGCTCACGCGGTCAATATAGGACAAATCCTATAAAATAGGAATAATCCTACATCACCAAACGGATGCCGACGACCACGACCGCCGCCGCGATCACCCACAGCGCGATGCGGCCCCAGCGACCTTCGCGTGCCTCGGAGCGGGCGATGCCGGCGATGGTGTCGGGGTCGAGCTTGATGCCGCGCTCGCCCATCTCGGCGAACTCCGCCGATAGTCGCTCGGCGCGTTCGGCGAGCCGCGGCAGTTCGCCGGCAAGCCGCCCCAGCGCGCCGACGCCTTCGGCGGCAAGCTCGAGCTGACCGGCCGGGCCGAGATAGCGCGCGATCCATTCGGTGAGGATCGGCTCGGCCGTCGCCCACATATCGAACTCCGGGTCGAGCGAGCGGGCCACGCCCTCGACCACCACCATCGTTTTCTGCACCAGCAGCAGCTCGGGCCGCGTCTGCATGTCGAAGATCTCGGTCACCTCGAACAGCAGCGTCAGCAGCCGCGCCATGGAGATGTCGGACGCCTTCTGCCCATGGATTGGCTCGCCGATGGCGCGGATCGCCTGCGCGAAGTCGTCGACCGAATGGCTCGACGGCACGTAGCCCGCCTCGAAATGCACCTCGGCGACGCGGCGGTAGTCGCGGCGCACGAAGCCGTAGAGAATCTCGGCGAGGAAGCGGCGTTCCGCGCGCCCGAGCCGGCCCATGATGCCGAAGTCGATGGCGACGATGTTGCCGGCGGCGTCCACGAAGAAGTTGCCCTGGTGCATGTCGGCGTGGAAGAAGCCGTCGCGGAGCGCCTGGCGGAGGAACGATTGCATCAGCCGCCGCGCGAGCGCCTTGAGGTCGTGGCCGGCGGCGCGAAGCGCGGCCGTGTCCGACAGGCGGATGCCGTCGATCCATTCCATCGTCAGCACGTCGCGCGCCGTCGCGGACCATTCGACGTTGGGGACGCGATAGCCCTCGTCGTCGGCAACGAGCTCCGCCGTCTCCGACAGCGCCGCCGCCTCGAGCCTCAAGTCCATCTCGATCGCGACGCTGCGCGCGAGCGTGTCGATCACCGCCACCGGACGGAGGCGCCGCGACCTCGGATCGACCCGTTCGATGAGGCGCGCGCCGACGTAGAACGTGTCGAGGTCACGTTGGAAGCGCCGCCGCACGCCGGGGCGGAGTACCTTGACGGCGACGGTGCGCGGTCCGCCGTCGCCTGCGAGCGTCGCTTTGTGCACCTGCGCGATTGAGGCCGCCGCCACTGGCGGGGAGAAATCGGCGAAAAGCCCGGCGATTGGCTTCTTCAACGCGCGCTCCACCGTGGCGCGCGCCTCCGTTTCGGGGAACGGCGGGATCTCGTCGCGGAGCGCGCCGAGCGCATCGGCGGCGGCCGGGCCCACGATGTCGGGCCGCGTCGCGAGAAACTGGCCGAGCTTCACGTAGGACGGTCCGAGCCGGTTGAGCGCCGCCGTCAGTCGCTCGGCGCGGTCGGCATCCGACGCGCGCCGCTCCGTCAGCCGCGCGATCCGGATGGCCACGCGCGGGAGGGTCGGCAGCGGGTCTGTATCCACGAAGGCGAGCGCGCCTTCGCGCGCGAGCACCATCCCCGCCCGGGCGAGGCGGATGAGCGCGGCGGTGGTCCCGGCCATCGGCGCCCTCTTCTAGAGCCGCCAGCCGGAGTGCATCGCCGCGATGCCCCCGGAGAGGTTGCGCCAGGTCACGCGCTGCAAGCCCGCCCGTTCGATCATCGCGCCGAAGCGCGCTTGGTTGGGAAAACGCCGGATGGACTCGACCAAGTAGCGATAGGACTCCTCGTCGCCCGCCACCATGCCGCCGAGCACGGGGATGACGTTCGAAGAGTAGATGTCGTAGAGGCGATCGAGCCCGGCCACTTCCACCGCCGAAAATTCGAGGCACAGGAAACGCCCACCCGGCTTCAGCACGCGGCGCGCCTCGGCGAGCGCGCGATCGATGCGCGGCACGTTGCGGATGCCGAAGGCGATGGTCACCGCGTCGAACCGGCCTGACGCGAACGGCAGGTCCTCGGCGTTCGCCTCGACGAAATCGACGCGCGCGGCGAGGTGGCGCCCGGCGGCGCGGTCGCGTCCGACCGCGAGCATGCCAGCGTTGACGTCGGCGACGGTAACTTCCGCCGGCGGCGAAGCCTCCGCTATGCGAAACGCGATGTCGCCGGTGCCGCCCGCGACATCGAGGACCGTGAAGGCGTTTGCGGAGCGCCGCGGCGGGGCGAGCCATGCGACGAGCGCGTCCTTCCACAGGCGGTGGAGGCCGCCCGACATCAGGTCGTTCATCAGGTCGTAGCGCGCCGCGACCCGCGTGAAGACGTCGTCCACCAACCGCTGCTTTTCGGCGGTCTTCACGTCGCGGGCGCCGAACGGGACCGTATCGGCCAACTCGGCCCCCGCCGGTCCGTTGCTCTCCATGCCCTTGCTCCGGTTCGCGCGGACGATAGCCTAACGGCCGGCGAACAGCTATCGTCCGCGCCCTTGCCAAAGGGTTAGCCGTGCCGGAACTTCCCGAAGTCGAGACCGTGCGCTTGGGGCTAGCGCCGGTCATGGAGGGCGCGACGTTCGATAAGGTCGAGACCCGGCGCGGCGACCTCCGCGTGCCGTTTCCGCCACGCTTCGCCGCGCGGCTCGCCGGACGGAACGTCAGCGCGCTCAGCCGGCGGGGAAAGTTCCTGCTCGCCGACCTCGACGACGACACCGTGCTCGTCATGCACCTCGGCATGTCGGGCTCCTTCCGCATCGAGGCGGAAGACGGCGGCGGCAGGATCGCAGGGGGTTACTACCATCCGCGCTCCAAGCTCCGCGCCCACGACCACGTCGTGTTTCACATGTCCAACGGTGCGCGCATCGTTTTCAACGACCCGCGCCGCTTCGGGCTAATGGATCGCGTGCCGCGTGCCTCTCTCGGCGAGTGTAAGGGCCTCAAGGGCCTCGGCATCGAGCCGCTCGGCAACGAATTCGGCGCCGAGGCGTTGGCGCAGATGTTCGCCGGCCGCACCGCGCCGGTGAAATCGCTGCTCATGGACCAGCGGCTGATCGCCGGCCTCGGCAACATTTACGCATGCGAGGCACTATGGCGCGCGCGCGTTTCGCCAGATCGTTCGGCGGGGAGCCTCGTCACCAAGGCGGGGCGGCCGACCGCCGCCGCCAAGCGGCTTGCCGGCGCCATAAGAAGTGTGCTGACCGATGCGATCAAAGCGGGTGGCTCCTCGCTTCGCGACCATATCCGCGCCACCGGCGAGCTCGGTGAGTTCCAGCACGCCTTCGCCGTATACGACCGCGAGGGCGAGCCATGCCCGCGCCGCGACCGCGGCACCGTCCGCCGGACGGTTCACGCCGGCCGCTCGACGTACTATTGCCCGGTGTGCCAGCGCTGACGCGTCCGCCAGCATCGACAAAAGAGGAAGCACGCATGGCCTACGAATTCATCGCGACGGAGACGCGCGGAGCGGTCGGCCTCGTCACGCTCAACCGCCCGAAGGCGCTGAACGCGCTCAACACCGCCCTCATCCAGGAGCTCGGCCAGGCGGTCGACCGCTACGAGGTCGACGCCAAGATCGGCGTCATCGTCATCACCGGATCGGAGCGCGCGTTCGCAGCCGGCGCCGACATCAAGGAGATGGCGTCGCTGACGTTCGTCGAGGCCTACATGCGCGAACACGCCGCGGCGCTGCAACGCGTCGCCCAGGCGCGCAAGCCGGTGATCGCGGCGGTCGCGGGCTATTGCCTTGGCGGCGGTTGCGAACTCGCCCTGATGTGCGACATCGTCATCGCCGCCGACAACGCCAAGTTCGGCCAGCCGGAGATCACGCTCGGCGTCATGCCGGGCATCGGCGGCACGCAGCGCCTGCCGCGCGCCGTCGGCAAGGCGAAGGCCATGGATCTGATTCTCAGCGGCCGCATGATGGAGGTCGAGGAGGCCGAGCGCGCCGGCCTCGTTTCCCGCGTCGTGCCCGCCGACCGTCTGCTCGAAGAGACGATGGCACTCGCCGACAAGATCGCCGACTTCTCGCAGCCGATCGTCATGATGGCCAAGGAGGCCGTCAACCGCGCGTTCGAGACGCCGCTCGCCGAGGGCATGCTCTTCGAGCGGCGGATGTTCCACGCCATGTTCGCCACCGAGGATCAGAAGGAAGGGATGGCCGCCTTCGTGGAGAAGCGCGCCCCGCAGTTCCGCAACCGCTAGCTGCGGGCAAACGTTGACGCCGGCGCCCACGCCCACTATAAGCACGGCCGATTTCCTCGGCAGGACCAGCGTTATGGCCAATACCTCCTCCGCCAAGAAGGCGGCGCGCAAGATCGCGCGGCGGACCGCGATCAACAAAACGCGGGTGAGCCGCATGCGTGGCTTCGTGCGCAAGGTCGAGGAGGCGCTCGCCGCCCGCGACAAGGCGGCGGCCACCGCGGCGTTCAAGGCGGCCGAGCCCGAACTGATGCGCGCGGCGACCAAGGGCGTCATCCATCGCAATATGGCCTCGCGCAAGGTGGCGCGGCTGGCGGCGCGGGTGAAAGCGCTCGCCTGACGCCGCCGAACCTTCGCGTGCGTGATGAAGCCCGGCCAGTTGCCGGGCTTTTTTGATGCCCGCGGCCGCTCCGGAAGCGATCCCGACAGGCGCGCGCGGCTATCATTCATCCTGCTTTTGATTCAATACGTTGAATGCAAGTTGCGAAGCAGCACGGGCCGACCATGAGGATTCGAGCGGAGTCAAGGGGGTGTGTGGCAAAAAGAGTCCAACTGCCTCTTTTCCACAACACTGTGTTCGCCGGCTAATTTGATTCCATTGACTCGCAACGGCTTACGACCGTGGCCGGAGTCGGAGTCTCGTTGCAAGGCCGCCGAGACGCGGCGGCGCGCCGTACAATCGCGCGCCGCGCAGTTTTGCCGCTTGCCCTCTCCACAGGTCGAGTCTATTTTTGACGGGCTTAAGGAAATAATAACCATCTAACTTGGCGTCGTATCCAGATGTGGCAAATCATCAAGGATGGACTGGAAGTATTTCCCCTCAGTGGTGTCGTATTAGGGTACGAACTAGTCTTGTAGATTGGATTGCGCGTTTAGCGGCGTAGCGTATTCCTGGCACCTCTCCGCCCGGAGAGGCTTTCTGGGTCTCGAGTAGCGTTCTGTGCGGCATTGACGCGTGCGGCGGCGTATCGACGCGCGCGAGGGGGCAGCTATGGCAGTAGACCTGTCGGCAACGCGTGCCGGCGCCGCGGAGGCGTGGGCTGAGCGACCTGATGTCACAACATCGTCCGCGGTAACGCGGGTCGGTTCGCGCGGAAGCGCGGCACGGCGCTTGCTCGGCATCGGAATGCAATTGCCAACGGGCGGAACGAACGCACGCGCGGCCCTGCGCCGCAGCGACGCCGCGCGCGTGGCAAGCCGCAATCCGACGAACGTGTTTGGGACGAGGTCGCAGTGAGTGATCGCCGGGCGTCGAGTCGTCCGGCGGGTGTGTAGTGGGGACGTTGATGAGAGGCTTGGCGAAGATGCGGGATGATTTTCTTGTAGGCGGTGGATCGCTGGCGGAGCGGACGCCCAATCCGCCGGCTGAATCGCGTGCGGCGGGGGCGCGGGCCGTGACCGAGCGCCCGGACGGGGAGGGCAGTCCCATGGCGTCGGAGAAACCCAATGCCGAGCAGTGGCTTCGCGTGAAGCAGCGGTTGCGCACCGAGCTGGGTGAGGACGTGTTCAACAGCTGGTTTGGTCGCGTGACGCTGGAGGAAAGCGATGCGACCTCGGTCTACCTGTCGGTTCCGACGCGCTTCCTGAAATCGTGGATCTCGTCGCACTACGGGGAGCGCTTGCTCGCGTTGTGGACTGGCGAGCGCAAGGGCATCGCGCGCGTCGAGCTGATTGTGCGCGGCGCGGTGCGGATCAAGAGTCCGCCCAAGCCCGACAAGGTGGAAGCGGCGTCCACGCCCATGCCGGCTATGCCGACGCCGCTGCCGATTCCGTCAGCGCGCACGGGCGGCGATACCGACGGCGTGCTAGGCGGTTCGCCGGTCGAGCCACGCTACACGTTCGACACGTTCTGCGAGGGCGCGGCCAACCGCGTGGCGTTCGCCGCCGCACAGGCGGTCGCCGAGAGCGCGGGACGCTCGACGCAGTTCAACCCGCTCTATATCCACGCCGGCGTCGGGCGCGGCAAGACGCACCTGCTCCACGCCACCACGCGCGCCGCCCGCCAAGCGAACCCCGGGCGCAAGGTGCTCTACCTGACCGCGGAGCATTTCATGTTTCGCTTCGTGGCGGCGCTCAGGAACCAGTCGACGATTTCCTTCAAGGAGGGCCTGCGCGACATCGACCTCTTGCTCATCGACGACCTGCAATTCCTCCAGGGTAAGTCGATCCAGCAGGAGTTCTGCCACATGCTCAACGCGCTGATCGACGGCGCGCGGCAGGTGGTGGTCGCGGCAGATCGTCCGCCGTCGGAATTGGAAACGTTGGACGAGCGCGTGCGCTCCCGCCTCAAGGGCGGCGTCGCCTTCGAGATCGGGCCGCCCGACACCGGACTGCGTCGTGCGATCCTCGCCTCACGCTACGCGCAGGCGCAGGCGCAGAACCCCGGCCTCGACATTCCCGACACGATCCTCGAGTACGTCGCGCAGTCGGTCGTCTCTAACGGCCGCGACCTGGAAGGCGCGCTTAACCGCCTGGTCGCGCAATGGCAGTTCACCCGGCAGCCGGTCACACTTGCCTCCGCCGAGATCACGCTCCGCGATCTCGTCGGCGCGCGCGAGCCGCGCCGGGTCAAGATCGAGGACATCCAGCGCGTCGTCGCGCGGCACTACAACGTCTCGAAGGCCGACCTCCTGTCGAGCCGACGCACGCGGACCATCGTCAGGCCGCGGCAGATCGCGATGTATCTCGCCAAGCTCCTGACGCCGCGCTCGCTTCCCGAGATCGGGCGCCGTTTTGGCGGCCGCGACCACACCACGGTCCTGCATGCGGTGCGCAAGATCGAGGGCATGATCGAGGGCGACAGGACGCTCGCCGAGGAGATCGAGCTCCTGAAGCGGATGATCGACGAGTAGGCGGCGGCTTGCGCCGCGCGCCCAGCTCGCGATAATCACCGGTGAACGGCATCGGCCGCCTCGCGGCCGATGCGATCCGCGAGCCAAGAGTGAGCGCGCGATGCGGGCAGTGATGCCGATTGCCGTCGTGGCCCTGACCGCCTTGTCGGCCAGCGCGCTCGCAGGTGCCTTCGATCCGCCGGCGAAGACGCTGTTCGGAGAACTTGCCCAGCCTTCGGCCGGTGAGCCGCGGCCTATCGGCTCATACGCCAAGGGCTGCATGGCCGGCGCCGAAGCGCTGCCGATCGATGGTCCCCGTTGGCGGGTGATGCGCCTGTCGCGCAATCGCAATTGGGGCATGCCGGAGCTCATCTCCTACCTGGAGAAACTGTCGGAAGACGCTGCGCGCGGCGGCTGGCCGGGTCTGTTGATAGGCGACATGGCGCAGCCGCGCGGCGGGCCCATGGTCAGCGGCCACGCGAGCCACCAAATCGGCCTCGACGCCGATGTGTGGCTGACCCCGATGCCCGACCACGTCATGAGTGCCGCGGAGCGCGAGACGATGGGCGCCCCATCGATGCTCATTCGCGGCAAGCTTGCGGTGGACCCGGCGAAGTGGACGCCCGCGCACACGGAGCTTCTGAAGCGCGCGGCGTCTCGTCCGGAGGTTGCGCGCATCTTCGTCAGCGCCGCGATCAAGAAGACGCTGTGCGAGGCGGCCGGCAGCGACCGCGCGTGGCTGCGTAAGATTCGACCCTGGTACGACCATGAGGATCACTTCCACGTCCGTCTGTCCTGTCCGCCGGGCCTCACCGGCTGCATCGAGCAGGCGCCGCCGCCGGCCGGCGACGGGTGTGGCGACGAACTCGCGTCGTGGTTCAAGCCGCCACCGCCGCCGAAGCCTTCGAAAGGCCCCTACCGCGGCCCACGGGAGATCACGCTGAGCGATCTGCCGGCGGCGTGTGAAGGCGTGCTGACGTCCGGGCCGAACGGGCTCACGCCCGATGAGCTCAAGCTCAAGCCGGAGCCCCGTCTGCGTCCGGTGACCAATTGACCGGATCGTCGGCGCGATCAGCCCGGCTTGAGGTCCTTGGCGAATTCCTTCGGTGGCCGCTTGAAGACGCGCCCGCCGAGGTCGAGCGCTTCCGCCTCCAGCCCACGCCGCCGCTCCGCGATAACCGCGAGCTGCCGCATGAGCGATAGATCGCCGGTCGGCGACAGCGCGAGCTTCTCGGCGAGCATGGCGTGGTCGTGGTCGAGGCCAAGTACTTCCGACAGCCGGTCGAGGCGCTTGGCGAGGCGGGCGCTACGGTCGGGCAACCGGCTCCGCGCGAGGCGCACCAGGTGCCACAGGTGCTTGACGTCCTTCCGCCAAAGGTGGAGGTCGGGCGTGGCGAGGCTGGTCTCGGCGCGCCGCATTCCGCGCCGACCCTTGCGATAGGCGCGCTCGAGCGCCTTCGCCAGCATTTCGCGGCCGTCGAAGTCCGCGTCGAACTGGGCGATGGCCCCGCTGATGGCGGTCAGCCGCTTCCGAACCTCGCTGAGCGGCGTCTTCTTCTGGTGCATCCGCGCCGCCTCGTGGTCGAGCCGCTCGGCGACCATCGCGAAGCCGATGTCTTCCTCGCCCGCGGCGGTCTCCCGGGCGAGCACGCGTGCGCTCGCCGCCGCCACGTCCGCGTCACGGGCCCGCGCGAGGAGGCGTGCCGCCGCCGCCACGTTGCGTCGCGCGGCAATCGCCTGTTCCCCGAACGCCGGCTCCAGTACGCGCAGCAGCGAGCGCACCCGCTTCAGCCGCTGGCGCACCTTGTGGATGCGTGCATCGAGCGGACCGTCGTCGGTGAGCCCGGCGATGGCAGCGTGGAGATCGATGTTGAGTAGCCGCAGCAGGCCCGGCGCAATGTCGTCGTTTTTTCCGAGCCGGTCCCCCATGCGGCGCGCCTCAATGCGCGGCGATGCCGACGCCGACCGGACAGGAGATCCCCGTCCCACCGAGGCCGCAGTAGCCGTTGGGACTCTTGGCGAGGTATTGCTGGTGGTAGTCCTCGGCGAAATAGAACGGCCCGCGTTCGCCGATCTCGGTAGTGACCGGACCGTACCCTCGCGCGGCGAGCGCCTTCTGGTAGGCTGCCTTCGCGGCTTCGGCGGCTTCGCGCTGGCTCTCGTTCGCGACGTAAATGCCTGAGCGGTACTGCGTGCCGACGTCGTTCCCCTGGCGCATGCCCTGCGTCGGGTCGTGCGCTTCGAAGAACGCCCTGACCAACACATCGTAGGTGACGACCGTCGGGTCGTACACCACCAGCACCGCTTCGGTGTGCCCCGTCTGGCCGCTGCACACTTCCTGGTAGGTCGCATTGGGCGTGAAGCCGGCGGTGTAGCCGACGGCGGTCACGTACACGCCGGGGATCTTCCAGAACACGCGTTCCGCACCCCAGAAGCAACCGAGCGCGAACACCGCCGTCTCCATCCCCTCCGGGTAGGGCCCCTTCAGCGGATGATGATTCACGAAGTGCTCCGCGGAGGTGGGGATCGGGTCGGGGCGGCCGGGAAGCGCCGTCTCACGCGCCGGCATGGCCGCCCTGCGGGTCATCAGATTGAAGATGGACATCGCTGATCTCCTCTTCCCAAACGTTGCCGCGGCGTCTCAAGCGTAGACGCCCGTAAGCCGCCGCCGCCCGAGGTAGGTGAGCAGGAACCCGAGCGCCCCGAGCACCACCCAGGTGGGCAGAATCAGGATCGAGAGCATGAGCGGGTCCCACACCCAGTGGCCGAAACGAGCCTCGATCCCCTGCTGGACCGCCACCTGTGTGTTCGCGCTCGCGGCGTACCACGCTTCGCCGAGCGCCGTGACGACGAGCGTCGAGGCGGCGATCGACTTGGCGGCATCGACCACCAACGCCACCAGCGCGCCTGCGATCAGAAAGAGACCAAGGACACGAGCGAGGAAACGGATCATGCGCGCGGCGTCTTCCGGGCGGGACGGCGCATTCGGGACAGGCAAAAGATGGGCATTCTGAACGCTATCCGCAAGCCTTACTCACGGCGCGACTTGGCTTGCGCGCCGACGGTCGCCCACTATAGTGCCGCGCCTGACCGAAGGCACCTGTTCCGGAGGGGTGGCCGAGTGGTTGAAGGCGCACGCTTGGAAAGCGTGTTTGCGGGCAACCGTAACGCGGGTTCGAATCCCGCTCCCTCCGCCAGCGCCCCGAGCGACACTGTTCTCCGACGTTGGGTCACGCGTTGAAGAGGCCCCGTTTTGCGGGTTTGCGGGAGTAGGCTCCGGACCCGGGCCCAGGTCACACCGCGCGCCATCGTTCTCTCTTGCGGGCAGTTCTCCAAACCTCCGGACTCGACCGGTTTGGTCCGGTACTCGCAATCGTTGGAATTCGGCAACTTCTGGTCCGTCTGTCGACTGGCAAATTCGAGATTATCTTGCCCAAGCAAAGATGGTCCCGAGTCTACTAGTGGACCCTCGTGGGAGAGATCGTGCGGGGGCTAGGCTCGACGCTTAAATCAGTGCACATCGCGTGCAGACGGATAAGAGTGGTCAGCGCGTCCTGCGCGCGGGCGAACGATCATGATTCTCCTATCGTTTGTGCTAGCGACACTCACAGACAGGACAAGGGCAGCAGACCGCATTTCGCTCCCGTTCAAGATCTCCACTCCCACATCAATGCCGTCGTAGTCGATCAGCTTGTTCCACGTGAGACCGTGATCACCCGACCAAAATAGCAGGCTGCGCCATCGAGAGGACAGGCCGCCTACGGCAGACGCGAAAACCATCGCCCCTCCGCCATCGGTCACCGCGTGCATATTTGTCACCGGGTACCGACGATACGGATGCGGAAGTATCCTGCGCGTGGCGGTGCCATCTTCAGCGCGGAGGCAGACGATCCAATTCGTTCCGCCGTGGTAATCCGTTCCAAGAAAGGTGGCTTCGTTTGTTTCGCAAAAAGCCGTGTGGCCGCCGCCGTAGAACCAAGAGTCGAACCGTCCCTGTTCGACGTGTGCCTGGTCGGCCGTCTTCCTCGCGCTAATCCAGAAAGATCTTTTCACATTGTCGCCATCGGTGACAAGTATGCGTCTGCCGTGGCGCGAATAGCGGACAAGATGCGCGTGCTTGTTTCGTGGCTCATTCGCCAAGAAATCAAGGCGACGCCAACTTCGCCCGCCATCTTCTGACACATGGATATAGGCGACCGTTTGCCAAAACCGCCACCGTTTGTGCTGCCGGACAACAGTGCCGTACTCTCCAAGAACGATCCCGTCCGGGGTCTCGTCCATTCCGTGGTTATGCCATACGAAGGAAGCCGGATGAGATAGCTCCAACACTTTGTCAAAACGCACCCCATCGCCCCTATAGACGGTTCCCGTTGTGCCCACTAGGAGTGCGCCGTCCGAAGTGCACAGAATTGCGCTGATGGGTAGTCAAATTCGGCCACGTCCGTGGCCTCAACCTCGAGGCTGTCCGCGGCGTGCAGAACGCATGGTCGATTGAGGTGCTGCCATAAAATCGACCGCCCCTCGACCGCGTAACGACGCCCCAAGGCGTCGGTGATTCAGCTGTGACCAGACCGTGCCGCGTGAATACCTCCGCCATGGCCGTGACGTCGATCGGTTGCCCCGAATGGCACGTCCACGCTTTGGCGGGCGTGAACTCGACTAACACCGCGTCGCCCCCAAGTGCTTTTCGAGCTAGGTACTCGAACTCAAGACCTGCAAATCGCACGATTTCTCGAAGTTTGCCCATCCGCAGCGCATGGAGCAAACCGTCCATTGCACCGACGAGGCTGTTGGCGCCGATCACGCGTTTCGCGGCAAAGTCCTCTTTCATAGAGCCTCACCCCCGTTTGACGGCGACGACGGAAATTATCCATGCGTATCGCCTCAGTACCCTTCCCTTCGCGAGCACAAGGCGGTCAAGGCGTTTGAGCAAGGCATCTAGTCTCAGCCACGACGGGCGCCAGCCCATCATCAGCGGATACATCGTCAGTGGTCGCGTGAGGTGGAAATATTCCACGCTCAGGACGTCGAAGTCGCAGCGAAGGTGCGCCAAATCCGAGACGCTGAAATATCGCCGGATTGAATTCACATAGCGAAGATCGCCTCTAAGCGCCGACCGTATGTGCCGCGCCAGCCGGTACGCCTTCACCAGGACGTTGTCAGGAAGATTCTCACACAAGAGGAGCATTCCACCCGGCCGAAGGATCCGGCGTGTCTCCGCCAGCGCGCTCGGTATGTCGAGGTACTGGAATGTGCTTAGGGAAAAAACAACGTCGACGCTCGCCGTAGCAATCGGCAGAGCTCCGCCCGCGCGTTGATTGCAAGGTGCGGTCCCGTTCCTTCTTCTCGCACCCTGCGGTCGGCCATAGCAAGGATTGCCAAGTCGGCGTCGATGGACACCACGTTCGCCGATGCACGCGACAACGCGGCGCTGATTTGTCCGGCGCCGCAACCAAGGTCGACAACGGTTGCCCCCGTCAAGGGTGGCAGATGGTCAACAACATTTCGGAAAGCATCGAAGTGGATGGCCGATTGCGGGAGAGCGGCGCCAACCTCTTGCGATGAGGAGAGCCCCCGGGTCATCCTCGACTTACGCGTTGGGCGTATAGATAGTGTTCAATGCGACTGGTAGCAAAATGGTGTTGGGACAGGGTTGCGACGATGCGGGCCGGACTCCCGTAATCTTCATGGAGTTCGATAGCGACCCGGTTCACGCGACGAAGCCACCCGACATCGTTCGAGAACAGGGCGAATTCGGAAACCTCGATGTCGACCTTCAGAAAGTCAACGGAGGCCACCGAGTGCTTTTCTAATAGGCCTTCCATCTTTATCTCGGGGGGTATCCGATTCAGATGCTTTAGCTGCAGCGCCGGATCTGAAAAATATCCAGTTCCCGGTCCGACCGATCCGTTCTCAAAAATCGCATTTGCTACGCATCCATTGCGCAGCATGTTTGCCAAAGGGCGCTTCGTATCCGGAGTCGATGTCGACCCCGATCGCATGCGCGCCGATCTTTGCCGCCAATAGGCTAAACATCCCCCAGTTGCACCCGAGGTCGACCACCGTGGTCCCTGCACGGATGGCGAAATTCGGCGGTCGCAAATACACATTGCGGGCGAACATCTCACCAATGTCTGGGAATGCACTCCCCGGTAGAAAGAGCGTTTTGCCTTGGACGGCGGCTTTGAACTCGCCCCGTCGGCGCATTAGCCGATCGGCGGGTAAGAGCTTTTTGTTGCGGGCAACCTCTGGAAAGGTTCGAAAAACGTTCCATGCATAGTCGGTGGCCACTGCAGGACCGAGCACGCGGGCAAGGCCTACAAAATCGCCGGCAAGACGCAAGATGCCGTCGACTGCTCGCGACTGGCTCGGCGCCCTACGCTGCTCGACTTGGCCCACCACGCTCTCCCCCCGCGACCCCCGATACACTATCGGTGCTGACGCGCACTGAGAAGCAAAACTGGCCGAGCTCGGGTGGCTAGCTCGCAGAGCGACCCAAGGGCTCCCTCCCACCGTCGCCGCGGTACTGGCAGGTCCCCCGTGTCGGCCTTCGTGCCATGGGCGGGCAACCTTCAAGCCAAGCGAGTTACGGGCATCATGACCGTCTGTTCCAACCAATTGATGAAGGCCGCGAGTATCGAGCGGCCGCTTGTGGCGCTTAGTCAGCGGACTCTGGAACCGTTCATGCTGAGACGCTGCGTCTCCCAGGACGGATCGCGACAGAGCCTCGCGGCATCCTGGAGCGTCAACTGGCCGGCGCCCGAGTCGGTGAGTACGGCCTCGACCAAGTCAGGTGCGAGACAGGTGAGCCTGAGGAGGCGGCCGACTAGGACGCATCCACGCCTTCGGCCGACGCGAGTTCGGCGATTGAAGCGTGGGCACCGGTTTCAAGTAAGTCGCGCCAGCGGAATGCTCGCACGATCGCCCTCAAAAGCGCATCGTCGGTTTTCTGCTCGGCAAGGACGCGACCCAGGATGGCCAGTAGGCACGACCATCGCCTTGCGCCCGCCACGATGCCGAACCGCCAGCGGAACGCGGACCGTGATGACTTCGGGACTGGCGGCCTGAGAGGCGCCGGTCGCCATCACGCGGCCTCACGTTCCCGATCGCGCATCAGATCGCCGACGAGGCTCCGCCAGCCCGCAAACGCGCAAGCCGGATGTCGATGCCGTCGGCGGCGACATCGACGCGCTCGACGAGCAGCTGGACGATGCGCGCCTGCTCGGCCGGGAACAGTTCGTCCCAGAGCGGATCGAGCCGCTCGAGGGCCTCGCGGACCTCGGCCTCGGTGAGGCCGTCGATCTCCTGCCGCGCCGCCCGCCACGTCGCGACGATGATCTCCGGCGAGCGCAGCAGGACGCGCAGCTGGTCGATGACCGCCGCCTCGATCTCGGCCGCCGGGACGCGGCCGACCGGGCAGGCGTCGGCGCCGCGCTTTGAGCACCGACTGGCTGACATAGTAGCGGTAGAGCTTGCCGCCCTTGCGGGTGTGGGTCGGCGACATGGCCCGGCCGTCGGGCCCGAAGATCAGGCCCTTCAGCAGGGCCGGCGTCTGCGCCCGGGTTCGTGCCGGCGCGCTTGCGCGGGCTCTCGGCGAGGATCGCGTGGACCTTGTCCCAGAGGGTCTGCGGTGATGATCGCCTCGTGCTCGCCGGGATAGGCCGTGCCCTTGTGGACGGCCTCGCCGACGTAGACCCGGTTGTTGAGGAGCTTGTAGATGCGGCCCTTGTCGAGCGGCTTGCCGTACTTGTTGACGACGCCCTCGGCGGCCAGTTCCCGGACGATCGTCGTGGCCGAGCCGCATCTTGACGAAGCGCTCGAAGATGCGGCGGACGACTGCCGCCTCGGCCTCGTTGATGACCAGCTTGCGGTCCTTGACGTCGTAGCCGAGCGGCGCCCAGCCGCCCATCCACATGCCCTTCTTGCGGGAGGCGGCGAACTTGTCCCGGATGCGCTCGCCGATCACCTCCCGCTCGAACTGGGCGAAGGAGAGCAGGATGTTGAGCGTCAGCCGGCCCATCGAGGTGGTGGTGTTGAACGACTGGGTGACGCGAGACGAAGGTGACGCTCGTTCCGGTCGAACACCTCGACCAGCTTGGCGAAGTCCATCAGCGAGCGGCTGAGGCGGTCGATCTTGTAGACGACGACGACGTCGACCCGGCCGGCCTCGATATCGGCGAGCAGCCGCTTCAGCGCCGGGCGCTCCAGCGTGCCGCCGGAGAAGCCGCCGTCGTCGTAGCGGTCCGGCACCAGCAGCCAGCCTTCCGCCTTCTGGCTGGCGACATAGGCCTCGCAGGCCTCGCGCTGGGCGTCGAGGCTGTTGAACTCCATGTCGAGGCCTTCCTCGGTGGACTTGCGGGTGTAGACCGCGCAGCGGAGCTTGCGGACGATCGGCTTCTTCATGCCCGGCCCCGCTGGTTCTTGAGGCCGAAGAAGACCCAGCCGTTCCACCGCGTGCCGGTGATGGCGCGGGCGACGGCCGAGAGCGACTTGTAGGGCCGGCCCTGGTACTCGAAGTCGTCGTCGCGGACGGTGACGCAGTGCTCGACGCCCTGCCATTCGCGGATGAGCCGCGTGCCGGCGATCGGCCGGTCCTTCGCCGGTTGCCGGCGCCGCGCCGGATCGCCGCCGTCGAGTCTCTCGCCAAGCTCTCGCAGCCGCTCGATCGTCTCGGGCTTCAGGCCGCCATAGGCCAGTTCCTGGATCCGGTAGGCGAGCCGGCTTTCGAGGAAGCGCCGGTTGTAGGGCGGCGGCTCGGTGTCGAAGAGGTCGCGCCACTGCTGCTTCAACGCGCCATCGGCGCGGCTTTCAGCGCCGCCAGTTGGGCCAGCACCGTATCGGTCAATCCGAGCCTCCTCCGACTTGAGAACGTCGGCATGACCGCTCTGGTGGCCGAGAAGTCAAGCGAACTTTCTCCGCAGTCCGGAGATAAAGGACTGGACTGCCGCGCCCGCAGCCGCATGAGGCCGGCCGCCAGGATCTCGGCGATTTCCGCGAATCGTTCGGCGGGAGCCATCTGATCC
Source organism: uncultured Alphaproteobacteria bacterium (assembly GCA_963749755.1). GTDB lineage: Bacteria > Pseudomonadota > Alphaproteobacteria > Rhizobiales > Kaistiaceae > JBBDMC01. The sequence goes on from CAVVOK010000002.1 coordinate 51,565, forward strand.
GGATTGAGTGCGTTCATCGCGCGCGCCTTGTAATGGCGCACGATTATCTCGGCCGAGCGAGATGAACAGCGAAATCAAGTCGTGAGCGAAGCTGATCGAAAAAGAAATAAGGATAGCGAAAACGGCGGCATTTCCTTTGAGTGCCCTCGACCAGCCATAAACCACGCCTGCGCCCGGTCCCATTCACTGTGATTCGCTTGATGTGACGCAATCCCGACGCTGCGATAAGCCACGCATGCGGCGCCCATCCGGGGCGACAATTCCGGCACCGAGTGTAAAGTTCGGGAGTGGATTACAGAACGTCTCGAAAGGAAGCGATTTTGAGTTTGAAACGATGATGGTCGCCCAATCCGCAGAATCGCGTCCGCCGCTTCGACGGATGAGGTCCGACATCCGTATCAGCTCGACCACCACGTCCTGCGTGCGCAAGATCGTCAGCGTGGTCTGCCGGCAGTCCCTGCTTCGCCAGTGGCCCGTTGAATTGCGCGCAGAGTCGTCGATCGCAAGTGCACACTCGCGGTTGAGTGCGACCGCGATTGCGGATCGCTCGCCGGCGCCCAATCGTCCCATGCGCTGCGAGGCGCAGGAACATTTCCAGTTCGGCCGGATCATCGATACGCTGCTCGCTGATCTGGGCCGCACTCAGCGCAGCGGCGTATCGCGCCTGCTGGTCGGGATAGGTGTCGGTGATCTCAGCGGCGACGTGATCGGTTGCGATGAAGGATGCCGGATGGGCCCCGATCAGGTCCATCCGGTCGATCCGCAGGAAGTTAATGAGAACGGAGGTGTCGGCAACGACGATCGCATGCACCATCCGATGATCCGCCCATCAGCCCGCGCGCGTCGCTTCTGCGC
>CAVVOK010000003.1:0-21014 GCA_963749755.1 uncultured Alphaproteobacteria bacterium
TGCTATGCCCGACGCGACGCTTAAGACCGGCGGCGTCGACCCGTCCGATGGGCCCGCGAAGGCCAAGGCGCTCTCGCCGATGCCCAGCTCCGCGATCACTCAGATGAACCAGGTCCAGGCGTCCCTCACCGCCTCGCCCACGAGCAGGTCGATTACGTCACCGCCGTCGCTGCCGATGTGACCAGCCACACGAAAGCGTTGGCCGCGATCCTGAAGAGCATCGGCCACGACCTCCCGGCCGATGCGGACGCCGCCGACGAAGTCGGCGGACCCTACGTCGGCCTCGACGCCAACGCCGACCTCGACACCTTCAAGTCGAACGTCGCGCTGGTCACCGGCGCTATCGACCGCCTCAACGCCATCCGCGGCATGGCCGCCGCCCTGCCCCTCGCCCGACCGACGGAGGAGGAACCGGTGGTGACCAGCCCCTACGGCTCGCGCATCGACCCGTTCCTCGGCACGCCGGCGCTGCACACCGGCGTCGATCTCCGCGCCGCGGCCGGCACGCCCATCGAGGCGACCGCCTCGGGCACCGTCGTCACCGCCGCCTACACCAGCGGCTACGGCAACCTCGTCGAGATCGACCACGGCAACGGGATCAGTACCCGCTACGGTCATATGAGCGAGATCGACGTGAAGGTCGGCCAGAAGGTTGCGATCGGCACCGTGGTCGGCAAGGCCGGAAGCACCGGACGCGCCACCGGCCCGCACCTCCACTACGAGGTGCGGGTGGACGGCGACCCGATCAACCCGATGCCCTACATCGCAGCCGGCGAGAAGATCGCGCCTTACCTCTAGAGCAATCCAGGAAAGCCGGGAACCGGTTTTCCGTCCGGAATTGCGAACAAACCAAGCGTTAGAGCGATCTTGCGACTTAGAGAAAAGCGAAATCGCTCTAGGCCGCGACCGCCGCCTTCGCTTCGCGCACGGTCTTCAGCGCGGCGCTCCACGCCACGAGTTGATCGAGCATCGTTTTCGGCCTGGTCCACGTGCCGCGGAGCCGGCGTGAACGCCGAGAAGCTCTCGTAGTCCGTGAACAGCGAAAGCGAGACGTGCGCGCGCACGTCCGCCACCTGCACCTCCGCCATGATCCCGCGCAGGTGCTCCACCGCTCGCGCGCCGCCGGTCGTACCGTAGCTGACGAACCCGGCCGCCTTGTTGTTCCACTCGCGATACACGAAATCGATCGCGTTCTTCAGCGCGCCGGAGATGCTGTGGTTGTATTCCGGCGTGACGAACACGAACCCGTCGAGCGCGTCGATCGTCGCCGCCCACTTTTTCGTGTGCTTTTGCGCGTACTTACCCATCGACGGCGGCATCGGCTCGTCCAGGACCGGCAGGTCGAAGTCCTTGATGTCGATGATTTCGAACGCGGCGTCCGAGCGGGTGTTCGCGATGTCGAGAAGCCAGGTCGCCACTTCCGGTGCGCGACGGCCGGGACGCGTGCTGCCGATGATGATGCCGATCTTGAGCATGGGAGACGGAGTCCTTATGTCGTGGTATACTTCGGTAATTGAGATACCAAAGGTGACCAACTCACCGCCGTCTGACAAGGAGGCACTTTCTTGAAACCCGGTCACTTGCAGGAAAGCGGGGTCTGCCGGCGCATCAGCGAGATACTGTCGCGGGTGGGCGACAAATGGACGGTGCTGGTAATCGTGCAGCTCAAGAACGGCGCGCTGCGCTTCAGCGAGATCAAGCGCCGGCTCGGCAGCATCTCGCAGAAGATGCTGACCGCCACGCTCCGCGCGGCCGAGCGCGACGGCTTCGTCCGCCGCACGGTGTTCCCGACCGTGCCGCCGCGCGTCGAGTACGAGCTAACCCCTCTCGGTCGCGACCTGCTGAAGCCGGTGTTGCAGGTCGCCGACTGGGCGTCCAAGAACGCTGGCGCCATCGAGAAGGCACGCGCTCAGTACGACCGCTCCGGCAAGTCGGCGGAAGAGGCCGCCTAGGCGTCCGCGATCACGTCTTCGTCTTCGGCCCGCCGTCGGTCGGCGGGGCGTCGACGTGGTTCTCCGCCCGCCCGCGGCCCAGCAGCAGCAACGCACCCACCGCGATCAGCAGGATCGGCATGATCAGGCCGCCGGCGATGAGAAAGCCGTGGAAGATCAGGCCCTCGAAGAACACCGCCATCACGACGAACGCGACGCCGCCCCACTCGATCAGGCCCCACGCGCGTGCCGCGGCGGCCGGATCGTGCTGGCGCCCCGCCGCGAGCAGCATGCCCGCGCCCGCGAACAGCGGCAGCAGCGCCCAGGCATACGCCCACGACTGATAGTAGTCGGTGAGGTCCTGCACGAAGAGGATCACTCCGACGCCGGTGACCACGCCGCCGGCCGCCGCCAGCAACGTCGCTCCGCCGCCGCCGTTAGCGGCCATCACCAGCAGCACCAACCCCGGCACGATCACGAAAATCGGCCACACCGACCCGGCGAAATCGCCGAACGCCCGGAGCACAAGCAGTAACACGCCGACTGCGATCAACGCGCCCGCGACGACGACGCGTGCATTTTCCATCTGCTTCATCGGGGACCCTCCGGGGCAACTCCTTGCCACGGAGCGATTGGCTACGACGGTGGGGTCAACCGCCCTTGACCTGCGTCAAAGGCGCGAGCGTCAATTCGCCTTCGCGGTTCCGCCGACCCGCTGCGCCAGCGCCGCTTCCATGAACGGCAGCAGTGCGCCGTCGAGCACCGCCTGCGGGCTGGTGCTTTCCACGCCCGTCCTCAGGTCCTTGACCAGTTGGTACGGCTGGAGGACGTAGCTGCGGATTTGGTGGCCCCAGCCGATCTCGGTCTTGGACGCCGCCTCGGCCGCGGCCGCCGCTTCGCGTTTCTCCAACTCCGCCTCGTAGATCCGCGCGCGCAGCATCGCCCATGCCGTCGCGCGGTTCTTGTGCTGCGAGCGTTCGCTCTGGCATTGGACGACGATCCCCGTCGGAACGTGCGTCAGCCGCACCGCCGAGTTGGTCGTGTTGACGTGCTGCCCACCGGCCCCCGACGAGCGGTAGGTGTCGGTTCTGACGTCCGCCTCGTTGATATCGAGGTCGATGGAATCGTCCACGACCGGATAGACCCAGACGCTGGCGAACGACGTGTGGCGGCGCGCCTGACTGTCGAAGGGCGAGATGCGCACCAGCCGATGCACACCGGACTCGGTCTTCAGCCAGCCGTAGGCGCTCTCACCCTTGATGAGCAACGTCGCCGACTTGATCCCCGCTTCTTCGCCGTAGTGGACCTCGAGCACCTCGACCTTGTAGCCGTTCTCTCCGGCGAAGCGCTGATACATGCGCATCAGCATCTCCGCCCAATCTTGGCTCTCAGTGCCGCCCGCGCCGGCGTGCACCTCGACGTAGGCGTCGTTGCCGTCGGCCTCGCCGGAAAGCATCGTTTCGACCTCGCGGCGGTCGGCCTCGGCCTTCAGCGCCTTCAGCGCCGCCTCGGCGTCGGCGATGACGCCCTTGTCGTCCTCCGCCTCGCCGAGTTCGATCAGCTCGATCTGGTCGGCGAGTTCCTGTTCCATCCGCTCGACGCCGTTGATTTGGCCGTCCAGCCGCTGCCGCTCGCGCATCATCGCTTGCGCGCGCTGGCTGTCGTTCCAAAGATCGGGGCTTTCCGCCGCCGCGTTCAGTTCTTCGAGCCGGGCCTTCGCGTGGTCCCAGTCAAAGATGCCTCCTCAGCAGGCCGATGGCCTGCCGGATCTCGTCGACGACCGTTTCGATTTCGGCGCGCATGGCGATGCGATTCCTCGTTGGCCCCCGGGCCGGGCCCGAGGACGGGGCCTTACGTAGTGAGATGGCGAAGCGGTGTAAACCCGCGCTTCGGCGACCAACGGATGGGGGCTGTGGGATTTCCGGTCCCGGTACGGCCTCGGACATCGACGACCCGACCACGCACATCGCCAATGCGCCCGTAGCGGAAGTGAGCGCTACCCCAGTCCGGATTGATCGAAACGCGCACCGGAAGCGCACGGGCGAGCCAAGAGATCGTTCGGGCAACCGAAATTTCCTAACAACCCTCAACAACAAGCACGATCATCCGCCAAAGGGGCGGGAAAAGAAAAAAAGCCGCTGACAAAGTCGGCTACGGATAGTTCGTCGCCAACGGGATCTTCTTCGGGCCGGGAACCGAAAGGCGTTCCAGACCGCCCTGGCGATCACGCAAGGGAGGAAGTAATCGCATGGACAATCCTAATTCACATCGCGCGTGGGCGCTCGGCGCTTCCGTGCTGGTAAGCGGTATGGCCGGAATGGCCAGCGCCGGCGCGGACGAAATCGTCACGCCGCGCGACGCTGACGGGCACCCTGTCCTGGCCGGCCTTTACATCGCGCCGGGTGTCGGTGGCATTGCGACCGACGACGTTGGTGATGTCAGCCGCAACTTCAACGGCCGCGGCAACTCGTACGTCGGTCTCGAGGCCGACGGTGGCGTGCGCCGCACGAGCAACGACAACGTGCCGCTCTACAAGCCGGAGTACTGGGACCAGATCACCGAGAACGATTACAACGGCAACTGGGACGACCCGGTGAATTCGTGCCTGCCGCTGGGCGTGCCGCGCCTCGGTATCCCGCACCAGATCGTCAAGGTCGAGGGCCAGCCGGCGGTCATTCTGTTCTATCACTCCGGCTTCAACGGCTACGGTGGCAGCTACTCGAGCTGGGACGGCTTCCGCTGGATCTGGACCGACGGCCGCGACCATGACCAGCAGTCGGTTGCCGCCGAGACGCTCAACGGCGACGGCATCGGCCATTGGGACGGCGACTCGCTGGTCATCGAATTGGTCGGCTTCACCGACACGAGCTGGCTGCACAAGAACGGCTGGGTCCACGGCTTCGACATGAAGGTAACGGAACGCCTGACCCGCGTTGGCAACTCGCTGGTGTGGCAAGCCACGGTCGAGGATCCGGAGTATCTGATGCAACCTTGGGTCATGACGCCGATGGTCCTGAACCTGCGCAGCAGCACCGATTACAGCCACGCAAGCCCGCCGTGCCTCGTGGTCGAGCCGCAGTTCTCGCACGTCCGCAGCGGCTAGCACGCATCCAACATCGTGAGGTCAGCGCACCGATCGCGACCGCACGGTCTGCAATATGTCTCACGGGAGGACAAACCGAATGCGTTTCAGCAAATACCTCGTCGCCGCCGCGCTAGCCGGAGTGGCAGCGGCGGCCGTAAGCACGGGCACGCTCGCCCAGGCTCAGAAGGCACCGCCACCCTCGGTAGAGGCGATCCGGGCCGCGGCGACGGCCGCGGGTATCACCGATCCGGATGCCGTCATCCAGCTGGAAGACTTCATGGGGCAGCACAACCCCACCGGGGTCGCTTGCGCGCTCGGTCGCGGCGAATGCGGCCTGCACGCACGCGGCTGCGTGCCGTCCGACAAAGTCTACGGTGAACAGGCGTTCAGCCTCGACGGTTTCCGTTTCGGCGGATGCTTGGCTCGTGGCGCCGACAAGAACACCGACGCTCTGCGCGTGCTCATCAAGGCCGCTCAGGCGACCGGCCAGTTCCGCAACAACGCCTACGCCTTCGCGGGTGGCAACGCCGTTTCCTACCTTATCCTCGGCGACAGCACGGCCTTCTCCCGCGTGGTCGGCAAGGGCCAATGGATGGGCCAGGATGCCGATCTCAGGCTGGAGTGGGACTACCGCATCCCCGCGGCCCGCCTCTACGTCACCGGCGCCGACGGCAAGGAGAGCATCTTCGTCACGACCGATCCACGCAAGCCGCCAACCGGTCGCATCGGTCATCTGGAGCAGCCGGAGATTTTCGGCAACGGACCAGTTGAAGGTCTTCAACAGGTAACGTGGATGGAAGAGCCGGCCGGTGTCTACGCCGGTCCGTCGAAGATGCCGTCGAACGAGTTGCTGGCGATCGCCTACGCGTTGCCGTCGGGCGTGGTCCTCGCCGGTCGTGACGCGGCCGACGTCATGAAGCTGTCGAAGGACGATCAGGCGAACGACGTTCTGACCATCCCGGTGCACAAGCTGAACGACGCCACGCTCGTGGCGACGCTGGATGCATCCGGTCGTCCGGTCCACACCGAGATCACGGTGGACGGCAAGAAGTACACCGGCGACTTCTCGAACTTCCTGAACGATCGCATGGACATGGAGCAGCACTTCCCGTTCCAGGCGTCGATCCAGATGGACGGCAAGCCGCTGATCTCGTGGGATCTCGATTACTTCCACGCCGATCCGTACTTGGTGTTTCCGGTGCCGGCGGAAGCCGCGACGAAATAGGTCGCCATTGATCATGCCCGGGCCGGTACGCCGGTCCGGGCTTCCCTGACTATGCGCGGCCGATGGCCTGCCGGATCTCGTCGACGACCGTTTCGATTTCGGCGCGCATGGCGATGCGATTCCTCGTTGGCCCCCGGGCCGGGCCTGAGGACGGGGCCTTACGTAGTGAGATCGCGAAGCGGTGTAAACCCGCGCTTCGGCGACCAACGGATGGGGGCTGTGGGATTTCCGGTCCCGGTACGGCCTCGGACATCGACGACCCGACGACGCACATCGCCGATGCGCCAATTGCGGTCATCGGCGCTTGACTACGAGATCACCTCCGTGGCCTGGATGTGACCACCCTGAGATTCCCTCATGAATTCGGTGGGCCGTCCACGGGGTCAGACTTGCAGCCGAGCGATGTGCTAGGTTCTGCGTGTGGCCGCGAAAGGAAACTCAAGGGAGGTTCGCATGGCATACTAGTTGGTTCGCGTGACGGTTTTCGCCATTCTGTGCGTGGCGTCCCCCGCTGCGTTCGCGGAGTACGTGAACATCTCCCAACAGTGCGACCATGACTGCCTGAAGAGCGCCTGCGACAGTGTTGGAGGAACGTTTTATGGCAACAGCACCAACTACGTGTGTTCAAACGGAAAAAAAGGAACCCGCGTTGAGTGCACCAACACCGCGAACGGGTCGGTCTGCAGCGGCACGACGCCGGCTCGCATCGCTGGCGGAAGGGGCACCGTGGGAAGTGTGCTGAACGGTCGGGCTACGCTGCGCGGGATTCTTGGATTCTGATCCGACGCGCTGGGGGTGGCTCGGGCCTAACGGGGCGGCCAAGCGTAGTCGGTGCCGACGCATCGACTACGCTGAGGGTACGATCCGGAGTGGAGAATCGGGCCGCTCCCGCAACAGCCTGCCGCGGCGAACGTGAAAGGGCCCTAATACAGCCCGCCGGTGCCCGAGATCACCGCGCGGTCCGCCTCCGGCGCGACCGTCAGCGGACGGCCCATCGTGTCGGTGTAACCGATGATGGAATAGGTGTCCGGCGGCGCCGTGCCCGGCTTGAACGCCTCCAGGATCGTGTCCGATCCGCCGGCCTGCGCCCGCAAGCCCGTGCGCCGGTCGATCGGCACGAAATTCATGCCCGGCGGCACGCGGAACGGCACCGCCGGCTTGTCCGCCAGCGCCATCTGCATGAACTCGGTGAAAACCGGCGCCGCCAGCCCGCCGCCGGTGGCGCTGCGCCCAAGGGAACGCGGCCGGTCGTAGCCCATGTATACGCCGACCACGAGGTCGGGCGTGTAGCCCATGAACCAGGCGTCGTGATAGTCGTTGGTCGTGCCCGTCTTGCCGGCGACTGGCTTGCCGATCACCTTGGCGGCGGTGCCCGTGCCGCGCTGCACGACGCCCTCCAGCATCGACGTCATCTGGTACGCCGTCATTGGGTCGAGTACCTGCGCGCTGTCGTCAACGATCGTCGGCTCGTCCTGGCCCTGCCACGAGTCCGCGTCGCAGCCGATGCACAGCCGGTCCTCGTGGCGGAAGATCGTCTTTCCGTAGCGGTCCTGGATGCGGTCGATCAGCGTCGGGCGCACTTCCTTGCCGCCGTTGGCGAACACCGCATAGCCGGCCGTCATGCGCAGCACCGTCGTCTCGCCGGCGCCGAGCGCCATCGCGAGCACCGGCTTCAGGTTGTCCACCACACCGAACCGGCGGGCGTATTCCGCCACCAGTGGCATGCCCATGTCCTGCGCGAGCCGCACCGTCATCACGTTGCGCGACAATTCGATGCCGGTCCGGAGCGTCGAGGGGCCGTAGTACTCGCCGCTGTAGTTCTCCGGGCGCCACGGCGGCTGCCCCGGTCCCTGGTCGATCTCGATCGGCGCGTCCATCACCACCGACGACGGCGTGTAGCCGTTGTCGAGCGCCGCCGAGTAGACGAACGGCTTGAACGACGAGCCCGGCTGGCGATACGCCTGCGTAGCGCGGTTGAACTGGCTTTCGGCGAATGAGAACCCACCCACCATCGCGAGCACGCGGCCGGTGTGCGGGTCCATCGCGACGAGCCCGCCCTCGATCTCCGGCACCTGCTCGAGCTTGTACTGGCCGGCATCGCCGTCGGCCGCCGTGACATAGACGACGTCGCCCACCTTGAGCACGTCGCCGGTACCCTTGATCGCCTTGCCGTTCTGCGGGCCGGTAGCCCACTTGGCCCACTTCATGTCCTTGAACGGGATCGTTCCGGTATCGCGTTCATCGCCGACCGCCCGCGTCCCCGGCATGCGGGTCGGCTGAAGACCGATCGTCGCCGCTTCCGGGGTGACGGAGAGCACCACCGCGAGACGCCACTCCACCATGTCGGAGAGCGCAGTGAAGTCCGCGACCTTGGGGCCCCAATCGCCGCTCATGTCTTCGATATGGCCGACCGGCCCTCGCCACCCCTTGTCCTGATCGTACTGCGTCAGCCCGTCGATCATCGCCTGCCGCGCCATGACCTGCAGCGCGGGGTCAAGCGACGTGCGCACCGATAGCCCGCCCTCGTAGAGCGTGTCCTCGCCATACATGGCGCTGAGCTGGCGGCGCACTTCCTCAACGAAATAGTCCGCCGCGAAGATCGTCGGGCCGGTTGTGCGGACGTTCACGCCGAGCGGTGCGGTCTTCGCCTTCTCGCCTTCCTCGGCCGTCACGTATCCGTTCTCGACCATGCGGTCGATCACCCAGTTCCGCCGCTCGATCGCGCGGTCGGGATTGCGGAACGGATTGTAGTTGTTCGGGCCTTTCGGCAATGCCGCGAGGTAGGCGACCTCCGGCAGCGTCAACTCGTGCACCGACTTGTCGAAATAGGCGAGCGACGCGGCCGCCACGCCGTACGAGCCGAGCCCGAGGAATATCTCGTTGAGATAGAGCTCCAGGATCTTGTCCTTGGAGTACGCCTGCTCGATGCGGAGCGCCAGGATCGCCTCGGTGATCTTGCGGTCCCACGTCTGGTCCAGTGTCAACAGGAAGTTCCGCGCCACCTGCTGCGTGATGGTGGAGGCACCGACGAGGCGCTGGCCGCTGCCGAGCGCCTCGACGTTCTGCATCATCGCGCGCGCGATGCCGTAATAGTCGAGGCCCGCGTGCTGATAGAAGTTCTTGTCTTCCGCCGAGATGAAGGCGTCCTTGATGAGGTCGGGGATCGCCTGGATCGGCAGGTAGAGCCGTCGCTCATGCGCGTACTCTGCGACGAGTTGCCCGTCTGCGGCGTGGACGCGCGTCACGACGGGCGGTTCGTACTTCGCGAGCGAATCGTAGTCCGGCAAATCCCGGGCGATGTCCGAGACGTACCACGCGACGCCTGCTGCCACTGCGAGGAAGAGCACGGTAGCGATCCCGAATAGATAGCCGATGATTCGTAGTATCATACTTCCTCGGCCTTCCGACCACCCGCTGCGGCCGAAAGCCGGGGGGCTAGGAGGTTGCCCTCAGTCGGCACTCTTTGTGGAGAATATAGGGCCTATGCCGATTTGGGCGATTTCCCGCGCATTATAGTGGCTTTTGCGCAACTAATCCGCCTGCTTTCCGCCGATACCCGCCACGCGCGTTTCGAAATAGTCGGAGATCGCGTGCGCCATCGAATCTGCGGTCGTCTCCCGCCATTGTGGCGACCGGAGGTGCTTCTCGTCCACCTCGTTGGTGATGAACCCGAGTTCGACCAGCGCCGACGGCACGTCCGGCGCGCTCAGCACCTTGAAGTTGGCCTCCTGGTGCGGCTCCTTGAAGGTCGCCGTTTCGGTCTTGTTGAATTCCTCGACGAGGTTGAGCGCGAACGTCACCCCGAAATTGCGCGTTTCCCGCCGCGTCAGGTCGGCCAGGATGTCGCGCACCTCGTCCGAATCCTCGCCGGAAACGTCGATGCCCGCGAGGATATCCGACTGGTTCTCCGACGCCGCCATCTGGCTCGCATCCGGGTCGCAGTTCACGTCGCACGCCGTATAGACCGTCGCGCCGCTGACCGAGCGGCCGACGAACGAGTTGGCGTGGATCGAGACGAGCAGGTCCGCGTTGTGCCGCCGCGCGAAGGCTACGCGGTCGCCAAGCGAAACGAACGTGTCGTCGTCCCGCGTCATGAACACGTCGTAGCGCCCGGTCGCCTTCAACTTCGCCGCGAGCACCTTGCTGAACGCCAGCGCCACGTCCTTCTCCAGCGTCCCCGCGGCCCCGCGCGCGCCGAGGTCGATGCCGCCGTGCCCTGGATCGATCACGATCGTCCTGTGCCCGCCACCGGCGAGCCCCGGCCCGGGCAGTTGGTCGGACCCTTGCGCCGCCGCCCGCGCGTCCTCGCGGTTGGCGTCGAGCGCCGCCAGGAACTCCCGCCGCGTCGTCGGCACGATGTCCACCACCAGCCGCGCCGGCTGTCCGGCACCGACGTCGGTCACGTACGTGTTGGTCACGCTCACCGGCACCGTCAGATCGAGCACCAGCCGCGATTTGCCCGCCGAGAAACTGCCGTAGCGGAATGCCGACACCAGCCCCCGGCCCGTCTGGCCGAGCGTCGGTGGCAGCGCGAAGCGCACTTCGTCGAGGTCGATGACGAGCCGGTAGGGGTCGGCGAGCGTGAAGACGGCGGCGTCAACCTTGGCGGATATGTCCACGACGAAACGCACGCGCTGATTGTCGCCCAGCACACGCGCATCCATCACCACCGGGGCGCTCTGGCTCGCCGAGGATGCCGCGCACCCCGACGCCGCGCCGGCGACGAAGGCCGCCGCCACCGCCGCCAAAAGCATCTGCCGCGCCGTCGGATAGGTCACACGTAGCCCCCGATCTCCGACCGCCAGGCTCCGCCGCTGCGAGCCCGATCCAGCGACCTTCATAAAGGATTGAGGGGCTTCGGTTAACAGGGTGTTGCGTTAATCCCCAGTGTGCGCGATCCCGGCAACATACCGGACCTTGCCAAGACTCACCGGCCCACCTACAACGGACGCCACGGAATTCACTTTCCGTGCGCGTTGCTCTTTTTCCGGGTGACCGCTGGGAATGGCCGCGAAACCCGGTGGAACCGGCGGGCGCGGCGCCCCGCGGACACGTGAACGGGGTGAGGCAGGCGGCGAAAAGTGTACGGGGCCCCGGCCATGCGTCGTTTTTCCGACGCACCGGACACGGGACGCCTCCCGAGACTCCGTCCACGCCGGCGTTGGCTCCTTCCAGCCGCCGGGCACGGACTGGGTCCTTGTATCGGTTCCGCAAGTACACGACATAGGTAGTTGCGCCAGAACATGCTCCTCGCATCGCCAACCCTCCCAGCGACCGAGATCGCGGCCTCATCCGGCCGCCCCGGATCGCGGATGGCATGCGGCAACGGCGCCCCAATCAATCCACAACAGACCGGCCCCTCCCCCGCGGCCGCGGCACCGGCGCTCTGCGCCAGCCGGCGGCCGGGCGAGCAGGGCCGCGGAGATTCCATTCCATGGCCAATAAGATGCTTATCGATGCCGCCCACCCCGAGGAGACCCGGGTCGTGGTCGTTCGCGGCAATCGCGTCGAGGAATTCGACTTCGAGTCCGCCAGCCGCAAGCAGCTGCGCGGCAATATCTATCTAGCCAAGGTCACGCGGGTCGAGCCGTCGCTTCAGGCGGCGTTCGTCGACTACGGCGGCAACCGCCACGGCTTCCTGGCGTTTTCCGAAATCCACCCGGACTACTACCAGATCCCCGTCGCCGACCGGCAGGCGCTGATCGAGGCCGAGGAGCGCGAGAACGAGGAGGCGGAGGAGCGTGCGCTCGCCGCCGACCGGAAGCGCACCGCTAAGCGTGGGCCGGCGCCGTCCAAGGAGGCCGCGGAAGCCGAAGCCGAGGCGTCCGCCGACGCGGACGAGCCGGAAGCCGAAGCCGCCGTCGAAGCATCGGCGGAGGACGAAAGCGCTGCCGCCGAGGACGAACAGGCAAGCGACGACGAAGCCACGCACGACGATGACGGCGACGACGATGCGGTCGCCGAGGCCGCGCCCGCAGCGACCGCCGCCGAAGGCGAGGCCGGCGGACGCCGCGCCAAGCGTGACGACATCGAGGTCGAAAGCGACCAGGAGGTCGACTCCGTTGGCGCGGTCGACGCGCTGGAAGAGGTACCGGAGCGGCGCAAGCCGCGCATGCGCCAGTACAAGATCCAGGAAGTGATCAAGCGCCGTCAGGTGCTGCTCGTCCAGGTCGTCAAGGAGGAGCGCGGCACCAAGGGCGCGGCGCTGACCACGTATCTGTCGCTCGCCGGCCGCTATTCCGTGCTGATGCCCAACACCGCCCGCGGCGGCGGCATCTCCCGCAAGATCACCAGCGTCACCGACCGCAAGCGTCTGAAGAAGGTCGTTTCCGACCTCGAGGTGCCGGAAGGCATGGGCGTCATCCTCCGGACCGCCGGCGCCAGCCGCACCCGCGCGGAGGTCAAGCGCGACTTCGAATATCTGCTTCGCTTGTGGGAGAACGTGCGCGAGCTGACGCTCCAGTCCAGCGCGCCGGCGCTGGTCTACGAGGAAGGCTCGCTCATCAAGCGTTCCATCCGCGACCTCTACAACAAGGACATCGACGAGATCCTCGTCGCCGGCGACGACGCATACCGCGAGGCCAAGGAGTTCATGCGCATGCTCATGCCGAGCCATGCGAAGAACGTGAAGCTCTACAAGGACTCGCAGCCGATCTTCGCCCACTACGGCGTCGAGGCGCAGCTCGACGCGATGTTCTCGCCTCTGGTCACCTTCCCGTCCGGCGGCTACGCCGTCATCAACCAGACCGAGGCGCTTGTCTCCATCGACATCAACTCCGGCCGCTCCACGCGCGAGCACTCCATCGAGGACACCGCCCTCCAGACCAACCTGGAGGCTTCCGACGAAGTCGCCCGTCAGCTTCGCCTGCGCGACCTCGCCGGTCTGGTGGTGATCGACTTCATCGACATGGAGGAGAAGCGCAACAACCGCGCCGTGGAGCGACGGTTGAAGGAGGCGCTCAAGAACGACCGCGCGCGCATCCAGGTCGGGCGCATTTCGCACTTCGGCCTGCTCGAGATGTCGCGCCAGCGCATGCGCACCGGCGTGCTGGAATCGACCTCGACGGTGTGCCCGACCTGCCAGGGTACCGGACACATCCGCTCGCCGGCGTCGGTCGCCCTGCACGTGCTGCGCTCGCTGGAGGACCAGCTTCCGAAGAGCGCCACCCACCACTTGACGATCCGCACGCGTACGCCGGTCGCGCTCTACATCCTTAACCAGAAGCGCGCGCACCTCTCGGAGATCGAGGCACGGTTCGGCCTGTCCATCGCCGTGCTCGCCGATGAGGGCATCCCCCCCGGCAGCCACTTCATCATCGAGCGTGGCGAACCGGTCACTCACCGCGAGGCAATGCCCTCCCCGATCGTCACACCGAACACCGTCCAGCCGGAAGAGGACGTAGAAGTCGCCGAGGAGGCGATGGAGGCGATGGAGGCGGAGACGCCGGAGCGCGAGACCGATCGCGGCCGGCGCGACGAGCGGCCGGAGCGTGGTCGCGAGGAAGGCGGGCGCAAGCGCCGCCGTCGCCGGCGCGGCGGGCGTGGGGGTGAGCAACCCTCGGCCGCCCGGGCCGAGGCCGCTCGCGGCGGGCCGGACGAACCCGTGGAGACGGGCGAAGAAGCGGTCGGCGACGGCGAGGAAACGCGCGTCGGGGCGCAGGAGAGCGGCGATGAGCAGCCCAAGCGCCGGCGCGGCCGGCGCGGCGGGCGGCGTGGCCGGCGCGGACGCGGCGGCGCCGAGCGTCACGCGGAAGAGCAGAACGGCGCGGCGTACCGGCCCGAGGGCAATGGCTTCGCGGCTCACCTCGAAGACGAATACGAAATCGACACGACGCCGCAACCCGACGAGCCGCAACCGGCCGCAACGCGCCGCCGCGTCGATACCGGCGCCCGAGCCCGCCCCGAACGGTGGGCACGAGTGGAGCGATGCGGTCGCGCCTGAGGAGCACGAGGAGCGCGCCGAGCCCGCCCGCAGCACAACAAGGGCCGCGAGAGCGACACCGCCCAGGAAGACAAGCCGCGCCGGCCGCTCGCGGACGACACGAGCGAGTCCGATCAGCCCAAACGCAGCGGCTGGTGGCAGCGGCGGTCGTTCTTCTGAGGCGTGACTTCTGGTGCGTAACGGAGTACGGGGCGCGCGATGAAACAGTTCTGGCTGCAGTTCTTCACCTGGTGGAACGGGACCACGCTCGGCACCCGCTACTGGACATGGCGCAAAGGCGAGTTCGTCGGCGAGGACGAGGCAGGCAACCGCTACTATCGCGAGAAGGGCGGCAACCGGCGCTGGGTCGTCTACAACGGTGTCGCCGAGCCGTCCTCGATCCCGCCGGGCTGGCACGCCTGGATGCACTTCCGCAGCGACGATCCGCCCGGCGATTACACGCCGCGCGAATGGGAGAAGGCGCATCAGCCGAACATGACCGGGACGCCGCGCGCCTACCGTCCGCCCGGCTCGATCCTGCGCCCCAAGCCGACCACGCCCGGCGATTCCGACTACGAGCCCTGGACGCCTTAAGGCGCTAGTGGAGCCTCGCGCATCATGCGCGCGTAGCCGAGGAAGCCGATGACGTTGTGCGTGATGTAGTCGATGCGCACCTCGGGTCGCGCTTTGCTGTGAATGAACGCGCCGCTCGGGTCGTGGAAGCGCAGCTGCCGTCGGAGGTTGCCCGCCACGCGCTTGAGCGCTGGCGACGCGTCGCGGCCGCTGGCCCGCAGCATGCGCGCGTAGACCAGCAATCCCTCGGTCTGGCATGCGATCGGCGTGCTCACCCTCGCGCGCGCCGTGGCTTCATCGGCGATCATCGCTTCGGCCAGGCGCGTCGCGTATTCCATGATCCACGGATCATCATGAGTGGCCGCGAGCGCCTCCAGTGCGTAGAGCAGCCAATGCGCCGTCGTCCCGACCCCATGGCCGCGCCGGGCTAGCGCCGCCGCTGCCTGGTGGGCGAGGTCGACCCACCTCGCCTCGCCAGCCGCATTTCCCGCCACCACCAGCGCCATCACCGCTTGGCCGACCGCAAGTTCGCCGCGCAGCGGACTCGGCTGCGCGATCGGCCCCGGCACGCGCACGGCCAGGAAGTTGCCGTCGCCCTCGCTTTGCAGCGCAACGTAGCGCGCCAGTCGCACCAGTTGCTCAAGGTGGATTTCGCGTCCGTCACGCCGGTAGAGCGCAGCCTCCGCCAGCACACCGAGCGCACCGCCGCTGAGCTTGATCAGTCCCTCGTCAATCACGCAGAGGGCGTCGCTGATGCCATAGGGACGGAACAGGCGGGTCTCCATATAGTCGGCGGCGCGGTCGATCGACCCGGACAACTTCGGCATGTTCCAGCTTTCGCGCTCGAAATCGGCGAGCGCCCACACTGCCCCCACGTGGCGCGCTTCGCTGTAGAGGGTGCTGACGAACGATGGATCGCCGAGTGCGTAGCGATAGAGAAAACGGCCGTCGGGCCCGACCATTGCCGCCAGCCGTGCGACGCCTGCGCGCGCGGCCGCCATCGCCTTGGCGTGGGTCACCGCTTCCATGGACGGAACCTCAAGACGCCGGTTCGGACGCACGAACGCCTGCGGCCGCTGCCCACGCGTGCTCGCCACAGGCCGCGGCGCACCGGTCCGTCGTTATGGAAGCTTCCAGATTGCGGCCACGCGGACGGTCGTTGCCGTTGGGTGGATCGCCCCCCAATCGGTGTTTGTGTATTCGACCGTCTTTTCCGGATACCAGTCGTAGAGCACCTCGGCGCGAGCAATGAAGTGCGGGCCAAACATCGCGTCGATGCCCGCGCCGATCGTTCCGCCGACGAACGTTCCCTCGTAGAGCATTTCGTCGAATTCGCTGAGGCCGAAGCGGGCAACCGCCAAACCGCCCGCGAGGAACGGCATGACATGCCCGTGCGGAACGCCCACGCGCACCCGGAAGTGCGCGTCCCATTCCATGTCGTAGGAGTATGTCTCGACCAGGTCGCAAATGACGATCCCAACTCCGTCAACGCTGGCGAGGCCGAAGTCGGCCTCGATGCCGAACACCGCGTTCGGCGCCGGTGTCATCGCGAAATTGTAGCCGGCCAAGCCGCCGACGACGAACCCGGAGATGCCGCCGCCGCCGAGCATCCCCTCGTAGTTCAGTTCGACGTCGCCGGTGAGATAGCCGCCGTGCACACCGGCGTAGAGTCCCGCCCAATTCATCGGCGATTGCGCCTTCGCGCCTGCCAGCGGCAGCATCGCCAAGCCCACCGCCGCGGTGGTCATCAACAGCGCCTTACGCATGGCACCCCCCTTACGCGATACTGACTCGACCGAACGCTACAGTTGGCGCTGGCGGAGATCGGGTTAACCTTAGATTAACCGTGGCTCGGGGCTCTGTCCGTTGCACGATCGCCACACACGTCTGATTCCTGCACCGCCCCGCTCGTGCAATTCGAGCCCGCGACGCTTGCCGCCGTCGGCTAACCCCGCCCGCCGCCTCAATTCATCGCTCTTGTCCACAGTCGCCCACAGCCTCTCAACGACGGTTGCGGTCGCGTTGACCCCCCAAAGCGACTCGTCATAGCGTCACGAAAGCGTCGCGTAGTTCGGCGCTCCGGGGCGGCGAGTTCCGGGTTCTCCAACAGACAGTGTCACGTCGTCAGGCCCGGCAGCGGGCGGAAGGGGTTTTCGCGGCTGCTGGGGGTGCTTTCATGCCCGGGTAACCCTATATTTAGTGGTTGGGGCATATGGAGGCACAAGCAATAGGAA
Source organism: uncultured Alphaproteobacteria bacterium (assembly GCA_963749755.1). Lineage (GTDB taxonomy): Bacteria > Pseudomonadota > Alphaproteobacteria > Rhizobiales > Kaistiaceae > JBBDMC01. Next base: position 16,970 of record CAVVOK010000003.1, read on the forward strand.
CCGGCGCGGCGGCCGTGGAACGCTGAAGCTCTGGAACCTTTGCAGAACAAATTCTTTCGCGCGCCGTCGCGGCGCGCTAACTTTGGAAGGATCGGGGCAGACACCATGCGGATCGAGCGGCGCTTCACCAAGGCGGGACAATCGGCTTACGAGGGCATCGAGTTCCGGACGACGCGGAGCGAGATCCGCAACCCGGATGGCTCGGTCGTCTTCAAGCTGGACGACATCCAGGTCCCGGCCGCGTGGAGCCAGGTCGCCAGCGACATCCTCGCGCAGAAGTACTTCCGCAAGGCCGGCGTGCCGACGCACATGAAGCGCGTCGAGGAGACCGGCATGCCGTCGTGGCTGTGGCGCTCCGTCCCCGACGAAGCGGCGCTCGCCGCGCTTCCCGCCGAGGAGCGTTTCACCGCCGAGCGCGACGCGCGCCAGGTGTTCGACCGCCTCGCCGGCACGTGGACGTATTGGGGCTGGAAGGGCGGCTACTTCGACGGCGAGGACGACGCCCGTGCCTTCTTCGACGAGCTGCGCGCCATGCTTGCCACGCAGAAGGCGGCGCCCAACTCGCCGCAATGGTTCAACACCGGCCTGCATTGGGCCTACGGCATCGACGGCCCGAGCCAGGGCCACTACTACGTCGATCACGAGACCGGCGAGGTGGCGGCGTCCGAGACCGCCTACGAGCACCCGCAGCCGCACGCCTGCTTCATCCAGGGCATCGAGGACGACCTTGTCAACGAGGGCGGCATCATGGACCTGTGGGTGCGCGAGGCGCGCCTGTTCAAGTACGGCTCCGGCACCGGCTCCAACTTCTCGCGCCTGCGCGGCGAAGGCGAGAAGCTCTCCGGCGGCGGCAAGTCGTCCGGCCTGATGAGCTTCCTCAAGATCGGCGATCGCGCCGCCGGCGCCATCAAGTCGGGCGGCACCACGCGCCGCGCCGCCAAGATGGTGGTGGTCGACGTCGATCACCCGGACATCGAGCAGTACGTCAACTGGAAGGTGAAGGAGGAGCAGAAGGTCGCCGCCCTCGTCACCGGTTCCAAAATCGTCGCTGGGCACGTCAAGGCGATCATGAAGGCGTGCGTCAATTGCGACGGCTCCGGCGACGCGTGTTTCGATCCGGCGCAGAACCCGGCGCTGAAGCGCGAGGTCAAGGCCGCGCGCAAGGCGCAGGTGCCGCAGAACACGATCCTCCGCGTCATCCAGCTCGCCCGGCAGGGCTACACCGACATCGAGTTCCCCACCTTCGATACCGACTGGGATTCGGAGGCCTACCTCACCGTCTCCGGCCAGAACTCCAACAACTCCGTGCGCGTCACCGACGCGTTCCTGAAGGCGGTGGAGGACGACGGCGACTGGAATCTCATCAACCGCATCGACGGCAAGGTCGCCAAGTCCCTGCCCGCGCGCGACTTGTGGGAGACGATCAGCAGCGCCGCCTGGGCGTCGGCCGATCCCGGCATCCAGTTCCACACCACCGTCAACGATTGGCACACCTGCCCGGCCTCGGGACCGATCCGCGCCTCGAACCCGTGCTCGGAGTACATGTTCCTCGACGATACGGCCTGCAACCTCGCATCGCTGAACCTGATGCAGTTCCGCAGCACCGATCCGCTCCACCGCCGCCACGCCGAGCATACCGCCGCCAGCGCCCTCCACTTCGACGTCGAGGCCTTCGAGCACGCCGTCCGCCTGTGGACGATCGTGCTGGAGGTGTCGGTGCTGATGGCGCAGTTCCCGGCGCGCCGCATCGCCGAGTTGTCCTACCGCTTCCGCACCCTCGGCCTCGGCTACGCCAACATCGGCGGCCTGCTCATGTCGTCGGGCATCCCGTACGATTCGACCGAGGGCCGCGCCATCTGCGCCGCCATCACCGCGTTGATGACCGGCGTCGCCTACGCCACCTCCGCCGAGATGGCGGGCGCCCTCGGGCCCTTCCCCGGATACGCCACCAACCGCGAGCCGATGCTGCGCGTCATGCGCAATCATCGCCGCGCCGCCTTCGGCGCCTCCACCGGCTACGAGGCGCTGGCGACGGCGCCGGTGCCGCTCGACGCCGCCGAGTGCCCGGACGAACGGCTCGTCGTCCACGCCCGCCGCGCGTGGGATCACGCCGTCATGCTCGGCGAGATCAACGGCTACCGCAACGCGCAGGCGACGGTCATCGCGCCGACCGGCACCATCGGCCTCGTCATGGATTGCGACACCACCGGCATCGAGCCGGACTTCGCGCTGGTCAAGTTCAAGAAGCTCGCCGGCGGCGGCTACTTCAAGATCATCAACCGCGCCGTGCCCGAGGCGCTGAAGGCGCTCGGCTACGACGAGCCGTCGATCAAGGTGATCGTCGATTACGCGGTCGGCCACGGCACGCTGAAGGGCGCGCCCGGCATCAACCCGGCGACGCTGACCGCCAAGGGTTTCGGCGAGGCGACGATCGCCAAGATCGACGAGACCGTGCGCTCGGCCTTCGACATCAAGTTCGTGTTCAACCGCTGGACCATCGGCGACGAGCAGATGGCGGCGTTCGAGGTGCCGCAGGAGAAGTTGTCCGACCCCGCGTTCGACCTCCTCACCCATCTCGGCTTCACCAGGAAGGAGATCGAGGAGGCCAACACCTACGTCTGCGGCGCCATGACGCTCGAGGGCGCGCCGGGCTTGAAGCCCGAGCACCTGCCGGTCTTCGATTGCGCCAATCCGTGCGGCCGTCTCGGCAAGCGCTTCCTGTCGTGGCAGAGCCACATCCGCATGATGGCGGCGGCGCAGCCGTTCATCTCCGGCGCGATCTCCAAGACGATCAACATGCCCAACGCGGCGACCGTCGAGGAGTGCAAGAACGCCTACATGCTGTCGTGGAAGCTCGCGCTGAAAGCGAACGCGCTCTACCGCGATGGCTCCAAGCTGTCGCAGCCGCTGAACTCGCAGCTCCTCGCCGACGACGAGGACGATGCCGATGAGGCCGTCGCCGAGATCGTCGCCAAGCCCGCCATGCAGCGCGCCGAGGCGGTCGCCGAGCGCATCGTTGAGCGCGTCGTCGAGCGTGTCATGCGCGAGCGCGAGAAGCTGCCCAACCGCCGCAAGGGCTACACCCAGAAGGCGATCGTCGGCGGCCACAAGGTCTATCTCCGCACCGGCGAATACGACGACGGCCGCCTGGGCGAGATCTTCATCGACATGCACAAGGAAGGCGCCGCCTTCCGCGCGATGATGAACAACTTCGCCATCGCCATCTCGCTCGGCCTGCAATACGGCGTGCCGCTCGAGGAATACGTCGAGGCGTTCACCTTCACCCGCTTCGAGCCGGCCGGCTTCGTCCAGGGCAACGACGTCATCAAGAGCGCGACGTCGATCCTCGACTATGTCTTCCGCGAGCTCGCCGTGTCGTATCTCAACCGCCACGACCTCGCCCACGTCGGCGCGGAGGACATCGGCGCCACCGTGATCGGGTCCGGCGAGAACCAGGGCAAGGCGCCGCCCGAGGCGGCCGTCTCCCACGGCCTCGTCCGCGGCCGCCGTTCTCTCGCGCTGGTCGACAAGACCACCTCCGCTCGCTCCGACGCCACCGACGACGCGGCCTCCTCCGCGCGCGTGACGGGAGGCGCCCCGGACGCGCGCACGCCGGCCACCGCCCGCGCCGGCGGCACCGTCACCGCCATCGGCGCCACCGCGCTGAAGCGCGGCGTCGCGGAGCCCGCGCCTCAGCCGAAGCCGGCCGTTGCGGAGGCCTCGCCGAGGCCGCCTGTTGCGGAAGTTTCGGCGAAGGCCGAGCCCGCCGCGCGGCCGCGCGCGCCGGAGATCGGCCTCGCGTACACGCCGGCCGGCACCCACGCCCGCACCGACAAGCCGGCGGATGCGCGCACCGCCGAGACGCGCCCGGAGGGTCGTGAAACCGGCGCCGCCCAGTCAGCCGCGGCGGCGGAAGCCGCGCGCGCCGCCGACGAGGCCGCCCACGCCGCCGAGCGCATCGCGGAAGCGCGACTGAAGGGCTACGAGGGCGATGCCTGCCCCGAGTGCGGCAACTTCACGCTCGTGCGCAACGGCACCTGCCTCA
>CAVVOK010000004.1:0-452639 GCA_963749755.1 uncultured Alphaproteobacteria bacterium
ACTGACCCCCATGCCGTGCGCTTCCAACGCGATGCGCAGGAACTTGCGAATTTGGGCCTCGTCGTCGATGACGAGAATACGCCCCGCGTTCATCGCACGTCGGCCAACGGGCCCGCGCTCGTCGGGGCCGAGGGTTCACCCTCACCGAGCGGGAACTCCATCGCGATCGTGGTGCCCAGCCCGGGCGCGGCCGGCACCGCCCTGATGATACCACCGTGCGCCTGGACGATGCCCCGTGCTATTGCGAGACCGAGCCCCGTGCCGGTGCTGTGGCGGTCGCCGCTGTCGACCCGATAGAACATGTCGAACACGCGTTCACGGTCAACGGCTGGAATGCCGGGACCGAGATCGGAAACCGACAAGAGCAGCCTACCATCGTCGACACCTGCAGACACGGTGATCTCGCTGCCGCGAGGCGCGTACTTCGCGGCATTGTCGAGAACGTTAACCAACGCTTGCTCCAGCAAAAGTGGATCGCCGTGGACGGAACACATCCCGGCTGGGATATCGATCTTCATACGATGGTCCCGCAACTCGCGGCGCCGTTGACGGGCGGCGCCCCCTGACGAGCTCGCGCACGTCGATCCACTCGCGATTGAACCGCAGGGTGCCGTCACTCAGTCGCGTCATGTCGAGAAGGTTCTGGACGTAGCGGTTAAGACGTTCGCCCTCGTCGCGGATGGTTTCGGCCAGGGCTCGACGTCCCTCGGCGCCGATTGCCTCTGGTGCGTCGAGAAGGCTGGTCGCGGCGCCGATGATCGAGACCAGCGGCGTCCTGAAATCGTGGCTGACCGAAGACAATAACGCCGAGCGCAACCGCTCGCGCTCGGCAACCAGGCGCGCTTCCTCGATACCGGCCGCGAGCCGCATCTTTTCGGCGGCGATTGCGCCTTCTGCGGCCGCGCGTGCGCGAATCTCGGCGGCGAGATTGCCGGTGAGGGTCGCGATGACCAGGAACAGGAGCAGCGTGAGCACCAGTCCCTTGTCGGCGATGGCGAGCTCGAAATACGGTTCGGTGAAGAAGAAGTCATAGACGAGAAAGCTCAGCACGCTCGCCAGGATGGACGGCCAACGCCCCCACCAAGTCCCGGCGAGCAATACCGCCACCAGGAAGAGCAGCGACAGGCTTTCGAGCGGAAAGAACTCCCGGATCAGATAAGCCACCACTCCGGCTGTCGCCACGACGCCGACGACACCCACGCTTGCCGAAACGTGGGGACGAAAGGACGCGCGGCTGACCGGCTCGTCCGTCTCCAACGCCCTCACCTTGCGCCTTCCTTGACGTCACGCCCACCAATAGGCAGCGAGCAGCATGACATAAACCGTGGACAGTTCCAGCCGGCCAAGCAACATCGCAAGCGCCAGCAGCCATTTCGCCGGATCGGCAAGGGAAGCGAAGTTGCCGGCGGGTCCGCCGATCAGTCCGAGACCCGGACCTGCGTTGGCCATCGCCTGCACCACCGCGCTTGCCGCCGATAAGAAGTCGAGCCCCGTCGCCATGACGCCGAGGGACAGAGCAAGCAGCGTGAGGACGTAGAGAAAGAAGAAATTGCGGACGGAATCCAGCATGGATTCGCCGACCGGCCGGTCACCGTAGCGCGTGATCAACACGCGGTGTGGGGACAACAGCCCGCGGAAGTGTCGCATCACCCCAGCGAGTAGGATCTGCCATCGAAAGACCTTCACCGCCCCAGCGGTCGAGCCGGCACAGCCTCCGATCAGCATCAACACGAAAAAGAGGCCAACTGCGAAACCACCCCAGGCAGAAAAGTCGACCGTCGCGTACCCCGTTGTTGTGGTGGAAACGACATTGAAGGCGGAGACGCGGAGCGCGTACGCCAATTCCATGTGGTTCGTCGTGACGTTCCAAGCGGTCATGATACATACCGCCATCGCGAAAACCACGAGGAACACCGGAACCTGTCGTTCTTGGGCAAACGTTCTGCCACGTTGCGTCGCAAGGCTCGCCCACCACATCAGCGGCATGGCACCAGCGAGCATGAATACGATGCCGACGACTTCCACGGCCAACGAACCGTACGCACCTATGGATGCGTCCCGCGTCGAAAAGCCGCCGGTGGAAACGGTCGTTAGCGCGTGGTTGACTGCGTCGAATGCCCCCATCCCTGCAAGACCGTAGGAAGTCGCACAGGCGACGGTGAGCACCGCGTAAGCGGCCACCGTCAGACGCGCCATGTGGTAGAGCCGCGACACCGGCTTGTCGGAAATGTCGGACAATTCCATCCTAAAGAGCTGCATGCCGCCGACGCTGAGACGTGGCAGCAGAAGCATCGCCGTCAGGACGATCCCGGCGCCGCCGATCCACTGCAGCATGGATCGCCACAGGAGGACGCCGGGCGGAAAGGCGTCGAGCCCGGCGAACACGGTCGAGCCCGTGGTCGTCAGCCCGGAGATCGTTTCGAAGAACGCGTCGGTGACACTCGCCGATAGCGACGAGAGCATGAACGGCAAAGAGGCAAACGCGGAGGCCGCGAGCCAGCTCGACACGGTCAGCAAGTACCCCGCACGGCGATCGAGACTCCCCCCATGTCCACGCGACGACAGAACCAGGACGCCGCCAACGTAGACGGTGATCGCACCGGATACGGCGAATGCACGCCAATCGTCGCTGCCCGTCGCTGCGTCAACAATGAGCGGCACCATCATGCCCCCCGCCAGGATCAGAAGCAGCAGCCCGTCGACGTACAGCACAAGGCGTAGGGGATCACTGGTCGCCGGACGGGAGATCAGGTCCGAAGGGAAGCCGTAGTTCGATGCGTGTGGCCACGCCGTCAGTTCTCGCCGGAGACGACGTCGGGAAGATCGCGAATGTGTGCTGTCTCCGCTGCCGGTGACCAGCAGATGGCGGTTACCAGCGTAAAGGCGCCATTCGGATTCGCCGCCCTAAGTATAAGGACCGCGCAAAAGGGGAAATTCGTTTAACTGATGCCTGTGCGGCCATTGGGCCGCTCTGGGGTCAAAAGCAGAAGCGAGATAAACTCAAACTCTAACGGTCGTCGGGGTCGCCACATGCGACCGAATTGCAGCGTTTTCTGGCGCCGAACTCAAGGGGCGAGTCCGGAGGTTCGGAGAACCCGCGTTCAAAGAGAGAGTGATTGCCTGGCGCGATCCGAGCCCGAGTCCGGAGCCGATGGCCGCAAAACCGGGAAACCGGGCCTCCTAAACGCGCGATCCAAAGCCGGAGAACGAGGTCGCTTGGGGATGGGCCTGATATCCAACCTTCTCCACTTTAAGCTATTGATTTTGTTGATGCCGTCGGGTGACTGCACCGCTGACTCCGCACGCCTTCGCCTAGCCGACAGTTACACCAAAGATCATGCCCACCGCTGCGGTCGCGGCCATGGCAAGCGCGCCCCAGAACGTGACGCGAACGACTCCCTTGACGATGCCCGCACCACCGACCGATGCCCCGAGTCCGCCCAGCACTGAAAGCGCGACCAGAGTGGTGACCGCGACGACGAGAGTGATCTGGGCCGCAGGAACCAGCGCGGCGATGATGAGCGGTATGACAGCGCCGACCGCGAAGGTCGCCGCTGACACCAGAGCCGCCTGGATCGGATGCGCAGTCACGGTCTCCGAGATGCCAAGCTCGTCACGCGAATGCGCGCCAAGTGCGTCTTTCTCGGTCAGCTGGATCGCGACCTGGCGCGCGAGTCCATCGTCAAGCCCGCGCGCAACGTAGATGCGTGTGAGCTCGTCGAGTTCGGACTCGGGTGTTTCCCTCAGTTCGCGGGTTTCGCGCGCGATGTCTGCCTGCTCCGCATCGGTCTGTGAACTGACGGAGACGTATTCGCCAGCAGCCATCGACATCGCCCCGGCGACGAGCCCGGCAAGACCCGCGATCAGTATCTCTGGACGCCCGGATCCTGCCGCAGCGACCCCGACGACGAGGCTCGCTGTGGAAACGAGACCATCGTTCGCGCCAAGAACAGCGGCACGTAGCCAGCCGATGCGATGAACCATGTGGACTTCGGAATGGGAGAGTTTGCTCATCTCAAAAGGGCCTTCCGGGCTATGTTGCGGTGAATGTCGGCGTGGGCGGGCGACGAGCCGCTGTATCGCCAGGGCTGCCCTCGATCTGACCTACGTTACCCGGCACGATCCTGAGAGCCCGCAATGCGTTGAGGATGACCGCCACGTCGATCAATTCCTGCAGGAGCGCGCCTTGCACCGGGGACAGGTAGCCGAAGGCCGCGGCGACCATGCCCAGGACCGAGAGACCAATCCCTGCCGCGACGCTTTCGAGGGCGATGCGGCGGGATCGTTGCGCGATCTCGATTCCCGGCAGAAGGCGATCCAAGTGATCGACCAGCAGCACGACATCCGCCGCTTCGGCCGAAGCCGCCGCCCCACGCGCGCCCATCGCGACACCGATGTCGGCGGCAGCCAGCGCGGGCGCGTCGTTGACACCGTCGCCCACCATCATGACCGGGCCGTTCTTGCGCTCGGTCAGGACCAGCAGGACCTTCTGGTCGGGGGTGAGATCGGCGCGCAAGGCATCGAGCCCCAGCCCTTCGGTCACGGCCTCGGCAACGGCGCGGCGATCGCCTGTCGCTAGCAGGATGCGACCGACGCCCAGATGTCGAAGCCCTGAAAGCAGTTCGGCCGTGCCAGCGCGCAATGCGTCAGCCATTACAATGTGGCCGGCCAGTTTCCCGTCAACGCCTAGCGAAACCACCACCGATCCCGCCTCGACCACCGTGCTTTCCGGGTCGGCGACGCCAACCTGCGCGGCGACGAACGCCGCGCCGCCCACCACAACCCTGCGTCCGTCGATTGTCCCGGCAACGCCTTCGCCGGGCGTCTCGACCACGCTCGCGGGGATCGGCAAGGCGATCCCGCGCGCCTGGGCCACCCCGACGATGGCCTGTGCGATCGGGTGTTTCGATGCCTGATCGAGCGCTGCGACGAAGTAGAGAATGTCGTCCTCGGACAAGTCGCCATGCCTGTCGATCGACACGATCTGCGGGCGTCCGTCCGTCAGCGTGCCGGTCTTGTCCAGGATCAGCGTCGTGATCCGGGCCAGCGCCTCGAGCGGTTTCGCGCCCTTGATTAGCACCCCGAAGTGGGCCGCGCGCGAAAGCCCGGCCACCAATGCCACCGGAACGGCGAGGATCAGCGGGCACGGCGTCGCCACCACCAGCACCGCCACTGCCCGGATCGGATCGCCCGTGAACCACCAGGCGGCGGTTGCCAGCGCGACGGTCACGGCGAGGAACAGCAAAGAGTAGCGGTCGGCCAGCCGCGCCATTGGCGCCTTGGATTTCTGCGCCGCCTCGACCAGCCGGACGATCCCGGCATAGGTGCTGTCCGCAGCCCGCCGTGTGACCCGCAGGTCAAAGGCCTCGCCCGCGTTGGTCGAGCCGCTCATCACGTCCTGCCCCCGCGCCAGCCCGGCAGGCATCAACTCACCGGTCAGCGCGGACTGGTCGAGCATCGCGCCGGCGCTCTCGACCGTCCCGTCCGCGGGGGCGACGTCGCCCTGCCGGATCAGCAACAGATCGCCCGGCGCAATGTCGTCGAGCGGGACTTCATCCAGAGCGCCATTGCGATGCCGCGTGGCGGTCCGGGGCACGCGGGACAGAAGATCGCTCATCTCTCGCCGCGCGCGACCCTGCGCGAAACTCTCGAGAAAGGTTCCGCCCGAGTACATCAGCGCGACGACTGCCGCCGCAAGGGTTTCCCCGAACAGCAGCGCCGCCGACATCGACAGCGCCGCGACGATGTCCAGTCCGACCTCGCCTTGTGCCAGGCTGCGCACGATCTCGACGCAGAGCGCCAAAAGAACCGGGACGACACCGGCCGCCCACGCGATCCCGGCAAGGTCTCGCTGCCCGACCAGCCAAAGGACGAGGCCGGATACCAAGCCAAGCAATGCCAGGCTCAGCAGAGCGACGTTCATGCGATCATGAAACAAGAGTGTCATCTGGTGCATGTCCCGGCGTTAGCTCACGCGCTCGGGATCTGGACGGGTCTCGAACAGCCGTCCCACTCGCGTTTCGCAAAGATGATCGCCCTCACGATCAATAAAGAGAGCGCTCAAGTGACATCTACGCGCCAATATCGCGCCTTCCAAGCTCCCTTTTACCATCAGCGCCGTAGCCCATCCGCCTCGGCGCAGGTCCGGGCCACGACGGTCACCGAGGCGGGCGACGCGATCAGTGGCGCGCCTGCTCACGACGCAATTGGCGGAATCACTACCCCGGCTGTCGCAGAGCGATCGCTCGCGGTAGTAACCCTGAATGTCACCTTTGGGTCCGCAAGAAGATTCTGCGCGCGCTTCGCTTTGGGCGAGATGTACTCAAACTTCTTAAGTTGTCGGGCCACCACATGTGACGGATTTGCAGCATTTTCTGGCGCCGGACTCAGAGGGGCGAGTCCGGAGGTTCGGAGAATCCGCGTTCAAAGAGAGAGCGATTGCCTGCGGCGATCTGAGTCCGAGTCCGGAGCTAGCCGCCGCAAAACCGGAAAACTGGGCCTCTTCAACGCGCGACCCAAAGTCGGAGAATAGTCTCGCTCGGGGCACTGGCGGAGAGGGAGGGATTCGAACCCTCGGAACGCTTGCGCGCTCAACGGTTTTCGAGACCGCCCCGTTCGACCACTCCGGCACCTCTCCAAACATGAAATCGGCGGCCGCTGGGCGCGCGGACCATAGCGACGGCCTTGCGGCCGAACAAGGCGGAAGCGGGCCTGAGTTGGCCCTTTTCGAGCGGCCATCGTAAGAGTCTCTTAACCGCGACGTGCCCGCCGCGTTTACGGAAACGCCGGGTTTTCGCGATATGTCGACGTTGCGTCGAGTAGGAGAATGCCATGGCCCGCGACAAGAACCTCGAGCGCGATCTCGCCGCGATCCGCGAGGACATCGCCGCGCTAACTAAGACCATCAGCCGCCTGGCCGCCGAGATGGGTGACGCGCGCGCCACCATGCGCCGCACGATGAAGAGCGCCGCGAAGGGCGCGGCCGATGACGCTACCACCGCCGCCGAGGAGTTGCTTGCGGACGCGATGAACCTCGGCGGGGACGCGGCCGACGCCGCAACCGAGGCCGCCCGCGCCGGCATGGCGTCGCTCGATCAGACGATCAAGCGCAACCCCCTCTCGGCGGTGCTCGCCGCGCTCGGCATCGGCTTCCTGATCGGCATTCTGCGCCGGCGCTAGGCATGGCCATGCTCGCCCGGCTGATTTCGACGCTCGGCCTCGCCACGCTGAGGCAGGAGATCGCGGGGACGGTCCGGCGCGGAATGATGCGCGCCGCCATGGCGACAGTCGCGGTCCTGTTCTGGCTCATCGCCTTCGGCTTCGCGCTTGGCGCGCTCACCGCGTGGCTCGCCGCCACGTTCGGCGCGGTCATCGCCTGCGCGATCATCGCCGCGGGCTTCGCCATCATCGCCCTCGTCCTTCATTTCATCGGTGCCGCGAGCGCGCGGCGAGATGCCCCGCCGTCGCTTGCCTCGGTCGTCGACGAAATGGAGAACCGCGAGACCGCGCCGGAAGAGAACCCTCTCGGTACGCTCGCGGTGGTGGCGCTCGTTGGCTACATCATGGGCCGCTATTTCGTCCGCCGCTGACGGGCCGTGGCGCCATCGTGCGTCATCCTTGACAGGCAATTCGCCATCCCTATAGTGCGCCGCTTGTTGGCGCGGCGGCATCGGCGCGCCGCTGCCGTTTCACAAAAAACCGGCTGGTTCGCCCCGATCCTGGCGGTCGGACCGGGAAGCTGGACCTGGGCCATGTTCGCAGTCATCAAAACCGGCGGAAAGCAATATCGCGTCGCGGCAAGCGACCTCATCGAGGTCGCGAAGGTCCCGGGCGACGCCGGCGATTCCGTATCGTTCGGCGACGTTCTGATGGTCGGCGGCGAGGGCGAGCCGACGGTCGGCAGCCCGCTCGTCGCCGGTGCGGCCGTCGCGGGCGAGATCGTAGCCCATCGCCGCACCGCCAAGATCCTGGTGTTCAAGAAGCGCCGCCGCAAGCACTCCAAGCGCAGCCACGGCCACCGCCAGGACTACACCGTCGTGCGTATCACCGAGATTCTGACCGACGGCGCCAAGCCGAAACCGGCCAAGGCAAAGAAAGCCGAACCGAAACCCGCCGAGACGACCGAGGCGGTAGCGGCCGGTGGCGACGATCTGAAGAAGCTCAGCGGCGTTGGCCCGGCGATCGAGAAGAAGCTCCACGCGCTCGGCGTGACGAGCTTCGCGCAAATCGCGGCATGGACCGCGGAGGACATCGCGCGCGTCGATGAAGGCCTCAGCTTCAAGGGCCGCGTCGAACGCGAGGATTGGGTCGGCCAGGCGAAGAAATTCGCCGCCGGCGAGGAATAAGGAGAACCAGCGATGGCCCACAAGAAAGCAGGCGGCTCGTCGCGCAACGGTCGCGATTCCGACGGCCGTCGCCTCGGCGTGAAGCGCTATGGCGGCCAGCGGGTGATTTCCGGGAACATCCTCGTGCGCCAGCGCGGGACCCGGTGGCATCCCGGCGCCGGCGTCGGCCTTGGCAAGGATCACACGATCTTCGCCGTCGTGGACGGGACCGTGTCGTTCGAAACCAAGGCCAACGGCCGCACGTACGTGTCGGTCGTCCCAATGGCGCCGGCCGCAGAATAGCCGGCTTTCGATACCAGCCGGCGTCGCATCGACCCGGCCGCTTCAAGGCAACGCAAGGGGAGATGGGACGCCATCTCCCCTTTTTCGCGTCCGCCCGAGGGACCGACCGAGGGAACCAGGACGAGGCGACGGTGCGCACCTCACGACCGCTGTTCGAACCTACGATCAGGACGAGACGGCTGACGCTCCGCCCGCTCGGCGCGGACGACGTGGACGATATTGTCGCGACGATCGGCGACATCGCCGTCTCGCGCAATCTCGCGCGCGTGCCGCATCCCTATTCGCGCCGGGATGCCCAGGCGTTCCTCACATTCGCCCGCCGTTTGACGCGCGAGCGGCGAAGCCTGATGTCCGCGATCGTCCGGCAGGGTCGGGTGATCGGCGTCGTCAGCATCGACGCGGTCCCCTACCGCAACCGGCTGGGCTACTGGCTCAACCGCGACGCATGGGGTCACGGCTACGCGACGGAGGCCGTCGCCGCACTCGCCGCATACGCCTTTGAGGTCATCGGCCTCAGGCTGATCCGGTCCGGTATCTTCGTCGACAACCTTGCGTCCCTGCGCGTGCAGACCAAACTCGGTTTCCGCCCGACCAGTCTCCGCTGGGGCTGGTCGCTTGCGCGCGGCGAGCGGCTCCAGCATACCGGCACGGTGCTTATCCGCGCCCGTTTCGAGGAGGCGCTCCGATGAAGTTTCTTGACCAGGCGAAGGTCTACGTGCGCTCCGGCGACGGCGGCAACGGCTGCATCTCGTTCCGCCGCGAGAAGTTCATCGAGTTCGGCGGTCCGGACGGGGGCGACGGCGGGCGCGGCGGCGACGTCTGGGCCGAGGCGGTGCGCCAACCTCAACACGCTGATCGACTTCCGATACCAGCAGCACTTCAAGGCGGCGCGGGGCGGCCACGGCATGGGCCGCGACCGCTCCGGCGCGAAGGGCGCCGACGTCGTGCTCAAGGTACCGGTCGGCACCGAGATCCTCGATGAGGACAACGAGACGGTGGTGGCCGACCTCGACAGTCCCGGCATGCGCATCCTGTTGGCCCGCGGCGGCAACGGCGGGTTCGGCAACGCCTACTTCAAGTCGTCGGTGAACCGCGCACCGCGCCGCGCCAACCCCGGCCAGGAGGGCGAGGAGCGCGCGCTGTGGCTGCGCCTGAAGCTGATCGCCGACGTCGGCCTCATCGGGCTGCCCAACGCGGGCAAGTCGACGTTTCTCGCCGCCGTCTCCGCCGCGCGGCCGAAGATCGCGGACTATCCCTTCACCACGCTCCACCCGAATCTCGGCGTGGTCGGCATCGACGGCCGCGAGTTCGTCGTTGCCGATATGCCCGGTCTGATCGAGGGCGCTCACCAGGGCGCTGGCCTCGGTGTCCGCTTCCTTGGTCATGTGGAGCGCTGCCGCGTGCTGCTCCACTTGGTCGACGCGACCGGCGACGATCCGGTGGGCGCGTACCGGACCGTGCGCGGCGAACTCGCCGCCTACGCGCGCGGCCTCGCCGACAAACCGGAGGTGGTGGCGCTCTCCAAGATCGACGCCGTGACGCCCGAGCGCCTGGCGGAGGTGCACACGGCACTTGTCCGCGCGGCTGACGCCGAGCCGATGGCGCTCTCGTCGGTGAGCGGCGACGGCGTCCCGGAGGTGCTCCGCGCGCTCTCAAGCCGCATTGCGGAAAGCACCGCCGAGGTCGACCCTCTGACCGCCGCACCGTGACGGGCCCCTTCGTGGATTCCCCGGAACAATGCTAGAGATGCGCGCCTTCTCGCACCACGATCCCAGTCCCCAACGATCATGACCCGCTCGCCGGAAACCTTCCGCCGCATCGTCATCAAGATCGGCTCGTCGCTGCTCGTGGAGCAGGCGACCGGGCGGCTCCGCCGCGCCTGGCTTGAGGCACTCGCCCAGGACGTCGTTGCGCTGGCCCACGGGAAGCGCGACGTTCTGTTGGTCTCGTCGGGCGCGATCGCCCTCGGTCGTCGCGTACTCGGCCTGCCGAGCGGAGAGCTGAAGCTCGAGGAGAGCCAGGCGGCGGCCGCCGTCGGCCAGATCGCGCTCGCCCGCGCCTACTCCGAGGTGCTCGGCCACGTGGGGCTGACCGCCGGCCAGATCCTGCTGACGCCGGCCGACACCGAGGAGCGGCGGCGCTACCTCAACGCACGCTCGACCATCGCGACGTTGCTGAAGATCGGCGCGGTGCCGGTGATCAACGAGAACGACACGGTGGCGACCGCGGAGATCCGCTACGGCGACAACGACCGCCTTGCCGCGCGCGTCGCCACCATGATGAGCGCGGACTTGCTTGTCCTGCTCTCCGACGTCGCCGGCCTCTACACCGCACCGCCGGCGGAAGATAGCAACGCGACGCTGATCGACACCGTTCCGCGCATCACGCCCGAGATCGAGGCGATGGCCGGGGCCGCCGCCTCGCACCACGCGCGCGGCGGCATGCGCACCAAGCTCGCCGCCGGCAAGATCGCCGCCGCCGCCGGCACCACCATGATCATCGCCGGCGGCCACGACGAACATCCCATCCGCCGCATCGTCGACGGCGAGGCGTGCACCTGGTTCCTGCCGGACACGAACCCGGTAACGGCGCGCAAGCGATGGATCTCCGGCACGCTGGAGCCGCGCGGCGCGCTGACGGTCGACGACGGGGCGGTGAAGGCGCTCCGCGCCGGCAAGAGCCTGCTTCCCGCCGGCGTGCGCGCAGTCGAGGGGCGGTTCCAGCGCGGAGACGCGGTGAGGATCGTGGGCGCGGCGGCGCTGAGATCGGCCGCGGGCTGGTCGCCTACGACGCGACCGACGCCGAGCGCATCGCGGGCAGCAACAGCAGCGAGATCGAGGCGATACTGGGCTTCGCCGGCCGCGCCGAGATGATCCACCGCGACGACATGGCGCTGGTGGGGAGTGAGGTGGGGTGGTCATTGCGTACCAGAACCGTGCCAAATCCGAGCGACGGCGCTAGGATGAACCTATGAGCCTGAAGGAAATCGCCCGCGAAACGGACCTGGACATGGCCGCCGAGATGGCCGCGATCGGCCGGGCCGCGCGCGCTGCGGCCCACGCATGGGCCTCGCGGCCAGCACCGCCAAGGACGCCGCGCTGATCGAGGCAGCCGCCGCCATGCGGCGTGCCGCCCCGGCGATCCTCGCCGAAAACGCCCGTGACGTTGCCGACGCCGAGCGCGACGGCTTGACGCCCGCGTTCATCGACCGGCTCAAGCTGACGCCGGAACGCGTCGAGGCGATGGCGAAGGGCATTGAGGAGATCGCCGCCCTGCCCGATCCCATCGGCACCGTGCTCGCCGGCTGGGACCGGCCGAACGGCCTCCACATCGAGCGCGTCCGCACGCCGCTCGGCGTCATCGGCGTGATCTACGAAAGCCGGCCGAACGTGACGGCCGACGCCGGCGCGCTCTGCCTCAAGGCGGGCAACGCCGCGATCCTGCGCGGCGGCTCCGACTCGTTCCGCTCGTCCACCGCGATCCACCGCTGCCTCGTCGAGGGCCTGGAGAAGGCGGGATTGCCTGCCGCCGCCATCCAGATGGTGCCGACGCGCGACCGCGCCGCCGTCGGCGCGATGCTCACCGGCCTCGACGGCGCCATCGACGTGATCGTGCCGCGCGGTGGCAAGAGCCTGGTCAAGCGCGTGCAGGATGAGGCGCGCGTGCCGGTGTTCGCGCACCTGGAAGGCATCTGCCACGTCTACGTCCACGCCGCCGCCGACCTCGCGATGGCGACCAAGATCGTGGTCAACGCCAAGATGCGCCGGGTCGAGCGTGTGCGGCGCTGCCGAGACGCTGCTCGTCGACCGCGCCGTCGTCGACACGCACCTGAAGGCGCTGGTTGTCGCGCTGGAAAAGGCGGGCTGCGCCGTGCGCGGCGACGAGACGACCCGTGCCCGCGCACCGGACGTCGCGCCGGCGAGCGAGGCCGATTGGGGCTGCGAGTATCCTCGACGCGATCATCGCGGTGAAGGTGGTGGACGGCCTCGACGCGGCGATCGGCGCACATCGCGCGGTACGGCTCTCAGCACACCGACGCGATCGTCACCGACGACACCGGCTGCCGCCGAGCGGTTCCTGCGCGAGGTCGATTCGGCGATCGTGCTCCACAACGCCTCGACC
The DNA here is from genome assembly GCA_963749755.1 of uncultured Alphaproteobacteria bacterium. Lineage (GTDB taxonomy): Bacteria > Pseudomonadota > Alphaproteobacteria > Rhizobiales > Kaistiaceae > JBBDMC01. Next base: position 12,750 of record CAVVOK010000004.1, read on the forward strand.
CAGTTCGCCGACGGCGGCGAGTTCGGCATGGGCGCGGAGATCGGCATCGCCACCGGCCGGCTGCATGCGCGCGGCCCGGTCGGCGTCGAGCAGCTGACCAGCTTCAACTACCGCGTGCGCGGCATCGGCCAGATGCGTCCTTGAGCGGGCCGGCCGCGGCATGACGGAGGGCGCGGCTGGAGAGCGGTCCTGGCCGAGTGCGCTGCCGGCGTTCGGGCCGGGGGTGCGCATCGGCCTGTTCGGCGGCTCGTTCGATCCGCCTCACGCCGGCCACCTCGAGGTGAGCCTGATCGCCCTCTGCCGCGCTCGGCCTCGACCAGGTCTGGTGGCTGGTATCGCCGCAGAACCCGCTGAAGCCGAACGCCCCGTCGAGCGACCTCGCTCGCCGCATCGCGGCGGCGCGGGCAGTCGCGCCGATCCGCGCATCGCACGTCACCGGGGTCGAGGCGGCGCTCGGCACCAGCTACACCGGCGAAACGCTGGCGCGGCTCCTGCCGCGGCTTCCGGCGTGCGCTGCGTCTGGATGATGGGTGCCGACAACCTCGCCAGCTTCCACCGCTGGCGCGGCTGGCAATAGATCGCCGCGAGCCTGCCGATCGCCGTGTTCAACCGGCCGGGAATGGCGCTCGCCGCCCTCGCCTCGCCCGCCGCGCACGCCTTGGCGCGCTGGCGCGTGGACCCGACGGATGCCGCCGGCCTGGCCGAAATGCCGCCCGCCCGCCTGGGTTTTCCTGCCGACACCGAGCGTTCCCTTGTCCTCCACGGCCTTGCGCACGGCCGCACGAGCCCGGCGGCCTGTCTTGAAAGCGTCAACCTCGTAGGCATATCTTGTGGGTGGCCGGTTAGCGGCCAATAGGAGAAGGGACCCAAAGCTGACAAGCGCACTTCGTAGGGAGGAGGAACGCACGCGTTCGCCTCATCTTGCGACCGCCCGCCGTGAGCTCAAGCCGGCGGCCGCCCTCAAGGTGGTCCTCAAGAGTCTCGACGACGCCAAGGCCGAGGACCTGGTTTCCATCGACATCGCCGGCAAGTCTGCGCTCGCCGACCACATGGTGGTCGCTTCGGGCCGCTCGCCACGCCACGTCGCGGCCATCGCCGACCGGCTGGTCGGCGACCTGAAGGCCGCCGGCGGCCACGGCATCCGCGTCGAGGGGCAGCACACCGCCGAGTGGGTGCTGATCGATACCGGCGATATCATCGTGCACGTCTTCCGGCCCGAGGCCCGCGCCTTCTACAATCTCGAGAAGATGTGGCTGGCCGAGCACCCCGCCGCGCCGACCGCGGTCTGACGCGCGGCCGAATCCGGCCGTGCGCATGACCATCGCCGCCGTCGGGCGGCTGAAGGCTGGCCCAGAACGCGCGCTCGCCGAGCGCTTCGTCGAGCGCGCGACCGCCGCCGGCCGCAAGCTCGGCCTCACCGTCTCGGTCCGCGAGTTCCCCGAATCACGCGCCGGTTCGGCAACGACGCGCGCCACGGAGGAAGCAGCCACGATTCTCGCGGCCTTTCCCGAAACGTCGATCGTCGCCCTCGACGGCGGCGGCGCCAACCTCGACAGCGTCGCGCTAACCCGCCGCATCGAGCAATGGCGCGACGGCGGGACGCGCGAGGTGGTGTTCGCGATCGGCGGCCCCGACGGCCTGGCGCCGTCACTCCTGGCAGGGGCCGACCTCCGCCTCGCCTTCGGCGCCGCCACCTGGCCGCACCAGCTCGTTCGCCTGATGCTCGCCGAGCAGCTCTACCGGGCCGTGACAATCCTCGCCGGCCACCCGTATCATCGCGCCTGAGTATTGGGTTGACGAAACGTTGAGGGCCCGACGGTATCGTGCCGCACCCGTGCGCAACGGCCGCTGCCGCGCCTTCCGGAGAGCGATGAAACCGCGCCTGGCACTGCTGATCGCACTCACCGCCGCGGGACTAGCCGGGACGCCAGCGACCGGCGCGGAGGGCGATGCGCAATCGCTGGTCGACGCGCGCCGGGCCGAGCTCGACGCGGTGACCCGGGACATCGCATTGACGGCGGAGCGGCAGACCGAACTGCGCCGCGAAATCGACACGCTCGACAAGGACCGCGCGACGCTCAACCAGTCGCTGATCGACGCCGGCAAGCAGGTGCAGGCGCTGGAGACGGCGATCAACGACAGCGAACAGCGGCTGACAGCGCTGATGGCGCAGGAGGACACGTTGCGCGCCTCGCTCGCCAAGCGCCGCCAAGTGCTGTCCGAGGTGCTCGCCGCGCTCCAGCGCATGGGTCACCGCCCGCCACCGGCGATGCTGGTGCGACCAGACGACGCACTCGCCGCGGTCAGAAGCGCGATTCTGCTTGGCGCCGTCGTGCCCGACCTGAGGAAGGTCGCCGACCAAGTCTCCGGCGACCTGCAGGCGCTCGTCGCCGTCAGAACCGAACAGCAGAAGGAACGCGACCGCCTGACCGCCGACGCCACCGCGCTGATGGAGGGACGCACCCGCATTTCGTTCCTGCTTGACGCCAAACGAAGGCAGCGCGACGCCTCGGCCGAGGAACTCACCAACGAGGAGCAGCGCGCGGCCGCTCTCGCCGCCCAGGCGACATCGCTCCGCGACCTGATCGCCCGCGTCGAATCGGAGAACCCAACCGCTGCGACCGCCTCCGCCCAGGCCGACCGCGCCGCCGCGGCGGCCAAGGACCAAGCGGGCGGGCGCCCGGCCCGTTCGCTTGGCAACGTCGACCGGCTGGCCCCGACGGTCGCCTTCGCCGACGCCAAGGGGCTGCTTCCGATGCCCGCCGCCGGCCGCGTCGTTACAAATTTTGGTGACAGCAACGGCATCGGCGGCCGCGCACAGGGCGTTTCGCTCGCAACCCGCCCGGGAGCCCGGGTATCCTCGCCCACGGACGGCTGGATCGTCTACGCTGGGCCATTTCGCAGCTACGGCCAACTATTGATAATCAACGCCGGGGACGGGTATCATGTGCTACTGGCAGGCATGGAGCACATCGACGTTGAACTTGGCCAGTTCGTGCTTGCCGGCGAACCCGTAGCGGCGATGGCTCCTCAACGGGTGGCCAGCGTCGGGGCGACACCGCCTAGGTTTGTCTGAACCGGTTCTTTACATCGAATTCCGGAAGGATAGCACTTCGATCGATCCGGCCCCGTGGTGGGCCGCGTCCAACGCAGAAAAGGTCGGCGGATAATTCGCAAAGCGACACTCCTACTGTCCGGCGTTGCCCTTGGTGTCATGGGCGCCATGGTGGTGACGCAGCCTCAGCTCTTCACCGGCGGAGCCGCGAACGCTGCCGCGTCGGATACCTATCGCCAGCTCAACCTGTTCGGCGATGTCTTCGAGCGAATTCGCTCCGACTACGTTGAAGTTCCGGACGAGACGCTGATGATCGAGAATGCCATCAACGGCATGCTCGCGGGCCTCGATCCTCACTCCAGCTACCTCAGCCCGAAAAACTTCAAGGACATGCAGGTCCAGACTTCGCGGCAAGTTCGGCGGCCTCGGCATCGAGGTCACCATGGAGAACGAGGTCATCAAGGTGGTGTCACCGATCGATGGCACGCCCGCCGCCGACGCCGGCATCCTGACCAATGACAAGATCGTGGCTCTCGACGGCGAGGCGGTGCAGGGGCTGACTCTGGACCAAGCGGTCGAGAAGATGCGCGGCGGCATCAACACGCCGATCACGCTCACCATCGTGCGCGACGGCGTGGCCGATCCATTCGACGTGAAGTTGGTGCGCGCCGAGATCAAGATCGATGCCGTGCGCTCGCGGACGGAAGACGATGTCGGCTACCTGCGAATCACATCGTTCAGCGAGCAGACGTTCGACGGGCTGAAGACACAGCTCGAGAAGCTGAAGGAAGACATCGGCCCGGACAAGATCAAGGGCTACATCATCGATCTCCGCAACAATCCAGGCGGCCTGCTCGATCAGGCGATCATGGTCTCAGACGCCTTCCTCGACAAAGGCGAGGTAGTCGTCCACCCGCGGGCGGCACGAGGATCAGGCACAGCGCTACGACGCGCGGCCCGGTGACCTGACCGACGGCAAGCCGGTGATCGTCCTGGTGAACGGCGGTTCTGCCTCGGCGTCCGAGATCGTGGCGGGCGCCCTCCAGGATCACGCCCGTGCGACCATTCTCGGCACGCGCAGCTTCGGCAAGGGTTCGGTGCAAACGATCATCCCGCTCGGGGCCAACGGCGCGCTGCGCCTCACAACGGCGCGGTACTTCACGCCGTCGGGCCGTTCGATCCAGGCGCACGGCATCGACCCCGACATCAAGGTCGAGCAGCCGCTTCCGCCGGAACTCGCGGCGCGGATCACCACGCCCCCGCAGGGTGAATCGGCGCTCCGTGGCCATCTCCCGGGCGCAGACGCCACCGCGAATGACCAGTCCGGCTCGCTGGCCTACGTTCCACCCGACCCGAAGGACGACGTGCAACTGCACGCCGCACTCGACCTGATTCGGGGGCTCCAGACCAACGCGGCTTTCCCGCCGGACCCGAATCGCGCCATACCTAACTGATCGACCGGGCGGCGCCCCTCGGGGCGCCGTCCCATACACGGGCGATCGACGGCGGGTTGATGGCGGCGGACGATCTCACGAAGCCACTTGGGTTGTTGCCCCCGCCCAAGCGCCCGGGCGGGCGCTTTGGGCTGGCTTTTGCCATTGTCGCGGCGGTTGTCGTGGTCGGCGGCGTCGCCGCCGTTTGGGTGACTAGAACGCCGGGCCCGACCGTCACCGCCACGATCGCCACAAAACCCAACCCGTCGGTCTCGATGGAACGCACCGCGGCGACCCTGCCGGTCCCGCCGCCTGTTCCCTCCGACGCACCAGGCCTCATCGAGGTCAAGCCATCGGGCGGCCTCGCCGACGTCGGCCGGGTGATTATCCACGACCCTTCGGAACCGACGCCGATCTCGCTCCCGGCGTCTCCCGACGACGCTTTGATCGAAAAGAGCAGCTACGGGCCGCTGCCGAAGATCGCGTCGACCGGTCTCAGACCGCTTGACGCCTACGCCCGCCCGATCACCAGCAACGACGGGGGCGCGAAGATCGCCATCGTGCTCGGCGGCGTCGGCGTCGACACCACCAGCACCGACCAGGCGCTGAACACGCTTCCCGGCACGGTGACCCTCGCTTTCGCACCCTACGGCGATGGGCTGAAGCAGCTCGTCACCGATGCCCGCGCGCTCGGCCACGAGCTACTGCTCCAGATCCCACTGGAACCCTACGGATACCCGAAGACCGATCCGGGGCCGCAGACGTTGACGACCACCGCGTCCAGCCAGGAGAACATCGACCGCCTGCACTGGCTCATGGCCCGCATGACCAACTACGTCGGCGTGATGAACTACATGGGCGCCCGCTTTACCAGCGAGACGTCGCCGCTCGAGCCGGTGCTCGGTGAGATCGGTAAACGCGGACTCGTCTACGTCGACGACGGCTCCTCGCCGCGCAGCCTCGCCGGAGACGTCGCCCGCGGTCGTGCGCCGTTCGTCAAGGCCGACATGGTGCTCGACCCCGACCTGACCGCGGTCGCCATCGACGCCCGCCTCGCCCAGCTTGCACAGATCGCGCGAGAGCGCGGCTACGCCGTCGCCACCGCGACCGCTTTCCCGGTCACCATCGACCGCATCGCCGCCTTCGCGAAGAACGCGGCGAGCCGCGACATCACGCTCGTGCCGCTGAGCGCGTTGGTTCGAGCCGGGGGCACGTGAGCGGCGACAGCGCCAGTCTGCCCTATCGCCGCGCGGTCGGGATCGCCGTGTTCAACGGCGAGGGGCTGGTATGGATCGGCCGCCGCAACGACGTGGCGGCGGAAGGCGAGGGCGAAGGCCACTGGTGGCAGATGCCGCAAGGCGGCCTCGACGGCGACGAGGAACCCGGCAAGGCGGCGCTTCGCGAACTCTACGAGGAGACCTCAATAAGCAGCGTCACGCTGATCCGTGAGGCTCCGGAGTGGTACTCGTACGACCTCCCGGCGGAGCTGGTTTCGCGTTCGTGGAAGGGCCGTTATCGTGGGCAGACGCAAAAGTGGTTCGCGTTCCGCTTCAACGGTAAGGAATCGGACATCGATGTCCGTCACCCGGGCGGAGGCAAGCACAAGCCGGAATTCTCCGAGTGGCGGTGGGAGCGGCTGGAGCGGCTCCCGGCGCTCATCGTGCCGTTCAAGCGGCACGTGTACGAACAGGTAGTGACCGCCTTTGCCGACATCGCAGCGGGCTGAGCGCAAATGACCGAGCGTTCCGCACCATCAGGTTCCGAGTCATCCGGCGTCCGGATCTTTCCACCGGCGGTCTACGTCGGTGGACTGATCGTCGGCTACGCGATCCAGTGGTTCGTGCCGATCTCGATCGCGGGCGGAACGTTTGCAATCGCCGTCCGCGCGTTGGGCGCCATTGCGATCGCCGCGGCGCTGTTGCTCGACGCGTCGGCCCTGGCCTGCTTCCGCCGCAACGCGACCCCGGTGAATCCGACCAAGCCGACAGCCAAGCTCGTCCGCGCCGGACCGTACCGTTTCACGCGCAACCCGATGTACCTGGGTCTCGCGCTGCTGCACGGCGGGCTCGCGCTGATCGGCAACGCGTTGTGGCCGCTGCTTGCGCTCGTGCCGGCGATCTGGATCATCCGAACGCAGGTGATCGCGCGCGAAGAAGCCTACCTTGAGGCGAAGTTCGGCGAGGACTACCGCGCGTACAAGGCCGCCGTGCGGCGCTGGTTCTAGCGCCCGGTCGTCGCCGCGGCGAGCGCCGTCTGCACTTCCTTCAACTGATGCAGCCGGAGTTCGGCGGCGTCGCGCGCGGCACCATCCTTGGCGTCGGTGACATCTTCCTCGGCGTTCTTTACCGCCTCTGCAAGCATGGCCGGATCGACCTCGTTGATCGGCATCGCCTGCTCCGCGAGGATGGTCAGCGTCTCGCCGCTGACGTCGGCGAAGCCGCCACGCACAAACATGCGGTCGGTCGAGCCCTCGCGCTTGACGTCCACCAGACCCGGCTTCAGCGTCGACATGAACGGCGCGTGCCCCTTGAGGACGGTGAAATAACCGTCGGCGCCCGGCACGATCACTTCATCGACCGGCTCCGACATGAGAAGCCGCTCGGGCGACACCAATTCGAACTGGAAGGGTTCGGCCATCGTCGGCGCCTCACGCCGCCTCGGCGGCGAGCTTCTTGGCCTTCTCGACCGCCGCCTCGATGGTGCCGACCATGTAGAACGCCGGCTCCGGCAGGTGGTCGTACTTGCCGGCGACCAGGTCCTTGAAGCCCTTGATGGTGTCGGCGAGATCGACGAACACGCCCGGCGTCCCGGTGAACACCTCGGCGACGTGGAACGGCTGCGACAGGAAGCGCTCGATCTTGCGCGCCCGCGCCACCGCTATCTTGTCCTCCTCCGAGAGCTCGTCCATGCCCAGGATGGCGATGATGTCCTGGAGCTGCTTGTAGCGCTGCAGCACCTCCTGCACCTGGCGGGCGACGGCGTAGTGCTCCTCGCCGACGATGCGCGGATCGAGCATGCGCGAGGTGGAATCGAGCGGATCCACCGCCGGATAGATGCCCTTTTCGGCGATCGCGCGGTTGAGCGTCGTGGTTGCGTCAAGGTGGGCGAACGAGGCCGCCGGCGCCGGGTCGGTCAGGTCGTCGGCCGGCACGTAGATCGCCTGCACCGAGGTGATCGACCCCTTGGTGGTGGTGGTGATGCGCTCCTGGAGCGCGCCCATGTCGGTGGCGAGCGTCGGCTGGTAGCCCACCGCCGACGGGATGCGCCCGAGCAGCGCCGACACTTCCGAGCCGGCCTGCGTGAAGCGGAAGATGTTGTCCACGAAGAACAGCACGTCCTGGCCCTGGTCGCGGAAGTATTCCGCCACCGTCAGGCCGGTCAGTCCGACACGGGCGCGGGCGCCCGGCGGCTCGTTCATCTGCCCGAACACCAGCGCGCACTTGGAGCCGTCGGCCGATCCGTTGTTCTTGTGCGGGTCCTTGTTCACGCCGGATTCGATCATCTCGTGATAGAGATCGTTGCCCTCGCGCGTGCGCTCGCCGACGCCGGCGAACACCGAATAGCCGCCGTGCGCCTTGGCGATGTTGTTGATCAGTTCCTGGATGATCACCGTCTTGCCGACCCCGGCACCGCCGAATAGGCCGATCTTGCCGCCGCGGGCGTAGGGCGCGAGGAGATCCACCACCTTGATGCCGGTGATCAGAATCTGCGCCTCGGTCGATTGATCGACGAAGGACGGCGCCGGCTGGTGAATGGCGCGCTTCTGCTGCGTCTTGAGCGGGCCTGCCTCGTCCACCGGCTCGCCGATGACGTTCATGATGCGGCCGAGCGTCTCGTCGCCGACCGGGATCGCGATCGGCTCGCCCATGTCGGTGACTTCCTGGCCGCGCACCAGACCGTCGGTCGAGTCCATCGCGACCGTGCGCACGGTGTTCTCGCCGAGGTGCTGAGCGACCTCGAGCACCAGGCGGGTGCCGCGGTTGTCGGTCTCCAGCGCGTTCAAGATAGCCGGCAGGTGCTCTGCGAACTGCACGTCCACCACCGCACCGGTCACCTGGGTGATCCGGCCCGTGACGCCTTTGACGTTCGCCTTCGCCGTAGTGGTCTTGGCCATCGTATTTCCCTTCGTCGGTCCGGTCACAGCGCCTCGGCGCCGGAAATGATTTCGATGAGTTCCTTGGTGATCTGCGCCTGGCGCGTCCGATTGTATTCCAGCGTGTAGCGGTCAATCATGTCGCCGGCGTTGCGCGTCGCGCTGTCCATCGCGCTCATCTTGGCGCCCATCTCGGAGGCGGCGTTCTCCAGCAGCGCGCGGAAAATCTGAACCGAGATGTTGCGCGGCAAGAGATCGGCGAGGATCGCTTCCTCGTCCGGCTCGTACTCGTGGACCGCGAGCCCCATGGTATCATTGCCGCCTTCGTCGAACTCGGGCGGGATGATCTGGCGCGCGGTCGGCGTCTGACTGATGACCGACTTGAACTCGGCGTAGAACAGCGTCGCGACGTCGAATTGGCTCTCGTCGAACAGCCTGAGCACCTTCTTGCCGATCGCGTCGGCGTCGCCGAAAGCCAGCCGCTTCACCGCGCGGAGATCGACCAACTCGATGATCTGCTTGGCGAACAGCCGCCGCAGGACGTCGTGGCCCTTCTTGCCGACGCAGATAATCTTGATGTCCTTGCCGTCGCGCTGGAGCGCCAGCGCGTGGTCGCGTGCCAGCCGCGCGATCGACGAGTTGAACGCGCCGCAAAGGCCGCGCTCGGCGGTGCACACGATGAGCAGGTGCGTCTTGTCGTTGCCGGTGCCGCCCAACAGCCGCGGCGCATCCGGCCGGCCGAAGACCGACTTGCCGAGGCTCGAGAGCACGACGCCCATACGGCTCGCGTAAGGCCGCGCCGCCTCGGCGGCGGCCTGCGCGCGCCGAAGCTTCGACGCGGCGACCATCTGCATCGCGCGCGTGATCTTCTGCGTCGCCTTCACCGAGGCGATTCGGTTCCTGAGCTCCTTGAGGGAGGCCATCGTTTACTCGAACCCCGCCCCGCGCCTACCGATCATCAGGCGAACACCTTCGAGTAGCTGTCCGCGACCTGCTTGAGGCTGTCGCGCAGGCTGTCGTTGAGCTCCCGCTTCTCGCGGATCTCGGAGAGGAGGTCGCGATGTTCCGTCCGGAGCAGCGTCAGAAAGCCCTTCTCGAAATCCCCAACCCTGTTGACGGGCAGCTTGTCGAGATAACCGTTCACGCCGGCGAAAATGACCGCCACCTGCTCCTCGACCTTGAGTGGCGAGAACTGCGGCTGCTTCAGAAGCTCGGTCAGACGCGCGCCGCGGTTGAGCAGGCGTTGCGTGGCGGCATCGAGGTCGGAGCCGAACTGCGCGAACGCGGCCATCTCGCGGTACTGCGCGAGCTCGCCCTTGATCGGGCCGGCGACCTGCTTCATCGCCTTGATCTGCGCGGAGGAGCCCACGCGGCTGACCGACAGGCCGACGTTCACCGCCGGACGGATGCCCTGGTAGAACAGGTCGGTCTCCAGGAAGATCTGACCGTCGGTGATCGAGATGACGTTGGTCGGGATGTACGCCGACACGTCGTTCGCCTGCGTCTCGATGACCGGAAGCGCCGTGAGCGAACCGGAGCCGTTGTCGGCGTTGAGCTTGGCGGCGCGCTCCAGAAGGCGCGAGTGCAGGTAGAACACGTCGCCCGGGTACGCCTCGCGGCCCGGCGGGCGGCGAAGCAGCAGCGACATCTGGCGGTAGGCGACGGCCTGCTTGGAGAGGTCGTCGTAGATGATCAGCGCGTGCATGCTGTTGTCGCGGAAGAACTCAGCCATCGCGCAGCCGGAGAACGGCGCCAGGAACTGCATCGGCGCCGGGTCGGAGGCGGTCGCCGCGACGACGATGGAGTATTCCAACGCGCCGTTGTCCTCGAGCACCTTGACGAACTGCGCCACCGTCGAGCGCTTCTGGCCGATGGCGACGTACACGCAGTAGAGCTTGCGCGACTCGTCGCCGCTCTCGTTGATCGTCTTCTGGTTGAGGATCGTGTCGAGCGCGATCGCGGTCTTGCCGGTCTGGCGGTCGCCGATGATCAGCTCGCGCTGGCCGCGGCCGATCGGGATCAGCGCGTCGATCGCCTTCAGACCGGTCTGCATCGGCTCGTGCACCGAACGGCGCGGAATGATGCCCGGCGCCTTGACGTCGACCAGTTTGCGTTCCTTCGCATCGATCGGGCCTTTACCGTCGATCGGATTGCCGAGCGCGTCGACCACGCGGCCGAGGAGGCCTTTGCCGACCGGCACGTCCACGATGGCGCCGGTGCGCTTGACCGTATCGCCTTCCTTGATCTCGCGGTCGTCGCCGAAGATCACCACCCCGACGTTGTCGGTCTCGAGGTTCAGCGCCATGCCGCGCACCCCGCCGGGGAACTCGACCATTTCGCCGGCCTGGACGTTGTCCAGTCCGTAGATGCGCGCGATACCGTCACCGACCGACAGCACCTGGCCGACCTCGGAGACTTCCGCCTCCTGGCCGAAATTCTTGATCTGATCCTTGAGGATCGCGGAGATTTCTGCGGCCCGGATATCCATCAGCCGACCTCTTTCATGGCGAGCTTGAGCGAATTGAGTTTGGTCTTGAGCGAATCGTCGATCATGCGGCTGCCGACCCTGACGATCAGTCCGCCGATAAGCGCAGGATCGACGCGCGTGTCGAGCGTTACGTCCTTGCCGAGCGACGCCTTCAGCGCCGCCTTGAGGTCGGCGACGTGGCGATCGTTGAGCGGCTCGGCGCTGGTCACTTCCGCCGCGATCTCGCCGCGGTGCTTGGCGGCGAAATGCTTGAAGCCGGCGATCACGCCCGGAAGCGTGAACAGGCGCCGGTTGGCGGCGGTTACTTTGACGAGATTGGCGACGAGGCCGCCGATACCGGCCTTGTCGAGCACGGCACCGATGGCGCGCGTCTGTTGCTCGGCCGAATATACCGGACTGCGGATCAGCCGGGCGAGGTCGTCACTTTCGCCGATAAGCGCCGATACGCGGTCCACGTCCGCCTCGATGGAGGCGAGATTGTCGGCGTCGAGCGCCAATTCGAATAGCGCCGTTGCGTAGCGCGCGGCGACGCCGGAAACGTGCGATGTGCTATCGGCCACCCTGACCCCTTGCCCGCGACACGGTGGACCCAATCGGGAGGGGCCCGGTCCATTGTCGTAAGGCCATGAACGGATTTGCTTTTTTCGTGCGGGGCCGCGCGAACGGTTCCCGCCGCTGGAAGTCGGCGGATCGCTTACCATAGGCCATGCTGCGGGGCAATATCGGTTCGTCGGAGATCGACCGACGCCATCCCCGTGCGCTGGACAGAAACGACGCCTCGGCCCAGCATTCCGACATGCCCACAAGTAGTCTTGCGATGGATCGGAACGAAAGATTGTGACCAACCTTCAGCAACATTGGGACCGCGTCTACGATACGAAGGCGCCCACCGAAGTCAGCTGGTATCAGCCGAGCCCGGATAAGAGCCTCGACCTGATCCACGCCGCCGCCCCGGATCGCGCATCGCCCATCCTCGATATCGGCTGCGGAACCGGCGCGCTGATCGCCGCGCTGGTGGCCGACGGATACGGTGACCTGACCGGGCTGGACGCCTCCGCCGTCGCCATCGGCAAGGCGCAAGCAAGCCTGGGCGCGGCGGCGGACGGCATCTCATGGATCGTGGCCGATATCACGCGATGGCGGCCGACGCGGGCGTGGCGCGTCTGGCACGACCGCGCTGTGTTCCATTTCCTCATCGAACCTCAGGCACAAGACGCCTACATCGCGGCGATGAGTGCTGCCCTGCCCGCCGGCGCCACGGCGATAATCGCTACGTTTGCGCTCGACGGACCGCAAATGTGCAGTGGCCTCTCCGTTCAGCGCTACAGTGCCGCCACGCTCGCCGCCCAACTCGGGCAGGCTTCCGCCTCCTCTCGGAAACGCGGGAGCGCCACGTCACACCGGCGAACGCCGTCCAGCGCTTCGTCTATTCGGTGTTCCGGCGGCGGTGACCGCCCTCACATGAAGCTCTGCGGATCGATGTCGACCTGGACGCGAAGGGAACCGCGCGGCTTCGGCGCCGCGTCGAGCCAGGCGCGGACGTAGCCTTGAAGGTCGGCGGCGCGCGGCGCCTGCGCCAGCAACCGATAGCGGTGCCGACCGCGTACCACCGCCAGCGGCGCCTCCGCCGGCCCCAGCACGTCGATCGGCCTCGTCGCGCGGCGCGGTGCGGCGGAGCGCCGCCGCGTAGGCTTGCGTCTCGTTCCGCTGCGGCCCCGACACGACCAGCGCCGCGAGCCGGCCGAACGGCGGCAGCCGTGCCTCGCGCCGCTCGGCGATTTCCTTCTCGTAGAACGCCTCGCGATCGCCTGACACGATCGCGCGGATGACCGGATGGTCCGGCGACCACGTCTGAAGGAGCGCGTGGCTCGCGCCGCCGGAGCGTCCGGCGCGGCCGGTCACCTGGCTCAGGAGCTGGAACGTGCGCTCCGCGGCGCGAAGATCGCCATGCGCGAGGCCAAGGTCGGCGTCGACGACGCCGACCAGCGTCAGCATCGGAAAGTTATGGCCCTTTGCGACGAGTTGCGTGCCGATGATGATATCGACCTCGCCCCCGGCGATCGCGCCAAGCTCGCGGCGCACGCGATCGACGCCGCCCGCGATGTCACTGGAGAGCGCGATGGTGCGCGCATCCGGAAACCGCACCGCGACTTCCTCGGCCAGCCGTTCGATCCCCGGTCCGACCGCCGTCAGGCTTTCGCTGTCGCCGCAGCGCGGGCAGGCGTGCGGCCTGGGTTCGAAGTGGCCGCAATGATGGCACATCAGCACGCCGCGGAAGCGGTGCTCCACCAGCCATGTGGAACAGTTCGGGCACTGGAAGCGGTGGCCGCAGGTCCGGCAGAGCGTCAGCGGCGCGTAGCCGCGCCGGTTCAGGAACAGGAGCGCCTGCTGCTTATCCGCGAGCGTCCTTTCGATAGCGGAGACCAACGGCGGCGCGAGGAAGCGCCCACGCTCCGGCTGGTCGACGCGGAGGTCGATCGCCTCGATATCCGGAAGCCGCGCCGCCAAGTGCCGCTCGGCAAGCACGATCCGCCGGTAGCGGCCGGCATCGGCGTTGACGCGCGATTCGATCGACGGCGTCGCCGAGGAGAGGACGATGGGAAATCCGCCGAGGTGGCCGCGCACCACCGCCATGTCGCGCGCCGAATAGAAAACGCGATCCTCCTGCTTGTAGGCGAGGTCGTGCTCCTCATCGACGACGATGAGGCCGAGTTCTTTGAACGGGAGGAAGAGCGCGGAGCGCGCGCCGACGACGGCGCGCACCGATCCGTCGGCGACGCCGCGCCACAACCGCGCGCGCCCACGCGGCGGCACGTCGGAATGCCACTCCGCCGGTCGCGCACCGAACCGGCCGACGAACCGCGCGAGGAAATCGGCGGTGAGCGCGATCTCCGGGATCAGCACCAGCACCTGCTGCCCGGCGGCGAGCGCCGCCGCCACCGCCTCGAAATAGACCTCGGTCTTGCCGGAGCCGGTGACGCCGTCGAGTAGCGCGACCGAGTAACCACCGGCAGTGACCGCACTCGTGAGCGCCTCGGCCGCCGCCTGCTGCTCCGCCGAAAAGTCGGGACGGCTGTAGCCGGGGTCCGGCGCCGGTGCGGCAGGCTCCGCAGGCATTTCCACAACTTCCAGCGTGCCCGCCCTGACGAGCCCGTCGATGACGCTCGGCGAAACGCCGGCGGTGGCGGCGAGGCCGCCCTTCGACCACGCGAGCCCGCCTTCCATGCAGCCGAGCACGCGCCGGCGCGCCGGCGTCATGCGCTCTGGCTCCGGCCCCCCGCGCACGACGCCCGGCACCGGCACCTCGGGCTCCAGCGCGCGCGACGAGCGGAGGACCATGCGAAGCACCATGCCGCGGCTGGTCAGCGTGTAATCCGCCACCCAATCTACGAAGCGTCGGATCTCCCGGTGAAGCGGCGGCGCGTCGAACACGCCGTTGATCGACCTGAGGCGGTTGTGGCCGATCTCCCGGTCAGGCGGGTCGTCCCATACCACGCCCACCACGTCACGCGTGCCGAGTGGCACGTCGACGATATCGCCGGGGCCTACACCGGCCGGCGCGCGGTAGGTATAGGGCGCGGCCACCGCGACCGGCACCAGCACCGAGACGATCGTGTGGTCAGACAAGGCCGAGGCGATTCTCCACTGCGGAAGCTGACGATGGCTGTGCTTTGAACTAAAGGAAAGCCTCAGCGCCGTCGCGCGGAGATGAGGACCATGAAGCTATTCGCAGACACCGCCGACATCGATGAAATCCGCGCTCTCGCCGCCATGGGCGTGATCGACGGCGTCACCACCAACCCGACACTTGTCGCGAGGGCCGGCCGGCCGATCCGCGAGGTCATCGCTGAGATTTGCGCCGCGGTCCCCGGCCCGGTCTCCGCCGAAGTGACCGCCACTGACTTTGACGGCATGGTGGCGCAGGGGCACAAGCTTGCCGAGATCGCCGGCAACGTCGTGATCAAGGTGCCGCTCACCTGGGACGGACTGAAGGCATGCCGCGCGCTCACCGAGCGCGGTCATCGCGTCAACGTCACGCTCTGCTTCTCGGCCAACCAGGCGCTGCTGGCAGCCAAGGCAGGCGCGGCGTTCATCTCGCCGTTCATCGGCCGGCTGGACGATGTCGGAGAGGACGGCATCGGCCTGATCCACGACATCCGCAGCATCTATGACAACGATGTCGATCTCACCACTGCGATCCTCGCCGCCTCGATCCGCACGCCCATCAGCGTGAAGCAGGTGGCGATCGCGGGGGCCGACGTCGCCACCGTGCCACCGCCGATATTACACGCCCTTATCAACCATCCGCTGACCGACAAGGGACTCGCCGCCTTCCTCGCGGACTGGAAGAAGGCCGGCCAGTCCATCGTCTGACCGGCCCGCTGCCTTTCCGGCATATCCTTCAGAGCGCGGCGTCCGCCGGGAAGTCGTTCGGATAGACGTTGTACGTCTGACCGCCGGTGACGACACGCTTGGCCTTCATGGCGAGATCGTTGCTCCGCGCCCGGTGGCCGACCAGCGTCACGGCGTCTCCCACCTGCGCGGTGCCCTTCACAAACCCGGCCGCTTGCGTGCGCGGCAACGGCGCGAGATCGACCACCCAGGTGCCATCCTGCGTCTTGACCATGAGCTGGGCGTGCGGATTGCCGAGGTAGATCGATTCGATCGTGCCGTTGAGCACGAAGATCTTGCTTTCATCGACCCACGCCCAACCGTGGTGGGCAAGGGCCGCGCCGGTGGTCATGGCGAGCGCCACGACGGCAACGGCTGCGCGCTTGAGCGTCCTCATGTCATCCCTCCTGCATCGGCTGCATGACGGGGCACGATACCATCGGGGGCTATCCCTGGCTGTTCACTTGTCGGCGACCTTAACCGCCCCTTCACCTTGGACGCGCGTATGGTTTCGCGATGGCACGCCGCGCGACCCAGCCCGATCCGCTCGTCAACGCCGCCCCGGACGTGGCCGACGCGGTCCGCCGCTGGCAGCGCCACCTATCCGGCGAACGCCGGCTCGCGTCGAAGAGTGCCGAGGCCTACGACCGCGACGTCCGCCAGTTCCTGTCGTTCCTGACGCTCCATCTCGGCGGGCCGCCGACCCTCGCCGATCTGCGGTCGATTGCCACCACCGACATCCGCGCCTTCATGGCGTGGCGCCGGAACCAAGGCGCCGGCTCGCGCACGCTCGCCCGCGGCATCGCCGGCATCCGCTCGCTGGTCCGCTTCCTGGAGAAGGAAGGGAATGCCAACGGCGCGGCGCTGCGCGCCATCCGCCCCCCGCGCCAGAAGAAGACGCTGCCAAAGCCTCTGGCACCCGCCGCGGCGCGCGCCGTCGTGGCGCTGGACAACGCTCTCGACGAGGAACCGTGGATCGCCGCGCGCAATAGCGCGATCCTGGCGCTGCTCTACGGCTCGGGCCTGCGCATATCCGAGGCGTTGGCGGTCCGCTGCGGCGATGCGCCTGCCGCAACCGACGGCGCGCTGCGTGTCATCGGCAAGGGCAACAAGCAGCGCATCGTGCCGGTGCTCCCAACCGTCGCCGCCGCGATCGCCGACTACCTCCGCCAGTGTCCCTACAAGCCGGCCCCGGACGGACCACTGTTCGTCGGCGCGCGCGGCGGGCCGCTCAACCCGCGCCTCGTGCAGCGCGCCATGGCGAAGCTCCGCGGCGCGCTGGGGCTGCCGGAAACCGCGACGCCGCACGCGCTCCGCCACTCCTTCGCCACCCACCTGTTGGCGAACGGTGGCGACCTCAGATCGATCCAGGAGCTCCTCGGCCACGCCAGCCTGTCGACGACGCAGATCTACACCGGCGTCGACACCGAGCGGCTGCTCGCCGCCTACGAGAAGGCCCACCCGCGGGCGTAAGCTTAGAGCCGGCCGAGCCAGAGCACGCCAAACAAGAGCGAGGCGAGCGTCAGCGGCGCGCCGACGCGGAAGTACCGCCAGAAACCGAGCGTGACGCCATCGCGTCGCGCCTTCTCCGCGACGATCAGATTTGCAACCGACCCCACCAACGTGAAATTGCCGGCGAGCGTCGACGCCATGGCGACCGTGAGCCACGCCCGCTGCGGATCGGCAAGGTTCTCGACGAACGGCCTCAGCACGAGCACCGCCGGCACGTTGCTGACGAGATTCGACAGTATTGCCGTGATCCCGGCGAGCACTGGCAACGCGTCGAGGTTCAGTCCGCGCACCGCGGCGATCGTGTCCGGGCCGATCACCGCCCGTTCGAACCCGTCGACTACCACGAACAGACCCGCGAACATCACCAGCAGCGGCCAATCGATGTTCAAGTAGACCTTCTCGGGCTTGATCCGCCGCGTGAACAGAAGCAACGCGCCGCCCAGGATCGCAGCCTCGGCCACGGGAACCCCGAGGAAGAAGAGGGCCACCACGCCGACAGCGATCAGCAATGACTTGGCGACAAGCCAGCGATGGTGGCTGACCGGAACCGGCGCCACCGGCCGGAAGCGCTCCCGCGTCAGGAATTCCGCTGGGTGCCAAAGCACGATCACCGCGAAGGTGAGCACCAGCGACGCAACCGCTATCGGGGCCAGCGATGCTGCGAAATCGACGTAGGGTATCCCCGATAGCGAACCGACGATCATGTTCTGCGGGTTGCCGGTAATGGTGGCGACGCTGCCCGCGTTCGAGCCCATGGCGATGGCGAGCAGGTAGGGAACGGGATCGCGATCGAGGCGTGCCGTGATGTCGAGCACCAGCGGCGCCATGACGAGGCAGATTGCATCGTTGACGAAGACCGCCGAGAACACCCCGGCGACGCACACGATCGCGGCGAGCAGCACCGCCGGCCGGCGCGCCCGCGCGATCACCTGCGCATCGACCAGGCGGAAGAAGCCCGACAGGCGCAGATTGGCGACGACGATCATCATGCCGAGAAGCAGGACGATCGTGCTCCAGTCGATCGCGGCAAGCGCCTCGTTGAGATCGAGAACACCCGCCGCAACCATCAAGCTGGCGCCGAGCAGCGCGGCGCCTGCCCTGTCGAGCCGGTAGCCGGGCACCCTGCCGAGCGCGACCACGACGTAGGTCGCCACGAAGATGACTAAAGCGGGAATCACCGGCCGGAGGTTGTACGCCGCTCGATTTTGCAGCGCCAGAGGTTGGCACGGGCCACCTTTAGAGGTGGATCGGCTTGCTCCACGCCGCGAAGCCCGCCTCGCGCACCGCCTCCGACAGCGTCGGGTGGGCGTGACAGACGCGCGCCAAGTCCTCGGCCGCGCCGGCGAATTCCATCAGCACCGCGATCTCCGCGATCA
The DNA here is from genome assembly GCA_963749755.1 of uncultured Alphaproteobacteria bacterium. Lineage (GTDB taxonomy): Bacteria > Pseudomonadota > Alphaproteobacteria > Rhizobiales > Kaistiaceae > JBBDMC01. Next base: position 31,099 of record CAVVOK010000004.1, read on the forward strand.
GTTCACCCGCGAACGGCCCGATGATGTGCGCACCGAGCACGCGGTCGCTCGCGGCGTCGGCGAGCACCTTCACGAAGCCATCCTTGAGGCCCATGCCGCGGGCGCGTCCATTGGCCGAGAACGGGAACTTGCCGACGCGGTATTCGACGCCGGCAGCCTTCAGTTCCTCCTCGGTCTTGCCCACCGCCGCGATCTCCGGCGTCGTGTAGACGACGCCCGGGATCACGTCGAAGTTCACGTGCCCCGCTTGGCCCGCGACGATCTCCGCCACCGCGATCCCCTCGTCCTCCGCCTTGTGGGCGAGCATCGGCCCGACGACCACGTCGCCGATGGCGAAGATGCCCGGGACGTTGGTGCGCCAGTGGTTGTCGATCGCGACGCGACCGCGATCGTCGCGGGCGACCCCGACGGCGTCGAGGCCGAGGCCCTCCGTGTAAGGACGCCGACCGATCGCGACCAACACCACATCCGCCTCGACGGTCTCGCCCGCGCCGCCGGCTGCGGGCTCGACGGACACCTTGAGGGTCCTGCCCTCGGTATCGACGCCGGCGACCTTGCTCGCGAGCTTGAACGCCATCCCTTGCTTGGCGAGGATGCGCTGCACCTGCCGCGCAACTTCGCCATCCATGCCGGGGAGAATGCGGTCGAGGAACTCGACCACCGTCACCGTCGCACCGAGTCGCCGCCAGACCGAGCCGAGCTCGAGCCCGATGACGCCGGCGCCGACCACCACCATGCGCTTCGGCACGGTCGGCAAGCTAAGCGCACCGGTCGACGTGACGACGCGCTTCTCGTCGATCTCAACTCCACGAAGCGGAGCGGAGTTGGAGCCAGTAGCAATGACGATTTTGCGGGCTTCGACGACCTGATCTTTGCCATCCTCCGCCGTGACCTTCACCTGCCCCGGCGCGACGATCGAGCCGGTGCCGCGGAACGCGTCGATCTTGTTCTTCCGGAACAGAAAATCGACACCGTTGACGCTCGCCTCGATGGTCAGTTCCTTGTGGCCGAGCATCGCCTTCAGATCGAGCTTGGGCGCGGGGACGCCGATGCCGAATTCGGCGAAATGATGCCCGGCCGTCTCGAACAACTCGGACGTATGCAGCAGCGCCTTCGACGGAATGCAACCGACGTTGAGGCAGGTGCCGCCGAAGGTCGCGCGCTTCTCGACGACGGCGACACTGAGCCCGAGCTGCGCCGCCTTGATCGCGCACACGTAGCCGCCCGGTCCGCTACCGATGACGGCAAGATCGTAGGATGCCAAAGGATTACCCCCGCTTCTCTGGAAGAGCCGGCCAACAGATAGACGCTCGCCGCGCCGCTGTCAGGTGCTGAGGCGCATGGCTGCCTGTCGGTCGGTGCTTATTGCTTGGGAAAGATGCGCTTCAGCGCCGGCTTCAGATCGTCTCGCTGGTCGAGGTCGTAGTACCCGCCCTCGATGATCGACGCGATGAAGCGGCAATACGCCGGCTTGTCGCCCTGACTGCCAACCATTGCCTCAATGCCGGCGAGAGCAGCTTTGTCGAGATCGGCCTGCTCAGCATCGCTGATCCCCGCCGATTTCGCGCGCTCCTGGATGTTCTGCCACAGATCACCGTTGCGTTCGTTCCACGCCATCGCAACTGCGCGGAACAGGGAGTCCGCGTCGATCTCCTGGTGGCAGTAGGCCATGAGCTGCACCGGGAAGAGCGCCGAACCGAGCACCGTCATCAGATCGTTGCGAAGACCTCCGGCGTCTTGCGCCGCAACCGGCGCGGCCGCCAGAAAGCCCGCCATCGCCCAGAGAGCGAAGCACGACCGAAGCACTAAAGGTCCAGCACCAGCCGCTGCGGGTCTTCGAGGCTCTCCTTGACGCGCACCAGGAACGTCACCGCCTCGCGGCCGTCGACGATGCGGTGATCGTAGCTGAGAGCGCCAGGTACATCATCGGCCGCGCCTTGATCTCGCCGCCGACCACCATCGGCCGCTCCTGGATCTTGTGCATGCCGAGGATGCCCGACTGCGGCGCGTTGAGGATCGGCGTCGACATCAGCGAGCCGTAGATGCCGCCGTTGGAGATCGTGAACGTGCCGCCCTGCATCTCCTCGATGGTCAGCTGGCCGTCGCGGGCGCGCTTGCCGAGCTCGGCGATCGTCCTTCTCGATCGTCGGCGAGCGAGAGCTGATCGGCGTCGCGCACCACCGGCACCACCAGCCCGCGCTCGGTGCCGACCGCGACGCCGATGTGGTAGTAGTTCTTGTAGACGAGGTCGGTGCCGTCGATCTCGGCGTTGACCGCCGGGATCTCCTTCAGCGCCTGCACGCAGGCCTTGACGAAGAAGCCCATGAAGCCGAGCTTGACGCCGTGCTTCTTCTCGAACAGGTCGCGGTATTGCGTGCGCGAGCGCCATCACCGCGTCATGTCGACCTCGTTGAAGGTCGTCAGCATGGCGGCGGTGTTCTGCGCCTCCTTGAGGCGGCGGGCGATGGTCTGGCGCAGCCGGGTCATCGTGACCCGCGTCTCCCGCGCCTGCGTCCGTCCGCGGGCGACGGCGCGCGCGCCATGACCGGCGCCGGCTGCCGGCGCCTGCCGGGGCCGGCGAACGCGGCGAGCGCATCGGCCTTGGTCATCCGCCCGTCCTTGCCGGTGCCGGCGACGGCGGCGGGCGCGACGCCCTTCTCGGTGAGGATCTTGCGCGGCCGCCGGCGAAGCGACCGCAGCCGCCTTCGCCGGCTCCACGCGCGGCTCACCGGCTCGGGCCCGGCGGCGATCGGCTTGGTCGTCGCCGTCTTCTCGTCGGGCTTGCCGGCGGGCGGCCGGGCTTCGCCTTGTCCGCCTTGGCCGCCGCACCGTCCGGCATTGATGGTGCCGAGCAGCGCGCCGACCTCGACCGTCGCGCCGTCCTCGGCATCGATCGCCGCGAGCACGCCGGCGCCGGCGCCGGCACCTCGAGCGTGACCTTGTCGGTCTCGAGCTCGACCAGCGGCTCGTCGACCGCGACGGCCTCGCCGACCTTCTTGAACCACTGGCCGACGGTCGCCTCGGTCACCGATTCGCCGAGGGTCGGAACCCGGATTTCGGTCGCCATGTGCTTCGCGTCCTCCGCGCTTGCTACGTCGCGCGAACGCCTCGTCGAGGAAATGCCTGAGCTGCTCGAGATGCTTGCGCCATCAGGCCGGTCGCCGTCGCCGCCGAGGCCGGCCGGCCGGCGTAGCGCGGCGGCTGCGTCTCGGCACCGATCTGCGCCAGCACCCACTCCAGATAGGGCTCGACGAAGGTCCAGGCGCCCATGTTCTTCGGCTCTTCCTGGCACCACACCACGTCGGCCTGCGGAAGCGGCCGAGCTCGTTGATCAGCGCCTTGGCCGGGAACGGATAGAGCTGCTCGACGCGCAGCAGGTAGACGTCGTCGATGCCGCGCTTCTCGCGCTCCTCGTAGAGGTCGTAGTAGACCTTGCCGGAGCACAGCACGACGCGGCGGATCTTGTCGTCGGCGACGAGCTTGATCGCCTCGTCCTTGTCGACCTCCGCGTCGTCCCACAGCAGCCGGTGGAAGGTGGAGTCCGGCCCCGATCTCGTCGAGCCGTCGACACCGCGCGCTTGTGGCGGAGCAGCGACTTCGGCGTCATCAGGATCAGCGGCTTGCGGAACTCGCGCTTCAGCTGGCGGCGCAGCGCGTGGAAGTAGTTCGCCGGCGTCGTGAGGTTGGCGACCTGCATGTTGTCCTCGGCGCAGAGCTGCAGGTAGCGCTCCAGCCGCGCCGACGAGTGCTCCGGCCCCTGCCCCTCGTAGCCGTGCGGCAGCAGCAGCACCAGGCCGGACATGCGCAGCCACTTGCGCTCGCCCGCCGAGATGAACTGGTCGATCACCACCTGCGCGCCGTTGGCGAAATCGCCGAACTGCGCCTCCCACAGCGGTCAGCGCGTTCGGCTCGGCCAGCGAGTAGCCGTACTCGAAGCCGAGCACCGCCTCTTCCGACAGCATCGAGTTGATCACCTCGAAGCGCGCCGGCCGTCGCACGGTGGTTGAGCGGGATGTAGCGCTCCTCGGTCTCCTGGTCGTAGAGCACCGAGTGGCGCTGCGAGAACGTGCCGCGCTCGACGTCCTGGCCGGACAGGCGCACCGGGTGCCCGTCGGCGAGCAGCGAGCCGAAGGCCAGCGCTTCGCCGGTCGCCCAGTCGATGCCCGCGCCGGACTCGATCGCCTTCTTGCGGTTGTCGAGGAAGCGCTGGATCGTGCGGTGGACCTTGAAGCCTTCCGGCACGGTCGGTCAGCCTCGGCGCCGATCTCCTTGAGCTGCTCCAGCGGCACGCCGGTGACGCCGCGCCGCGGCGCGTCGCCGGCCTCGGCGACCTTGAGGCCCGCTCCACGCGCCGTCGAGCCAGTCGGCCTTGTTGGGCCGGTAGCTCTGGCCGGCCTCGAACTCGGCGTCGAGCTTCGCCCGCCACGCGGCCTTCATCTCGTCGATCTCGCCCGGCCGTCGACCAGCCCCTCGTCGACCAGCTTCTTGCCGTAGATCTCCAGCGTCGTCGGGTGCTCGCCGATCGTCCGGTACATCAGCGGCTGGGTGAACGCCGGCTCGTCGCCCTCGTTGTGGCCGAAGCGCCGGTAGCAGAACATGTCGATGACCACCGGCTTGTGGAACTTCTGCCGGAACTCGGTGGCGATCTTGGCGGCGTAGACCACCGACTTCGGGATCGTCGCCGTTGCAGTGGAGGATCGGCGCCTCGACCATCTTGGCGATGTCGGACGGGATAGGGCGAGGAGCGCGCGAAGCGCGGGTTGGTGGTGAAGCCGATCTGGTTGTTGATGATGAAGTGGATCGAGCCGGCGGTGCGGTGGCCGCGCAGCCCGGAAAGGCCGAAGCACTCCGCCACCACGCCCTGGCCGGCGAACGCGGCATCGCCGTGGATCAGCAGCGGCAGCACGCGCGCGCGCTGATCGAGCGGCACGATCTCGCCGCGCGGCTTGTCGGCATGCTGGTCCTGCTTGGCGCGCGCCTTGCCGAGCACCACCGGATCGACGATCTCGAGGTGCGACGGGTTGGCGGTGAGCGACAGGTGCACCCTGTTGCCGTCGAACTCGCGGTCCGACGAGGCGCCGAGGTGGTACTTGACGTCGCCCGAGCCCTCGACGTCGTCCGGCGACGCCGAGCCGCCCTTGAACTCGTGGAAGATGGCGCGGTGCGGCTTGCCCATCACCTGGGCGAGAACGTTGAGCCGGCCGCGGTGGGCCATGCCGAGCACGATTTCCTTCAGGCCGAGCTGGCCGCCGCGCTTGATGATCTGCTCCAGCGCCGGCACCGTCGATTCCGCCGCCGTCGAGGCCGAAGCGCTTGGTGCCGGTGTACTTGACGTCGATGAACTTCTCGAAGCCCTCGGCCTCGACCAGCTTGTTGAGGATCGCGCGCTTGCCTTCCGGCGTGAACGCGATGCCCTTGTCCGGCCCCTCGATGCGCTCCTGGATCCAGCCCTTCTCCGCCGCGATCGGAGATGTGCATGAACTCGACGCCGAGCGTCGAGCAGTAGGTGCGCCGCAGGATCTCCAGCATCTCGCGGACCGTCGCGAACTCGAGGCCGAGCACGTGGTCGATGAAGATCTTGCGGTCGTAGTCGGCCGGGGTGAAGCCGTAGGAGGCCGGATCGAGCTCGGCCTCGTTCGGGCGCCCTCCAGGCCCAGCGGGTCGAGCTCGGCGTGGAAGTGGCCGCGCATGCGATAGGCGCGGATCATCATGATGCGCGCGGACCGAATCGCGCGTCGCCTGCTGAACGGCGCCGTCGCTGATCTCGCGGCCGCGCGCCGCGAGCGCCCGCCTTGATCTTCTGCGCGCGTCGCTTCGCCTGCCAGTTGCCGTCGAGCGCGGCAACCAGTTCGCCGTCGATCAGCGGCGGCCAGTCGGGCCGCCGCCACGGGGCACCGCGCGCCTCCGCGGCGACCGCGTCGGGTGCGTCCTTCAGGCCCTCGAAGAAGGCCCGCCATTCGGCATCGACGGCAGCCGGGTCACGGCTATAGCGGGCGTGGAGCTCTTCCAGGAATGGCGCGTTGCGCGCCGTAGAGAAAGGAGGTTTCCGCGAATGCCTGGTTCGCGTCTTGGCGTGCCATTTTTTTGCTCGCAGGAGGGAGGGTCCCGCTCTCAACAGTCGCGCGGCCACTCGCCACGCTCTAGCGATCGAACGCACTGGAATCAACGACAGATTTGGGAGGTACCGTCAGCCCTTCAAGACCTCGACCAAGGTTCGCCCGATCCGCGCCGGCGAATCGGCGACTGCAATACCCGCGGATTTCATCGCTTCGATCTTGTCCTCGGCACCGCCGCGGCCACCTGAGATGATGGCGCCGGCATGGCCCATGCGTCGTCCAGGGGGCGCCGTACGGCCAGCGATGAAGCCAACCACCGGCTTGCCGCGCCCGCGCGCGGCCTCTGACTTGATGAACGCCGCGGCGTCTTCCTCCGCCGAGCCGCCGATCTCGCCGATCATGACGATCGATTTGGTCGCCTTGTCGGCGAGGAACATCTCGAGGACCTCGATGAATTCCATGCCCTTGACCGGATCGCCGCCAATGCCGACGGCGGTGGACTGGCCGAGCCCCTCGTTGGTCGTCTGGAACACCGCCTCGTAGGTGAGCGTGCCGGAGCGCGACACGATGCCGACCGAACCGTCGGCGAAGATGTTGCCCGGCATGATGCCGATCTTGCACTGACCCGACGAGATGACGCCCGGGCAATTGGGCCCGATGAGCTGGCTTTTCGATCCCGCAAGCCGCGCCTTGACGCGCACCATGTCCAGCACCGGGATGCCCTCGGTGATGCTGACGATCAGCGGGATTTCCGCCTCGACCGCCTCGATGATCGCATCGGCCGCCGACGGCGGCGGCACGTAGATGACGGTCGCGTCGGCGCCGACTGCGTCCTTGGCCGCGGCGACGGTGTCAAACACCGGCAGGCCGAGGTGCGTGCGGCCGCCTTTGCCCGGCGACACGCCGCCGACCATCTTGGTACCGTAGGCGATCGCGTGCTCGGAGTGGAACGTTCCGGTCTTGCCGGTAAAGCCCTGGCAAATGACCTTGGTGCGGCTGTCGACGAGAATAGCCATCAGCCGGCCCCCACCGCTTTGACGACCTTCTGAGCCGCGTCGTCGAGGTCGTCGGCGTTGATCACGTTGAGACCGGAATCGGCGACGATCTTCTTGCCGGCCTCCACGTTGGTGCCTTCCAGCCGGACCACCAGCGGGACCTTGAGGCCCGTCTCGCGCACCGCCGTGACGATGCCCTCCGCGACCACGTCGCAGCGCATGATGCCGCCGAAGATGTTGACCAGGATGCCTTTCACCTTAGGGTCGGCGGTGATGATCTTGAACGCGGCGGTCACTTTCTCCGTGGTCGCGCCGCCGCCGACATCAAGGAAGTTGGCCGGCTCCGCGCCGTAGAGCTTGATGATGTCCATGGTCGCCATGGCGAGCCCGGCCCCGTTCACCATGCAGCCGATGGTGCCGTCGAGCGCGATGTACGAGAGGTCGTACTTCGCCGCCTCGATCTCCTTGGGGTCTTCCTCGTCGGTGTCACGCAACTCCACGACGTCCGGATGACGGAACAGCGCGTTGTCGTCGAACGTCACCTTGGCGTCGAGGCAGACCAGCCGCCCGTCCTCCGTGACGATCAGCGGATTGACCTCCAGCAGGCTCATGTCCTTGCCGACGAACGCCGCGTAGAGCGCGCTGATGAGGCGGACACATTGGTCGACGCGGTCGCCGGAAAGCCCGAGGCCGGCCGCCACCGCCATCCCGACATCGATGAGATCTGTCGCGGCGGGATCGACATGGACGGTGACGATCTTATCCGGCGTCTTCGCCGCGACCTCTTCGATATCCATCCCGCCCGCCTGGCTCGCGATAAACGCGACCTTGCCGACGGAGCGATCGACGAGACACGAAAGGTAGAGCTCGCGCGCGATGTCAGAGCCGTGCTCGATGTAGAGGCGCCGCACGACGCGGCCGTCCGGCCCGGTCTGCTTGGTGACAAGCGTGTTTCCGAGCATCTGACGGGCGTCGGCGACGACCTCGGCGACCGAGCGCGCCAAGCGGACGCCGCCCTTGTCCCCCGCGGCGGCTTCCTTGAAGCGGCCCTTGCCGCGCCCGCCGGCGTGGATCTGCGACTTGACGACCCAAATCAGTCCGCCGAGATCGCGCGCCGCCTTTTCCGCCTCGTTGGCGTCGAATATGGCGACGCCGTTCGAAACCGGGGCGCCGTATGTCTTCAGCAGCGCCTTCGCCTGATACTCGTGGATGTTCATGCGCGACCTGCCCCCCTGAGCGGCGCCGTCACTTGCCGAGGGCGGGCACGATCTTCACGCAGGCCGAGACCAGCCCTTCGACCGCCTCCACCGACTTGTCGAACATGGCCCGCTCCGGCTTGTTGAGCTCAATCTCGATGATCCGCTCGACGCCTTTGGCGCCGATCACCACGGGCACACCGATGTAGCGGTCCTTGATGCCGTATTCGCCCTTCAGCGCCACGGCGCAGGGCATTACCCGCTTCTTGTCCTTCAGGTAGCTCTCGGCCATTGCGATCGCGGCGTGCGCCGGCGCGTAGAACGCCGAGCCGGTCTTCAATAGCCCCACGATCTCGGCGCCGCCGTCGCGCGTGCGCTGCACGATCTCGTCGATGCGCTTCTTGGTCGTCCAGCCCATGCTGACCAAGTCCGGCAGCGGGATGCCGGCGACCGTCGAGTAGCGAATGAGCGGCACCATCGTGTCGCCGTGGCCACCGAGCACGAACGCGGTCACGTCCTCGATCGACACGTCGAATTCCGACGCCAGGAAGTGGCGGAAACGTGCCGAGTTGAGCACGCCGGCCATCCCCACCACCATGTCTTTCGGGAGTCCCGAGAACTTCTGCAGCGCCCATACCATCGCGTCGAGCGGGTTGGTGATGCAGATGACGAACGCCTTCGGCGCGTATTTCTTGATACCCGCGCCGACCTGCTCCATCACCTTCAGGTTGATCTCGAGGAGATCGTCGCGGCTCATGCCCGGCTTGCGCGGCACACCCGCGGTGACGATCACCACATCGGCGCCCTTGATCGCGGCATACCCGGACGTGCCGGCGAAAGCGATGTCGAAGCCACCAACCGGCGAGGCCTCGGCGATATCCAGGGCCTTGCCGTCGGGCACACCCTCGACCACGTCGAACAGAACGACGTCACCCAGTTCCTTGAGGCCGGCGAGGTGCGCGAGCGTACCCCCGATTTGACCAGCGCCGATCAGCGCAATGCGTGCACGAGCCATGGAAAGCCGCAGTCCCCTCACAAGCGGGAAATGGAAGCAAATGCGCCCCGAACGAGACGTGGCGGTTGACTATCCCGATTGATGCTGCAGCGCAAGCATCAGCCGCATCGAAACGGCATCGGTGGGCGGTATGACCGATCGCTCGACGACGCGGGTCAGCGGTAGAAGGTCACCGGCGCGCCCTGGGTATCGACAGTGCCGTCGAACCGATTGGTGCCTGCCGATTGAAGGTGGGCGATGGGCGTGCCGCCTTGGCCGGCAAGGATCACCTGGTTGCCCTGAAGGTTCCAGGCGGAGACCGATTTCAGAAAGTCGCTGCTGCAGCCGCGCGTGGAGGCGCGATACCCCCCGGTCCAACTCGTCAGCGTCATGAATAACTGGCAGGAATCGCCGCCGGCGGTGATGGTCCACCCGCCGAGAAGATCCGTGCGGCCGAGACCGGTGGTTGCGGGCGGCGCATTGAGCGACGCGACGTCCTGCCCCGGCTGCGGCAGCGGCTCCAACGTCCCGTCGGCCGACCCATCGACCGGAGGCGGAAGCTGCGAGCTTTCCACCGGCGGCAAGGCCGCCGGATCGAGCGACGGCGCCCGGTCGCGCTTCCACGGAAGATTGATCGCCCCGACCGACCCGCAGCCCGCCAAGGCGATCGCCAATACGATCGGCGCGATATGTCTGGTCGCCATCAACGGTCTCTTACATGAGGTTAGAGGCGAATCATAGCGTAGGATTGTAACCCGTTTCGCCGCTGAGGCGACCGCCGGCGCGCGATCCAGCCGTGGCCGACGGCCGCAGGCAAAGGGTCAGTCGACGTGCTGCGGCAGGCCGAGTTCGGCGGCCTTGGCGCGCACCACGTTCTCCGGCCGCGCCAACGTCTGGCTGATCATGTCGGCCGGCACGCCATCGCTCCACAGCTTCTTGAGCTTCTCGATGGCCTCGATCGTCCACGGAGCACCCGTGAAAGCGGCGACCTTGTCGTCTTTCTTGTCCATACCGTCATCTCCTCTGAACGACACGGCGTACCGTTCAGAGATAGGGACTGGATCGGACGATGGAACCCCGAAAGGGATTGCCGCTAGGCGCTCCGCTCCACCATCATTTTCTTGACCTCCGCGATCGCCTTGCCCGGGTTGAGGCCCTTCGGGCAAGTCTGCGCGCAGTTCAAGATGGTGTGGCAACGGTAGAGGCGGAACGGATCCTCGAGGTTATCGAGCCGATCGCCCGTCGCCTCGTCACGGGAGTCGATGAGCCAGCGGTAGGCCTGGAGCAGCACCGCCGGACCGAGGAAGCGCTCGCCGTTCCACCAGTAAGACGGGCACGAGGTCGAGCAGCAGGCGCACAGGATGCACTCGTAGAGACCGTCGAGCTTGACGCGGTCGTCGTGGCTCTGCCGCCATTCCTTCTCCGGCACCGGCGTCTCGGTGTGAAGCCACGGCTCGATCGAGCGGAGTTGGGCATAGAACGTAGTGAGATCGGGCACCAGGTCCTTGATCACCGGCTGATGCGGAAGCGGGCGGACGTCGATCCGGCCGCTGACGTCGTCCATCGCCCTGGTACAGGCGAGCGTGTTCTCGCCGTCGATGTTCATGGCACACGACCCGCACACGCCCTCGCGGCACGAACGGCGGAACGTCAGCGTCGGATCGACCTTGTTCTTGATCCAGATGAGGCCGTCGAGGACCATCGGCGCGCAGTCGTTGCGGTCGACGTAATACGTGTCCATCCGAGGGTTCGCATCGCCGTCCGGATTCCAGCGATAGATACGGAATTCGGTCACTTTCGACGAGTTTGGACGCGGCCAAACCTTGCCCTCGCCGACCCTGGAATTTCTCGGAAGATTGAACTGAACCATGCCTGGAGATACCCCCGCCACGCGTTGACGATTGCATAGGGGATTTCACCCGCGCGGTCCATTGCCCGCACGGGTAGGACCGGACGAAAACGTCAGCGATGCGCGACGCGGATGACCAGCTTCAGGCCCGACCAGGTGTTGTCGATCGCGGCCACCTTGACGTCGACCAAGTCGAGTTTCAGCGCTTCGGCGCGGACAACGTCCTCGGTCACGTCGGTCGGGACGCCCGCGGCCTTCTTCGGCCACGAGATCCAGATCATGCCGTCGGGGTCCAGCGCTCTGCGAAGCTTCTTCAACCCTCCCGCCAACTCGGCGCGGCTCTTGGTGAAGGCGTGGATGACATCGTAGTTGCCCGGACCGATCGGCCGCGACCAATCCTGGCGCCGCGCGACCTTGGCGAACTCGCACGCGTGGACGAGGTCCGCCAGTTCTGTCGGCAAAGCGACGAACACCACGGAGCTTCCGGGCTGGTATCCCAGTTTCTCCGGCAGCGGTTTGACCGAATACCCCGAAGGAGAAAGTGTGGCGAGCGCCATGCGGCTATCGATCCTGGCTTTGAACGCGGTTCCGTCGCGACAAACGTGCGAGCGGTACTGAAGGTACGCCCTTGAACTCCGAGCTACGCCGCTAACCTACGGATATGCTTACGAATTCTGGTCGAATTCGACGCCGCCAGGATAGGCGAATCCGCGCCCAACGTCATGCATTTTCAGGGGGTAGACGGGGTTAACGTCCCCCAGCGCGTGCCGCGAACGCCCCGCCTGCAGGACAAGCGACTGATATTTCAGCGGAATTAGACGGAAACCATGACGCAAGCATCGCCGCCATCTTCTACTTCAGGTAGAAGCAGCGCAAGAAATCTCAACCTTCCGACGTAGCGCGTGAAAAGCAACCGGCTAGTACACGCGCGCCTTGGGCTGGATGTACTGGACCTCGTTGGTCAGCGTGAACGCGTGCACCGGACGGTCGTCCAGCCTCACCGCATGCTTCTCCGGGTCGATGAAAGCAAGCGTGTGCTTCATCCAGTTCTTGTCGTCCCGGTCCGGGTAGTCCTCGCGGGCGTGCGCGCCGCGTGACTCTTTCCGATTGGCGGCCGAGTCCATCGTCGTCACCGCCTGCACGATCATGTTCTCGTATTCGAGCGTCTCGATGAGGTCGCTGTTCCAGATGAGCGAGCGGTCGGCGACGCGGATATCGTCGCTCACATTCCACACCTCGTGGATGCGTTCGTGGCCCTCGGCCAGCACCTCGCCGGTGCGGAAGACGGCGCAGTTGTCCTGCATCACCTTCTGCATGCGCGCGCGAAGCTCGGCCGTGGACGCGCTGCCGTCGGCGTGGCGCAGCCGATCGAGGCGCGCGATCGCGGCGTCGCCAGCGCCCCTGGGAAGGTCCATGTGCTTCTCCCCCGGTTCGATCGCCTCGCGGCAGCGAGTCGCGGCGGCACGCCCGAACACGACGAGATCGATCAGCGAGTTGGACCCGAGCCGGTTGGCGCCGTGGACCGAAACGCAGGCCCCCTCGCCAACCGCCATCAGCCCTTCGACCACCTTCTCCTCGCCGTCGACCTTGGTCAGCACCTCGCCGTGGTAGTTCGTCGGGATGCCGCCCATGTTGTAATGCACCGTCGGCAGCACGGGGATCGGCTCCTTGGTGACATCGACGCCCGAGAAGATGCGGGCGAGTTCGCCAATGCCCGGCAGCCGCTCGTGGATCACCGCCGAATCCAGGTGCGCGAGGTTGAGGTCGATGTAGTCCTTGTTCGGGCCGACACCGCGACCCTCGCGGATTTCGATAGTGATCGCCCGCGAGACCACGTCGCGCGAGGCGAGATCCTTGGCGTGGGGCGCGTAGCGCTCCATGAAGCGCTCGCCCTCGGAGTTGGTGAGATAGCCGCCCTCGCCGCGTACGCCCTCGGTGATCAGGCAGCCCGCGCCGACGATACCGGTCGGATGGAACTGGATGAACTCCATGTCCTGGAGCGGCAGACCGGCGCGGAGCACCATGCCGTTGCCGTCGCCGGTCTGCGTATGCGCGCCGGTGCAGGTCGCATAGATGCGCCCGTAGCCGCCGGTCGCCAGGATCGTCTTGTGCGCGCGAAAACGGTGGAGGGTGCCGTCTTCAAGACAGAGCGCCACGACGCCACGGCAAGCACCGTCCTCCATGATGAGGTCAAGCGCGAAATATTCGATGAAGAACTCGGCCGCGTGGCGGAGCGACTGGCCATAGAGCGTGTGGAGCATGGCGTGGCCGGTGCGGTCGGCCGCGGCGCACGTGCGCTGCGCCGGTGGGCCCTCGCCGAACTCGGTGGTCATGCCGCCGAACGGCCGCTGGTAGATCTTGCCGTCCTCGGTACGCGAGAACGGCAGGCCGTAGTGCTCCAGCTCGTAGACCGCCGCCGGCGCCTCCCGACAGAGGTATTCGATCGCGTCCTGGTCGCCCAGCCAGTCCGATCCCTTGACGGTGTCGTACATATGCCAGCGCCAGTCGTCCTGGCCCATGTTGCCGAGCGAGGCGGCGATGCCACCCTGCGCCGACACCGTATGCGAGCGCGTAGGGAAGACCTTGGTCACGCAGGCGGTCTTGAGGCCCATCTCGCTCGCGCCGAGCGTCGCGCGCAGGCCCGAACCGCCGGCCCCCACCACCACCACGTCGAAGGTGTGGTCGACGAAAGGATAGGCGCGACCGTTCACGCCCGGCGCGCGCTTGCCGTTGCCACCGTTGGCGCCGTTTTCCGCCATTCCGTCAGGCCCCCACCGCGAGTTTCAGGATCGCGACGATCGCGACGACGGCGACGGCGACTGCAAAGAACGTGTTCCCCACGCGGCAGAGGATCTTCAGCCCCTCGGTGTGGACGTAGTCCTCGATGATCTCCTGCATGCCGATGCGCATGTGGATCGCCGTAGTGGCGATGAGGAGCACGAACAACGCGGCGACGAACGGCGAACCGAGGATCGCGACCGTCTCCCCGTAGGGCTTGCCAACCGTGGCGATCAACACGATCACGAAGGCGATGACGAGCAGGACGTTGGCCGCCCCCGTGAGCCGGATCCGCCAGAAATCGTGCGTCCCCGCGTGGGCGGAGCCGAAGTGGAGAACGCGGCTGAGAGGTGTGCGCATGCCCATCACCGCACCACCAGTGCGATCGCCCAGACGATCACCGTGATCGCCACAGAGCCGATGAGGTTCCACATCGCCAGTTGATCGCGCGCCGGCTTGTCGAAACCAATGCCGAAGTCCCACAGAAAATGGCGGAGACCGCCGAGCATGTGGTGGATCAGCGACCACGACAAGCCGAAGAGCACGATCAGGCCGAACCATGAGCCGAGGACGGCATTGGCGACATTGAACGCGCCCGGCCCGCTCGCCGCCGCCACCAGCCACCAGACCAGGAGCAGGATGCCGAAATAGAGGGCGCCGCCGGTGATCCGGTGGGCGATCGACATCGCCATGGTCATGCGCCAGCGATAGATTTGCAGGTGCGGCGAAAGCGGGCGGCTTGCCTTGATATCGGCGCTGGACATGTCTGATGTGCTGAGCCCCGGAGAAATTGCCGCCGTGTTCTAGCGCCGGATTAGGTGACCGTCAAAGGCGGCGCCGGCCGCAATCCCAGCGCGCCGCGGAGGCTACCGGGGCTCGCCGGATTGCGGAACGATCGTGATGCGGCCACTGACCTCCAGGATGGCAAATTTGATCTGATCGAGACGCTCCAACCCTTGAAGTTCGCGCCCCGCCTCGAGCACGTCGGAGACGTCCACTCGCGCCCGTCGCATTCTGTCCTTCAGCGGCACGCCATTTTCCACCAACACCATCGGCACACCCTCGACGAGCTTGGCGACTAGTTGAGACCTCGCCTTGATGAGCGCCAGGAGGATGTCGATGCCAATAAGGACGCCAATGACAATGAACGCGTTGATCACCGAAAAGTCGTCGCCGAGCAAAGCCTGCTGGGTCGCCTCGCCGACGATCAACAGCAGGACGAAATCAAAGGTATTGATTTCCGACAGCGATCGGCGGCCGGCCAAGCGAAACAGGATCAGGAGGAAAGCATAGACGGTGACGGCGCGGAGCACGGCATCCATGTTTGCCTCACGGGTAGATAAGCTGCGTCAGCATCACGGCATCGGTATCGTCGAGCGCGAAAGTGCTGCGATTGAGCCCGATACCCTTCGGCCGGACACCGAGATATACGGTGGCTGCACCGACGCTCGGAGCCGGGAACAGGAAAACGATCCCACCGGAATCCGGTCGTGCCGCAGATGCCTGGGGATTCATTCTCTCTATCGTGAAGTCGTCCAGAAAATCGCGGCCGATCCGGAGGCTCATGTCCGCAGCACCGGCACGCGGCGTCATCGTAACCCGAAGGCCCGTGGCCGCGGCGTATCGCTGAAAGCGCTCATACACGATGTTCAGGCGATCTCCGGTCGCAGTTGTGCGGCTTAGCGGCCCCTCTGAGAAAAGCCCCACCGCCGCCGCCAGCACAAAGATGGCCAAGACGAACCAGCCCACCCGTTGCACGCGCCAAGTGCGGCGTTGAAAAGCGATATCTTCGTTGATTGGGTGCAGACGATCATCCCACTCTTCGCGGTCGGTCGACGTATGATCGGTCCGCCTCAACCTACTCGGCCTTCTCGGCAACGATTTGCATCCTCGTATCAAGCGTATCGAGACGCCTTTGTTCCCCTTGTGAATGGAGCACGGGTCCTTGCCTTCGCGCTCCTTGCCCTTTAGGACCGCATTCCCGCCATTCGGACGGCCATTCCTTGACCACACACAACCTCCTGCTCCTTCCCGGCGACGGCATCGGCCCCGAGGTCATGGCCGAAGTGAAACGCATCGTCGCGTGGGTGAATGCCCAGGGCAGCGACACCTTCGAGACCGAGGAGGACCTTGTCGGCGGCGCCGCCTACGACGCCCACGGCCAGGCGGTATCCGAGACGACCATGGCGAAGGCGCTCGCCGCAGACGCCGTCATCTTCGGCGCCGTCGGCGGACCGAAATGGGACCGCGTCCCGTATGAGGTACGCCCCGAGGCCGGACTGCTGCGATTGCGCAAGGATTTGGAGCTTTTCGCGAACCTCAGGCCCGCGATCGTCTATCCCGCGCTCGCCGACGCGTCGTCGTTGAAGCGGGATCTCGTCGAGGGGCTCGATCTGCTGATCGTGCGCGAGCTGACCGGCGGCGTCTATTTCGGCGAGCCGAAGACCATCACCGATCTCCCCAACGGCGAGAAGCGCGCCATCGACACGCAGGTCTACGACACCCACGAGATCGAACGCATCGCGCGTGTCGCCTTCGATCTCGCCCGCACCCGGCGGAACAAGGTCACGTCGATGGAGAAGCGCAACGTCATGAAGTCGGGCGTTCTGTGGCATGACGTGGTCGAAGCCACCCACGCACGGGAGTATTCCGACGTGACGCTGGAGCACATGCTCGCCGACGCCGGCGGCATGCAGTTGGTGCGCGCGCCCAAGCAGTTCGACGTGATCGTCACCGACAATCTGTTCGGCGATATGCTGTCGGACGTGGCGGCGATGCTGACCGGCTCGCTCGGCATGCTGCCGTCGGCTTCGCTCGGCAGCCCCGACCCGAACACCGGTCGCCGCAAGGCGCTCTACGAGCCTGTGCACGGCTCCGCGCCGGACATCGCCGGCAAGGGGATCGCTAACCCCATCGCCATGATCGCGAGCTTCGCGATGGCGCTCCGCTATTCCTTTGGCCTGGGCGACCTCGCGGACCGAGTGGAGCGCGCCATCGCCACCGTCCTCGACCGGGGTTTTAGGACCGGCGATATCTGGCAGCCGGGAACCGACAAAGTCGGCACCGAGGCGATGGGGAAGGCGATCGTCGCCGCGCTCGACGCCGCCGCCTAACGGACGCGGCTCAAGCGAACACGACGTCGACGAGCAGCTTCACGTTCAATGCCACGATCACGCCGGCGACGATCCAGGCAAGCACCGCCAGCGCGCGCGAGATAGCGAACCCACCCATCTTGCGCTTGTCCGACACGAACTGGACGAGCGGGATCACGGCGAACGGGAGCTGCATCGACAGGATCACCTGGGAGAGCACCAGCAGCTTGGCGGTGCCGCTCTCGCCGTAAAGCGCCGTCACCACGATCACCGGCACGATCGCCGCCGAGCGTGTCACCAGCCGCCGCGCCCAGTGCGGCAGGCGAAGCCGCAAAAAGCCCTCCATGACGATCTGCCCCGCGAGCGTCGCCGTGACCGTCGAGTTGAGACCCGAGGCAAGCAGCGCGACAGCGAACAGCGTCGAGGCGATGCCGAGCCCGAGCAGCGGCGACAACAACCGGTAGGCGTCCTGGATCTCCTCGACGTCGGCGTTGCCGCTAGTGTGGAAGGTCGCCGCCGCCACCACCAGGATCGCGCCGTTGACGAACAACGCCAGCATCAGCGCGATCGTGCTGTCCGTGGTCGCCCACTTGATCGCGTCGCGCCGGCCCTCGTCGTTCCGCTCGTAGGCGCGCGTCTGGACGATCGCCGAGTGCAGATAGAGGTTGTGCGGCATCACCGTCGCGCCGAGGATGCCGATGGCGATGTAGAGCATCGCCGGGTTGGTCACGATCTCGGGCGACGGCACGAAGCCGCGCACAAGTTCCGCGACCGGAGGTGCCGCAGCCACGATCTCGATCGCGAAACACCCCGCGATGACGATAAGCAGCGCGACGATGAACGCCTCGAGCCAGCGGAAGCCCTTGCTCATCAGGAACAACACGAGGAACGCATCGAGCGCCGCGATCAGCGCGCCCCCGATGAGCGGGATGCCGAACAGCAACTGGAGCGCGATAGCCGTTCCGATCACCTCGGCGAGATCGCACGCGACGATCGCGAGTTCGCACAGCACATAGAGCGCGAGGTTGAGCGCGCGCGGATAGTGGTCCCGACACGCCTGCGCGAGGTCGCGTCCCGTGACGATGCCAAGGCGGGCGGCGAGCGCCTGGAGCAGGATCGCCATGAGGTTGGAGAGCAGGATGACGGAGAGGAGCGTGTAGCCGAAGCGAGAGCCGCCCGCGAGATCGGTCGCCCAGTTACCCGGGTCCATGTAGCCGACGGACACCATGTAGCCCGGCCCGGCGAACGCGAACAGCCGCCTCAGCCACGAGCCGCCTTGCGGCACCGCGATCGTCGCGTTGACCTCGGCAAGGCTTGCCTCGTCCGCGCGACGCGCGAAGCGCCATGGCGCCTTTGCGCCCGCTCCAGTTCCGTTGATGGCAACGTGCCGCACAGCGACAACCTGCAAATGAGAACTATTCGCAAATTAGACACCGGCGAACGACGGGTCAACCCGCTTGCGGGCCGGCCGACGCGTCAGATCGCCGCTTCGGGTGGCGTCGGGCAGGTCGCGGACTTCCGGCGGTCCCAGCCCCGCGAAGTCCAATCGGGCAGCGGGACCGTGGCATCGTCGGGCGAGGGTTCGTAGAAGGTGAAGCAATTGTCGCCGTCGCGATCGACGATGAAGCAGGCGCCCTGCTGGTTCCGGTAGAAGGTACAGAGCTGGCCGTTGCGCACAAACCAGCGGCCGCTGTCGGCAGCGTTGGTATCCCAGTACCGTATGGATTGGTCCTCGTGATACGTCTCGGTGAAAAACAGCCCGCTGGCGTAAACGCCGTCGAGCGTCATGCCGGAAAAGGTGCGGCCGATCTCCCCCGCCGGCATGCGCTCCGCGGCCGCGCCGGGCACTATGCCGAACAAACAGCTCGTTACCGCCATCATCGCCACGAGCCGCATGTCCGTTGACTTCATCGGACGTTCGCGTAGAAGAGGCCGGTTTCTGCGGGGTACACGCGCGCTGCTTCCAATGATCTCGCGTTCTGCCAACTCGTCCGCCATCGTCGACCGTCGCCGTGCCGACGGCGTTCGCGATTCTATTACCCCAACGGCGACGAAGAAAACCACCAAGACCGCCTGAGTCCGCCGCGCGCCGCTCGGTCCCCTCGTGCCGGCGCGCAGCCGGCGAGAGCAAAACCGGGCTGCGAAAACGCGTGGCCGAAAGGAACGGAGTAGGGAACATGGGCTACAAGGTCGCGGTCGCCGGCGCCACCGGTAACGTCGGGCGCGAGATGCTGTCCGTGCTGGACGAGCGCGGCTTCCCCGCCGACGAGGTCGTGGCACTCGCTTCGCGGCGAAGCGTCGGCACCGAGGTCTCCTTCGGCGACCGCGTGCTCAAGGTGAAGGCGCTCGAGGACTACGACTTCTCCGACACCGATATCTGCCTCATGTCGGCCGGCGGCTCGGTCGCGAAGGAGTGGGCGCCGCGCATCGCCAAAGTTGGCTGCGTCGTGATCGACAATTCGTCTGCCTGGCGCTACGACGCCGACGTGCCCCTCGTCGTGCCGGAGGTCAACGCCGACGCCACCGCGGGCTTCGCCAAGCGCAACATCATCGCCAATCCGAACTGCTCGACCGCGCAACTGGTCGTCGCGCTGAAGCCACTGCACGACCGCGCGCGCATCAAGCGCGTCGTGGTCGCCACCTACCAGTCGGTGTCGGGCGCCGGCAAGGCGGCCAGCGACGAGCTGTTCACCCAGACCCGAGCGGTGTTCGTTTCCGACCCGATAGAGACGAAGAAGTTCCCCAAGCGCATCGCCTTCAACGTCATCCCGCAGATCGACGTCTTCATGGAGGACGGCTCGACGCGCGAGGAATGGAAGATGATGGCCGAAACCAAGAAGATCCTCGACCCGAAGATCAAGCTGGTGGCGACCTGCGTCCGCGTGCCGGTGTTCATTGCCCATTCCGAGGCGGTCGCGATCGAGTTCGAGAACGAGATCAGCGCCGACGAGGCGCGCGACATCCTGCGCGAGGCACCCGGTTGCTTGGTCGTGGACAAGCGCGAACCTGGCGGCTACGTCACGCCGTACGAGGCGGCGGGCGAGGACGCCACCTACATCAGCCGCATCCGCGAGGACGCGACCGTCGAAAACGGCTTGATGATGTGGGTCGTCTCCGACAACTTGAGGAAGGGCGCGGCGCTCAACGCCGTGCAGATTGCCGAGGTACTGGTCAACCGCAAGCTGCTCCTGCCGAAGCGCCGGGCCGCCTGACGCGGCGGCCCACGGGGGGAGCATGGGGACCGGCCACATCGACCATCGATCGTTCCGCCATTGGGGCGGTTTCATCTTCTCTGGCCTGACCGCCTTCGCCGTCGATGTCGGCGTCACCTGGGTGCTGGTTCAGGTCGGCCTCGACCCTTTCACCTCCCGCCTCCTCGGCATCGTCGTGGCGACCTTCGTCGCCTGGCTGATGCACCGCCGGATTACGTTCAACGTTCCCTACGCGCCGTCGGTTAGGGAGTTCGTGCGCTTTTTCGTCGTGGCGTCCAGCGCCAACGGCGCCACCTACGTGAGCTACACGATCCTGCTGTTGGTGGCGCCGAGCTTCCCGCTCGTGGCGGCGATCGTCCTGTCGAGCGGCATCGGCGGCGCCCTCTCCTATTTCGGCTTCCGCTTCGGCGTCTTCCACCGCTTCGAGGAAGACAGCCCCTAGGCCGGATCGGCCAGCGGCTGGAATCGCGCGGACGCCGGGTCGAACACGCGCAACTCGCCGCTCGCGATGTCGAACCAGGCGCCGTGCAGCGTCAGGCGGCCGTCAGCGACCCGCTCGCGGATGAATGGAAACGTCATCAGATTGACGAGCGACTGCCGTACCGAGGCGAACTCCATCTGCCGTTGGCGTTCCACCGCTTCCCTCGCGTCCTCGGCGACCCAGCGCTTCGCCGGCGCCATCAGCGCGATCCACGGCCCGATGAAATCGGCCGGCGCGCCCGTCCCCTCAAGGAATGCCGCCACACCGCCGCACCGCCCGTGACCCATGATCACCAGTTGGCGCACGGCGAGGCCGGTGACGCCGAACTCGATCGCCGCCGACGTGCCGTGATGCCCGCCGGCATCCTCGTAGGGCGGAATGAGATTGGCGACGTTGCGGTGAACGAACATTTCGCCGGGTGCCGCGTCGAAGATCGTCTCCGGCGCCGCACGGCTGTCGCAGCATCCGACGATCATGATCTCCGGACGCTGACCCCGCTCGGCAAGCTCACGGTACCGCGCCGCGTCGGCCGCGAGTCGCGTCGAGCGGAACGCCCGGTAACCGTCAGTTAGCCTTGTCGGAAAATCGGTCATCGTCGCCCCGCTGTTCAATGTGTCGGGAGGTCGTTTAGACTTTCCCTCGCGTCGGAGCAAAGAGACCATGCCGCCAAGGGTAAGGCCACGCCGGAGCATTCTCTACGTACCGGGATCGAATCCGCGCGCGATCGAGAAGGCGAAGACGCTGACGGCCGACACGATGATCCTCGACCTGGAGGACGCCGTCGCGCCCGAAAGCAAGGACGAAGCGCGCGACGCGGTCGCCGCCGCCGTCGCTGCGCTCAGCGGTGGGCCGAGCGAAGTCGTCGTGCGCGTCAATGGTCACGATACGCCGTGGATCGCCCACGACGTGGCGATGGTCGCCCACACGCGGCCGCACGCGGTGCTCTTCCCCAAGCTGTCCTCGCCGGAGGACATCGGTTCCGCCCGCGCCGCGCTGCTCGCCACCCGTGCTCCCGCCGAATTGCCGTTGTGGGCGATGATCGAGACGCCTTCCGCGATCCTTCATGCCGCCACGATGGCGGCGGCCGCCGCCGCACCCGGGCTGCCGATCACTTGCTTCGTCGCCGGCACCAACGACCTCGCCGCGGCCCTTGGCGCGCGCGTCCGCCCGGGACGCGCGGCGCTGATGCCCCACCTCGCAACCTTGGTCCTCGCCGCGCGCGCCTACGGCATTGCGGTGATCGACGGCACGTTCACCGATATCGGCGACGCGGCCGGCTTCGCCGCCGAGTGTGATCAGGGCCGCGACCTCGGCTTCGACGGCAAGTCGCTGATCCACCCGAGCCAGATCGGCATCGCCAACCGCGTGTTCGGCCCGACCGCCGAGGAGATCGCCTGGGCGCGGCAGGTCGTGGGTGCGTTCGCCGACCCCGCCAACGCCGGGCGGGGCGTCCTCACCGTCGACGGCCGCATGGTGGAACGCCTTCATGAGCGCGCCGCGAAGCGCACGCTTGCCATGGCGGAGGCAATCAACGCGATGGAGCGCGAGGCGAGCCCGTAGCCTAGGCCCAGGGCCGCGCCAACTCGGCGCCTTTCTCGAACGTCGCGATCTTGTCGGACTTCTCGAGCGTCAGCCCGATCTCATCGAGGCCGTTCAGCAGGCAATGCTTCTTGAACGGATCGACCTCGAACTTGATGACGCCGCCGTCGGGGCCGCGGATTTCCTGCGCGTCGAGGTCGATGGTGATCGTGGCGTTGGCGCCGCGCGCCGCATCGTCCATCAGCTTGTCGAGGTCTTCCTTCGACACGCGGATGGGCAGCATGCCGTTCTTGAAACAGTTGTTGTAGAAGATGTCGCCGAAGCCGGTCGAAACGATGCAACGGATACCGAAATCGTTGAGCGCCCACGGCGCGTGCTCGCGGCTCGACCCACAGCCGAAGTTGTCCCCGGCGATCAGGATTTCGGCGTGCCGGTATGCCGGCTTGTTGAGCACGAAATCCGGGTTCTCCTTGCCATCGTCGGTGTAGCGAAGCTCCGCGAACAAACCCTTGCCAAGCCCGGTCCGCTCGATCGTCTTCAGGTAGTCCTTGGGGATGATCATGTCGGTATCGACGTTGATCATGTTGAGCGGCGCGGCGACGGCTGTCAGAGTAGTGAACTTGTCCATGGTCTCGACCTTTCCGATGGCGGCTGTCATGCGCTGCCGCGCCGGGCGGGTCAAGCGGGGGGGCCCCTTGTGACGCCGCATAACGAAGCCAGCCGGGGCGACTACGCCGACGTGGTCCTGCTCCCGGGCGATCCGCTCCGTGCCAAGTGGATCGCCGACACGTTTCTGACCGACGCCCGACAGGTCAACGGCGTGCGCAACGCCCTCGGCTTCACCGGCCGCTTCGCCGGCAAGCCGGTGAGCGTGCAGGCGACCGGCATGGGCCAGCCGTCGCTGGCGATCTACGTCGAAGAATTGGTCACCGCGTACGACGCGAAGGCGCTGATCCGCGTCGGTACCTGCGGCGGGTTGAACGCCCGCGTGAAGCTCCGCGATATCGTCATTGCGATGACAGCAAGCACCGACGGCGCCATGAACCGCGATGTGTTCAGACCGTGGCAGTTCTCGCCCGTCGCCGATTATCGCCTGCTCGCCGCCGCAGCCGGAATCGCCGAGGCACGCGGCCTCGCCTGGCACGTCGGCGGCATCGCCTCGACCGACGTGTTCTATCACCCGGAGGGGCGCGCCGCGTACGACCCACTGATCGCGCACGGCGTGCTGGCAGTCGAGATGGAAACGCACGCGCTCTACACGCTCGCCGCGCGTCTGGGCGTGCGCGCACTCACCGTGTGCGCCATGACCGACTCGGTCGTGACCGGCGAAACCATCGAGGCGGCCGACCGCGAATCGTCGCTCACCGAGCTTGCGGAGTTGGCGCTGGCGGTCGCGACCGGCGGCTGAAGGCCGCTACCCCGCCGCCGCCTCGATCGCCTCCATGTCATCGTCGGAGAGGCCGAAGTGGTGGCCGATCTCGTGGACGAGCACGTGGCTGACGATCGCGCCGAGCGTTTCCTCGTGCTCCGCCCAATAATCGAGGATTGGCCGGCGGTAGAGCCAGATCATGTTGGGCATCTGGCCGGTCGCTGACGTGGCGTCGTCCTGCGCCATGCCAACGCCGTGGAACAGGCCCAGGATGCCGAATTCCGATTCGATGCCTAGGTCGTCGAGCACGTCGTCTTCCGGAAACTCAGCGACGCGGAACTGGATGTCGCCGGCCAGCCGCCGGAACGTGTCAGGCAGCGAGGCGAAAGCATCACGCGCGATCAACTCGATGTCGTCGAGGGACGGCGCCTGCCGCTCCGCCCAAGCCTCGCTCATCCGTCGTGGCTCTCGCGCTCGAAGCGCACCACGTAGCTCTCCCAGCCGCCCTTGTGGGCGAGCTTCTCGGCGAGCAGCCGCGCCTTCGGCGGCCTCTCCGGCACCATCCAGCGGAGATGCGTCCAGTCGCGCCGGCGTCCGACGTTGAGCACGGTATCGACCAGCACGCGGCCGACGCCGTGCTCGCGCGCGCTCTGGATGACGAACAGGTCGTCGAGCTGCCCCGCGCGCAGCCCGTTCATGGTGTCGGGAAGATCGAAGAAGACGGCGAACCCGACGAGCTGGCCTTGGCGATAAGCGCCGATGATCTCCGACACCGGATCGTTGAGCAGCTTCTCGGCGTAGAACCGGTCGGGCGCGGGCGGCGCGCCGCGCCGCCGTTCCTGCGTGTAGGCGGACAGAAGCGGCGCGAACTGGTTCGCGTCGGCGAGACCGAGCGGCCTGACGGTGATGTTTGGGGCGTCATTCATAGGGCGACCATTTCCCGGTCTTTTTCGCTTCGGTCAAGAGCCCGCCGCTTGTCGGCGTCCGATGATGAACCGCGGATGAACCGTCGCCTCAGGATCGGTTCAACGCGCGAATCCTAGGACAGGCCTCAATGACGGCCGGCGTTCCGCAACGACCGGCTGCGAACCGGACACCAAAAGGATGAGCCCCATGTTGCACAAGACCCTCACCGCCATCGCGGCTACCGGCATGATCGCGCTCGGCTCACTTGCCGCGGCGCCGGCATCGGCCACCGAATCGCAACCGCACGCGACATCGTTCGCGTTCTCCGTCGGCGGCCACGACTGGCGATTCAGCTTCGGCAAACCGTTTCATCATCCGCAGAAAGTCTGCGAGCCGATCTACCAGCGCGTCTTCTGGCGCTCGCACGGCAAGCTCCAGTCGCGCGTGGTGAAGGTCGGCGAGACGTGCCGCTGGGTGTATCCGCAGGTGCGACGGCCGGTTTACCCCGTCTGGCCGCGCGCCTGGTAACGCCACCAGCACCCATGCGGCCCGGACGCCCCGCGCACCCTCCCCGCGGGGCGTTCTTTTTTTTCGGGGTGGTCGCCGGGCCGCATGGCGCGAAATTGCGCGCATCCTGCGCGCCTCATCGCCAATCTCGACCCGACTCTCCTGCAACTTTTCTGTGCAGCGAACTCGGAAGGTCATGCGGCGAAAGCGAACTCCGACGAGCCGGTCGCCGAGATGCGGCGCATCTACAATGTCATCCAGGCGCGCGGCATGGGCAGCAGGACCAGCGGCCTCATCGCCAAAGGCGACTACGAAGGAGCGCTCGCCTCGATCGACAAGGAACTGGAGCTCGACCCCGGCCGCGACGCGGCCTTCGTCGAGAAGGCCCAGGTCTATCTCGCGCAGAACGACGTTCCCGCCGCAGTCGACGCGCTTGCGACGGCGATCAAGATGAACCCGAAGACCTACAACCAGATCCTGCGCGACGACGAGTTCAATACCCTGTGGGACGATCCCGGTATCAGGCGCTCGGGGACTACGCGGCATTCCATCTGCTGGCGACGAGCGTGCCGGGAGCGGAACGCATGCCCATGCCTCCGATCCCATAAACATCGCAACCGGCGGACCTAAGAGGTGGCGGGCGGCTTCGCCCGCCACGTTCATTTCAGGTACGGCACAGCCCTACCGCGGCCATTCGCGCACGTCGACGAAGCGGCCGGCGATCGCCGCCGCCGCCGCCATCGCCGGCGACACCAGGTGGGTGCGGCCCTTGAAGCCCTGCCGGCCCTCGAAGTTGCGGTTCGAGGTCGAGGCGCAGCGCTCGCCGGGCTTCAGCCGGTCCTCGTTCATGGCGAGGCACATCGAGCAGCCCGGGCTCGCGCCACTCGAACCCGGCCGCCTTGAAGATCTCGTCGAGCCCCTCCGCCTCCGCCTGCTCCTTGACCAGGCCGGAGCCCGGCACGACCATCGCGCTGACGCCCTCGTGCACCTGCTTGCCGGCGACGATCTTCGCCGCCGCGCGCAGGTCCTCGATGCGGCCGTTGGTGCACGAGCCGAGGAAGACGTGGTCGATGGCGATGTCCTTGATCGCGCGTGTTCGGCTCCAGGCCCATGTAGGCCAGCGCCCGCTCGACCGCGCGGCGCCGGTCGGGATCGGCGATCGCGGCCGGGTCCGGCACGCTGCCGTCGATGGTGATGACGTTCTCCGGGCTGGTGCCCCAGGTGACGAGCGGCGGCAGCGTCTGGCGGCGTCGAGCCTCACTTCGCGGTCGAACTCCGCGCCCTCCTCCGGACGGCAGCGTCTCCCAGTAGCGCGCGCGCCATGTCCCACGCCTCGCCCTTCGGCGCCTTCGGCCGGCCGTCGATGTAGGCGAAGGTCGTCTCGTCCGGCGCGATCAGGCCGGCGCGGGCGCCGCCCTCGATCGACATGTTGCAGACCGTCATGCGGCCTTCCATCGAGAGCGGCGCGGATCGCCTCGCCGGCGTACTCGATGACGTGGCCGGTGCCGCCGGCGGTGCCGATCTCGCCGATGATGGCGAGGATGATGTCCTTGGCGGTCACGCCCGGCGGCAGCTTGCCGTCGACCGTGACGCGCATGTTCTTCGCCTTCTTCTGGATCAGCGTCTGGGTGGCGAGCACGTGCTCGACCTCCGAGGTGCCGATGCCGTGGGCGAGCGCGCCGAACGCGCCGTGGGTCGAGGTGTGGCTGTCGCCGCAGACGATCGTCATGCCCGGCAGCGTGAAGCCCTGCTCGGGGCCGATGATGTGGACGATGCCCTGCCGGTGGTCGAGCTCGTTGAAGTACTCGATGCCGAACTCGGCGGCATTCTTGGCGAGCGTCTCGACCTGGAGCGCCGATTCCGGGTTCTCGATGCCGTGCGAGCGGTCGGTGGTCGGCACGTTGTGGTCGACCACGGCGAGCGTCTTCTCCGGCGCGCGCACCTTGCGGTGCGGCGAGCCGCAGGCCCTCGAAGGCCTGCGGGCTGGTCACCTCGTGGACGAGGTGGCGGTCGATATAGAGGAGCGCGGTGCCGTCGTCGGCCTCCTCGACGAGGTGGTCGTCCCAGATCTTGTCGTAGAGCGTCTGCGGTGCGGTCATGGACGTTTTGTCCTGAAGTGGGGCTTGCTGTTCGGGCCGGGCGCGGGCGGTGCCGGCCGCGGCCGGCGAGGCGTCAGCCGCTAAGCCCGTCGACCGTGATATGACGGGCGAGGAAGCGCCATGGCATGCGGTCGCGGTCGCCAAGCGCCGCAAAATCGAAGCTGCCGCGCATCCGCCGCCGCGGGCGTACCCTGGCCTTGGAGGAAGCCATTGCCGTCATGGGCGGTTAGATAGCAACCCGCGCCGCGCGAAACAATCCGCGCGTGGAAATCGGCAATCCAGCGGGAGCTTAGTCCTTCTTCGCCTCGGCTGGCGCGGCAACAAGCACAGCCTCGATCTCGGCCGTGCGGGTGCGGTAGTCCTGCTTCTCGGCGATGCGCGCCGACTTGCCGCGACGGCCGCGCAGGTAGTAGAGCTTCGCCCGGCGGACCTTGCCGCGGCGCACCACCTCGATCGAATCGATCGACGGCGAATAGATCGGGAAGACGCGCTCGACGCCCTCGCCATAGGAAATCTTGCGCACGGTGAAGTTCTCGTTGAGGCCGCCGCCAGCGCGCGCGATGCACACGCCCTCGTAGGCCTGAACGCGGGTACGCGTGCCCTCCGTCACCTTGACGTTGACCCTGACCGTGTCGCCGGGCGCGAAGTCGGGGATCGTGCGATCGCCTGCGATGGCGGCGATCTGCTCTTTCTCGATCTCCTGGAGGATGTTCATGACGGGACCTTTTTTTCCTGTCGGCCGGAGGCGAGCGCTCGCGCGCATCAAACCGCGTCCAGGCCGATGAAACCGGGCGGTTCCATACTCTAGTCGTCCCGGCTTGTCGATAGGCGCGGCGCCGTGCGGATCGAGGTCTGGCCGGCGCTCGCGCGTGATCCGGATCGCCTCGGCGCGGCGCCACTCGGCGATCCTGCCGTGGTCGCCGGAGGTCAGCACCTCCGGGATCGCCCGGCCCTCCCACACCTGCGGCCGCGTGTACTGGGGATATTCGAGCAGCCCGCCGGCGAAGCTCTCGCTCGCCGCCGACTGCGCGTTACCCATCACACCGGGCAGCAGCCGTGACGACGGCGTCGAGCACCGCCATCGCCGCCACCTCGCCGCCGGCGAGCACGTAGTCGCCGATCGAAACCTCGATCGAGCTCGCGCCCCTCGATGACGCGCTCGTCGACGCCCTCGAAGCGGCCGGCGACGATCAGCACGCCCGGGCCGGATGGCGAGGTCCGCCACGAGCGCCTGGTCGAGCGGCCGCCCGCGCGGGCTCATCAGCAGACGCGGGCGCGCGTCGCCCGCCGGGCTCGCCGCGTCGATCGCCGCGCCGAGCACGTCGGCGCGCATCACCATGCCCGGGCCGCCGCCCGCCGGCGTGTCGTCGACCGAGCGGTGCTTGTCGGTCGCCGACGTCGCGGATGTCGCGCACCTCGAGCGACCAAAGGCCCTCGGCGAGCGCCGCGCCCGGCGAGGCTCGCGCCGAGCGGTCCGGGAAACATCTCCGGAAAGAGGGTCAGCACGCGTCGCGCGGAAGGTCATGCCGCGCGTCCCTCGTCGCCTCCGATCAGCCCCGGCGGCGGATCGACGACGACACGCCCGCCGGCGACATCGACCTCCGGCACGGCCGCGCGGGTGAACGGCACCAGCGATGGTCTCGCCTCGCGGCGGCGCGATTTCGAGGAGGTCGCCGGCGCCGTAATTGCTGCACCGCGACGACCGTTCCGAGCGCCGCCCGTCGACCGTCTACGGCGTCAAGGCCGATCAGGTCGGCGTGGTAGAACTCGTCCGTCGTCCGGTTGCCGGCAGGCGCGCGCGGGGCACCGACAGCTCGATGCCGTTCAGCGCCTCGGCTGCGGCCGCGGTCGCCGACGCCCTTGAAGCGCACGACCAGCATGTCGCGCGCCGGCCCGGCGGCGGCCGCGCCGCCTCGATCTCGAACGAGCGGCCGTCGATGCGGCATGAGCGGGCCGTAGTCCGCGACGTCCAGCGGCGCCGTCGGTGAACGACTTCAGCCGCACCTCGCCCTTGATCCCGTGGGCGGCGCCGATCTGCGGCGACGACGACCGTCGGTCCTTGCGGGCGCATCGCACGCCTGCTCGCGCGCTCGCCGCGGCTTCGCGCAGCCGGCTTCGGCCGGCGCCTCGGCCTCGCTGGCGGCGGCGGCCTTCGCGGCCGCGCGGCCTCGGCCCGCTCCTGCGCCTTCTTGCCGCGGCATCGCCTTCTGCGGGTTGTTGCGCGCCGCGCGCTTGGCGAGGCCGGCGGCGTCGAGGAAGCGCAGCACGCGGTCGGTCGGCTGCGCGCCGACCTTCAGCCAGTGCTGGATGCGCTCGGTGTTGAGCACCACGCGCTTCTCGTCGCCCTTGGGCAGGATCGGATTGTAGGTGCCGACGATCTCGATGAAGCGGCCGTCGCGCGGGAAGCGCGAGTCGGCGACGACGATGCGGTAGAACGGCCGCTTCTTGGCGCCGGCGCGGGCAAGGCGAAGTTTCAGGGACATTCGTGTTTCCTTTGCTCGAGCGTGTCTGGTTGAATCGCGATTCATTTCTTTTTCGTCAGGCCCGGCAGGTCGGCAGACCGCCGCCGAGGCCGGGAAGCCTCGGCCCGCCGGGACCGCAGAGACCCGGCAGCCCGCCGCCGGGCAGACCGCCGGGCAGTCCGCCGCTCTTGGCGAGGCGCTCCAGCGCCGCCGGGTCCATTGCGGCATGCGCCGCCGCCCATGCCATGCCGAGCATGCCGCCCATGCGGGCGAACATGCCCTTGCCGCGGCCCATCTGCTTCATCATGTCGGCCATCTGGCGGTGCATCTTGAGGAGCTTGTTGATCTCCTCGACGCGCGTGCCGGAGCCGGCGGCGATGCGCTTCTTGCGGCTGGCCTTGAGGATATCCGGGCTTGCGCCGCTCCTTCGGCGTCATCGACGAGATGATCGCCGTCTGCCGCTTGAAGCACGGAATCGTCGACGCCCATCGCGTCGATCTGCTTCTTCATCTTGCCGACGCCGGGCAGCATGCCCATCATGCCCGACATGCCGCCGATCTTCTGCATCTGGCCGAGCTGCTCGGCGAGGTCGTCGAGGTCGAAGACGCCCTTGCGCATCCGCTCGGCGGCCTTGGCCGCCTTCTCCGCGTCGAGCGTCTGCCGCCGCCTTCTCGACCAGCCCGACGATGTCGCCCATGCCGAGGATGCGGCCGGCGATGCGCGCGGGGTCGAAATCCTCGAGCGCGTCGAGCTTCTCGCCGACGCCGATCAGCTTGATCGGCTTGCCGGTGACCGCGCGCATCGACAGCGCCGCGCCGCCGCGCCCGTCGCCGTCGACGCGGGTCAGCACGATGCCGGTGATGCCCGACCCGCTCGTCGAACGAGTTGGCGAGGTTGACCGCGTCCTGGCCGGTGAGCGAGTCGGCGACCAGCAGAATCTCGTGCGGGTTGGCGGCCGCCTTGATCTCGGCCATCTCGACCATCAGCGGCTCGTCGATGTGGGTGCGGCCGGCGGTGTCGAGGATGACCACGTCGTAGCCGCCGAGCCGCGCCGCGTTCGATCGCGCGTCGCGCGATCTCCACCGGCGACTGGCCGGCGACGATCGGCAGCGTGTCGATGCCGGCCTGCTCGCCGAGCACCTTCAGCTGCTCCTGCGCCGCCGGCCGGCGCGTGTCGAGCGAGGCCATCAGGACCTTGCGCTTCTCGCGGTCGGCGAGCCGCCGCGCGATCTTCGCCGCCGTCGTCGTCTTGCCCGAGCCCTGCAGGCCGACCAGCATCAGCGGCACCGGCGCCGGCGCGTTGAGGTCGATCGCGCTGCGCCTCCGAGCCGAGCATCTCGACCAGCTGGTCGTGGACGATCTTGACCACCATCTGGCCCGGCGTCACCGAGCGGATGACGTCCTGGCCGACCGCGCGCGCCTTCACCTTGTCGGTGAAGCGAGCGCACCACGTCGAGCGCCACGTCGGCCTCGATCAGCGCCCGGCGCACCTCGCGCATGGCCTCGCCGACGTCGGCCTCCGACAGCGCGCCGCGCCTGGTCAGCCTGTCGAGGATGCCGCCGAGGCGTTCCGAGAGGGATTCGAACATCTCGCTCCTACGTAGTGCCGCGTTGCCGTTCAGCCCAAGCCCAAACGCGCCCGCGGGCGCAACGCGCTGGCGGACGCTGACCTCCGGGGTCTGGGCCCCGGTCGGCTTACTTGTATTCCCGGCTCTTTCCAGAGTCGCCGCGTGATTTACGCTGGCGCCCGCGTGCGAGTCAATCAAGACGAGCAGGCGAGGTCGCCCAACCACGCCGCGGCGATCACGCCGCCGAGGATCGCCGGGACCGTCAGCACCAGCGCCAGCGGCACGCCGATGAAGACGATCGCGAGTGGCAGCAGCGCCAGGTCGGAGCCGGGCGGATGGACCAGCGCCATCGCCACCGCCTGGCCGAGGCCACCACAGCGCCCAGCGCCAGACCCTGTCCGGCGGCAGCAAACCGGCGATGGCCGCCACCACCAGAAGGACGGGCAGACCCACGGCGAAATAGAGCGGCGTATCCCATGCCTCGCGCACGACGAACGCTCCGTTCGATGCGCGGCTTACCGCGAGAGACAGCACGACCCAAACGAGGAATCCCGCCGTAGCGGCGAGCAGCGCCGCCACGGGTGCACCCGGCGCGGAAGACGACGCCGGCATTGGCCCGATTTCGCTCGTGCTCATCCGCCCGCCCTCGTCGGTGAGGCCAACGAGGGTAGTGTGAGAAGGTCAACAATACCTTGCCGTGTCAGCCGGGCTTGGCTGGGCCGCTGCCGGCACCGGTCGCTTCGATGGCCTCGGCGACCTCGGTGAGGTCCGCGTCGGTGAGTTTCAGCGTCGCCGCCCGCACCCAGCCGTCGACCTGCTCGGGGCTCCGCGCGCCGACGATGGCGCCGGTGACGCCAGGCCAGGCCAGCGTCCAGGCGACCGACACCGCCGCGACCGTCGCCCCGTGGCGCTCGGCGATCGGGTTCATTGCATCGGCGAGCTTTAGGTTTCGCGTCAGCTTTTCGCCCTGGAAGTTGGCGCTCCGCGTCCGCCAGTCCTCGCTCGGGAGCGTCTTCATCCGCTCCGCGGTGAAGCGGCCGGTGAGGAGCCCTGCCTGCATCGGGCTGTAGACGATCACACCTGTCTCATGGCTGGCGCACCACGGCAGCTCGGCCGTGGCGACATCACGGCGGATCGCGGAGAACGGCGGCTGCAGCGTGTCCACGTGGCCAAGGCGTTCCGCCGCCTCAAGTTGCGCCGCATTGTGGTTGGAGAGACCGACCGCGCGGACTTTGCCCTGCTTCTTCAGGTCGAGCAGCGTTTGCCAGTAGACCTCGAGCGGCGTGCCATCGGTCGCCGGCCAGTGCATCTGGTAGAGGTCGATGCGCTCCACGCCGAGCCGCGTGAGAGACGCATCCACCTCGCGGCGGATGCTGTCCGGCGCGCCGACCTCGCGCGGGGGCTTCATGCGGTCCTTTTCGTCCCACACCAGACCGCATTTGGTGAACACATACGGCCGCTCGCTCTTGGGGATGTCGGTGAGCGCACGCCGCACGACCTCCTCGGAATGACCAAGGCCATAGACCGCCGCCGTATCGATCCAATTCACGCCCCGATCGAGCGCGTGGTGAATGGCGGCGATCGAGGCGTCGTCGTCCTGCGCACCCCAGCCCGCCGCCCAGCCACTACCGCCGACCGCCCAGGCGCCGAAGCCCAGGGGTGTGATTTCCATATCGGTGCGGCCGAAACTGCGCTTCGGCAGCACGTCTGCCGCGGTTCGCATCGTATCCATCACCTAGTCTCCGGCTGAGAACGCCTCCCACGCACACACATAGTGACGGTGGCGGACGCATCCATCGGTGCATGGGCAGCTCGGCGCACGAGCCATGGTCCCCGCGCGAAACCGTTCAATTCCGCGACAATCGTTCAGAATTGCGCAGCGAGGACCAGTCTCGGCTGCTCTTGCCACATCTGCGGGAACATCTGCTTCAGGCTCACGAGCTTCGGCAGATCGTTCATCATGACGTAGATCTGGTCCTGGTGCCGCTCCACGTAGTCCTGGTGGTACTCTTCCGCGACGTAGAACCCTGTGAGTGGCGTCACCTTGGTGACGATCGGGTCGGCGTAGGTCTCGGCCTCGGAGAGCTGCGCAATATAGGCGGTGGCGACGTCCGCCTGTTCCTTGCTCGTGGTGAACAACACCGAACGATACTGCGGCCCGATGTCAGGACCCTGCCGGTTCAGCTCGGTCGGGTTATGCGCCACCGAGAAGAATATCTGCAGCAGCTTGCCGTACGAGACTTCCGCCGGGTTGAATGTGACCTCGACCGCCTCGGCATGGCCCGTCTCGCCCGTGGCCACCAGATCGTAGGTCGCATCCTGGCTGTCGCCGCCGGCATACCCCGCGACCGCGCGCGTGACGCCACGCGTGTGCTCGAAAACCGCCTGGACGCCCCAGAAACAGCCGCCCGCGAAAACCGCCGTCTCGTAGCCGACATCGACAGTCTCGTCGAGCGCGGGCGCCGGCAGGACCGTGCGATAACCGTGCGCAAACAACACGCCGACGACAAGGATGCCGATGGCGGCAAGCCCGGTAATCCCGGCTGCCAGAGGCAGCGAGTACTTGGGCGACAACGGCTCCTCCCAGAGCACTGTTCGCAGTACCGCCCCCCTGCCCGGAAACGGCCCGGCCCTTTGTCAGGGCTTCCCGGGTATACCTCAGAATCGTCCCGTAGGCCAAAACGCCCGCGACTTGCTGGCAAATGGACGGAGGTTCCGCCATATAAGGGCGCAACCCCGCCTCTATTGCGAACCCAGTGCCATGGCGGCCAAAGCGATCCCATTCCGCAAGATGAACGGCCTCGGCAACACGTTCGTCGTCGTGGACGCGCGCGCACGGCCGGTGAGCCTCACCGGCCACGCCATCATGATGCTCGGCGCAGCCGAATTCGATCGGCTTCGACCAGATGATCACCATCGAGCAGTCGCCGCGCGGCGCCGACGCCTTCATGCGCATCCACAACCGCGACGGCGGCGAGGTCGATGCCTGCGGCAACGCCACGCGCTGCGTCGGCTGGCTGCTGATGGGCGAGAGCGGCCGCAACAACGCCATCATCGAGACCAACGCCGGGCTGCTCCGCGCCTTCGACACCGGCAAGCCGGAGACAGATCACCGTCGACATGGGCGAGCCGCGCTTCCGCTGGGACGAGATCCCGCTCGCCGAGGAGTTCCGCGACACCCGCGCCATCGAACTGCAGATCGGCCCGATCGACGCGCCGATCCTCGATTCGCCGTCGGTCGTCAGCATGGGCAACCCGCACGCGATCTTCTGGGTCGACGACGTCGATGCCTACGATCTCGCCCGCTTCGGGCCGCTGCTGGAGAACCACCCGATGTTCCCCGAGCGCGCCAACATCTCGCTCGCCCACGTCACCGGCCGCGACGGCATCACGGTCAGGACGTGGGAGCGCGGCGTCGGCCTGACCGCGCGCCTGCGGCACCGCCGCCTGCGCCGCCGCCGTCGCCGCCATGCGCAAGGACCTGGTCGACCGCAAGGTCGACCGTCACGCTGCCCGGCGGGCCGCTGACCATCGAATGGCGCGACGACGACCACGTCTGGATGACCGGCCCGATCGAGACCGAGTTCGACGGCATGCTCGACCCGGACACGCTCGCCTGGCACGAGGTCAACACGCGGGGCGCGCGCCTGATGCCGCCGTCGACGTCCGTCACCTTCGGCTGCCGCCTGAACGCGCTCGAATCCGAGGTGATGCGCACGCGCGCCGCCGAGGCCGGGCTCGACGACGCGGTGCTCGTCAACACCTGCGCCGTGACCGGCGAAGCGGTGCGCCAGGCCGCCAGGCGATCCGCAAGGCGCGCCGCGAGCATCCCGACGCGAGGATCGTCGTCTCCGGCTGCGCCGCCCAGATCGACCCGGCGCGCTTCGCCGCCATGGCCGAGGTCGACCTCGTCCTCGGCAACGCCGAGAAGCTCGACGCCGGCGAGCTACGCCGCCCGACTTCGGCGTCTGCCGACACGCCACGCGTCGCGCGTCAACGACATCATGTCGGTGACGCGAGACCGCCGGCCACCTGATCGAGGGCATGGACGGCCGCGCCCGCGCCTTCGTCGAGGTGCAGAACGGCTGCGACCACCGCTGCACCTTCTGCATCATCCCCTACGGCCGCGGCAATTCCCGCTCGGTGCCGATGGGCGCGGTGGTCGACCAGGTCCGCCGCCTCGTCGACAACGGCTACGCCGAGGTGGTGCTGACCGGCGTCGACATCACCTCCTACGGCGCCGACCTGCCGGGCGCGCCGCAGCCTCGGCCGCTGGTGCGCGCGATCCTGCAAGCACGTGCCGGAACTGCCGCGGCTGCGGCTGTCCTCGATCGATTCGGTCGAGGCGACGACGGCACTGCTCGCGCGCGCTCGCCGAGGAGGAGCGGCTGATGCCGCATCTCCACCTGTCGCTGCAGCACGGCGACGACATGATCCTGAAGCGCATGAAGCGCCGCCACAGCCGCGCCGACGCGATCCGCTTCGCCGACGAGGTGCGCCGGCTGCGCCCCGACGTCGTCTTCGGCGCCGACCTGATCGCCGGCTTCCCGACCGAGACCGAGGCGATGTTCGGCAACTCGCTGTCGCATCGTCGAGGACTGCGGCCTGACCCACCTCCACGTCTTTCCGTTCTCGCCGCGGCCCGGCACGCCGGCCGCGCGCATGCCGCAGCTCGACCGCGCCGCTGGTCAAGGAGCGCGCCGCCGCGCCTGCGCGCAAGGCGGCGAGGCGGCGCTCGCCGCCCATCTCGCCGCGCGAGCACGGCGCCGTCCGCCGGGTGCTGGTCGAGAGCGACCGGCCTCGGCCGCACCGAGCATTTCACGCCTGCGCCGGATCGACGCGGGCGACCCCGGGCGACGATCGTCGCCGGCGCGGATCACCGGCCGCACCGCCGCGCGGCCTCGTCGCCGCCGTGCTCGGCTGAGGCGGCCTGATGGCCGAGACCAAGGCCTGTTCCGCCGGTCTCGGCGGCGGCAGGAATCGGCCGACGCCGAATCCGCGCGAGGTACAACCGGTGCCCGCGACCGAGCCGCCCGCCAAGACCTGCTGGTTCGCGCGGCTGAAAGGCGGGCTCGCCCGCTCCTCCAGCGCCCTGTCGGCAGATCGCTGGGCGCCGTCTTCCGCAAGCGCCGGCTCGACGAGGCGGCGCTGAGGACCTCGAGGACATGCTGATCAGGGCCGACCTCGGCGCCGACGACCGCCGCCGCGATCACCGACGAGCTCCGCGCCGGCCGCTACGACCGCGAGATCGACGAGAACGAGATCAAGGCGGTGCTCGCCACCGAGGTGGCCAAGGTGCTGGCGCCGG
The DNA here is from genome assembly GCA_963749755.1 of uncultured Alphaproteobacteria bacterium. Classification (GTDB taxonomy): domain Bacteria; phylum Pseudomonadota; class Alphaproteobacteria; order Rhizobiales; family Kaistiaceae; genus JBBDMC01. The sequence goes on from CAVVOK010000004.1 coordinate 67,510, forward strand.
TCGCCCTCCCGCTGGCCATCGACCCGGCGCTGAAGCCGCACGTGGTGCTGGTGGTCGGCGTCAACGGCACCGGCAAGACCACCACCATCGGCAAGCTCGCCGCGAAGCTGCCGCGCCGACGGCAAGCGCGTCGTGCTCGCCGCCGGCGACACGTTCCGCGCCGCGGCGATCGAGCAGTTGAAGATCTGGGGCGAGCGCACCGGCGCGACGGTCGTCGCCGGCGCAACCGGCGCCGACGCCGCCGGCCTGGCCTTCGACGCGCTCAAGTCGGCGCGCGAGGCCGCACGCCGACGTACTCCTGATCGACACCGCCGGCCGGCTGCAGAACAAGGACGCGCTGATGGCGGAGCTGGAGAAGATCGTCCGCGTCGTCCGCAAGCTCGACCCGACCGCGCCGCATTCGGTGCTGCTGATGCTCGACGCGACCACCGGCCAGAACGCCGTCAATCAGGTCGAGATCTTCGGCAAGCGCGCCGGCGTCACCGGTCTAGTCATGACCAAGCTCGACGGCACCGCGCGCGGCGGCATCCTGGTGGCGGTCGCCGCCAAATTCGGGCTGCCGGTGCACTTCATCGGCGTCGGCGAGGCGATCGACGACCTGGAGCCGTTTTCCGCCGACGATTTTGCCAGGGCGCTGGTCGGGCTATAGCATGACAAGCAACCAGCAAGATCAAGATTCAGTTGAGGCAGGTCGCCAACTGCGTAAGGTCGAGGCCGAACGGTGGTGGGAATGGCGCATCACCAGCCTCGTGGCCGCCAAGGAATTTGGGGCGGCGACGGTGAAAGCGATGATCTTGTTGAATGGCGCCGCTTTGATTGCGTTAGCTTCCTTCCTCGGAACGATGGCGCAGGCGCGCGGCGCTCAGATTGACCAGATGCGGGACCAGATTGGTGTCTCAGTGGTGTTGTTCATCTTGGGGCTGGTTGCGGCGGTGAGCACGAGCGGGATTGCCTACATCAACTTCACGGCCATTGCGGAGAGCCTGCCTGCACCGGACAAGCTCTCACACTATGTAGATGCGGGTGATGTCTCCGGGTGGCGGACCGGAATTGGTCGAATAGCAGCACCAACGGCATGGGCCGCCGTGATACTGACGACCGCTAGCATCATCCTGTTCCTAATCGGGGCTGTCCGCTCTGTCGGTGTGATCATCGGAGTCGCAAGTGGCATTTGAATCCGCCCCCAACGAGCCGCACACCCCCGCCGAGAAGAAACTCAACCCTTGGCTCAAGGTTGGGTTGGAGATGGGGCCGCTGGTGCTCTTCTTCCTGGCGAACGCACGCGGCGCGCGTGTGGCCGCCGCGGTGCCAGCGGTCGCTGCGCTCGGCGGACCGATCTTCTTCGCCACCGCGACGTTCATCGTCGCGACGCTCATCGCCCTCGCCATCTCGTTCGCGCTGACGCGCCGCCTGCCGCTGATGCCGTTCGTCACCGCCATCGTCGTGGTGGTGTTCGGCGGGCTAACGCTGTGGCTCCAGGACGCGACCTTCATCAAGATGAAGCCGACGATCATCTACCTGCTCTTCGGCGGCGTGCTGGTCGGCGGGCTCGTCTTCGGCAAATCGTTCCTCGGCTACGTCTTCGATTCGGTGTTCAAGCTGACCGACGACGGCTGGCGCAAGCTGACGCTGCGTTGGGGGCTGTTCTTTTTCGTGCTGGCGGTACTGAACGAAATCTTGTGGCGGTCGGTCTCGACCGACACGTGGGTGGCGTTCAAGGTGTTCGGCTTCCTGCCGCTCACCTTCGTGTTCGCGCTGTCGCAGATGCCGCTGATCAACCGTTACTCGATCGAAACGGAAGAGCCGGCGGCAAGCCCGTAACTTACGTCGCCGGCGCGAGCGCCTTGTCGATCTCCGGCATCAGCGTCGTTTCCAGCGATTCCGGCGAGAGCGGTCCGATGAACTTGTAGCGGATGATACCATCCGGCCCGACGACGAACGTCTCGGGCACGCCGTACACCCCCCAGTCGATGGCCGCGCGCCCACTCTGGTCCGCACCGATCGCCGCATACGGGTTGCCAAGGTCGCCAAGAAAGCGGCGCGCGTTCTCTGGCTGGTCCTTGTAGTTGATACCGACGAGACGGATACGCGGATCGTTCGCTAGCGTCTTGAGCACCGGGTGCTCCTCGCGACAGGGCACGCACCATGACGCGAACACGTTGACCAGCGTCACCCGGCCGTCGAGGTCGGCGCGGCTCAATCCCGGGACGTCGACGCCTTCGAGCGGCGGCAGTGCGAAGTCCGGCGCCGGATGTCCGATCAGCGCCGACGGGATCGCCTCCGGATCGACGCCCGATTCGAGCCGCATCAGGAAGATCGCCGCCAGCCCTACGAACAACACCAGCGGCACGAGCAGCACCAGCCGCGGCCGGCGCTTGCCGCCTTCCGTGTTGCCGGTGTCGTCGGCCGCACTCATTCGGCCCTGCCCTTGACGGACCGGCGTCTGACGCCGCGCGCATCGAGCTCCGCAAGGCGGCGCTTCAGCGCCCGCCCGTCGGCGACGATCCACGCCACCATGCCCACGAGCACCCCGAGCGTGACGAGGTAGGAGGCCGCAATGAACGGGAGATGGTTCAACGGCTTGCCCCCACTTCGACGACGGCGCTGCCGCCCGCCGCGGCCGAGGTCGCAATACTCATCTCAAGCGTGCGCACGCGCCGGCGGAGGATTTCGTTGCGCATCGCCATCATGAGCGTCGCGGCAAAGAGCAGCGTCAGCGCCACCATCATGACGAACAGCGGCCAAAGCATGGATGGGTCAATGGTCGCGCCGCCCGACCGGAAGATGCTCTCCCCCTGGTGCAGCGTGTTCCACCAATCGACCGAGAACTTGATGATCGGCAGGTTGACCGTGCCGACCAGCGTCAACACCGCCGCGGCGCGCGCAGCCCGCCCGGGGTCCTCCACCGCCTGCCAGAGCGCGATCAGCCCGAGGTACATGAGGAGGAGCACCAACTCCGACGTGAGGCGTGCGTCCCACACCCAGTAGGTGCCCCAGGTCGGCCGTCCCCACAGTGCGCCGGTAACGAGCGCGAGGAACGTGAACGCTGCCCCGAGCGGCGCGGCGCTCTTGGCGGTCACGTCCGCCAGCGGATGCCGCCAGACCAGCGTGCCGAGCGCGGCGACCGCCATCAGGCCGTAGCCCATCATGGAGAGCCACGCCGACGGGACGTGGATGAACATGACGCGGACCATGTCGCCCTGCTGGTAGTCGGGCGGCGCTACGAAGAATGAAAGGTAAAGCCCGACGGCGAGAAGCGCCCCTGTCGCCCCCCACACGAACGGCAGCAAGCGGCCCGAATACCCTAGGAACCGGGTGGGGTTGGCGAGATCGACGAGGGCCATGCCCTGTTTGTAGGGGCCCGCCGGGCCGTCGGCAATGCTCGCAAGCGCCGCCAGCGTTGGTTGTGCTAACCTGCCATCAGATGGCCTCAGTTTCACACGATTCCCTGCGGCGGTCACCCGCCCCACCAACGGAACCCTCCCCATGCGCGCCGTGCTCACCACCCTCGCCCTCGTCCTTGCGGCAACCGCGGCCAGCGCCACGACCGACGACGAACTCCGCACCATGATGATCGGCACCTGGGGCGACACGGCCGACTGCGCCAACGGCACGCTGACCTTCAACGCCGACGGCACGTTCGTTTCGGCGGGGGCTGATCCGGCGAGCGGCACTTTGGACGGCACCTTCGAGATCGTCGAAGGCAAGCTCAACGGCAAAGCCGGCGATCTCGTGATGCCGCAGGTGGAGGTTCGCTTCGACGGCGAGACGCTGATGCTCGTTGGCGACGGCGCTCCGGGCGATTCGCTCGTTCACTGCGCCCCGGGGAAACCGGCGCAGCAGGCGGCTCCCGAGGCCGCGCCGGCGCCGGCGCCCGCGCAGTAGCCGCTCGCGTTCTCTCTCGCCATCCAGGCGCACTCCTCCGTTTCCGCGCTCGCGTGAGCGGGCCGGATGATCTTTTCACGAGGTCCCGGTCGCGCCTTCGGCGCTCCTCGCCTCTTGCGGCGTCCCTCCTGTTCGTTGCCGCAGCCCGTGGGCTGAGGGGGCGGGGCGCCGAAAGAGCACCAACGCCTTGCAAGAAGGGGCGCGCTCAGGGCGCCCCGCGCGGCGATTTTGGGCAACCCCGGCTCGCGCTCCGGACGGCGAACGAACGGCCAGGGGGCATTTGCGCCCGGCACGCCTTGGCGGCCCCTCCCCGCTCACGCGGATCAGGACCGGCTCGCCGCCCTTAAGGTCAGCCAAGTGACAGCCGGCCCGATCGAAAGTCCACCAGCGCCGACGATGCCGGTCAGCGAGCGTGACCGTGAAGAAATAGGTGCCGCCTGCAAAGAGATTGCGCCGGTATCGAACCATCCGCGAAGCTGATCCCGGATTAGGCGGAGTTCACCCCTGGCGCGCCGCAGGCGAACCGGGGCTCCGCGCTGATCCCGGATTTCGCTTCGCTCCATCCGGGCTACAGGAGAGGGCCTTCCGCCGCTACTCCAACCCTGCCCTGAGCGCCGCCGCGGCGGCGACCGGTGCCACGACCGCGCTGATCAGCGTCAGCGCGGTGAGGATCAGGAACGGCGGCGCGAACGATCCGCCGCCGCTCGCGGCGCTCGCCGCGCCGACCCCGAAGATCAGCACCGGCACGGTGAACGGCAGCACCACGACCGCCACCAGCAGTCCGCCGCGGCCGAGCGCCGTGGTCAGCGCCGCGCCGATGCCGCCGATCAGCGTCAGCGCCGGCGTGCCGACGAGAAGCGTCGCCGTCGTCGCCGCCAGCGGCATCGCCTCGACGCCGAGGATCAGCCCCAGCACCGGCGTCGCCACCACCAGCGGCAAGCCCGTCGCGACCCACGCGCCGGCGCTCTTGGCGAGCACCACCAGCTCCAGCGGCACGTCGCTCAGCGCCAAGAGGTCGAGCGAGCCGTCCTCGTGGTCCTCGCGGAACAGCCGGTCGAGATTGAGCAGCGTGGCGAGCAGCGCGCCAATCCACAGCATCGCGGGACCGATGCGGGCGAGGAGCTTCAAATCGGGGCCAACCCCGAACGGCACCACCGTCACCACCGCCAGGAAGAACACGAGGCCCACGAACGCGCCGCCGCCGTGGCGGAACGCGAGCCGCGCGGTCTGCCCCGCGATCGTTGCGAGCGCCCCGATCAAGCGGCACCGAGGGTAACGGTCACAGCCGGCGCCACCGGCAGGTCGAGGTGCGTGGCGACGATGGCGAGCCCACCGGCGGTAAGGTGGTCGCTCAACAGCCGCCCCAATTGCGCCTCGCCGGCCCGGTCGAGCGCGGTCGCCGGCTCGTCGAGCAACCACATCGGCCGCCGCACGGCGAGTAGCCGGGCGAGCGCCGCCCGCCGCCGTTGGCCCGCGGAGAGCACCGCGACCGGCAGGTGCGCCAGCGGCATCAGCCCGAGCGCGTCGAGCGCATCATCCACTCGCCCCGGATTCCCCCAGAGCCGCGCCCAGAACCTGAGGTTCTCCTCGACCGTCATGCCGGACTTCAGCGCATTGAGATGGCCGACGTAATGCAAAACCGTCTCCGCCCCGTCGGCCGGCTCGACCGCCAACGTTCCGGCGGCCGGCTTGAGCAGCCCGGCGATCATCCTCAGCAACGTGGATTTGCCCGAACCGTTGGGGCCGGTCACCGCCATCATCTGGCCGGCCGCGAGCTCGAACGACAGCGCGGCGAACACCGGCCGCCCGCCGCGTTCGGCGGCGAGGTCGCGGGCGGCGAGGCGGAGTCTCGGAAAGGGCGCTGGATCGTCTGGCATCGGTGAGCGAAATTCACTATAAGGCCGCGCACGCGCGCCGTCGCCTGCCGGAGTCCGTTCCGGCACCTCCCGTCTTGACGGCGCGACCGCCCGCAAGATCGAGGAGTTCAGGACGTGTCCACGTCGCTCGACAGTTTCAAGTCGCGCCGTACGCTTACCGTCGGCGACAAGACCTACGACTACTACAGCCTGCCCGAGGCCGAGAAGAACGGCCTCCCCGGCATTTCTCGGCTGCCTTTCTCGCTGAAGGTGCTGCTCGAGAACCTGCTGCGCCACGAGGACGGGCGTTCCGTCACCGCAGACGACATCCGTGCCATGGTGACGTGGCTCGAGACGCGCACCAGCGATCGAGAGATCGCCTTCCGCCCGGCGCGAGTCCTGATGCAGGACTTCACCGGCGTTCCAGCGGTGGTCGATCTCGCCGCCATGCGCGACGCTATGGTCAACCTTGGCGGCGACCCGGCGCACATCAACCCGCAGATTCCCGTGGACCTCGTCATCGACCACTCGGTCATGGTGGATTATTTCGGCCGTCCGGGCGTATTCGAGCAGAACGTCGAGAGGGAGTACGAGCGCAACGTCGAGCGCTACACGTTCCTCCGCTGGGGCCAGGAGGCGTTCAACAACTTCCGCGTCGTGCCACCCGGCACCGGCATCTGCCACCAGGTGAACCTGGAATACCTCGGCCAGACGGTGTGGACCGCCGACATCGACGGTCGCACGATCGCCTACCCCGACACCCTCGTCGGCACCGACAGCCACACCACCATGATCAACGGCCTCGCCGTCCTCGGCTGGGGGGTCGGCGGCATCGAGGCGGAGGCCGCGATGCTCGGCCAGCCGATCTCGATGCTCATCCCGGAGGTGGTTGGCTTCCGCGTGACGGGCCGGCTCACGGAAGGCGTCACCGCCACCGACCTGGTGCTTACGGTCACCGAGATGCTCCGCAAGAAGGGCGTCGTCGGCAAATTCGTCGAGTTCTACGGCGACGGCCTCTCCGGCCTGTCGCTCGAGGACCAGGCGACCATCGCCAACATGGCCCCGGAGTACGGCGCCACCTGCGGCTTCTTCCCGATCGACACCGACACGCTCGCCTACCTTAAGGCCACCGGCCGCGACCCGGCGCGCATCGCGCTCGTCGAGGCTTACGGCAAGGCGCAGGGCATGTTCCGCACCGACGACACGCCCGACCCGGTGTTCACCGCGACACTGTCGCTCGATCTTGGTGACGTGGTGCCGTCGATCGCCGGGCCGAAACGCCCGCAGGACCGCGTCGCGCTCACCCACGCCGATACCGCCTTCGAGGCGGCGCTGGCCGGCTTCCGCGACATCAACGGCGCCGATGGCGCGTCGGACATGGACGAGGAAGGCGGCGGTTCCGTGCCGAGTCTCCTCCGTTCGGCGCCGGTCGCGGACAAGAACTACCGCCTCACCGATGGCGACGTGGTCATCGCGGCGATCACATCCTGCACCAACACATCCAACCCGAGCGTGCTCATCGCGGCCGGGCTGGTGGCGCGCAACGCGCGCAAGAAGGGGCTCACCGCCAAGCCGTGGGTGAAGACCTCGCTCGCGCCGGGCTCGCAGGTGGTGACCGACTATTTGGAACGCGCCGACTTGACCAAGGACCTCGACGCCCTCGGCTTCAACCTCGTCGGCTACGGTTGCACCACCTGCATCGGCAACTCCGGCCCGCTGCCCGAGGAGATCTCCGACGCGATCGGCGCGAAGGACCTCGTGGTCACCTCGGTGCTTTCCGGCAACCGCAACTTCGAGGGCCGCGTCAATCCCGACACGCGCGCCAACTACCTCGCCTCACCGCCGTTGGTCGTCGCCTACGCGCTCGCCGGCACTATGCGCACCAACCTCACCACCAGCCCGCTCGGCACCACCGAGGACGGCGAGCCGGTGATGCTGAAGGACGTGTGGCCGTCGTCGAAGGACGTCGCCGAGCTCATCCGCACCACCGTCACCGAGGACATGTTCCGCACCCGCTACGCGGACGTCTTCAAGGGCGATAGCCACTGGCGCGGCATCGCGGTGAGCGGTGGGCAGACCTACAAGTGGTCCGATACCTCCACCTACGTGCAGAACCCGCCGTACTTCACCGGCATGAAGATGACGCCGGAGCCGGTGACCGACATCGTCGGCGCCCGCGTCCTCGCGCTCCTGCTCGATTCGATCACCACCGACCACATCTCGCCGGCCGGCTCGATCAAGCGCGACGGTCCCGCCGGCGAATACCTCGTGTCGCACCAGGTGCGTCCGGTCGATTTCAACTCCTACGGCTCGCGCCGCGGCAATCACGAGGTGATGATGCGCGGCACGTTCGCCAACATCCGCATCAAGAATCAGATGGTGCCCGGCGTCGAGGGCGGCGTCACGATCCACTACCCGTCGGGCGAGGAGCTGCCGATCTACGACGCGGCGATGCGCTACCAGTCGGAGGCGACGCCGCTCGTGATCTTCGCCGGCAAGGAATACGGCACCGGCTCCTCGCGCGACTGGGCGGCCAAGGGCACGCGCCTGCTGGGCGTGCGTGCCGTGATCGCCGAGAGTTTCGAGCGCATCCATCGCTCCAACTTGGTGGGCATGGGCGTCCTGCCGGCGGTGTTCACCGACGGCACGACGTGGAAGTCGCTCGGCCTCAAGGGCGACGAGACCGTGACCATCCTCGGCCTCGCCGAGGGGCTGAAGCCACGCCAGACGCTGGAAGCGGAGATCACGTTCGCCGACGGCAAGGTGCAGCGCGTGCCCCTCACCTGCCGCATCGACACGCTGGACGAGCTCGACTACTTCCGCCACGGCGGCATTCTGCCCTACGTGTTGCGCCAACTCGCGGCTTGAGGCGCGGCACGCCTGTAACATCCACTGATTTGTTGCTGCGATCGGTGCGCGGCGGGTTGACCTGACCCGCCGCTCGCGCGGCGCAGCCGGTGTCTCCGCCGTTCCCCTCCCGGCCGCGCTACCGCTGCTATTGGTCGGCCTCGGCGGTCCCGGCGCGATCGGCATCCGCAAACGGCAGCGCCGAAACGACCCGCGCGTCTCCGCCTGACGCTCGATCACTGGACGCCGCGCCGCCGGCAAACGCCGCCCTTGCGCGATACGCCGGTTTCTGCCCATTTGCAGCCTCGATTCACCCGATCGTGACTCGCATTTGAGCCACGCCCGGGGTTAGCTCCCTGACGATTCCTGGCGCCGCGGCAGCGCCTGAATCGCTTCATGCTTGGAACAAACCGTTTGTGACCAGGAACCCTCTCATCACCGCCGTAGCTTTGGGCATCGTTGCCGGTGGCGCCTGTCTCAGCGCAACCCCCGCCGGCGCCCGCGTAGCCACGGCGGTGATGGAGTTGTTCACCAGCCAGGGGTGTTCCTCATGCCCGCCGGCGGATGAATTGTTCGCCGAATACGCCAAACGCCCCGATGTCCTCGCGCTATCGTTCAACGTCGACTACTGGGACTACCTCGGCTGGAAGGACACGCTCGCCACGCATGACAACAGCGAGCGCCAGCGCGGCTACGCAGCCGCGCGCGGCGACGGGCAGGTCTACACGCCGCAGGTGGTGGTGGACGGTCGCAGCCACGTCGTCGGCAGCGACCGCGACGCCATCGACGACGCCTTGGAAGCGAACGCCAGCAAGTTGTCGGTGCCGATCGTCCTGACGCCGTCGGCCGACGCGATCAGCGTCAGCATCGGCGACGCCCCCGCACCCGACACGCCCCACGCGACGCTATGGCTCGTCATGTACGAGCCGGCGGTCACCGTGCCGGTTAAACGCGGCGAGAACAACGGCCGCACGCTCACCTACCACAACGTGGTCAAGCGCCTCCGCCCGGTCACCATGTGGAAAGGCAAGCCGCTGTCAATCGATCTGCCGCTGAGCGAGATCACCCACGCCAATGCCGGGCGCTGCGCCGTATTTCTTCAGGCGGAGATGGGTGACGGCCTGCCCGGGCCGGTGCTTGGCGCCGCGACGCTCGACGTCGCCAACTAGCGGATCGCCTCACCCGAGCGCCCGCTCGATGAGCCGCCCGACCCGCGCGGCGTGGTCCGCCGCATCGACCGGCGCTTCACCGTCGAGGATCCTCGCCTCCCCGAACAGGATCACCGCGGCGTCCGCGATCGCCTCCGCCGTGCCACCGGACGTAGCCTTCTGCGCCAACGCCTTGATGAGGTCGTGACCGGGATTGAGCTCCAGCACCGGCGCTGCGGTCGTCTTGAGTTCTCCGGCGCGCGACAGGATGCGCTCGAGCTGGCGGTCCGGCGCCATGTCGGACGCAACGAGGCAAACCGCGCTGGTGGCGAGCCGCGACGATACCCGCACGTCGCTCACTTTGTCGCCGAGCGTCTGCTTGAACAGCGCCGCGAGCGTCGCGATCGCCGCATCCGGCGCCGCATCTGCGCCCGCGCCATCGGCGCGGGGCACGTTGGCGAGATCGGCCGCGCCTTGCGTCACCGAACGGAACGGTTTGCCCTCGTAGCCGAGCGCCGTCCTCACCCAGAACGCATCGACCGGATCGGAGAGTATCAGCACCTCAATGCCGCGCGCCGCGTAGCCTTCCAGTTGCGGGCTCGCACGGATCGCCGCCTCGTTGTCGCCGAGCGCGTAGTAGATCGCCGTCTGGTTCGGCCTGAGCGCCGCCACATAGTCGGCGAGGCTTCGCCACGTCTGGCCTCCGGTCGTGGTCCGGAAGCGGGCGATCTTGTAGAGCACATCGCGGCGGTCGGCGTCCTCGTAGAGCCCCTCCTTGAGGACCGGGCCGAACGCCTTCCACACCGTCTCGAAGGTCTCCTTGTCATCCGCGAGCTTGTCGAGCTCGCTCAGGACGCGCCCGGTGACCGCCTTGCCGATCGCCTCCAACACCGGGTTCGTCTGCAGCATCTCGCGCGACAAGTTGAGCGGCAGGTCCTCCGAATCGAGCACGCCGCGCACGAAGCGGAGCCACGGCGGCAGGATGCGCGCCTCGTCGGTGATGAACACACGCCGCACATAGAGCTTGACCCGCCCCTGCCGCTCTGGGTCGAACAGGTCGAACGGCGTCGTCGACGGCACGAAAAGAAGCACCGCGTATTCGTTGCGACCCTCGGCGCGGTAATGGATGGTCAGCGCCGGCTTGTCGAACTGGCCCGACTGACGTGGCCGTAGAACTCGGCGTACTCGTCGTCCGTCACCTCTGACTTCGGCTTCCGCCACAGGGCGCTGCCGTCGCCGAGCGACTTCTCCGCCGGCCCGTCGCCTATCTTGAGCGCGATCGGCACCGGCACGTGCGCCGAATAGGCCGCGACCACGCGTTCGATCGTCTCCTGCTCGGCGTACGACTTCGCATCGTCGCTGAGCATCAGCGACACGCGGGTACCGCGCGCCGGCGCCTCCTCGATCGCTGCCGGCGCAACCGAGTAGCTTCCCGTTCCGTCCGAGCGCCAGCGCCAAGCCTCGTCGCGTTCCCGCGCGCCGCGAGATCACATCGACCTCGCGCGCCACCATGAACGCCGAATAGAAGCCGACGCCGAACTGGCCGATGAGCTGGCCGCCCGGTTGGCCTCGGCAAGGCTGTCGATGAACGCGCGCGTGCCCGAACGGGCGATCGTGCCGAGGGCGTCGATCAACTCCTCGCGGCTCATGCCGATGCCGTTGTCCTCGACCGACATCGTGCCCGCCGCCTTGTCCGCCGAGAGCACGACGCGGAGCGGCGCGTCGCCGGCGGCGAGCTCGGGCGCGGTCAGCGCCAGCATCCTCAGCTTCTCACACGCGTCGGCGCCGTTCGAGATCAGTTCGCGGAGAAAGACGTCGCGGTTGGAATAGACCGCGTGGACCATAAGGTGAAGGAGGCGCGCCACCTCCGCTTCGAACGGGCGGGTTTCCGCTGCCGCCGGTTCCTTTGACTTCAGCCATTGCCGCTCGATGTTTACGTTAATTGAACCGCTCGTGATATCGCCGTAGCCGACCGACGATGCAAGCCCGGGGGGCGGTCACGATGCGGCACCAAGGAGGCCGTCGATGCATCCCCCGTCACGCGCCCACCAAGGTAGGCCTGGCGCTCGGCAGCGGCGCCGCGCGCGGCTGGGCCCATATCGGCGTAATCGAGGCACTGGAAGAAGCCGGCATCTTCTTCGACGTCGTCTGCGGCACATCGATCGGCGCGCTGGTCGGCGCGGCCACGTCGCCGGTAAGCTGCCCGCACTCAAGCATTGGGCGCTCGCCATGACCGTGGCGACGATGTTGCCGCTGCTCGACATCCGCTTTACCGGCGGCGGGCTGCTCAACGGCCAGTCGATGATGCGCAAGCTCCACGAGCTCAGCGTCGACCGTCCGATCGAGGATTACGCCACGCCGTTCGCCGCCGTCGCCGCGGAGCTGTCGACCGGCCACGAAGTATGGATCCGCGAAGGACCGATCGACGAAGCCGTACGCGCCTCGATCTCGCTTCCGGGCATCATCAGCCCGGCCGAGATCGACGGCCGCTTGCTGCTCGACGGCGGCCTCGTCAATCCGGTGCCGGTGTCGGCATGCCGGGCGCTCGGCGCCGACGTCATCATCGCCGTCAACCTCAACGCGGACTTCTTCGAGGCGCGCGGTTCCAGCACCGCCGCGATGCGCTCGCGCCGGCTGCAGCCCCGAGACCGCGCGACAAGGTGGTGAGTCTTCGCTGCCCAAGGAACGGCAATGCCGACATCGCGCTGCGCCTGCTCCAGCCCGGCAAGGCGGCACCCGGGCTACTTCGACGTGCTGGTCACCGCGTTCAACATCATGCAGGACCAGATCACCCGCAGCCGGCTGGCCGGCGAGCCGCCACAGGTGCTGCTGATCCCGCACATGGCCGGTATCGGGCCGATGGACTTCCACCATGCCGCCGAAGCGATCGAGCGCGGCCGCGCCGCCGTCGCGCACGCGCTGCCGGCCCTGCATCGGGCGGTGAAAGTGAGCTGAACGGCCGCCCAAAAAAGTCTTGGCCGGCGCAAACGCCGCCGGCCAAGGTGCTACCTCGCGAGGATTGGGACAAACGCAATTACTATTGTCGTTTGGTTCGGTCCGGCAAGAAAACCCCGGGGGGCTGGGGGGCTGAAAACTACCGTGGCTTCCGCCGAACCGAACCTCTGAGGCAACGATGGAATCTTCGTCGTCCAAGGTGGCCGGCCAAGGGCTGAAAGTAGGCAAAATCGTGGTTTTTGCAGCTACGTCGGATAGTTGTTTCGCCCGAGCGCGCCGCGAAGCACCTTGCCTTGTCGCGCGAACGGGGCAATCATGACGGTTGGTTGACATTGTCCCGTCTGTACAGAGCAGGAGGGGCCGGTGAACGAGGCCGAAGACAAAGAGCCGTCCGGCGGCCGGGCGAACCTGATCGCCCTGGCCGCCCGCAATCGAAGCGTCCCGATCAGCTTCAATCGTCAGGAACTCAACGAAATCCTGGAGGTTTACGGCCGCAAGGTCGCCGATGGCGAATGGCGCGACTACGCCATCGACCAGATGCGCGAGCGCGCCGTCTTCTCGATCTTCCGCCGCACCTGCGAGGTGCCGCTCTATCGGATCGTCAAGCAGCCCCGCCAGGCCCGTCGCCAGGGCGCCTATTCGGTGGTCGCCGCCACCGGGCTCGTCGCTCAAGCGCGGTCACGACCTCGGCCGCGTGCTGCGCGCCCTCGACCCGCACCTGCGGTCGTGGCGTAGCGAATCGGAAGCAACGCGCTAACGCGCGCCTGCAATCATTCTCGGCAAGCCGCCGGCGCTGCGATCGAAGGAATACCGCGCCACGCTGCCCTCGAACGCGGTCGGCTGTGGGTTCCGCATGGCGGCGAGGATAAGCTGCGAGCGCTCGGGAACGGTCAGGTAGTCGGATCGAGCAGCTCGACCACGAGCGCCGACGTTAGCCAGAAGTCCCCGCTCTCGCCTTCGAGTTACCGCATGACCGTCGACCGTTTCCATGCCAGCGGTGCTGGACGGCGCTTCCGCCACGACCAAGTTGGCCGCACCGTAGAACGCTTCGCACCGGGTGCCGTCATCGGTGCAATGGATCCGATTCGGCTCCATGCCGCCCTCCGCCAGTTCCTTGGCCGCAGCCTCGAGCTTGGCGAAGAAATCTTTGACGGTCAGCCCGTCCGCGATCGGCGCGGCATTGGCGGCCGAAGCAAGCATGACGGCAAGCACGGCGGCGAGGCGAAGCATGGCGGGATCGTACCATGGAGACCCTGTCCGCGCCCGGAGGGCAGGGCCGAAACGAAAAGGGCGCGGCCTTGGGCGCGCCCTTCGCGTCGATACGGAAAACGACCCTGCGCTAGCTGCGCTGGTTGCCGATCAGGCGCAGCAGGAACAGGAACAGGTTGATGAAGTCGAGGTAGAGCCTACAGCGCGCCCATGATCGCCTTGCGACCCGCCACCGTGCCGTCGTCGCCGACGTAGTACATCTCCTTGATCTTCTGGGTGTCCTAGGCGGTGAGGCCCGTGAAGATCAGCACGCCGATCACGGAGATGGCGAACTCGATCGCCGACGAGGCGAGGAAGATGTTGACCACCATCGCGATGATCAGCCCGATCAGGCCCATGAACAGGAATGAGCCCATGCCGGAAAGGTCGCGGTGGGTGGTGTAGCCCCAGAGGCTCATGGCGCCGAACGTGGCGGCGGTGATGAAGAACACCTGCGCGATGCTCGGCGCCGGTGTAGAGCAGCAGGATCGGCGAGAGCGCGACGCCCATCAGCGCCGCGTAGCCCCAGAACACCGTCTGCGCCATGCTGACGCTCATTCGCTGGATGCCGAAGCTCAGCCAGAACACCAGCCCGAGCGGCGCCAGCAAGGCGACCCAGCCGAGCGCCGACAGCGAGTAGCCCGTGGCGGTCTGCTGGAAGAACGATCGCCCCGATCGGCGTGTTGGCCACGACGAAGGCGGCGATCGCCGGTCAGCACCAGTCCGCTGCGTCATGTAGTTGTAGACGCGGATCATGTGGGCCCGAAGGCCCTCATCGATCTCGCCTACCGCGCCGCGCGCGACCGTACGCGCCGTAGCGCGGACTGATTGTCGTAGTTGGCCATCGAAATGGTCCCTTTCGCTCTCGCGAGGAAATCGGCCTCCGCCGTTCCGATTTCTGCGGTGAATATGGGCGTGCGGCTCCGCGGACAGGCAAGTGGCGCAACCTGCCGCAAATCCGGCCCGGAAGTCAGCGGAAAATCGCCGTCAACCCCTTTACACCGGCGAATGCTAACCGAGATTGAACGGTGGCGGATGCCACCGCGCCGCGCGCCACAGGGAGGGCCCATGCCACGCCTGTTCACCGGCATCGAGATTCCCTGCCGACGATCAGCGGCCGGCTGACGAGCCTGCGCGGCGGCCTCCCCGGGCGCGCTGGACCGATCCCGGACAACTACCACGTGACGCTGCGCTTCATCGGCGACGTCGACATGGTCCAGGCCGAGAAGGTGGCGGAGGCGCTCGCCCGCGTGCGGCGCGCCGCGTTCCGGCTGCGCTTCGTCGGCGTCGACGCCCTCGGCACGCGCAAGCCGCGCGCGATCTTCGCCCGCGTCGAGAGCGACGCCGGCGCTGAGCGAGCTCCAGGCCGAGCAGGAGCGCATCCTGCAGCGCATCGGCCTTGCCTCCGGAAGGGCGGAAGTTCACGCCGCACATCACGCTCGCGCGGCTGCGATAGCGGCACCCCTGCGGCGTCGCCGAATACCTCGCGCTCCGCGGCGGCTTCCTCGCTGGTCCTTTCCCGGTCGAGCGTTTCGTCCTGTTCTCCTCGCGCGAACTCGGTCGGCGGCGGTCCATACATCGTCGAGCAGGCCTACCCTCTGGTGCCGAGCCATGCCGACGCCGCCAGCATCGGAAGCCAGCTCCAATGAAGGCGAAGCTCGACCGGGGAAGCGCGCGCGCGCGCCCTTGCCGCGCTTCCCGCATGGGAGGCCGTGGAAGGCCGCGACGCCATCACGCGCACCTTCACCTTCGCCGATTTCAGCGAGGCGTTCGGCTTCATGACACGGGTGGCGCTAGTCGCCGAGAAGATGGACCACCATCCCGAGTGGTCGAACGTTTACAAGACCGTCACCGTCATCCTTTCGACCCACGAGGCCGGTGGGTTGACCGCCCGTGACGTCGACCTTGCGACCGCCATGGACCGCTTCGCGGCGCCCTAGCCCTTGCGCCCGCCGCCGGGGCGGCTAAATCATTGGGGCTACTGCGCGGCCGCATCGGAGGGACAGCCATGGGTGAAGTGCTCGAGGGCGAGATTCTCGGCCCTGAAGACGACGGTGGCCGCAGTCAACGCGTGCGGAACCGCTTCTGGTCCACTTTGCGGAAGGCGATCCGCCAGATTCCCTTCGCCGAGGACTTGGTCGCTGCGTACTTTTGCGCCTTCGACCGCAATACGCCGGCACGGGTGCGCGCCACCCTGCTCGGCGCCCTGGCCTATTTTGTGCTGCCGATCGACGCCATCCCGGACCTCCTAGCGGCATCGGCTTCACCGACGACGTAACGGTCCTGCTGGCGGCGATCGCCATGGTCCGCGCGCATATCACGCCGGCCCACCGCGCCGCCGCGCAGCGCGCGCTCGCCGATTTCTGAACGCGAGCGGGTCGCTTCGCCGCCGTTTTTCGGCTATTTCGGGGACCATGGGGCGCAAGACGGACCGCCGCACCACGGGGTGTGGTTCACGAAATGGTAACCGCGCTCCGCGAGGTTGAGACAAAGTCTTCGGGACCGAGGGCCCCTTGACGCGCCGAAGGACGGCCAAAGACAATGAACGTACGAACCCTCACCATCGCAGCCGCCGCCATCATCGCCTCCAGCGCATTCGCCGCCGCGCAGACCAACGTCGGCAGCTTCCGCGCCTGGAACACTTTCACGTCCAACGAGCCCGGCGGCAAGATGTGCTTCATCGCATCCCAGCCGCAGGACTCGAAATATTCGCAGCCGATCAGCGGCCGGGATCCCGTGTTCTTCATGGTTACGTCCGTGCCCGCGAAGAACATCCGCAACGAGGTGAGCACGATCATCGGCTACACCTTCGGCCAGAGCGCGGAGGTCACCATCGACGTGGACGGAACCAAGTTCAAAATGTTCACGGCCAACGGCGACACCGCCTGGGCTCTGCCCGAGCAGGAAGCCGGGCTGGTCGAGGCGATGAAGAAGGGCCACGAAATGACGGTCGAGGGCCTGTCCACGCGTGGCACCGTCACCACCGATACGTATTCGCTGTCGGGCGTCACCGCCGCCCTCGCCAAGGCGGCGAGCGAGTGCCCGTGACCGCGGCCTGACGCCTGGCCAACCGCCGCGCTATACAGGACCGATCCTCAGTCCTCGCCCGGAGCCTCGGCGCCCGGCGGCATGTGTTTTGGCAAACACGATGACGATGGTCGACGAACGCGCATCCTCACCCCGCGCACAGCGCGTGGCCCTGAAGCCGTCGCTGGTCGGCCTGAGCCGCGCTCGCCTCGGCGACGCGCTCGCCGCCGTCGGCGTTCCGGCCCGCCAGGTGAACATGCGCGTCGCGCAGCTCTGGCACTGGTTATACGTCCGCGGCGCCACCGACTTCGGGGCCATGAGCAACGTGTCGAAGGAACTGCGCGCCGCGCTCGACGCCGCCTATTCGATCGGCCGCCCGGAGATCGTCACCGAGCAGATTTCCGCCGACGGCACGCGCAAGTGGCTGCTGCGGTTCCCGCCGCGCGGCGCCGGCCGTCCGGTCGAGGTGGAGACCGTTTACATCCCGGAGGAAGGACGCGGCACGCTCTGCCTGTCGAGCCAGGTCGGCTGCACGCTCTCTTGCACCTTCTGCCATACCGGCACGCAGACCCTGGTGCGCAACCTGACCTCCGACGAGATCGTCGGCCAGATCCTCCTCGCCCGCGACCGCCTGGACGATCATCCCGGCAGCGGCCGCCCGGAAGGCACGCGCCTCGTCTCCAACATCGTCATGATGGGCATGGGCGAGCCGCTCTACAATTTCGACAACGTCAAGGAAACGCTGCTCGTTGCCGCCGACGGCGAAGGCATCGCGCTGTCGAAGCGGCGGATCACCGTGTCCACCTCTGGCGTCGTGCCGCAGATTGCCCGCGTTGGCAGCGAGATCGGCGCGATGCTCGCGGTCTCGCTCCATGCCGCCACCGATGACGTGCGCGATCGCCTAGTGCCGCTCAACCGCAAGTACCCGATCGCCGCGCTGATGGAGGCGTGCCGAGCCTATCCCGGCCTGAGCAACGCGCGCCGCATCACCTTCGAGTACGTCATGCTGAAGGGCGTCAACGACTCGCTCGCCGACGCGCGCGATCTCGTGCGGCTGATCGCGGGCATCCCCGCCAAGATCAACCTGATCCCGTTCAACCCGTGGCCGGGTACGCCCTTCGAGTGCTCCGACTGGGGCGAGATCGAGCGCTTCGCCGAAGTGGTGAACCGCGCCGGCTACGCCTCGCCGATCCGCACACCGCGCGGACGTGACATCCTCGCCGCCTGCGGGCAGCTCAAGAGCGAGAGCGAGCGGCTGAAGCTCCGCGAGCGCATGGCGCTCGAAGCGATGATCGCGGACTAGGCGGCGCAAGCGGACGGTGCCTGCCCTCCTTCGCCTTCTCTTCCTGGTGCCGCTCGGCTACGTCGCGGCGGTCCTCGCCGCGGCGCTCACCATCACCGTCGGCGCGGTCGGGGGACCGCGCCCCGACTACCCGGGCCTGTTCGTCATCGCCGCCGTCGTCAACACGCTCTACGTCGGGGCCGCCGCCTTCGTGCCGTCCGCGGTTGCGATCGTGCTGTCGGAAGTGTTCGCCTGGCGCTCGGTGTTCTTCTTTTTGGCCGTCGGCGGCGCCATGGGACTCGCCGTGCACGAGATCGCCTTCTACGTCGGCCGCGCCGAGGTCTATGAGACGCGTCAGATTCTGTTCCCCGCCGGGGGCTTCGTCGGCGGCTTCGTCTATTGGCTGATCGCGGGGATGCGGGCCGGCTCGGCCAGCGGCGCGCGTTAAGCCCCGCACCATTCCGCACCTGCTATAACACCGCCGGCGACAGAACTCGGGGAAGCGATGGACGACCTCAAACGACGCCACCGACTGTCGGCTCTGCGTTTTGACGGACGCGCACCGCCCCTGCTCCTCGACCCGATCGTCCAGTGCGTCATCTACTTGCTGGTCGTGTCGGCGATCTTCGTCGCCATCCCCGGCATCGATCTGTGGTTCTCGGGGCTGTTCTACGAGGCGGGCCAGGGCTTTCCGGTAAACCGGCTGGCCGCGTTCCGCGCACTCCGCGACGTCGGGCGCTGGTCGACGGCGATCGTCCCCGCGGTCCTTATCGCCGCGATCATCGTCAAGCTCGCGCGGCCAGACCGGCCGACGCCCATCGCGCCGGCTGCCATCACCTTCCTGCTCGTCACCCTCGCCGTAGGACCGGGCTTGGTGACCAACCTCATCTTCAAGTCGAACTGGGGCCGCCCGAGGCCGATCAACGTCGATGCGTTCGGCGGCCAATTCCCGTTTGTTCCTGCCTGGTACGTGAGCGACTACTGCTCGACCAACTGTTCGTTCGTCTCGGGCGAGGCATCGTCGGCGATCTGGCTGCTTGGGCTCGCCTTGCTGGTGCCGGTGGTTTGGCGCCCGACGGCGGTCAAGTGGCTCGTCGGGCTGATCGTCGCACTGTCGCTCAACCGCATCGCGTACGGCGGCCATTTCCTGTCGGATGTGTTGCTCGCCTGGGGCACGACGTTCCTCGTGATGGCGATCGTCTACCGCTTCGCCGTCGAGCGCCCGCCCGCCTGGCTCACCAATGAACGCCAGGAAGAACGGCTGACGCGTCTTGGCCATCGCATCCGTGACGCTGCCAAAGGCCTTCCCGGAATTGGGAAGGGCCGCACCGGCGGTTGACACCGGCGCTCGCTTGCCCGCCGCCGACCGGCCTCCTATAAGCCGCCGCAACCCGGCTGAACCCAATCGCGGAGCCCCGATGCCCGACGTCAAGAAGGTCGTTCTCGCCTACTCCGGCGGGCTCGACACCTCCGTAATCCTCAAGTGGCTGCAGACGACCTACGGCGCCGAAGTGGTGACTTTCACCGCCGATCTTGGCCAGGGCGAGGAGCTTGAGCCCGCCCGCGCCAAGGCGACGATGATGGGCATCAAGGAGATCCATATCGAGGACCTCCGCGAGGAGTTCGTCCGCGATTTCGTCTTCCCCATGATGCGCATGAACGCGCTCTACGAAGGCGTGTACCTGCTCGGCACGTCGATCGCACGGCCCCTGATCGCCAAGCGCCTGGTCGAGATCGCGCGCGCCAGCGGCGCCGATGCCGTCGCGCACGGCGCCACCGGCAAGGGCAACGATCAGGTGCGCTTCGAGCTGACCGCCTACGCGCTCGATCCCAACATCAAGGTGATCGCGCCGTGGCGCGAATGGGAGTTCAAGTCGCGCAGCGACCTGATCGACTTCGCCGAAAAGCACCAGATTCCCGTCGAGAAGGACAAGCGCGGCGAAGCCCCGTTTTCGGTCGACGCCAACCTGCTGCACTCCTCCTCCGAGGGAAAGGTGCTGGAGGATCCCTGGGTCGAGCCGCCGCCCTACGTCTACCAGCGGACGATCGCGCCGGAGGACGCGCCAGACGCACCGACCTAGCGTCGAGGTCGAGTTCGCCAAGGGCGACGCGGTGGCGATCGACGGCAAGGCGATGAGTCCCGCGACCCTGTTGGCACGCCTGAACGACCTCGGGCGCGACAACGGCATCGGCCGCGTCGACCTCGTGGAGAACCGCTTCGTCGGCATGAAATCGCGCGGCGTCTACGAGACGCCCGGCGGCACGATCCTCTTGACGGCCCACCGTGCCATCGAGTCGCTGACCCTCGACCGCGAGGCGATGCACCTCAAGGACTCGCTGATGCCGCGCTACGCGGAGCTGGTCTACTACGGCTTCTGGTTCGCACCCGAGCGCGAGATGATCCAGGCAATGGCAGACCATACCCAAGTCCGCGTCGAAGGGACCGTCCGGCTGAAGCTTTACAAGGGCAATGTCATCGTGGTCGGCCGCAAGAGCGCGCAGTCACTGTACTCGGACGCATTGGTCACCTTCGAGGACGACCGCGGCGCCTACGACCAGCGCGACGCGACCGGATTCATTCGCCTGAACGCGCTCCGCCTGCGCACCCTCGCCGCGCGCGCCCGCCACGATCGGTAGGCCCACGGGGGACGGTTGCGGCCGCTAGGTCGCGGCACCACATCAAGGGTGCCGGCGCGCGCTTGGCGGCCGGCGAATGATTGGACGTGGAAGAGATGTCCTGGTCCATCACCATCGCACGGGTCGCGGGTAGCGAAATCAAGATCCACCTGACCTTCCTGATCCTGCTCGCCTGGATCGGGCTGGTGCAATACGCCTCCGGCGGTGCCACCGCGGCGCTGACGTCGGTCGTATTCGTCACCGCGATATTCGCCTGCGTCGTGCTCCACGAACTCGGCCACGCGCTGGTGGCCCGCCGCTACGGCATCACAACCCCCGACATCACTCTGCTGCCCATTGGCGGGCTGGCACGCCTGTCGCGCATTCCCGACAACCCCGCCGAGGAGATCGCGATCGCCGTCGCCGGACCGCTGGTTAACGTCGCCATCGCGTTCATCCTGGTCGCATTTGGCGCCCAACTCGACCTTGCGGCGTTCTTTACCGCTCAGAATTCGACGCCGAGCTTCCTGACCCAGCTTGCCTCGGTCAATCTCATCCTCGCCCTGTTCAACGTCATTCCGGCGTTCCCCATGGACGGCGGGCGCGTACTGCGCGCGCTGCTCAGCTTCTCCCTCGGTCGCCGCCGCGCGACCGAGATCGCCGCTCGCATCGGCCAGGGTCTTGCCTTCGCGTTCGGCTTTCTCGGGCTGATGAGCGGCAACGCGATCCTCGTGTTCATCGCGATCTTCATCTATCTCGCCGCGGCCAGCGAAGCGGGCGACGCGGGGCTCCGCGAGGCCGCGCGCCGCGTGCCGGTCGATCGCGCCATGGTGCGCATATTCGAGACGCTCGGCCCCAACGCCACGGTCGCGGAGGCCGGCGACGCGTTGATCCGCACCACCCAGCACGAGTTTCCGGTCGTCGACGGCAGCGGCCGGCTCCGCGGATTTCTGAGCCGCGAGGCAATGGTGCACGCGCTGAAGGCAACCGGCCCGCAGACGCCGGTGATCGACGTCATGACACGCGACGTGCCCACCGTCCGCTCCGGCCAGTCGCTTGAACTCGCCGTTCGGTTGATGCAGGAGCGCAACGCCGCGCAGGTTGCCGTGACCGGGGCCGACGGCGGCTTCGTCGGCTACGTCAATCGCGAGAACCTCGCCGAATTCATGATGATCGAGGACGCCGAGAGCCACGCGGCGGACAACGCCGCCGCGCGGCGCGCCTGACCGCGACTACTCCGGCAGTCCCGCCTGATGGAGCGCGTCGAGGTAGCGCGCCAGCAGGTCCGGCCCGGTGAAGCGCAACGCGTCGGCGACGAGCGGAATCGTCATATGCGGATGCGCGGCGAGAAGTCGCCGGATCGCCGCCTTAGCCTCCTCCGCCCGGCCCGCTGCGGCAAGGAACGCCGCCAGGTCGCGTTCGGCCCAAGTGAGTCCCGGCTTCTCGCGCATCGCCAGCTCAGTCCACCTGACAGCCTCCGCCGCATCGCCTGCGGCGAAGCTCGCGAAGCCGAGCCCGAGGTGCGCGTTGAAGCTGAACGGGTCGAGCGGGCTGAGTTTGATCGCGCGCTCGAAGCACTCGGTCGCCGCCGCGGGGTCGCCGCGATAAACCTTGATGAACCCCCGCCGCGACCACGCCCACGCATGGTTCGGATCGAGCCCAAGCGCGCGATCGACCAGGATCTCCGCCCGATCCATGTCCGCCAAGAGAAGCATCACCGCGGTGCCAAGCGCCGTCAGCGCCGTCGGGTCGTCGCCGCTTGCCTCGGACGCGAGTGCGATCAGCCGCTCGCCTTCGCTCCGTGCCTTATCGACGTCGGCGGTCCACGTGAACACCACCTCCTGCGCCCGCGCCCACGCCGCGAACGCCGCCGCCCGAGGGTAGCCGGGGTCGAGCGCGACGGCCTGGTCGAGCAGACGGATCGCCTCGTCGTTGTCGTCGCGCCTCAGGCCCCACAGGTGAGGAAGCGCGGTCAGCACCAGATCGTACGCGGCGCGGCTTTCCGGACGCTTGCGCTTGGCCTGCTCGATCTCCGCCGCGCGGATCGACGGCCTGAGCGCTCCGGCCACCGCTTCGACGATACGGTCCTCCAGCGCGAACACGTCGTCCACCGCGCCACGATAGCCGTCCGCCCATACGTGCGACCCCGTGATGGCGTCGATCAGTTGCGCCGTCACGCGGAGCTGGTTGCCCACCTTGCGCACGCTGCCTTCCACGACGTAGCGCACACCGAGCGCACGCCCGACCTCGCGAACATCGTGTGCCCGGCCTTTGTAGACGTACGCCGAATTCCGCGCGATGACGGTGAAGTCGCGGATGCGCGACAAGGTCGCCGTCAGTTCCTCCACGATGCCGTCGGCGATTGTTTCCGCTTCCGGGTCGCCGGAGAGGTTGTCGAACGCCAGCACCGCGATCGACGGCGGCTCGGCCGGCGCGGCGCCCTGAAACGCGGTCGCCGGCACAGTTTCCATCATCCGCGGGCGTGGCGGCGCTAAGCCCTCCGGCGTCCAGCACCACGCCTCGATCGGATAGTCGACGTCCTTGAGCGTCATCGGCTCCATCTTGAAGAATTTCTCCGCGAGCGAGCCGAGCAACTGCCATCGGACCGAGTGCGTTATGACGAGCGCACCCGGCGGCGTCGCCGCTTGCAGGCGCACGACGAAGGCGACCGCCGCGCCATAGCGGTCGTCACCCGTCACGAACACGTCGGCGAGCGCGATGGCGAGCCGCACGCGGAGGCCACCGCCGTGCTCGCGCTCGCGCGCGTACATCGTCGTCTGGAAGTCGATGCCCCAGCGAACGCTATCCTCGACGTTGGGGAACTCGATCAGCCCGCCGTCGCCCATCGTCTTGAACAGGTTGCCACCGCACGCCGAGAGCGTCGGCAGCAGGATCTCACGGGTGATATCGGCTACTTCGGCGAGCGTACCGCGCTCATCGTCCTGCACGCGGCGGGTGTAGCCGGCCGCGTCGAACGAGGCGAGAACCGTGAGCTTGCGCGGCAACCGGCGCATGGCCGCCTTCCCAGGGTGGCTTGAGCGACCAGCAATAGAGCGAACCGGCCGCCCACGCCACGGCGAAAGGGGCCGCGGCTGACCCGGATTGTGTTTGCTGCGGCGCACCTTATATTCCGCGCGCCCCCGGCCTCCCCCCGACCGAGCCCCATGGACCTTCGCAACATCGCCATCATCGCCCACGTCGACCACGGCAAAACGACCCTGATCGACGTGCTGCTCCGCCAGTCCGGCGCGTTCCGCGAGAACCAGCGGGTTCAGGAACGCGCGATGGATTCGAACGATCTTGAGCGCGAGCGCGGCATTACGATCCTCGCCAAAGTCACCTCTCTCGTCTGGAAGGGCACGCGCATCAACATCGTCGACACGCCCGGCCATGCCGACTTCGGCGGCGAGGTGGAGCGCATCCTGAATATGGTCGACGGCGCCATTGTCCTAGTCGACGCCGCCGAGGGGCCGTTGCCGCAGACCAAGTTCGTCCTCTCCAAGGCGCTCCATCGCGGGCTGAAGCCGATCGTCGCGATCAACAAGATCGACCGGCCCGATGAGCGCCACGCGGTCGTGCTCAACGAGGTGTTCGACCTGTTCGCCGCGCTCGACGCGAGCGAAGAACAGCTCGATTTCCCCGTGCTTTACGGCTCCGCCAAGGAAGGCTGGATGGCGCACGCGCCTGAGGGACCGAAGGAGTCGACCGCGCCGCTGTTCGAGCTCGTGCTCAAACACGTGCCGCCCCCGTCGGTGGAGGACGGCCCCTTCCGCATGCTCGCCACCACGCTCGAAGCGAACCCCTACCTCGGCCGCATCCTCACCGGCCGCATCACGTCCGGCGTCGCCCGGCCGAACATGGCGGTTAAAGCCCTCGCCCGCGACGGCAGCGTCGTCGAGACCGGACGCATTTCGAAGGTGCTGGCGTTCCGCGGGCTGGAGCGCACCGCCGTCGACGAGGCCATCGCCGGCGAAATTGTCGCCATCGCCGGCCTGGAGCGCACCACCGTCGCCGATACCATCGCCGCACCCGAGGTCACCGAGCCATTGCCGGCCCAGCCGATCGATCCGCCGACGCTCGCCATGACCTTTCGCATCAACGACGGGCCGTTCGCCGGTCAGGAAGGCGACAAGGTGCAGAGCCGCGTTATCCGCGAACGGCTGCTGCGGGAAGCGGAAGGCAACGTCGCGCTTAAGATTAGCCCGGGTCTCGATCATGACTCCTTCGAGGTCGCCGGTCGCGGCGAGCTGCAGCTCGGCATCCTCATCGAAACCATGCGCCGCGAAGGCTTCGAGATGACCATCGGCAAGCCGCGCGTGGTCATGCGCCAGGGCGAGAGCGGCGAACTGCTCGAGCCGATCGAGGAGGTGATCGTCGACGTCGATTCCGAGCACACCGGCGTGGTCGTACAGAAGCTGTCCGAGCGCCGCGGTGTACTGCTTGACATGCGTCCGTCGGGCGGCCACCGCACGCGGCTGGTGTTCCACGCGCCGACCCGCGGCCTCATCGGCTACCAGTCTGAGTTGTTGTCCGATACGCGCGGCACCGCCGTGCTCAATCGCCTCTTCCACGGCTACGCGCCGTTCCGCGGCGACATCCCCGCCCGCCAGAACGGCGTCCTCATCTCCAATTCCGACGGCGTCTCCACGGACTATTCGTTGTGGTACCTGGAGGACCGCGGCGCGCTGATGATCGATCCGGGCACGCGCGTCTACGAAGGCATGATCGTCGGCGAGCACTCGCGCGGCAACGACCTCGAAGTGAACGTGGTCAAGGGCAAGCAGCTCTCCAACGTGCGCGCCGCCGGCAAGGAAGAGAAGCGTCTGCTGACGCCCCCCGTTCGCCATTCGTTGGAGCAGGCGCTTGGCTACATCGGCGACGACGAGTTGGTCGAAGTGACTCCGAAATCGATTCGATTGCGGAAGGCCATTCTCGATCCGCACGCGCGCAAGCGCGCCGAACGGGCGGGTGCCGCGTAGGCACGATCGCCGCGGCAAAAAAACGCGCCGGCGAGCAGCACCGGTGCAACACTACCTGAAAAATCCGACCCCCCTGACAATGATGCTTTGCACGACGCAAAGCGGTGGTAAGCTTGCGTCATGAGCACGCTAGCAATCGGTGTCAGACGTGCCGGACTGCGAGACGCGGAGGCGATCACGGCAGTCCACGATTCGGCATGGCGCCTTGCCTACGATGGACTGATTCCCGCTCGCGAACTGGCGCGTATCGTCGCCCGCCGCGGACCGCGCTGGTGGGACCGGGCCATCCGCCGCGGCACCGCTATCCTGGTGCTCGAGGTCGGCGGGACGATCTGTGGCTACGCCACCTTCGGCCCCAATCGCGCTCGCAACTTGGTGCAGAAGGGCGAAATCTACGAGCTCTACGTCTTGCCCGAGTATCAGGGCATAGGCCTGGGCACACGGCTGTTCTTGTCCGCCCGGCGCGAGCTCTCACGCTTCGGTTTCAATTCGGTCGTCGTGTGGGCGCTCGCCGACAACGACAACGCCTGCCGCTTCTATCGCAATGCCGGCGGCCGCAAGGTCGCCCGCGCCAACGAGCGGTTTGGCGAGACGTCGCTGACCAAGATCGCCTACGCCTGGGGCCGCGCCAGCTAGCGCTGCGGCCAGCTTTCGACGATCCGGACGAGCGCCTCCGGGTTCCCCGCGATCCGTACTTGCTTCAGCCGCTGCGCGGTGCCCGAGACGAGCGTCACGGCCGATTTCGGACGCGTGAAGGTCTTCGCCAACAGCGCCACCAACGCCGCGTTCGCCGCTCCTCGATCCGGCACCGCGCGCACCCTCACCCGTGCCACCTCACGTCCGTCGGCGAGCACCGTCGTGCCCTCCACCGCGTCGCGGTCGGAGCGCGGCGTCAGGCGCACCGCCAGAACGATCGCCGCCGGCTCGAACCGGTAGCAGGCCATTCCGCGACCGTCACAGGATGGCGCGGGCGATGTTCGGGATGATCACACTCTGGATGAACAGAATGATCAGGATCACCACGATCGGCGAGATGTCGATGCTGCCCATGCTCGGCAGCGCGTTCCGAATCGGCCTGAGCACCGGCTCGGTGAGACCGAACAGCAACCGGCCGATCGACGCCACGATCTGGTTGTGGATGTTGATCACATTGAAGGCGATCAGCCAGCTGAACACCGCCGCGGCGATCAACACATAGACGTAGAGGCGCAGCAGATAGCTGATGAAGGCGAGCAGTTCGATCATGGCGCGGCGTCCCCTCAACGGTGAGGGATGTGTAGACGGCCATCCGAAAAGTGCAAGGGACGGCGTGCTTGACAGCAAGAAAGGCGGCCACCTAAATGCCCGGCGATTGCCTCCGGGTCAGCCTTGGCCGAGGCGGTTCAGGGAGCGGGGCCGTAGCTCAGTTGGGAGAGCGCGACGTTCGCAATGTCGAGGTCAGGGGTTCGATTCCCCTCGGCTCCACCATCTCCCGCCGAACCGCGCGCGGTAGGACCGAGGGTCTAGCTGTCTTTTTCGAGAAAGAATGAATGCAACGCGCGGAGGCGCGGGAGCCGCGCCGCGCGCGTTGCACATCCACCGGATCGCCTACTCTCCCGGGCGCCGGGATCGGCTACCGTGTGGCCGTCGGCACGGGTCGGTCTTGCCCGCAACACGTGAGCGAGACCGATGCCCACGCGTTCGTCAGCCGCGGTATTGCGGATCGACGAGATTGCCCAGGTCACGCCGCGATGGCGGACACCGCAATCCTGCTCGAATGTGATCCACTGCCGACCGCCCTTGCGGCCCTGGTACCTCACGCGCGAAGGCGTCGATCGCCGTCTTGCACGTGGCGGCTTCGGTGCCTGACGCCAGCTGCCTGGCGATCCGATTACCGCCCCAAATGCCGTTCAAGTCCGGATGTTTCACGCCGGATTGATCGCCGGCCGCGGCCACAGAGCACACGACAACGCAAATTTCAAAAAAGAATATGAGAAGTCAAATTAGCGATTGTTGGCGCATATAACGCATGATCGTCTCATAGAGGACCAATAGATCGGGTAAATATCGAGAAGGAAATGGAAATATAATCAGAATGACATCATGTAAACGAATGACAAAGAATTTTTTTGCTCTTATATACTCAACATATGCATAAAGGGCAAATCGACGATATTCGTATGACGGCCTTTGGTGCGCTTGGATCCGTCGTCCTTCGCGCGGCCGTCATCATCTGCATGATTCAGCTCGCTCGATGGTCCAAGACGAGCGTCGCAGTGATGGAGCCGGCACCTTGAATTTGCCGTTTGGGTATCGCCCGTTTCAACACGGCTGCGAAGGATGAGTGCGAAACAGTGTCGCGCCAAGCCTCTGCAACTGTTTGTGAATTGACGATGAACGCGCGCCGGCGCTAACGGATGGTCGCTACCGTGTTCGTTATGCACACGGCGGCATACTTCGTATGTACCCTCCGTATGCTGCGAAGTAGGGACCTCCATGGTCCAGAAGGGCCCCATGGGATCCTCCCAGTTACCGTGGGGCCCTTCGCGGGGCCTTCGGTCATGGATGGTCTTGCGGGAATAGCCCGTCGACGGGAGGTTCTCCAATAGTCAACGTCCGCAGCGTCGAGACTGCTTGTCTCGACGTGGGCGTGGGGCCGGTCGGCGCCCGTCGAGAACGTCGTCCCGTCTTTCGAGAGCGATAAGATCGTACCTGTGACAATGCGCCGCTTCATGCGGCAAAATGCACAATCGGCTTAGGTCTGTCGCGGTTGACCTGCATCAACCGAGCCGATCTTATGCTGAGTCAAAGTGTAAGTTACACTCTACAAAAGTGTTCGGGAGGAAAGTCCTTTGGCCCATATCAATTCCGCCTCGACGCACGCGTTGCAGCGCGAAGGCGAGGGATCACACAAGGCGCATGGGCATGGGCATGCCCACACGCACGATCACGCGCATCACGACCACGATCACGACGATCATGGCGACGACCATTCCCATGCCTTCGATTGGCTGACCGGCATCCGCATCGCGGTCGCCTTGTTCGCCTGTATCGCGATCTGGTTCGAGGAGGCGTTCTTCTTCAGCAGCGGCTCGCTGGGCGAGGCGATCCACGAATTCTTTCTCACCTTCAATCCGTGGCCGGTTCTGGCGTTCGGCGACCTCATGCCCCAGCCGTTGCGCGATGC
Organism: uncultured Alphaproteobacteria bacterium; assembly: GCA_963749755.1. Taxonomy (GTDB): domain Bacteria; phylum Pseudomonadota; class Alphaproteobacteria; order Rhizobiales; family Kaistiaceae; genus JBBDMC01. The sequence continues at coordinate 96,519 of CAVVOK010000004.1, forward strand.
GCTACCGCCGGGGGTGGTCCAATGGATCGACTATTACCTGGCGATGCCGTTCGACGTGTATGCCTACTTCACGCTGTTCTTCAGCGGTTGGCCGATCCTGAGTGCGGCGGCCAAAGACCTCGTCAAGCGGCGCATGACCATGGAACTCTCCATGACCATCGCCATCGCGGCCGGCGCCTACACTGGCTACTTTTTCGTCACCGCCATCGTCGCATTCTTCGTGCTCATCGCCGAAGTTTTGGAAGGAATGACGGTCGAGCGCGGTCGCCGCGCCATCCGCGACCTGCTTGAGTTCCTACCGCGCAACGTCACCGTGCGCCGGGACGGACAGGTGCGCGAGATCGATGTCGACGATCTCACCGTGGGCGAAACCGTACTGGTGGCGCCGGGTGGACGCATCCCTGTCGATGGCGATGTGGCGGGCGGCTATTCGTTCGTCGACGAATCGCGCATCACCGGCGAATCGATGCCGGTGGAGAAGGTCGAAGGCATGCAGGTCTTCGCCGGGTCGATCAACCAGTCCGGCGCGCTGGAAGTACGTGTCGAGCGCATCGGGGCGGATACCAGCTACGGGAAGATCATCGAGGCGGTGGAGCAGGCAGAGCGCTCGCGAGCGCCGATCAGCCGCACGTCCGACCGTCTCGCCGGCTACATCGTGCTGTTCGCGATTGGCTTCGCGCTCGCCACGCAATGGGCATGGCATGACGTCAACACCTCGATTTCCGTTCTCGTCGTCGCGGGCGCCTGCGGCGTCGCCGCGGGCACGCCCCTCGCCATCCTCGGTGCCATCGGGCGTGCCGCGCGGCTGGGTGCCATCGTCAAAGGCGGTGCGTATCTCGAAGGTCTCTACCGCCTCAACACCGTCGTGCTCGACAAGACCGGCACGCTGACGTTCGGTACACCGCGCGTGACGGCGTTGTTCACCGCCGCCGGCGTGACCGATGCCGAGTTGCTGGGCGCCGCGGCTTCGGCGGAGATCCGCTCCGAGCATCCGCTCGGCAAGGCGATCATCGACTACGCCCGTGCGACGGGCGAGGCGATCGCCGAACCAGGCGCCTTCCGCTACACGCCAGGGCGCGGCATTGCCGCGACCGTCGATGGCAAGTCGGTGCTTGTCGGCAACCGCGCCTGGATGGAAGACAGCGGCGTGCCGGTCGGCGGTTTCGATGCGACACCGGACGAGGCCGCCTCGGACATCTATGTCGCCCGCGATGGCAAACTGTTGGGCGCGATCGCGGTCGCTGACACCGTGCGGCCGGAGGCTCGCGCCGCGGTCGAGGCGCTGCACAAGAAGGGCATCCAAACGATCCTTCTCACCGGCGACAATCCGCCGGTCGCCCACGCCATCGCGCGCGAACTGGGCATCAGCGAAGTCGAAGCCAACATGCTGCCCGAGAACAAGGTCGAGCGCGTGCGGAAGCTTGTGGCGGAGGGTCGCGTCGTCGGCATGGTCGGCGACGGCGTCAACGACGCCCCGGCGCTCGCCGAGGCCAACGTCGGTATCGCCATGGGATCCGGCACCGACGTGGCGCGGGAAAGCGCCGACGTGGTGCTCCTCGGCAACGATCTGGCCCGCTTCGTCGAAACGCTCGATGTGGCGCGCTGGACACGCCGCATCATCTACCAGAACTTCATCGGCACCGTTGCGGTCGACGTGTTGGGCGTCATTGCCGCGCTGATCGGCCTGATCGGCCCGGTGTTCGCGATCCAGATCCACACGATTTCCGAGCTCGTCTTCATCGCGAACTCCACGCGGCTCCTGCCGCGCAAGTGGGATCCGTTCCGGCCGTGGCGCGAGCTCTACAACTCGTGGAACCTCATCGCCCAATGGGGCGTCGGCATCTTCAGCGGTGCGATCGTTATCCTCATCGGAAGCTACATCGTCCTGCTCCTGAATCCGGACCCCTTTATCGAGCGGGCGGCCGAGTCCATCCCCAACAAGGCGCACGCTATCGCCCAGGGTGGTATCACCTTCGCGCTCATAGCGGCGTTGGTCAGCCTCGTCGTGTTCGTGGCCGGCATGATCCGCCAGCGGGCCGAGCACCGCATCGCTGCGCCTGCCGAATAAACCGCCGGCAGCACTGCAGCGGGCCCTTGGCGCGTACGAGCCCTTGGCGCATACGAGAAAGGCCCTTCCCTCAGCGAGGGAAGGGCCTTTTCATTCGTCGTGGGATACAGCGCGCCGTGTCACTCCGCCGCGATCGCCATTTCCTTGTCGCCCAACCGTTCGGCGGCTTCGGCCGCCGCATCGACCTCGCGCCAATGGTGGCATGGCTTGACCTTGCCGCTCTGGAGATGCGCCGTGCGCGTCACCAGCCGCCGGCGAAAGTGCGGATCGTGCGACACGATCACCATCGCCTGCGGCAGTGACAGGAGAATTTCGATCAGCCGCTCGGTGGTCGGCTCGTCGAGCGCGTTGGTCGGCTCGTCGAGCAGAAGCACCTCCGGCTCCATGGCGAGCACTGTCGCCAGCGACACCAGCCGCCGCTCGCCGCCGGAGAGCTTGTAGGTGATGCGGTCGCGGAACGATTGCAGACGGAGCTGCGTCAACACGCGGTCGACGATCTCGTTTGCTTCTTCCTTGCTCTTGCCGAGGTTGAGCGGCCCGAATGCCACGTCCTCCAGCACCGTCGGGCAGAAAAGCTGGTCGTCGGGATCCTGGAACACGTAGCCCGCCCGGCAGCGCACCTCGCGGAAGTCGTCCTCACTCTTCGGCTCCTTGCCGAAGGCGACGATCTTGCCCGCCTGCGGCTTCAGCAAGCCGACCATGATTTGCAGAAGCGTGCTCTTGCCGGCGCCGTTGGGACCGGTCAGGCACAGCCGCTCGCCCGGCTCCAGCGTGATTTCGACGCTGTCGAGCACTTTGTTCGCGTGGCCGGGATACGCGAACGTGATCCCCGACAGCTCAAAAAGTCGCGACATGGAGGCCCTCCAACCCAATTAGCGCCACGGCGACCACGAGCATCAAACTCGCGAAAGCGTACTCCCGGCGCGGCACGAAGTGCAATTCGTCCATGATGGGAAAATCGCCCCGAAAGCCGCGACACTTCATCGCCTTGAGAATGCGTTCCGAGCGATCCACGGCACGGATCAGCAGCATGCCGAGCAGGTAGCCGATCGTCCTTGCCGAGTGCATGTTCGTCGAGATCTTGAAGCCGCGCGTGCGCATTGCGACGCGCAGGCGACGGTACTCGTCGTTCAGCACCTCGATGTAGCGCACCGTGAACAGAAGTAGGTGCACCAGCATCGGTGGTACTTTCATGCGCGCCAGCGCGTGGCCGAGCACCACCGGACCGACGGTACCCACCAGCACGAGCAGCGCCAGCACGATGGCGTTCGCCTTGAGCCCGATCTGGACCGCGCTGTTGATCCCCTGCCACGAGGCCGGCCAGCCGAACACCGCGAAGGCCGCGTCCCCCGGCATCGTGAACGGCAGGCTCACGATCAGGAAGATCATGAACGTGTCCATGGCGATCATCGCCTTGAGCGTCTGCGCCACCGGCAATCGCACATGGACCATCGCGACGAGCGCGAAGGCGAAGGCCGCGACCAGCGCCGCGATGTCATGCAGCGACACGACCAGCAGCGCGAACAACGTCACCGCCACGATCCGCGATCGCGGATCGACCAGCCGCAGGGCCGGGGTCGATCGCCCACCGGCCTCCGCGGTGTCAATGACGTAGGTCATCGTCCTAGGCCGCCCGGATCGAGCGTGGCGACGCCATGCCACCCTTGTCGCCTGATGCGCCAGCCTTGGCCTTGGCCGCGCCGGCACTGAACAGGAGCACGCCCCCAAACCCGCACAGAAGACCGATGGCGGCGAGGATGTTCATCATATCGTTGTGCGTCCTGTAGTCCTCGACCGCGGACCGGAGCGGCGCCACTTCCTGGGCCACGATTTGGTCAATCTGCGCGCGGAGTGCGGTGTCAGGCGTGCCCGCGGCCGCCCGCGCCGCTCCGGTTGTTGTCGCCGGGGCGGATGGTGCAGTGCTTGCCGGAGCGGCCACCGCGGAACCGCCCGCGAGCTTGGCGCCGTCGATCTTCACCTTCGCGACGTGCCCCGACCCCATGTCGAGCATCAGCTGCTGCGTGACGGCCTGGGTGGGCACGTAGCTGAAGTTGCCCTTGTCGTCCGTCTGGACTTGCTGGATCTCCTTACCGGTCGAATCCGTCACCGAGATGGTCCGGTTGGTCGCAAACGTGCCGTCCGAGAAAAACGCCTCGCCCTCGATGGTATTGCCGACAACGTAGGCTTCCATGACGAGGTTGTGCGCGGCGGCGGGTACGGCGCTGACGATCGCAACAAGCGCGACGCCGGCCAGGAACGCGGGAATCTTCATGGTCATCGGATGTCTCCTCCTAGGCCGCGCGGGCGGTTTCTTCGAGTTTCGCGGATCCCGGCTGATCGCTCTGCAGCACGGCAAACAGCTCCGGCTTGACGGTCCGCACGAGATACACCGCAAACGCGGTCACCGTGCCCTCGATGATCATCACCGGGATGTGCGCAAAGAACGTGAGCTCGGCCGCCGGGATGAACTGGCTGCCGGAACTGGCGAGCGCCAAGGCGACAAAGCCGGTCGTCAGGATGATCGCGCCCGCGCCGGCCACCGCACCCCATGCGATCGCCGCCGACATGTTGGACGACATCACCCCCCGCCGACACGCGTAGTGGATGATGACGGCAGGCGCGGCGATGTTGAAGGCATTGACCCCCAGCACCGTGAGGCCTCCGAAGCCAAAGAATACGGCTTGCAACAGCAACGCTACGAGCAACGCTGGGAATGCCACCCATCCGAGCACAAGGCCCGCCAAACCATTCATGATCAGGTGAACGCTGCTGACGCCGACCGGGAAGTGGACAAGGGAAGCAACGAAGAATGTCGCGCTCAACACGCCAGCCGCCGGAATGGTCTCCATCGTGAGCTTGCGTAGCCCGAGGATCGTGCCCACCGCGGTCAGCGCGCCACCTGCGTACAGCACCGGTGCTGCCAAGGCTCCATCGGCGATATGCATGGCTCTTTCCTCTCTTGCTGCGCGGTGCGGCTTGGCCGCCCGCGCGCTATTGTTGATGCGTAACGGGCCGCGTCAGGCGCGTTTGGCCGTTCCCTGCCGAGCCTGCTGGCCCGCGTAGAAGTAGAATCCAAGCCCGGCGAGCCCGATGATGAACCCGATCCCGCCAAGGATGACCGGGTAGCTCAACTCGTTGCGATAGAGCGAGAGCTCCGTCCTGAGCGGCCGCAGTTCGTCGCCGATGCTTTTCGCCACCATCTGCTGCACATCCGGCGAAAGCCCGGCCGCCGGCGTCGCCGCCGCGACGGCACTGCCACCGCCGCTACCGCTACCTCCGGCTGCCGGCGCGGCGGCAGCTGCCACGAGCGTCGGCGCGTTGCCGCCAAGATCTGTGGCGGTGACCCAGATCACCGCGTCCTGCGACAGATGCTTGCCGTTGAATTCCTTGTCCGGACCGATGTCCAGGGCCGCGAAACCCCACGTCCCTGCCCGCGGAATGCCGAACGAGAACCCGCCGTTCGCATCGGTCACGATGTCGATGGAACCGCCCGGCATTGCATTGACGGCCGGCTGGCCCGTCTTGTTGGTCGTCATATCCGGTGGCGCGGCGACGTATTCCACCTCTAGCGTCGCACCTGGCACGGGCTGCCCATCCGACATCACCACCCCGCTGAACGTCGAACCGACAACAATGTTGGATGGCTTGTTGAGCGGCACGATCTCGGCCTTGAGACCGACGGGCTGATCCCAATCCGTGGGCAGCCCGCCGCGGTTCACGTAGGCCTTGGTGATCTGCTGGATGTAGATGTCTTCCGATTCCTCGTAGTACGGCTGCGGCACCAGCGCCAGAACGTAGTCGCCGGGTGTTCGCATCTCGACATCGGTCTGGAAGGCGTCGCCCGAGTTGTTCCAGCTCGTGAACGTGATCGGCTTCAGTTGACCGAGAAGGTCCGTCCGTTCACCGCGGTGCACCACGTAGAACTCTTCCGGTTTGACCATGTTCATCACCGCACCGCTCGACAGCGGATGCCAGAACATCAGGTCGACCGGGACCGTCGCCGCGCTCGAGAGATTCGTCTCGGGGGTGTAGATCGATTGGAAGTGGGCGAGCGCAGGCGTCGCCAGAAACGTGCCAAGGCCCAAGGCCGCAAGCGCAAATCGGTAGACCATTTGAGTGTTCCCTCACTCGGCCGCGAAGCGGACTCGCGGCGCTGGTTTCTTCAGTTGTGCTTGAGACCGTCGCGAGCGGGCGCTGGTAGCGCCGTCTCCACTGCGGTAGTGCATATATAGCGTAGAAACGGCGGCCCGGAATACCCTTTGCAACGGGGCGCGTCTATTTGCCCGACATAGTATAGGGGGGTATGCTAAACGGTCGCAGCCCATCTATTGGTTCAGCCGATCTACGCTCAACTGGCCGCGCCATACGCGCGGTCCCCGAGCCAACGCTCACGGTCATCGCGCGCGCCATGCGGTCATCACCCCCCGAATTCGCTGGCGGTGACCCATATCACCGCGTCCTGCGACAGCGCCCCACCCTGAAATTCCTCGTCGGGGCCGACCCCGAGGGCAGCGAAGCCCCACCACCCGGCGCGCGGGATCCCAAAGGTGAAGTACCCGTTGCCGTCGGTGTAGGTGATGATCGCATCGAGGGGCGGGGCATCGACGGGCGTCCCGACGGTCCGGTGCGTTGCCACATCGATCGGTGCCGCGATGTACTCGATCTCTATCTCGGCGCCGGGAACCGGCTCGCCATCCGATAGCACCACACCCGTAAACGTCGAGCCGGCGAAGACGCCGTACGGCCGATTGACCGGAACAATCTCGGCCTTCAGACCGACGGGCTTGTCCCAATCCGTCGCGACGCCTCCCGAGATCACGAAGACCTTCGTGATCTGCTGGATGTAGATGTCCTCAGCCGGCTCGAAATAGGGTTGCGGCACCGCCACCAGCACGTAGTCGCCGGGCGTCGATGTCGGCACGTCGGCACGGAATGCAGCACCGGAATTGCGCCAACTGGTGAACGTGACCGGCTCGAGCCGGTCCATGAGGTCGGTCTCTGCGCCGTTGTGGACGACAAAGAACGCCTCGAGCGGCGCCAAATCCATCACCTCGCCGGTGAACAGCGGATGCCAGAACGCAAGTTCGACCGGCACCGTCGCGGCCTCGTCGATGATGGTCCTCGGCGTATAGATCGATAGAAAATGCGCCGCGGATGGTTCTGCCGTGAGCAGCGCCACACCGGCGGCAATCAACGCCATCTTGTTCGACATGATCGCCCCTCCACGATCGCGGCAATCTGCGGCCGTGGTGAGAACTTAACCTGCCGTTCCACGTGCGACGTTGACACATGTCAACGGCGCACGAGGGACGCCTCGCTCCGCCTATTCCCCGAATTCGGTGGCGTGCACCCAGATTGACGCGTCCTGCGACATCGGTTTGCCGTTGAACGTCCGGTCGGGACCAATCCCGATCGCGGTGAACGACCACCATCCCGTTTTCGGTACGCCGAACGTGAAATAGCCGTTCGGATCGGTGAACACCGAAACGAGACCCGCCTCGGGCGCGACAACCGTCGGCTTGCCTGCGGTGGCGGTCGCGAGGTCCGGCTCAGCCGCCAGATACGCCACCTCGACCTCCGCCCCCGGTACCGGTTCGCCGCCGGAGAGCACGATCGCCGTGAACGTCGAGCCGGCGAACACGTTGTAGGGGCGCATCATCGGCACGATCTCAGTATCGAGGCCGACCGGGATATACCAGTCGCTCGGCAGCTTGCCGCGATTGACGTAGGTCTTGGCGATCGACTGGATGTAGAGGCCGCCGATCTCGTCGAAATACGGCTCCGTCACCGCCGTGAGGATGTAGTCGCCGGCACCCTGCATCGGCACCGCTGCGGTGAAGCCCGCCGCCGAGCCGCTGGCAGTGGCGAATGTCACCGGTTTTAGCATCGGCAGCAGATCGGTGCTTCGCCCGTTGTGCACCATGTAGAATTCACGCGGCGTGGCCATGTCAATGATCGGCCCGTCGCCGAGCGGATGCCAGAACATGAGGCCGACCGGCACCGTCGCTGGCTCTGCAAGGTAGGATTTCGGCGTATAGATCGTGAGGTAGTGCGCGAACGCGGGGGTTGCGAGCACCGCCACAATCGCCGCCATCAGCAAACGCATCATTCGCATTCCTCCCTGCGTCGCACCCGCGCCGGCGGGCGGCATGGTGAAACGCGGCTCGCCAGCACCGCCGGCGGGCGCCGTGACGGCTTCAGTCTACTTCAGGTAAGTGCGGACGACGTCGACGACTTGGTCGGCGTCCTTGATGCGCATGGCCTCGGACTTCTCGTCCAGACCGAGAACGTGCAGCCGGATGTGCTCTTCCAGGATTTCGCCCATCAGCCCATTCACCGCCCCGCGCACCGAGGCGATCAACTGCAGGACCGAGCCGCATTCGGTTTCGGCGTTGAGGGCGTTCTCGATCGCCTTCACTTGGCCACCGATCCGTCGGACCCGGTTTAGAAGCTCTGGCTTTCTACGAATTGTGTGCATGGCCTTCGACGCCGTTTCCCTCGCGCGGGCGACATAGCTATCGCGCAATTATGATGATTTCCGTAGCCAGATGCAAACCACTCTCACCTTGCGCATTGTCGCACCCCCACTGCCGGGCGGTAGTGGCAACCGACGCACCGCCGGAAAAATCCGCGGATTTCCGCCACTTTAGCCCGCTCTCACGTCTCGAACCTGAACACCGCGGCCGCCACGGCGCACGTCCAACGGCCCCGCGCGTCCCCCTCGGCAGCCGCCGTCCGCGACTGGCTGCCGATGATGAGGTGGCTTGTCTCGTAGACCCGTTTGCGCTCGTTCCACGCCGCGTCGGGATCGAATTCGATACCCAGCGTCGAGGCGAGCATGGTCGCCGCTAGGTCCTCCGCGTAGTCGCCGCTTTCCACTCCGGTCGCGCCGAAGCCGTGGTGCTCGGAGATGTATCCGTACATCGCCGCGTCCGTCGGCCGCGCCAAGCCGATCGAGGCGTGCACCTGGCGGCCCGGCTCGTCCGTCTCGGCCCGCGCCATCACCGAGAACGTGATCTCGCCCGGCCGCATCGACGTCACCCCGACGTCGCGGTCAACCTGCGCGCAACCCGGCGGCAGGATCGACGAAACGCTCACCAGGTTCTGCCGTTCGATGCCGGCATCGCGCAGCGCCAGCTCGAACGACGTCAGCTGGTCACGATGCACGCCGACGCCACTGGTCAGGAAGAAGCTGGTCGGAAGAGGAAACATGACAGTGCCAAACCCCCGTCGGCCGTTTGACCGGCTCCGCATATCGCCGCTCGCTTGCGTCAAATCAAGGCGGCGCCGCCCGCACCCGACTTTTTCCGACGTTCAGGGCTGCTCCTCGGCAGCGTCCCGCGCAAGGTCGCGCCGTCGGCGCATTGTACCGTGATCATCGTCCGCTAGCGGCGTCGTCCGAACCTGCCGCGCCGCGGCCCGACCAACTGTCGTGGATCAGCTCGTGCCGGCGTTGTTTCAGTTCGGCGAGCACGTCGCGCACCTCGAACTCGGGGTTGATCTGTACCAGGCAGGCGATCTGCCGATAGGTCTGGAACGGGATTGGCCGGCGGACGCGCACCGCCATATCGTCTTCCGTGGCGCCCTGCGAATCGAGCGGCCCGGAAAGCGCAATCAGATCGGTGCTCAGCGTATCCTCAAGCCGGTCATAGCCGAGCAGGAACCAGCGATGAACGCGCTTCGACCGCGATAGCACCTTGAAGAAGTCGATCTTGCCGAAGCGGTTCGGATGTCCGTGCCAATCGGACCAGTAGAACTTGAATCCCATGTCGAACAGCGCCGCATCGGAATCGAACCACGGGTGCCGGATGAAAACGAAGTCGCGCGCGACCCGGCAGGCCGAGTTGAGCGCCTTCCGCGCCGTATCGAAGCCGGCAAGGTGTTCGAGGAAATGCATAAGCAGCACGAACGACACGGCGCCCGCGTCGAGATCGAGCGCGGTCACGTCGGCGAGCACCGCGTCGTGGCCGGCCGCGCGGCTCGCTGCGACCTTTGCCGGGTCGAAGTCGATGCCAAGCCCCCGTTCGCCGCCGAACAGCTCCATGCCGAGCCGCAGCGAGCCGCCCTTGCTGCAGCCGAAGTCGAGGAAGTCGTAGTCGCCGCCCGCGATCCGATCGAGCGGATGCTCGTCTTCGCGCGCGGCCTTCTCCACCACGATCGGCACCTCGGGCACCTCCCTAGTCGCGCGTCAGCGCGGTGAAATTCGTCAGCCTGCGATTGAGCCGCGTGCGCGTCACGAACTTGGCGCGCTTGTACTCCTCGCCATAGATGCGGCGGAGATCCACATTGGCGCGGATCGCGTGGATGCGGCGTTTGACGCGGCCCGCGGACGCGGCGCCTGCGTGCCACGCGAACGATCCGGTGTGGACGAAGTTGGTGTAGCCCGCGCGCTGTGCGCGCAGCGACATATCGTAGTCGCTGCCGTAGCCGAGCGCGAACGTCGTATCGTCGAGCAGGCCGATCGCCTCGGCGCACCGCCGCGTGACGCCGAAACAGAATCCGTGCACCAGCGGCACCGGGACGAGTCGCGGCTTGGCGCGCACCAACAACGCCTCGAATTCGGCCGTCGCCGACGGCGCGTCTCGCTCGGGGTAGAGATAGTCGCCCATGTCATCGACCGAGTAGGCAAGCGACTGGTATCCGGCGCGGTTTGAGAGGATACCGACAAGGCCTGTCCTAGCCGGCAGGTCCGGCGGCGACGGCAGCCCGCGCACGAATGCGACGTCGTCATTGACCAGCCACAGGAGCGAGCAGTCGACGTTCGCCAGCGCCCACGCGGCAGCGCGGTTGACCGAGCGGGTGTACCCGGCGTTGGCCGTGTTGTTGATGACCGTCAGCCGGTCGTTGAAGTTCACGATCGGACCTTCGTCGTAACGCCGGGCCTCGCCCGCCGTTTCCCTCCCTGGTTTCGCCTCCACCGGATCGTGGATCAGCACCAGGTGCGCGTCGGGAGAAGCGCTCAGCGCATCGATCATCGCCACAAGCGACGTCGTCTGCCGGACGAAAGGAATGACGAAGGCCGCCGCGGTCATCGCCGTCCTCGCTCAGTTCTGGGCGAACGTCTTCAGAATGGACACCGTCGCCGACTTCACCGTGTAGCGGCCGGCGGTCTCGATCGCCCGCGCGCGGAACCGGGCGAGGTCGTCGTAGATGCGGTCGATCCTCTCGACGCATGCGTCGAGGTGGCTGGGGTCAGCGACATCGACGGCGTATGCGTTCTCTCCGGGAATGGCGAATTCGGCACTGCCTCCTTTTCCCGGCACAATAGGCACGTGCCGCACGCCATGCCCTCGATGCTCGCGCGGCCGAACGCCTGGTACGTGGAAAGGTCCACGAACACGTCGGACCGGCGGAGCAGGTTCGCGACCTCTTCGCGCTTGAGCCGGCCAACGCACTCCACGCGATTTAGCCCGCGTACCGGATCGAACACCGGATCGTCGGGATCGCAGCCAAACAGCGACACGGCGAGCTTCATGCTGCGCCGCATGGCGAGCTTCTTGGCCAGCGCCACCGTTTCGGCGGGGCTCCGCCGCGGCGTCGAAGGCCGCACCATGGCGGCGACGCGGTTCTGCGGTCGTGGCCGCTTCGCCGGGAAGAACGTGTCGTGATCGAGGCTCGGCGAGACCAGTCGTACGTCGCGGCCGTGCCGTTTGCGCACGGTCTGCTGGAGCCAGCGCGTCTTGGCGAACATCGTGCACGCCTCTCCGGTCTCGTAGGTGGCGAGCGCCGTGGCGTGCTCGCGCGACCCGTCCGGATGGAATAGCGGCTCGTAGTCCTGCACATAGTAGAACACGCGCTTGTCGCCGTTCCGCATCAAGTCGGCTCCACCAGCGGGACGCTGCGATAGACCGTCGCCACCACGACTGTGAACGGCCGCAACTGCTGGACGAGGTGCGACACGTTGCGATACGGCGCGACCACGTCGCGCCGCCCTCGCCGTAGAAGGCGACGAACGCCGCCATCTCGGATGCCGGCACGAAAAACGTGGCTCTCACGCCCGTGCCGCGCCATGCACGTCGCTTCCTGCACGATCGAGTGGACGCCGCCGCCGCCCGGTTTCGCCGGCAGCACGTAGGCGATCGCTCGCGGAACGCGCTGAAAAGCGCGTCCGGCGCCGCCCGCATGATGCCGGCCCCGCGCTGCGGAACGCGCCTCTTCCAGCTCCTGCGACTGCTCGAGGTCGGCGACGACGCGCTTCATCCGCGCGGCGCCGTGCTTTGCGGTTCAGTGCCTTGCGCCCGGCCTCCGCCAATTCGTTGCGCCGCGCTGTCCCGAAGCTCTTGCTCTTGGCGTGAAACACGTAGGCATCATCGGCAACGACGAATTCGAAGCCCGCGTCCGCCGCTCTCAGGCAGAAATCGTTCTCCTCGCCGTAACCGATCGGGAAGGCGCTCTTCGTCAAACCGCCGATGCTTCTGGAATACCGGATGTTCGCACCGCGAAGCAGAAGCCGTTGACGATCGGCACCCGCGGATAGCTCGGCGCGATCGCGCCGAGCGCGAGCGCCAGATCATCCGGCGACATGCCGTCGGCGAGGTCGTTGATGGCGAAACGGCCGGCGCGGTCCTTGACCGCCGGCAGCGACTGGTAGCTCGCCGCGTTGGACCACACGCCGACGATGCCGGCCTTCGGATTGGCGTTGAACGCCGCCTTTATCCGCTCGATCCAGCCGACCGTGACGATCGTGTCGCTGTTGAGGATCACCACCGCGTCGGCGTCGCCCGCCGCCTTGGCGCCGATGTTGATCGACTTCGTGTAGCCGAGATTCTTCGGATTGCGCACCAGCACGAAATCACGCCGCCGTGCCGTCGCGTCGAGAGACCGCGCGGTTTCCTCGTCCGACCCATCGTCCACCACGATCAGGCGTGAGAAGCCGCCGTTCTCGAACAGCGCAGCGAGGCACCGCTCGACGTCGGCCGGCGCGTTGTAAACCGGCACGACGACCGCCACTCGCTGGACAGCACCCGCCGCGACCGCCTGGGCGGCAACCGCCGGCGGCGGAATTTCCATCGGGTCCCGCGCCAGCGCTACGGGCCGCATCCGCGCACCCGACCGGGCTAGGCGCTCGTGGTCCGCCTCGATCTGCCGCAGGCGCCCTTCCACCAACCTGAGGCGGTTCTCCACGCGCTCCATGCACGAGATGAGGAACACGACCGACGACAGCAGTTCCTCGGTGTTCTTGCGCGACAGCATCGCCAGCTACTCTTCGGCGAACGCCGACGACACGACCACGTTCTCCTGCTCGTCGAACTCCCTGAGCCGCTTGCTGATCGGCGCGAGTTGCGCCGCCTTGCGCGTGAGGATGAGTTGCACGCGGCGGTAGATCGGGTCGGCGAACGCGATCTCGCCGTCCTTGAAGCGGTGTCGGGCGGGATCGTATGGACCGCTGTCCGCGGGCGATTGCAGTGGGTGCACCACCTCGTCGCTCGCGTCGCGGATGCGTCCCGCTTCGACGATGCTGAAATCCGCGATCAGTTCCTGCTCCATCAGCGTGCGCGCCATGCGGTAGTAGTCGGCGGTCGTGCCTTGGAAGCGGGTGGCGGTGGCGTCGGCGTAGTACGTCTTCAGCCCGAGGCGCAGCAGATAGGGGTTGCAGTCGAAGTTAGGCTGCGCGGCGTAGACGAAATCGCGCGAAATGATGCACGCCTTACGGAGCAGATTGAACGCCGCCGCGTAACTCATCGCGCCGGGGAGTACGTTGATCAGCGTCGCGAACTGGCACTGCTTCTTGTTCGCCACCGCCAGCACGTCGCCTTCGACGAACGTCGTCGCGGCGCTCGATTGCGGCAGCCGGCCACCGGCCATGTCGATCCCGAGCGCCTTGCCGCTCACGCCGAGCTTCTTGCGCACGATCTCCGTCGACCGGCCGTTGCCGCACCCGATGTCGATGAATTCGAGATCAGCCGGAAGCGCGTTCCGCGCCTTCGGCGAGGAACGTTTCGACGATGTCTGCCATTTCGTCAAAGCCACGGTCGATGCGGTCATGGATCTCGCGAGCCTCGAAGGTTGTTCGTTGCGGAGGATCGGATTGCGCGGCGTCGAGCCACGCGGTCACGTCGCCGCGCCGGCGCGCGTCGAATACAAGCGGCGACAGCCGCTTTGCCGCCGCTACGCGGCGGCTTTGCCGCTCGCGGCCACCACCGTCGTTGGCGATGAAGAGCGCCGGGCGCTTCAGGTGCAGCGCCTCGTGGACGCTGTTGTAGCCGCCCTCGGAGACGAACGCCGCCGACCGCGATTTCCGGCCGACCGCCTCACGCGCCGCGACTCGCGCGTTCGGCGGGAAGCCCGAGCCGAGTGGTTCATCGCTATACGCGGACCAAACGTATGGCAGTCCCGCGCGCACCACCGCATCGCGCGCCGCGGTCATCGCCGTCCGTTGCGCCGGCTCGAAAGCGCCGAGCGACATGAACACGGACTTCTCGTCGCGCGTCTCGTCCAGTGCCGCCGTGGGGTGCACGACTTGATAGACGTGACACACGCCGACGCGGCGGAGCTTGCCGCGCGCGGCCGCGAGATCGTCTGCGTGGTCGCTCTCGCCACCGATGTCGCCGGGCACTACGACCATGTCGGCGAACCGCACGAAGCCGCTCTGTCGCACCGCCTGCGCTTCGTCGCCGAGGCCGCGCTTGATCCAAACCAGCCGCCGGCTGGGATTCGCCAGACGCCACCCAAGCACCGCCGGGCCGATGATGTTGCGATCGACGACGATCACGTTTCCGTCGCCATTAGGGTGGACAGCGGTCCGGCGCGACCGGACGCTTAACCCGCGATCGTCCAGTTCCGCGTCCACCGGACCGAGCATCGTCACAGGCGTCTTCAGGACCCGGCGCAGGCACGCAAGGCGCATCAGGTGCCCGAGACCGATCGACACGGACGGGTCCATCGCCACCCGCTGGCGGGCCCGCCCGACGCGCCGCATGGACGCTTCTTCCGAGCCGAATATTGGCTTTTGCTGCGGCCTCATCAGCAACGTCTCTCGTCCATGCAATCGTGGGACGCGTTTGCAATTAGCTACAGCTAAGACGGGATTCTTAAACAAAATGGCGCCGATCCACGGCAAAATCGGAATCGATTTTTACGTTCTGTATTAATTAACCGCGAACCAGACTTGCGTTTGGTTCGTCTAAAATTTGAAACTAAATGACCCCATTGGGTGCAACGCACCATCGAGGTCGATCATGCCGGGCTATCCGTTTCTTGCCGCCCTTGTCGTGGCGGCGACCATCGCCGCGCCGCGGACGGCTGCGGCCGCCCCCGAAACCATCGCCCCCTTCGGCGAGAAGCTGTTTTGCATGAAGAGCCCGACCGAGTGCGCCGCGACGCCAGCCACCGGCGACGTGCGGGTGACCGGGGGCAAGGTGGTGCTCGACGCGGCGCGCCTTCGCGAGCTCGACAACGTCAATCGCGCGGTGAACGTGGCGATCTCGCCGAAGGCGGAGGCGGCTGGGGCGGACAAGTGGCAGCTCGATCCGGCCGTCGGCGACTGCGAGGACTACGCGCTCAGCAAGCGCCATCGGCTGATCGCGATGGGCTGGCCGAGCTCGGCGACGCTGCTCGCGCGGGTGAGGACGCCGCACGGCGCGTTGCACATCGTGCTCGTCGCCGCGACCGATCGCGGTAACTACGTTCTCGACAATCTGTCGCCCACCGTCCGCTTGGCGGACGACACGCCCTATCGCTGGGAATCGATTCAGTCGGCGACGGACCCGCTCAAGTGGCGGAGCGCCTCGGGCACGGTCTAGGCGCGCGATCGTCTAAAGGTAGAGCGAGCCGGCGGAACTCTGTCGGCGAGTGTCGCCGCCGCGTACTGCTCCGGAATCGTGCCGCCGGTCACGGCGTCGGCGACCGCCGTGGAATACGCATCGAGCGCTTCCGAAATCGTCGCCGCCGGCACGCCGACCGCTTCCAGCGCCTTGGTCAGCGCCTCGAGCGAAACAAGGTTGCGCGTCGATAGCCCGCCCACCCGCGCGATCGTGGCATTGACGCAGTCTCCAACATCGCCGGTGCACGTCCTCAGGCCTTGCACCAGCGCCGCGATCAGTTCCGATTGTCCTGCCTCTTGCGCGAGCGCCACGCGGATAATCGCGTTCGGGCTACTGGTCTGGCTGATGCGCTCGATCGTCGCCCACACATCGCTCGCGCCCGATGTCGGCGGATTGTCGCCCACGTCCGGATTGGCGGTAGCGTTCCCACCCGACAACGATTGCGCCCCCGCGATGATCATCGACAGAAGTTTCGTAATCGCTTTGGCGGACATGGCTTGGCCTCGGAGCCGCACATTGATGCAACTTTTGCACGTACAAGGAGAAAATGCCTGCGCCTCCCGAAAAAGCCAGCCCTCGACTAGCGTTTCTGCCAATCGCCGTGTGCGGATACTTGCGTTGCTGCCGCGACTTTCGTTCAAATCGTCAGCATCGTCCGCGCCGGGCATGTCTGCGCGGACGCGCCGACACGGTTTACCATGCGCGATTTCGCGCCGGTCGGGGCCTAGAACGTCCCCTCGATCGCGGCGCGCAGCGCCGGCGTCACCTCCGGCATGACGCCGAACCAGCCCGCGAACGCCGGCCGCGCCTGGTGGATCAGCATGCCGAGACCTCCGACGGTCGGGTTTCCCCGCGCCTGCGCCTCAATCAGCAGCGGGGTGTCGCGCGGCACGTAGACGATATCCGCGACCAGCGCCTCCCGCGGCAGCCGCGCGAGCGACAAGTCGAGCGGCGGCTGCCCCATCATGCCCTGGCTGGTGGTGTTGACCACCAGCGCCGCGCCATCGAGCGCCCCGTGCCGGTCGGCCCACGCCACCACGTTGACCGGGCCGCCCAGATCGTCGGCGAGACGCTTGGCGCGATCCGACGTGCGGTTGGTGAGTCGGATCTCCCGCGCGCCTTCCGCGATCAGGCTGCAAACGACCGCCCGTGCGCCGCCGCCAGCGCCAACGACCACCACCGGTCCGGCGTCGGCGCGCCACTCCGGCTGAGCTTCCTTGACCGATGCGATGAAGCCGAAATCCGTCGTGGTTCGACCCCGCGAGCGCGCCGTCGGCGCCCACCGTCACGCAGTTGATCGCGCCGATGGCCCGCGCCGCTTGATCGACGCTGTCGACGAACGCGAAGGCGGTCTCCTTGTGCGGGATCGTCAGGTTGCAGCCGGAGAAGCCAAGCGGCGCGAGGGCGCGAAGCGCCGCCTCGAGCCCCTCCGCTTTGATGGCGAGCGGCACGTACACGCCCGTGAAGCCGTATTGCGTGAGCCAATAGTTGTGGAGCTTCGGCGAGCGTGAGTGCATCACCGGCCAGCCCATGACGCCGGCGAGCAGGAATCGGTCGGAATGTGCCACGGGCGCTCCGCGTTTGGTGTCGAGGGCTTTGCGTCCCCGCGCACCCGTAGTCAAGCGCGCCGCCACCGGCGATGTGTTTGGGCGATCGCGCCGGCCACGCCATATTGCGACGACAGGAGTGTCCCGATGTCGAGTCTCGACCTTGAAAGCCGCGCCGGCTGGCCGCCCGATCTGCGGCTCTTCATCGGGCGCTATCCCCGCGAGACGTGGCCGAAGCACGCCAACCTCGGCGCCATGGCGCGCCTCTGGCTCGACATCCACGGCGAATTTCGCCGCGCCGGCAATTCGCTCGCTCACGCGACGGCCGACCTTCGCGAGGGCCGCGTCACCCACGAGCAGTTTCGCTCATGCTTCGCGCCGCGCCTCGAAATGTTCCTCTCCCACCTCAACGGCCACCATCATATCGAGGATCACCAGTTCTTCCCGCTGTTCGGCGCGGCGGAGCCGCGCCTAGGCCGCGGGTTCGAGGTTCTCGAGGAGGATCATCGCGTCATCCACACGGCGATGGACAAACTGGTCGACGCGGCGAACACCTTCCTGCGGACCCCGCCCGACGACCGCGACCGGTTTCGCAAGATCGGCGATGGCTACGCCGACACCAGCGACCGCCTGATGAGGCTGTTGGTTCACCACCTCGACGACGAGGAGGACCTGATCATCCCGTTGATCCTCGATCGCGGCGAGGACGACTTGGGCCTCTGACCCGATCGCCGCCTCCGAGCAGAAACGAGATCAAGTTTCCACCAAGAACGGTATGCCGTTGTTCTGGCGCGACTATCTCCCATGAAGCTTGTGAACGACAGCTACTTTCGCGATCAAATATAAGCACGCCAAAGTTCATTACGCTTCTTCCGCATCGCGAATAGTAATCATTTACGGTTGCCGGTCGCTCCCAGGTTGGCGACAATACGCCCCGATCCCATGGAGACCATCAGCTACATCATCAGCAATTCTCAGTTGAATTCTGAGTCGTACTGGCGAGCACATCGCCATCGTCGGGGTCGCGGTGGGGCTCGCCATCATCACCGGCGTCCCCATCGGCATCGCCATCACCCAAAACAAGCGCGTCGCTGACGTCGTCCTTTACGTGGCCTCGATCGTCATCACGATCCCATCGATCGCCCTGTTTGGGGTGATGATCCCGATCTTGTCATTGATCGGCCAGGGCATCGGCTACCTGCCCGCGGTTATCGCGGTGCTGCTCTATTCGCAACTGCCGATCATCCGCAATACCTACACCGCCATCAACAACGTCGATCCCGCGCTGCGTGAGGCGGCACGCGGCATGGGGCTGACGCGTCTCCAGCGTCTGCGCGAGGTGGAACTGCCGCTCGCCTTGCCGGTTATCATGGCCGGCGTGCGCGTGGCCGTGGTGATGAACATCGGCGTTACCGCGATCGCCGCTTACATCGGCGCCGGCGGCCTCGGCGCCTTCATCGCCCGCGGCATCAGTCAGACGGACCCCCGTCAGCTTATTACCGGCGCTCTTGCCGTAAGCGTCTTGGCCGTCATCGCCGATTACACGCTGCTCGGCTTGCAGCGCGCGCTCACGTCACCCGGCATCCGGACCTGACGGGGCGCCCGATGATCCGTCTCGAACGCGTAACCAAGGTCTTTCCCGGCGGCAACGCACCCGCAGTCAACCAAGTGTCGATGGAGGTACCGGAGGGGGAGATCTGCGTTCTCCTAGGTCCGTCCGGATGCGGCAAGACAACGACCATGAAGATGGTCAACCGGCTGATCGAGCCAACCTCCGGCGAGATCTTCATCGGCGGCACGAACACCGCCGGCCAGAACCCGGTCGAGCTTCGCCGCTCGCTCGGCTACGTCATCCAGCAGATCGGCCTGTTTCCCAACAAGACCATCGCCGACAACATTTGCGTCGTCCCCGACATCCTCGGCTGGGATCGCGTCAAATCGAGGAAGCGCGCCGCCGAGCTTCTGTCGATGGTTGCCCTCGACCCTGCCATCTTCATGACGCGCTACCCAAAGGAGCTGTCGGGCGGACAGCAGCAGCGCATCGGCGTCCTCCGCGCTATCGCCCACGATCCGCCGGTGCTCCTAATGGACGAGCCATTCGGCGCCATCGACCCGATCAACCGGGCGGTCATCCAGGACGAGTTCCTGAAGATGCAGGCGACGCTCAAGAAGACGATCATGTTCGTCAGCCACGATATCGACGAGGCGGTGAAGATGGCCGACCGCATCGCCATCTTTCGCGAGGGTCGGCTCGTCCAATACGACACGCCCGACAACATCCTCGCCCACCCGGCCAACGCCTTCATCTCCGACTTCGTCGGCGGCGACCGCACGCTGAAGCGGCTGCAGTTGCTCGAGGTGCCCGACGCGATGATGCACGACCCACCGCGGGTTCGCGCCGACGACACGCTCGCCACCGCCGCCTCGCTGATGGAGGAGCACGGCCACACCGCCGTGGTCGTCGTGGGCCCGCGCGGCCGCCCGCGTGGCTTTATCAATCTCAAGGTCGCGCGCGGCGCCAAGGGCAAAGTCGCCGAGAATCTCGACAGCCTGCCGACGACGATCGCGCTGTCGGAGAACCTGCGCACGGCCGTCTCGACCATGTTCCGTCACGACGTGACGTGGCTCGCCTGCGTTGACAACGACGGCTTGTTCCAGGGCTACGTCACGCTGCGCGGCATCACCCACCTTCTCGCCCAGGCATACAGCGATGGCTGAGGCGCTTGACAATGCCGGCCTGCAGCGAGCCTGGCGGCTCGGCATGACGATCCTCGTTTTTGCGCTCGGCGCGTGGGCCTGGGGTAGTGGGTTATTGCCGACGATGTTCGACTTGCGCGACGACATCACCTACCTCGGCCGCCAGCACATCGAGCTGGTCGCCGTCTCTGGCGGTCTGGCGGTCCTCGTAGGCGTACCGGTCGGCATCCTGCTCACGCGCCCACGGCTCCGCCGCTACGGCGGCAGCGCGTTGCAGGTGCTCAACATCGGCGCCACCATCCCGACACTAGCCGTGCTCGCGCTCTCCATGAGCGTGCTCGGCATCGGCAACGTGCCAGCGATCTTCGGCCTGTTCGTCGCGACGCTTCTGCCGATCGTCTCCAACACGCTCGCCGGCATCCGCGCTGTGCCGCCGCACCTGATTGAGGCGGCGCAGGGCATGGGCATGAGTACACGTCAGATCCTTTGGCAGGTCGAACTGCCCAATGCGATGTTCGTCATCTACGCCGGCGTCCGCACCGCGCTCGCCATCAACGTCGGCACCGCCCCGCTCGCCTTCCTCATCGGCGGGGGCGGTCTCGGCGAACTCATCTTCACCGGGATCGCGCTCAACGAGTTCGCCACCATGCTCGCCGGCGCCATCCCGACCGCGCTGCTCGCGCTCTTGGTCGATTTCATCATGAGCCAGCTACAGCTCTGGACCATCCCGCGCGGCGTCAATCCGCTGCGTTGACCCGAGGAGGAACCCCCTCGCCCAACCGAGAAAAGGAGAACCATCGATGAACCGTATCGCCAAAACCCTGGCCGGCGCCGTTGCCGGTATCGGCATCGCCGCGTCGGCACAAGCCGCCACAATTGTCGTCGGCGGCAAAGACTTCACCGAGCAGCTCCTGCTCACCGAAATGACCGCCCAGCTTCTCAAGGCGCACGGCTTCGACATCCAGAAGCGCGACGGTCTCGGCTCTCAGATCGTGCGCGACGCGCAGGTCAACGGCCAAGTGGACGTGTACTGGGAGTACACCGGCACGTCGCTCGTCACCTACAACAAGATCAGCGAGCGAATGAACGCCGAGGACACCTACAACAAGGTCAAGGAACTCGACGCCAAGGTCGGGCTGACGTGGCTCGACCCGTCCAAGGCGAACGACACCTACGCCCTCGCCGTGCGTGCCATGGACGACAAGACCGACGGGCTCTCCAGCCTTTCCGACCTCGCTGCCGCCTACAACGCCAACAAGGACCTCAAGATCGCGCTCGGCGCTGAATTCTCGAAACGCCCGGATGGCTTGCCCGGGCTGGAGCAAGCCTATGGCTTCAAGACCACCCGCGCCGACCTTGCACCGATGGCTGACGCGTTGACCTACCAGGCGCTGAAGGAGGATCAGGTAGACGTCGCCGTCGTGTTCGCAACCGACGGCCGCATCGCCGCCTTCGACTTCCGCGTGCTGAAAGACGACAAGGGCTTCTTCCCGAACTACGCCATCGCCCCGGTCGTTCGGACGGAGACGCTGCAAGCCAACCCCGGCCTTGCGGAGCCGCTCAACGCGCTGTCGGCGGAACTGACCGACGAGGTGATGCAGCGCCTCAACGCCGAGGTCGATGTCGACAAGAAGACCGTCGAGCACGTTGCCACCGACTTCCTCCAATCCGTCGACATGATCTGACGGCGGACCACACCGGCTCCCGCGGTGCGCCGCGGGAGCCGAACACGCTGGCGTGGTTCGCGATTTGCGATCGCGGCTGCAACGCGGTTATTAGATGAAGGCAGGCGCTTTCCTCCCAAGACCGAGCGCCAGGGAACACAATCGAATTTGTGTGGTTTCGCAGGTGAAGTGAGGTTCGACGGGCGCGCGGCGGACGTGACTGCGGTCGATCGGATGACGCAGCGGCTGGCCCCCCGCGGGCCGGACGGCGTCGGCGTTGTCGCTCACGGACGCGTGGCGCTCGGCCACCGCCGGCTTCAGATCATCGATCTCTCCTCCGCGTCGGAGCAGCCGATGGTCGACGCGGCGCTCGGCCTGACCGTCGTCTTCAACGGTTGCATCTACAACTACAAGCACGTGCGCGCCGAATTGGAGGCGATCGGCTACCACTTCTTCTCCCACGGCGACACCGAGGTGATCCTCAAGGCGTGGCACGCCTGGGGCCCGGATTTCGTCACGCGCCTCAACGGCATGTTCGCCTTCGCCATCCACGAGCGCGACACCGGTCGCCTCATCCTCGGCCGCGACCGCTTCGGGATCAAGCCGCTCTATTACGCACCGATGGAGCGGCGGTTGCGCTTCGCCTCGTCCTTGCCCGCGCTCCTTGCCGGCGGTGACGTCGATACCGCCATCGACCGCATCGCGCTCGACAACTACTTGACGTTCCACGCCGTCGTGCCGCCACCGCGCACGATCCTCTCCGGCGTGCGCAAGCTTCCCCCTGCCACTCTCCGCATCGTCGAGCTCGACGGTCGCACCAAGGACGACGTCTACTGGTCGGCGCGCTACGAGCACGACCGGGACGATCTCGCCACCTCGCGCGAGGTGTGGCGCGACCGCGTACTGGCGGCGCTGCGCACCTCCGTCGAGCGGCGCATGGTCGCCGACGTCCCGGTCGGGGTGCTGCTCTCCGGCGGCGTCGATTCCAGCCTGGTGGTCGGCCTGCTCGCCGAATCCGGCCAGCACGGCCTCATGACGTTCTCGATCGGGTTCGAGGAGGCCAACCAGGAGAAGGGCGACGAGTTCGTCTATTCGGACCTGATCGCCAAGCACTTCGCCACCGACCACCGGAAGATATTCATTCCCTCTGATAGGTTGCTCGACGCCCTTCCCGGCACCATCGCCGCGATGTCGGAGCCGATGGTCTCCTACGACAACGTCGGCTTCTACCTGCTTAGCCAGGAGGTCGCCAAGCACATCAAGGTCGTCCAGTCCGGCCAGGGCGCCGACGAGGTGTTCGGTGGCTACCACTGGTATCCACCGCTCGCCGCATCCAATGACGTTACATCGGACTACGCGCGCGTGTTCTTCGATCGCTCGCGCGAGCGCATGAAGGGGCACCTCAACGACGAGTGGCTCGCGGAGAACGATCCGAGCCGCACGCTCGTCGCGGAGCACTTCGCTCAAGCAGGCGCTCCCGCGTCGGTGGACAAGGCGCTCCGCCTCGACACCAACGTCATGCTGGTCGACGACCCGGTGAAGCGGGTGGACAACATGACGATGGCGTGGGGGCTCGAGGCACGCGTGCCGTTCCTCGACCACGAGCTGGTCGAACTCGCCGCGCGCATTCCCGCCGAGCACAAGCTCGCGGACGGCGGCAAGGGTGTCTTGAAGGATGCCGCGCGCCTCGTCGTCCCGAGCGAGGTGATCGACCGGCGCAAGGGCTACTTCCCCGTCCCGGCGCTGAAATATCTCGCCGGACCCTATCTCGCGATGGTGCGCGACGCGCTCGGCTCACGCGCGGCGCGCGAACGGGGGGTGTTCCGGGGGAATTACCTCGACGCATTGTTCGCGAACCCAAACGAGCACATCACGCCGCTCCGTGGTTCCGAACTATGGCAAGTCGGCCTGCTCGAAATGTGGCTGCAGCAAAACGGGATCTGATGGCGACGAAAACCAAGCAGGAGCCCCGCAAGAAGCGCGATACGTCGGCGAGCCGTCTGCGGCGGATGCGGACCCACGGGCTGAAGCCGCCCATCCCCGACGCCGACCGCGACGGCATGGCGCGCAACTTCGCGCTCGACTGTGGCTGGGGACGGCTCTTGTTCGCGCAAACCTTCGACGACGCCAAGGCGCTCGCCGACGCGACGCGCGCCGAGGGCCCCGACCGGCGCGACATCGTCTGCTACGTTCGCGATCCGCATGTCGCGCTCGCCGCCGCACCGCAGGAACTCTTCCTCGATCCCTCCCACACCTATCGCCTCGATCTCTCCATCTACCGTCCCGCCGCCAAGCAGCCGTCGGGCTTCTTCGTCCGGCGCCTGACGGCCATCGAGGACGCCGAGGCGGTCAACCGCATTTACCAGTCGCGCAAGATGATCTCCGTGCCGCGCGACTTCTTTTGGGCGAAGCGGGACGCGCGCTCGATCACCTATTTTGTCGCCGAGGACGAAAGGACCGGTGCGGTCGTCGGCACCGTCACCGGCGTCGACCACCATCAGGCCTTCGCCGACCCGGAGCGCGCTTCCTCACTCTGGTGCCTCGCCGTCGATCCCCAGGCCGACCAGCCCGGCATCGGCGAGACGCTGGTGCGCCGCCTTGCCGAACACTTCAAGGCGCGTGGCGCCGCCTACCTCGACCTGTCGGTGTTGCACGACAACGACCAGGCGATCTCGCTGTACGAGAAGCTGGGATTCGTGCGCGTGCCGTACTTCTCCCTGAAGCGGCGCAACCCGATCAACGAGAAGCTGTTCGCCGGCCCCACCGTCACCGAGACGCTCAATCCCTACGCGACCATCATCATCGAGGAGGCACGGCGGCGCGGCATCGCCGTCGAGGTAACCGACGCCGAGGGCGGCTTTTTCCGTCTCACCTATGGCGGCCGCAGCGTCCACTGTCGCGAGAGCCTGTCGGAATTCACTTCCGGCGTGGCGGTGTCGATCTGCGACGACAAGGCGGTCACACGCCGCGTCGTCAAGGCCGCCGGCGTCGTCGTCGCCGACCAGATCGAGGCCGATACCGACGACGTCGACGCGTTTCTGGAAAAGCACGGCGCGGTGGTCGTGAAACCCGCGCGCGGCGAGCAGGGCCGCGCCGTCGCCGTCGGCCTGGAGACACCCGAAGCAGTGTCAGCTGCGATTGGCGAAGCGGCGAAGGTCTCCGACCGCGTGCTGGTGGAGGAGTTCGTCAAGGGCGAAGACCTCCGCCTCATCATCATCGACAAACGCGTCGTTGCCGCCGCCCTCCGCCGGCCGGCGCGGGTGACGGGCGATGGCAAGTCGGAGATCCGCGCGCTGATCGAGAAGCAGAGCCGCCGTCGCGCGCGTTCCACCGGCGGCGAATCCCGCATCCCGCTCGATGGCGAGACGGAGCGATGCGTCCATATTGCCGGCTACGATCTTGCCGCGGTGCTTCCCAAGGGGAAGTCGATCGCGGTGCGAAAGACCGCCAACCTCCACACAGGAGGCACCATCCACGACGTGACGGGCGAGGTGCATGGACGCCTGATCGAGGCGGCGCTCGCCGCCGCCCGCGCCATCGACATCCCCGTCGTCGGCATCGACTTCCTCGTGACCTCCCCGCGCTCACCGGATTATGTGTTCATCGAGGCCAACGAACGCCCGGGCCTCGCCAACCACGATCCGCAGCCGACCGCCGAGCGGTTCGTCGACTTCCTATTCCCGCTGTCGATCCCCGCCGCCATGCGCCGCGCGGTTGCCTGACCAGGACACGCCATGCCGCGCCTCGCCATCGAACCCGAGTACCTCTCCGAACGCCTCGCGAAGCTGCTCGCGATCCCGAGCCCGACCGGGTACACGGACACCATCGTGCGCGCATGCTGCGAGGAGTTGCGGCGGCTCGGCGTCAAATTCGAAGTCACACGTCGTGGCGGCATCCGCGCATTCGTGCCGGGCAAAACCGACAAGCCGGCGCGCGCCATCGTCTCGCACCTCGACACGCTCGGCGCGCAGGTGAAGCGCGTCAAAGAAAACGGCCGGCTCGAGCTCGTGCCGATTGGCAACTGGTCGGCGCGCTTCGCCGAAGGGGCGCGCACCACCATCTTCTCCGAGCAGGGCGCGTTTCGCGGCACCATCCTGCCGCTGAAAGCCTCCGGGCACACCTACGCCGACGAAGTCGACGAACTGCCCATCGGCTGGCCATACGTTGAACTCCGCGTCGACGCGCGCGCCCGCTCCGAGGCGGACGTGCTGCACCTCGGCATCGACGTCGGCGATATCGTCGCCATCGACCCGGCGCCGGAATTTCTCGACAACGGCTTCATCGTGTCGCGGCACCTCGACAACAAGGCCGGGGCGGCGGTGATGTTCGCCGCCCTCAAGGCGCTCGTCGCCGGCGGCGCCGAGATCGCCGTCGACACGTTCTTCGTGTTCACCATCGCGGAGGAGGTGGGCAACGGCGCGGCGGGTATCCTGACGCCGGACATCGCCTCGATGGTCACCGTGGACAACGGCACCAGCGCGCCCGGCCAGAACTCAAACGAATTCGGCGTGACGATCTGCATGGCCGACGAGACCGGGCCGTTCGACTATCACCTCACCAAAAAGCTCGTTCAGCTTTGCCGCGACAACGACATCCGTTTCCAGAAGGACGTGTTCCGGCACTACCGCTCCGACTCCGCCTCCGCCATCGTCGCCGGCGCGGACGTGCGCACCGCGCTCATCACGTTCGGCATCGACGCCTCGCATGGCTACGAGCGCATCCATCTCCATGCGCTGCGCTCGCTCGCCGAACTCGTGACCGCCTACGTAACCAGCCCCATCGCGATCACCCGCGACGCCGACGAGATGTCGGAGAGCCTGCGCGGCTTCCCGCGCCAGCCGATGGACGAGGCGGAGGAGCAACTGAGCGCTCCCGACATCGAAAAGGCCGAGGAAGAGCCAGCGCCGAGGAAAAGGCAGCCTGTCAGGTAACCCGGCATTTCGGGATGGCTCGAGTATTGTCCGTCTGTCTCCTCCTGACGAGGCACGCAATCAGAGTGACGTTCGCCACTTTAGGGCTCGTTTCGACACCTAGGCATCTACGACCTCGCGTAAAGAACCAATGGTACGAAAACAGCGACCGCGGCGGTTTTGAGCACCTGCCACCGCACAGGTTCTGCGACAGGCAAAGAGCCGCGCCGGAGAGGACGCCAGCACTCTTGGATGCACTGACTCTCTTCGGACTCGTCGCGGTCACTGCGATGGTGACGTGTTACGCGCTGGAAGATCGCAGCCACTGGCTGACGCTTGGATTCGCCGGCGCTTGCCTGCTGGCATCGGCCTACGGCTTTCTCCAGGGCGCATGGCCATTCGGTGTGGTGGAACTCGTCTGGTCCGCAATTGCCGCTCTGCGCTGGCGAAAACGCGTCGCCCGCGCGAGCCGAGGCCTTCCACCGAGGACCGGCTGACGGTAATTCAGCCCGGCAGAAGAGCCTCGATCACGCCGCAGGCCCTTGCGTCGCGATCGTCGCCGCACTGGTTTATGGCGCGCGCGAGCGACTGCTCTAGGCGCTGCAAATCGGCGATCTTTTCCCGGACACTGGCGAGGTGCCGATCCGCAATCGCGCACACATCACCGCACCGGTCAGCCGCGCGCCCGCCCAGATCGAGCAGCGCGCGGACATCGTGAACAGGGAAGCCGAGTTCTCGCGCCCGCCTGATGAAGACGAGCAGGTGGACATCGCCAGCCTCATAGACGCGCCGTCCACCGTCGGTGCGCGGCGGCGAGGGCATCAGCGCCGTTTTCTCGTAGTAGCGGATCGTTTCGATGTTGACGCCCGTGCGGCGCGAAAGTTCGCCAATGGTCACATCAACCTCCCGCATTCGTGATCACGACGGCCGTTGCTCCTGGAGCCGCTACAGGAAGTAAGCGCAACCGCGGGAAGGTCAAAGGACCTGGAACGCGATGGAGCTTCTCTGATGGCGACACTGGCACAGAACATCGAGAGTGTGGGTACACGGGATGTCTGGAAGGCAACCGGCGTCGGCCTCCTCAATGCGCTTCTTCTGTCGGCAATCATGGTCCCGGCGTTCCGGTTCGGGCTCGCTCCCATGCCAAAGGTGCCGAGCTTGGCGTTTGCGGAGGTCATACTCCGCCGCGAGGTGCCTCTACCGGTCGGCCTGCTGTTTCACATCGCATACGTAACGTTCTGGTCGATCGCGTTCGTCGTCTTGTTCCGCGATCAGCTCACCTTTTTGAATGCGCTTTGGCTGGCGCTCGCACTCTGGGTGGTGGCCCTGATCGTATTTTTTCCGATCGTCGGCTGGGGCTTCCTGGGCCTTGCGATCGGTCCAAAGGTGATAGTGGCCGCGTTGGTGCCGCACCTCCTATTCGCGTTTTTCCTGTGGGGTCTCTGCCGCATCGCCTTCCGAACTGTAACCTGATCCGAGAGGCGACCGGAACGCTGAGCGCCCTTCCATGCCAACGACATTGAGGCCGCCTTCAGGGTGGATCAGGCGAGTCGCGCCTCGTCAGCCGCCGCCGAGTATGGCCCGCTGGCCCTCGTAGGCGAGCAGCCCTATCGCCAAGCCGGCCCCGAGCACGCCCCACCAGCGTTGACGTCGAGGCCCTGGCCAATCACGCCGTCTTGCGACGCGGTACAAGCTCAGGTTCACGATCGCGAAGACGGTCAGCGTAACGTAGCCGGTTGCCTGTGCGAGACCCAGCAGCGGCGCCGTGAGTGCCAACACGGCGATCAGCAGCGTTACGACGATGGTGGCGCGGATTGGCGTGCGCCGGCGCGGCGTGATCACTGCGAACCACTTCGGAAGAAGACCCTGATTGGCCATGCCGTACATCAGCCGGCTTGCCATCAACACCTGCACGAGAATTCCGTTGATCATGGCGACCGAAGCGATCGCCGCTATAGGAGCCGGGGGCAGACCGTCAGGCCAGCGAACATATCGGCGAGCGGTGCTTGGCTATTCACCAAAACAGCGCGGTCGGGAATTGCCGCGGCAACGGCGGCGATAACGACGTACAGAACCGTGGTGACCACGAGCGTAATGGCGATGGCGGGCCCCAGCGTGCGCTCGGGATCGCGCGCTTCCTCCGCCATGTTGACGATGTCCTCAAACCCTATGAACGCAAAGAACGCGACCGCAGCCGCGGCGATGGTCAGGTCGAGGCTGGCACGTTCGGCAGGAAGCGCGGCGAAACGACTGAGGAGGTCGATATCGAGCAGCGTAGGCAGCCCGACAGCGGCGATCACGATCAGCGTCCCGACTTCGAGAACGGTGATCAGCGACGCAAGGCCGACGCTTTCTCGGATTCCGTAGGAGGCAACAGCAGCGACGATCGCAAGCATCCCGGTCACGAGAACGACGTCCGACAAGCCGGTTAGCGTTCCAACGTAGCCTGCGAAGGCGAGCGTTATTACGCTGCTCGAGACGATCCCGGTCAACGCTACGCCGAAGCCGGCAAAGCGCGCGGCCATCGGACCGAAGCCCTCGTTCGCGTACAGGGCGGCCCCGGCGGCCGCCGGATAGCGACGCGACAGGAGCGCGTACGCGCGGGCAGTTGCCCCGGCGGTGGCGCCCGCGATCAAAAACGCTAGCGGTGCATGGTCGCCGGCGATGCCGAGTATTTCGCCAATCAGTGCGAAGATACCGGCGCCAACCGTCACGCCGAGGCCATAGAAGACGAGAAGCGGCAGCCCAAGCGCGCGTTTCAGCGTTGGCTGGGGCCCGGCCGGCTGCATTAGAAGAAGATGGCTCGCCCGTTGCGTGGCATGGTTTCGCCGCCGCGATGCCCGTCAGCGATGATGCGCCGGTGTTCGTGTTGAGGTGCTGCGGCGGGTGGTTCTATGCCCAAGCCGTATTGCGTCAACGGCGTGGTCAGGTCGTATGGAATCAGCCGGCGGGACGCCCGCGTACTCTTGCCGATGGTCGCCGCTTTTTGGTTATCCCTAGTTCGTAAGCCTTCATCCGTACGCCAGCTGGGGTGCGGCCCAGAGCCTCGGCGATCTCCGCCATTGGCGCGCGGGATTTGATCAACGTCTTCAACTGACGGATGTCGTCTTTGGAATATTCAGCGCGATGGTTCGCCAACTTTTGCTTCTTCGCCAAGAGTGCCTCCAGTGACAGGTGAACAGTGCAGTCTTTAGCCGCGGCACACCCTGTTCGCAACGGGAGGTTTTCGCAGGTGCAAGGGGCGTGTCCGTCGCCGCGATCACCAGCGGGACGTTGCGCATCGATCCGAGCGCGGACAGGTATTTTCGACAGGATTATGGGAAAGGTTTGGGTGGCGGACTCGCCATCGGCCACGTAGCGACCACGCCACTGTCTGCGGAGCAGCCGCCATGCCGATCGAAGAAGAACATCTTCGGTGAAAAGGGTGGTGCCGCAAGAGGGACTCGAACCCCCGACCCCCGCATTACGAATGCGATGCTCTACCAACTGAGCTATTGCGGCGCCCCGGCCTAGCCGACGGGGCATTGATAGCCGCGCGGCTGGGCGGGTTCAAGCGCGCCCGCGCGATCAGAACATGTCGGATTGGCGCGCCGCGCCGGGCGGCGGCGGCCCGGGATCGTCCGGAAGCGGCGGCTGCGACGGCTTCGGCGCCGGCGTCACCGTGGACGACGGAATCGGCCGCTGCACGTCGTCCACTTGCGATGACGCATCCGGTTTCGCCGGGGGCGACGGCGGTGCGACGGCCTCGGGCTTGGACAATTCCGCCTTCGCCGGCGGTGTCACATCGACGGGACGCGATTCGATCGGTGGCTCCGGCTCATCCTCTTCGAGCAGCGGAAAGTTGCGCGCTACCGCCGGCAAGTGGTCCTCGACCAACCGCCACTCGAACGCATCGACCTTGCCCGACACCGGCGACACCGGCGCCCACGCCTCGAATGCGCGCCCATCCGCCGTCCACACCGGGTCGCGTCGCGCGCTAAACGCCCGCTTGAGCCAAGCGCGCACGCGCGCCTGATCGGCGTGCTCGCCCTCCTCGATCTCCGCCATGAGCAGGCACACCCGCTCAGTCGGGTCGGTGCGCGGCAGCCCGCCGAGCGCGTTCCGCGCCGCCTGCCAGTCGCGCGCGTCGATCGCCGCGCGCGCCACCGCGATCGCCCCCTCCGTGTGATTGGCGCGAAGATCGGCGAGCCGGCGCACGCGCTTCAGCCGGTCGCGCACGGAATCGCCCGGACGAACCGCCGCGTAAGCCTCGGCGATTTCCGGATGCGGCGAGGCCTTCCACGCCGCCTCCAGGAGACGCGCCGCGCGACGGATTTCTCCGTTGCGGGTGAGGAGCCGCGCGGCGGTGACCGCCGCTGGCGTCAGGTCCGGCGCGAGACGGTGCGCTTCGATCGCCAGCGGACGCGCCTCGTCCGGGTGACCGGATTCGAGCTCTAACGCCCGCGCGGTCAGGAGCACCGCGCGGAGCCGCGTCGCCCGCGCGCGCTCGACGGTTCCAGCGTCGGCATTGGTGGTGAGCGTCGTCAGCGCACTTTGCCAGTCGCCCGCCCGGCACTGGTAGTCGAACAGCGCCGCGCCGGCCCACGCGATGCGCGGCGTGATCAGCATCGCCTCTTCCGCGAAATGGCGCGCCGCAGCCTGGTCACCCTGCCGGCGCGCTTCGACGAAGAGCCCGTGCAGACCCAGCAGCCGCGTGTCGCGGCTTGCCGATAGCGCCTCGAACGCTGCACGCGCCGCGCCGGCGTCTCCCGCGATCTGCGCGGCTTGCGCGGACAAGAGCAGGACCAGCGGCTCGGCGCCGAGCAGCGACCGCGATTCCTCCGCCGCGCGCCGCGCCGTTCTCGGGTCGCCTGCGCCCACCGCGATCATGCCGCGCGACAGCGCCCGGTAGCCACGGTCGCGCTTGCGCGCGCCGAAGTATTGGCCGACCGAGCGCGGCGTCTGCACGATCGCCCGCGCGATCGCCCCGACCAGCGCGATCAGCACCAGCAGGGTCGCCGCGGCCATCGCCGCGATCAGCACCGAGGTGCGGATCTCGTAGCCCTGCCAGACGATCAGCATCTCGCCGGGCCGTTCCGCCAGCCACGCGAAACCGGCGGCGAGCAGGAACACCAGGACGACGTAGATCAGGACACGGATCATCGGCCGCCACCGGCCACGCGAAGCGACATCGCGATCTCTTCGATGGTGCGGTCGACCGTGGCGCGCGCCTCGACCTTCGCCGCCCACGCCGCCGACGCGTCCTTGCCCGCTTGCGGCAGGCTCTCCCGTTCGCTGAGCGCCGTCGCGAGGTCTCCGTTCGCCATCGAGGCGCGCATGCGCGACACGATCGCCGTCGGGTTGTCGCCGGGGATCGGCCCCGCCGGACGCACCGAGACAAGCCCGCGCGCGCCGGCGACCAGCCGGTCGATCACATTGCCGCCATCGTCCGGCGTATCGCTCGCCGCGACGATTGCGTCGCCCACCGTATCGAATTCGGCGGCGAGCGCCGCCGCCGTCGGCACGCCCTTGTCGGCGTACGGCCGGAGCTGCGCGGTCGCTTCGGGCGCGACGCCCAGCGCGTCCAGCACGTCGAGGTCCGCGGCCAACGGCTCGCCCGCGCCCGCCGAGCGCCGGAGCGAGGCCAGCGCCGCAGCGCGCGCCGCCGTCTGGCTGGCGCTCGCGGAGGCGGACGATTGCGCGAGACCCGACAGCGATTTCTCCGCCGCGTCGACGCGGGCCGATAGCGCCGTCAGCCGTGAGCGGATGTCGTCAACTTCGACGGTGAGCGCGCCCGACGCTTCCGCCGCACCACCGGATTGCGCGGGAGGTGGCGGTGCTGCCTCCAGCTTCTGCACCCGCATCGCCAACGCGGACAAATCCGCGGCGCTTGCCGGAGCCGGCGTCGCATTGACCTCGGCGCGGAGCGCCGCCACGTCCGACGCGACCGCATCGACGTCACTTTTCGCGGCGAGCGTCCCCGCCGTCTTCTCCAGCGCCGCCAGACGCTCGGTCGCGGCCGCGAGCTCGGAGCGGAGCGCCGGCAGGCCGTCGGTCATCGCCTCCGCCGCCGTGAGCCGCCGGTCGAGCCCCGCCGCGGTGTCCGTGAGCGACGCCGCCTCGTCCGCTGCCTTCCGCGCCTCCGTTTGGCCGGGTGCTGGCAGAATGCCCACGAGCTGCAGGATCAGCACGAGCAGCAGCGCGACGACGCCGCCGACCGCACCCGCCGCCGCGAGCCGCGGCCAGGCATCGCTGGGCGGCACTATCGGCCGACGCCGCGACGGCTCCGGTCGCGGAGGCTGCGGCGTTTGTGGCGTTTGCGGCGGCGGAGGCGGCGGCGGAGGCTCCGCCTCGCGCGCCGGCTCCTCGGCCGGCTTTTCCGGCTCCGGCGTGTCGGATGCAGGCGGCGAGTCGGTACCCGGCTTTGACGCCCCGGCCGACGCGGCCTTGTCGCCGGCCGGCTCGGCGGTGAGGTCGATCGTCACCGGCGGCCGACGCCTGCGGTCCTGCCCGACGCGTCGTTCGCTCGGTTCGCCAGGCTTGTCGTCTTCGTCTTCCGCCGTCATCGTTCCTCAGCCCTCGCCCTACAATACAGCCTTGCGGTCGCGCGGCCACGAGGCCGTCTGAAGCAACGCCAGCACGCTTTTCTCGTCCGGGCGCGTGGCTACCACGATCCGCGCTGGCTTGAGAACGGCAAGCGGCTCGGCGACGGCCTCGGATGCGGCGAAAAGCACCGTCGACTTCAGTCCATCCACGGCATCCGCGCCCTCCACGAGGCCCACAAAGATCGCCGCCGTGCGCCGCGAGAAGAACAGCGCGCCATCGAGCGCACCGTCGCGGATCGCCGCCGCGACAGCCGGATCGAGGGCGGCCGCCGCGACGCCGCGATACGCCTCCACCGTCGTCACGTCGAGCCCGGGGAGCATCGCCGGGAGGTCCGCCGCCCGGTCGCGCCCTGCCACGTAGAGCAGCGGTCCCGCCGCCCGGTCTAAATCCGCGTGCACCAGCGCCGCCAGCGCCTTGGCGTCGCCGCCTGCCACCCGCACGTCGCCGAACCCGGCTGTACGCGCCTCCGCCGCCGTCCCCTCGCCGACGGCGTAGAGGGGAACGTGCCGCCAGCCGTCCGCCGCGGCCCAGCGCTGGAGCGCCCTGACACCGTTGCGGCTGGTGACAAGCAGCGCCGCCGGGCTGCGTATGTCCGGCGGCTCATCGGCAAACTCGATGTGCATCATCGGCTGGACGAGTACGTCGAACCGAAGCGACGCGAGCCGCGCCGCAAGCGCGCTCGCATCGGGCTCGGGCCGCGTGACCAGCAGGCGCATCTGATCAAGCGACCGCGAAGAAATCGTCGCCGCCGCGTGCGCGAAGCTCCGCGCCGGCGTCTCTACCGATGCGGATGGCGTCGGTCGCCACGCCGTCGCGTTCGACTTCCTCGGCGCGGCTACCGTCGGGTCTGACGATGATGCCACGGAAGTGGATGCGGTCGCCCTCGACACGCGCCAACCCCCCGATCGGTGTCCGGCACGAGCCGTCGAGGACATCGAGGAACGCGCGCTCGGTCGCCAGCGCCAGCGATGCGGCGCGGTCGTCGATCTTGGCGAGCAGGTCGCGCGCGCGCCCGTCGTGCGTCCGCGCAGTGATCGCGATCACGCCTTGACCAGCCGCCGGCAGCCACTGCTCCGGCGGGATAATGCTGGTCGCGCGGTCGGCGAGGCCGAGCCGCGTCAGCCCGGCGTAGGCGAGCAGCGTCGCCTGCACACTTCCGGCAGCGAGCGCCTTCAGCCGCGTATCGACATTGCCGCGAAGGTCGACAACCTGGAGGTCCGGCCGCACGCGGAGCGCCAGCGCCTTGCGGCGAAGCGACGATGTGCCGAGCACGGCACCCTCCGGGAGCGCTTCGAGCCGCGAGGCGACCGGCGAGATGAACGCGTCGCGCACGTCGCCGCGCGGGAGTGCCGCCACGATCGCGATGCCGTCGGGCAGGCGCGTCGGCAGGTCCTTCGCCGAATGCACCGCGAGGTCGATCCGCCCATCCAGCAGCGCTTCGTCGATTTCCTTGGTGAACAGCCCCTTCCCGCCCGCCTCGGCGAGCGGGCGGTCGGTGATGCGGTCGCCGGTCGTGCGGATCGGCACGACGGCGAGCAGGTCCGCGCGCGCGCCGGCCGCCTCCACCAGGCGGCGGCGCGTCTCGCCCGCCTGCGCCAGCGCGAGCGGGCTGCCGCGGGTTCCGAGACGGATTTCGGCCGATTGCAAGAGACGGGGTCCGAGTGTTAGGGCGTTCGAAGCGGTCGCCGTTCAAGTCTATTGCCGGCTGTTTGCCCCGCAAGTGCGCGCGCGTCCAGCCTGCGGGGAGGATAAATGATCGTCCTTGGCGTCGAGACGAGCTGCGACGAGACCGCCGCCGCGCTGGTCGAGCGAAGCGATGACGGCACGCCGCGGGTCCTCTCCGATATCGTCCTGTCCCAGATCGCCGACCATGCCCCCTTTGGCGGCGTCGTTCCGGAGATCGCCGCCCGCGCCCACGTCGAGGCTCTGGATGGAGTGATCGCCGCCGCGTTGCGCGAGGCGAAGGTATCGCTCGCGGAGCTCGACGCCATCGCCGCCACCGCCGGCCCGGGTTTGATCGGCGGCCTTATTGTCGGGCTCACCACCGCCAAGGCAGTCGCGCTCGCCATGTCGAAGCCCCTCGTCGCGGTCAATCACCTGGAGGCGCACGCGCTCACGGCACGCCTCACCGACGGGCTCGAGTTCCCCTACCTGCTGCTGCTCGTCTCCGGCGGTCACACCCAGTTCGTCGCCGTCGAGGGCGTCGGCCGCTACCGCCGTATCGGCACCACCATCGACGACGCGCTCGGCGAGGCGTTCGACAAGGCGGCGAAGCTGCTCGGTCTCCCCTACCCAGGTGGCCCGGCGGTGGAAGAGGCCGCCAAGCGCGGCGACGCGAAACGCTTCGCGCTACCGCGTCCGCTTCTCGGCCGTCCCGGCGCCGACTTCTCCTTGTCGGGCCTCAAGACCGCGTTCCGGCTCGCCGCCACCGAGGCGGCGCCGCTCGGTGAGAAAGACGTCGCCGATCTCTGCGCGTCGTTCCAGGCGGCCGTCACCGACGTGGTCGCCGACCGCGCGGGGAATGCGATGGCCGCGTTCGCCGCCGAGCACTTCGGCGCGCACGTCCTCGTCGTCGCCGGCGGCGTCGCCGCCAACGCGGCGATCCGCGCGGCGCTGCGCGACGCGGCAACCGACGCCGGATTCCGCCTCGTCTCGCCGCCGCCGCGCCTCTGCACCGACAACGCCGTCATGGTGGCCTGGGCGGGCGCCGAACGGCTGGCGTTGGGCCTGACCGACGGCCTCGACGCGCCGGTGCGCCCGCGCTGGCCCCTCGACACGAGCGCCCGCGCCGTTCTCGGCTCAGGCGCCAAGGGGGCGAAGGCATGAGGGCGAACGTCGGCATCATCGGGGGCGGCGCGTGGGGCACCGCGCTCGCGACGGTCGCCGCGCGCGCCGGCCGCACCGTCACGCTTTGGGCGCGCGACGAAGCGACGGTGCTCGCCATCAACGCCAACGGTGAGAACCCGCGCTATCTCCCCGGCATCCGCATCGAGGGGCCGGTCGAAGCGACGAGCGAGATCAAGATCGCGGCATCCGCCGGCGCCGTCATCCTGGCCGTGCCGGCGCAGGCGATGCGTACCGTCGCCGAGACCATCGCCGACGCGGTGCCCGCCGGAACGCCGGTTATCAGCACCGCCAAGGGCCTGGAACGAAATACCGACCTACGCATGTCGCAAGTGATCGCCGAGGTCCTGCCGAACGTCAGACCGGCCGTGCTCTCGGGCCCGAGCTTCGCGCTCGACGTGGCGCGTGGTCTCCCGACCGCCGTCACCATCGCCACCGATGAGGAGGCGCTGGCGCTCGACCTTTGCCGCACCTTCGGCAGCCCGAGCTTCCGGCCGTACGCCGAGACGGACATGATCGGCGTCGAGATCGGCGGCGCCGTCAAGAACGTGCTCGCCATCGCCGCCGGTATCGTCTCCGGCAAGCAACTCGGAGCGAGCGCCCTCGCCGCGCTCATCGCGCGAAGCTTCGCCGAGCTTCGCCGGCTGGCGGAAGTGCTGGGCGCGCGCCCCGACACGCTGATGGGCCTCTCCGGCCTCGGCGATCTCGTGCTCACCTCGTCGAGTCCCCAGTCGCGCAATTTCTCCTACGGCGCCCTCATCGGCAGCGGCGGCGACCGCACCGCGCCGCACCCGCTCGTCGAGGGAATCGCCACCGCCGCCGTCGCCCGCGACCTCGCGCGCCATCATGCCGTTCTCATGCCGATCGTCGAGGCGGTGGCTGCCGTCCTCGACGGCACGCTCACCGTCGAGGGCGCCATCGAGGGCCTGATGACGCGTCCGATCCGACGCGAGGCCGACTGAGAGTGGACGGGCGGTACGCGTCCACTTAGGCTCGCGGCCGAGACGAGCGGAGGGCGCGATGGCCTATTGGTTGTTCAAGTCCGAGCCGGGCGCGTGGTCGTGGGACCAGCAGATGAAGGCCGGCGCCAAGGGCACCGAGTGGACCGGCGTCAGGAACTTCTCCGCGCGCAACCACATGCGCGCCATGAAGAAGGGTGACCGAGGCTTCTTCTACCATTCCGGCGACGAGAAGAGCATCGTCGGCATCGTCGAGGTCACCAAGGAAGCGCACCCAGACTCGACCGACCCGTCGTGGGAGTGCGTCGATCTCGCGGCGGTGAAGCCGGTGCCCAAGCCCGTGACGCTCGCCGATATCAAGGCGGAGAAGCGACTTGCCGACATGGCACTGGTGCGTCTCTCTCGGTTGTCGGTGCAGCCGGTGACCGACGCCGAATGGCGGCTCGTCTGCAAGATGGGCGGTGTGTAGCCGCGTCGGTTCGAGGCAAATCTCCGCCGGCGGCTGGCCTTGGCGGCGAAACCCAACTTATAGTCTCCCTGGGGGAGCATTGATTGGACTGGGCCTGGGACGGCCACAGCCCAAGGGAGACGATCGATGCGCCAGAAACCACCGGCTCGATTCCGGCCGCGAACGCGTGCGCGCGGGCTTGCGGTCGCCGCGCTCACGGCAGCACTTCTGTGTGGGCCCGCCCAAGCCGTGCTCGGCGACGACGACGACCACACGGCGGATAGTCCGCCCTGGTGGACGGACGTTGACGGGTACCTCGCGCTTTCCCAGCAGAACTACGACGAAATCCTCGCCGAGGTCACATCGTCGAACGATCAGGACTATACCGATGCCGCTGTCAGCACCGGCGGCAACACGCCTTTCAAGTTCCGCCTCGAGTCCCATTGCGCCGACGGCACCGATGGCAGCCTCCTGCCCCCGCTGACCCAAATCGAGACCTCCGGCGTCCTCTACGAGTTGAAGCTTCTCGGCCCCGTTGAGTGGGTCCGGCGCTACACGCCCATGTTCAATGCCGGGCAGGACCACGACATCACCGTCAATGTCCTCAACCAAGACAGCCTCGACGCCAACGATTTCCAACCCCTGTCGTTCATTCCCTCCGGCTCGTCGGTGCCCGAAGAGACGATCGCCGCCATCAAGGCGGCGGCAATAGACCGGTGCAACGCGCGGCTTGCCAGCATCAAGCAGAACAATCCGAACCTCAACGACGCCAGTGCGCTCATCTCGTCCGGCGGCGTCGTCGAGGTCCAATGGGACAACGTCACGGCACAGCAGGTCTGCACGCACCAGCGGATTTATCTCGAAGGGCAGGATGGCTCCGCCGGTCACAGTGACATTTTCGAGAGGCAGGTCAACACCGGCGATCTTACCGTCGTCGGCAAGGTGCAGTGCATCTCGCCGTTCAGCCCGCCGTCGCCGGCGAGCGGCGATATCGCGCAGGCGTTCGGCGTGCTGAGCGCCGAGCTCGCCGCGCAGCCGAACTTCCACCGCGGCGAGTGTCCGGTGAACGTCGTCTTCAACGCCTCCGTCGTCACCCAGGGCGTCGGGCAGCTCGAGGTCGAGGTGCGCAACCAGGCGGGCGAGCTCCGCCTCACCAGGATGATCGACGTCACCAAGGCCGGTCCGCAGAATTTCTCCTTTTTCGACACCTTCGACTATCCGTCGATCCAGGGTTCCGGCGACCTCGCCCCCGGTGCCGGAGGCGACGGCGCTACCGGCCCTGGCCTCACGACGCCGCAGCCGACCGGCGACCCCGGCCAATTGGGCTTCCAGGCGGCGAAGGCGGCGGCGGCACACCCACCGGGCCCGGCAACCTCCAGGTCAACCCGGATCCGCCCAACGCGTACTCGGGCTGGTACAGGCTCACCGTTACGAAGCCGTCCAGCAGCGGCATACAATCGAATATCGCGCCGTACAGGGTGGTCTGCGAACGCCCGCCGCCCGGCCCACAGATCACTTCGCTGCCCGAGCCGGTATGCGTGGGCGGCATCGTGCAGGGCGGCCAATGCGCCTGTCCCAATGGTGCGGTGGCCGATGCCGGCCGCTGCGGCCCCGCGAACATATTGAACGGCTCCATCCTCCAAGGCGACTGCCAGGGCGGCTCGCTGATCGGCGGCCAATGCGTGTGCCCCACCGGCCAGACCGTCCAGAACGGCCAATGTATTCCAAGCGTTGTGATCGACTGCGCGCCGGGATTCGTGCTGGCGGGCAACGCCTGCATCCCCGCGCAGTGTCCGCCGAATTCGCATCTGGAAGCAGGCACGTGCGTTGCGAACCTGCCGATTGTGCCACCGACCACGCAACCGCCGCCCCCACCACCGCCGACGTCGCTGTTCCCCGTGCCTCCGCCGCCTCCCCCGCCCGGCACATCGACGCCGCCGGGCGGATTCAGCGTCGTCCCACCATCGACGCAACCGCAGCCGCCTGCACCGCAACCACCGCAGATCGTCTGCGCCGGAGGCAACGCGGTGGGTAGCCTGTGCGTCTGCCCGCCCGGTCAGACGGCAACCTCCACCGGGCCGAACGCGTTCCGTTGCGCGGCACGGCAACAGGTGGTCATCACTTGCACCGGCGGCACGGTGAACAACGGCCAGTGCACCTGCCCCGCACGATGGCAGCGTGAAACGATCACGATTACGCCGACGGCGCAGATCTACAACTGCCGCCCGCCGTCCGCGGCCGCCCGCTAGGCGCCAACCGGTTTGCCGCGCCCCCGAGGCGCGGCAAACCGCCCGCACAACAAGTCCGCGCGGGACTTGCCTTCGGCGCCCAATCGAGGCTTTAACTGCCGCCGGGACGGCTGGCCCGCTCACGGCGGCGCCAGGCGCGATTGGGAGGAAGACGAGATGTCCGACGAAAGGGTTTATCCGGTTCCGGCCGAGTGGAAAACACGCGCGTTTGTCGACAACGACAAGTACCTGGCCATGTACAAGCGGTCGGTCGATGACACCGAAGGCTATTGGCGCGAGCAGGCGCAGCGCGTCGACTGGATCAAACCCTTCACCAAGGTCAAGAACACGTCGTACACGGCACCCGATGTGTCGATCAAATGGTTCGAGGACGGCACGCTCAACGTCTCGGCCAACTGCCTCGACCGGCATCTCGCCACGCGCGGCGACCAGGTAGCGATCATCTGGGAGGGCGACGATCCGAACGTCAGCCGCAAGATCACCTACCGCGAACTGCACCACGACGTTTGCGTGTTTGCCAACGTCCTGAAGGGCATGGGCGTCAAGAAGGGCGATCGCGTCACCATCTACCTCCCGATGATTCCTGAAACCGCCGTGGCCATGCTCGCCTGCGCGCGCATCGGCGCCATCCACTCCGTGGTGTTTGGCGGCTTCTCTCCCGACAGCATCGCCGGCCGCGTTGACGACTGCAGATCCAACCTGGTGATCACCGCCGACGAAGGCCTCCGCGGCAGCAAGAAGATTCCGTTGAAGGGCAATACGGACTTGGCGCTCGCCAAGACCCTCGGCGACGAGAAAGTACTTGTCATCCGCCACACCGGCGGTGACGTAGCCATGCACGCCGGCCGCGACTTCTGGTACCACGACCTCGCCAAGGACGCCTCGGCAGACTGCCCGCCGGTCGAGATGAGCGCCGAGGATCCGTTGTTCATCCTCTATACGTCCGGCTCCACGGGCAAACCGAAGGGCGTGCTCCATACCACCGGCGGCTATCTCGTCTACGTCGCCCTCACCCACCAGTTGATCTTCGACTACCACGACGGCGACATCTACTGGTGCACCGCCGACGTCGGCTGGGTCACCGGCCACAGCTACATCGTCTATGGGCCGCTCGCCAATGGCGCGACGACGCTGATGTTCGAGGGCGTGCCCACCTATCCCGACGCCAGCCGCTTCTGGCAGGTCTGCGACAAGCACAACGTCAACATCTTCTACACCGCGCCGACCGCGATCCGAGCGCTGATGGGCGCCGGCGAGGACTTCGTGAAGAAGACGTCGCGCTCGTCGCTTCGCCTGCTCGGCACCGTCGGCGAGCCGATCAACCCGGAAGCGTGGGAGTGGTACTACCGCGTCGTGGGCGACAACCGCTGCCCGATCGTGGACACGTGGTGGCAGACGGAGACCGGTGGCGTTCTGATTACACCGCTCCCCGGCGCCACCGACCTCAAGCCCGGCTCCGCGACGCGACCGTTCTTCGGCATCAAGCCGGCTCTGGTGGACCCGGAGGGAAAGATGCTCGAGGGCGCGGCCTCCGGCAACTTGGTCATCACCGACTCCTGGCCTGGCCAGATGCGCACCATCTACGGCGATCACCAGCGCTTCATCGACACCTACTTCAAGACCTATCCCGGCATGTACTTCACCGGCGATGGCTGCCGCCGCGACGAGGACGGCTACTACTGGATTACCGGACGCGTCGATGACGTCATCAACGTCTCCGGCCACCGTCTCGGCACCGCTGAGGTCGAATTGGCGCTGGTCGCGCACAGCAAGGTAGCCGAGGCCGCGGTCGTCGGCTATCCGCACCCGGTCAAGGGCCAGGGCGTCTACGCCTACGTGACGCTCAACGCCGGCGAGAAGGCGGGCGACGATCTCCGCAAGGAGCTGGTGCAGTGGGTGAGGAAAGAGATCGGTGCGTTCGCGCAGCCCGACCTCATCCAGTTCGCGCCAGGCCTGCCCAAGACGCGTTCGGGCAAGATCATGCGCCGCATTCTCAGGAAGATCGCCGAGGACGATTTCTCCAACCTCGGCGATACCTCGACGCTGGCCGATCCCGCCGTGGTCGAGGACCTGATCAACAACCGCCAGAACCGCGCGGCCTAGGCCGGCGCATTGCGGCGCTAGAAACGAAAGGCCCGGGGCGATCCCGGGCCTTTTTCTTACGTTTCGCGTTGCCGCGGATATGTCACGCCATGCCGCCCTGGAGCTGCTTGCTGAGCGGCATGATCTGGTAGATCGCCGACAGTCCGACCAGGACGTAGATGATCGTCGTGATGATCGGCGCGAAGGCGAACACCGTCGCGATGAGATTGAACCCGTTGGTCAGACCGACCAAACCCCAATTGATCCCGCCGATGATGAGCAGGATGATGGTAATGGCATTCAGGCCTTTCATGTCATTCCTCCGAGGGGTTCGGCCTCCCCGGGGTGCGGCCTCGGACCTTGGCGGCCCGTGTGCGAATCTAACGAATCACACCCGATTCATGGTGAGCCGAGTGCGCCACCGCCGCAAGACCCGCTAATCGCCGAGCCGCGCCACGTCGCACCACGCCCCGCGCGCACCCCCGTCGTACGGGCGCGCCAGACCGCTGTCGATCATCGCCGCCGCGAGATCGACACCGCCGGCGCTCACGTCGGCGAGCACGCGCCCGGCGTACTTGTCGTCGGATATGTTGCGGAGGGTGACATCACCGGCGACGAGCGC
This sequence comes from uncultured Alphaproteobacteria bacterium, assembly GCA_963749755.1. Taxonomy (GTDB): domain Bacteria; phylum Pseudomonadota; class Alphaproteobacteria; order Rhizobiales; family Kaistiaceae; genus JBBDMC01. The sequence continues at coordinate 138,957 of CAVVOK010000004.1, forward strand.
CGCGAGCCGCGCGCTCGCCGCGGCAGCCATCTCCTTCTCGCGCGCGCAACGGCCGCGCACTTCCGGCGCGTCGATGCCACGGATGCGGACATTGGCCGTCACGTCGAGGCCGAGCCACACATGCGCGCGGAACTCGATGGTGTCACCGTCAATCACGCGCACGACCTCCGCCATGACCGGCCCCGCGATCGCCTCCCGGGCGAGCGCCTGACCGCCTGCCAAGAGCAGCAACGCCGCCGCAAGCTCCATGACCGACAACGCCCGATGCATCACGCACCCAATCATAGGAATAAATTCCTAATTATGCACTTGAGAAAAGTGCTGATTCGGATTATTCCCTATGATCGACAGGCCGGCGCAAGAACCGAATGAGATTGAGGTGACGCCCGCTATGATTGAGGCGGGAGATCGTGTGATTGCCGATTGCGGCGAAGCCGTTCTAGCAGTTCCGCGTACACTGGCAGCAGATCTTTATCGTGAGATGGAAAGGGTTCGCCGCGCAGGGCATCCTGAAATCTCGCAAGCTCGGACATCAGCCAGCCGATGGCGTGAGACGTGATCTGTAACTCCTCCGGTTCTTTTTGGGCTGGCTTGATGCGGATGTTGCCGGACCCGGATTTCATGCTTCTGAAGACAGGGAAGAAATCATCGGGGCTGGCCAGTACAAGCGGGTGGATGGCATCGTTTCTTGCTTGGCGGCACTCGTCAAAGAGCGTCAATATCAGCATGTACCTGTCGTAGTTCGCTGACTGTCGGTGGAACCGATTGATGAGATTTTTCGCAATTGTTTGGCGAGTTAGATTAGGGAGGTCGGTTGTTATGCACTCGCCGATTTTGTGATCCACGCCGATCAACGTCCATATGACGAACTCAAGAATCTGTTCGCATAGCGTCCAGTCGGACGCTATCTGACCGATCAGCTGAAGGCGTTGAGGCTCGTATGCGGCGTCCCCGCCAGCTACTTTTGAGGCATCAAAGGGTTCGTCGGCCATGCCCAAGCCCCCTAAAGGCGACCTAACCGAAGCGAAGCGGATCGCGGAGCGCATGCTCAAGATGCCGCCCAAGCCCCATACTGACTCCAAGGTCGGTAAGGGCAAAGGCCGGGGCGATGGATCTGAAACAACGCGAGGCGCTGGAACCGATCATCCGCGACGGCGAGCGGCTGGTAAGCCTCGCAAGGGAAAATAACGAGCGCCCCTTTCCATTGACGGCCGTGCGATTGATGCAATTCAATGCCCTCAGAGGGATACGGAATTGCCAGATCGAGACGGCCGGCTCAGCGACGAGGACAAAGAAGCCGTTTCCCGGTGGCTGGATAAGCACTGGGTAGGCTCTGCACGCAATTGCCCGATTTGCGGTTCGTCGCGTTGGACGATTGGTAGGTATCTGGCGAATCTTCCCGCTGGCCGGAACATCATATCCGGCCGGGCCTATCCCCTGGTTACCGTGGCCTCAAATCCATGTGGCTACACGCTTTTATTCAACGCAATAATGATAGGCATCTCCCCAGCAAGTGAGGAGCCGCCCGACGATCGTGAGAAGGCGGATTCAGTCGAATGACTGGGGAGCCGCTCCAGTTTGACCCTCCGCAAATGACCGTCTCCATGCCGGAATCGGTAGATTGGCACATGATATTCGACCATGAACTGACTTAACTAAGCCGGCTTGAGATGGGCTTTTTAGGCTCGCTTGGCTTTGTAGCGCTAGGCGCTGCCCTAGGTCTGAGCCCGTCGTTCATCGCCGTTCTGAGCAAGCCGAGCGAGGCAGCGCCGATAACCAATGCGGACGTTGCGACAGTTGGCGTGTTTGTTGGCAGCGCCGTGATGGCTGTCGTGTGCCTTTTCGTCGCCGGCATTGACTTGTGGAGAAATAGCCGGCTGGCAGACAAAATTCGGAAGCGCACTAAGCACGGGATCGGCGCTTCTGTTTCCAACGCAGAAAATGCCTAGTCTTCTGCCTAAGCGTTTTTGGCTTCACCAATCCGCCGATAGGTGAGGCGCTTGCCTTCGATGCCCTTGGCAATGTCGTTCACGCGGTCGGCGTCATTCCAGCCAAGGGCTGAGCGGCGATTGTAGCGGAAATCGAATTCGGTCAAGTAGCGGTGCAAGTGCGCTTCGCCGCAATGCTGATAGACGCCATTCATGCCGCGCTTGAACACGGAGAACACGTTCTCGACCGTGTTTGAGTGAACGATACGATCGTCTTCGTAGCGAACGTACTCGCCCGCCGAATGCTTGACGGTGCATGGTGGCTGGCAAACTCGCCGCCGGTCTCGGTGTAGAGGCGGCTTTCGTCGGTGTGCAGGCGCGACTTGCGGTCGACGTTGCGGACCAGCATCTCGCGGACGTCGGCCTTGGTGGCGTCCTCGACATGGAACATGCGGACCTCGCCGCCACGCTCGACCAGCGCGACCACGGGGCGCTTATCGAACGGGCTCTTGCGCTTTTGATGATACGGACGGCCCTTGCGCTGAGCCGAAGGCTTCGGCGTTCTCGCGGCGCCGAAATAGGTTTCGTCGGCTTCGACCGTCTTGCCTTCGCCACCGATGGGGCCGGCGTCGACATCTTTCATGGCCTCGCGGATGCGATGCGCCATGAACCAGCGGTACGGTAGGAGCCGAAGCCGAGCATGCGCTAGAACTGGTGGGCGCTGATGCCCTTCTTGCACGCGCCCATCAGGTGCATCGCCAGCCACCACTTGGTCAGCGGGATTTTGGAGCGCTCGAACACGGTGCCGACCGTCACGGTGAACTGGCCCTTGCAGGCGTTGCAGTAGCGCAGGCCGGGACGGTGCGAGTGCTTCTTGCCTTCGACCAGCGGCATCGTCTCCGGTTCGGCATTGCCGCAATGCGGGCAGATCGGACCATCCGGCCAGCGGACAGCCTCAAGGGCTTCGCGGGCTGCGGTTTCGTCGTTGAAGATCGGGTTTTGGAGATTGGCAGTCATGTCCGTTGCTCTGACTATTTTCGGCAATCCGATGCCTTTGCCGCTCAGTGATGAGGATCGTCGGGCTGTTCTGGCTCTAACAAGAGCGCGATTTGGGAATGCAGTTTCTCTAGCACCTCGCGCTGCATCTGGATCGTGCGATCTGCATCCTCGCGCGGATCAATCTGGAAATGGATCACGCCAATCTGGCCGTCGTTCACCAGATCGGCGTTCGCGTCTACCGCTTCGTGAACCCAGCGATGCCTGAGCGTTTTCGGCCATTGGCTGATCCTCCCCTACCCATTGACAGGTAAGGGAATCAGCCTCTTTTGTCAAGTGCATAATTAGGAATAAATTCACTATACGCCCAATTCGGCGACGCACAAGAGAGGGACAACCAACTGCTACTATAGATTGTATTAATGAACAAGAGCACGATAGGCGTGCGCGGCGCCCTTGCGATTCCCAACCTATGGACTTGCGCAGACGGCGCCAATTCCCATCATCCAATTGGGCGCGAGATCGTCGGCGCTCGGAGAATTCGAAAATCGCATGAACGCCCTGCCCGCCCGGCCCGCCGTCACCGCACGGCCCGGGGCCGCTGCCCGCACCGCCGCCACGGCGCTGCTTTCCGGTGTCCTCGACGACCACCGGTCGCTCGACGCGCTCATCGCCGAGCACGGCCCCTATCGCGCGCTCCCCGTCCGCGACCGCGCCCTCACCCGCGCCATCGTCGGGACGGCGCTCCGCCATCACGGCGAGCTCACGGCGCTGCTCGACCGTCTGATCGAACGCCGCCCCGAACGCGCCGGCGACCTCATGCGCGTCATCGAGATCGCCGCCGCGCAAGTCCTCTTCATGGACGTCGCCGACCACGCCGCTGTCTCGATCGCCATCGACCGCATCTCCGCCGATCGCGCCGCCCGCCGCTACAAGAGCCTCGCCAACGCCGTGCTCCGCCGCCTTGCCCGCGACGGCGCCGCGTTGCTCGCCGGCCTCGATGCGGCAGCGCTCGACACACCCAGTTGGCTTTGGCGGCGTTGGTGCCAAAACTACGGCGAGACGACCGCGCGGCGGATCGCCGAAGCGCATCGCCACGAACCGAGCCTGGATTTGACGGTCAAGTCCGACCCCGCCGCCTGGGCGGACCGTCTCGGCGGTATCGTGCTTCCGACCGGCACGGTCCGCACCGATGCCGGAGGCGCCGTCGAAACCCTCGCCGGCTACGCTGACGGCGCGTGGTGGGTGCAGGACGCCGCGGCCGCGCTTCCGACGCGGCTACTCGGCGACATCGCCGGGAAACGCGTCGCTGACCTTTGCGCGGCACCAGGCGGCAAGTCCGCGGCGCTCGTCGGTGCCGGAGCCCGCGTCACCGCCGTCGACGTCTCGGCGGCTCGGCTCGAGCGCCTCGCCGCCAATCTCGCCCGCCTCGGCTTCTCCGCCGACGTGATCGCTGCCGACGTGCTCGATTGGCAGCCGTCCGAAACGTTCGACGCCGTTCTCCTCGACGCGCCATGCACGGCGACCGGCACCATCCGCCGCCATCCCGACATCGCCGTGGCTGAAGCGTCCCGCCGACATTCCGGCGCTTGCCGAGCGTCAGGCCCGCATGATCGAGCGCGCCGTCGCGTTCACCAAGCCGGGCGGCATCATCGTCTACTGCACGTGCTCGCTCGAGCCGGAAGAGGGCGAGGACCATCTCGCGCCGACCCTCGCCCGCCTGCCGGTGCGCCTGGTGCCGGTCACATCGGCCGAAATCGGCGGAATCGGCGAAGCGGTGACGCCGCTGGGGACCGTGCGGACGCTGCCGTGCCACCTGCCGGCCAGGGCGCCGCGCCTCTCCGGCCTTGACGGTTTCTTCGTTATGCGATTGCAGAAACGCTGATTTCTTGCCGGGCCGGCTGCAATAGGGGAACGTTCGCCGGCACGAATCGGCCGAGCATCGGCTGCGCGCCTTGGAAATGAGGGGATTGGACGGCAATGGCGATCGGATCGGCCTTCAGTCAAGGCCGCCGCATACGGTTCGCCGGGGGCGCGGCGCGCCGCTCCGTCGCGCGCTGGTTCCACGCCAGCGTCTTCTACCGCTGGCGCTACCTGGGACGCGTACCGGAGCGCTTGGTGATCGCCCCGATCGACTTGAGGACCGCCGACCCGACCGTCGCGCAGGACATCTACGCCGGGCGCTGGGTGTTCAGCGGCGACGGCATCGACATCGAGGGCTTCTCCGTCTTCGAAGCCGAGCCGCCGAACGAGGAGTGGTCGCGCCGCCTGCATTCGTTCGGCTGGCTACGGCATTTCCGCGCCACCGACACGGAACTGGCACGAACCAACGCGCGCGACCTGATCGACGACTGGATCCACGTGAGCCGCCGTCACGATCCGGCCGCATGGGACCCGGAGGTCGTGGCGCGGCGTATCCTCGCGTGGCTGTCGCAGACGCCGCTGGTTCTGGAGAACTGCGACTACGCCTTCTATCGGCGTTTCATGCGCTCGCTCACCAGCCAAGTGCGCTACCTCCGCCGCGTCGCCTACGACGGCGCGCCCGGGCTGCCGCGGCTGCGAGTCGTGGTCGCGCTTGCCGCCGCCGCGCTCGCCATGTCCGGCCCGAGGGTTTCCTCAAGCAGGCCTCGCGGCGGCTCGATCTCGAGCTCGTCGCCCAGGTGCTGCCCGACGGCGGGCACATCAGCCGCAGCCCCGCCGCCATCCTGGAGGCGCTGATCGATCTGTTGCCGCTCCGCCAAGCGTTCGCCACGCGCGGCGGCCAGCCGTCGCGCATCCTCGTCTCGGCCATCGACCGCATGATGCCAATGCTGCGCTTCTTTCGTCAGGGCGACGGGACCTTCTCGCACTTCAACGGCGTCGGCGACACCGCCACCGACCAACTCGCCACGGTGCTCGCCTACGACGACGTGCGCGGCGCGCTGCCGGCGAGCGCCCCACACAGCGGCTATCAGCGGATCGATGCCGGCGGCACGATCCTGATAGTCGACGCCGGCCGTCCGCCACCGGTCGAGTACAGCGTTGCCGCCCATGCCGGCTGCCTGTCGTTCGAGATGAGCGTCGGCCACCAGCGGCTGATCATCAACTGCGGCGTGCCGGCGCCGGCGAACACATCCGCTGCGCCGGCTGGCGCGCACCACCGCCGCCCATTCCACCGCCACCCTCAACGACACGTCGTCGTGCCGCTTCTCTGACGCGCGGCGCCATCGGCGAAAGGCTGGGCGAGGCCGATCGTCAACGGGACCGTCCGAAATCGACGTCGACCGCCGGAAGAGCGCCGACGCTGTGGACCTGACGATACGGCACGACGGCTACGTCGATCGCTACCACATCGTCCACGAGCGCCGGCTCAGCTTGTCCGACGCCGGCGACCGGCTGGAAGGGGTCGATACGTTCCTCACGCCCGCCGGCAAGCCCGTCGGCCGCAGCGGCAAGGACGCCTTCGCCATCCGCTTCCACCTGCACCCGAGCGTGCGCGCGACGCTGCGTGGACAGCGCGCGCTCGTGGTCCTGGAATTGCCGGACGGCGAAAGCTGGGAATTCGAGACCGACGCCGCCGACTGGCCGTCGAGGAAAGCATCCTGATGTCCGACACCCGCGGCAACCGTCGCACCGAGCCAGGTCGTCATCTACGGCCGCGTCGCAGCAGACGCCAACGCGTTCCGTGGCACCTGCACCGCACCGCGCTCGGCGGCCGCCGCCAGCGCGCCGCTCGCAATCACCGCCGCAGACCGAGCGCCGGACTGAGCGCGCGTTGCGCCGGTTCATCGCGCCCGCAATTCGTGCTAATCGCGCCGTGCCTGCCCATATCCCCTCATCCCACCGGTAACGCTATGGCCATCACTCCGGCGACCACGCCGCTGCCCGACCGTGTTCCCGTCCGCCGCGCGCTGCTCTCCGTCTACGACAAGACCGGCCTCGTCGATTTCGCCCGCGCGCTTGCCGCGCGCGGCATCGAGCTGATCTCGACCGGCGGCACCCGCGCGGCGCTCGCCGGCGCCGGCATCGCCGTCACCGACGTCTCCGACATCACCGGCTTCCCCGAGATCATGGACGGCCGCGTCAAGACGCTGCACCCTGCGATCCATGGCGGCCTGCTCGCCGTCCGCGACGACGCCCGGCCACGCCGCCGGCGATGGCTGACCCACGGCATCGCCGGCATCGACCTTCTGGTCGTGCAATCTCTATCCGTTCGAGGAGACGCTCGCCTCCGGCGCCGACGAGCGCACCATCGTGGAGAACATCGACATCGGCGGTCCGGCCATGATCCGCGCCGCCGCCAAGAACCACGGCTACGTCGCCGTCGTCGTCGACGCCGGCCGATTATGCCGGCATCGCCGACGCGCTCGCCGCCAACGCCGGCGCGACGACGCTGGCGCTGCGCCGCGATCTCGCCGCCAAGGCGTTCGCCCGCACCGCCGCCTACGACGCGGCGATCGCCGGCTGGTTCGCCGGCGAGCGTCCGGCGACGCGCTGCCGGCACCGGCTGAGCGTCGCCGGCAAGCTCGCGCAGAAGCTCCGCTACGGCGAGAACCCGCACCAGACCGGCGGCGCTCTACGTCACCGGCAGCACGCGCCCCGGCGTCGCCACCGCGCGCCAGGTGCAGGGCAAGGAGCTCTCCTACAACAACATCAACGACACCGACGCCGCCTACGAGCTGGTCGCCGAGTTCGACCCGGCCGAAGCCGCCGCCGTCGCCATCATCAAGCACGCCAACCCATGCGGCGTCGCCACCGCGACGACCTTGGCCGAGGCCTACAAGAACGCGCACCGCACCGACCCCGTCTCGGCCTTCGGCGGCATCGTCGCCCTCAACCGCCCGCTCGACGCCGACGCCGCCACCGAGATCGCAAGATCTTCACCGAGGTGATCATCGCGCCCGGCGCCAGCGACGAGGCGATCGCCATCGTCGCGCGAAGAAGAACCTTCGCGCTGCTTATCGCCGGCGGCCTCCCCGATCCGCGCGCCCGCGACCTGACCGTGCGCACCGTCGCCGGCGGGTTGATGGTTCAGGATCGCGACTGGGGCATGGTGAGCGAGGCCGACCTCAAGGTCGCGACCAAGCGCGCGCCGACTGCGGCGGAGGTCGCCGATCTGCTCTTCGCCTGGCGCGTCGCCAAGCACGTCAAGTCCAACGCCATCGTCTACGCCAAGGACCGCGCCACCGCCGGCGTCGGCGCCGGTCAGATGAGCCGCGTCGATTCCGCCTTGATCGCGGCACGCAAGGCCGAGGAGGCCGCCAAAGCCGCCGGCCTGCCGCAGTCGCTGGCCAGTGGCGCGTATGCGCCTCCGACGCGTTCTTCCCGTTCCCCGATGGTCTGATCGCCGCCGCGGAGGCCGGCGTCACCGCTGTCATCCAGCCTGGCGGTTCGATGCGCGACGGCGAGGTGATCGCCGCGGCCAACGCCCGCGGTATCGCCATGGTATTCACCGGCATGCGCCACTTCCGCCACTAGGCGGAAGCGGCGCCTTCGCCGCGCGAGATCTTCTGGCGAAGCGCCGCGGCGATATCGGCGAACACGCCCTCCCAATCGTTCCGCGCACGCTGACGGAATAGTCGCATCGTCGGGTACCAAGGCGAATCGGGCCGATCTTGCAGCCACCGCCAGTCCGGGCGGTGGCGGAGCGCCACCCAGATCGGCCGGCCGAGCGCGCCGGCGAGGTGCGCCGTCACCGTATCGGACGTCACGATCAGGTCGAGGTTCGCCATGACGCCCGCGATTTCCTCGAAGCCGTCCGGATTGTCGGTGATCTCGGTCGCCCAGGTCCTCGACCGATCATGCCCGCCGGAAGCGTTCTGAGTTGATCGAGGCCGTTGATCGCCTGGATGCTGATCAACCGCACGTCGGAAACCGCGCCGAGCGGCGCGAAGCTGGCGAGCGGGATCGAGCGGTAGCGGTCGCGGAAGTATTTCGGGTTCCCCTGCCAGACGATGCCGACCTTGAAGCCGCCGGCGCCGAGACGTTCACGCCATTTGCCGATCCGCGCCGGGTCGGCGACAGAGATACGGCGAACGCGTCGGCGGGTTGTCGGGCGTGGCGTTCAGGACGTACGGCAGGCTCATCACCGGCACCTGGTAGTCGAACCCGGCGCGGAGGCCGAGGGCGTCGGCGAACGCGACCGACGGGAATGCGCGCCGAAGGAGACCGAGCAGCGGGCGCGGCGCGAGCATCGTCACCTCGGCCCCCACCGCGATCAGCGTATCGAGGAACCGCGCGAACTGGAGAACGTCGCCGCTACCCTGTTCGCGAACGACCAGCAGCCTTTTGCCCGCCAGCAACTCGCCCCGCCATCGCGATGCGGCGCCCAATTGGAATGCGCGATTGCCGATGTCGCGGAGCCGCCATTCATGCTCGCTCCAACCGCGCTCGAAGTCGCCGAGCGACAGGAGAAACATGCCGTAGTGGTGGTGGACCTGCGCCACCTCCGGCTCGATCGCGATGGCCTTTTCGTAGGCTGCCGCCACGTCGCCGAGGTCGCCGACCTCGGTCAACGCGATCGCCTTCGCGTGGTAGTACGAGTAGTCCTTGGCGCCGAGGCGTTCTGCTTTCCGCAGCGTCTGCAACTGCTCGTCGACGCGGTCGAGCTCGCTCAGCGCCATCGCGCGCATCGAGTAGCATTCCGGGTTCTTTGGATCGAGCCGGATCGCCTCGTCGGCTTCCGCCAACGCCTCGTCGAACCGCTGCAGCCCGCGGAGCGCCTGGGACCGCATGGCGTGCGCCAGAGCGTTGCCGGCCCCTTGCACCATCAGTTCGTCGATCGCCGCCAGTGCCTCGCCGTGCCGCGCCAGCATCGCGAGGAACCCCGCCTTGAAGAGAACGGCCTCCGCGTGCCCGGGGGCGGCGGCGAGCGCGGCATCGATCGCCGCCAGCGCTTCCTTCCGCCGGCCGAGCGCGCGGAGCGCACTCGCCTCGCCAAGCCACGCGCCGACGAGGTCCGGGCGGGAGCTCTGTACCTGGTGGAAATCCTCGATCGCCTCCAGAGCGCGCCCACTGGCGAGCATCGCCATGCCGCGGTTGAGCCGCGCTTCGGCGAAGTCCGGCTTGTCACGCAGCGCAGCGCCGTAGGCGCCGATTGCCTCGTCGGTGCGACCGAGCGCCTTCAGCGCGTTGCCGCGGTTGAACTCGGCGAGCGGATAGCGCGGCCGGTAGCGGAGCGCCCGGTCGTTCGCCGCGAGCGCGTCCTGGAAGCGGCCGAGCGCCTCCAGGGTAGCGCCGCGGTTGGCGTGCGCCTCCGGAAACGACGGCGCCTGACGAAGGGCGGCGTCGAAGGCGCGAAGCGCTTCCTTTGGGTTGCCGCGCTTGAGGTGGATATCGCCGAGGATGTTGCAGCCGACCGGGTTCTTGAGCGCGACCCCGCCCCGCGACTTGAGCGCGGCAAGCGCCTCGTCGAACCTCCCGGCCGTTGCGAGCGTCGCCGCGCTCTGAAGGGCCTGCCGCAATGCCTGCTGCGCGGCGATCGAATTGTCCTGCTTCATTTCCAGGAAAAACTAGCCGAGGGTGTCGCAAACATCGAGAGGCGGGCCATCGGCCACGCTCAACGCGCGCCGTCCACGAGGCCATTGAGGAGGTCGGCCGCCACGCTCACCCGCGACACGGTCAGCTCGCCCCCTTCGCTCATCGCCGTCACCTCGTTGATGATGTGACTCGCCGCCGCGTTGTGCCGGCCAAGCCACGCTTCCAGCGGTGCCGGCTCGCCACCGTTTGCGCTGAGCGCCGCCACCGTGATGCGGCGGTGCGCCATGTCCAGCGAATCGAGGGCGCGCCCGAGCGCCAGCTCATCGTAGTAGTCGGTGAGCGTCATGGAATGGGCAAGCGCCGTGATCCGCGCGATCCTCAAATCTTCCGAGGCGGCCAAGTACACCGCCGCGACGCGTTCGAGTTCCCCACCGACCGATTCGGCTGCAAGATGGATGTCGGTCGCGTGCGCCAGCACCGGCAGGCCGGCGAGATCGGCGGCGAGATCGTCCGGCACGCCCGCCGCGCGATACGTGTCGGCCTGCTTGGCAACGCGTTCGGCAAGCCGGCCGGGCAGGACCGCTGAGAGCGTTCCCCGGATCGTCCCAACGGTCGCGGCGTACCTCGCCACCACCGTATCGACGCCCTCCGCGAAGGACGCGTTCCTGAGGAACCACGCCGTTTCGGAAAGCAGAAGGTCTTGCACCCGCCGATAAAGCGCGAGCTGCATCTCGCCCGCGACCTTACCGTCGAGCTTGTCGATCGCGTCGTTGAGCGCGCCAAGGCCGAACACCTCGCGCACCGCAACGTAGGCGCGCGCCGTGGCGTCCGGCGTGGCGCCGGTACGGTCGGCCATGCGGATGACGTACGTCGCACTGCCGCGATTGATCATCTGGTTGGCGATGACCGTGGCGACGATCTCCCGCCTCAACCGATGCTGCGCGATCTCTTCGGCGAAGTCCGAGCGCATGCGCTCGGGGAAATAGCCGGCAAGCGAACGCGCCAACGCGGCATCGTCCACCGCGTCGCTTGCCACGAGATCGTCGAAGAGAACGATCTTGGCGTAGGCGACGAGCACGCCGATCTCGGGGCGGGTGAGCGGCCTGCCCGCCTTCTGGCGCTCCGCCATCGCGGCATCGGTCGGCAGTTCCTCCACCGTGCGATTCAGCCGCCCGCGACCCTCCAGGTTCTGCATCAACCTCCGCTGCCAGCCGAAATCCTCGAAACCGCGCCGCTCGGTCAGCGAGATCGCCAGCGTCTGCAGGTAGTTGTTGCGGAGAACCAGCCGCGCCACCTCGCCGGTCATTGCCTTCAAGAGACGGTTGCGGCGCCGCCGGTCGATGCGGCCGGATGCGACCGCCGGGCGGAGCGCGATCTTGATGTTCACTTCCACGTCGGAGGTGTTGACCCCGGCCGAATTGTCCACCGCGTCCGAATTGCAGCGCCCGCCGGCAAGACCGTATTCGATGCGCGCGCGCTGCGTAAGCGCGAGGTTGGCGCCTTCGCCGACCACACGCGCGCCGATCTCCTCCGCCGTGATGCGGATCGCGTCATTGGCGCGGTCGGCGACGTGCGCGTCGGTTTCCGCCGCACCCCTCACGAACGTGCCGATGCCGCCGAACCAGAGGAGGTCCACTTTCGCCTTCAACAATGCGCGAACGATCTCGGCGGGCGGCGCGCGATCGACCGCAAGGCCCGTGAGTGCGCGCATCTCGCGGCTGAGGCGGATCGACTTCTCCCGTCGCGAGAACACTCCACCGCCCGCGGATATCTTGTCGCGGTCGTAGTCTTGCCAGCTCGATCGCGTCAGACCGAACAGGCGCTTGCGCTCCGCGAAGCTGACGGCCCGGTCGGGGTCTGGATCGATGAACACGTCGCGATGGTCGAACGCCGCGACGAGACGCGTTTCCTGCGACAGCAGCATACCGTTGCCGAACACATCGCCCGACATATCGCCGACCCCAACGACGCTGAATGGCGTTGCCTGAATATCAACGTCGAGCTCTCGGAAGTGGCGCTTCACCGCCTCCCACGCGCCGCGCGCGGTGATACCCATCGCCTTGTGGTCATAGCCGGCGGAGCCGCCGCTGGCGAACGCGTCCGACAGCCAGAAGTGATGGCCGTCGGCGATCGCGTTGGCGAGATCGGAGAACGTCGCGGTACCTTTGTCGGCCGCCACCACCAAGTACGGATCGTCACCGTCGTGGCGAACGACCCGCGGCGGTTGCACCACCGTCTCTCCGTCGAGGTTGTCGGTGATGTCGAGCAGACTGGCGATGAAGCGCCGGTAGGCGGACGTCGCCTCCGCGAGGACCTGGTCGCGGTCGCCGCCGGCCGGCAGCTTGCGCGGCACGAACCCGCCCTTCGCGCCCACCGGCACGATCACCGCATTCTTCACCTGCTGCGCCTTGGCGAGGCCGAGGATCTCGGTCCGGAAGTCGTGCGGCCGGTCGGACCAGCGGATACCACCGCGCGCGACGTTACCGAAGCGCAGGTGCACTCCGTCCACCTGCGGCGAGTGGACGAAGATTTCGCGGAAGGGCTTCGGCTCCGGCAGCCCGTCGACCTTGCCGGAATCCAGCTTGAAGCTGATCTCGGCGCCGGGTGCACCCGCCTCGGTGCGCTGGAAGACGTTGGTCCTGACCATCGCGGAGATGACGTTGGCAAACCGGCGAACGATGCGGTCCTCGTCGAGGCTGTCGACCCGCTCCAGTGCCTGCTCGATCGCCGCGGCGGCCGCTACCGCGGCGGCCGCGTCGTGGCGGTCCGGATCGAAACGCGCGTCGAACAGGCTGACGAGCGTGCCGGCTATTGCCGGGTGCCGAACCAGTGCCGCCGCCATCGTCTCCATCGTGTACGAGATTCCGGCCTGCCTGAGGTAGCGCGCCACAGCACGCATCAGCGCCGCCTGCCGCCAATCGAGCCCCGCCGCGAGCACAAGCGCGTTGAACCGGTCGTTGTCGGCGCGCCCATACCAGACCGCCGTCAGGCACGCGGTCAACGCAACAGCCCGCTCGCCGATGTCCGCGACGCCCGTCACCGCGGACTGGAGCGCCATGTCGTGCACATGCACCGGTGGGCGGTCGCGCGGCTCCACCTCGTAAGACCGCTCGTCGATGACGCGGAAGCCCATGTTCTCGAGCATCGGCACGCGTTCCGACAGCGCGATCGACGTGGCGAGGTGGATGAGCGTCAGCCCCTCCACGTGCGCCCGGTCGGGATCGCCCGGATGAAAACGCACCGCAAGCGGCGACGCCTCGTTCAACCGCTCGAACGCGGCGATGTCGGCGACCGCCACCTCCGGCGGAAAGTCGTCGCGATAGGCCGGGGGGAACGCATCCTGATAGCGCGCACCGAGCGCAACGGCGTGCGCGGCATCGCTGAGGGCCAAGCGATAGTGGAGCCCGTCGCGCCACGTCCGCACGATGCGCGCGATCCCGGCTTCCAGGTCCCCTCGCTCGGGCGTCGGCGTCCGACCGCCGGACCTGCCAATGATGAAGTGTATCCGCGTCAGCGGCATCGCCTCGGGGAACGCCGGGTAGAAGGCCGACACCCGTCCGTCGAAGATGTGCGCCAGATGCGCTCCGATGCGCTCACGCACCATGCTGTCGTAGCGGTCGCGCGGCACGAACACGATCACCGACACGAAGCGGTCGAACTTGTCCACGCGCACCAGCGCGCGCACCCGCGGCCGTTCCTCCAGCATCAGAATTTCGCGGCAGAACTGGTACAAAAGATCGACGTCGATCTGAAACAGCTCGTCGCGCGGATACGATTCGAGCACGTTGTAGAGCGCGCGGCCCGAGTGACTCTCCGGATCGTGCCCGGCGCGTTCGAGCACGCGGGCGATTTTGCCGCGCAGAAGCGGGATCGCCGCCGCCGCTTGCGTGTAGGCGGTGGCGGTGAACAGGCCAACCAGCCGCAGTTCGCCTTCCAGCCGGCCGGTGGCGGAGAACAGCTTGATTCCAACGTAGTCAATGTATGCGCGGCGGTGGACGCGCGACTTGAGATTGGCCTTAGTGATGATCAACGCCTCAGGTCGCATCAGGAATTCGCGGATGGTCGGCGTCGTGGTCACCGCCTCGCCGCCGCGGCGCATGATGCGCACAGCGGGGTCGCTGAGAATGCCGAGACCGGGCGTATCGCGGCGTTTCAGTTCGCCGGTCCGCCGGCTGCCGACGAAGTCGTACTCGCGCATGCCGAGCATGGTGAAATTGCCGTCGAGCAGCCATTCGAGGAAGGCGATCGTCTCCTCGATCTCGTCGGCGGGCATGGGCGACGACGTCGTCTTGAAGGCGGTGGTCGCTTCCGACAGGCGCTTTTGCATCGCCGGCCAAGCCTGGACGGCGCGCTGAACTTCGCTGAGTACACCGTCGAGCCGTTCGGCGAGTTGGGCGCACGCCTCCGCGCTCGGAAGCCGCGCGACATGGATTTGGATCAGGCTTTCGCGCGTCGTGTCGGGATCGACTTTGCCGATCGCCCGTCCGCGATACGTCGCGAGCCGGCCACTGGTATCCCGGACGACGGCGACGATCGGGTGCGCCACCAAGCTCACCTCGGCGCCGAAGTCCTGGATCTCGGCGAGCAACGAATCGAACAGGTACGGCATGTTGTCGTTGACCGTCTCGACCAGCGTCACCTCGCGGTGGCCCCTGCCCCGGCATTCGAAGTCGGGATTGGACACACGGACGAGCGGGCGACCGGGCGTTCGCCCGGTAAGCGCACGCGCTGCCGACCGCACGAAGCCGGCTATCTCGGGCGCGGTGTACGCGGCGAGGTCCTCGATCGTGACGTGGCCGAAGAGATCTCCGGCGAGCGCGGCGAGGAAGTCTGGCCCGTCGTCGCCGGCAAGCGTGCGGCGCGCGGCGGCGAGCAAACGTCGACGCCGCGGCTCGGCGGCTGATTCTCCCTTGGTCATTACGGGCGAGTGTGGCCCGCCATCGATGTCGACTCAACGACGGCGACAAGGAGGGAGGATGGCCTCCCAAAGCCACCGCGCACATGTCCCCTTCGGACATGTAAAATATGAGAGGTTGTGATATAGTCACCCCTGCAATCGCGACGGGGAGGGCTGGGTATGGCGGCGACAGATATCGTGGTCGGGGTTTTGAATGTGATCGCTCACCCCCACCCGCCGGGGGTGTACGTAAGGATTTTGACGGCGGTGGCGCGGCAGCCAGTGCGATTTTGGGGCGACGAACACGCGGCTACTACCGCCCCGGAGGATGCGGGAAACGGGCTGTATCGCGGGCAAATATTGATATGGACTGAGGTGGACCCGGATCTGCCAGCCATCAACAAGACAACCCTCGAAGAAGCTGACCTAGATCAGGCCGCCGCGCAATTTACGCGGCGCTATGGCGTAAATCTCAAGGTGTTCACATATGTACTCCGCGCGCGGGATCATCGCGTCTTTTTCGAGGTCGTTAATGACGCCGGCAAGCGGCTGAGCCCGGCGCGAGCAGCGAAGATTTTCGGCACCTTATTGGCTCCACCGCACCTGGACCCCGATTCCGATCCCGTGGTTGAGGTGTTGGTGCAGCCGTCGGAAGATGCGCTCACGCAGGTGCTGGCGATACACCGCCTGACGCATTTGATGATCGATATCCCGCGCCCCAACGCCGACGACCTGTCGCAGCGGGCGCAGGGGATAATGGATGAGATCACCGAGCAAAACGGCAGTCGCTATCAAAAGGCGCTGGTTGTCGAGCGCGGTCAGTCTGTCAATCGGCGTTGGAAGGGGACCCCAGATCGGCGCGCAAAAGGGACCCCTCTTTCTGTGAGGCGGGAGGCGCGCCGACCGGACCGCCGCGGGAGCGGTCAGGGCGGAGCGGCGGGCCGGGTCGGCGCTTTGAGGATGGTCAGGCGCGGTTTTTGAAGCGCCAGCTCTCGTTGCCGGTCTCGACGATGTCGCAGTGGTGGGTGAGGCGGTCGAGGAGCGCGGTGGTCATCTTGGCGTCGCCGAAGACGGTCGGCCATTCGCCGAAGGCGAGGTTGGTGGTGACGATCGACGGAGGACTGCTCGTAGAGCCGGCTGATCAGGTGGAAGAGGAGCTGGCCGCCGGACTGGGCGAAGGGCAGATAGCCGAGTTCGTCGAGGACGATGAAGTCCTTGCGCGATGAGGTAGTCGGCCATGCGGCCCTGGCGGCCGGCGCGGCCCTCGGCCTCGAGCTTGTTGACCAGATCGACGACGTTGAAGAAGCGGCCGCGTGCGCCGCTGCGGATGCAGGCTCGGGCGATGGCGATGGCCAGATGGGTCTTGCCGGTGCCGGTGCCGCCGACCAGGACGAGCGTTGCGCTGATGGGCGAGGAAGTCGCCGCCGGCGAGGTCGCGGACCAGGGTCTCGTTGATCGGCGTGCCGTCGAAGACGAAGTCGTCGATGTCCTTGGCCAGCGGCAGCTTGGCGATGGTCATCTGGTACTTGATCGAGCGGGCCTGCTTCTCGGCGATCTCGGCAGTGAGCAGGTCGCCGACGACGCGCTGGGGCTCGTGCTGGCGCTTGACGGCGGTGGCGATGATCTCGTCGAAGGCCGCCTTCATGCCGTAGAGCTTGAGCTCGCCCATGGTGGTCAGAATCTCGGAACGCTCCATCACACGGCCCTCCTCAGGCTGTCGTAGCGGGCGCAGTCGGCGATGGGCTCATGGCGCAGCCGCAGCGCCTCCGGGGTCATGATCGTGATCGGCGGTCCGGTCTCCCGCCGCCGGGCGAGGATGTTGAGGATGACGTCGGCGGAGTGGACGCCTTCGCGCAGTGCCTCGGCGCAGGCCGCCTCGACCGCTGCCAGCCCGTCGGTCAGCACGGTGGTGAGGATCTTGACCATCTGCCGGTCGCCATCGTCGGCGCCGGCGAGCTTGCGGCGGACCCGTTCCGATCGCGCCGGCAGGACCCAGTCCTTGAACGGCGCACCGTTCCGCAGCGCACCAGGCTTGCGGGCCAGAACCGGGACGTAGTGCCAGGGATCGTAGATCGTCTGGTCGCGCCCGAAGCAGCGGCGATGCTCACCGACGACCGGCCGTCCTGGCGCAGCTCGATCCGATCGGCATAGGCGCGGACCTCGACCGGGCGGCCGACCGCACTGGCCGCCACCGAGTACTTGTTGTTGTCGAAGCGCACCAGGCAGGTCTTGGAGACCGATGCCGGCACGGCGTGGAACCCGTCGAAGCGGCCGGCATAGGGCACCAGGCTCGGCCGCTCTTCCTCGAACACCTCCCAGACCGTCCGCTCGCGGAACTCGGGATGGCGATGGGCCTTGGCGTAGGCGATGCACTGGTCGAGCAGCCAGGCGTTCAGCTCCTCGTAGTCTCTTCACCCGCAGCCGCGGCGTGAAGAAGCGCTCACGGACGAGGCCGACCTGGTTCTCGACCTGCCCCTTCTCCCAGCCCGAGGCCGGCGTGCAGGCGACCGGATCGACCAGATAATGCCCGCACATCTGCAGGAAGCGCCGGTTGTAGGCCCGCTCCTTGCCGACGAAGATCGCCTCCACCGCCGTCTTCATGTTGTCGTAGATGCCGCGCGTGCAGGCACCCTTGAAGAAGGCGAACGCCCGATCATGGGCGTCGAACACCATCTCCTGGGTCTCGCGCGGATAGGCCCGCACGAACAGCATCCGGCTGTGGCAGAGCCGGACGTGGGCGACCTTCACGGTCACCGTCGTCCCGTTGATCAGCACGACCTCATGGCTCCAGTCGAACTGGTAGGCCTCGCCCGGCGCAAAGCTCAGCGGCACATAGGCGTCCGCCGTCGATGCCGACCGCTCGCGCTGCCAGCTCGGGCATAGCGCCGCACCGCATCGTAGCCGCCTTCGTAGCCAAGGCCCCGGAGCTCCTCGAAGACCCGGATCAGCGTCAGCCGCTCACGCGCCGGCTTGGCCTCGTTCGCCGCCAGAATCCGGTCCAGTTCGTCCTTCCACGGACCGAGCTTCGGCAGCGGCTGAACCGCGCGCTCGTAATCAACGCGGTCGCACCGCTGCGCAGCACCTTCCGAACGACCTTCCGCGACACTCTCAGTTCGCGGCAGATCGCCTTGATCGACTTCCCCTGAACAAAATACGCCGCGACGGATCTTCGCAATCGTCTCCACAACCAGCATCCCAAACCGGCCCCCGATGAAACTCGGGAGCTCTGTGGACCCCTTCGTCACGGGGGTCCCGTTTGGACGCCGATCACCCCGAAAACGGGGTCCTTATTCCACGCCGATCTACAGTCAGTCTTTGGCGCCGAACGAAAGAACGCTTGCCGAAGCCGAGCTTGCCTTGGCAACAGCTGGCGAGGTTCACGGAATCGGCAAGGATGAGAACGGCGAACGCGATGAGCGATCTACCAAAGCATATCCGAGGACGGTTCGCCGCTCTTTGGAGGACTTTGCCTCTCGACTGGTCGCCGTCGTCCGTGTGGCCCGCGAAACAGTTGTTGGCAACGGGGACGGCTAGCTCTTTCCGTTTGTACTGGCGTCTCTACGGAGGCTGGCGCGCCTTCTTCCGGTCATTTTATCTGTGGGCGGCGGCGGTTGTCACTCTGCTAGCAACCCCATTTTGGTTGGCGGTCGAAGATGGGGTCAGGCCGTGGGCGCAGTCGGCTGTCGAAATCATCCCCAGCTTGCTGGGTTTTTCAATGGGCGGGATGGCGATCATGCTTGCGTTCTCGCGCGGCGCGTTTTTTAGGGCCATAACGCAGCGAGGGCGCGAGGACTTGTTTTTCATGGAAGCGGTTGCGAATTTCTTCCACTTTATTTTTTTCCAAATCCTGGCGCTGATGGCCGCTTTGTTAGCCAAGGGCTACCCCACCAACGGCTACGTCTCGCTAGCTGGTTTCTTCTTACTCATTTACTCAACCCTGGTGGCGCTCGCTGTGGCCTCTCAACTCCTTCATACGGCGCAGATATTTAATGCAACCGCCAATGAGCCTGACCTTCAACCAATCGGGAAGCCCGATGAAAAAAAACCAGCCGCAGGACCGCTTCAATCAGTTGCTTCACGCGATGCTGACGAAGCCAGCGCCGGCCGGGGAAAGCCTGAATCAGCAACTCAAACATCAAAGATGGCTGGTCACGCAAGTTCCAGCGGTACTCAATCTCGCGAAGGTAGGTCGGCAGGTACTTCTTCGAAACCCAAATATGGGTCCCCTCAATCGTCCGCTTCACCATCGACCAAAAAGCCTCGATAGTGTTTGTATGGACGCGGCCGCGCACGTATTCTTTGGCGCTGTGATTGACGACCTCGTGCGTGTAGCCGCCTTTGACGCCTAGGTTCTGGAAAGCGTTCGCGTCGTCAGTGGCGATGAAAGTGCCCCGCGCGACGTTCTCCTTGATCTCGGGAATTATCCAGCGTTCGGCGCGGCCCTGAACGACGCGCGTGATGACCTCGCCGCCGCGCTCCACCATACCGAGCACGATTGCCTTGTCACCGAGCGAGGTTTGTCGCGCCCACCGATGAACGCCTTGTCGATTTCGACAACACCGCCGCCGTGACCGCCAACGGGTGTGTCGCCGTCAACCCAGCCCACGTACTCGCGGATCACGCGGCACATGCGCCACGCCGTTTTGTAGGTCACGCCGAGCTGTCGCTGAACCTCTTTGGCGGCGACTCCGTTCCTAGTTGTGCAAAAGAGGAACATGACGTGGAACCAGTCGCGAAGGCTGGTCCGCGTGCTTTGGAACGGGGTGCCCGCTGTCGGGTAGACCTGATGGCCGCAGAACTCGCATTCGTACGAGCGGCGTTTCTTGACGCGGTAGTAGTGAGCGTTCCGCCCACACTTGGGGCAATTGAAACGCTCGCCGTACCGGGTTCGCATCATGTGGTCCAAGCACGCATCGTCGTCGGGAAACCGAGTTAGGAACTCTCTTAGCGTGGTCATCGCGTCCTCCGATGACCATTACATAGGAATTGGCCTTACATGTTTCAAGGGGATAAGTGCGAGCCACCGCTTGACTCTCGCTTTGTTCTCCGGAATCAATAAGAACAAATAGAGAACACAATATACGTCTGGATAGACTGAGGAAGCCATGCGCGCCGGCGTTTTCATGGCCCGGGACAGGTTTGCGCACTTGCGCCGCCGGATCGCCGAGATCGAGGGCCAGCCCGCGGGTCTGGCTGCGGGATCATCTTCCCCTTTCCCCTCGTGGGAGGGGGCTTTGCGCCTCACGAGCCATCAAGAGGCGAGGACGGCCGAAGACCGGACAGGGATGAATGATGGCGAATTAGGCGCAAGGGGTGAGGGGGAGCAACATCCTCCAAAGAGAGCACCTGCGTTCGCCCCTCGCCGAGCGCGGCCGCTGCTTCCCTTCGCGATCCCCGATCTCGACCGCCGTCTTGCCGGCGGGCTTCGCCGCGACGCCCTGCACGAGATCCGCAGCACCGTTTCCCGCGATGCCGCCGCCGCCACCGGCTTCGCCGCCGCGGTCCTCGCCCGGCTCGCTGAAACCGACGACCGGCCGATCCTGTGGATCGCCGAGACCGCCGCCACGCGTGAGGCGGGCCTTCCCTATGGCCGCGGGCTCGACCGTTTCGGTCTAGACCCGCGCCGGCTGATCGTAGTGCGCGTCGCCAAGCCCGCCGAGGCACTTTGGGTGTGCGAGGAAGGGCTTTCCTGTCGCGGCCTCGCGGCAGTGCTCGTCGAGATCCGAGGCGAACCGCGCCTGCTCGACCTGACCGCCAGCCGCCGCCTCGCGCTTCGCGCCCGCGCGTGTGGCGTCATGGGGCTGATGCTGCGCCAGACCGGCTACCCCGCACCAAGCGCCGCGGCGACCCGCTGGGTGGTCGCGCCGCTCCCCGCCGCGACCCTTGACGATTACCCGGCCGGTATCGGCCGGCCCGCCTGGCGTCTTGTTTTGGAACGCAACCGCGCGGGCGCGACCGGCGTCTGCGACGTGGAGTGGGATCATGGCCGACATCGTTTCGCCATCGCCGCAGCGACCGCCAGCGCGGCGCATCTTGTCCCTGTCGCTGCCGTATCTTCCGACCGACCGCCTCCGCCGACAGACGCTCGGCCGCGCGTGGCGTGAGAATAAG
This sequence comes from uncultured Alphaproteobacteria bacterium, assembly GCA_963749755.1. Classification (GTDB taxonomy): domain Bacteria; phylum Pseudomonadota; class Alphaproteobacteria; order Rhizobiales; family Kaistiaceae; genus JBBDMC01. The sequence continues at coordinate 160,347 of CAVVOK010000004.1, forward strand.
CCCGGCGAGTTGGCTCCCCTTGCCGTCGTCGCCAAGGTGAAGAACGCCCTGCGCCTCGTCGCCCTCGACGAGATCGCCGAACGGATGGGCCTCATCCGCGGCCAGGCGCTCGCCGACGCTCGCGCCATCGTCCCGTCTCTCGACGTGGTGGACGAGGATCCCGACGCCGACGGCGCACTTCTCGCCGAGATCGCCGACTGGACCGAGCGCTACACACCGCTTGTCGCTCAAGAGGCGGGGAGCATGGCAAGAGACCGTGGAGGGCCGAAGGCCCGACAGGGATCGAAGGAAGGCGCGGCAGGGAAGCAAAATGGCCTCTACCTCGACATCACCGGCGCCGCGCACCTTTTCGGTGGAGAAGCGGCGCTCGCCGCCGATCTCGCCGCCCGCCTTCGTGCCCAGGGTTTCCGGACCGGCGTCGCCACCGCCGACACCCCGGGCGCGGCGTGGGCGGCGGCACGCTTCACCGAGACCGCCGTCGTCGCCGAGGGACGCGCCGCCGGGATGCTGGCGCCGTTGCCGCTCGCAGCGCTCCGCCTCGATCCCGAGACCGTATCGGCGCTCGCCCGCGTCGGGCTGAAACGCATCGGCCAGGTCATCGGCGCGCCGCGCGCACCGCTGGCCGCCCGCTTCGGCCTCGCCTTCATCCGCCGTCTCGACCAAGCGCTCGGCCACGAGGAGGAGGCGATCGACCCCCGCCGCCCGGTGCCGGCGCTTATCGCCGAGCGTCGCTTCGCCGAGCCGATCGTCCGCGAGGAGGACATCACCGTCGCCCTCGCCTCCCTCGCCGAGACCCTGGCGCCGAGCCTGGAACGCCAGGGGCTCGGTGCACGGCGCCTGGAACTCGCGCTGTTCCGCGTCGACGGCGTGGTCAAACGCATCGCCGTCGGCGCCGGTCAGCCGATCCACGCGCCAAAAGAGGTCGCCGCCCTCTTCCGCGAACGTTTCGCCGGCCTCGGCGAGGAGATCGACGCCGGTTTCGGCTTCGACATGGCACGCTTATCCGTCCTCGCCGCCGCGCCGTCCGATCCGGTCGCCGTCGATTTCGCCGGCGACGCCCTCGCCGAGGCCGACCTCGACGGTCTCATCGACCGCATCGGCGCCCGCCTCGGGCCGGAGCGCGTAGCCCGCATCGCGGCGCGCGCCAGCCACATCCCCGAGCGCGCGGAAAGTTTCGTGGCGAGCGAGACGAAGGCGGACGATCACGCGGCATCGGACCACGCGGCAACGCAAGACGACTTACCGATCTCACGCCCGCTCCGCTTGTTCGAGCGGCCCGAGCCGGTCGAGGCGATCGCCGAGGTGCCGGACGGACCGCCGATCCGTTTCCGCTGGCGCCGCGCACTCTACAGCGTCGCGCGCGCCGAGGGGCCGGAGCGCATCGCGCCGGAATGGTGGCGCGACGATGCCCTAACCCGCGACTACTTCCGCGTCGAGGACGTGACCGGCCATCGCTTCTGGCTCTACCGCGAAGGTCTTTACGGCCGCGAGAGCATCGCCCCGCGCTGGTACCTCCACGGAGTGTTCGCATGACCGGGAAACATCAAGAGGCGAGGAGCGCCGGAAACGCGACCGGCAAACAGAGACTACGCTCAGCTTTGCGTCAACGCGAGATCCGAGGTCTCGCGTTCCGGTCCGCCCGGTTCGACGTTGTCGGAAATGGTGATGCGAAGATCGCCGCTGCCGGAATTGATAATCTCCATACGCGCCTGCGTATCGCCGTGGACCGGCTTCGGCCACGTAATAACCAAGTTGACGACGTTGCCGCTGCGTTTCCCGGAGACGTGCGCCGGTCCGACCTTGGCGCCGATATAGGTACCGCTGTAGCGGTTAGAGGCTGGATCGTACCTGATGTCGGCGGCGATCCTGACGCTGATCAGCGAAACATTGCAGCGGCCCTCGACGGTAAGCCGGTTTGGGGCCGACCTGCCGGTGGCGTGGCAGCTCACGTGCCATGGAACCGCATCTTTGAGAACCGTACCCGATCCCGACCACGAGCCGCCGAAAAGTTCGATGTAATCGAACTCCTTCGCGCCGGAGAGCGCGACGGGCGCGATAGCGATGACTGCAGCGAGGCTGAGGAAAATCGGACGACGAAATTTCACGAGCGTGTCTCCGGCCTTTCCCCCCAAAAGGCACTTTTTGGTTGTTGCGGTAAGTCGAGTTGCGAAGCCCATCGCCGAAGAGCGGGGCCGAAGTATGGCGGCCGTGACTTTTCTCATGAGGGGCCTTCATGAGATCGCCCGCCGCCTTCGCCGAGCTCGCCGTCACCACCAACTTCTCGTTCCTCACCGGCGGCTCGCATCCGGAAGAGCTTGCCGCCACGGCTGCGGAGTTGGGCCTCGCCGGCATCGCCGTCGCTGACCGGAACTCCCTTGCCGGCGTCGTGCGCGGCCACGTCGCGGCGAAGGAGGCCGGGTTGCGCTACGCCGTCGGCTGCCGGCTCGCCTTTCGCGCAAGCGGCGAGGAGCGAGCGGCCGCGAGCGAGCGGGAGGCAAAAGACACGCCGGACATCCTCGCCTGGCCGACCGACCGCGCGGCCTACGGCCGGCTCTGCCGGCTTCTCACGCTCGGCAACCGCCGCGCCGATAAGGGCCAATGCCATCTCGATCTCGCTGATCTCCTGAACTGGGGCAACGGCTTGGTCCTCGGTGTGGTTCCCGCCGGCTCACCCGATGTGTCCCTCGAAACCACCCTCGCCGCGCTCACCGATGCTTTCCCAGGCACCGTCCGCCTGATGGCCATCCGTCCTCATGGCGACGGCGACCACCGCCGCTTGGCGCTGCTCGACCGTGTCGCCCGCCGCTTCGGCGTCCCGCTGATGGCCACCAACGACGTGCTCTATCACGCGCCCGAGCGGCGCCTGCTCCAGGACGTGCTCACCTGCATCCGCGAGAAGACGACGCTCGCCGCCGCCGGCCGCCGGCTCGCCGCCAACGCCGAGCGTCACCTGAAATCGACCGGCGAGATGGCCCGCCTCTTCCGCGACTACCCGGAAGCCGTCGCCGAGACGATCGCCGTGCTCGAGCGGCTCGACTTCTCGCTCGACGAGTTGCGCTATCAGTACCCGGACGAGCCGACCGGCGACGCCGCCACGCCGCAGGAGGCGCTGGAGCGCCTCACCGAGGAAGGCGCCCGCCAACGCTATCCCGGCGGCGTGCCGGAAAAGGTCCGCGCCGCCATCGACCACGAGCTAAAGCTCATCGCCGAGCTCAAGTTCGCCCCCTATTTCCTCACCGTCCACGATATCGTCCGCTTCGCGCGTTCCAAGGACATCCTCTGCCAGGGCCGCGGCTCCGCGGCCAATTCCGCCGTGTGCTTCGTCCTCGGCATCACCGAGGTCGACCCCGACCGCACCGATCTGCTTTTCGAACGCTTCATCTCCGCCGAGCGCAACGAGCCGCCCGACATCGACGTCGATTTCGAGCACGAGCGCCGCGAAGAGGTGATGCAGTACATCTACGAGAAGTACGGCCGTGAGCGCGCCGGCCTCGCCGCCACCGTCATCACCTATCGCTCGCGCTCGGCGGTGCGCGAGGTCGGTAAGGTCTTCGGCCTGTCGGAAGATGCCGTCGGCGCCCTGTCAGGCACCATCTGGGGCTGGTCGTCCGGCGGCGTACGCACTGAGGACGTACGCCGCGCCGGCATGGACCCCGAGGAGACGACCATGGCGCGGGTGCTGATTCTGGCACAGGAGATCGGCGGCTTCCCCCGCCATCTCTCCCAGCACGTCGGCGGCTTCGTCATCACCCGCGATCGTCTTGACGAGGTCTGTCCGATCATGAACGCGGCGATGGAGGACCGCACCACCGTCGAATGGGACAAGGATGACCTCGACGCCCTTGGCATCCTCAAGATCGACGTCTTGGCGCTCGGCATGCTCTCGTGCATCCGCCGCGCCTTCGAGTTCATGGAGAAGCACTACCGCGGCGCCCCGACGCTGGCGACGATCCCCGCCGAGGATCCCGCCGTCTACAAGATGCTTCAGCGCGCCGATTCCGTCGGCGTGTTCCAAGTTGAGAGCCGCGCGCAGATGTCGATGCTGCCGCGGCTGAAGCCGGAAAAATTCTACGACCTCGTCATCGAGGTGGCGATCGTGCGCCCCGGCCCGATCCAGGGCGACATGGTGCATCCCTATCTCCGTCGGCGCTCAGGCGCCGAAACCGTGGTCTATCCTGCGCCATCGCCCGAATTCGGCCCACCCGACGAACTGGAGAACGTCCTCGGCAAGACCCTCGGCGTGCCGTTGTTCCAGGAGCAGGCGATGAAGATCGCCATCGTCGCCGCGGGCTTCACTCCCGGCGAGGCGGACCGGCTGCGCCGCGCCATGGCGACCTTCCGCCGCGTCGGCACCATCGGCACGTTCCAGGAAAAGATGGTCGAGGGCATGGCCCGGCGCGGTTACGATCGCGGCTTCGCCGAACGCTGCTTCCACCAGATCGAGGGCTTCGGCGAGTACGGCTTTCCGGAAAGCCACGCGGCGAGTTTCGCGCTGCTCGTCTACGCCTCGGCCTGGATCAAGTGCCACTACCCGGACGTCTTCTGCGCGGCGCTTCTGAACGCCCAGCCGATGGGCTTCTACGCCCCGGCGCAGATCGTGCGCGACGCGATCCGCCACGGCGTCACGGTAATGCCGCCCGACATCAACGCCTCCGATTGGGATTCGACGCTGGAGGTGCTTTCAGAAATGGACTCCCTCCCTCCCCCTTGCGGGGAGGGTGGCGACCCGGGCGCTAAGCCGGGGAAGCCGGGTGGGGATGCCCACACCGAGTCTGGACGGGTTACACACCCCCACCCGCGTCGCGACCCAACGGTCGCTCCGCACCCTCCCCGCAAGGGGGAGGGAAAATTCAACGACATCCGCACCACGTGCGCTGTCCGCTTGGGGCTCCGTCAGATCAAGAGTTTCGCCGAAGACGACGCCGACCAACTGATGAAGGCGCGCGGGCGTGGCTACGATTCGGTGCGTGACCTGTGGCTGCGCTCCGGCCTGAAGCGCGCGGCGATCGAACGCCTCGCCGACGCCGACGCCTTTCGTTCAGTCGGTCTCGACCGTCGCGACGCGTTGTGGGCCGCGCGCGGCCTCGGCGGCGTCAAAACCAACGACCGCCTGCCGCTGTTCGACACCGCCGCCCACAGCAATATCGTCCGCGAACCGGATTTCGCCCTGCCGCCGATGCCCATCGGCGAGCACGTCGTCAACGACTACCGCTATCTCAGCCTGTCGTTGAAAGCACACCCGGTCTCGTTCCTGCGCGAGAAGCTGACGTCCCGCCGCGTCGTCACGAATGGGTCGTTGCGAGACATGACGAACAACCGCCGGATCACCGTCGCCGGTCTGGTGATCATCCGGCAGCGGCCGGGTACCGCCAAAGGCGTCATCTTCATGACGCTGGAGGACGAGACCGACATCGCCAATATCATCGTGTGGCCCAAGACCTTCGAGCGCTTCCGCCCGATCGTTCTGGGCGCCCGCCTGATCGCGGTCACCGGCAAGGTGCAGAGCGAGAGTAGCGTCATCCACGTGGTCGCCGACACGCTCCACGAGCTGACGCCGATGCTCGCCGCACTCTGCGAGGATGCCGGCGATCTCTCCTCCCTTGCCCGCGCCGACGAGGTCCGCCGTCCCGGAGGCGATCATCGCGAGAAGGCCGCCGCCCGCGCCCGCGTCGTCCGGCTCGCGGAGGAAGAACCGGGTCTCGCCCAAGACATCGCCGCCCTTGCCAAGGCCGCCGGCAGCGTCATGCCCAAGGGCCGCAATTTCCACTGAATTTGGCCCCGACCCGAGAGTATTTCCCTCAGTTGCCAACTTTCGATCCGAAGCATACCGTCCGTCGTCCTCTCTGAAGGGGACCAACGATATTGGGAGGTATCCAATGAGTCTGCGAATCCAGATGGCCGCGGTTGCCCTAATCGGCGCATCCGCGCTCGCCACCACCGCGTGGGGCCAGGCCGCCCCAGAAGATTCGAAGGTGGAGACCTTCGCCACCCTGCCGTCGGCGGAAGGCACCGAGAACATCTGCCAACAGGCCGACGGCTCGCTCTACGTCACCATCATCAACCAAGCGCAGCTGCTCAAGATCGCGCCAGACGGAACCGTCAGCGAGTTCGCCAAGGCCCCCAATATGATGCATTTCCTCGGGGCCGGTTGCGGCGACGGTCAGATCGCCACCATCGCCTACGGCAAGACCTTCCGGAAGCCGAACCCGAGCGGCCAGGGCAACATTCTCGATTTCTCCGACACCGACACCCACGTGCTGATGTACGATCTGAGCGGCAAGCAAACCGCGGACATCGCCGTTCCCGGCGCCGGCCTCAACGGCCTCGACTACGCCGGTGGCGGCATCTACTTCTCGACCGATTCGAGCGGCGGCAGGATCTACCGCATCGACGCTGCAAGTAAGACCGCCGACGTATGGTTCAACGATGATAAGTTCGGTCCGGTAGCCGGAGGGCCACTGCCCATCGGGGTCAACGGCGCGCGCGCTGTTGCCGGCTACGTGTATTTCTCGTCGTTCGCCGGCAATGCCGGCATCTACAAGGTCAAGATCGGCGACGACGGCAAGCCCCAGGGTGACGCGGTCGCGGTTGAGGAAGGTGTGCGCGCGGACGACTTCGACGTCGCCCCCGACGGCAGCGTTTACTTCCCCAGCGGCACGTCGCTCTACAAAGTGGCGGCCGGTAGCACCGAGGCGACCAAGTTCGCCGACCCGATCCAGGGCGGCCCCTCAGCCTGGGTCAGCCCGGACGGCAAGTTCGTCTATTGGCCGACCCGCGGCGGCACCGCCAACCAACGCATCTGCCGCATCGCGCTGTAACGTCGCGCGATCGGGCATCCCTCTGAGGGGGCGGCGAAAGCCGCCCCCGAATTACGTCCGGCCGCCGCTCAAGCCCGCGACAGGCGCATGCCGGTTGGCCCTTCCCGCCGTACGCTGCTAGATTGCGGTCCTGCCCGTTCGCCGATTCGGAGGCTCAGGCCGTGGGTACCTTCGGTTGGATCGTCCTCGGCGTCATCGTCGTCGTGGCGCTATATCTTGTCGTCATCTACAACCGGCTGGTCAGCCTGCGCCAGACGGTCGACCAATCGTGGTCCGACATCAGCGTCCAGCTCAAGCAGCGCCACGATCTCGTGCCCAACTTGGTGGAGACCGTGAAGGGCTACGCCGCCCACGAGCGCGGTACGCTCGATGCCGTCGTCCAGGCGCGCAACGCTGCCGTCGCGGCGGCCGGGCCGGATGCGCAGGCGAAGGCCGAGAACATGCTGACCGGCGCGCTTCGCCAGCTCTTCGCGCTCGCCGAGGCCTATCCGGACCTCAAGGCCAACCAGAACTTCCTGCGCCTCCAGATCGGACCTCGCGGACATCGAAAACAAGATTGCGGCCGCCCGGCGTTTCTTCAACAACGCCGTCCAGGAGTACAACACCGCCATCCAGCAGTTCCCGGCGGTCCTGTTCGCCGGCCACTTGCGGTTTCAGCGGTCGCACCTGAGTTCTTCGAGCTCGACGAGGGCGAACGGGCGGCGGTCGAGACGCCGCCCGAGGTCAAGTTCTAGCCGATCCAACGGGCGCGGAGCCCGTCGGCGTGGCAGTGCTGACGCCATGCCTACGGCCTCAAGACCTACATCTGGAACAACCGGCTGAAGTCGATCCTTCTGCTCGCCGGTTTTCCCTTTCTCCTGCTCCTCATCTGCGTTCGCCTTCGCACTGATAATCGCGGCACTGCGAAAACTCCCAACGTCGGCGAGGGTATCGTCACCGCCGTCCGCCTGCTGCCATCGCTGGTCCCGTTCGCGCTTGGCGGGGCGCTGGTCTGGTTCGTCATCGCCTGGTTCGCCAACCAGGCGATCATCGACGCGGTCACCGGCGCGCGTCGAGGTCGACCGCATCGGCGAGCCGCGCTTGTGGAACCTGCTGGAGAATCTCTGCATCAGCCGCGGCATCACCATGCCGGCCTGCGGATCATCGAGACCGACGCGATGAATGCCTTCGCCAGCGGCGTCCGCGAGGAGCCACTATTCGGTGACGGTCACCCGCGGCCTGATGAACGCCCTCGACGATGCCGAGCTCGAGGCCGTGCTCGCCCACGAGCTGACCCACATCGAGAACCGCGACGTCCAGCTCCTGGTCGTCTCCGCGGTGTTCGTCGGCATCATCACGCTGGTCGGCGACATCATGATCCGCGGTCCGCGCATGCTGCTGTGGTCGACGCGCGGCGGTCGCTCGCGAAGCTCGCGGCCGGGTGGAAGGGCGGCGGGGCGCGATCATCCTGATCCTCGATCGCCGTCGCGATTTTCCTCCTCGCGCGCTTCCTCGCCATCGCGTTCCGCTTCGCCCTGTCGCGCAAGCGCGAATATCTCGCCGACGCCGGCTCGGTGGAGCTCACCAAGAACCCCGACGCCATGATCGGAGCGCTCAGCAAGATCGCCGGGCACTCCGAGTTGCCGGCACCGTCGCAGGTCCAGGAGATGTTCCTGGACCACCCGCGGAGCAGCGGGCTCGCGAGCCTCTTCGCCACCCACCCGTCGATCGACGATCGCATCGCGGCGCTGGTGCGCTACGCCGGCGGGCGCGCGCCGCCGTCGCTACCGCCGCGAGGCGAACCAGACGAACCCGCTGATCCATCCGCGTTCGGCCGACGGACGGTGTCGCCAGCCGATCCATCGCAGGTCCAACCGTGGGGCGCGCCGCCCTCCGGGCCCTGGGACGAACCGCGCTCTTAGCGCTGTCAGTACGGATTCTTCGGCAAGCGGTCGTCAGACAAGCTGCCTTGGTGTCGTGCCACCAGCGCTTCGATCGCGTCGGCGAGATGCACTTCCGCAATCGCGTAGTCACCACGCGCCACCCGGACCTTGTGCGCCTCGTGAAGGACTTCAGCGTGGCTGTAGCCCGACGGCGGCTCGAACCGATACGCCGCGAGTTCGAACAACTGGCCCAACGGATCGCGGAAGTAGATCGAATCCATGAAGCCGCGATCCTTGACGCCGCTATGCGGAATCTTCCGCTCGTCGAGCCGTTCGACCGCCTGCGCGAAAACCGCGTGCGACACCGAGAACGCGATGTGGTGAAGGTTGCCGACGCCGGTGGGGTTGGGCGTCGGATCGGGCTTGCGGTCTTCCTTGGTGAAGACAGTGATCAGCCGCCCGTCGCCGGGGTCGAAATAGATATGGCTCTCATCGGGCACATCGAGGTTCGGCTGCTCGAAGATGAACGGCATCCCCAGCACGCCTTCCCAGAAGTCGATCGAGGTCTGCCGGTCTGCGCCGACCAGCGTGACGTGATGCACGCCTTGGGTCTGAAGCTTCCGCATGGCTACTCTCCGCACCGACGTGCGGACGCCGGCGGATACGGTTCACTCACTTCGCCAATCGAAGCGCAGCCGCGGTTCGATCCTCGCCGCTGGCGACGACGACCGCGAACCGGCTCAAGCAAGCGGATGATACGTGCCGAGTATCACGAAACCCGCGACCGCGAGCACGACACCGACGGAAAAGATCGCTATTTCGAGCACGCCGACCAGCCTGTGCTTGCGGCGGAAATCCGGTGAATCCTTCGGCACGGCCGCGAACCACTTCTTCTCCAGGGAAAAATTCACGTAGATGAATATCAACGCCAAAATGACGCCGAGCGCGACCAGAAGGTACGCTGTAGCCGTAGTTCCATCCATTTGCTGGTTCCTCTCTTGGCAATTTGGCCCGGGCCGACTAGAGCCTCCGCCTCAAAGGAGACGCCCGGAAAGCAGACCTTCGCCTTAATACATGGGACGCGCTTTGTCATCAGCGCCCGGCGGCTGACGGCACGGTAGAGATTGCGCAGATCCGATTTCTCGCCGGCACCCGGGGCCTTCCTCGACGTGGCGGCGGATTTGGCTAAGATCGCCCGCGCCGATGGCCATTTCGACAGATCGGAGACGTGAAAATTGAAGACGTTGTTCAGGACCGCACGCTTGGCGGTGCTTCTCCTTGCCGTCGCGAGCATGCCGGCGCTGGCGGCGCGCACCGACATCACCGTCGGCATGCAGCTCGAGCCACCCAACCTCGATCCGACCGCCGGCGCCGCCGCGGCGATCGATGAGATCGTCTATGCCAACGTCTTCGAAGGTTTGACCCGCATCGCCGCCGACGGCAGCGTGGTTCCCGATCTCGCCCGCTCCTGGGACATCTCGACCGACGGTCTGACGTACAGGTTCCATCTCGCCACTGGGGTCAAATTCCACGACGGAACCGCGTTCGATGCCGAGGACGTCAAGTTCTCGCTGGATCGCGCCCGCGGCCCGGATTCGACCAACGCCCAAAAGGGCCTGTTCGCCGCGATCAAAGCGGTCGACGTCGTCGATCCCGCGACGGTCGAGGTGACCCTCGACCATCCCGTCGGCAACTTCCTTTTCAACCTTGGCTGGGGCGATGCCGTCATCGTCGCCCCGGAAAGCGCCGCGAACAACGCGACCCGTCCGATCGGTACCGGGCCCTTCAAGTTCGCCGACTGGGTCAAGGGCGATCACGTCGATCTCGTCAGGAACCCCGACTATTGGGGCACGCGCGCGAAACTCGACAAGGCGCGGTTCGTGTTCGTCGAGGACCCAACCGCGGCATTCGCGGCGATGATGGCCGGCGATATCGACGCCTATCCGGTCTTTCCCGCGCTCGAAACGCTCGACGCGTTCAAGGCCGATTCGCGCTTCGCCGTCGTGGTCGGCACCACGGAGGGTGAGACGATCCTCGCCATGAACAACGGCCGTCCGCCGCTGGACAAACTTGCCGTCCGCCAGGCGATCTCGCACGCGATCGATCGCCAGGCGATCATCGACGGCGCAATGTCGGGCTATGGCACGCCGATCGGTACCCACTTCGCCCCACACAACCCGGCCTACGTCGACCTGACCGGCGCATACGCCTACGACCCGGCGAAGGCGAAGGCGATGCTCAGGGAGGCGGGCCTGCCCGACGGCTTCAAGGCAACGCTGAAGCTACCCCCGCCCGCCTACGCGCGCCGCGGCGGTGAGATTGTCGCCGAAGAGTTGAAGGCGGTCGGGATCGATGTGCAAATCGTCCCGATCGAATGGGCGCAATGGCTGTCGGAAGTCTTCAAGAACAAGGACTACGACTTCACCATCGTCTCGCACACGGAGCCGATGGACATCGATATATATGGCCGCGACGACTACTATTTCGATTACCATAGCGACGCCTTCAAGAAGATCATGGCCGATCTCAACCTGACCACGGATCCGGAGCAGCGCACCGCGTTGCTCCAGCAGGCTGAGCGCCGTATCACCGCCGATGCGGTGAACGTCTTTCTCTTCGAGTTGCCCAAGACCGGTGTGTGGAACGCCAAGATCAAGGGCCTGTGGGCCAACGCGCCGATCCAGGCCAACGACCTGACCGGCGTATATTGGCAGGACTAGGTCGCCGCCGCGCGAACGTTCGCCCGGCGCCCACCTGACGGCGTGGTGGCATGGCATCGTTCGTCGTTCACCGGGTCGGCACGCTCGCTCTGACGCTCGTCGCGGCGAGCCTCGTGATCTTCCTGGTCATTGAGGTGCTCCCCGGCGATCCCGCGTCGTTCATGCTCGGGCTCAACGCCGAGCCCGACACGGTCGCGGCACTGCAACACCAGCTTGGCCTCGACCAGCCGCCGCTGGCGCGTTACCTCGCCTGGGTCGCGGGATTCTTCACCGGCGATTTCGGCATCAGCTACACCTACCGTGTTCCCGTCGCCGAGCTGATCGCGGACCGTCTGTGGATCAGTCTGCCGCTGACGCTGATGGCGCTCGTGCTGTCGATCGCCATCGCGGTCCCGGCGGGCGTCATCGCCGCGGCGCGCCGCAACCGCCCGGCGGACTTCGCCGTGATGGGCGCCACCCAACTCGGCATCGCCGTGCCGAATTTCTGGTTCGCGATGCTGCTCGTGATGGCGTTCGCCGTCGGCCTCCACTGGTTCTCCGCCGGTGGCTTTCCCGGCTGGGACGCGGGCATCCTCCCGGCGCTGAAAGCGCTCGTCCTGCCGGCGGTAGCGCTCGCGCTTCCCCAGGCATCGATCCTCACGCGCGTCATGCGTTCGGCGCTCATCGACACAATGCACGAGGATTTCATGCGCACCGCCCGCGCCAAGGGCCTGACCACCGCGCAGGCGATACGCCGTCACGCGTTCCGCAACGCGCTCATCCCCGTGACCACCATCGTCGGCCTGCAATTCTCGTTTCTTCTCGCCGGCGCCATCGTCATCGAGAACGTCTTCTTTCTGCCGGGCCTTGGCCGTCTGATCTACCAAGCGGTCATCCAACGCGACCTGATCGTGGTGAAGAGCGTCGTGCTCCTGCTTGTCGCCGCCGTCGTGCTCGTCACGTTCGCCGTCGATCTCGCCTACGCCGCGATCGACCCCCGTCTCCGGCGACGCGGCCGATGACGATCGATCCCGGCACCGTCGCGCCACTTGCCCCGCGGCGGCGCATTTATCCTACCCTCATCGTCGGCGGGCTGATCACCACTGCCGTCGTTGTCGTCGCGCTCGTCTCGCTGGCGTGGACGCCGTACGACCCGACCGCGATGACCATCCCCGACCGGCTGCAGCCTCCATCGGCGGCGCATTGGCTCGGCACCGACCGTTTCGGCCGCGACGTCGCCTCCATGATGATGGCCGGCGCGCTGAATTCGATCGCCGTCGCCCTCGTCGCCGTGGCCATCGGCATCGGCATCGGCGTGCCTCTTGGTCTCGTCGCCGCCGCGCGCAGCGGTTGGCTCGGCAATGCGATCATGCGGCTGAACGACGTGGTGTTCGCGTTTCCGGCCCTGCTCCTTGCCGTGATGATCACGGCGCTGGCCGGGCCGGGCGCGATCAACGCCATCGTCGCCATCGGCATATTCAACATCCCGGTGTTCGCGCGGCTCACGCGCGGTTCGGCGTTGACCCTGTGGACGCGGGATTACGTTCTTGCCGCCCGCGTTTCCGGTAAGGGCGCGTTTCTCATCTCATGGCAGCACATCCTGCCCAACCTGCTCAGCATTCTGGTCGTGCAGGCGACCATCCAGTTTTCGCTGGGCGTCCTCGCCGAGGCGGCCCTGTCCTACTTCGGTCTGGGCGCCCCGCCGCCCGCCCCCAGTTGGGGCCGCATGCTGGCCGACGCCCAGACGTTGATCGGCACGGCGCCGCACCTCGCGATCGCGCCCGGTCTCGCCATCGTCGTCACGGTCCTCGGGATAAACCTGCTCGGTGACGGCCTGCGCGACAGGCTCGACCCGCGCCTCGCGCGGCCACGATAGGCGACCGGCGATGGCGCTCCTCGACATCACCGACCTCAGCGTTTCCATCGGCGCGACGCCGATCCTGAACCGCATCGCTCTCCAAATCGAACCCGGCGAAGTACTCGGGCTCGTCGGCAAATCCGGCGCCGGCAAGACCATGACCGCGTTATCGATCATGCGCCTCCTCCCCACGCATGCCGGCGCGCGCGGCCGCATCGCGCTTGCCGGCGAGGACCTGATGACGCTTGACAAGTCCGCCATGTGTGACCGGCGTGGCCGCCAGATCGGTATGGTGTTCCAGGAACCCGCAACCGCCCTCAACCCGCTGAAGACCATCGGCGACCAAGTCGGCGAGACCGTCCGCATCCATCGCGGGTGCTCGCGCCGCGAGGCGATGGCTACCGCCCGTCAGGCGCTGGAGCACGTCGGCCTGCCCTCCGCGCGTTTCCCGCTCGGCCTTTACCCGCACGAACTGTCCGGCGGACAGCGCCAACGCGTGGTCATCGCCATGGCGGTGGCGCTGAAGCCACCGCTCCTCATCGCCGACGAGCCGACCGCCGCGCTCGACGTCACCACTCAGGCGCGCATACTTGCCCTGCTGAAGCGCCTCGTCGCCGACGATGGCATCGCATTGCTTCTCATCAGCCACGACCTCGCCATGATCGCGGAGGCGGCCGACCGTGTTGCCATCGTGAAGGACGGCGCCATCGTCGAGGCTGGCGAAACCACGGACGTGTTCCGGCGCCCCCGGCATCCTTACGCCGCGCGCTCGTCGCCGCCTCCGTCTACCGGCCGCGCCGTGAAGCGCGGGCTTCCGTCCGTGGCGAAGACGGCTCGCCGCTGCTCGAGGTGAACCAGGTCGTCCGTGCCTATCGCCTGCCGCGCCCGTCCCTGTTCGCGCCCGTCCGATATCTCCGCGCCGTAGACGGCGTCGGGTTCGCCATACGCCGTGGCGAGAACGTCGGCCTCGTCGGCGAATCCGGCAGCGGGAAGTCGACGTTGGCCCGCGTTGTGCTCGCCCTCGATCCGCCGCTCGAAGGCCGCGTGAGCCTGCTCGGCGCCGACTTCCTCGCGAGCCGCGGTCCGGCGCTTGCCGAGCTTCGCCGTCACGTCCAGGCGGTGTTCCAGGATCCCTTCGGGAGCTTCGATCCGCGCCACCGCGTCGCGTCGACTCATCGCCGAGCCGCTCCACCTCGACCACCCGCGGCCGACCGCGACCGAGCGCCGGCGCCGCGTGGACGAGGTGCTGGCCGCCGTCGGCCTCGCCCCGTCCGACGCCGACAAGTACCCGCACGAATTTTCCGGCGGCCAGCGCCAGCGCCTCGCCATCGCCCGCGCCTTGATTACCCGTCCGCAACTGATCGTCCTCGACGAACCGGTGTCGGCCCTCGACGTGTCGATCCGCGCCCAGATCCTCGATCTCCTCGCCGACCTCGGCGAGCGTTTCGGCGTGTCGTATCTCTTCATTTCGCACGACCTCGGTGTCGTTCGCGCGATCACCGACCGCGTTCTGGTCATGCTTGATGGCAAGATCGTGGAGGAAGGCGAGACCGAGCGTGTCTTCTCGAACCCGCAACATCCCTACACGGCGTCGCTAATCGCCGCCGTCCCCGACCTGGAACGCGCGCTTGCGGCGCGCGAAGCAGCAGCGCGCCGATAGCACGAGGGGCTTGTCGCCCGCACTGCCGTTTCCCATGTCGAATGCAGCCCCGCGCCAGAAATTGACTTCGGTCAAAGCGCGGGGCGGCCAAGCGTCACATCGTGATTTCCGTCATTCATGGAGGAAATGATCATGGCCGAAGCAGCCACCAAACTCCCCATCACGAACGAGAAAAGAGAACCCGTACCGAGCGCCGGTGAACAGCATCCGCTCGGGACCTTGCAACGGGAAATCGACCGCCTGTTCGATGATTTCGGGCGCGGTATTTGGCGCTCGCCGTTCGGGCGCCGCTTGTTCGATTTCCAGCCTTCCTGGCGAACCGACGAGAGATGGGGTGCCGTCCCCGCCGTCGACATTGCCGAGAAGGACAAGGAGTACGAGATCACCGCCGAAATCCCAGGCATCGACGAGAAGAACGTCGAGATCAGCGTGGCCAACGGCATGCTGACCATCAAGGGCGAGAAGTCCGAGGAGAAGGAAGAGAAGAAGAAGGACTACTACCTGTCCGAACGGCATTTCGGCTCCTTTGAGCGGTCATTCGCCGTGCCGGAAGGCGTCGATGTCGACAGGATCGCGGCAAGCTTCAAGAAGGGCGTGCTGACCGTCACTCTGCCCAAGATGCCGGAGGCGCAGAAACCGGCCAAGAAGATCGAAGTCAAGGCCGCCTGACCGCGCATGCGACTCCAGGGGCCGCCTGACCCGAGGGCGGCCCTCCCTAGAACCGAACCGGAGGAACGCGACCATGACGGAAGCCCAACATTCCGCGATCGCCTCGCCCATCGCCGGCCGCAACGACCTCAAGCGGATCATCGCCGATCTCGACGACGCCGTGATGCTTGAGATTCCGCGTTGTCCCCCACCGTTGCCGAAGTCGAGGAAGCGGCGCTTTGGGCCGAAGGCGAGGGCGACGTCGTCGACCGTGCCGGTCACCCGCTGAGCGGAACCGCCGCCGAGATTTACGATATTTTGATCCGCGAAGAGGATCAGCCCGAACGCTGACGCACGAACCCGAAAGAGATGGTCATGGAAACGCCCGTCGAGATCGATTTTCCCGAAGGCAAGCCACCGGCGCCGGTTGTCGCTGCGATCGACGATCACATCGCCGCGCTGGAGAAACGCTTCGGGCGCATCACCGCCTGCCGCGTCGTTGTCAAGCTGCCGAGCGGCCACCGCCGTACCGGGAGCCCGCTCGAGGTGAGCATCCGCCTTGCCCTACCCGATGGCCGCGAGGTCAACGTCGGCAAGATCGCCAACAACGACGAACGCTTCGCCGACGCGAGCTTCGCCATCAACGACGCCTTCAAGCGCGCTCGACGTCGTCTGCAGGATCAAGTGCGCAAGATGCAGGGGAAAGTGAAGACGCACGAGCCGCCGCCGCTCGCGACCGTCACCCGCCTCGATTCGTCCGGCGACTTCGGCTTTCTCAGCACACCTGACGGCCGCGAGATCTATTTCCACCGCAACAGCGTGCTGAACGGCGTTTTCGCCGACCTCGACGTTGGCACCCGCGTTACCTTCGCCGAGGAGCTGGGCGAGAAAGGGCCGCAGGCAAGCACCGTCCGCATCTCCGGCAAGCACAGCCTGCGCTAGCGGAGCGTCACCTCCGTAACCGGCGACGGCTCGCCCCGCGCGCCATTCGCCGCCCGATAGACGACGCGATAATCGATCGATGGCGCGCCGGGCGGCAGGTTGGTCAGGTTGATCGTCGTCACGTCCTTGACCGGCCCGGCGACGACCCGCCACTTTCCGCCGCCGGCGCGCGCCTCCACGATCGCCTGCGCCTTGTCCGGAGGCGCGGCAAGCGTCAGTTCGACATAGGGGAAGGGTGCGCCGTGGTACGTCGCCTGCGGCGCCGAGGGTGCCGGCAACGCCGGAGCCTCCACCGTCACCAGCACGCGGTTCGAGACGCCGCTGCGGTTTCCGGCCGCGTCGAGCGCTACGATCTCGTACCAGTACGGCACCCCGACCGTCACGTCGGCGTCGTCGAAGCTGCGCGCCGACCCTATCAGCGTGTCGCCGACCACCTCGCCGGGGACATGCTCGTCCTCCGCGCGCAGCACCACGAACTGCGTGCTGTCGTCCTCGGGTGCGCCCGGCGCGAAGGTAAGGTGCGCCGCGCCGTCCGTGCCGCTCGCCTCCGTGATCTCCGGCACCGGCGGCGGCACGTCGTCGCCGAACGTAACCGCCACCTCGGCGCTGAACGCCCCGGCTTGGTTGTCCGGCCCAATCGCCTGAACGCGGTAGAACACCTTCGCCTGGCTGAACGCACCGCGTTCGAAGCGGTCGAAATACAGGGGCTCCGGCGTGATCGTGCCGTTGAGCCGCTTCCACGTCGTCTCTTCGTCAAGGCGGCGATAGACGAAATACCCGGCGACCGGCGATGACGGCGCGTCCCATGCAAGCGCGACGCGCGTGACGCCGCCATCTGCCGTGAGGTTCTGCGGTGCTGTCGGCGGCCCCGCCGCGGTTGGCGTCGCGTTGACCGGCAGCGACGGGTCGCCGAGATTGCCGTCGCCGTCGAACACCCGCACGCGGAAATAGTATCGCGTCCCCGGCGCGAGGCCGGTGCTCTCGTAGCGCCGCGTCACCATCGGCAGTCCGTCGGGCGTCAGCGCCTCGTACGGCCCGCCGACGAACAGCGAGCGCTCCACCAAGTAACCTGCCGCGCCCGGTTGCGTCACCGGCGTCCAGCTTACGACGGCCGAACTCGACACCGGCCGTCGCCGTAACGCCGACGGGCACCGCCGACCGCGCCAGCGTGTTGAGCGAGACCTCCACCCGTTTCGGCGTGCTCTCGCGGCCGAACGCATCCACACTCGCGATGTCGTACGCCGACGCGCGGTTGCGCACCGGGTCGCGGTCGAGAAACGTCAGTCGTGCCGGCCTCTCGGCCCCCGAGGGCGACACCGAGCGCAGAACCAGGTCAGGCGTCAGGTCGATCGCGCTCGCCCGGTCCACGCGCGTCACGCGATAGCCGACGATAGGCGCGGCATCGAGGTTGGGCGGCTCCGCCCACGATACGCGGAAGCCGTCGCCGGTGATGTCCACCGCGGTCGCCTCCGGCGGATACGGCAACGGCGTCGCAACCGCGGGATCGATGGGATCGCTCTCGGCGGTCCGAATCGACGCGCCGTCGGCGGTGAGCGCCGTCAGTCGGTAGGTCGTCTCACCGGCCGGCGCACCGGTATCGCGGAACCGTACGCCGAGCGCGCGACCGTAGTCCGGATGGATGATCGCCGCCGCGATGAGCACCGTGTCGGCGGATTGCTGCTCGTCGGCGCTCAGCGTGCCTTGCCTGAGCTTCGTCGCGAAGTCGGCGATGCCATTCGCCTGATCGCGATCGAGCGTCGCCAGTGCGGCGGCGTCGAGTCCCGGCCCGAGCCTCGGCGCCACGACCGCGCCGGTCGTCGGTCCGATACGTTCGAGCCGCCAGCCGCCGGCCGGCCAGTTGCCATCCTCCGGCACCCACAGCACCTCGACCGTGCCCCCACCGAGCGACGCGACGGCGATGCGGTCATCGGCAAGCGCCGCCGCATGGGACGCGACCAGCGTCGCAATCGCCGCGACAAACGACAGAGCTCTAGAGGCTGACCGAGCCACAGGCGCCTACCGTCTTGAGCACGAGGTCGATCTCGAAGCAGGCTTTGGCCGATACGTCCACCGGCAACGCCGCCATCTTCACCGTCACGCTCGCGTCTGGCCCGATGCACGCACCGAACGCGCAGCCCTTGACCGACAGGCCGCCGGTCGCCGTACCCGAGACGCGTGGCTTCAGCGGCTCGATACCGAGTTCCGCATCCAGCCAGCCTTTGACGCTGGCGCTGAATGGCCCGATCGAACCGCCGAGATTGATGTTGGCGCCGCTGCCGACGAAGAAGCCCTCGCCGGAGAGCATCAGGTAACCGCTGGTGCCGCCGAGATTGAGCAGCGTCGTCTGGATTTTCGGCCCCTCGCGCCGGCCGAGGTAAATGTGCCACGGCGCGCCCGAGCCGAAATGCATATCGACCGCGCCCTGGTCCGCCGAGACCTTAACGGCGCCATCGAGCATCGACAGCCCGCCCCAGATCTGCCCGTCGAACGAACCGCCGCCGTACTGGATGAAGCCGGTGAAATCACCGGTCGATCCGGACTTCTGCTTGAGCAGCCAAGCGGTGAAGTCCATGCGCACCTTGTCCGTCTCGGTCATCTTGAGCTGACCGTCGAGGGTGAAGGTGGTGTGGTCGGGGGTCCCGGCGGTGATGCCGGCGAGGAAGGTCAGCCCCGTGCCGGTGCTCGGTGTGATGTTGCGCACGTCCCCAAGACCGACGAACTTGTCCGACTGCACGTGGTAGCCGAGACCGCCGCTGATATCGAACAAGTTGATTATCGGCGCCACCAACGGCGTCCCGGTTGGGCCCAGGCTGTAATCGCTCAGCGTCATCCAGTAGTCTTTGTTGCCGCTGTAGCCGAGCACGAACGCCGACTGCACCGGACTGTTGCTGGCGAAGAAGTCGACGGCGGCGTTCCCCGGCCCCGCGTAGAACTTTATGCCCGACTGCGGCGTTCCGGCGTTCTGGTTGCCGACGTACTGCGGGTGGATCGTCGCGCTCATGCCCGGGTCCGCCGCCGGGAAGGCGACCTTGACCTCGAATGGCCCGCTGGTCGGCCCAGTGGCGCTCACGTTGCCACCCGACTCGAGCACCGCATAGCCAACGTCGACGTCCGGCGCCGGCAGCGCGTCGGAAAGATGCAGGTTGGTCGCAACCTGGATGCCGAGCCGCGTCGCGCCAGTCCCCCCGCCGGTCAGCGTCGCCGCTTTCAGCGCCACCGTATTCTGGCCGAGCGTCGCGCTGCCGGAAAGCGGAACGGTGCGCGTGGCGAGCGCCGCATCGTCGAAGTACACACGACCGTCGAGGTCGAAGCGCACGCCGTTGGCTTTGACCGTGGTGAACGGATTGCCTTCTGCCGCCAGCGTGAGCTTGGTGTTGGCGATCACCCGCCAGTTGGTCGCGGAGGTGCCGAACTGGTACGTGTCGGCCTGCAACCGCACCGTACCGAGCTGGAGGTCGGCGGCGGGCCCGGCGAGCCCGGACAGGTTCCACGTCGGCTCCTGCCCGCTCGCCTGCACCAGCGTGCCGTTGCCGGTGAGCGTGACGCCGAGCAACGGCACCTCGACCTCCATGTCGTAGTTCGCATTCTTCAGGAAACCGCCGCGCACCGTCGCGGTGAGGTGATGGATCGCCATCTTCCCCTCGCCGACCGCGCGCTTCGGCACGGGCTCGCCGACGTCGAGATCGCCGCAGAGACCGTTACCCGACGGCGCCGCGCCGACGACCCAGCCGTTGACGGGCATCTTGACCGTGTCGAGGTGGAAGAGGTTCGGCTCGACCTTCGCCGTATCGAGGCGCGCACCGATCCAGTCGCTGCCGGCGGCGCCGCATTGCGCGTTGCTCGGGCCACCCCCTTCCACAGCGCTGAAATCGAGCGCCACGGCATCCGCCTCGATCAGGAATCCGCTCCACCCGATCTGCAACTCGCTGATGCCGGAACCGGCGAGTGCCTCGTACCAGTCTCCATCCGGCGCGAGCGTTGCCTTCTCGCCGGTCCATTTCGGCGGCTTGGCGCCACCGCCGGTCGTGCTCCGAAGCCCGCCACCTTCCGCCTCCACGTCGATCGTCGCCTGGACCGCGCCATCGTTCGCGCCCGCGCTTCCGGAAAGCGCCTGCAACGTCACGTCGAGCCCGGGGAGATGCATGTTCTCAGCGATCGCGTCCACCGCGAGCGTGCCGGCGACCACGTCGCCATTGTTCGCCACCTGCCAGCCGGAGAACGTGATCGGCACGGTCGGTTGATGGCCGAGGTTGGCGAACGGGACGAGCAAGTTGGCTTTGCCGCTGTAGATGTCGCCATTCGCCGTGATCTGGTCGGCATCGGACACGTACGCGTCGAAAGCACCGCCCGCCACAAGGAAGCGCAGGTGGCACGGTTTGCCGGAAGCGTTGTCGACAACCGTGTAGGTGCGCGGCGCCGCGGTCAGCGCCTTCTTCGGCACCGAGCCGTCGTCGAGGAAGATCGGCACGAACTGGATTGTCGTCTCAATCACCGGCGGCGCGTTGGGATCGCCCTGCTTGCTGGGCCGGAGCAACTTCAACGGCCCGCGCACCGCCGGCGTCTTCACCGCGATCTCCGCCGTGACTTCGTGTCCGCCCTTTAACGCCTCAGACACTTGGAGCGGCACCCAATCTGAGTCCCAATCGCCCTTGTTAGGCGTCGACTTGTTGAACAATTCGGCCGAACTTCGCGCCGGCGATGGGCCTATGTTGACCTCCGTAACGCCACCGATCATCACGCCGTCGATCTTCCAGGTCAGCGTGGCGGTGCCCTTACCCAGGTACGTGACGTGGAGCTTCGCCTCGGCCGACTGATCGCAGACCGCGACGTTGGCCGCGATCGGATTGGCCTTGTCTACCGCGTGGCTGTCATCGAACCGGATATCGGCCGTGTAGAGGTTCAGTTCGCCGAACGCGACGTCGTCCATGCGCTCGGTCGGCGTGATGTGCTGGCAGTAGATGACGTATGCACGATTGGCGACATCGAGCGGAAAACCGCCTTGCAGGATCGTGACGTTGCCGGCCTTAGCCTGCGCCGTCGGCGCCAGCGCGCTGGCGCCCGGACCGCCGCCACCCTGTTGCTGGACCAGCGCATCGTAGTATGCGCCCGCTTGGATCGGCGCAGGGCTGGCGCCACCGTTTTGCGCCCCGCCTTGTCCGAGTTGAACCTTGCCCGCGGCCTGCGCCACCTGGTTCGCGACGTTGAGCGTGGCGACATGCACCTGCTGCAGGTCCTGCTCAGACACCTGGAAGATACGGATGTAGTAGCTACCGGCGCTCTGGTAGCGATGCTGCGCCGGCGGGTCGCCCGGAAGACCGAGCGGTGTGCTGCGCCCCCACTGGCCATGATCGAGCGACGACGGGTTGAGTGGCTCGACCGTGCCATCGCCCCAGTCGATGAACAGGTTGTCGAACTGGAAGCCGGCGACATCGATGTTGATCAGGTTTTCAGGCTTCGGCGGCGCCATCACCGTCTTCGGGTGCGCCGCGTATGGCGACATCGCGAGCGTGAACGATCCCTTGATGCTGATGAGGTCGTAGACGTAGTCGATCCCCGCCGGTCGGCTGGGATCGGCGAGTTGATCCTCGTTCCTGAGCTCCAACGCCGCCGGATTGATGTCCTGCGCCTGGTTCTCCCCCGGACCGCAGGCCCCGTAGCCGTTGGCGCGGTCGGGCGCGCGGAGCGGCCAGCGCTCCGACACCGCAACCTGGGCTTCGAACGTATCGCCGCCGCCCCCGCTGCCGTCGTCGGCGACGCCGCTGGTCGGGTAGTTGCGGTAGCCGGCGACTTCCCACAGTAGGTTGCCCTGCTTCACCCCCATCGCGTCCCACAACAACGACCAAAGATCGTCGTTGATGCCCGGCGTGATCCCAAGGCCCGCCAGCAGCTCCTGCAGGAAATCGATTGTCGTGCGCTTGTACGTCTGGTTGCCGGGAATCTTGACCGACGCGATCGGCGTCGTCGCCGACAGCGCGTTGTAGAAACGGAGTTCGTAAGTGTCCGCCATGCCGGGATTGGACGGCTTCCACTTGAACACCGTCTCGTCATCCCACAACGGAATCTGCCCCGCCTTGGGATTCGCGATCTCGACCAGGTAGTCCGGCTCGACGTAGGGCGCGACAAGGTGAATCTCGCCGAAGGTGTTCTTGGCGATCTCGGCGGGATCGAGCGGCGTGATGTTCGGCTTCACCGGCTCGTTCTGCGCGACCTGCGGCGGCGCGGGTCTGAGCCGCGGCACCGGCACCGGCAGAGGCTGCGCCACGACCGGCGGTGTGGACGAAGGCGGCACCGGTGGTGGCGGCTGCGCGATGACGGGTGGCGGCTGCGACGGTGGCACACGCGGCGGCTGCACGATGACCGGAGGTGGCGCCGATGGCGGCGGAGTACGCGGCGGCTGCGCGATGACCGGCGGCGGTTGAGGCGTGACCTGAGGCGGAGGCTGCGGCGGGGGCGCAACGAACAGCGTCGGTGGCCCTTCACGCGAGGCGGGCGGCGGTGCCGCCGCGACCGCCTTCGTGCACGTGATCTGCCGGAAGGCGGCGCAATTGTTGCCGGTGCACAGGCTACCGTCGCCGAACACCAGCGTCGAAAGGCCGCGCGCGCCCGCATTCTGGTCGATGGAGAAGTTGCTCGCCTGGTCGAATTTCAGCTCGCGGCAAAACAGATCGGCCGCCGGCTTGCCGCAATCGCGGCCGAAGTGCGCGCACCAATCGACTAGGTAGCCGTGAAGCTGAGGCGCGGGAAACGTCTGCGTCTGCGCGGTCTGCGCCGCCGCGCCGCCCGCGGCAAAAACCAGCGCGACGGCCAAGACGTGGGCAAGACCCCGGATTAGGCCCATCCTCCGCCCCTCCCACGGGACAGATGTTGCTCTGTCGTCGCCCACCCTGGGTAGAAACGTAACCCCATCGTCTGTCTCCGGCAATTATTGTTTCCTGTTGGGGACCATCCGGCGCGGCCTGCGGGGTATTGCCGCGCGCCCGTGGATTTTCCGCCTTTGCCCCGCCATGATCGCGGCCGCATGAGTTCGGGCGAACGAGCTGGGGGCAGCATTGAGCACCGAACCGTCGCTAGAGACCACGGTCGCCGGCGACCGCCGCCGCCTCGTCGCGGCCGGCCCCTGGACGACCGAACACGCCGAAACGCTGACCATGCTCGTGGCCGGACAGCCTGCCCAGCCCGGCCGCGCCGACGTCGACCTTTCCGGCGTCGACCGCCTCGACACCTTCGGCGCGTGGCTGATCGAGCGGCTGCTCCGCCAGTGGCGCGCCGCCGGCGGCGAAGTTCGCCTGGTGTCGGTGCCGGCGAGCTATCGCGGCCTGATCGACGAAGTGTCGCACGCCGAGCCCGACGCGTTCCAGCCGCCGCCGCGGCGGAAAGGCCCCATCGCCGCTGTCGAGATGGTCGGCGCAGGCGCCGTCGCGTTCGTCGCCGGCCTCGCCGATCTCGTCGACACGCTCGGCATGCTCGCCGTCGCCGCCGGGCGCTCCATGCTACGGCCCGCGGCCGGACGCGTCACCTCCATCGTCCACCATCTCGATCGCGTCGGTTGGCAAGCCGTGGGCATCATCCTGCTCATCACCTTCCTGATCGGCTGCATCATCGCCCAGCAGGGCATCTTCAACTTCCGCCGCTTCGGCGCGGAAGATTTTGTCGTCAACCTCGTCGGGATCCTCGTGCTGCGCGAAATCGGCGTGCTGCTCGTCGCCGTCATGATCGCCGGCCGCTCCGGCAGCTCTTACACCGCCGAGCTCGGCTCCATGAACATGCGCGAGGAAATCGACGCGCTGCGCACCATGGGCGTCGACCCGGTCGAGGTGTTGGTGCTGCCGCGCGTGGTGGCGCTAGTTATCGCCATGCCGATCCTCACCTTCATCGGCTCGATGTCGGCCCTCGTCGGCGGCGGGATCGTCACCTGGCTCTATGGCGGCATGAGCCCGATCATCTACATCGACCGGCTGCGTGACGCGGTGTCCGTGGACGATTTCGCCGTCGGCATGATCAAGGCGCCGGTGATGGCCCTCTTAATCGGCGTCGTGGCGTGCACCGAGGGGATGAACGTCAAGGGAAGCGCGGAATCTCTTGGCCTCCAAACGACGGCCTCCGTCGTCAAATCCATCTTTCTGGTGATCGTTCTCGACGGGCTGTTCGCCATGTTCTTCGCCGGAATCGGGATGTAGCCACGATGACCGCGGGCAACGGCCACGACATCGTTATTGACGTGCGCGACCTCGTCGTCGGTTTCGACGACGCGATCGTCCTCGACCGTCTTTCCCTCGACGTCCGCTCCAGCGAGATACTTGGCGTAGTCGGCGGCTCCGGCGCGGGCAAGTCCGTGCTTCTTCGCACGATCATCGGCCTCATTGAGAAGCGCGCTGGCACCGTTCGCGTGCTCGGCGTTTCGCGCGACGAGGCAAGCGAAGCCGCCTGGCGTGCGATCGAACGCCGCTGGGGCGTGCTGTTCCAGCAGGGGGCGCTGTTCTCGTCCTTGACCGTGCGCGAGAACATCCAGTTTCCCATGCGCCAATTCCTCGATTTGTCAGAGGCGCTGATGGACGATCTCGCCATGGTCAAGCTGGAGATGGTCGGCCTCGAGCCGGACGACGCCGGCAAGTATCCGGCCGAGCTTTCCGGCGGCATGACCAAGCGCGTCGGGCTCGCGCGCGCGCTGGCGCTCGATCCGGAGATCGTTTTCCTCGACGAGCCGACCTCCGGCCTCGACCCGATCGCCGCGGCCGGTTTCGATTCGCTCATCCGCACTCTGCAACGCACCCTCGGCATCACCGTGTTCATGGTGACCCACGACCTCGACAGCTTGGCCAACGCGTGCGATCGCATCGCGGCGTTGGCGGAAGGACGTATCGTCGCCGAGGGACCGATGGCGGCCATGCACGCATCCGACCACCCGTGGGTCAAGGCGTACTTCGCCGGCCGGCACCGCATCGACAACGGCCCCGCCAACCATCCTTGAGGCTGGACACAAGGCACATGGAAATCCGCGCGCGCTACTTTCTCATCGGGCTGTTCGTGCTGGTCATCGCCGCCGGCATCGTCGGTTTCACCTACTGGCTGTATGCCACCGGCGGCCTCGTGCAGCGCACGACCTACCAAGTGCGCTTCGACGGCACGGTGTCGGGCCTGTCCGAGGGATCGCAGGTCCAATTCAACGGCATCGAGGTCGGCGAAGTGACCACCCTCTCGCTCGACCCGGACAACCCCGGCGCCGTGCTCGCCACCATCGCTATCGACAAGGCGACGCCCGTACGCGCCGACACCCACGTCGGTCTCGCGTTCAGTGGCCTGACCGGCACCGCCGCGGTTTCGCTCGTCGGCGGCGCATCGGATGCCGCGCTACTCGCGTCCAGCGACGGCCACCCGCCGCTCCTCGTGGCGGATGCCGCCGACCTCAAGGACCTGACGCAATCCGCGCGCGACGCGCTCAACCAATTGAACGACATCTTCGCCGAGAACGCCGCGCCGTTGAAGGACACCATCGCCAACGTCGACACCTTCTCGAAGGCGCTGGCGCGCAACTCCGACGCGGTCGATTCGATCATCGCCGGGCTGCAGCGGCTGACCGGTGGTGGACCGCCAGCGCCCGAGAACACCATGTACGATCTGACCGCGCCGACGAAGTTTCCGCCGCTCGCACATCTACCGATGGGCCAACTCGTGGTGACGCGGCCGACCGCGCCGATCATGCTCGACACGCAGCGCATCCTTCAGGTGCATGCCGGCGGAGAGGTTCCCGTATTCGAGACCGTGAGGTGGGCCGACAGCCTGCCGATCCTGATCCAGGAACGCGCCGTCCAGGCCTTCGAGAACGCCGGCTACCGGCGCGTCGTCAAAGACGACATCAGCGCCAGCGGCGATTTTCAGTTGCTCGTCGACCTTCGCCGCTTCCGCATCGGCGATTCCTCGCCAACGACCGCCGAGGTCGCCTTCGCCGCCAAGGTCGTCGATCGCGATGGCAAGGTCGTTGACGGTAAGGATTTCGCGGCGAGCGCACCGCTTGCCAACTCCGACGACGCGATGGCCGCAGCAACCGCGCTCAACATGGCATTCGGCAACGCCATGGGCGACATGGTCAACTGGGTCCTGACCACCATCGATACCGCCGAAACCGCGGGCTCGAGCGGCTCTTCGACCGTGCCAGACCTCGGTTTCCCCACCGCTCCCGCGCAATAAGAAAATGGCCGGCGCGTTGTAGCGCGCCGGCCCTCATAGGTCGCATCGATGCGGCGCGTCAGTGCGCCATGGCCTTCTCGGCCTGCTGCTCGGTGAACTGCTCGCTTTCGGTCGAGCCGGCCATCGCCATGGTCGAGGATTCGCCGTGGGAAACGGCCATCGCCACCGCGTCGAAGTAGCCGGTGCCGACCTCGTGCTGGTGACGGACGGCGGTGAAGCCGTCGTGCACCGCGGCGAACTCGCGCTCCTGCACCTCGGTGTACGCCGCCATGCCGCGCTTCGAGTAGTCCTTGGCGAGTTCGAACATGCCGAGGTTGAGCGCGTGGAAGCCGGCCAGCGTGACGAACTGGAACTTGTAGCCCAGCGCACCGAGCTGCTCCTGGAAGGTCAGGATCGTCTTCTCGTCGAGCTTGGCCCGCCAGTTGAACGACGGCGAGCAGTTGTACGCCATAAGCTTGCCGGGGAACTGACGGTGCACCTCGTCGGCGAATTCCTTCGCCTCGCCGAGATCGGGCGTCGAGGTCTCCCACCACACGAGGTCCGCGTACGGCGCGTAGCTAACGCCGCGCGCGATCGCGTGCTCGACGGAATGGGAGTTGCCCTGCTTCAGGTGATAGAAACCTTCCGCCGTCCGCTCGCCCGAGATCCACTGGTGGTCACGCTCGTCGATATCGCTCGTGATCAGCGTCGCGGAGTGCGCGTCGGTACGCGCGATCAGCAGCGTGTCGACGCCAGAGACGTCGGCCGCGAGCCGCGCGGCGTTAAGCGTGCGAATGAACGTCTGCGTCGGCACCAGCACCTTGCCGCCGAGATGCCCGCACTTCTTCTCGGACGCGAGCTGGTCCTCGAAGTGGACACCTCCGGCACCCGCCTCGATCATCGCCTTCATCAACTCGAACGCGTTCAGCGGACCGCCGAAGCCGGCCTCTGCGTCGGCGATGATCGGCGCGAACCAGTACGTGTCGGTGTTGCCTTCGAGCCTGGCGATCTGATCGGCGCGCTGAAGCGTCTTGTTGATGCGCCGCACCACTTCCGGCACCGACGAGGCCGGGTAGAGCGACTGGTCGGGATACATCTCGCCAGCGTTGTTGGCGTCGGCAGCGACCTGCCAACCGGACAAATAGATCGCCTCCAGCCCGGCTTTGACCTGCTGGAGCGCCTGGTTGCCGGTGAGCGCGCCGAGCGACGGCACATAGGCACGTTCGTGGAGCAACTGCCACAAGCGGCGCGCGCCCATCTTGGCGAGCGTGTGCTCAATGGTCACCGAGCCCTTGAGCCGCTCGACGTCCTCAGGTGAGTAGTCCCGGCGAATGCCGGCGAAACGTTCTGCTGGACCTGTCATTGCTACACCTGACCTGTCATGTTTGTAGGGCTGTCAACGGGCGGCAAAATGGCTTCACAAACCATCCAGGTCAATAACTAATTGAAATCCAAGTGAAATCCAGAATATTGTTAATTGACTCACAAACGGCTTTTGTAATGGTGTAGGGTTTGTCACATCGAGGCAAGCCGCGTTCCCGGCCCGGCCGGCGGCAAAAAGGCGTGAAACATGAAGGCGATGCGTATCGGCGGCCGGCTGCGCCGGCTGAGGCAGGAACGGCGGCTCACCCAAGCGCAGATGGCGCGTGAGCTCGGCATCAGCGCCAGCTATCTGACCCTGCTCGAGAGTAATCAACGCCCGGTGACGGTGCGCGTCCTCCTCCGTTTGGTCGACAAATTTCACGTCAACGTCCAGGAATTCGCCGCCGACACCGACCAGCGGTTGTCGCTTGAGCTGACCGAGGCGTTCTCCGATCCGATATTCGACGGCGCGGGGGTGAAGGCGAGCGACATCCAGGAACTGGTCGCCGCGCTCCCTGCCGTCGGCCGCGCCGTGCTCGATCTATACGCGGGCTATCGCCGCCGCACCGCTTCGGACGCCGATACCAGCGCCGGCGACGACGCGGCCGATGCGCCGACCGTCTCCATCCCCTCCGAGGAAGTGACCGAATTCATCCAAAGTCACACCAACTATTTCCCGGAACTCGAGGAGGCGGCGGAGCGGCTCTGGGCGGAAAACGGGCTCGCGATCCATACGCTCTACCAGGGCCTGACCGCGGTTTTGCGGCAGCGGTACTCGGTCGGCATCGAAATCCGGCCGGCCGACCTGATGGACGGGCGCTCCCGCCGCTACGACCGCCTTTCGCGCCGGCTGGAAATTTCGGAGATGCTGCCGCCGCCGAGCCGCTTGTTCCAGATCGCCCATCAGATCGCCTACCTCGGCCATCACGACCTGCTCGATGAGATCATCGGTTCCGGAAGGTTCAGCAGCGACGAGGCCGCGGCGCTGATGCGCTCCGCGCTTGCCAACTATTTCGCCGCCGCCGTGCTCATGCCGTACCAGCTTTTCCGCGACGCGGCGAAGACTGTTCGCTACGACATCGAAATCCTGAGGAACCGCTTCGGCGTTTCCTTCGAGCAGGCATGCCACCGGCTGACCACGCTCCATCGTCCCGGCGCCGAGGGTGTGCCAATGCACTTCATCCGCGTCGACATTGCCGGCAACATCTCCAAGCGGTTTTCCGCGTCGGGCATCCACATCGCGCGCTTTGGCGCCGCCTGCCCGCGCTGGAACGTCTACGACGCGTTCGCCACGCCGGGTATGCTGCGCGTGCAGTTGTCCCAGATGCCCGAGGGTAAGGTCTTCTTTTGCGTGGCCCGCACCACCGGCCGCACCAACGCCTTCATCGGCGGCGGCCTCCCGCATCGCATCGGTCAGCGCGCCGTCGGCCTCGGCTGCGACGTGCGCTACGCGTCCGAGATCGTATACGCCGACGGCCTCAACATCGCCGATCCGCAGCTCATCACGCCGATCGGCGTATCGTGCCGTACGTGTCCGCGCACCGATTGCGCCGAGCGCGCCATGCCTTCGATCCACCAAAAGCTGCAAATCGACGAGAACGTGCGCGGCCTATCCACCTACGTGCAGACCTGACGCCTGCGCTGTTAACGACACCTGCGCCGCGAGATCGTTTGCCAGCGTCGGCAGGGTTGCGCCTTGCCATGAGGCACGCGCTCCCAAAGGCACCAAAGCCCTGCGATAGAAGGTCGCGATGCGCCCGGGCCGTGGCATCCCCGCCTCGCGTGTGCTAGCGTTTGCCCGCGTATTTGCACCTCATTGTCATCGCCAACAGGAGGCGCGTATGTCCCTAAGAACTGCCATTTTCGCCGCCGCGGGAGCGCTTTCCCTCGCGTTTTCGGGCACCGCCGCGTACGCGGTCCTCGACGATGCACCATCGGCCGACGCGCAAAACATCGCCCCGTCCCCGCCGCCGACGTGCGAACAGGGCACGATTTTCGACGCCGAGAAGAACTCCTGCGTAGCCGCCGCCGATGTGGTCAGCTGCGACAAGGGATTTCGTGTACGACGACAAGACGAAGGCGTGCGTCAAGACCAGCGCGGGTCTGCTCAACGATCGGCAACTCTACAACCAGGGCCGCATGCTGGCCTTGGCTGGCTACTACGAGCCTGCACTCCACGTATTGGATGCAGTCGGCAACAGGGATGCCAACGTTCTCACCGCCATCGGCTACGCCACGCGCAAGCTCGGCCACCTGGACGAGGGCATCGCCCTCTACCATCAGGCCCTGGCCCTCGACCCCGCGAACCTCAATACGCACGAGTACCTCGGCGAGGGGTATCTTGCCGCGGGCCGAGTCGACCTTGCCCAGGCAGAGCTCGACACTCTGCAGACCCTCTGCGGCGACAATTGCTCGCAGTTCAAGATCCTGCAGAACGCCATTTTCGGCGATGGTCAGTGGCGGGTGAATTAAGCCGCTGCCGATCCGCAGCATTCATGGCGAGGGCACCGGTCCACCCGGTGCTCTTTTTTTGTCGGTCGTGGGCTCATGACGCGCGCACGTAGACAGCGCCGCAACGCTGGGTGCCTGCCTACCTGCGATTTCTGGGCGGGAAGAATCGGACGGGGAAGAACGACGCCGGGGGTCGACGGCTGACGCCTCCCCCGTCCGACCTTGTCGCTGACTACGCACAACCGAAGGATCAGCGTGCCATTGGTATCGCAAGCGCCTTGCCAGACCCTTACGCGCAACATGTGGGGATGGATGCGCCCGCAACCCCAACCGATTGACGCCGTTAGCAAGCTCTTAACCGCTCGCGCATTGCAGGCTGCAACGATCGTTGCAAATTGCGAGGGCGCCTCACGCGCCGTCGTCGCGCGCCGCCTGCTTCAACCGGATGCGGGCCTGCGTCGGCACAGCTAGCAGCTCCGCCACGCGCCAGACGACGTTGTCTTCGAACTCGTGCACGCTGCCGTCGGCGTACACCAGCCGCCACATCATCTCGATGATGCGTTCGCGGTCCTTGGCGTCGAGCCGCTGCTTTAGCACGCTGGTGAAGCGGTAGAGGTCGACGGCCTCCGCCTCTGCGGTCTCGGCCGAGGCGACCAGGTCCGTGACCTCGTTGGGTGCGAGGTCGAAGCGCCGCTCGAGCAACTCGGAGAGCGTCGCCCGCTCCTCGTCCGATACGACACCATCGATTGCGATCACATGATAAAGCAGCACCGCCGCGGCGAGCTGCACCTCGTCCTCACCGACAGCTGCGTTGCGATCGCCGTCCGCGATCGTGTTGAAGAGTTTTTTGAACGCGTCGAGCACGAGCGCCTCGATCCGTCGCCGGTCCACCTTGATTGTAGCGCCGCTGACTTACAGATGAACCACCGCGACGCAAGGACGCAAAAGAAAAAGCCGCCGGCAAAGACCGACGGCTTTCCTCATTCTCAAGGAACCAAAACGACAAACAAGCTTGACTAACCGCTTCACGCCCGGAGCGAAAAAGCCGAGCCAAAAAGATAAAGCAAAAAACGACGCCTGGAAAAAACTTGGTTATGACTCAAAGGACAATGGCGATACTATCAATTCAACATCAAGGCACCGACACGCGGACCTTTTTCAGCAGAGACTCGACAACCCGCCGAAGCAGCGGGTCGTGCGAATCACCACGTTTAAGATTCTATAAACACTTGCGGCCAATGCAAGCCGGTTGGGGATTCGTCGGGGCTGTCGGCCGGATCCTGCACGGGTTTCGCTACCGCGCCGTCGTCACCAGGACGGCCGCGATGACCAAGTATGTGACGTGGTGCAGCAACTGATCAGCGCCGATCGCCCACCAGTAGCCGTTGTCGGCCACGGTCACCGCGCTCCGCCGCACCACCTGCCCCTTGCCCCAATCGATGTGGTAGTGGACCAGGAATTCGCCGGCCAGAATCGCGACCCCGATCGCCAACGGTGGCGTGATCACCAGGAACGCCGCGCCGGTGCCGAGCACGTGCAACCCGGCGTGAAGGATGCCGCCCGGGTGGCCGTACACTTCCTTGTATTTGAGCTGGTAGTGGGTCTGCAGCGGGTAGTCGAACACGAAGTGTTTCACCTCGAGCACGAGCACCACAAGCAACGCCGCCAAGGGTTGTGTCACCCTGTTAGCCCCTCCAGTTCATTTGCCGCCGTCATTGTCATTACTGCGCTGACCGGACAAGGGCTGTGACAGCGTTCACACGCACGCTTACTTCGATGTCGCGGTAAAGGTTCCGTCCCAGTCCGCGGGCGGCGGCGTTTCTCGCCACGCCGCGATGCGCTCCCGATAGACGTCGTAGAGATGGGCGATGCCGGCGACACCCGCAGTCGAACAATCGCCGATCGCCGTCTCTGCTCCGTCCCAGTCGCGTCCGCGATAGGCCTCGACCATACGTGCGTGGTGGGCCGCGAGCTTCAGGCCGGCCTCGCCGTTCAGTTTGAAAACCGCAAGCGGCACGAAGATGCGGGTCGGCTGCCCCCGTCCCTTCACACGGATGGAATTCGAGCTCCAACGCCGGGATATCGCCCAGCCGCTCCATCGTCGCCTCACCCACCACCATCGGCACCCCGTACACCTTCGACAGCCCCTCGAAGCGCGACGCGACGTTCACGTTGTCGCCGATCGCCGAATAGTCGAAGCGCTGCGACGAACCGAGGTTGCCCACACACACGTCGCCCGAATTGATGCCAATGCCGATGCGCACGTCCTTGTAAGGACGTCCCGCGGCGAGCGCGTCCTTCCGCCAATGCTCGTTCAACTCCTCCATGCGCGCCACCATCGTCAGCGCCGAATGGAGCGCGTGCTGGGCGTGTTCGGAATCGTCGATCGGGGCGTTCCAGAACGCCATGATCGCGTCGCCGATGTACTTGTCGATGGTCCCGCGGTTCGCCAGGATGATTTCCGACAGCGGCGTCAGCAGGTTGTTGATGAAGCGCGTCAGCTCTTGCGCGGTCATCTGCTCCGAGATGGTCGTGAAGTTCCGCACGTCGCAGAACATCAGCGTCACTTCGCGCACCACGCCGCCAAGTTCGAGCTTTTCCGGGTGCGCGATGATCTCGTCCACCACCGTCGGCGCAACGTAGTAGCTGAACGCGCGGCGCACCTCACCACGCTGCTGCTCGACGCGCCGATAGACGTAGGTCGTCGCCGCCGCCACCAGCACGAACAGCGACATCGCCGGGAACGTCGGGTCAAGCAGCAACCCTGCCTCCGTGTAGGCGCCCCATCCGCCGACAAGCAGCGTCCCGATCACCGCGAGGCCGAGCATGCCCGCGTGGAGCGCGGTGATGTTGTTGAGGATGATCGCGAGCACGACGCCGAGCCCGATCAAGATGACCAGCTCCAGCGCGGCGGCGTAGTCGGGCCGTGTAAGCGGGCGCGCGCCTTGTTGCCTGGCGATGATCTGCTCGATCGCCTGCGCGTGCACTTCGACGCCAGGCACCGCGGCGTCGAGCGGCGTCGCGCGCAGGTCGAGCAGGCCCGGCGCGCTTGCCCCGATCAGCACGATCCGCCCCGCCATCTCATCAGGGTCGATCTCGCCCGCAAGTATCTTCCACGCCGGCACGTACGCGGCGGTATTCGCGGGGCGGAAACGCAGCCAGATGCCGCCGTCCGCGTCGGTCGGAATCTCCATTCCACCGACGCGAATATGGTTCAGCCCGGTCTGCTGGCCGAACGCGGTCTCGCCGCTCGCGTTCGATGCCTTCAGGATGTAGCTCCCCGCCTGCTGTGCCACCCGCAGGGCTTCCGTGGTCAGCGTCGGAATGTATGCGTCGCCGATGCGGTAGATCAGCGGAATGCGGCGGATCACCTGGTCGCGGTCGGGTATCCAGTTGATCGAGCCGATCCCCGATGCCGCCTCATCGAGGATATCGAGGTTGCGGCTCGCGCCGGGGAAGTTCGGCACGAACAGTTTCGGGTCGTCGCCAGCTATCGCGAACCCGGTCTTCACCGGCGGTGGCGGCGATGGCCGCGTCGAAAGCGCCACCGCGAGCACCGTCGGCGTCGCCGCGATCGCCGCGGCGAGCACCGCGTCGTGGCTCGGCAGCTCCGCCACCAGCGGTGCGATAGCCTGCCGCTGTTCCGGTGTCAGCGCCTTTAAGACCTCCTCCGGTGACGTGCGGTCGGGTTCGGAGAACAGGATGTCGAAGGCGATCACCGCGGCGCCATCGTCGGCCAGTCGCGTCAGCAGGTCCGCGATCACCGTGCGGTCCCACGGCCATTGCCCGATGCGCGCCAGCAATTCCTCGTCGATGTCGACCACGCGCACCGGCGTCTGCGGGTCGTAGTGCCCGGGCGACAGCTTCTGGTACGAATCGAACGCGATCAGCCTGAGCGCCTGCACGAAGAACGGATCGGCGAGCCTGAGCGCCGTCGCCCCGGCGAGGATGGCGGCGACCAGCAGAATGTACGCGTAGCTGATACGGACCATGGCCGCTCCGGCGTGACGCAAGCGGCCGCCAGTATCGCGGTCGCGCCGACAGTCTTCAACCGCTCGCCGGCACGCGGGGTGTCATTCGCCAGCCACACTCTTGCGCGTCTGTTGTAGGGTGTGGGCCCGTCACCATATTTCAGGTCTGGGTTCAACGAGGGGTATTTCCATGACGGATGTCAACGTCGCCGACGCAACGGCCGCAACGCCATTGCAGTACCTGGACAAGGCTTTGAAAAACCTGCGCGATCTCGGCCTGATCAAAGGTGGCGAGTCGGTCGACGCGCCGATCGTCGGCCTCCTCGAGAAGATCACTGACCTCGCCCCCGACAAGGTTGCGGTGATCGCGCGCACGCTCAGCCAGATGTCGCTGTTTAACGAGGTCGTGCGCGAGCAAGTCTCGCAGATGTCCGTCGGCGAACGCTACGAGCAGATCGCCCGGTCGTTCAATTCGATCCGCGACGACGCCAAGGCGATGGTCGACCAGATCGCCGACGGCAAGCTCGACATGTTCGAGCGCGCCACCAACGCCTGGATGAAGCTGTCCCGTGGCGACGTGGCGAGCCGCTTCGACAAGATCCGCGACACCTATCTCGACGTCGCGAAGGACACCAAGCGCAATATCGACCGCGAGCAGACGATCCTCGAGGCGTATCTCGATTTCCGCGGCGCGCTGAAAGAGGCCGAGGTGAGCGCGCTCGAGGTCCTGAAGGTCGCCGAGGGTAAGCTCAACGACGCCAAGACCGATCTTGCAGCCGCCGCCAAGGAAATTGAGGCGCACGCTGGTGCCGAGCCGGCCGAGCGGGCGCGTCTGGAACTGGCGCGCGACGAGAAGCTCCGTGCCATGCAGCAGGAGGACGGCCGCTACCAGATCGCCAAGGACCTCGCCGACAACCTGACCATCGGCTACAACACCTCGGAAGTGATCATGGCGCGGCTGATGCAGACCACCAACGCCAAGGAGCGCGTCTATCAGCAGGCGGTGTCGTTCTTCAGCACCAACGAATCGGTACTCACCGCGCTGAAGGCATCCTTCACCGGCATGTTCGGCCTGCATGAAGCGACCCAGACGCTGAACACCATGAAGGAAGGCATGTCGAAGTCGATCGAGGTGCTTGCCGAGATCGGCGGCAAGATCCAGGAAGAGGCGCTGAAGGCCGGCTACGGCCCGACGATCCGCGCCGATGCGGTCAAGAAGCTGGTCGACTCGGTCGTCAACTTCCAGGAGCATTCCTACGAGATCATCGCCGAGATGCGCAAGCTCGCGACCAAGAACTCCGAGGAGATCCGTGACGCCGTCGAGGACGGCAAGCGGCGGATGGCGCGGCTTGCCGCCGAAGGAGGCGCGCTGATCGCCAATGGCTGACGCCGCGGGCACCGCCGAGGGGGCCCGTCCCGCACCCAAGCTGGACGACCTGATGCTGGCGATGGACGTGGTCGACACGCTCCGTCACCAGGATCAGCTGATCCAGGAGGTCATGGGCCAGGAGGATCGCGACGCGACGCTGAAGGCTCGCCTCAGCGAGATCTATAAGCAGCAGGGCCTTGAGGTCACCGACCGCATCCTCGACGAGGGCATCCGCGCGCTGAAGGAAAGCCGCTTCCTCTACGCGCCGCCGCGGCCAAGCTTCGACACGTTCCTCGCCCACCTGTGGGTCCGCCGGCGCGCGGTCGGCGCCGCCGTCGCCGCGCTGCTCGTTGTCCTGATCGGCGCGTGGGACTTGGCAGACTTGGCAGGGCGATGCCGCGCGCCGCGCCGCCGAAGCGAGCCGCATCGAGATCACCGAGACGCTGCCCGCCGCCGTCCGTTCGGCCGGCGACGCCGCGCTCGCCGACGCCACCGACCTCGCCGCGAAGCAAGCCGTGGAAAGCCTCGCCGCCGCCGGCGACGCCGCGATCGCGGCCGGCGATCCTGGCGCCATGAGCAAGGCCGTCGCCGACCTCGACGCCATCCGCGCCCGCCTCGACCAGACCTACCGCCTGCGCATCGTCGCGCGGCCGGGCGAGGACACCGGCGTGTTCCGCGTTCCCGACGTCAACCCCAACGCGGAGAACTACTACATCATCGTCGAGGCGGTGGACGCCGCCGGCAAGCTCGTCTCGCTGCCCATCACCAGCGAGGAGGACGGCAGCGTGAAGACCGTCTCCAAGTGGGGCGTGCGCGTGCCGGAATCGACTTTCGCCGCCGTCCGCGACGACAAGAGCGACGATGGGATCGTTCAGAACAACATCCTCGGCGAGAAGCGGCGCGGCACTCTCGCCGTCGACTACGCCATGCCCGTCGAAGACGGCGCGATCACCGAGTGGTAGGCGATGGTCGCGGCCCGTGAAGCCCTATCCTCGATCGAACAGGCCATCCTCGGCGTCCGGCGCGACGAGGATCGCCTGACCGGCATGTTGCGCACCGCCACCGACGACGCGGCACGCCTGCGTGCCAAGCAGGCCGAGGCGTACAAAGCTCTCGCCAAGCTCAAGCTCGACGCGCTCGCCCGCGACGAGGTCGTCGGCCGTCTCGATTCGGCGGAGCGCCGTGCCCTCGACGCCCTCGACAAGCGTAAGGAGGCGTTGGCGACCCTCGCCACCGATCGCGCCAAGGTCGTGGCCGAGGCGGACGCGACCGAGAAACAGCGCGCCGAGGCCGCCGCGGCGCTCGAACGGGCCATCGACGCCGTCGAGGCGCTCACCGAGAAGACCCGCGCGCGTTTGGTCTACACGAAGGAATGGAAGGCGCAATCCGCGGCGGTGGAGGCGGCCAAGGCAACGGCATCGGCCGCCGCCGACAAGGCCAAGCAGGCCGAGACCGACCGCAAGGAGAAGGGCCGGAGCTACGAGGGCGACGCGCTCTTCATGTACCTCTGGAAGCGCGGCTACGGCACTTCGCGCTACCGCGCCGGCCCGATCGCGCGCTTCTTCGACGGCAAGGTCGCCGGGATCGTCGACTACGACGCGGCGCGTCCGAACTACTACATGCTCAACGAGATCCCGCTGCGGCTCAGGCAGCACGCCGACCGTCTCGCCGCCGACGCGACCGCTACGGAGGCGGATCTCACCGCGTTGGAGCGGCGCGCGCTCGAGGCCGACGGCATCGAAGTGCTGGAGAAGGTCGTGGACGCCGCGCAAGGCGACGTCGCCAAGGCCGACGCCGCATTGGAGGACGCGAAGGCGCGCCTCGCCAAAACCGACGAAACCCAGGCCGATCTCCTCGACGAGTCGAAGGACAAGTCCCTCGCCGCCGCCATCGACGGTCTTGCCGAGGCGATCTCCCGCGAGGACCTGGCGTCGCTCCACCGCGAGGCGCTGGCGACGCCGACGCCCGAGGACGAGCGCATCGTCGGTTCGCTGCGCGAGACAGAGGCGGCGCTCAAGCGCCGCGAGGCGGAGGCGGAAGAGGTGCGCAAGACCGCCGTCGATCTCGCGCGCCGCCGTGGAGAGCTGGAGACTTCGCGCGATCGCTTCCGCTCGTCCGGATACGACAATCCGATGGGCGAGTTCATCAACGGCGCGCTGATCGGCAGCGTCGTGAGCGAGATCCTGCGCGGCGCCATGAACTCCAAGAACCTCAACGACGCCCTGAACGAGGGCTTCCGCCGACGCACGCCGCGCGGCGGCGGGACGTTTGGCGGCGGCATCCGTTTGCCCGGCGCGCCGCATCCACCGAAACTGCCACGCATGCCGCGCGGCGGTTTCCGCACCGGCGGCCGCTTCTAGCCGATGGACGCGCGGGACCGAACCGTCCGCCGCATCCGGCATGAGCCCAAGTTCCGCATCGCGGAGGTGGTCGCCACCGAGCGCGTCACGCCGCGGATGATGCGCGTGATGCTCGGTTCGCCGGAATTCGCGGACTTCCGCTCGGATGGGTTCGATGACCATGTCCGGCTGTTCTTCCCCGACGGAGGCGACCTGCCGCGCGCGGCCTTCGGCCCCAACGGTCTCGTCTTCCCACCGGGCGCCGCACGTCCGAAGGCGCGCGACTACACGCCCCGCTTCTTTGATAGCGCCGCCAACCGCCTTGCCATCGATTTCGTCCTGCACGGCGCCGGCCCCGGTTCGACCTGGGCGGCCAACGCGAAGCCAGGCGATAGGATCGGCATCGCGGGCCCGCGCTCGTCGTTCGTGCCGGAGGGCGACTTCGACTGGCACGTGCTCATCGGCGACGAGACGGCGCTTCCCGCCATCGGCCGCCGCATCGAGGAGCTTCCGAGTGGCGCGCGCGTCGTTGCCTTCATCGAGATCGCCGACAGCGCCGAGCGCCAGTCGTTCGCGACCGGCACCTCCCTCGATCTGACATGGATCGAGCGCGACGCGACAGCGGAGACGCTCCTCGACGCGGTGCGTGCCGCTCCGTTGCCACCCGGCGATGGCTACGCCTTCGTTGCGTGCGAGGACGCGGCCGCGCGGGCGCTTCGCCGCCTTCTGGTCGAGGACCGCAAGCTCGACCCGGCGTTCGTCAAGGTCTACCGTTATTGGCTGCGCGGCGCGCCCGATCTCGGCCAGAGCGACGTGGATTGATCGCGATGCGCCACCGCTACCGCTACCGCTTCCGTACCACCATCATGCCGTCGCCGATCGGCACCAGCACCTTGTCCACCCGCCAGTCGGCGGCGATCTTGGCGTTGAGCGCGCGAATGGCGTTGGTGTCGGCGTCGTTGACCTTCGGGTCCGCCACCTCGCCGCGCCACAGCATATTGTCAAACACGATCACCCCGCCCGGCCTGACGAGGTTCAGCGCGTGCTCGTAGTAGGCGTCATACCCGCCTTTGTCGGCATCGATAAAGGCGAAGTCGAAGCGCCCGGCCTGCCCGTCCTCTTCCAGCACCTTGAGCGTGTCCGCGGCGGGTCCGAGCCTCAAGTCGATCTTGTCGGCGACCCCCGCCTCCTGCCAATGGCGCCGGCCGATGCTCGTCCACTCCTCGTTGATGTCGCAGGCGATCAACTCGCCGTCAGCCGGGAGCGCCAACGCCACCCACAGCGCGCTGTAGCCGCAGAACGTGCCAACCTCGATCGCGCGGCGCGCACCTGCAAGCTTCGCCAAAAAGGCCAGAAATTGGCCTTGTTCCGGCGCGATCTGCAAGGATGCGTTGGGCATCGCGGCGGTCAAGGCACGGAGCTTGGCGGCGACCGGATGCTCCGCTTCGCCGCTCCGGACGAGGTACTCGTTTACTCTGTCGTCGAGACCGATGCTTGCGCGGGACATGGGATTTCCGTAGACGTTTCCATGGTTTGGCGCTTCGCTGCCTCCGCGGCGCCGGTCGCGAACATACTGCATCGGCGTCGTTCCGGCGACGCGTCGGCGCCGAAAGAACGTTCAGTTTCGTTGTCCGTCATCGAACCTTCGCGCGCGCGTGAAACCTAAGCGTCTCGCGCGATTCGCGGCCACAGGAGATGTGCCTATGCTTCGCACGGTTGTCGTCGCGGTATCTCTCGTCTGGTTGGCGGTCGGTATGACGCCGGCCAGCGCCGTCGACCCGGCCGGCACGGCCGTTCGAGTCACCCAATCGGCCGCCGCGACGGGAACCGGAGGCGCGCGCGCCCTTGAAACCAACGGGGCGGTCTTCATGGGCGATCGCGTCGCAACCGACGCAGTCGGACAAGCGCAACTCCGCTTCGCCGACGACACCCGCATGGTCGTGGGACCGAACTCGAATCTCACCATCGACAGCTTCGTCTACGCCGGCCCCGCCACCGCCAAGCAGGTGACGGTCAACGCCGCGCGTGGCACCTTCCGCTTCATCACTGGGCAGAGCGCCAAGTCGGCCTACGAGATAAACACCCCGATCGCGACCATTGGCGTGCGCGGCACCGCCCTCGACTTCGACGTCGCCGACGACGGCACCGCGACTGTCGTTATTTACCCGCACAACGGCGTTCAGAGCGAGGTCTACTACTGCGACAAGGCCAAGCCGCGCCGCCATTGCGCGACCGTCACCGGATGGTGCAGCCTTGTCATCCTGACGCCTGACCGGCAGTTTCGTTGGGTGAAGGACGTCACGGAGCGCACCAATCTGATGGACAAGCTTTTCCCGGAGGCGTTTCGTCAGTCGGATCTGGACCCGAGCTTTCGCGTTTCATCGGCCGCCTGCGACAGCCACGACGTCAGCGTTCCGGAGACGCCCGAGGACAAAGTCAGGCCCGAACCGGAGGACAAGTGCGAGGGCGACGAGTGCGACGGTCGGGAGTACTACTAGGACAACCACCGGCGGTTTCGTTCGACACCACCAGCGGAGCTCAGCAAATGCGCATCAGCCTTGTGATCCCCGCCCATAACGAAGAAACCGTCCT
Organism: uncultured Alphaproteobacteria bacterium; assembly: GCA_963749755.1. Taxonomy (GTDB): domain Bacteria; phylum Pseudomonadota; class Alphaproteobacteria; order Rhizobiales; family Kaistiaceae; genus JBBDMC01. Next base: position 201,082 of record CAVVOK010000004.1, read on the forward strand.
CGGCGGCTGCCTTGACTCGGTGCTCGACGCCGCCGGCGATCGCCTCCACGAGGTGATTGTCATCGACAACGCCAGTACCGACCGCACCGGTGAAGTGGCCGCGCAGCGTCCCGGGGTCCGCGTCGTACGCGAGATGGAGAAGGGCCTGCTCGCCGCGCGCCAGCGTGGTTTCGAGGAGGCGACCGGTGACTTCGTCGCCTACATTGATGCCGACACGCGCATGCCGCCCGGATGGTTCGACCATGCCGCGCGCGTGTTCGCCGACCGCCCCGAAGTCGTGGCGCTGAGTGGCCCTGGCCGTTACTGGGACGGGCGCCCGTGGCAGCGCGGCGTGCTTAACACGGTGTGGTGGTTGAGCGCCCCGCTCGGCTATCGCATCGCGGGCTACATGATCTACGGCGCGAATTTCGTCGCGCGCCGCGAAGCGCTCGACGCCATCGGCGGCTTCGACCGTGCCATCGAGTTCTATGGCGAGGACACCGACCTCGCCCGCCGTCTGAGCCACGAGGGGAAGGTGCTCTTCCACATGCGTTTCTTCATCTATTCCTCGGCGCGCCGTTTCGCCGAGGAGGGGATGCTCCGTACCAACGTGGTGTACTTCCTCAATTTCGTCTGGCCGGTCGTGTTCGGCCGTCCGTTGACGCGGCGCCACCGGGACGTTCGGCCGACCGCGGCCTCGTGATCGCCGCGCTCATCGCGCGCCGCGAGATCGGCGCGACGGTCCTCTTCGCGCTCGCCGGCCTCGTGGGCCTCGTCATCTCGCCCGCACCGTGGGCGGCGCGCCTGCCGAACGCGCTGTTCTATGCGGTCCTGGTGGTCAACACCTACTATTCGGTCCGTTTCTTCGACAGCCTGCCGCCAGCGGACCGCGACGAACGCGTCGTCGATGGAGCCCTCGCGGTCGTCTATGTCCTGCTCTCCCTCGCCATCGGGTCGCATGCGTGGTTCGCGCTCGCGTCGACGCTTCTGTTCGCGATCGCAATCGTGAAGTATGCGCTCCTCACCCGCGTCATGGATCGCCGCGATATCCTGAACCGCAAGATGGCGATCGACGCCACGGGGCTGGTGCTCTGCGCCGCGACCCTCGCCGGCACCTTCGCTGGGTATTCCCTCGCAAGCGCGTGGGTTCAGGCGATCGTCTTCATCCTCGCCAACGTCTACCTGCTCGCCATCCGCCCGATGTATGCTCTGCCGTCGGCGGGCACGCGGCGCTAGAGTTTGGCACTCAGCTGCCCCCCGCGGAACAGCGCGGGCGGCGTCGCGTCGTGCATCTACGCGCTGGACCGCCAAGCCGACCTTGCCGGGCTCATCTGCGAGAGCTTCGCCTTCGAAGTGCCGGCGCCCGATTTCGCGCTCGCCGAGTTCAAGCGGCTGAGCCACATCGCACGATCCGCTGATCGCCCATGAGACGCAGCCGACGCAGACCTTGGCCGAGATGGTCCCCGCCGACGAGCGGTTGAGGTGTCGTTTCCGCAATTCACGTTGCCGCTACCGATCCTGCACGGCGCGCCGACAAGGCCACCCGGCCGAGCGGGAGCCAGTCCTTCCACGATACGGCGGGCTCGACCGATAAGACGCTCAAGCTCCACGAAGGAATGTTCCCATGACCTCCTCAACGACATCGGCAAGGAGGACGTGATGGCGGCCGTCAAAACGTGGATCGACGGCCACCTGCCAAAGATGTAGCGGCACCGTCTCGGCTGCCGGCGAGCCGGTGGGCCGTGGTTAGCGATCGGTTACGGCAATCGCGCCCGCCCGCGCGATTAGCCGTCTATTAGCTTTACCGCCAAAGAAACGCCGCCGGCGCGGCGCTCGATCATGGTCTGTTTTGCACCTGCTGCTACGTGTGGCGCGTATTGCCAGCGAGCATTGCCATGTCGCGACGTAACTCCGCGAACAAGCTCAAGACCGCAGAGCCTGCCGAGCCGCCGGAGCAGCCCACCGCCACGCCGAGCGATCGGGCCGATACCGCACGGCCCGACGACGAGCAGGCTTACGAGGCCCTCGGCGTCAAGAACGTCCACGAACTTCAGGGCCTGATCGAGCACGCCTTCGTCCTGCTCGACAACGCGACCGAGGCCGAAGCCGTGCCCGTCGCGCCCGTCGTGCCGAAGCAACCGATCGACCACCCGGTCATGGGTCCGGCCGCCGGTTCCGCCGTACGCGCCAAGCCGGCGACGATCCGCCGCCGCATGGTGAAAACGTTGCTTGCGTTTGTCGCGGCGACGGTCATCGGCGTCGTGCCGCTCGAGAAGCTGCTCACCCCGGCGAGCAGCGAGGCCTTCCTCAACGCCCCTGTCTATGTCCTGACCGCACCGGTCGGCGGGCACATCGAGGGGAGCACGCTCGTGCCCGGCACGACCGTCGAGCGCGACGAGGCGATCGCCCGCATCGTTCCGTTCGGCGCGAGCGCCGGCGGCGTACCGCTGGTCGCCCCCGGTGACGGGAAGGTCTGGGAGGTCATGGTCGCACCGGGCGACCGCGTCGCCGCCGGCCAGGAGGTCGCGCGCCTTGCCGCGTGTTCCGCCGTCAGCGTCACCGCCTCCGTGTCGGAGGTTGTCTACGACAAGCTCCGCCCCGGCACCCCGGCCCGCTTCAACTTCTACGGCGAGGACCGCTTCTATTACGGCACGGTGTCCAACCTCTTCGGTCACGCCATCCCCACCGGCGACTTCGCCATCTCGCCCGCGAGCATGACCCGCGACGCGTTCCGCGTCATGGTCACGCTGCCCGAACTCGCCGATTTCCCCGGCTGCACCATTGGTCGGCGCGGCGAAGTGCTGTTCAATCCGCCGGGACGCTAGAGACGTGCCCACGCCGATCGAGGACGCTTTCTCCGTCCTGTCCGCGATCGCCGGCATACCGGTCGTCGCCGCGGTCGCGCCGGCGCTTACCCTCGGCGCACTGCTTTACGCCGTCCTCCTCTGGGTTCCGACCACCAGCGCCATCGCCCGCGTTTGCCTCTCGGTCGCCTCGCTCGCCATGATGGGGCGCTACCTTTTCTGGCGCTACACCGACACGCTCGCAGACCCTTCCGACACCCTCAATTGGATCGCCGGCCTGACCTTCGTCGGCATCGAAACGCTGGCGCTCGCTTCCGCCGCCCTCGCGCTGCTCTTCTTGAGCCGCGTGCGCGACCGCAGCGCCGAGGCGGACGCCCACGCCGATTGGCTGGAATCGCAGGACGAACCGCCACTCGTCGACGTGTTCATCTGCACCTACAACGAGGAAGAACGGCTGCTTGAGCGTACCATCATCGCCGCGCTCGGCATGGACTACCCGCGCTACCGCACCTGGATCCTCGACGATGGTCGCCGCCCGTGGCTGCGCAAGCTCTGCGCGACGCTCGGCTGCGGCTACGTCACGCGAGCCGACAACGCCCACGCCAAGGCCGGCAACATCAACCACGCCCTCGGCGTCGTCGCCAAGCTCGACCAACCGCCGGATTTCATCTGCATCCTCGACGCCGATTTCGTACCGACCGCCGGGTTCGTGACCCGCGCGATGTCGTTGTTCCACGATCCGACCGTCGGGATCGTGCAGACGCCACAGCACTTCCTCAACCCCGATCCGATCCAGGCCAACATGGCGCTGACCGGCAGCTGGCCGGACGAGCAGCGCTATTTCTTCGATATCGTGCTTCCCGCCAAGGACGCGTGGGGGTGTGCGTTCTGTTGCGGTACGTCGTCCATCACCCGCTTCGACGCGCTGATGAAGATCGGCGGCCTGCCGACCGACTCCGTCACCGAGGACTACCTGCTGACGCTGCGCCTGAAGGAGATCGGCTATTCCACCGCCTACCTCAACGAGCCGCTGACCTTCGGCCTCGCGCCGGAGGGTCTCAAGGAATACGTCACCCAGCGTGGGCGTTGGTGTCTCGGTTTCATGCAGATCGTCCGCGGCCCAAGCGGCCCGTTCACGTTTCGCCGCTCGCTCAAGTTCATCGAACGGCTGAGCCTGACCGAGGCGTTCCTTAACTGGACCTTCGCCTACCTCTACAAAATGGCCGGCATCCTGGTTCCGGCGCTGTACCTGCTCTTCGGCATCAAGGCCGTCGAGGTGTCGCTGATCGACATGCTGAGCGTGTTCCTGCCGTACTACGTGCTCCATTCACTCACCATGTCATGGGTTTCGCACGGCCGCGTCGTGCCGGTCATGACCGACGTCGGCCAGCTCATAAACGCCGTGCCCGCGCTCAAGGCCGCTTTTCTCGGGTTGTTCGGCCCGCGCAACCAAAAGTTCCACGTCACCGCCAAGGGCGGCGATCGCAGCAAGCGCTTCGTGGAGTGGCCAGTGCTGCGCATCTTCCTCATCCTGCTCGCGTTCTGCGTCGCCGGCGTCCTCAACGGTTTCACCTTCAACGACCACCACATCCCGATCGGCGAAGGCGCCCTCGCCCTGTTCTGGAGCTGGTACAACATCGTCGTCCTCGTCATCGTATGCATCGTGTGCATCGAGCAGCCACGACTTCGCCGGTCTGGTCGCTTCCCGGTAGACGGCATCGCAGCCGTCTTCGTGAACGGCACGCGCCAATCGTTCCGCCTGCGCGACATCTCCGTCACCGGCGCGCATTTTGCCGGCACCCCTCCGACCGAGCTTGGTCAAACGCTTCTCATTCGCATCGACGACGCCCACTTGCGCGCGACATTGGTGCGCGTCACCAAGGGCGGTTTCAGCGTGCGCTTCGAGAATTCGCTGAAGGCGCGCATCGCGACCATCCGACACATCTATTCAGCCGCCCACGAGCGGGCCATCCGCCACGTGCCGCGCGTGGCGGTCTTCCGCGCCGTGTTTCAACGTTTGCTGCGCTAGTCGCGCTACGACGCGGCCACGTCTTTCAGCCCCCGCGCTTCGGCCATGCTGAGCGCCACCATACCCTCGCCGTCGTGATAGATGAGCGCCAGCGCACGCCGCCGCGAGCTGAGCAAAGCGGGCAGCGGGTCGTAGCGGTGGCCGCCACCGAGCAGCGGCGTCAGCCGGCCGACGTCGGTGGTGTCGCCGATCTCGACGCGGACCAGCGTCAGCCGCGTGCCGCCTGCGCCTTCGCGCCGCCACCTATGACGGCACCGAGGGGCGGCCTTCACCGCCGCATTTTCAGGTTTGTGGAGTTCAGGCGGCTTCCTGCGCCAACGCCTCCGTCATGTGGTCGGTGCCAACGAACTGGTAGCCGAGGTAGCGCTTCGCCTCGATGACATCGCTACCGAGCCGCAAGCGCAGCTTCTTGCGCAGCTTGCTGACGTGCCCCTCGACGACTACCTCGTCGACCTTGTCCTCGAAGATGCCGTAGACCGCATTGAAGATCTGCGACTTGGTCACACGGCGATGCGCGTTCTTGACGAGGAACTCCAGAATGCGCCGTTCCCGGCGTGGCAGCGCCAGCGGTTCGCCGTCGATTTCAACGTCGCGTCCGTCGAAGAACACCTTGAGCCGGCCCGAGGCGATGCGCCGGTGCATATGGTTGATGCGCCGCCAGATCGCGTCGGCGCGCGCCATGATCTCGCGCACGTGCACGGGCTTGCGCACCACGTCGTCGATGCCGGCGGTGAACAGCTCCAATGTCGTGTCGAGCGACCGGAACTCGGCGAGCGCGATGATCGGCGCCTGCGAGCGATTACGGATCATCTGCGGAAACGCCGTGCGATGCTCGAAATCGCCGAGGAGATACGTCTCCACCGCGTGGATGTCGTCCACCGCGACGGCCGAGAACCAATCGCCGAACTCGGCCGGCTGAAATCCTAGTGACGCCACGCCCTCGCCCCGCAACGAGGCGCCATACGCGGCCGTCACATCGGGCCGCTCGTCAACGACAACATACATCTGAGACCCCCATCTCAATTCGCCAGAACCGCGGCCGCGCGTGCCCCTCACGTCGTGGCCACCATCCTGCATCCAACCCTGGGTTGTATACCGTCCATAATGTAACCTGTTGAGTTGTCAGCAGAATCTCGGACGCCGATGAATTTCGCGCCCTATGGTTAACGAAATGCAAACACCGCCCGGGGGCGGTGACGAAGGGCTTACGAGTGTGGCGAAATAGCGCTCAGGCCGCGCGGAGCGCCGTCTCGATGCGATCGCGCAACGTTTGCGCGTCGAACGGCTTGACCACGTAGCCGGCGGCACCGGCATCCTTCGCGGTCAGCGCGTTTTCCGGCGCCGGTTCGGCGCTGATAAGGATGATCGGCGTGTCCTTCAGCCCCTCGTCGGCCTTGGCCTGCTTGATGAGGTCGAGCCCGTTGACCGGCTTCATGTGCCAGTCGGATATGACGAGGCCGTACTTGCAGGACTTCATCTTGGCGAGCGCTTCCTCTCCGTCGCCGGCCACGTCGATGTCGCTGAAGCCCGCTTGGCGCAGCAGGTTGGAGACGATACGCGTAATCGCCTTATAGTCGTCGACCACCAGGACCCGCATCGAAAAATCGACAGCCATTGCTTTTCGCCCGCCCTCGGCAACGCTTGTTGCCCAGCGGCCAACGTAGCGGACGGCGGTGAAGATTCGCCGATGGCGGCGATTAGATTCGTGTCTTCGCCGCAAGGCTGCATTAACCACGGCGCGCCGCCTATTCGCAGAAGGTGCGCGCCGCGTCGGTCCAATCGCCGAACCCGGTCGCCACCATATTGCGGATCACCGCGCAAACGTACCGCTTCTGCGCCGGGTCGTTGTCCGGCCCGGCGTGATAACGGGCGACGGCGAGCGTCCAACTCCCCTCCCGTTCGCGGAGTTGCTTCAGGAAGCGCGCCGCATAGTCGACGTTGTCGTGCGGCTCGAACATCGCCGCCACTGACGCGAAATGCTCCGCGTGGAAGTGCTGGTTGATCTGCATGCAGCCGACGTCGATCAGTTCGACACCGGCCGCCCGCGCCGCAGAGAAGCGGCGGAGCGCATCGTCGAGACTTGCTGCATAGTAGGGCTCGCCGCCGATGTTCATTGCCCATGGCTGCAGCGAATCGCGGCGTCCGGTCTCGGTGAGGCCGACCGCGTAGAGCACGCCCAGCGGCACGTCGTAGCGCGCCGCCGCCGCCTTCATCTCGCCCTCGCACGGGCCCGCGCCGGCCGCCATCGACGGCGCCGCGAGGCTGGACGTCGGGCTAGACGTAGAGAGCGCCAGCGCCGCGATCGCCAGGCCGAAGCGGGTCATGGGTCTCGTCCAGTTGACCGAAGGATGGGAACGGAACGCCGCGCTCGTCCGCCGCCGGCTGCTGGGCGAACGGCGTCTGCCGCTCGCCGCCCGATCCCGCCGCGCCGTGATCCCCGCCCGGCGTCGCGAACGATGCATCGGGGCGCGCACCCGCGGCCTGGGGTGCCTCGGGACGGCGCGCCTCGATCGCCACGATGTCCGTATCGTACCCGGCGTGGCGCAGAAGATCGCGCAGGGCCTCCTGGTCGTGGCGGAGACACACGGCGGTGCGCTCGTGCTCGGCACGAAGGTGCAGCGTGAGCACGCGGCCGTTCAGGCGCATGCGTACGTCGAGCGCGCCGTGATCGGCAATATCGAGCTTGATTTCCAAGCCGCGGACCGGACCGGGCGTCATCTCCCCGCCCGGTGGCGGCACGATGACGCTTGTCGGCGGTGGCGAAATACGGTCCGCCGCATCCGCAATGGCCGCGCCGATCGCCTGCACCGCCGAAGGGGGCAACGGGCCGGCGACCGCGGCCTGCGCAGGCGCGTCCGCGTGGCCCGCGACCGCCGCGACGGAACTCACCACACCGGGAGTATGTGGCGTTTCGTGCTTGGCATTCCCGTGCGGCGCAACAACTCCATGCCGAGCGGCGGACTTACCGGCATCGCTGTCGCGCGCATCGCCTCGTGGCGCCGGCATGTCGATCGCACGCCCCGGCCCAATTGGCCGGATGGGGGCGAAATGGGTCTGCTCGTGCGTCACCGCCGCGACACGCGCCTGCAATGCCGGGTCCGGCGTCTCGCCCGGCAGCGGCTCCTCGACGCGCAACGGCTGGCGTGGCGCGGCAACAGCAGGCGACACGCGATCAATCTCCGGTACCCACGGTCGGGGAGACGAATCCCCGCTGCGCCGGCCGGTCGATCCAACGGCCCGACGCGCGTCGACGTTCGCCCCTTGGCATTATCGATCAGCGACGGCGATACTTGCGCCGCTGGCCGATCCGCCGGCAAGGCATCCCCCACTGGCGTGGCACGCGGAGCGGTCTCCCCCTCCCGCGTGATAAGCCGAGCGCTCATCGGCTCCGGGGTATCTCCCCGATGCCTACCGTCTGCGCCCTGCGGCACCTTCGTCTCGAGGCCATCGTCCCAAGCCCCACCGTCGGTGTTTGGCATCACCGCCGCCTGACGGTCATCGCCCCAAGTCCCACCGTCACCGCTTTGCATCACCGTCGCCTGACGGCCATCGCCCCAAGTCCCACCGTCGCCCCTTTCCTGCACGGTCACCTGGTGGCCATCGCCCCGATGCCCACCGTCGGCACGTCGCAACACGGGCGTTTCCGCAAAAAGCATCGGAATGCTCATGAGCCCAGCCGTGCCCCCGGCCGCCGCACCGTCGTCGCCCATTTCACCGGCGGCAGCACTGTCACGTGTCTTCTGATCATGCCCCCACACGCTCGGCGCGGCGCCCGCTTCCGCCACTGGCGGAGCAATCCGCCCGTCCGCCGCGACCTCGCCGAGCCGATCCAGCAGCGCACGAAATCCACGACCGTCGCCGCCCTTCGCTTCAGCGTTTGACCGGTTGCCGACGAGTTCGGAGCAGGTTTCGGCGAGGAGTTTGAGCACGTTCATGGTGCGGACTCCGCGAGCAACGCATCGACGGTCCTGAGGGCGCCCTGCGCCCGCGTCAGCGCCGGGATGTCGGCGACCGCGATCTTCTCATCGTTCAGCGGCTCGGCCGCCGCCACCTCGATCGCCTCGCGATCGGTACCCGAAGCGACACCGGCAATGGTCGCCGAGACCGCGTCGTAGAGCGCCTGGTCGGACTGTGAGAGCAGCGCGCGGTCGACCCCCGCCAGATCGGATGCGGCAGTGTCGATGAGCTTCGGCACGGCGACCAGCGCGCCCGCGTGGTAGAGCCGCGCCCGCGCCTCCTCGACCGAATTGGCCAGCGCCAACCCGCTCGCCCGTTCCGCCGCGAGCTTGGCGGCGGTCGTCCGGTCGTTGATCACCGACGCCAGCGCGACCGTGAGATATAGCTCGCAGCGCGCCTCGGGCTCCACCCGCGCCATGACGTCGTCGAGGTTCTGGAAGCTGCCTTCTTTGTCGATCGACACCATATGGCTGAGGGCAGAGGCAAAGCGCGCACGGAAATTTCCGGCGTACACCGAGTGGCGGAAGCGGTCGAAATACTGCCACGCCAGCGATACCACCTGTTCGTCGTCGCCGAGCTGATCCGCGACGAAAATCTGCCGCCGGATCGCCGCTTCCTCGAGCAGCGTGCCCGGCGCGAGCAACCGGGCCGTCGCGAGAAGACGCAGCGTGCGGGCCGGGTCGCTGCGCGCCGAGAGCGCCGATTGAGCAAGCGCCACCTGCGCCGCCATGCTCGGGGGCAAGCCCATCGCGTCGATGTTCGCGAGCAGCGGCGCCGCCTCCGCCGGACGGCCATCCGCGTAGGCGCGCACGCCGTCGAGGAGAGCGTCGTCGACCGCCGGCTTCGGGTCCATCGCGGCGAGCCGGTCGAGCACCTGCGGCGGGCCGCCGCTCAGGACGTAGGTAACCGCGGCGCTGGCGTTGCGCGCGTCCTGCCACGTGTTGGCAGGCGCCGCGGCGAACACGGCGTCGATCTCGCTCCGCAGCGTTCGCTGTGCCGCGAGCGCCTGCACGGAGCCTTGCGCCATCTGATCCTGCAGCATCTGCAGCGTGCGCACCAACTCGAACGGCTGGCTGCGGCCCACCGGCGCCGTCACCGGCGCCGCGCTATCCGCAGGTTCAACGTCGGCCGGACGCGGAGCCTGGATCTCCGCCGGAAGCACGACCGACGGCGTCGAAGCCGGCGGCGTCACGAAATAGTCGGTCGGATCGCCCAACAGGTCGTCCGTTGGCGACGGCGTCGGCCCCTCCGCTGGTCCCGGGGTCAGTGGATTGACGGTCGCGGCAGCTTCCGGCGCGGGTGGACCGGGGATTACGCGGACCGGCGGGGGATACGCGGGGGCATCCTCTGGCGCGGGCTCGGCAATGACGACCCTCGCGGATGCGGCGTCGGCGTCGATGGCGCCGTTCTCATCGATGGCGGCCGTGGTCTGGAGATCGATCGCCTGCTCGGAGCGCGTCACGCCCGTCGGTCCGACGCGCCCGGGCCGGAGGCGCGGCAACGGCACCTTCATCGCCAAGACGCGTGGCGTCGTATCGACCGGCACGATGTTGACCGGATCGTTCACCGCCGCACGCGGCGGTTCCTGCGCGAACAGTCTGAGCGCGAGGCCGCCGGGCGGACGGTCCCCCGCCGGCAACGAGTCCGCCGACACTCCCCCGGCGAGGAGCAGCAGCGGCGCCGCCGCGATAATCGCGAAACGGATCCTCACGGCGCGTCCTCTTCGAGAAGAATTTCGATGCGCCGGTTCTCCGCCGCGTAAGGGTCGGCCGCGTTCTTCAGATCGCGGTCGGCGTGGCCCTCGATGGACGCGACCCGGCTTTCGTCGAGGCCGCCGCGGGTCAGCATGTGGTAGGCCATGTGGGCGCGCGCCGCCGACAGCCGCCAATTGTCGTAGTCGGCCGAATGGAACGGACGACCGTCGGTATGCCCGCGGATGACGATCTTGCCCGAGCGACTGGCGAGCACGCCGGCGATCTTCTCGACGAGTGCTACCGTCTTGTCGTCCGGGATCGCCGACCCGATCGGGAACATGCTGTAGTCGGCATCGTCCGTCAGCCTGATGACGATGCCCTCGGGCGTTGCGGCGACGCTTACGTCCGGCGCCGCCTCGCCGCCGACCGTCGCCGCCACCGAGCGGGCGACATCCGCGGCGATCGCTTCGCTCAACGCTGTTGCAGAGGCATCTGATCCATCGACGGCGGTCTTGGCCTCCGGCTGCTCGGCGGCGGTCGCGGCGGAGACCGCGGCATTCGCCGTTGGCTTCGTTTCGCCGGCCACGCCGTCCGCGTTTCGTTCGGCCGGCGCCTCCTGAGACACCGCCGCCGCATCCGGCTGGGCACCGTCCGCCACCGCCTCCAACGATGATGGATCGCCCGGGTTGTCGGCTCGTGCCGGCGGCCGCGGCGCGAACTGCCAATACGCCGGGTCGAACGGATCGCGGTCGATGTTGCCGCCGGCAACGCCGAGGTCGCGCGTATCTCCCGCGACGGCATCACCGACCGTCGGATGTGACGCCGCGTATTGCGCCGCGAGCTTGGCGAGAACGGCGTAAGGATCCTGAAACGCCGCGCGTTCGTTCGCGCTCCGCGCCTGTGCTGCCGCACCTCCGCCCGCGGCCCCGGCGTCCACCGCACCGGCGGCCACCGCCGTTCCCTTGGCCGTTGCGGCCTCGGCAGCGCCTAACTCGTCCGGCCCAAGCGCCGCGTCCGCGGCGGCATCAGTCATCGCATTGTCGTCGGCGTGCCCGGCGGAGAGCTTGAGCGGGTTCAGCGCGTCCGCCGACATCAGCGGGTCGGTGGGACCCTTCTTCGGGCGCGTGCGCGCGGCCTGCGGACCGGGATCGTTCAACCCTTTGAGCTCGGTCGAGCCCTGCGACATGTGGATCGGGTTGAAGTATTCCGAGATGCCCTTGCGCACCTCGTCGTCCGTCACGTTGATCAGCCACATGATGAGGAAGAACGCCATCATCGCCGTCATGAAGTCGGCATGCGCGACCTTCCACGCGGAGCTGTGAGCCTCGTGTTCCTCCTCCTCGTGGCGGCGGACGATGATCAGTTCGTGAACGGGCTCAGTCATCCTCGCCGTCCGCGACCGCCACCGCGAGGCGCTGCACCCACGCGCCGATACCCGTCTCGACCGCAGTGTGGTCGATGGTCACGGTAACCTCGGACGCATCGCCGGCAACCGTCGCGACGGCCGCTCCATTCGCCAGCGCGGCAAGCCGCGACGCGAGCGGTTCCGGCGCGGCGATCCTGACCTTCGCCGCCCCACCGACCAGCAGCGCCGCGATCGTCTCGGAGAGCTCGTCGAGCGCGCGCCGCCGCACCCTCTCCTCGAGGAACCGCGCCAGGATGCGCGCAACGTGGCCGGACAGCGCGTCCTCGATGCGACCGATGCCCTCGGTGAGTTGCACGGAGAGCGCCGCGCCGATCTTCTCCGCGATTTCCTGTTCCCTGTCCTTCAGCCGGCGTTCGTAGTCGGCGAGATCCGCCGCGCGTCGTCGCTCGAACTCGGCCTCCGCCTCCGCGACAGCCTCACCGCGCGCCGCCGCCAGCGCGTCTGCCTTGGCGTTCCCGTCCTCCCGCGCCTCGGCGAGTGGCTGAAAGCCGTCCGCGCGCCCGCCACCCGCGAGCGCGGCGACCACGAAGTGCGGTAGGCGCGCGGCGACGGCGACTGCCATCAGGCCGCCTCATCCTGGTGGAGCCATTGCCGCAGGATCGCCGCGGCCTGCGCCTCATCGTATTCCACGATCTGCTCCAGCCGCTTCTGCGGCGAGCGGTTCATCCGATTGGTGACATCTTCGATCAGGTTGAGGTGCGGGTCGTCGAGTGATTGCGCCGCCGCGGCCCCGGGGATCGCCTGCGCTTGCGCTTGCCCGATTGCCTCGGCGGCCATCGGCGCCGGTGCCGTCGCGGACTGCGCGAGGATCGCTCGAACCGCCGGACGCAGTCCGAACAGGATCGTGACGATGGCGATCACGATCAGCGCCAGCGAATTGACGTAGGAGCCCATCTGCGCCATCAGCACGTCGAGCATCCCTGGCGGCGCGATTTCTTCCGGCGCATCGTTGGCGAACGCCACCGCCGCGACCTTGAGCTGGTCGCCGCGGTCCTTGCTGAACCCGGCAGCCGCGCCGACGAGCTGCTCGATGTCCATCAACTGGTAGTCGATCGGCGGCGCATCCTGCGACGTGTCGGCGAGCGCCGTAAGCCGATGCTGGTTGACCAGCACCGCGATCGACAAATGCTCGATCTTGTAGCCCTCGTGCGAGACTTCCGTGGTCCGGGTGGAGACTTCGTAGTTGGTAAGTTCCTCGCGGCGGTCGTTCGTCTCGTTGGAGTTCTTGCCCGCCTCGCCGACGTTCTGCTGGGCGGTGGGCAGGTTCTGCTCGACCGTCGCCGCCGCGTCGGTGGTGGAGTTCTGCGCGAGCGCGTTCTCCCGCACCGTGCGCACCGACCGCTCGACCCGCGAATTCGGATCGTAGACCACCTCGCTGGTGGTCGATTTGTCGAGGTTCAATCGCGCCGCGACGCTCACCTGGAAGTTGCCGACGCCGAGATACGGCGTCAGCGTTCGCCGAATCTTGTCCTCCACATCGCGGTCGACCATCTGCTCGGTCAGCGCCATCTTGCCGGCCGACGCGCTCTCCATGTCGTCAGCGGAAGCGAGTACCGCGCCCTCCGTGTTGAGCACCGTGACGTTGTCCGCCTTGAGGTCGGGTACGGCGGCGGCGACCAGGTAGCGGATCGCCTGCGCCGGCGAGGCGTCGGTCGGCATCTCGGTGCGGATCACCACCGACGCCGACGCCTGCTGCTGGTCGCTGCGGAACGAGCCGCGATCGGGTAGCACCAGATGCACCCGCGCCGCCTTGATTCCCTTCATGCTCTGAATCGTGCGCGCGAGTTCGCCTTCCAGCGCGCGCGTCTTGGTCACGTTTTGCATGAACGACGTCAGGCCGAATGAACCGACCTCGTCGAACAGTTCGTAGCCCGACGTCGAGCTTTGCGGCAGCCCCTTCTCCGCGAGCATCATGCGCGCCCGCGCGGTCTCGCCGTAGTTGACCTTGACCACCGTACCGTCGGCGCTGACATCGAAGTCGATGCCCGCATCCTTCAGCGCCGATCCGATTCGCGCCACGTCGTCACGCGACAGCCCGCCGTAGAGCACCTCCTGCGGCGGCCGGCTGAGGTAGTAGGAGCCAACGCCGATGAGCGCCATCACGCCGATTCCGACGATGGCGAGCGCGAACAGGCGCCGTGCCCCGAGACCGGCGATGCTGCTCCACAATCGTTCCAGGACGTCGCGCCGCATCGGCGATTCCACGCTCCTCAGTGCATTCGGTCGGCCGGGCGAGTCTCGGTCGCCAACCTTGCCTGAGGATTGCGGGGCAAACGAAAGGGGCCGCGCCCCTAGGCGCGGCCCCCCCAACGATTGCCCGATGCGAAGTTACTACTGACGGAACAGAACCAGGATGTTCTGCGAGCTGGAGTTCGCGATCGACAGCGACTGCACCGAAAGCTGCTGCTGCGTCTGCAGAGCCTTCAGCTTGGTCAACTCCTCTTCCATGTTGGCGTCGACCAGCGTGCCGACGGCGCGCGTGTTGGCGTCGATCAGCGCCTGCACGAACGTCATCTGCGAGTTGACGCGCGTCGCCGCCGCACCGACCACCGTCAGCGCCGAGGTAACGTCGTCCAGCGCCGCCTGGGTGATCTGCACCAGCTCATTGACCGTTGTGATATCGGCCGCGCTGTCGGTCAGCGCCGAGACGTCGACGTCGGTGATGGCGCTGGTTGTGCCGCCCGAGGTGCGATCCTGGTCCAGGATGCCGGCCGCCGTGCCGCCAGCCGGGTCGTACAGCGAGATCGACGAGATGTCGATGTCGATGGTGCTGACGGTGATCGTGCTGCCGCTATGGGTATACGCGGCGACGATGCTCTTCGTGGCGTTGTACGTGGCCGCGGTGGAATCGACCGAAAGCCAGTTGTCGTTGTTGAACGTGGCGGCGCCGGCTTTGCCGGAAAGGTCGGCGATGCGCGCGGTGATGTCTTCCTGGATCTTCGCGCGGTCGACGCCCGGCTCGAGCGCGGTGACCAGAAGGTTCTTGATCGCCTCGAGCGATTCCTTGGCGGCGTTGAGGCCCTGCGTGGCCACATCGATGGCCGACGAGCCGAGACCGAGCGCGTCCTTCACGGTGCCGAGCGCGCTGTTGTCGGACTTGGTGGTGGTGGCGATCGACCAATAGGCAGCGCTGTCCGCGGCAGAGCGGATGCGCAGGCCGGTGGATACGCGATTGTTGGCTTCATCGAGGCCGGCGTTGATGCTCCGCAGGGTCTGCAGGGCGACCATGGCCGACGTGTTGGTCAGCAGAGACGACATGACGACTTCCTTGTGTTGTTAAGGACCGATCGGGACATACCGGGCTCGCACCGGTATGGCGGGACGGCGTCATGCCTTTGGACCGGCCGCTCCGAAACGCGAGCGGCCGCACTGCTCACTCGGAGCAGCCAACCTGCCATGGTCCGATTGTGGCAAGTCAACCTTACGAGTTCGTTACCGCTGCGTGCATCTCGTCAGAAGTACGACCTGACGAGGCCGCTGATCAGCAGATTCCAGCCGTCGATCAGGATGAAGAAAAGGATCTTGAACGGCAGCGCCAGCACCACCGGCGGCATCATCATCATGCCCATCGACATGACGAGTGTGCCGACGATGATGTCGATGACCAGAAACGGGAGCACGATCAGGAACCCGATCTCGAAGGCGCGCCTGAGCTCCGAGATCATGAACGCCGGGATCAGCACGCGGAGGTCGATGGCGCCGTCCGCCGTGGCGCCGTCGGTGGCCGGCGGCTGGGCCTCCGCCGCGTTGGCGCTGCCGGCGCCCGCCCCGATACGGCTGGCCGCAAGGTCCACGAATATCTTCAGATCGCCGGGGCGCACCTGCGCCATCATGAACGTGCGAAATGGGTTCGAGATTTTCTGGAACGCCTCCTCCTCGCTGATCTGCTCCTCCATCAGCGGCTGCACCCCGTCCTGCCAGGCGCGATCGAACGTCGGCGCCATCACGTAGAACGTCATGAACAGCGCGAGGCTGATGAGCACGAGATTGGCCGGAGTGCTCTGCAGCCCGAGGCCCGAGCGCAGGAACGAGAGCGCGATGACGAAGCGCGTGAAGCTCGTCACCATGATCAGCAGTCCCGGCGCCACCGAAAGCACCGTGAGCAGGATGACGAGTTGGACGATCCGTCCGGTTGCCGTCACGCCGCCCTGCGGGATGAGGCCGTCGAGTATTCCGTCCTGCGCGTGCGCCATGGCGCTCATCGCCAGAAACGCCGTCGCGGCCAGAACCGGCCCCGCCACCCATGCCCTCGCCATGCCGCTTCGCCGCATCGTCGCGCGTCCGCCTATTGAATGACGAGGGTCTCGATCAACAATTCGTCGACGCGGCCGCCGGTCCTGAGCCGTACACGCTCGTTGAGGTCTTCCCTCAGGTGCTGCAGCGCGCTCGGCCCTTCCAGTTGCGCGATGCCGACCGTGCGGAGATACGCCAGCACGTCCTGCCGCACCTCGGCGGCCGTGACGTCCGGGTTCTCCAGCGCCCGGTCCTTGAAAACCATCGCCGTCTCGAGCCGGACCCACGTGTCGGCGGGTGAAGCGAGGTTGGTGATCACCGCATCGATCGGTTTAAGCACCATGTCGCCGCTGTATTTCGTGGAGACAGGCATCGGCGCGACCGGCTTCGCGGCCTCCCGCTCGGCGATGGTCCGCTCGATCGTCGCTGCTGTCTTGTGACCGAGGAAGACGCCGCCCCCTGCGGCGACGCCGGTGATCGCCACGGCGCTGACCAGGAGACCGATCAGGCCGCCGCCGCGCGATCCCTTGGCGGCGAGCTCGCCCTTCTTGAGTTCGACGGACGGCTCGTCCCGCGCCTCGGGCGCGTCCGCGTCGTCGTCCGCCTCGGGTTTCGGTGACTGCTTCTTCTTCTTGCCGAGCAGGGGGTCGTCCTATTGCACGTCGCTGATCTTGCCGCGTCCGCCGTATGAAATGCGGGCCTCGGCGATCTTGTCGTAGGCGATCATGTTGTCGCGCGAGACGTCGAGCGGCCGCACGATCCCGGCGATGGTGAGCACGCGCACCTCGTGGTTGACGCGCACCTCTTGCGACCCGCTGACCAGCAAGTTCCCGTCGGCAGCACCTCGGTGACGACCGCCGCGATCGACAGGTGCAGCTTTTCGGAACGATCGATCGAGCCTTCGCCCTTCGCGCTCAGCGAGCCGTTCGCATGATCGTGCCGGATGCGCTGCCCGACTGATCCGGCACGCCGAAGCCGCCGAAGCCGAGATCGATGCCGAACGCGCCTTTGCCGCCCGCTTCCTTGGAACGGCCGCTCGCGTTGTCGAATTGCGCCTTGTCGTTGATGTCGATCGTCACCGTGACGACGTCGCCGACCTTGCGCGCGCTCAGGTCGTTGAACAGCCCGCGTCGTTCTGGCTCCACAGGGAGTTCGGTGCGCGCACGTCCGGCTGCGTCAGGGCGACCGGCAACGGCGCACGCTCGGTGCAATCCCGTCGCCTACCAGCGTCAGCGCCGGCGAACCCGTCGTCGCAGTCTGGTCGTCGCGCATGCCGCCAGCGACGCGACGAGCGGCAAGATCAAGGTGGCTCGGTTCATTATTGCCCGCCACCGCTGTTTGGCCGGCCGGCCCGCCATGACGTTGGTGAGTTGCGCCGCCGTCGTCGGCGTCCATCTCGTTGAGGATGGCGCTCGCCGTGCGTGGGTTGAGCTGCGCCAGGATGGCGGCGGCCGCCTCCTGGTCCATCGACGGCGAATTGCTGGGCCGCCGCGTCCGGCCGCATCTGCGAATAGATCGCGACCACGCTGCGTCGGCGCGGCTGAGAAACTCCTCCCGCCGCTTCACCCAGTCCTCGTACTCGGCACGCTTCGCCTCCAGCGAGGCGATGCGCTGGTCGAGTTCCTTCGCCATCTCCGCGATGGCATCGACCTGGCGCGCGTAGCGCGCATCGGCCGCGGCGTTCGCGATATTGCGGCAGTAGAGCGCGGCGTTGTCGTCTGCGACGGGTCGCGGCCGCATCGCTCGGCGCGGCGGGGGCGGCCTGTTCCGCCGGCGCCACCCGGTCCGGGCGACCCGAGCAGAGCAGCAGCGCCGTTGCCAGACCCCGCGAGCGTCCTCGTCGTCGTCGCGTCATTGCACCACCAATTCGGCTTGCAGCGCGCCGGCGGACTTGATCGCCTGCAGGATGGCGATGATATCGTCGGCTTGAGGCCGATGCTGTTCAGCCCGGACACCAGCGTCTCGAGATTGGTGCCGCCGACGACGGCGATGTGCGCATCCGGTTCCTGGTCGTGACCGATGTCCGCGGCAGCACCACCGTTTCGCCCTTCGAGAGCGGGTCCGGTTGCGAGGCGATCGGCGTCTCGCTGATGCGCACCGTGAGCGTGCCGTGCGTCATCGCGACGGTGGAGACCTCGACCTCCTGGCCGATGACCACGGTGCCGGTGCGCTCGTTGATGACGACACGCGCCGGTACGTCGGGCACCACCGTCGAGTTCGCCGATCTCGGCCAGAAAGCGCGTCGTGGTGATCTCCGGCGGCTTGACCAATGCGATGCTCCGCATGTCGCGCTCGCGCGCCACCGCCGCCCCGAAGCGCAGCTGCGGCGTACCAGTTGATCGCGTCGGCCACCTTGGTGGCGGTGGCGAAATCCGGGTTATAGAGCTCCACCACCAAGCCGTTTTCCTTGTCGAGCGAGAGGCGATCTCGCGTTCCACCAACGCGCCGTTGGGCACACGCCCGCCGGTCGGCACGCCTTGCGTCACGCTTTCCGCCACACCGCCCGCCGCGAAGCCGGAGGCCGAGACCGGCCCCTGCGCCACCGCGTAGACCTTACCGTCGGCGCCCGAGAGCGGCGTCATCAGGAGCGTCCCGCCCTTGAGCGACACCGCATCGCCGATCGAGGAAATGTCCACGTCGATGCGCGAGCCGGCGTTGGCGAACGGCGGCAGGTTGGCGGTCACCACGACACCCGCGACGTTGCGCACGCGCAGCGCATCGCCGATGACGTTGATGCCGATGCGGTCGAGCATCGATTGCAGCGCCTGCTGCGTGAACGGCGCGTTTCGCATCGAATCGCCCGTGCCCTGAAGGCCGATGACGAGGCCGTAGCCGAAAAGCTGGTTGTCGCGTACGCCCTTGATGCTCGAGATGTCCTTGATGCGCGTCGCTTGCGCCGCGGGCGCCAAGGCGAGAAGCACGACCGCGGCGACGAGAAGCCGCTTCATGGACCGGCGACCCGGACGCTGCCGTCCGCCGCGACCGTGCCGACGATGACCTTACCGCTGTCCACGTTCCTGACCTGAATCGCATCGTCGAGCGAACCCGATTGCAGCGCCACCACCGAAGCGGTGATGCGGAGCGCGCCGCTCTCGTAGATCGCGGCGACGATCTTGCCCTTCTGCACCAACTCCGGTTCGCCGACGGCGTTGCGCGCGATGAGCCGGCCGGGAAGCAGCGTGCGTCGCGCGACCTTGCCGACCAGTTCGGACGGAGCGCCGATCACCGGATAGTTGGCCGTCGTCCCCGACGGGAACCCCGCGTCGGTCAGCATGTCGGCGGCAATCGTGTCACCCGGATAGATGGTGACGGCCGGCACCGGCAGACGTTCGCTGCCCGCCGCCGCGACCGTGTGCGGCACGAGCAGGCTGAACGCCATCGCGATTCCGACGGCAAGCCCCGCCCAGGCGACATTGCGAACGGCGACGCTCACGGCTCAGGTCATCCCCTTCGACACCAGGCCTTCCATCTCGTCGGCGGCCTGGATGACCTTGGAGTTCATCTCGTAGGCGCGCTGCGCCGAGATGAGATCGGTGATTTCCTTCACCGGATCGACGTTGGAATTCTCCAGATATCCCTGGTGCAGGCTGCCGAAACCCGGGTCGCCGGCGACGCCGGAGAGCGGAGGGCCTGAGGCCGCGGTCTCGCGGTAGAGATTGTTGCCGAGCGGCTGCAGTCCGGAATCGTTGGCGAAATCCACCAGCGCGAGCTGCCCGAGAAGCTGCGGCGCCGCCTGGCTGGCGGTGCGCGCGTAGACCTCGCCCGACTCGTTGACGATCACTTCCAGCGTGTCCGACGGGAAGGTGATCGTCGGGCTGACGAGGTAGCCGTCGCCGGTGACGAGTTGGCCGGTGCCGTTCTTGTTGAAGGAGCCGGCGCGCGTGTAGAGCGTCTCGCCGTTCGGTCCCGTGATCTCGAACCAGCCGCGGCCGTTGATCGCCACGTCCAGAGGGTTGCCGGTCTGCGTCAGCGGCCCCTGCATGTGCAGGTTGCGAACGCCGACGGTGCGCACGCCAAGACCGATCTGCGCGCCTTCCGGCACCACGTCCTCGCCGCCGCGGTTAGGCACGCCGCCCGCTCGTTCCGACTGGTAGATCAGATCGGAGAATTCGGCACGCGCGCGCTTGAAGGCGGTCGTGTTGATGTTGGCGATGTTGTTGGCGATGACCTCAACGTTGGTCTGCTGGGCGGACATGCCCGTCGCCGCGATGGCTAACGCACGCATTCGACCGCCTCCCTAGATCGCCATGTGGCTGATTTCTTGATAGGCGGCGACCAGCTTGTCGCGCACCGCGATCGCCGTCTGCAGCGCCTGCTCGGCGTTCATCACCGTATCAACTACCTCCTGCACCGACCGCTGGCCGTTGATACCGGCGACGGCGCTCGCTTCACCGGCCTTGAGCGCATCGACCGTGCTCGACATGACGTCCTTCAGCACCGCGCCGAAGTCGGCGCCGGCGGTCGGTGCCGCTGCGCCCGTCGCCGTCGGCAGACCCGCGCCGCCGATCGCCCGGATGCCGGAAATCCCGCTGATCATCTAGCCGCTCCTCAACAAATCGAGCATCATCGCGGCCATTGCCCGCGCCTGTTTCACCATCTGCAGGTCGGCCTCGTACGAGCGGCTGGCCTCGCGCATGTCGGCCATCTCGACCAGCATGTTGACGTTGGGCATCTTGACGTTGCCGTCGGCGTCGGCCGCTGGGTTGCTCGGGTCGTGCTCGACCACGAACGGCGAGCTGTCGTGGGTGATCGACTTGACCGACACCGTGGTCGCGCCGAGCACGCGGTCGAACTCGGCGGAAAACACCACCGTCTTGCGCTGGTACGGGTTGGCCCCCGGCGTGCGGCCCGTCGATTGCGCGTTGGCGAGGTTCTCCGCCACGACGCGCAAACGCGTCGATTGCGCCGTCAGCCCGGCGCCCGCGACGGTCGTGGCGGCGCGTAGGGGATCGATCATGCGCCGACCCTCGCGCTTGCCAGCATCATGCGGTGGAAGGCACGTACGATCGCGTTGTCGAGTGAGAACGCGCGGTTGGTCTCGTCGGCGAGCATGAGCTGCTGGTCGAGCGCCAGGGGCGTGTCGCTCTCCTTGACCTGCCAGTTGCCCGCGCCCTCTTCGGCGCCGCCGACCGTGAGGTGCGCCGGCTCGGTGCCCGCCATGGTCGTGCCGGCCGTCCGGTCGAACACCGCCGCGAACGGCTCCACGTCCAGTGGCACGAAGCCGGGCGTGTTGACGTTGGCGATATTGCCGGTGATCACCGCCTGCCGTTCCGTCGCCCAGCGCGTGTGCTGCGCGGCCAGCGCGAACAAATAGACCGGTTCCAACGCGCGACCTCCAATTCTCGAGATTCGGCCCGCAGTCTCCGCCGGGGACCTTGCCCGAAGCTGACGCCGCTAGAGCTGCGCGTCGGCGACGGCGGCGGAGAAGCGGCGAAGGTTGTCGCCGGCATCGGTCATCGCGTCGGTGAAGTGCACGCCGCTCAAGTCGATGCCCACGAAGTCCGGGCCGAACACGACGTTGAAGAACGCCGTCAGCCGCGGGTCGCGTAGCTCCATGGCAAGCGCCACCTGCGGCGCCGCGCCCCAGTCGAGATCGACCTCGGCGCGGTTGCTGTAGTGCAGCCGGCCCGGCTTGATGCGGTGCTCCATCGACGAGCCGATGATATCGCCGAGGTGGGCGTGCTGGTTGTTGTAGATATACGAAACCATCACGCCGCCGTTGACCATGAACAGCTCGGACAGGAAGTCCCTGAGGCCGTTGGCGAGCACCGCCTCGTAGGCGAGGAACTCGCCCGCGCGGTCGCCCTTGGCGGCATAGTGGCGGTAATCAGGCGCGGGCATGCGACGACCTCTGGTAGAGAAGGTGAAGGATCTGCGCGATAGCGCGGTAGAACTCCGGCGGTATCCATTGCCCGACCTCGACCGCGTCGTAGAGCGCGCGCGCGAGCGGCTTGTCCTCGATGATCGGCACTGCGTGCTGGCTCGCCACCTCGCGGATGCGCTGCGCGATCAGGTCGGCGCCCTTCGCCACCACCAACGGCGCACCGCCTTTGCCGCGGTCGTACTTCAGCGCCACGGCGAAGTGCGTCGGGTTGGCGATCACCATCGTGGCGCTCGGCACCGCCGCGATCATGCGGCGCCGGGCGCGGTCGCGCGCGAGCGAGCGCAGCCGCGACTTGACCAGCGGGTCGCCTTCGCTCTGCTTCATCTCGTCCTTGACCTCCTGCCGCGTCATGCGGAGGTCGGTCCGCCAGCGTAAGCGCGACCACACAATGTCGCCGACGACCATCAGCACGATCGTGGTGCACACCGCCGAAACCAGTTGCACCACCAGCGACAGGATGACTTCCGGCAGCGACGCGGGGTCGACCGCGAGCGCGTTCGCCACCTTGTCGCGCTGAGCTTCAGCAATGACGCAGACCAAGCCGATGGCCGCGAACTTGAACAGCGACTTGCCGGAATTCGACCTGGCCCGGGCCGCTGAAGATGCGCTTCCAACCGGCGACCGGCGACACGCGCGACCATTGCGGGCGGATTTGCTCGACGGCGAAGACTCGGCGTCTGCTGAAGGAACGCCGCCGCAAGCCCCGACAGCGCAATCAGCGCCGACGATCGGCGCGAGGAACGCCGCCATCTGCATCGATACCGCCGACAACAGGCGTGTCGCCTCCGGGCCCGCCTCGAGGCTGAAGCTGCCCGGATGATCGAGGAGCTGCAACAAGTGGTCGCTAACTCGACGGAGCGGGGGCCAACCAGGAACGCGGCGGCGGTGAGCATGCCGAGCAGCGAGGCGAAGATGGTGAATTCGCGCGAGCGCGGAACGTTGCCCTGTTCGAGCGCGTCGGCGATCTTTTTCTCGGTCGGCTCCTCGGTGTGGAGTCTTTGTCCTGGCCCTCGGCCATGGTGCTTACGTGACCATTTCTTCGTCTTCTTCGCGCGCGAATCTCGATCTCGCCGCGGCTGGCCATCTCCAGCGCCAGGTCGGTGATGGCGCGGCGGGCATCGTTGACTTCGCGTGCCGCGTCGGCTGTCCGTTGTTCAGCTCCTGCTCGATCATCTTGCGCACGCGCGAGGAGAGCGAGGACAGGATCAATTCGCGGAACTCGGCGTCGCGCCCTTCAGCGCGGTCCCGACCCATCGGCGGGAACCTTGTCGAGCAGCGCCGCGGGCGCGATCGGAGAGCTTGGCGATGTCGTCGAAGGTGAACATCATGCTCTTCAGCGACTCCGCCGCCTTCGGCCGGCTGGAGGACAGGCTGGAAAAAGAGTCGAGTTGGCTGGCGATCGAGCTTGTTCAAGATTTCGGCGATGCGCGCCTGACCGTCGGCGTTGGCGTTCTTGGAAAAATTGGCGGTGAATTCCTGGTGGAGAATGCGCTCCAGCATGCGCATGGTCTCGTCGACGAGGGCTTCATGGTCAGCATGCGGCGCACGAGACTGTCGCGGCGCTCGCCCGGAATATGCGCCAGCACCTTGGCGGCGGTCGCCGGCGTCACCTTGGAGAGGATCAGCGCGGCGGTCTGCGGGTGCTCGCGCGAGGTAGGCGGCGAGCGTGTTCTCGGCGATGGCCGAGATGCGCTCCCAGATCGAGCGATCGGGATTGCCGGCGAGATCGCCCATGATCTCGGCGATCTGTCCTTCGGCAGCACGCCGTCGAGCAGCCGCTCGACCTCGCCGGCGTTGCCGACGAGGCTGGCGCCGAGCGCGAACTGGGTGGCGAACTCCTCGATGAGGCCGCCGAGCGGCGGCGCCGGAACCGGCTTCAGATCCGCGGCGGAGCGCGTGATGCGCTTGATCTCGTCGGGATCGAAATGCTTCATCAGACGGCCGGCCAGCGACTTGCCCATGGTGAGCAGGATCGCGGCGACGCGGTCGGCACCCTGCATGCCCTTGGCGGCGGAGGCGCGCGGCGGCATGGCGTTCATGGCGGTCATGGCCTACTCGGTCGGTCGAGTGCCGCCCGGCGGTCCCGCGATCTCGGTTAGCGAGACACCGAAGCGGGAGTTGTCTTCCTCCAGCACGACGACTTCGCCGCGGGCGACGAGACGGCCGTTGACGACGACATCGACCGGCTCGCCGATGCGATGATCGAGCGGCACGACGGCGCCGCGGCCGAGCTTCATCAGATTGGCGACGGGCATGGTGGCGTTGCCGAGGACGCCTGCACGACGACCGGGATGCGCATGATCGTGTCGAGGTTCGGGCCGCGGCGTCGCCGGCGGTCGTGGGTCGGGCGCGCCGAGAGCCTCGTCGGCGGCGGCGTTGGCGTTGGTGTTCATCGGCCTCTCCTTCAGGCAGAAACTGGCGCCGGCGCGGGGCCGGCAAGGACGCGGAAATCGTTGGCGCCAACGACGCGCGGGTGCGCGTGGCGCGGCTCTTGCGATCGGGCGTCGGCTCGGGTGCCTCGGCGTCAGCGCGCGGGCCTCCGCCACCCCCTGCCCGCCTCCCGCTCCTTCCCCCCTCCTCCCCCCTTCATCCGGCGGCGCCGGCCTCCTGCGCCCGTATCCCATCCCCCCCATTCGGCTCCCGGGGGCCGGGGGGCGGCGTTAGCCAGAAGGACATCTTCGACGAACTCCTGTCTCTGGATCGATCGCCTCGTCGATGCACAGCGTGTGGAAGCCGTCGTTCTGGCCGAGGTAGGCCCAGAAGAGCGGCTGCTCGCTGCTCTCGACCTTGACGCGGCTGTGCGGCGTGGCGCGCAGCTTGAGACGTCGCCGACCTTCAGCCGCGCGAGATCGCCGAGCGTGTAGTCGGCGGTCTCCAGCACGGCGCGGATGGACACCTCGGTCCGGTTCACCTCGCCGCCGATCTGGCGCACCCAGGCCGGGTCGGCCGGCGCGGCCTCCTTGGCGGCGACGCGCGACAGGGCCTGGCGGAGCGGTGACAGCGCGGACTGCGGGATGACGACGAACATCTCGCCGCCGCGGTTGATCGCCTGCAGCAGGAAGCGGGCGACGACGGCGGGATTGTTGCGGCGGCCGGCGCTCGGCGAAATCCATCCGCGTCTCGGAGCGCTCGAAGCGGAACGCGCGCGTCGGAGACCGGCGGCGAAGGCGGCCTGCAGCGCCTGTCGCCACCTGCTCGAACAGAAGCTGGCAGATGTGCACCTCGACGCTGGAAAGGCTAGCGGACGTCCTCCGGCCGGCGGCTCGGAGCCGTCGCCGCCGAACAGCATCTCCACGACCGTGAAGACGAAGTCGCGGTCGAAGCCGACGACGACGCGGTTGTCCCACGCCGGGACGTGGACGATGCCGGCGATGGCGCTGCATGTCGTAGGCGTCGAGCGTGTCGCCGATGCGCGCGCTCTCGATGCCGTTGAGCGTGAAGTGCGGCAGCGAGGCGGCGAGACTCACGCAGCCGTTCGACGAGAGTGGCGCCCCGACGCGGTCGAAGATCACCGGCAGCAGCGGCAACTGGTCGACCGACAGGCTGGCCGCGTCGAGCAGAAGATCGCGGATGTGCGGCGCGCGGGCGTTCGGCGGTCTGGGCGGTCATCGATCAGGCCGCCTGCTTCTGGCCGCGCCGGCCGGCGGCGGCGTGTTGGAAATCGCCTCGCTCTCGACCTCGTCGATGGTCGGGCGCTCGCCGGAGGAGATGGTCTTGCGGCCGTGCTCCAGCGCGATCTGCGGCAGCGCGCCGTTCATGAAGGCGATGAGCGTCTGCTTGACGATGACGTACTCCTGCATCTGCTTCTCGCGCGTCGCCTTGATCAGCTGGGCGAGCGGCGAGACCACCGCATAGGACCAGAAGATGCCGGTGAGCGTGCCGATGAGCGCGGCGCCGATATACTCGCCGAGGACTTCGGGCGACTGGTCGAGCGCGCCCATGGCCTTGACGATGCCGAGCACCGCGGCGCAGATGCCGAGCGCCGGCAGCGCCTCGGAGATAGTCGTCATCGACGCGTGCGGCTTCAGGCGATGCTTGCGGATCGTGGTGATCTCCTGCTCCATCAACGCCTCGATCTCGTGCGAGCGGGCGTTGCCGATGATGATCAGGCGGACGTAGTCGCAGATGAACTGCGTCAGCTCCTTGTCGCTTCGAGGATGCGCGGGAAGTGCTGGAAGAGCGGCGAATTCCTGCGGGTTGTCGATGTGCGCCTCGACCTCGTTGCGCGGCCGCGTGCGCAGATCCCGCATCAGCGCGAACAGCAGGCTGAGGAGTGCCAGGAAGTCCTTGCGCTTCGGCACCGCGTTGGTCGTCGCCTCGATGATGCCCTTGCCGGTGTCGGCGATCGTCGAGAACGGATTGCCCATGACAAACACGCCGATGGCGATGCCGCCGATGATGAGAAACTCGAACGGCTGCCACAGCACGGCAGGCGACCGCCTTCGGCGAGAAAGCCGCCGACCAGCGCAGCCGGCGCCGAGCACCAGACCGAGGACAAGAGTTCAACGATCAGCGCTCCGCAAGGCGGATCGCACGATCGTTCCGTTTCCGGGATGGCCCGCAAAGCTTGCGTGGGGCTGAAATCGCCGACGGCAGGTTCGCGCAAGCCGCCGCGCTATATCGCCGGCAGCCGGCAGTGCATGGGCTCACGCCATGCTGACGACGACCGCCACCTACCGACTGATCGCGCGCGATCTCGACGCCTCGCTGGCGCGCACCGCGGCCAGGCGCCGAGTGGCGCTCGAGACCACGTACTACTGAGCACATCGGCGACATCAGAGCATCGACGACTTCCTCAGCAACACGCGCTATCTCAATTTCGCCATGAAGGCCTTCGGCCTGGAGGACATGGCCTACGCCAAGGCGTACATGCGCAAGGTGCTCACCGAGGGCGTCACCGACCCGAAGAGCTTCGCCAACCGGCTCGAACGACGACCGCTTCGTCAACTTCGCCAAGACGTTCGACTTCGCGACCTCGGCGAGGCGGCGACGCAGACCACCGACGCGCCGAGGGCGTGGTCGACCGCTACGTGCGCCAGACGCTCGAGTCAGGCCGGGAGGACGACGAAGGCGTGCGGCTGGCGCTCTATTTCCAGCGCGAGGCGCCGAACGTGACCTCGGTCTACGGCTTACTCGCCGACACCGCGCTGTGGAAGGTGGTCAAGACGATCTTCGGCTTCCCGGACGAAATGGCCGAACGCCGACATCGACAAGCAGGCGGCAATGGTCAAGCAGCGCCTCGACATCGCCGACTTGCAGGACCCGGCGAAACTCGACAAGCTGATCACCCGGTTCACCGCGATGTGGGACGTGACGGAGAACGCGACGTCCGACCCGGTCCTGTCGCTGTTCGACACGACCTCGACGCAGGCCGACGTTCGATCTCGACCTGCTCGATGACCGTAAATCGCTGAAGCACGGAGGCACGTGACGGAATGTCCAACGATCTTTACGTCGCCGTCTCCGCGCAGATGGCGATGGAACCGCCGCATGGAGGCGATCGCCAACAACATCGCCAACGTCAACACCGCCGGCTACCGCGCGGCGGGCGTGCAAGTTCGAGGCGGCCATGGCCAAGGTCGGCGACCAGACGTCTCCTACGCCTCGCCCGGCGAGGTCTACATCGTCGCGCGACGCCGGGCCCGATCAACTACACCGGCAACAGCCTCGACGTCGCGGTCGACGGCGACGGCTGGTTCGCCTGCAGACGCCGGCCGGCACCGCCTACACCCGCGACGGTCGCTTCCACCTGACCGATCTCGGCGAGATGCAATCGGTCAACGGCTATCCCGTGCTCGACATCGGCGGCTCGCCGATGACCATCGATCCGCGGCCGGGCCGGTCGTCATCGGCGAGAACGGCGACGTCAGCCAGGGCGGCAAGTCGGTCGGTTCGCTCGGCATATTCCTCATCGCGCCGACGCCAAGCTGACGCGCCACGACAACTCGCGGTGTTCTCCGACATCCCGCCGGAGCCAGTGGAGGACACCACCGACAACAGCGTCCGCCAGGGCTACATCGAGGGCTCCAACGTTAACGCCGATCGTCGAGATGACCGGCTGATCGAGGTCGTCGCGCGCCTTCGACGAGGCGAGCGCGGCGACTCGAGCAGAGCCGACACAGACGCAGGGCCAGGCTGATTCAAGCACCTCGCCCCGACGAGCTAGCACCGCGCGAATGAACCGTCTCGCGCACCTCGCCGCCGACGTCGAAGCGGCCGAAGCTCGAACTGCCGTTGGTCCGGCTCGGCGGTGTCGTGCACGAGGTCGCGCCGAGCTCTATCGCGTGCGCGGCCTCTCCGCCGTCGTCAAGCTCGGCGACCGCGTCCGCCTCGACGCACGACGGCCGCTCCACCATCGGCGAGGTCGTGCGCGTCGACGAGACGGACGCGACTGTGAAGCCGTTCGACACCCGCTTCGCGGTCGGCATCGGCATGATCGCCCGGCTGATCGGCGCCATGCACCTCAATCCGACGCCCGAGCTGGAAGGGCCGCGTGATCAACGCCCTCGGCGAGCCGATCGACGACCGCGGGCCGCTCGCCGCTCGGCGAGGCATCCGTGCCGATCGACCGCCGCCGCCGCCGGCGATGACGCGCCAGCGCGTGAAGCGCAGCCGCTGAAGACCGGCGTCCGCGTCATCGACCTCTTCACGCCGCTCTGCGACGGCCAGCGCATCGGCATCTTCGCCGGCTCCGGCGTCGGCAAATCGACGCTGCTGTCGATGATCGCGCGCGCGCACGCGACTTCGACACCGTCGTCGTCGCGCTGGTCGGCGAGCGCGGCCGCGAGGTGCGCGAGTTTCTCGAAGGGCCGCTGGCGGAGAACCGTGCGCGCGCCGTGACCGTCGTCGCGACCGGCGACGAGAGCGCCGATGATGCGTCGGCTGGCGCTGCCGTCGGCGATGGCGGTCGCCGAATATTTCCGCGACCGTGGCGAGTCGGTGCTGCTCATCGCCGATTCGGTCACGCGCTACGCCCACGCCGCCCGCGACGTGGCGCTCGCCGCCGGCGAACCGGCGGTCGCGCGCGGCTATCCGCCGAGCGTCTTCAGCGACCTGCCGAAGATCCTCGAGCGCGCCGGGCCGGGCGCCGGAAGGCGGCCGGCTCGATCACCGGCATCTTCGCCGTGCTCGTCGACGGCGACGACCACAACGACCCTGTCGCCGACGCCATCCGCGGCACGCTCGACGGCCATATCGTCCTCGACCGCGCCATCGCCGACCAGGGACGCTACCCGGCGGTGGACGTCCTCGGGCTCGATCTCGCGGCTCGCCGACCTGGCATGGAGCGCCGACCAGCGCACGCTGGTGCGCCAGCTGAAGACGATGATCGCCCGCTTCGAGGACACGCGCGACCTGCGTCTCATGGGCGGCTACCACGCCGGCAACGACGCGGAGCTCGACCGCGCCGTGGCGATGGTGCCGCGCATCTACGACGCGCTGCGCCAGGACCCCGCCGCAAAGCCGAGCACCGACGTATTCGCCGAGCTCGCGCAGGTGCTGCAGGCCGTAAGGGCAGCCCCGCGCAAGCCTGTCGCGCTAGCCGAGGGTTGACCGTTTCCGTCTGCCGGGGAGCCGACCATGAGCCTCTACGGAGTCCTGCGCACCGGCGTGTCGGGCATGAACGCCCAGTCCACCAAACTCAGCACGATCGCCGACAACATCGCCAACACCGGCACCATCGGCTACAAGGCGGCGTCCACCCAGTTCTCTGCGCTTGTCCTCGACAGCAACGACAACGCGTACAACTCCGGCGCGGTCGTCGACCAACATCCGCCATGCCGTCAGCGCGCAAGGCTCGCTGGTCTACACCACCTCGGCCACCGACGTCGCCATCCAGGGCAACGGTTTCCTCATCGTCGCCGATGCGAACGGCCAGCCGTTCCTCACCCGCGCCGGCTCCTTCACCACCGACGCTACCACCGGCAGCCTGGTCAACAGCGGCGGGTTCGCCTGCTCGCCTATGAGTTGGACAACGGCAACCCCACCGCCGTGCTCAACGGCGCCGCCAACCTCGCGCCCGTCAACCTGACCGACAAAAACCTGCAGGCGGTGCCCAGCACCGATGGCGTGTTCACCGTCAACCTGCCCGCCAACGAGCGCCGTCGACCGGCGATCTGCCGAGCGACAACCTCGCCACATCCGCCTACACCGTCAAATCCTCGCTCGTCGCCTACGACAATATCGGCAATGCGGTGACGCTCGACGTCTACATGACCAAGACGCCACCGGACCCGGCACGTGGGAGATGGCTGTGTACAACCAGGCCGACGCGGACGCCAGCGGCGGCTTCCCCTATGCATCCGGCGCGCTTGCCACGCAGACGCATGACCTTCGACGCCAACGGCCAGCTGACCAGCGGCGGCGCCATCAGCGTCCCGGTGCCGAACGGCGGCACGCTCGAACTCGACATGAGCGGCACCACCCAACTCGCCACCGCGTTCACGCCGATGAACGTCACCGTCAACGGCAACGCCCCGAGCGAGCATCTCCGGTCATCGACATCGATCCGCGACGGCATCGTCTACGCCAGCTACGAGAACGGCGACGCGCGTGCGCGGTCTACCGCATTCCACTCGCCACCGTCCCAGCCCGGACAACCTGCAGCCCGTTCCCGGCGATGCCTTCGCCATCACCACCGCATCGGGCGATCTGCAGATCGGCTTCCCGACCGAAGGCGGGCGCGGCGAGATGGTCTCCGGCGCGCTGGAGCAGTCGAACGTCGACATGGCGTCAGAGCTCACCGACATGATCGTCGCGCAGCGCGACTACACGGCGAACTCCAAGGTCGTGCAGACGGCCTCCGAGCTGCTCGACGTCCTGATGAACCTGAAGCGCTGACGCGGCCCGTGCTGAGGCGCGAGTTACGGCGGCATGAGCCTGGCCGTCGCACTCAACACGGCGCGCTCGTCGCTGCTGGCGACGGCGAGCAGATCGCCGGTCTCGAGCGGCAACATCGCCGGCGCCGAACGACCCGACGCTATTCGCGCAGGATCGCGCAGACCAGCGACCGACCGCCGAAGGCGTCGGTCCAGGTCGTCTCGATAACGCGCGCGACGGATCTCTCGCTGTTCTACCGCGCTGCTCGAAGTCCAACCGCCGGCACGGCCGGCCAGCAGGCGCTGCTCGACGGTCTGGAGCGGCTCGCGGACGACGGTCGGCGACACCGCAGCACGGACATCGCCGGCCGCGCAGTATCGCGCGCTCTGCAATGCCGCGCTGACGGCCTACGCCAACGCGCCCACCGACAACGGCGCTGGCAGGCGGCGGTCACCGCCGCCCAGGACCTGGCCCCGACGCTCAAGCGCGCCAGCGCAGACGTCGCAGGCCGTGCGCACCCAGGCCGACGCGGCGATGGCCGACTGTCGGTCAGCAGCATCAACGATCTGCTCGGCCAGCTTCCAGAGGTCAAGACCACGATCGTCGCCGGCACCACCGCCGGAAACGACGTCACCGACCACCTCGACAAGCGCGATTCGATCCTCGGCCAAGCTGCCGAGCAGATCGGAATCACCGTCGTCTCAGCGCCGCAACAACGACGTCGCCGATCTACACCGACGGCGGCGTGACGCTGTTCGACAAGATCCCGCGCTCGGTCAGCTTCGATGCACGCGGATCGCTGGCAGCCGGCGTCGACGGCAACGCGGTCTATCGTCGATGGCGTTCCGGTCGACTGGCGACGGCGCGACAATGCCGATCCGCTCGGGCAAGCTCGCCGGCCTCGCAAGCCTGCGCGACGACGTCGCGCCCGACCTACCAGACCCAGCTCGACGAGATGGCGCGCGGCCTGGTCGAGGCCTTCGCCGAGATCCGACCAGGTCGGCGGCGGTGGCCCGATCGCGCGGGCCTTTTCACCTATGCCGGCGGACCGGCAGTTCCCGCCCGGGCACGGCTGTCGCCGGGCTCGCCGCGAACCTGCGATCAACCCCGCGGTCGATCCCATCCAGGGCGGCAGATGTCGCTGCATCTGCGCGACGGCGGCATCAACGGCGCCAACTACACCTACAACGCCACCGGCGCGGCGAGCTTACAGCGACCGCCTCGACGCCGGGCTCGACCGACGCGATCAACGCCGCGCGCCTTCGATCGCCAACGCCGGACTCGGCGCCAGCCACAAGCCTGTCGAGCTTCGGCACCGCCTCTGTCGAGCTGGCTCGAGGATCAGCGCAAGACGGCTTCAAGCGGAGTCGAATACCAGAACGCCCTCGTCTCGCGCGCGACCGGCGCCCTGTCGAACGTCGCCGGCGTCAACATGGACGACGAATACGCCGCCCAGCTCCAGCTCGAGCAGAGCTACGCGGCCTCGTCGAAGCTGATCAACGTCGATCAACCAGCTCTTCGACACGCTGCTCAAGGCGGTGGGCTGACCATGCGCACCGGCTTCATCTCCACCCTGTCGCTGTCTCAACTCGCCGCGCAATTCGGCCACTGCGCATGCAGACGGAACTGTCCAAGCTCAACACGGAAGTCACCACCAGCCGACATTGCCGATGTCGGCCTGACCTCGGCGTCGACCGCGGACGCAGCATGACGCTGCACTCGACAGCTCCGCGATCGACGTGCAGATCACCAGCAATGGCGGTGCCACGGCGCGCCTGAAGCAGACGCAGTCGGCGCTCGACACCGTGCGCGAGCGGCGCCGACGACTTGATGCAGCAGCTCATCGCCTCCGCCAATTCGCGCCAACCTCGCGCCACCCTCAGGCGCAGGCGCACCTCCGCGCTCGACGAATTCGTCAGCACGCCAACTCCTCCGACGGCGACGGCTATCTGTTCGGCGGCATCAACTACCGACACCGCGCCGCTCGCCGACTATGAGGCGGCGCCGAAGGCGCGCCCTCGAGGCGGCCTTCTTCGCCAAGTTCGGCGTCACGCCGGACGACCCGGCGGCCGCCAACATCGACGCGCGCCGACATGAGCGACTTCCTCGACAACGAATTCGCCGCAGCTTTCGACGATCCGGCCTGGGGCACCGAACTGGTCGAACGCCTCCGACCAAGTCATCACCAGCCGCATCTCCCCGACCGAGACGGTCGATACCTCCGTCAGCGCCAACGAGCCAGCCCTGCGCAAGCTTGCCATGGTTTACTACCATGGTCGCGATGCTCGGCATCGGAGGATCTCGGCGACGGATGCGCAGAAACGCCGTCGTCGACAAGGCAATCGACGTGCTCGGCGACGCGGTCGAGCGGTCTCGATCGACACTGCAGATGAACCTCGGCGCCGCCGCAGAACCGCGTCACCGACGCGAACGACCGGATGAACGCGCAGCAGAGACCTCTCACCGAGCGCATCGGCGCGCTGGAGGGCGTCGATCCGGCCGAAGCCAAGGTCAAGATCGACACGCTGACGACCGCAGATCGAGATGTCCTACTCGCTGACGTCGAAGCTCCTGCGGCTGAGCATCCTGAACTACCGTAACGAACGTCAGCTTGAAGGGACCGCGATGTACAAGATGTCCTACGCGGAGATCATGGATGGCGATTGCGCCGAGCGCGCGCTCGCGACGAGACGCGAGGCGTTCGACCGGGCGATCGAGCTGATGACCGCGGCCGAGGCCAAGGGCGCGAGGTCGCCGGAGACGACCGAGGCGATCCAGTACGTCCAGAAACTGTGGACGTTCTTCATCGAGAACCTGACCGACCCGAACAACGAGCTCGCCGCGGCGCTGAAGCACGACCTCATCTCCATCGGCCTGTGGGCGATCGCCGAGGCCGACCGCGTCCTCGCCGACCCGTCGAAGAGCTTCGCCGCCCTCATCGACGTCAACAAGACGATCCGGGACGGCCTGCAATGAAGCCGCCGATGCAGATTTCGCTGCAAGGCCGGCGAGCGCATCTACCTCAACGGCGCGGTCGTGCGGGTGGACAGCAAGGTGTCGCTCGAACTCCTCAACGACGTGGCCTTCCTGCTGGAAGCGCACGTGCTGCAGGCCGGAGGAGACGACGACGCCGCTGCGCCAGCTCTATTTCGTCCTGCAGACGATGCTGATGGACCCGCGACAACGCCGAGGCGACGCGCGCGCTGTTCGGGAGCCTGCACGCCTCGACGTGGCCTCGTTCACCAACGAGAGGTCATCGCCGGGCCTGGACCGACGGTGGCCAGGTCGTCGAGGCGGCCGCATCTTCGAGGCGCTGCGCACCATCCGCGGCCTGTTCGCGCCAGGAAGACGCGATCCTGCGCCGAGGCCAAGGCGTCGGCCGCCGAAGCGCCTGATCGCCGCGGACGGCAACGAGAGAGACCGGCCATGAGCACCGTACCCGCCGTACGAAGCCA
This sequence comes from uncultured Alphaproteobacteria bacterium, assembly GCA_963749755.1. Classification (GTDB taxonomy): domain Bacteria; phylum Pseudomonadota; class Alphaproteobacteria; order Rhizobiales; family Kaistiaceae; genus JBBDMC01. The sequence goes on from CAVVOK010000004.1 coordinate 235,360, forward strand.
GCGACAGACGGCAGTAGGAACGGCCACCAGCAGCTCGTCCGCGACTCGATGGACTACAACGCCTTCCTCAAGCTGCTGATCGCGCAGCTCAAGAACCAGGACCCGACCAAGCCGATGGACTCGACCCAGTTCGTGGCGCAGCTCGCCACCTTCTCCCAGGTCGAGCAGAGCATCGCCACCAACTCCAAGCTCGATGCGCTGCTGACCGCCTCGGCGCTGTCCATGGCCGACGGCGTCATCGGCCGCACCATCACCTCCGCCGACGGCACGACCAGCGGCATCGTCGCCGTCGGTGAACATCACCAGCGACGGCCCGATGGCGAAGCTCGACAACGGCGACGAAGTCGCAGCTCGGCGCCGGCGTCACGATCGGCTGACGCCATGAACGAAGCCGACGCCATCGAATCGTCCACGCGCGCGATCTGGACGATCATCGTCGCCGCCGGACCGGCGGTTCTGGCGCCGCCATGGTCGTCGGCATGGTGATCGCCCTCTTCCAGGCGCTGACCCAGGTCCAGGAGATCACGCTGACCTTCATCCCGAAGATCATCGTCATCCTGCTGGTCACCGCCGTCACCGGCTCGTTCATCGGCGCGCAGATCTTCGCCTTCGCCAACGAGACCTACGGCCACATCGCCACCGGCTTCTAGCCGGCCCGCCGGGCGGTCGCGGCACCATCCTCGCGCAAGCCCCGGCTGACCTATCGCGGGCATGACCGCGATTGACAACAAGACATCGATGCACGGCCGGCCGAGCCGCGCTCGATGCGCGACATCGGCTTCGCCGTCGGCATCGTCACGATCCTGGCGATCCTGTTCCTGCCGATCCCGCCGTTCCTGATCGATTTCGGCCTGGCGATGTCGATCGCGTTCTCGGTGCTGATCCTGATGGTGGCGCTGTGGATCCAGAAGCCGCTCGACTTCTCCGCCTTTCCGACGGTCCTGCTGATCTCCACGATCCTGCGCCTGTCGCTCGGCATCGCCACGACGCGGCTGATCCTGCCGCAGGCGACGACGGCGTTTACGCCGCCGGCCACATCATCCAGGGCTTCTCGCGCTTCGTGATGAGCGGCGACTTCGTCATCGGCATCGTCGTCTTCCTCATCCTGGTGACGGTCAACTTCGTCGTCATCACCAAGGGCGCGACGCGCATCGCCGAGGTCGGCGCGCGCTTCACCCTCGACGCCATCCCCGGCAAGCAGATGGCGATCGACGCCGACCTCAACGCCGGCCTGATCGACGACAAGGAGGCGCAGCGCCGCCGGCGCGAGCTGGAGGAGGAAAGCGCCTTCTTCGGCTCGATGGACGGCGCCTCGAAGTTCGTGCGCGGCGAGGCGATCGCCTGCCTCATCATCATCGCCGTCAACATCTTCGGCGGCATCGTCATCGGCGTCACCCGCCACGGCATGGCGCTCGCCGCCGCCGCCGACGTCTTCACCCGCCTGTCGGTCGGCGACGGTCTGGTCTCGCAGATCCCGGCGCTGATCATTTCGCTCGCCGCCGGCCTGCTGGTCTCCAAGGGCGGCACGCGCGGTCCGGCCGAGCGCGCCGTCTTCGACCAGCTCAGCGCCTATCCGCGCGCCCTGTTCGTCGCCGCCGCGCTGATGTTCATCCTCGGCGTCGGTGCCGGGGCTGCCGCTGTGCCGTTCGGCCTCCTCGGCACTGACGCTCGCCGGCGGCGGCTACACGATGCCGCGCCGCGCCGCGGCGCTGCGCGAGGCCGAGGCGCAGAAGGTGCGCGCCGACGAGGCGAAGGCGCGCAAGCGAGGCGAAGAACTCGGTCAAGGAGGCGCTGAAGACCGACGAGATCGAGCTTCTGCGTCGGCAAGCAGCTCGCCAGCCAGGTGCTGCGCTCGCCGCAGGAGATCGCCAACCGCGTCGGCAAGATGCGGCGGAAGTTCGCGCTGCAATACGGCTTCGTCGTGCCCGAGATCAGGGTCAGCGAGAGCTTGTCGGTCCCGTCCAAGAGCTACCAGATCAAGATCCACGGCACGACGGTCGCCACGCCAGGAGCTGCGCATCGGCGAGCTGCTCGTCGTCATCGGCGAAGGCGCAGCCGCCGGACGTGCCGGGCGAGGACGTGCGCGAGCCGGCCTTCGGCATGAAGGCGCATGTGGGTGCCCGATTCCTACGAGGCCGAGGTGCGCCGCGAGGGCTTCACGCCGGTCGACAACATGTCGGTGATGCTGACCCATATCAGCGAGGTGATCCGCAACAACCTGACGCAGCTCCTGTCCTACAAGGACATGCGCACGCTGCTCGACCGCCTCGAGCCGGAATACAAGCGGCTGCTCGAGGAGATCTGCCCGTCGCAGATCTCCTATTCCGGCCTGCAGGCGGTGCTGAAGGCGCTGCTCGCCGAGCGCGTCTCGATCCGCAACCTGCACCTCATCCTCGAAGCGATCGCGGAGGTGGTGCCGCACGCGCGCCGGCCGGAGCAGCTCGCCGAGCACGTGCGCATGCGCATCGCGCAGCAGATTTGCGGCGACCTCGCCGAGGGCGGCGCGCTCAACGTGCTGCGCCTCGGCAACCGCTGGGACCTCGCCTTCCACCAGAGCCTGAAGCGCGACGCCAAGGGCGAGGTCGTGGAGTTCGACATCGATCCGCGGCTGGTCGAGCAGTTCGCCGCCGAGGCCTCCGAGGTCGATCCGCCGGCACATGGCGGAGAATCCGCAACTTCGTGCTGGTCACCGCGCCCGAAGCGCGGCCCTACCTGCGCATGATCATCGAGCGCATGTTCCCCTCGCTCGCCGTGCTGTCGCACGTGGAGATCGCCCGCGGCGTCGAGATCAGTTCGCTCGGCACCATTTCGTGACCGCGATCACGCCGGAGACGATCCTCGCGGTGTTCGCGATCTTCTGCCGCGTCGGCGGCTGCCTGATGATGGCGCCGGGGTTTTCCAGCCAGCGCAGGTGCCGCTGCGCGTCCGGCTCTACATCGCGCTCGCCGCCGTCGCTGGCGATGACGCCGATGCTCGATCGACGAGGTTGGCCGGTGCTCGGCGACGGCTCGCCCGGCGATCCTCGCTGCCGTGTCTCTTCGCCGAAGCGCGCAACCGGGCTCCTCATCGGCTTCGTCGCGCGTCTTCTCTTCATGGCGCTGCAGTTCATGCGGTGGCGATGACGCAGTCGATCGGCCTCAGCGCCATCCCGGGCACCGTCATGGAGGACCACGAGCAGGCGCCGGCGCTCGCGACCCTCTTCACTCTCGACCGCGACCGCGCTGATGTTCGCCGCCGGGCCTGCACGTCGAACTCCTGCGCGGGCTGATCGATTCCTACACCGCCATCCCGCCCGGCGCGCGGTTTCGCGCGCGCGCCGGCGCTGGTCGACATCGCCGACCAGGCCGGCGGCGGCGTTCTTGGTGGCGCTCCGCATCGGCGTCCCTTCATCGTTTATTCGATCGTCGTGAATTTCGCGATCGGCGTCACCAACAAGCTCACGCCTCAGATCCCGGTGTACTTCATCGCGATCGCCGTTCGTCATGCTCGGCGGGCTGTTCCTGCTGCTGATGACCGTTCACGATTTCCTCGGTTTCTTCGTCGTTGCCTTCAACGCCTGGCTGGCGGGGGCTGAGCCGTGACCGACCGGCTGAAGAAGATTGAGCGGCTCCTCGCGCTCCAGCAGCAGCTCCACCGCCTCGCCGAGTGGAAGCTGGCGGCGCTCGACCGCAAGAAGGCCGAGCTCGCCAGCGAACAGGAGAGCCTCTTCGGCGCGCTCAACGACGACGAGCCGTTGCAGGGCCTGTTCGTCGAGGCGATGGCGCGCCGGCTGAACGCGCTCGCCCGGGAGACCGACAAGGTCAACCGCGCCCGCGAGTGCGCAAGCCGTCGGCTGGCCCAGGAGGGTCTCACGCTGAAGCGCGCCGAGCGGATGACCGAGCGCGTGCGGCGCCAGTACCTCGAGGCCCTCGGCAAACGTGGGTTCGCGCGAGCTTCTCGATCGGCTGGCCAAGCCCGACGATGCAAGCCTCCCGTAAGCTACGCCGGGCAGGCTTGGCGCGACGAACCGACGCCAACGACGAGCCGGCGAAGCGAGCCGATGGCGATCAGCCCACCTACCGACATCGTCCTCGATGTCTCCGCGCCGCGGACCCGAGCGCGGTGCGCCAGGCGTCCGCGCGTCTCGACCGACGGCGGCGGCCACGCCGACCTCCGCCGAAATTCGAACGCGGCGCTCGCCGACGCAAGCTCCGCCGCACTACCGCCGGCCGCAGAACGTCAAGCCGGATGCCGCCGGGAGTGCGTACCAAGGGTTCGAGGCGATGGCGCTCGCCACGCTGATCGAGGCAGCCATGCCCAGCGATGACGGCGGGTTCTTCGGCGACGGCGTCGCCGGCAGCTCGTGGAAGACGATGCTCTTCCAACAGATCGGCGACGGAGATGGCGAAGGGTGGCGGCGTCGGCATCGCCGTCGAGCTTGCCCGCGGCGCCAAGGCCGCCGTCGTCGGCGACGGCGCGGGTTCCGCCGAGGCCGCACGCACTTTGCTCGTCGCGCAGATCGAGCGCGCCGCGCTCACCACCAACACCGATCCGAGCGAAACGAGCCGGTAGGGAAACTCATGCCAAACGATAATCCCACCCGCTCCGTCATCGCGCCCGAGATCGACATCGGCGGCTATCTGCCTGCACGCGCCGCCCGCCCAGCGGCGCCAACGCGGCCGGCGCCGGCAGCCCCCGCCTTGTCCGCGCTCGGCGCGGCCCTCGACCGCCTGGAAGCAATCGTCGGCGAGGAGACCGCCGCGCTACAGGATCACCGCCCGATCGACCTCGGCGAGGCCAACCGCCGCAAGAGCCAGAGCCTGCTCGAGATCACCCGCCTCGCGCGCACCTTGCCCGTCGGCGGCGACCCGCGGCTTTCCGGCCGCCTCAGGCAACTCCGCGAGGGGCTGGCCGCAAACCATCGCCTGCTCGGCGTTCACCTCGCCGCCGTGCGCGAAATCGCCGACCTGATGGTGGGCGTCCTCCACGAGGCCGAATCCGACGGGACGTATGAGATGAGGCGGACGCGCCACGCGCCATGATGCCGATCGTCAAATCCGTCGGTCTCGGCGTATGGGCGGCCGTCGTCGCACTTGGCGCGACCTACGTAGCGGCCACCGCCAAGTCGGGCGCGCCGCTCGACGAGATCGTGCACAGCCAGCCGAAACTCGAGGGCCTTGAGTACCGTCGCCCGACCGCGATCACCGTCCCGATGATCGCCGACGGTGCGCTGAAGGGCTACGTCGTCGCGAAGGTGGTGTTCACCGCCAACGCCCAGGCGCTGCATGCCTTCCCGATCGACCCTCAGCCGTTCGTCATCGACGAGGCGTTCCGCCACATCTACACCGACGGCAAGGTCGAGTTCGACCACCTATCCAAGTACAACCTCGACGAAATCACCGCCGCCATCAAAACGGGTGTCAACGCCCGCCTCGGCGCCGATCTCATCGTGGACGTCCTGATCGACGAGCTAAACTACGTGGATAAGGACAGCCTGCAACGACCGCCCGCGACGACTGCGGCGAAATAGCGTTGACCGGTCCTCTGTGATCGCCGGCGTGGCGAAATATTTTTCCTCTGCTAATCTCAATGCGTTGGGGCTGATTCGGGGCGCGCGCACACGTGGCATGCTACGCGCATGTCGGTGGAGGAGTGCTCGCCGTGCCGAGACTCGCCAAGCAGGAAGCCCACCCCGACCCTTCGTCGCGCCAGGACGTCGAGTTCGTCCTCAACCAGCTCGCCGCGGATCAGGCCGTGCTCCGGCTGACTCTACAGAGCGTCCTCTTGCGCGTGCTCGCCGCTCGTCCCGACACTGCGGCCGTATTGCTTACCGAACTCAAGGAGCACGTGTTGCGCTCTGCGGCGCTTATCCCGGTATCGCAGGCCGACGTCGAGGGCGGGGAGCGCTGGAAGCGGCTGGTGCACCTTCGCGCGGAGGGCCTCTTCGCCGAGATCGCGGATGCCGTCGAAGCGTCGTTGAAATCAGCGCCGCGCCAATAGCACCCGCACCGCCGCCACCGATCCTCCGCGCGATCGCGTAACGAAGCGGATGGCCGCCGGCCGTGCTTCCGTCTAGTATCGGGTCATGCGTGGAGCGGGAAAGGGGACAGCATCATGAAAAACCGGACCCGCGTTTTGGTCGCCGGGGGCGGCCCCGCTGGATCCATGACCGCCATCCTCATGGCGCGCGAGGGGTTCGACGTCGTCCTGTGCGAGCAGAGCAAGTTTCCGCGCTATCACATCGGCGAATCGATGCTCACCTCCGCGATTCCCTTGCTGGATTTCGCGGGCCTGCGCGACCGCATCGAGCAGCATGGATTTGTCAGGAAGTACGGCGGCTTCTTCCGCGTGAAACAGGGCGAGCCTGCCGGCCACGTCGATTTCACCAAGCTCAGCCGCTACCGCCATAGCTACCAAGTGGTGCGCTCGGAGTTCGATGCGCTCCTGCTCGACCACGCCCACGCCTCCGGTGCCGAGGTGCGCCAGGAGACAACCGTCGACTCGATCGTGGTCGAGGATGGACGGCCGGTGGCCGCCGCCGTCCACGGCCCCGACGGCGGCAACGAGACGATTCCGTTCGACTACATCGTCGACGCCACCGGCCAGGTCGGGCTCCTCTCGACCAAGTACTTCGGCTCGCGCCAGGAGGAGGAAGCCTTCGCCAACGTCGCCGTCGGCGGCTACTTCCGCGGCGCGAGGCCCTACCGCGACGACGGCGGCAAGGAGCACCCGGGCGCCTTTTCCATGGAGGCGCTGACCGACGGCTCCGGCTGGACGTGGGCGATCCCGCTTCACGACGGCACGCTCAGCGTCGGCGTCGTCGTCCACCGCGACATCTACAAGGAGAACCGCAAGTCATGCGGCTCGCTTGAGGAATATTTCACCAAGTCGCTGGAACGCTCCCCCGACATCACATCGCTGATCGCCGGCGCTCAGCGCGAAGGCGAGGTCCGGCTATGGCGTGACTATTCCTATTTCGCCACCGCCTTCGCGGGGCGCAACTATCGCCTTGCCGGCGACGCCGCCGGATTCATCGACCCGCTATTCTCCACCGGCATACACATGGCGTTTCTCGGGGCGCTCAGTTCCGCGGCCACCATCGCCGCCGTCGTGAACGGCGAGGTGAATGAGGAGACGGCGATCAGCTTCCACGAGCGGTGCCTTCGCCAATCGTACACACGCTTCATGCTGACCGTGGCCGGCTTCTATTCGCAGATCAGGAACCAGGACAGCATCGTGCTGCCGTCCGTCAGCCGCGACAATTTCCAGCTCGCGTTCGACCTGATCCAGCCCGTCGTTTCCGGCAACGCCGATGTCAATGCCGACGAAATTCCACCCGATCTCCTGCACCGGGCGATGGAGTTCACCACCGCGACCATGCTTGAGGTCCACGACATCCGCAGCAAGAGCCCGGTCGCCCGCCTGCTGAAGTCGCGTATCATGGACGACGCGATCACCGACCGCTTCGCCGCCGTGGATGGGATGTACGTGCGCCTGGAGCGCGGACGCCTTGGCCTGGAACGCGTGGGCGGCATCGGATCGAAGATGATCGGCGCCCAGAAGTGGATCGTGCGCGGCATGCTCGCCGTCGCCGGCTGATCCTCAACGGTCGACGCAAGCTCCCAGGCAACGGAACGCCGCGCGCGCCCAACACTGCTGTCCGAAACAGCCAGCACCATGGTTTGTCTATCGACAACCTTCGCCCGAATCAGCGAGCATGTCGTTCGTCGACAAGACGGCGGGTGTTGATCGTTTGCTGATATCGCATCGCTACCGGTTCATCTTCCTGAAGACTGAGAAGACCGCGAGCACTAGCCTCTTCGAGGCTTTGGCCGCGGTCGCGGCCGAGCGCGACCCGCTGCATCGGGCGGACGTGAAAGTGAAGCGCAGTTTGCTGCGCGAACACGGCACACTGCAAAACACGTCCTTCGTCGGTGGGTGTGGGGCCATCCGGCGTTGGTTTCCGCGGGCCAGCGGGTTGCACGTGCACGCGCTCGCGCCGGACGTCCGCGACTTCATTGGCAGCGAATTGTTCGCGCAGTACACGGTGATCACCAGCGAGCGCAATCCGTTCGATCGCCAGGTGTCACTGTTCAATCATCGCCGCCAGAGGAAGGGTGCTGACGCCCTCGGCGAATTCAGCAACTGCATGGTCTCACCGGCTTACAATTCCCTACACTACAACCGCCTCCGCAACTGGGAGATTTACGCGATCCGCGACCAGGTCTGCGCCGACGTTATCATCCGTTTCGAGCACCTCCAGGACGATTTCCGCGAGCTGCTCGCGAAGCTCGGAATCGACGCGGAAAAAAGCAGGCTTCCACACCTGCGCCACGGACAGCGCCCGAAGGCCGACTACCGGCGTCATTACACGGACGCCGCGCGGCGGGCTGTCGCATCGTGGTACCGGCGCGAGATCGCGCACTTCGGGTATAAATTCTAGCAACGCGGCCGGACGGCGCCGGCGCGCGGCTGCGCAACCGCCGCGCTTCCCCCACACGCCCTGCTGACGCCACGATGTCTTGAATGTCTCGCGCGCTGCGCTCCCGAAGAGGTGACCGCGGCGAGATCGCGACGCATGTTAGGAAGATTCCGCTTGTCGGGCTGGCGCGCGCAACACCGAAGAGGAGTGATCCCGGACGTGAACGTGAACGACTTTGCGCTCCATTTGCTGGTGGTCGCGTTGCCGGTCGGCGCCCTCGCAGCGCTCATCATCGTGGCGAACGTGTCGCATCGATGGGATCACGCCAAACGCGACCGGGTGATCACGACGCCCACCGATGCAAAGCTCGACCACGCGGCGACTTCGCCCAAACCCAACCGGTCGCGGCCCCGCACCGACAAGACGCGGCGGGCACTCACCACCGCGCTCGGCGTTGCGCTTGGCGTGTATGCCGTCTCCGAATTGGCCTGACGGATCCGACATAGGGCTCGCTCAGGCTAAACGGGTCGTACCGGCTCTCCGGGCGCTCCAGCTGCGTTCTGTGTTTGTGCACAAAGAACGAATCGAGCATCGGCTTTTCGGCTTCAGCGAAGTTGGATCTGGGAACGTCTCGCGGAAGGCGATTCCGCGGCGGATCGAAGGACTTCTTGGGGAGCAAGCCCGCGCCCTCGGTGGGCAGCCAGGAATTGCAGGGCGGTTGGAGCAGTCACCGGCGGGCCGCTCCACGCCTGCGCTGCGGCCGATACTGGCTACATTTCATGCAGTCATTGTTAAGCAGTTCCGTGCTGTAAGGGCGCCTCGAACACTAGAAACCAAGGGGAACTAACTGTGGCCCGAATCAGTAAGCCCGCCGGAACGCGAAAGACAACGAAGGCGGAGTCCGCCGCCGTGCGCCCGGTAAAGGAGACGTTCACCAAGTCAAGCCTGACCAAGCTGGTGTCCGAGCAAAACGACATCCCTCGCGACGTCGCGAAGGGTGTGCTCGATACGCTTGAAGATGCGATCCTTGGATCGGTTCATCCGCGCGGCGTGGGAGAGTTCACCTGGCCAGGGCTATTCAAGGTCACGCTTCGAAAGGTCCCCGCCCGTAGGGCCGGAACCCTTGTCCGCAATCCCGCCACCGGCGAGATGATGAAGGCCGCCGCCAAACCTGCCAGCGTGCGCGTCAAGCTCCGCGCTCTGTCGAAGCTCAAGACAGCTGCCTCGCCCTAAGCATTTCGCCTGTCGCGGCTGTACTTGAACCGGCCGGTAGCCGGCGCAACAAGCACGACCGATGTGACGGCAAGCGCTAGTGCAGTTTGAGGGCGCTCAACGCGGCTTTCGCCGGCTCATGGCCGTTCTCGGCCGCCCTGCGAAACCACTCGGCCGCCTCCGCGTCGTCGCGCGTCACGCCCCGGCCAGCACGATACATCACGCCGAGGTCGTATTGGGCGATTGCGTAGCCTTGCTCCGCGGCCAGCGACCACCACCTAACGGCCAGGGTGTCGTCCTGACGTACTGCAAATCCGATATAGTACATGAAGGCGACGTCGGCTTGTGCCTCTGCGTCACCCTGCCTCGCTAGCCTATAGCTAGCGTCAAAGGCGTCTTCGATGACACCGCCAGCCACGGCCGTGCCCGACACGACGATACCTACAACAAATCCGACAACAGCCTTCAGCATGGTAGGCGTCCCCGATGACGCCACTGCAAGGCTGCAATCGAAACAGTTACCAGAACGTTACGCGCCCTGTTGGGCTCTAGGACCAAAACCGCAGCCGGTAAACCTGTTCGGTGAGCCCGCTCCGCCCGCGTTCGCCGGCGCGCGAATCTGGTGTCGACGCCAGCAGCTCGACGTTCGCCACACCGCCGAACAGATCGCGGACCTCCGACTCTGGAACCGAGAACGGCGGGCCATCTCGCTCATGCCGGGGATATGTCACCGCTATCAGCAGCATGGGCGTGCCCGGCGGCGCGAGGCGAGCCAACGTCTGCGCGTAGCGATGGCGCATCGTCTCCGGCAGCGCGACCAGTGACGCGCGATCGTAGATCGCATCGAACGCGCCGACCTGTTCGCGGTTCAAGCTGAAGAAGTCGCCAAGCAGGATCTCGATCGATCCCGCGCTCCAACGCTGAATGGCACCGTCGTTTACGCATCGCGGCGCCAGGCCGGCCTCCTTGAAGAAGGAATCGACCGCGATCGTGCTAATCTCGCATCCCACGACCGAGTGCCCCTGCTCGGCCAGCCAGATCATGTCCCGGGACTTGCCGCACAGCGGCACGAAAACGCGCGCGCCCGGTCGCACCCCGAGCGTGCGCCAGTGCTTCACGAGGTGGCTGTTGAAGCTGCTCTCGTGAAACCTGATCTGGTTTTGCCGCCAGCGATCGTGCCAGAAATCTATGTCCACGACCGGCTCCGGCCTATCACGCGCCGCATGTCTTGTAGCGTCCACCAGCCGAAAGCATGAAGGACTTCAGGCCGGTCACATCCTTGTCGCCGATCCTGATCGTACCGGCGCCAACGTGCATCACCAATGGCGCTTCATGAACAAGGGCCCGACGATTGATGTAGATCAAGGTGTCTTGATGCGTGTGGGTTTCCCTTGGCGGACATGGGATTGTCACCCGAAAGGAGAGACACCATGCAAAAATCATCGATGATTATGACAGTCGCGGGATTGGTATCGCTCGTTGCGATGGCGACGGTCGTTACCCCCGTTTACGCGGCGCCGGTCGGCTACAAGGCCGTTCTGAAAGCCAACAGCGAGGTCCCACCGTCGCTTTCTACCGCAGCCGGTACCGGCGAGTTCACCTTCGATTCGGCGACCAAGGTCATGACTTGGACGATCACCTATTCCGGCCTCACGGGACAGATCACGTCCGCGCGGCTTGAACCGTCCATGATATCGTCGAGCTTCCCCGCAGAGGTGCCCTTCGGCGCAGAGGCGAGTCCGGTGAGTGGCCGGGCAACTCTCACGGACGCGCAGATCGAGGATCTCGTCGCCGGTCGCCTCTATGTGAACATTCACACAAACATGTACCCAGGCGGGGAGATTCGCGGTCAGATCACACAGTAGGGCCGATTTGGAACGCGCCCGGACGCTGAGCGCGGACGCGTTCCTCCCGCCCCCACAGGCGGCGCTGTCGCGACCGCTGCACCTTCAGTACGCCGCATCGGTAGGGATCCCGCGTGGCTGTGCGGGCAGGGATTGACTTCGCCGGTCGGTAGACATGCCCGATCGTGGGGCGCGTCTCGTGGCGCCGGGCCTTTTCGCCTCACTGTGATCTTGGGCAGTTTATGGCGCAGCCGGCGGATAACCAGCCGCGGCCCTCCGGCCGCGACCCGACGGGTTAGATTTCGCCAGCCTAGTCGATGCTTTGGGGATCGCATGCTTGCGTTCCCGAGCGGGCGCGCTCGTGGTTCGCTGAGCCGCCGGCAATGCCGCGTCCCCCCACTCCGCGCACGTACAACATCACCCGGGCTGGAATAGCGAAGGCCGAGCCTACGCCCGGCCTTCGGATACTTCTCAACGCAGGCGGGATCACTTGGCGACAGTGAACTCGGTCCACATGCCGGCGGCATAGTGGCCGGGCACGTTACAGATCAGGAGGTACGTACCCGGCTGGAGGTTGACCGTCAGCGTGCCGGTTCCCCCGGGGTCGAGCTCCGAGACCTCGCCCTTGTCGCCGGCCTTGTCCTCGTCCACCCGCTGCTCGGCTTCGATGTATGGCAGCGGCTTGGTGGGGTCGGCCAAATACATGACGATCATTTCGTGAATGGTGTCCTTCGAGGTGTTGGTCACCTTGAAGGTCACGACGCCGCGCGGCGCGCTCGCCGGTGTCGCGCGTATGCCCATCGTCGCCTTCGAGAGGTCGAGATTGGGGGCCGCATATTCGAGCCCCGTCGCCATCTCGGCATCCGCGCCCTTGTCCCAAAGTTCGACGTTCACCACCGTCGCGGCCGACGCGGCGACCGCTGTTGCGATGGTAAGAACGATGCCCCCGGCAAGCGTGGCCAGAGAGCGTTTCAGGTAGGCCATTGTCGTCTCCTCTACGGGTCGCCCTACGTGTTTGACAATTCTAGGAAACTCGATCGGTGCGGCATTGATCTCGCTCAACCGGCAACTGCACGCGCGAGCGCGTCGCCACGTCCATTCATTCCTCCCAGCGCTGTACTCGACTGCACCACATCGCACTACGCCGCATTCGGCGGACACCGCGACTTCATTTCGCGTTTCGTCGCCGAAACTGTAACCCGGAAGTAACCACGGCCTTTCCGAGCCGCCGCTATCACGCGACCGGCGCGCAGCGGTGCGTCCGCTAGGACCCGCGGAAAACCGCGTCCTACGGCCGTCTCGTGCGGTTGGGAAATTTGGAGCGGGCGAAGGGATTCGAACCCTCGACCCCAACCTTGGCAAGGTTGTGCTCTACCCCTGAGCTACACCCGCTCACTCGACCGCATGGGTCTCGGCGGCTTATATCGCCTCCGCCCCGAGAGATGCAATAACGAGCCGATGCCCGCGACCCGCACCGACCTGATGGCGCTGCTCGACACCCTCGGCATCGCTACGACCACCGTCGACCACGCTCCCCTGTTCACGGTCGCGGAATCGCGGTCGCTGCGCGGCGAGATCCCGGGCGCCCATACCAAGAACTTGTTCCTCATCGATAAGAAAGGCGCGATTTTCCTGGTGACCGCGGAGGAAGACGCGGCCATCGACCTTAAGGGCTTGCACCGCGTCATCGGCGCCAGCGGCCGCCTGTCGTTCGGCAAGCCCGCCCTGATGGCCGAGGTCCTCGGCATCGTGCCGGGCTCGGTCTCTCCGTTTGCCGCGATCAACGACGCCGCCGGCCGTGCCACGGTGGTGCTCGACAGGGCGCTGATGGCCAACGGCGCCATCAACTGCCACCCCCTGGTCAACACCGCCACCACCACCATCGGCTCGGCCGACCTCCTCGCCTTCCTCCGCGCCACCGGCCACGAGCCGCTCGTCCTCCCGGTCTCCGGCGAATTGTGAAATTCGCGTCGGCGCTCCATATTTGTGTCGAAACCTCCACCGGCCGCATTGGCAGCGGCTCAAGCGAACCGGACCGGACATGAGCATGATGGACATCGGCGCTCCGGGCGCCTCTCTGGCCGCCGATGGCGGCGGCCTCGTCAAGGACACCACCACCGAGGCGTTCACCGCCGACGTCATCCAGGAATCCCAGCGCCAGCCCGTCCTCGTGGATTTCTGGGCGCCCTGGTGCGGCCCCTGCCGCACGCTCTCGCCCATCATCGAGAAGGCCGTGCGCGACGCCGGCGGCGCCGTGCGCCTGGTCAAGATGAACATCGACGATCATCCGGCCATCGCCGGCCAGTTGGGCATCCAATCGATCCCCGCGGTCATCGCGTTCGCCAACGGCCAGCCGGTCGATGGCTTCATCGGGGCGCTCCCCGAGAGCCAGGTGAAGGCGTTCATCGACCGCATCGCCGGCCCCGCCGCACCGAGCGAGGCCGAGGTCATCATCGAGGATGGTAAACGGCTGCTCGAGGCGGGCGATGCCCTCGGCGCCGGCGAGCGTTTCGCCGCCGTCCTCACGGCCGACCCGCAGTCGGTGCCGGCGCTCGTCGGGCTCGCCCAGAGCCACCTGGCGCGGGGCGATCTCGCCGCGGCCAAGCAGACGCTCGCCGCCGTTCCCGATGCATCGAACGACCCGGCCGTGGACGCGCTCCGCGCCCAACTCGACCTCGCCGCCGAGACCGCCAGCCTGCCCGACGCGGCGTCGCTTGCCGCACGCATCGCCGCCGATCCGAAGGACCATCAGGCCCGTTTTGACCTCGCGCTCGTCTTGAACGCGGCGGGCGATCGCGCTGGCGCCACGGATCGCCTCCTTGAAATCATCGCCAAGGACCGTAGTTGGCGGGATGAGAAGGCCCGCAAGCAGCTCGTCCAATTTTTCGAGGCTTGGGGTCCCACCGACGAGGCGACGCTCTCCGGCCGGCGGCGGTTGTCGTCCCTCCTGTTCGCCTGAGGCGGATCGGGTATGGTTGAATGAAGACCGGCAACTGCACCTACGGCGGCCCGCGCGATCTCCCCGCGGTGATCCCGGTTTTTCCGCTTTCTGCAGCGTTGCTCCTTCCCCACGCCGATATGCCGCTCAACATCTTCGAGCCGCGCTACGTCGCCATGGTCGACGCCGCGCTTCGTGGCGACCGCGTCATCGGCATGATCCAGCCGGACGAGCAGGCGCCCAGCCTCACAACCGGGCCGGTGCTCCAGCGCGTCGGGTGCGCCGGCCGCATCACGTCGTTCGCCGAGACCGGCGATGACCGCTACATGATCACGCTCTGCGGCATCGCGCGCTTTCGCGTCATCGAGGAGCTCGCCGTCGAAACGCCCTACCGCCAATGCCGGGTCAGCGCCGAAACCTTCGCAGCCGACTTCGAGGCGCCTGAACGCGACGCCGCCGTCGATCGTGGCGCGGTGCTGCGCACCTTCCGCGCTTACCTCGAGGCGCACGACCTCGACGCCGATTGGGAGAGCGTCGGCCAAGCCTCCAATGAGACGTTGATCAACACGCTCGCCATGATCGCGCCGTTCGGCGCCGCCGAGAAACAGGTGCTCCTGGAAGCGCCCGACCTCCGCGCCCGCGCCGAGACATTGGTGGCGTTGACCGAAATGACCCTCGTCCGCGCACCCGGCGCCAGCGACCGCACGCTTCAGTAACGAATTTCGTTCAAGAGCCGGGGAGCGCCTGAGGCGCGACAGGGAACGAAAGCAAGAGCCGGGGAGCGCCTGAGGCGCGACAGGGAGTGCAGAAGTGACCAGCGACAACGATCCCCACCGCACCGCCGGAACGATCGATCCGAAGCTCCTCGAGCTCTTGGTCTGCCCGCTCACCAAGACGACGCTCGAGTACGATGCCGAGCGTCAAGAGCTGATCAGCCGCGCTGCGAAGCTCGCTTACCCGATCCGCGACGGGATCCCGATCATGCTCCCCGACGAGGCCCGTCCCCTGGACGAGTAGCTGCCGGCTATCCCTTACGCGTGCGCGCTCGGGGGCGGCTCACCCTCCGATCAGCGCCCGCCGCGCCAGCGCCAGGAAGGCGCCAAGTCCCACCAGGAACAGCCCGAGCCCGACCGGCGATCCCCAGCCGTGCCACGCCATGGCGAGTTTCGAATAGCGCCAGGCATCGTCTCTTGCCCCCGTCGGCGCCGCCGCATTATCTTTGTCTATCATTGGTTAACTCCGTAGATATCTTAGAAAATAAGATATATGCCCGCGAAACGGACGCAAGGGGAAAGATCGCGCCGAATGACGCGCCGCGCAGAACTCGTCGCGGCGCTCAACCGCACGGCGCGCGAGGCAAGTGGCCTCGGTAACGTCCTCGCCGAGGCCAACGCCGCCCGCCTCGGCATCAACCTTACCGACTACGAGTGCCTCGACCTGATCGGGCTCGATCGCGTCACGGCCGGCGACCTCGCCAAGGCGACGGGTCTGACCACCGGCGCCATCACCGGCGTCATCGACCGGTTGGAGAAGGCAGGCCTTGCCCGCCGCGAACGCGACGCGTCCGACCGCCGCAAGGTGTACGTGACCATGACCGCCGTTGCGCGCCGGCACGCGGCAGCTTTCACGGGCTTCGGCGCGGCGATCGACCGCCTGACCGACAATTACAGCGAGGCGGAGGTCGCCCTTCTTGTCGACTATTTCACCCGCACCCGCGACGTCATCCTGCGCGAGATCGAGAAGCTTCGGAAGAAGCCACCGCGCACGCGCGACTAGATCGCCTCGCCCTTGAGGAGCCGTGGCGCGGCCGCCGTGTCGCCCGCCGCTTCGCCGACGAACAACCGCTTCGCCGCCGGCAGGCGGTCCACCAGCGCCAGCCCCACGTCGCGCGCGACGCGGACGAGCGGGTTGTCGTTGGAGAACAGCCGGTTCAGCCCGTCCGTCGCGAGCGCCATCTCGACCGTGTCGAACCGCCGCCAACGCTCGTAGCGTACGAGGGTCGATTTGGCGCCGATGTCGAGGCCGAGCCGATGCGCCTCGACGATCGTCTCGGCGAGCGCCGCCGCATCGCGATAGCCGAGGTTCAGCCCTTGGCCGGCAATCGGGTGGATCGCGTGCGCCGCATCGCCGACGAGCGCGAAGCGCTGCTTGACGAAGTCGCGCGCCACCAAAAGCCCGAGCGGAAACGCGCGCGGCGTGTCAAGCACGCGGATCGGCCCGAGGCGGTGCCCGAAGCGCCGCTCCAACTCCACTTGAAACGTCGTCGCGTCCGTGGCGACCAGCCGCTCCGCCACGTCGGTCGGTTCGGTCCACACCAGCGATGAGCGGTTACCGCCGTTGTCATCCGGCTTGAGCGGCAAGATGGCGAATGGCCCGCCCGGCAGGAAGTGCTCCTCGGCACGCCCACCGTGGGGCTTGGCGTGACCGACCGTCGCTACGATCCCCGATTGCCCGTAGGACCAGCCGACCGTATCGATGCCGGCAAGCGCGCGGAGCCGCGAGCGCGCGCCATCCGCCGCCACCAGTAGCTTCGCCGATATCGTCCGGCCGCCCCGCGTGGTCACGGACACGCCGCCGTCCGCTACGGTGAAATCGTCGACCGCGTCCGGTGCCACGATCTCGACGCCGGCGTCGGTCGCCGCGCTCGCCAGCGCCGCGACCACGACGCCGTCCGCGACGAGGTGCGCGGAGGCGCCGCTGTCGTCGGCGCGCGCCGTGTCGAACGTCAGGAACACCGGACGCACCGCATCGCGCGTGCGGCTGTCGGTGACGATCATCGACGTGACCGGCTGCGCCTCGCCCGCGATCTCGCCCCACACGCCCAGCCGCTCCAGGACGTGCCGTCCGCCGGCGGCGATCGTCGAGGCGCGCCCTGCCCGCGAGCGCGCCTTTGGGTCGGTGGCATCGACCAGCGTCACCGCCAGGTCCGGTGCCGAGCGCCTGAGCGCCAGGGCCAGCGCCAGGCCCACTTGGCCGCCGCCGGCGATGGCGATATCGCGGTCAGCCCTGCGCGTGCTCGCCAATGCTTGACACTCCTGCGTCCCGGGCCGAAAGACGCTGCTGCCCGCTGCTCTCACGGCCCACGGACTTCGTCATGACGAGCGCTCTCGATACGCTTCTCGCCATACTCGATCTCGAGCCGCTCGAACACAACCTGTTCCGCGGGCGGAGCCCGCAAGTCGGCTGGCAGCGCGTGTTCGGCGGTCAGGTCATCGGCCAGGCGTTGGTCGCCGCGGCCCGCACCGTCGAGGGCCGCGCCGCGCATTCGCTCCACGCCTATTTCCTGCGCCCCGGCGACCCCGCCGTGCCGATCCTCTACGAGGTGGACCGCATCCGCGACGGCAATTCTTTCGCCACCCGTCGCGTCGTGGCCATTCAGCACGGTCAGGCGATATTTACCATGGCGGTGTCGTTCCAGATCGCCGAACCGGGGCTCGATCATCAGATCCCGATGCCCAAGGTGCCGCCACCGGAAGATCTGCCGAGCGAAGGGGAACTGAAGGAGCTCTACGTCCACCACGCGCCTCAGGCGATGCGCCGCTACTGGGAGCGTCCCCGCGCCATCGAGCTCCGCCCCGTCGATCTCCGCCACTATCTCAGCCGCGACCGGCTGGACCCGGTGCAGCACGTCTGGGTCAGGACCACCGGAGCCCTCCCCGACGATCCCGGCATCCACCGCAGCGTCCTCGCTTATGCCTCCGACATGACGCTGCTCGACACCTCGCTTTTCGCGCACGGCCGGGCGATCTTCGACCACGACCTCCAGGTCGCGAGTCTCGACCACGCTCTATGGTTCCACCGCCCGTTCCGGGCCGACGAATGGCTGCTCTACGCCGAAGACAGCCCGTCCGCCTCCGGCGCCCGCGGCTTCACCCGTGGCAGCCTGTTCGACCGTAACGGCCTGCTCGTCGCGTCCGTCGCCCAGGAAGGCCTGATCCGCCAGCGGTGATCAATTCATTGTCGCCGCCTGATTAGGCAATTTGCCAAAATTGCCTAATTTTTCATCATGCGCACGGGCACTCCACGGTGACCGCACGAATTCCCGGCACGAATCCGCCCCGTTTGCACACCGGCAAGGTTGGCACGGACCTTGAAACCGTGGCGCTGGGGTTTGGGGGGCGCGTAGTCATCCAGGCGCCTGTTGCACGTGATGTCAGCCCCGCACGCTCGCCTTCCGGCGGACGTCGGACCGAAACGGGAACCACGCCATGAAGATCGTGATGGCCATCATAAAGCCGTTCAAGCTTGACGAGGTCCGCGACGCGCTGACCGCCGTCGGCGTTCAGGGCCTTACCGTGACCGAGGTCAAAGGCTACGGCCGCCAGAAGGGTCACACCGAAATCTACCGCGGTGCAGAATACGCGGTGAGCTTCCTGCCGAAGGTCAAGATCGAAGTCGCGGTACCGAGCGAGCAAGTCGACAAGGTCGTCGAAGCCATCTCCTCCTCCGCCAAGACCGGTCAGATCGGTGACGGCAAGATCTTCGTCATCCCGCTCGATCACGCCGTGCGCATCCGCACCGGCGAGAGCGATTCCGACGCTCTGTGACGGAGGCTGCCATGAGCGTTTCATCCTCCCCTCTTCCGGACGATTTCCGGACATTTACTCCCGCCAGGAGGCGTTTCATGAACCACCGCACCTCGAGATCGTTTCTGCTCGCCGCCGCGCTACTGGCGTTAGCCGGTCCGGCGTTCGCCCAGGACGAGGCGCCCGCCGTCAGCGCGGGCGACACGGCGTGGATGCTGACCTCCACGGCCCTCGTTCTGATGATGACCATTCCCGGCCTCGCGCTGTTCTACGGCGGCATGGTGCGTAAGAAGAACGTCCTGGCGACCGTCATGCAGAGCTTCGCCATCACCTGCTTGGTGACGATCGTATGGATGGTGGTGGGCTACTCGCTCGCTTTCACCGACGGCGGCGGCATCAACAACTACGTCGGCGGCCTCTCCCGCTTCTTCCTCGCCGGCATGAGCGTCGACGCGGTTTCGGGCACGATCCCCGAGTCGGTGTTCATGATGTTCCAGATGACCTTCGCCATTATCACCCCGGCGCTCATCGCCGGCGCCTTCGCCGACCGCATGAAGTTTTCGGCGATGTGCTGGTTCATGGTGCTGTGGTCGATCTTCGTCTACAGCCCGATCGCCCACTGGGTATGGGGCGGCGGCTTCCTTGGAACCCTGGGCGTTCTCGACTTCGCCGGCGGTACCGTGGTTCATATCAACGCCGGCGTGGCCGGGTTGGTGTGCGCCCTGGTGCTCGGCAAGCGCGTCGGCCTCGGCCATCGAGGGCATGGCGCCGCACAACCTCGTGCTGTCGGTCATCGGCGCCTCGCTGCTGTGGGTCGGCTGGTTCGGGTTCAACGCCGGTTCCGAGCTCGCTTCGGACGGCCGCGCCGGCATGGCGATGGCAGTGACGCAGATCGCCACCGCCGCCGCCGCCCTCGGCTGGATGTTCGCGGAATGGATCGCCAAGGGCAAACCGAGCATCCTCGGCATCATCTCCGGTGCCGTTGCCGGTCTTGTCGCGATCACGCCCGCGTCGGGCTGGGTCGATCCGACGGGCGCCCTCGTCATCGGCATCGTCGCCGGCGTCATTTGCTACTGGGCGGCCACCTCGCTCAAGTCGATGCTCGGCTACGACGACTCGCTCGATGCGTTCGGGGTCCACGGCGTAGGGGGCTTCGTCGGCGCCATCCTCACCGGCGTGTTCGCGGTCTCGGCGGTCGGTGGCGAAGGCCACTCCGGTCTGATCGACGGCAACGCCGGCCAGGTGTGGATCCAGTTCCTTGGCACGCTGGCGACGATCATTTGGTCGGGCGTCGTCACCTTCATCATCCTCAAGGTGGTCGATGCCATCATCGGTCTGAGGGTTAGCAAGGAGGTCGAGGTCGAGGGTCTCGACATCAACCTCCACGGCGAGGTCGTGCAGTAAACCTTCCTCCCAACCGCGATGCGATATGGCCCCGGCGGGGATTTCCCTGCCGGGGCCATATGCTTAATGGCGGCTTTACCCTCAGCGGCTACGGTCTGTCCCGGTTACTGGGATAGACCGTATGCGTTCTCCTCGTTCCGCCTCGATTCCGGCCGTCGACGGTGCGCTCCGCCGGATCGTGCGGCGCAACGTCACCGCCTTCACCGGCCTCGCCGTCCTGGCCCTCTCGGCCGCCGTCGCCGCGAGCCTCGCCACCTGGGCGGTCGATGACCCGAGCCTGAGCCACGCCGCAGACCGCTCGGTTCGCAATATTCTGGGCTTCCCCGGCGCGGCGGTCGCCGACCTGATGACGCAATTCTTCGGCGTCGCCGCCTCGCTGGTACTGGTGCCGCCAGTCGTCTGGGGCTGGCGCGTGGTGTTCGGCGCGCCGAGCCGTTGTTCCGCGCGCACGCTCGTCACGTGGCTCGGCGGTACGCTCGCCGCCGCCCTCGCCCTCGCCAACCTCCCAATACCGCGCACCTGGCCGCTCCCGACCGGCCTTGGCGGCGCCGCCGGCGATCTTCTGTTCAACGCCGCGGCATTCCTTCTCCCCGGCGACCTCACCGGTATCGCCGGGGTCCTGACCGGCCTTGTCTGCGGCCCTTCTCGCCTTGGGCCTCATGCTCCACGCCACCGGGCTGTGGCTCTATCGCCCGCCGGGCGACGGCGAGGATGCGGACGGCGACCTGCCGCGCGTGCGCTACAGCCCGCGCATCGTCGCCGAAGTGGACGAGGACGAGGATGTCGGAGATGCAGACGACGCGTTCGATGACGAAGACGACGACATTGACGACCGCCCGACGCGCCTCGCACTCGTCATGGGCGCCATCGCCCACGTGATCCTCCGCCTGTTCGGCGCGCTCCGCCGGCGCGATGCTCCACGACTCGACGCCGGTGCGCCGCCCGCGCCGCATCGAGCCGACGCTCGCGCTCGACGACGATTGGGGTGACGCCGACCTCGAAGTCGAGGACGACGAGGAAGAAGACGAGCCACTGCCCGCGCCGCCTAAAGCCCGGTCCAAGCCGCGCGCGCAAGCGCGTGGTCGCGCGCCGCTGGCTTCGAATTGCCACCGGTCGAATTGCTCGTCGCTCCGCGTGCCGTCCGAGCGCAAGGCCACCATCAGCCCCGCCGCCCTGGAGGAGAACGCCCGCGTGCTGGAGGGCGTGCTCGACGACTTCGGCGTCCGCGGCGAGATCATCAACGTCCGCCCCGGCCCGGTCGTGGCGCTCTACGAGCTGGAGCCCGCGCCCGGCATCAAGTCGTCCCGCGTCATCGGCCTCGCCGACGACATCGCCCGCTCGATGAGCGCGATCTCCTGCCGCGTCGCCGTCATCCCCGGCAAGAACGCCATCGGCATCGAGCTGCCCAACCCGCGCCGCGAGACCGTCTACCTGCGCGAGCTCCTGGCGGCGGCGGATTTCGCCGGAAGCGCGCGCCTGCCGCTCTGCCTCGGCAAGACCATCGGCGGCGAGCCGGTGATCGTCGATCTTGCCCGCATGCCGCATCTGCTCGTCGCCGGCACCACCGGCTCCGGCAAGTCGGTGTCGATCAACACCATGATCCTGTCGCTGCTCTACCGGCTGACGCCGGAGGCATGCCGGCTGATCATGATCGACCCGAAGATGCTGGAGCTGTCCATCTACGACGGCATCCCCCACCTCCTCACCCCGGTCGTCACCGACCCAAGCAGGCGGTCGTCGCGCTCAAGTGGGCGGTGCGCGAGATGGAGGACCGATATCGCAAGATGTCGAAGCTCGGCGTCCGCAACATCGACGGCTACAACGCCCGCCTGACAGAGGCGCTGTCGCGCGGCGAAGAGTTGGCGCGCACCGTCCAGACCGGCTTCGACCACGAGACCGGCGAGCCGATCTACGAGAAGGAGCAGCTGTCCCTCGACCCGATGCCGTTCATCGTCGTCATCATCGACGAGATGGCCGACCTGATGATGGTCGCCGGCAAGGACATCGAGGGCGCCGTCCAGCGCCTCGCGCAGATGGCGCGCGCCGCCGGCATCCACGTCATCATGGCCACCCAGCGCCCTTCGGTCGACGTCATCACCGGCACCATCAAGGCAAACTTCCCGACCCGCATCTCCTTCCAGGTCACCTCCAAGATCGACTCGCCGCACCATCCTCAACGAGCAGGGCGCCGAGCAGCTCCTCGGCCAGGGCGACATGCTCTACATGGCCGGTGGCGGCCGCATCCAGCGCGTGCACGGCCCGTTCGTCTGCGACGAGGAGGTCGAGGAGGTGGTCGCCCACCTGAAGGCGCAGGGCGCGCCGGAGTATCTCGACCGCGATCACCGCGAGGAAGACGACGGCGACGAGGACGGCGGCTTGACACGCTACTGGCGGCGACGACGAGTCGAACGACCTCTACGATCGCGCCGTCGCCATCGTGCTCCGCGACCGCAAGGCGTCCACCAGCTACATCCAGCGCCGTCTGGCGATCGGCTACAACCGCGCCGCCTCGATCATCGAGCGCATGGAGCAGGAAGGCGTCGTCGGCCCCGCCAATCACGCCGGCAAGCGTGATATCCTGGTCGGCGACGATGAGGAGGCCCTGCGCTGACGTCTTGCCCAGGCGCCATCGCTACGCCACATGAGGAGCGTTTTTCGCCCCCGAATCGCGCGAAGGAGACGGCGTTTGGCCGTAAGTCCCGGAAGATCCCACGCGCCGCGTACGCTGGTCGGTTTCGTTGCCCTGGCTCTGGTCTCGGCCACAGCCGCCCTGCTCGCGGCCGCCGGTGAGGTGATCGCGATCCGATCGCCGCCCGACACGATCGGCAGCGTCAAGGTTCCCATTCCGCACCTTCGTCCGTCCGGGGCCGCGCCGGTGACGGCGACCGCGGAGCCGACGGCGGCGATCCGGCGGCCCACGTTCGTTCCGCGCGTGTCGCCCAACTCGCGCTTCAGCCCCGACCAGCAGATCGCCCTCGCCCACATCAGCGACTACTTCAACAGCTTCCGCACCATGGAGGGCCAGTTCATCCAGATCGGGCCCTACGGCGAGCAGTCGGAGGGCACCTTCAACCTGAGCCGACCGGGGAACATCCGCTTCCACTACCGTCCGCCTTCGCGTCTCGACGTCATCGCCGACGGCAGCACCGTCGCCATCGAGGATCGCCGCGCCAACACCCAGGAGCTCTATCCGCTCTCCAAGACGCCGCTCCGATACCTGCTCGCCAATGAGATCGATCTGACCTCGGACAAGCTGGTCGATTCCGTCCGCGAGGAGCCGGACCTGATCTCGGTGCTCATCGTGGAGAAGTCTGCGTTGGTCGACGGCAAGCTCGCGCTGATTTTCGACCGCAAGACCTACGAACTTCGTCAGTGGATCGTCACCGACGCGCAGGGGCTCAATACCTCGGTCGCGATCTACAACGTCACCACCGACACGCCGCAGGATCCGGGGCTCTTCCGCATCCAGCTAAAGAGCACGTCGAATTGATCGGCGGCGCCCTCGCGGGCCGTCCTCCGGCCCCTTGAAAACGATCCGATAACGCACCAATTCCAGTCACGAGCGGGCTGCCACCATCGGTAGCGCCCCCCGTCTCGCCGAGGGTGGCCCGCCGGCGTCGGGATCAAAACCGGCGTCGCGCTAGTAAGCGCGTGGCGCCCAGCCTCCCCCGGGGCTGGGCGCTATTCATTTGTCGCTAAAGCCGCGGCCCGCCACGCCGCCCGGCCGTCGCCAGCGCCTGGCGCACGCGGGTCAATTCGCCCATCGTCGCCGACAGCCGTTCCGACAGCGCCGCGCGCATCTTGACCGCGATCTGCGGATACTCGCTGAGCATCCTGAGGATCACCTTGCGCTCCACCTCGAGCACCTGGCTCGCCGCGACCGCCGTCGCCGTCGCCGGCCGTTTCGTCTCGACGAACAGCGCGATCTCGCCGATCAGCGACCCAACTTCGCAGGTCGCGACCACGCGCCTCTTGTCGCCGGTGCCCGCGGTGAGCTCGATCTCGCCGCTCGACACCACGAACCCCGACGCCGCCTTGGTGGCCTCGCGAAAAAGCACGTGTCCCTCAGGCAGTTCGAGCCGCACCGCGCTGAACGCGAGCTGCCTCAACTGCTCGGTTGGCAGTTCGGCGAAGAGCGGAATGCTCCGCAGCAGGCTGATGTCGCTCTCAAGGCTCATCGCGGTCCCGATCGGTCTCGCGCAGGCCGCATCAAGGAACCAGCTTGTAGCCGCCGGCCTCGGTCACCAGCAGTTCCGAACTTGCGACGGGTCGCGCTCGATCTTCTGGCGCAGGCGGTAGATGTGCGTCTCCAGCGTGTGCGTGGTGACGCCGGAGTTGTAGCCCCACACCTCGTGCAGCAGCACGTCGCGGGTGATCACCTTCTCGCCGGCGCGGTAGAGGAACTTCAGGATCGAGGTTTCCTTCTCCGTCAGCCTGATCTTGCCGCCGCTGGTCGTCGACAAGCAGCTTGGCGCTCGGGCGGAAGCTGTAGCGGCCGATGGTGAAGACCGCGTCCTCGCTCTGGTCGTGCTGGCGGAGCTGCGCGCGGATGCGCGCGAGCAGCACCGCGAAGCGGAACGGCTTGGTGACGTAGTCGTTGGCGCCGGCCTCGAGGCCGAGGATGGTGTCGGATTCGGAATCCTGCGCCGGTCAGCATGATCACCGGCGCCTTGAAGCCGCCCTTGCGCAAGAGCTTCACCGCCTCGCGCCCGTCCATGTCGGGCAGCCCGACGTCCATGATCACGAGGTCGACCGGCTCCGGCGCGCGCCGCTGCACGCCCTTGGCGGCGTTCGCCTCCTCGGCGGTCTCGAACTCCTCGTAGAGCGACAGCTGCTCGACGAGGCTTTCGCGCAGCGCGTCGTCGTCATCGACGACCAGGATCTTTCGGACGGGCATGGGGCGCCTCTGTCTCTCGGATCCTGGACCGGCCCGAAACCGGCGGAATCGCTTTGGAATAGGCCGCGGCAAGATGTAGACCCCAACCGGCCGCGGGCGCAAGGCGACGCTGCCGGCCATGGCTAAATCGTGACGGACGTGCTCTCATGACGACGGCGGCAGCGCGCTCCGGCGGATCTCGTGTCGTGGCTCGCCGCCGACCGCCGCCGCGGGTTTCTCGTCGCGGGCGCGCTGACCGTTCCCTGTCGCGCTGGGGCGGACCGGCATCAGCCGGGCCAAGCGCGAGGGCGACGGCGCCACGCCCGCCGGCCTATTCGGCCTCGTCAACGTCTCTACCGGCCGGACGCGGTTGCCCGTCCGCGACCGCGACCTCCCCACCGCGCCGATCCGCCCCGAGCTCGGCTGGTGCGACGACCCCGCCGACTGGCGCTACAACCGGCCCGTGCGCCTTCCCTATCCCGGCAAGCCACGAGCGGATGTGGCGCGACGACCACCTCTACGACGTCGTCGTCGTGCTCGACTACAACCTGGCGCGACCCGCAGCCGGGCCTTGGCAGCGCCATCTTCCTCCATATCGCCGCGCCCGACTTCGCGCCGACCGCCGGCTGCATCGCGCTGGCGCCCTCCGCCATGCGCTGCATCCTCGCACGCGCCGGGCCCGCCACGTCCATCGCCGTCGGATAGGCCCACCGCCCGCCTACGGCTGGCTCACCGGCACCAGCCCCTCGCCCGGATCGCCCATCAGGCGGACGTGCTCGTCGCGGCCGAAGAACCAGTCGGCGATCACGTCCTTGAGCCTGCGCCCGTCGATCGCGGAGAATTCGAAGCGCGCCGAGAGGAGTGCCGTGTGCGTGATGTTGTCGGTCGCGAAATAGGCCGGCACCACGGCAAGCGACCGCCGCACCGCGTCGCGGTAGGCGTCGATGTATGCGCGCTCGTCCGAGTCCGGGTGCGTATCCCCGGCACCGAGCAGCGCGAGCAGCGTCGAGTCGCGCTGGTCCGCGACCACGAACATCGGCGTCTGGATGTACCGGAAGGCGAACGCCTCGTTGAGGCATTGGCTTGGGCTGTCCGGGTTCGCCGCCACGCACGACTCGTCCGGCTGCGCGTTGTGATACCTCCCCGAGTTCCGGCATCTCGTTGCCAATGTCGAGGTCGCCCGGCGCGTAGCGCTTGAAGGTCGCCGGCACCCAGCCCGCGTCGGCGACACCCCTGACCTTCGCCCACGACAGCCGCGCCGCGATGCGGTCGAGGTTGTTGTGGACGCCCATCGCCCCGGCCGAGCTCCCCGCCACCAGCACATCGGTCGCTTGCGCGAGCGTCGAGGCATGGTCGATTGCACGGCCGACTAGCTGATCCAGCGTCGCGTCGACGATCTCGCGCCCGCGGAACTGCCACGTCGCGCCGCCGATCGTCCGCTCCGCGTCACCGGCGTAGAAGTCCGAGCTGCAGTAGTGCAGGTACACCTGGTTGAAATGCGCGAACCCCGGGTTCGAGCCCTCGCCGTCGGAGAGCAGGCCGACCGGCCGGATGGCCTCCGGAAAGCCCGACGAGCTGGTCAGCTCGTTCGCAAACAACGCGCGCTCCCGACAGGCATCGTCGTTCGAGCAGCCGCCCCCGCCCTGGAAGTAGATGACCCACTTGTTGCGGTCATCGCCGGTGCCCGGCCGGAAGTAGAAGATCGGCCGCGAACCGTCGTTGCACACCGCGAGCGGCCGGTCCGGCACGTTGACGACCTGCCTTGTCATCGGCGTGTAGAGCGCCGAGGTCGGCTCCGCGCCCTGCCCCGCCGTGCTGGCACCCAGAATGAAAACGAGCGCCGGAGCGGCCACCGCGAGGACGCGCAACGCATAACCAGAAGGGATTCCGGACATCGTGCGCTCCAGCATGGTGATCGACCCTGGCGACCCTACCACGCGACCCTGCCCGCGCCTCATAACCGTTGTGGACGCGGTTCACCGGCCGGAGACACCGTTCTTGACGAAGACGCGGACGGTGGATGATCGGCGGCGCGTCCACCGGACCCGCGAGCCGCAGATCCTGCGGCGTGCCACGGCCGACGTTCCGTTACACGCGTTTGTACGCCGGGAACGCATTCAAGGGAGGTTCCCATGGAAGCGTATCTGGACGTAAGGCCGAGTTCGGGTCAGCGCTCGCTGCGATTGCACACTCCTTTCCATCAGGCCAGAGCAGGCTCGCGAGCTCTTCGTAGGCTTCCGGGAATGGCAGGCCAATTATTGGCAGCCGATCGAGATAAACCAGGAGTTCGCTTCGCACTTCCGTAGGCCGAGCCTATGGCGGCACCTCGTGCGGCGGGTGCACATCAAACTGCGGCGGGCTGTCCTGAACAAGGCGGCCGTGGAACTTCCCGAGACGAGGCCCTTGTTCCTTCCGAATAGTCTCTTCCTGATCGGCTATCCTTTTGGGCCGCCCCGCGTTTGCGAAGCGGCCCTCTTGGTGATCACATGACAACGATCATCCTCGTCAGGCACGGACATGTTGAAGGCATCGAGCCGGAGCGATTCCGAGGTCGCCAGGAGACACCGCTGACGGAGCTTGGTCTCCGTCAGGCCAACCAGACGGGCAGGTGCATCGCCGCCGCCTGGCGCCTTCAAGCCGTTTATTCGAGCCCGATGAGCCGATGTCTGGCGACGGCGAAACTGATTGGCGAGGCCTGTGGCGTCGCGGTCGACAACCTCCCGGAGCTGATCGATATCGATTGCGGTGAATGGCAATGGCGGACGCACGAAGCGGCGCGGGCCGAAATCGCCCGATCGGTTCTGCGTATGGTTTTCGGCGCCCCACCTCTTTCGCTTCCCCGGCGGCGAGTCGTTGCAGCAGTTGGTCGCGCGCGGCGGATGCCCTGCGCTTCGTGATCGAGAAGCATTCTGCTGACACGGTTGTCCTGGTCGGACATGAAAGCACCAACCGCGCGCTGCTTCTTCAGATCCTCGATCAGCCGGTGTCCGCCTATGGGCGGTTGGACCAGAGTCCATGCGGGATCAGCGAGATAACCATCGAGGGAAGCGACACCAAAGTTGTTCGCATGAACGAGACGGCGCATCTGACTGCCGAACCGCTGTAAATCGGGCCACGCGATGTCGGCGGATTTGGTGCGGGATGGAGATCCAGCGCCCCCTCGAAGCAGCGAGCACAGGTTTACGGTGGTCTAGCCGCAAACTGCTTGGCCAACTCGGATTGTGTGGCGAGAATTCCCCTGATCTCACCTGCCAGCATCCAATCCACCCCCGGTAGGAGGTCGAGCAGACGCGCCAAGGCACGCGGGCGTTCATTGTCCCCTCGGTCGAGACCGAGCTTGCACGCGAGGACCGCTATCGTTTCATCCGTATCGTCCATCAGTTGCCGCAGTCTAGCCCACGTGCTCTTCGTAATGCCGATGCTCGCGAGCAGCCGAAAGGCGCTGCGCCGGCGGCGCACGCTGGACGCGAGTTCTTGCTCTGACGAGCGTGCAAGCGCGGTCCGCGGCTGCAACCAGCGGCAACCGAGCGGCAACGCCGAGTTTTATCAGGGCTTCCTCGGCCGCCCGCCGGCAGTCGTCCTCGCCAAGAGCGTCAACGAAGATCGGAATGTCTTGCCCTTCTGAAATGCGCCGAGTGCGTGGATGATCCCCGCAAGCGGCCGGCGTCTTGCTAGGCGGCAACAGTTCTGAAATACGCGCTCACTGCGGATTTCCCGCGAGAGCCATGGCCGCCGCGTTGACGACCGCGTCATCGCCGAGCCGTTCGACCGGATCGGCTGCATCGCCATGGAGGCCGATAAACTCCAGCAGGACGCCATAGGCTCTCAACGCAGCGAGCGCCGAAACAGCCCGGCGCCGGGTTTCATAGAGACCGCTTGGATCATGCTCGAACAGCATCGCGCGGAGAGAAGGTATCGCTGCCGGTCCGCATGCCGTGACGTCGAGCACTGCAAGATCACCCTCCCGAAGCGACTTCAATCTTTTGATTGCACGCCGAACTCTCGATGACGAGGTACTCAGGTGCTCAACTTCGGCCATCGAGGGCCTCCCACCGGGTCAGCATGAGTTATTGGTTGCTAACTGGCACTTGAGACGGACTTTACCGCCTTGTCTGACCCCCAGTCTCAGCCCTGCAAACGCATCGATTCCTACGTGCAAAAGATCAAGCGATGTGGGCGGTCTCGGCGCCAACCCCCGCAAGTTTGGCCAGAGAAGATCGGGCCTCTTTGATCTCCGCACCCACTTGGTCGCCGCGCTCGCGGCGGCGGTCCCGCGCGGAAAGCATGATGGTGCGCGTCGTCTCAATGGCGCTGCAACGCGCCGGTCAAGCATTGCGCCAATCCTCCGAAACGCATCGTCGATGTCCTGCAATATCGCCCAACGCAGGTTCTCGACGTTGAGCCGCACGACCGACTTGATCGCATCGCCGAGGCGTTTTCGAACGCGAACCTTGCGCAGCGACTTCGGCAGGAAGCTGTCGAGGGCAGTCGACGGAAGGGAGCCGAGCGCGGCGGAACTCTCCGGCATCACCCAATAGGCCTCGTGCCGGATTTCGAGCGGCTCAACCCCCTCCAGGGTTCTGATGGGGACGTCCATGATCCGCGCGGCGGTACGTTGGACCAACTCGATGATTCCGTTGGCCCGCCGTTGGTGCGATGAGAGTGCCTCCGCGAGGTGTGCCCGCATCTCAGTAACTGATTGTTTTGTTGATCGGCGTGGAATAAGGACCCCGTTTTCGGGGTGATCGGCGTCCAAACGGGACCCCCGCGACGAGGGGGTCCACAACGCTCCCGGTTTTATCGGGGGCCTGGTTGGGGATGCTGGTTGTGGAGACGATCGCGAAGATCCGTCGCGCCTATTTTGTTCAGGGGAAGTCGATCAAGGCGATCTGCCGCGAACTGAGAGTTTCGCGGAAGGTCGTCAGGAAGGTGCTCCGCAGCGGTGCGACCGCGTTCGAGTATGAACGGGCGGCTCCAGCCACAGCCGAAGATCGGTCCATGGAAGGACGAACTGAACCGGCTGTTGGCGGCGAACGCGGCCAAGTCGGCCGGGAACGGCTGACGCTGATCCGGGTGTTCGAGGATCCGCGAAGCCTTGGCTACGCGGCGGCTACGATGCGGTCCGGCGCTATGCCCGGGCCTGGCAGCGGACCGGTCGGCCTCGACTGGGAGCCTATGTGCCGCTGAGCTTTGCGCCCGGGGAAGCCTACCAGTTCGACTGGAGCCACGAGGTCGTGCTGATCAACGGCACGACGGTGACGGTGAAGGTCGCCCATGTCCGGCTGTGCCACAGCCGGATGCTGTTTGTCGGGCCTATCCGCGCGAAACCCAGGAGATGGTGTTCGACGCCCAGATCGGGCGTTCACCTTCTTCAAGGGCGCCTGCACCCGCGGCATCTACGACAACATGAAGACGGCGGTGGAGACGATCTTCGTCGGCAAGGAGCGCGCCTACAACCGCCGCTTCCTGCAGATGTGCGGGCATTATCTGGTCGACCCGGTCGCCTGCACGCCGGCATCGGGCTGGGAGAAGGGGCAGGTCGAGAACCAGGTCGGCAATATCCGTGAGCGCTTCTTCACGCCTCGGCTTCGGGTGAAGGACTACGACGAGATGAACGCCTGGCTGCTCG
The DNA here is from genome assembly GCA_963749755.1 of uncultured Alphaproteobacteria bacterium. Lineage (GTDB taxonomy): Bacteria > Pseudomonadota > Alphaproteobacteria > Rhizobiales > Kaistiaceae > JBBDMC01. The sequence goes on from CAVVOK010000004.1 coordinate 266,190, forward strand.
ACCAATGCATCGCCTCGGCCAAGGGCCATCGCCATCCCGAGTTCCGCGACCGGACGGTCTGGGAGGTCTTTGAGGAAGAGCGGCCGGGGCTGGTGCCCTACACCGGCCGCTTCGACGGGTTCCACGCCGTGCCCGCGTCGGTCTCCAAGACCTGCCTGGTCCGCTTCGACAACAATCGCTACTCGGTGGCGGCCAGCGCCGTCGGTCGCCCGGTCGAGGTCCGCGCCTACGCCGATCGGATCGAGCTGCGCCAGGACGGCCGGCTCGTCGGCGAACATGGCCGCCACTTCGGCCGCGACCGGAACATCTACGACCCATGGCACTACGTTCCGGTGCTGGCCCGCAAGCCGGGTGCGTTGAGGAACGGGGCGCCGTTCAAGGACTGGGTCTTGCCGGCGGCGATCGAACGCATACGACGCAAGCTCGTGGGAGCCGCGGATGGCGACCGGCAGATGGTCAAGGTCCTGACCGCTGTCCTGGCCGACGGGCTCGCTGCGGTTGAGGCCGCCTGCGCCGAGGCATTGCGAGAAGGCGTCCACTCCGCCGACGTGATCCTCAACATCCTCGCCCGGCAGCGGGAACCGGCATCCGCGATCACGATCATGACCCCGGAGGCGCTTCGGCTCAGGCACGAGCCCAACGCCGACTGCGCCCGCTACGACAGTCTGAGGAGGGCCCTGTGATGGAGCGTTCCGAGATTCTGACCGCCATGGGCGAGCTCAAGCTCTACGGGATGATGGCGGCCTTCGACGAGATCGTCACCACCGCCGTCAAGCGCCAGCACGAGCCCCAGCGCGTCGTCGGCGACCTGCTCACCGCCGAGATCGCAGAGAAGCAGGCCCGGTCGATCAAGTACCAGCTGACCATCGCCAAGCTGCCGCTGGCCAAGGACATCGACGACTTCGTCTTCGATGACACGCCGATCAACGAGACCTTGGTACGTGACCTCGCCGGCGGCGACTTCCTCGCCCATCAGCGCAACCTCGTCCTGGTCGGCGGCACCGGCACCGGCAAGACACATCTGGCCATCGCCATCGCCCGGGCCTGTATCCGCAGCGGCGCTCGCGGTCGCTTCTTCAACGTCGTCGACCTCGTCAACAAGCTCGAGGCCGAAGGACGTGCCGGCAGGCAAGGACGCATGGCAGACTCGCTATCGCGCAAGGACCTCATCGTCCTCGACGAGCTCGGCTACCTGCCCTTCGCCCAGTCCGGCGGCCAACTCCTCTTCCACCTGATCAGCCAGCTCTACGAGCAGACCTCCGTCATCGTCACGACCAACCTCGCCTTCGGCGAATGGCCGAGCGTCTTCGGCGACGCCAAGATGACCACCGCGCTCCTCGATCGCCTGACGCATCACTGCGAGATCGTCGAGACCGGCAACGAAAGCTGGCGCTTCAAGAACCGCGCCTGACCATCCTCAAAGCGCCGACCCGGCCCGCCGCTCCGCCCTGACCGCTCCCGCGGCGGTCCGGTCGGCGCGCCTCCCGCCTCACAGAAAGAGGGGTCCCTTTTGCGCGCCGATCTGGGGTCCCCTTCCAACGCCGATTGACAGACGCGCTCCTTCAGCCGCGACTTGTGCGTGATCCGGTACTTCTCCGCGATCGACAGCGCGTAGGCGAGCCCGTCTGCCGGGCGGCGCACGACCTTGAAGTCCGGTCCGCCGGGTTGTCGGGCACGACCGTGCTCATCATGCTGACGGTCTTCTCGCTGAGCGAGGCGAGCTCATCGAGGAACGTCACGCAGACGCAGATCGCGTCGAGGGCCATGATCTCGCTCATCACCGCCTTGCCAAGCAGCACTGCATCCTGCAGCGTGGTCGAGGTGAAAATCTCGTTGATGATGATCACGCTTCGCGGCGTCGCGTCCTCAAGGATCGCGTGCATCCGGACGAGGTCGTCCTCCAGCTTGCCGTGCAGCGTCTCGATGCTCTCCTCCCGCTCGAAATGGGTGAACAGCCGGTCGAAGAGGAAGAGCTGGGCGTCGTGCCGGGGACCGGTAGGCCGAGGCGGCGAGATAATGCAACTGGCCGAACATGCGGGCGAAGGTGGTCTTGCCACCCTGGTTCGGACCGGAGACAACGACGATGCGTTCCTCGCCGTCGAGGTGGAAGTCGTTGCAGACGACCTTGCCGTCGCCGATTATCTTGTTGGCGAGGGCAAGGTCGAAGGCATCGGTCGCGCGACTTCCTTGCTTTGTCCGACACCGTCGGGTAGCAGAACGACAGGCCGGCCTGGGTGAGCCGGGCGACGTGTTCCAGGTAAGCCAGATAGAACTGGACTTCGCGATCGAACCGCTCGATGACCGGATCGATGAAGCCGGCATTCTCGGCGCAGTACGCCTCAAGCTCCCCGAAGATCGTCGGATGGAGCCGAGCGACGAAGTCGAGGATTCCGGCCTCGATATGGTTCATATCGAGCGCGTCGCGGAATTTGGCGCTGTAGCCCTTGACCTCCCCCTGCTTGAACTTGTCGAAGGTCTTGAGCACGTCGGTGCTGTAGTCCGGTTCCGAATCGTACCGCCTCACCTTGACCGCGCTGCCCTTGATGAGCAGCGAATAGCGCACGGTGGCCAGATCGGCTTTCAGCTTCTTCGTTTCGGTTTCGACGACCGTGAAGGTCGGGGCGTCCACGTATCGGCCGAGATAGTCGCGCAGAGCCTGAAAACCTCGCGACCCGAGCTCGCTTGCATTCAGCGCTTCGGCAAGCCGCCGCACCGCCGGCAGTAGATTTCGACTGCATCCAAAAAGACCGCCTGCTTCTGACGCTTGTAATGGAGCTTGTCCGCCGTCGCGAGGCTCTTCCGCACGTCACGGGCCTGTTCGGCGAAGTCCCTTACCGCGCGAGATATCGGCTCCCGCTCCAGGTCATGGAGGATTTCGTGTCGGTACTCGATTTCGTCCAGGTTGGACAGCGGAGCATGGAAGAACGGCTTGAGATTATACTCCTGGCTGCCGCTGGTAACCGATTCCACGATCTGGTCGAGGTTGAGGTCGACGAAGAAATCGGGCGCGTCGGAAGGCTCGCGGGCATCTGTCGGATCGACGAACAGGATGCTCTCGAATGTCTCCGGACGCACCTCAACCTTTGGGCGCGCATGACGGCGCGATTCGAAGCGGGACACAGGCTGAACCGTGGACATGGGATCATCACCCACCGGTTCGAGTTCCAGTCCCGAGGACGGAAAAGATGCCGCAAGCCGCGGGTGGGCGTGGTCGCGTCTGCGAGGCGGCGCGGCGCGTGCTCGGGCGCCTCAGGCACGCGAGCGACCAAAGCCCTTCTTCAGTGCTACCGCTCGCAGCGACAGCTCGGCGCGATGCTTGGGACGCGCAGCAGCACCCAACAGCATCATCGAAGAGCGATTTGAGATTCGGGAAAACCGCCCTGGCGGACGTCAGCACCCCAGCGCAAAAACCGCCTGCGTTCGCCATGCACACCTCCTGTCACTTCCACTTGACAGGAGTCATTGGCCCAGCGGGCGATTATCGGCGGACTCCACCGCCTTCGCTACACATATGGGAGCTTCCCGGCTCGTTCAAGCCTTCGCCCGGAAAGTCGGGTGCGGCTGTGAGCGCCCCGCGCGGAGCGCCACCGGTGCCAGTACTGCAATGATCTCGAGCGCCTGGTGCGTGAGTTCGATGTCCGGCAGGGCAACCGATGCGCGCGCGAATGCTCCGTCACGGCTCTGGCAGCCGAGGACGAAAGCGACCCGCAGCGTCGGGTTGCCGCGCGAGTCGAGGATTTCAAATGCGTCGATCGATGCGATCCGTCCGGTCATTTCAGCGTATTCTCCATATCGGCGTTTGTGTCAGGTGCGCCTCGTGCGTCCCGGTGAGCCCGAACCCAGGCCGTGACATCCGACTTCTTGCCGCGCAGCAGCTTCAGCCATCTCGTCGCCCGCATGTCGACGTCTGCCTCGCCCGCGCCGCGCCACAGCTCCGTCACGAGGATCGCGTGCCATACCGTCCGCCCGGCGCGGATGAGCTTCAGCTGCAGGACGTCGATCGTGAAGGCATAGGTTCCCCCTGAATACCGGTGGCTCTCGCGCGTGCAGTCGACGCCCTTCGCCTGCCAGTGGTGACGATCCCGACCCGGCCGATCGAGCACCGAGACGATCCCTTCGATATCCAGGATGGTTCGCGCGTTGCTGAGCCTCGCCATTGACACCCCCCCAATGATTGCCGCGGCCAAGGGCGATGACCGCACGCATCAATTGTCGCAATGAGCGTCGAAGGACCGACTCCCACTGCACCGCTTGCAGCAGGAGTCATCAGCCCGGCCGGCGGTTGGTGGAGGACCCCATCTCCGAGTCGCATGATCGCTCGCGCGTCGATTGGGATCAACGGTGTCCCGCACGTCTGCTTGTACTCTTGATCCTTGCGAGATGAGTGAAAATCAGTGTGAATAATCAGTTGAGGCAGCCGGATGGAGTTCCCCGTGTAAGTGCCGCAAGGCTGATGACTCCTACTGCGATTTTGAGTCGCGGTGGGAGTGGTGTTGGGCCCGCCGAGAGGTGGGCCTTTTTTGTTGCCGCCCGTCGGCCGCGCTTCCGCGCGACTCAGCGTTGACGCAGCGGCGTTGTTGGATGCGGCAAAGGGAGGAAGACGGAGCAAGGACTCATCCCCGCCTGCCCCCGGCGGGCGGTGCAAGAAGTAAGCGAGGACAACATGCGGTTTCCAATCGACCTCATTAGTTGAGGTCAGTGGGAGATGGGGTTCTCCCTTGAGCGCCAAGTGGCTGATGACCCCCGCCGCCTGGGCCTTCTGGCCCGCGTTTTTCTCTTGTACCGGTCACGTTCGTTCCCCGAAGATCGCGCTCCCCACGCGCACGTCCGTCGCGCCGAGCGCGATCGCCGTTTCGAAGTCGGCGCTCATCCCCATCGACAGCGATCTCACGCCCAGCCGCTTGCCGATCTTGGCGAGCAACGCGAAGTGCGGCGTCGCCACATCGTCCACCGGCGGGATACACATCAGCCCATCGATCGCGAGACCGTGCGTCTCGCGGCAGCGCGCGACGAACGCCTCGACTTCGTCCGGCGCCACCCCCGCCTTCTGCGCCTCGCCGCCGGTGTTCACCTCCACCAGCAGGCGGAGCGTCCGCCCCTGACGGCGCATCTCGTCCGCCACCGCCGCGGCGATTCGCTCGCGGTCGATGGTGTGGATCGCGTCGAACAGCGCCACCGCCTCGCGTGCCTTGTTGGTCTGCAGCGGTCCGATCAGGTGAAGTTCGACGTCGGGAAATTCGGCCTGGAGCGGCGGCCATTTCGCCTTGGCCTCCTGCACGCGGTTCTCCCCGAACCCGCGCTGGCCCGCCTTGAGCGCCGGGCGGACATGGTCCGCGTCGAACGTCTTGGAGACCGCGATAAGCCTGACCGAGCCCGGCGGTCGCCCGGCTGCCTTCTCCGCCGCGCCGATGCGCGCTTTGACCGCCGCGAGCCGCTCGACCGTCGTCGCCATGGCGCGAGCGCCTAACACGGGCAATCCGGCCGCTCAAGCTGTTGACCGCCGGCGAGGATTCTGGTGATGGTCCGCGCCATGGCAAGCGAGCGATACAATCCGAAAGAGGCGGAGCCGCGCTGGCGAAAGACGTGGGCCGACGCCCGCATCTTCGAGACCGCGAACGACGATCCGCGCCCGAAGTACTACGTGCTGGAGATGTTCCCGTACCCGTCGGGGCGCATCCACATGGGGCACGTCAGGAACTACACCATGGGCGACGTCATCGCCCGTTTCATGCGCGTCAAGGGCCACAACGTTCTTCACCCCATGGGCTGGGACGCCTTCGGTCTCCCCGCCGAGAACGCGGCGATGCAGAACCGCGTCAACCCGGGCAAATGGACCTACGACAACATCGCGGTCATGCGCGCCCAGTTGAAGACGATGGGCCTCTCCATCGACTGGACGCGCGAGTTCGCCACCTGCGACCCGACCTACTACGCCCAGCAGCAGCGCCTGTTTCTGGACCTGCTCGCCGAGGGCCTCGCTTACCGCAAGCAGTCCAAGGTCAACTGGGACCCGGTCGATCAGACCGTGCTCGCGAACGAGCAGGTGATCGACGGGCGCGGCTGGCGTTCCGGCGCCGAGGTCGAGCAGCGCGAGCTGACCCAGTGGTTTCTCAAGATCACCAACTACGCCGACGACCTCCTGACCGCGCTCGACCGCCTCGACCGCTGGCCGGAGAAGGTCCGGTTGATGCAGAAGAACTGGATCGGCAAGTCGGAGGGGATGCGCGTCCGCTTCCCCCTCGTCGAAGGTCCGGCGGATACCGAGATCGAGGTATTCACCACGCGCCAGGACACGCTGTTCGGCGCGAGCTTCATCGCCGTCTCGCCCGACCATCCGCTCGCTGAAACGCTCGCCGGGCGCGACGCGGACCTCGCCGAGTTCATCGCCGAGTGCCACCGCGCCGGCACCAGCGCCGAGGCGATCGAGACCGCCGAGAAGATGGGCTACGAGACGCCCTACCGGGCCGTCCACCCGTTCCGCACCGGCACGACGATTCCCGTTTACGTCGCCAACTTCGTGCTGATGGAATACGGCACCGGCGCGATCTTCGGCTGCCCGGCGCACGACCAGCGCGACTACGATTTCGCCACCAAGTACGAGCTCCCCATCATTCCGGTCGTCGCCCCGCTCGACGCGCTGGAGAACGGCGCCGAAGCGGCCGAGTGGGTCCTCCAGTTCGAGACCGGCACCGAGGCCTACGTCGGCGACGGCGAGCTGATCAATTCCGATTTCCTCGACGGCATGACGGTCGACGCGGCCAAGGAAGAGGTCGCCCGCCGCCTGGAATCGACCGTGCTCGCCGGCGCGCCACAGGGCGTGCGCCAGGTGAACTACCGCCTGCGCGACTGGGGCATCTCGCGCCAGCGCTACTGGGGCTGCCCGATCCCCGTCATCCATTGTCCGCACGACGGCGTCGTGCCGGTGCCGCCGGAGGACCTGCCGGTCCTCCTCCCCGACGACGTCGTCATCGACAAGCCCGGCAACCCGCTCGACCACCACCCGACGTGGAAGCACGTCGCCTGCCCCAAGTGCGGCAAGCCGGCGCTCCGCGAAACAGACACCATGGACACCTTCGTCGATTCGTCCTGGTACTTCGCGCGCTTCACCGCGCCCGCCGCGCCCTCGCCGACCGACCGCGCCGCCGCCGACCGCTGGCTGCCCGTCGACCAATACATTGGCGGCATCGAGCACGCGATTCTGCATCTCCTCTATTCGCGCTTCTTCACCCGCGCCATGCGCGACACCGGACACCTGTCGCTCGATGAGCCGTTCGCCGGCCTGTTCACACAGGGGATGGTCGTGCACGAGACCTACCGCCGCGCCGACGGAACCTGGGCGAGCCCGGCCGAGGTTCGTTTCATCGACGTCGACGGCACGCGCAAGGCCTTCGAGATAGCCACCGACCAGGAGGTCGAGATCGGCGGCATCGAAAAGATGTCGAAGTCGAAGCGCAACACCATCGACCCGAGCGACATCATGGAGAGCTACGGCGCCGACACCGCGCGCTGGTTCATGCTGTCGGATTCGCCACCCGAACGCGACATCATCTGGACCGAGGAGAGCGTCGCCGGCGCCCATCGTTTCGTGCAGCGGGTGTGGCGGCTGGTGGACGAGTGGCGCGCCGCCGGCGCGGCGGGCGCCACCGATGGGGAGCCGAGCATGGCCGCGACCGCGCTCCGCCGCGCCGCCCACGGTGCCCTCGCCGACGTCGAGAATGCTATCGGCTCGCTCCGCTTCAACGTCGCTGTCGCCAAGATCTACGAGCTCGTCAACGCCGTCGGCGCGGCCGTCCAGGCCCGCGCGCCGAACGGCGGCGACGACTCGCTCACCCGCGCCATTGCCGAGGCGTTCGACCTCGTCATCCTGATGATGGCGCCTATGGTGCCGCACCTCGCCGAGGAGTGCTGGGCGGCGCTCGGCCACGAAGATCTCGTGGCAACGCGCGCCTGGCCCGAGGTCGACCGCTCGCTCCTTGCGACCTCCACCATGACGCTGCCCGTGCAGGTCAACGGCAAAAAGCGCGCCGAATTGACAATCCCCGCCGATGCATCACAAGCTGAAATCGAGACGGCGGCGTTGGCGCTGGACGCGGTTCGCCGCGCGTTGGAGGGCCATGCGCCGAAGCGCGTCGTGGTGGTGCCGAAGAGGATCGTCAATGTCGTCGTTTGACCGCCGGACGATTCTCGTTGCGTTGGCCGCGACCCTCGCGGGCTGCACCGTGCAGCCGCTCTACGGCCCAGGCCCGTCCGGCCAGGCCGTCACCTCTGCGCTCAACAGCGTCTTCGTCGAGCCGGTCGATACCCGCGTCGCGCAGGAGATCCGCAACCGCCTGCTGTTCACGCTCTACGGCGGCGGCAGCGGTCAACCGTCCGGCGCGCTCTACCGCATGCGCCTTACCGTCACCACCGACGAGAACGCGCTCGGCGTCACCCCGGTGCAGACCTCGCCCGCCTACGCGGTCACCGTCGCCGCCACCTACGAGGTGACGTCGGCGGCGACCGGCGAGATCGTGCTCCGCGCCACCAGCCGCAAGAGCGCCAGCTACGACCGCGTCAACCAGGTGTTCGCCAACACCCGCGCCAAGCTGGACGCGGAGACGCGCGCCGCGGTGCTCGTCGCCGACGACATCCAGCTCGCGCTCGCCTCCGCCGCCGCCACCGGCCGCATCTGACGTCCCACAAGACGGCGTCCAGACACCGCTTCAGGTCGTCCGGCTCGATGCGAAATTCCTCCACCTCTTTCCAGTTTGGATCGAACGCGATTGTCTGGCCGCTGCGCGGCATGACGCAGCCTAGGGCGTGACCGGTCGCCGCGGATGTTTGGGCTTGCCGCTGCATCGCCCGTCCCACCAGGCTCGATCGCAGCCCTCGCTCCACACTCCGAGCACGATGATGATCAGGTGAGGACGCCCGCGGCCCGCGCGATCGCTTGCGGCGATAAGCGCGCGGAGCGTCGCCGTCTCAGTCAACGTTCGACGTCGTCATCACGACGTTCCCCCGCTTGTGGCCGCCACCGACGTAGGCGTGCGCCTCGGCCATTTGCTCCATCGCGTACCGACGGTCGATCGTGGCTTTCAGTTCGCCAGCCTCGAACATTGCGCCGGCAAGGCCGAGATCGGCGGCTCTATCGGCCGGCCGCCGCAATCCGGCGAAGGCGACGCTGGCCTTCTTGTCGCCGATCATCGAGGTCCACGCCATTTGCAGCAGGATCGCCGGCCCGAGCACCGTCGTCATGTACCTGCCCCCCTCTTTCAGCGTGCGCTTGCTCCGCGCGAACGAGGCGCTGCCGACCGTGTCGAAAACGATGTCGTACCGCGCGTCGCCGGCCGCGAAGTCCTCCTTCGTGTAGTCGATGACGTGGTCCGCCCCGAGCGAGGTGACGAACGCGGCGCTGGCACCGCTGCACACACCCGTCACCTCGGCGCCAAAGTGCTTGGCGATCTGCACCGCCGACGATCCGACCGCGCCCGACGCGCCGTTGATCAACACGTGCTCGCCGGGCGCGATCTTGCCGACGTCGCGCAGAAACGGGAGCGCGGTCAGCGCGCCTTCGCAGATCGCGGCGGCCTCTTCGTAACTCATGCCGGCCGGCTTGATGGCGATCGCGCCCTTCTCGGCAACGCGGATGTACTCAGCGTGCGCGGCGAAGCCCGCGCCGCTCGCCGCGAACACCGCGTCGCCCGGTTTGAAGCGCGTCACGTCTTTGCCGACCGCTTCGACGTCCCCCGCGAACTCCGTTCCGAGGATCGTCGTCTTGGGTCGCGTCAACCCGGTGGCGAATTGAATCGTGAACGGCGCGCCCTTGCGCGCGATCGCGTCGGTTGCGGTCACCGCCGCGGCGCGCACCCGCACGAGCACCTCGTCGTCTTTCGGGACCGGCTTCGACGCCTCGGCCAGATGCACCACGTCAGGGGGTCCGTATCTCTCGTAGACGATCGCTTTCATGATCCGTTGGGTCGGTGCGGCGAGAACGGGCTTTCCCCCATGATGGACCATCGGGAATTCTTCTCCAAACTGCGCGCCCAACGCGGACGCGACGCCAGCCGGTTTCCCGTGACCGCATCCGTGCTAGAACCTGCGCCCGTGGTACAGATCAAACTCGCCGACGCTGACCGCTTCCTGTCGCGGCCCGACCCCGCGATCCGCGTCGTGCTCATATACGGGCCCGACGACGGCGCCGTGTCGGAGCGCGCCGGGGTCTTCGCCCACGCCGTCGCCGGCGACGACTTCGATGGCGCGCGTCCGCCTCGAAGCCGACGCTGTCGCCGACGATCCCGGCCTTCTCTCCGACGAGGCGCACGCCGTGCCGATGTTTGGCGGCCCGCGCGTGATCCAAATTCGCGTCGGCGCGCGCGCGATCGACGCGGCCGTCGCCGCCGTACTCGATGCACCGCCGGTGGACGCGTGGATCGTCCTCACCGCCGGCGAGTTGCGCAAGACCGCGCCGCTTCGCCGCCTGTGCGAATCCCATGCGTGCGCCGCCGCCGTCGCCTGCTACGCCGATGCCGATCGCGATCTCGATCGCGTCATCGACCGCGAGACGGCCGACGCCGGTCTCACCATCGCCGACGACGCCCGCGCCGCGCTCCGCGCCCTCCTCGGCGCCGACCGTCGCGTCAGCCGTGCCGAGGTCGCCAAGCTCTGCCTGTACGCCGCCGGCTCCGGCACGATCACCGTCGATGACGTGCGCGCCGCGACCGGCGACGCGGCCGCCTTCGCCATCGACGAGACGGTCGATCTCGTCGCCCTCGGCGATGCGTCCGGCCTCGACCGCGGCTACCGCCGTCTCCTCGCCGCCGGCACACCGGGCTTCGTCGTCGCCGGTGCCGCGCTCCGTCACTTCAATTTCTTGGAGACCGCCCGCGCGGCATACGACGATGGCGCCGCCCCCGCCGCCATCATGGCCCGCGCCCGTCCCCCGGTGTTCCGTCAGCGCCAGGCGCGGGTGGCTTCGGCCATCGAACGGTGGCCGCCGGCGCGCATCGCGCGCGCCCTGTCGATCCTCGACCAGGCGATGCTCGACAGTCGCCTGCACGGCGCTATCTCCGACGCCGTCGTCGGCCAGGCGCTTCATCTCGTCGCCGCGCTCGCTCCAGCCCGCCTGCGGACCTGAGCACCGGGGCCCTCGCCCCCGCCGGCCCGGTGAAGTAAAAAGACAATAGCCAGTGGAGGATCCGCCGATGTTGCACCGCGTACTTCCGACCGCGGCTTTATTGCTTGGACTTGCTTGCGGGGGCGCCCTCGCCGGCCCGTTTGAAGACGCCAAGGCCGCCTACGACCACGCCGATTATGCCGCCGCCTTGGGCCTTTGGCGGCCGCTAGCCGACACCGGCAACGCCGATGCTCAGAATTGGGTGGGTGTCCTCTACGACAACGGACAGGGCGTGGATCAGGATTTCGCCGAGGCGGTGAAGTGGTACAAGCTCGCCGCCGACCAGGGCAATCCGCGCGCGCAACGCAACCTCGGCTTCATGTACGCCGATGGCGCCGGCGTGCCGAAGGATCTCCGCGCGGCGGTGAAATGGTACAAGCTCGCCGCGGACCAGGGCGACGCCGACGCGCAGAACGCTCTCGGCGCCGCATACGCATCAGGCGCCGGCATCCCGCAGGATTACGCCACCGCCGTGAAGTGGTTCAACCTCGCCGCCGAGCAGGGCAACGCCTACGCCGAGAGCAATCTCGGCGACGCCTACAACATCGGCCACGGCGTACCTCAGGATTTCGCGGAGGCAGCAAAGTGGTACCAGCTCGCCGCGGATCAGGGCTCCGTCAACGCACAGGCCAACCTCGGCCTGAAGTACGCAAAGGGCGAAGGCGTCGATCGCGACATCGAGATCGCGTACGTATGGTTCGCGCTCGCTGCGCGCGGCGGGCACCAGTTCGCGCAACGGAACATGCAGATGGCCGCCGGCATGTTGCCGCCGGACAGGCTCGCCGAGGCCGACGCTCGCATCGCCGCTTGGAAGCCGGCGGCCCAGAGGTGATGAACACCCCCGGCGAGTTGGCGGCGCCGTCGCTCGCGCCGTCCGCGACGGCAATCACGACGTTGCCGATCTTCTCGCCGGTCATCGACCGCGTCTATCGGCTCGACGACATCGTCGAAGCGACGCGATACGTCGAGACCGGCCGGAACTTGCCGGCCTCGACGAGGCCGCGGAAGTAGAGCACGTCGTCCTTCCGATAGCGCGGGATCGGAAAGGACACCTTCGTCCTGCCGCCGAAGATCGCCGTCTTCACCGCGAGCAGCGGGTTCTGCGCCATCGGCCCGAGATCCGTTGCCATGAACGTTCCGCGTCCGCCGAGCAGCATCCGGCACCGGCCGAGCGACGACTTGCCGACCGCGTCGAACACGGTATCGAACGTCTCGCCGAGCTTGGTGAAGTCGTCGCGCTTGTAGTCGGTGACGCGGTCGGCGCCGAGCGAGCGAACGATTTCGACCGCCTCGGTTTTGCACACGGCCGTCACGTTCGCCCCGCGCGCCTTCGCCAGCTGGACCGAGGCCGCGCCGATCGCACCCGACGTAACGCTCGTCTCACGGCCCGGGAGCCGCGACCGGGTACATCAATCCGATCTCCGCAGCCAAGATCCGAGCTGGCCGCCGGAAGAGAGCGCCTGTCGTAAATGCCTAACGGCGATCAGAGATGCGCCGGCCAGTGCAACGTCCGGCACGCGAAGGCCCGCTGGGTCCCCTATCCCCTCAGCCGACGGCAGACTTCGTCGAGCTGCTCAAGCGTCGCGTATTTGACGCGGACCTCGCCGCGCCCGTCCTTGTCGGCGATGGTGACGTCGAGCCCCAGCCGGTCGGACAGCGTCTTTTCCAACGCCATCGTGTCGGCGTCCTTCGCTCTCGCCTTCCGCCCGCCCGCGCCTTTCTTGCGTCCCTCGCCGGTGCCGATCGCCTCGGTGTCGCGCACGCTCATCCCCTCGTTGAGGATGCGCTGCGCCGCCGCAAGCGGATCGTCCAGCGTCAGAAGGGCCCGCGCGTGTCCGGCCGTGAGGCGCCCGTCGAGGATGTAGACCTGCACCGCCTCCGGCAGCTTCAATAGCCGCAGCGTGTTGGCGATGTGCGAGCGGCTCTTGCCGATCGCCTCGGCGAGTTCCGCTTGGCTGTACTTGTATTCGTCGATCAGTTGCTGGTAGCCGCGCGCCTCCTCCAGCGAATTGAGGTCGGCGCGCTGCACGTTCTCGATGATCGCGAGTTCGAGCGATTCCTTGTCCGAGACCTCGCGCACCACCACCGGCACGTCGTGCAGCCCGGCGCGTTGCGCCGCGCGCCAGCGCCGTTCGCCGGCGATGATCTCGAACGCGTCGGTCTTGTCCGGCCAGCGGCCGCACCAGCAGCGGCTGCACCACGCCCTTCTCGCGAATCGATTGCGTCAGGTCGGCGAGGTCGGCGTCGTCGAACGCCTTGCGCGGGTTGCGCGGGTTGGGCTGGAGGCCGCGATCGGCAGCTCGGCGCTGGCCGCGTGGCCGTTCCGTCGTCGTGGCGGTGTCGGTGCTCACGTCGCCGATCAGCGCGGCGAGCCCCCGCCCGAGCCGATGCCCGCGCTGCCCCCGCCTTCCGCCATCGCCGACCGCCCCGCCATCGTTTCGTTCCCGTTCACGCCGCCCTCAGCATTCGCTCGCGTTGGATGATCTCCGCCGCGAGCTTGAGATACGCTTGGCTGCCCGCGCACTTGAAGTCGTAGAGCAGCACCGGCTTGCCGTGCGATGGCGCCTCCGATACGCGCACGTTGCGCGGGATGATCTGTCTCGTAGACCGCGTCGCCCATGTGCGCGCGCACGTCGGCCACCACCTGCCCCGAGAGGTTGTTGCGGCTGTCGTACATGGTGAGCGCGATGCCGTGGATGCTAAGCTCCGGATTGAGCGTCTGCTTCACCTGATCGACCGTCTGGAGGAGCTGGCTCAGCCCCTCCAGCGCGAAGAACTCGCATTGCAGCGGTACCAGCACCGAGTGCGCCGCCGCCATCGCGTTGATCGTCAGCAGGTTCAGCGACGGCGGGCAATCGACCAGAACGTAGGTGTAGTTTCGGGGCCGACTCGAATCCGTCTCGCTTTGCCCGAACAGCGCCGTTGCGCAACCGGTAGGCGCGGTCCGGACGGTCCGCGATCTCGAGTTCGACACCGAGAAGGTCGAGGGTCGAAGGCGCTACCGCGACGCGCGGCACGACTGTCGCCACCGCCGTCTCGGCCAGCGTCGCCTCGCCCAGCATCAGGTCGTAGGTGGACACCGACCGCGCTCTTGCGGTCGATGCCGAGACCGGTCGAGGCGTTGCCCTGCGGGTCGAGATCGACGATCAGCACGTCCTCGCCGATGGCGGCGAGCGCCGTGCCGAGGTTGATGGCGGTCGTCGTCTTACCGACGCCGCCCTTCTGGTTGGCCAGCGCGATCACGCGCGGCGATCTGGGAAGAGCCATTGGTCCCGTCCGTTAACGTTAACCTGCCGTTGGCGCGCGGCTCGTCCGCCTGAGGTTTCTGATTTCCAGAATCACGCCGCCTTCGCCGATTCGGCTCTGGTGTTGTACCAGATCGGATTCCCAGGCGTCAGAGGCCGCGTCGATTTCCCGTTGGAAATCGCGCCCCTTGTGGAAAAGCCCCGGGGCGCCGCCGAGCATGCACCGGCGCGGCCAGATCGAGCAGCCGTTCCAACGGTGCGACGCCGCGCGCCGTCACGCAATCGACCGGCGCCGCCCACGTCTCGAGCAGCGTCTCGGCCCTCCCCTCATGCACGCTCGCGGAGGCTCCGGTCGCCCGGATCGCTTGCCTCAGGAACGCGCACTTTCGCCGGTTGCTCTCGATCAGGTCGACTTGGGTGCCCTCGCCTCCGATGAGCGCGATCACCAGCCCCGGAAGCCCCGCCCCACTCCCGATGTCGAGCCAGCGCCTCGCCCCCGGCATCAGTCCGGTCAGTTGCGCGCAGTCGGCGATGTGGCGGGTCCATAGGTGCGGGAGATCGTGCGGTGATACCAGGTTTTCCGCCGGCTGCCACTTGCGGATAAGCGCGACGTACGCCTCGAGCTGCGCGCCTGTTTCACGTGAAACCGGTGCGACCGCGCGCACCGCAGCCAGCCCGTCCAACCGGTCGCTCACGCCGCCCGCGTTCCGCCGCGCTTGATCTCCGCCAGGATCAGCGCCAGCGCCGCCGGCGTCATCCCTTCGATCGCCGCGGCCTGCGCCAGTGTACCCGGCCGGGCCTTGGCGAGCTTCTCTCGAATCTCGTTCGACAGTCCCGCCAACCCGGTGAAATCAAGGTGCGCCGGGATCGCCACCGCCTCGTCCCTTCGGAAGCTCGCGATGTCGCTCTCCTGTCGATCGAGATACACCGCGTACCTCGCGTCGATTTCGATCTGTTCGGAAGCGAATCGATCGAGCCCGCGAAGCTCCGGCCAGATCGCCGCCAGCCGCTCGACGGTGATGTCGGGGTACGCCAGCAGATCGAATGCCGTCCGCCTGATCCCATCGCGATTGACCCGCAGCCCGTGTTCGGCAGCCGCGTCCGGCGTCAAACTCAGGCTGCGCACCATCGTACGCGCACGATCCAACGCTTCCATGCGCCGTGCGAACACGGCTGCGCGCGCTCGTCCGACCACGCCCAGCTTGAGACCGAGCGGGGTTAGCCGTTGATCCGCGTTGTCCGCCCGAAGCGACAGTCGATACTCCGCCCGGGACGTAAACATCCGGTACGGCTCGCTGATTCCGCGCGTCACGAGATCGTCGATCATCACGCCGACATAGCCATCCGCACGCCCGATCGTGATGCCCTCACCGCCGCCCGCCCGGCGCGCCGCGTTGACCCCCGCGATTAGCCCCTGCGCCGCAGCCTCCTCGTAACCGGTTGTTCCGTTTATCTGTCCCGCCAGGAACAGCCCCTTCACCCGTCGCGTTTCCAGTGTCGGATGGAGCTCCCGTGGATCGACGTGGTCGTATTCGATCGCGTAACCCGGCCGCACGATACGCGCATGCTCTAGACCCGGGATGGAAGCGACCATTTCCCGTTGCACGTCTTCCGGCAACGAGGTGGAGATTCCGTTCGGGTAAATCGTGTCGTCATCGAACCCCTCCGGCTCCAAGAAGATCTGGTGCCCGTCCCGCTCCCGGAACCGCACGACCTTATCCTCGATTGACGGACAATACCGTGGACCCCGGCTCCGAATGTCGCCCGAATACATCGGCGACCGGCCGATGTTCGCCCGGATTACCGCGTGCGTCCCTTCCGTCGTCCGTGTGACGTGGCAGTCGACCTGCTGCCGCGAGATCGCTCGGGTCAACGTCGAAAACGGCTCCGGCGGCTCGTCGCCCGCCTGGCGCTCCAGGCCGCTCCAATCGACCGTCCGACCGTCGAGGCGAGGGGGCGTGCCAGTCTTCAGCCGCCCCATCGTGAACCCGGACGCCTCGATTGTCTTCGCGAGACCCAGAGCCGGCGCCTCGCCAGCTCGACCTGCCGGGATCTTCACCTCACCGATATGGATCAGACCCCGCAGGAACGTCCCCGTGGTGATGACCACGGCCCCGCCCGCTAGGCCCCGCCCGTTGCCAAGAACGACGCCACGAACCGATCCCGACACCACCCGCAAATCGGCCACCTCCTGCTCCACCACCGACAGCAGCGGCTCCTCTTGCAGCAGGCTTTGCACCCCTTCGCGGTATAGCTTCCGATCCGCCTGGGCCCTCGGACCCCGTACTGCCGGCCCCTTGCGCCGGTTGAGCACCCGGAATTGAATGCCAGCAAGATCCGCGGCCCGCGCCATGATCCCGTCAAGGGCATCGACCTCGCGAACAAGGTGGCCTTTGCCGAGGCCTCCGATGGCCGGATTGCACGACATAGCCCCGACGGTGCCGAACGAATGCGTCACGAGCGCCGTCTTGGCACCCATGCGCGCCGCAGCTGCGGCAGCCTCGGTGCCGGCGTGCCCCCCGCCGACCACGATGACATCAAACCGTTCCGTATCCGATTCTGTCATGGTTTCGTCCGTATACCGTCGGCCGGTTTCACGTGAAACACGACCGCTACTTGCCGATGCAGAAATCCCGAAAGATCACGTCCAGCAGATCCTCGACGCCGATACGACCCGTGAGCCGTCCAATCGCATCGCCGGCGCAACGCAGATCCTCGGCACGAAGCTCAAGCCCGCGCCGATCGTCGTCCAGCGCGATCCCAGCTGCAGTCTCCGCCGCGGCCACCGCCGTGCGATGTCGCGCCCGCGTGATCAGCGGCGACTCGGCCGTCGGCGCAAGTTCGCCAACAGCCGCCGCTATGCGATCCAGAAGCCCCGCCAGTCCATCGCCGGTTACAGTTGAAACAACGGCATCGTGCTCCGCACAACGCCGCGATCGTTCGAACGTCGAGTCCATCAAATCGACCTTGGTCCCAACGCGCAGCAGGGGACTCGGCAGGGCAGGGGGCTCTGTCCTCTTAGCCGTCACGTCGTTGAGCCAGAGCACGAGATCCGCATCGTTCGCCCGCGCCGTCGCGCGCTCAATTCCCGTCCGTTCGACCACGCCTTCAGCCTCGCGAATGCCGGCCGTATCCACCATCGTTACAGCATACCCATCGAGGTCCAGCCGGACCTCTATCAGATCGCGGGTCGTTCCGGGTTCCGGCGTCACGATGGCGACATCGCGCTTAGCTATCGCATTGATTAGACTGGATTTTCCAGCGTTGGGCGGCCCGAGAACCACCACTTCGGCGCCCAACCTCAACCGCTCGCCGCGCGTATCGCGCAAGTGCGCGATCATCTCCTTGCGGAGCGCCGCCACGTCAGCCCACGCTGCGTCACTTGCTGAGCCAGGCACGTCCTCCTCATCCCCGAAATCCAGCTCCGCCTCCAGCAGCGCCCGCGCCCGTATAAGCCGTTCCCGCCACCCCTCGTACAACCGTCCAAGCGCACCATCCGCCTGCCGTCGTGCCTGCCGCCGCTGCGCCTCGGTCTCCGCCGCCACCAGGTCGGCGAGACCTTCGACCTGCGTCAGATCCACACGGCGGTTGATGAAGGCCCGCCGCGTGAACTCCCCCGCCTCGGCCGGCCGGAAACCCGCGCATTTGCTCAGTTCGGCCAAGACCGCCGCGATCACCGCGCGTCCCCCGTGGAGGTGCAATTCGACCACGTCTTCTCCGGTGAAGCTCTCCGGCGCCGGGAAGAACAAAACGAGACCGCGATCGATGACCTCACCCCCCACCGAGCGGACGGACCTGAGGCTGGCCCGACGCGGTTCCGGAAGTGAATCGATCAGGGTTTCGAGACCGGACCTGACGCTCGGTCCGCTGACGCGGACAATCGCCACCCCCGAAGGCGGCGGACCGCTGGACAAGGCGAAGATCGTGTCGTCGCTCAAAACGAGGTCCTGTCAGGGGGCGCGCAGTGCGTTAGAACTCGCTCGTACGCGACGCGCACCGGGTGGAAAACATGAGCGAGAATCTGCTGAGCCACGAGGTGAGCCCCTACCTGCTCCAGCACAAGGATAACCCGGTCCACTGGCGTCCGTGGGGGCCCGAAGCGCTGGCCGAGGCGAAAGCCGCGAACAAACCGATCCTGCTCTCCGTCGGCTACGCCGCCTGCCACTGGTGCCACGTCATGGCCCACGAGAGCTTCGAGGACCCGGAAACCGCCGCGGTGATGAACCGTCTTTTCGTCAACATAAAGGTCGATCGCGAGGAGCGCCCGGACATCGACCAGATCTATATGACGGCGCTCCACGCCACCGGCGAGCAGGGCGGATGGCCCCTGACCATGTTCCTGACCCCCGCCGGCGATCCGATTTGGGGTGGCACGTATTTCCCCAAGGAGTCGCGCTACGGAAGCCCGGCCTTTGTGACCGTGCTGAATGCGGTGGCCCGCCTCTACCACGAGGAGCCTGACAAAATCGCCGCCAACCGCCTCGCCATCGCCGAGCGGCTCGTCGAGACACCTACATCGTCCGGCACTGCGCCCGACCGCCGGCACCTCGACGCCGCCGCCGACCGTCTTGTCGGCATCATGGACCCGGTGCATGGCGGCCCGCGCGGTGAACCCAAGTTCCCCAATGCGTCGCTCCTCGAATGTCTGTGGCGCGCCGGCATGCGCACCGGCGAGCCTCGCTATTTCGACGCCGTCCTGCTGACGCTCCGGTCGATCGCCAGCGGCGGCGTCTACGATCAAATCGGCGGAGGCTTCGCCCGCTACGCCACCGACGGCGAATGGCTCATCCCTCACTTCGAGAAGATGCTCTACGACAACGCGCAGCTCATCGAGCTGATGACCTACGCGTTCGCCGCGACGGGCGACCGGCTGTTCGCCGAGTGCATCGAGCAGACGGTCGGGTGGCTCGAGCGCGAGATGTTGACCCCTCCGGGTGCATTCGCTTCCAGCCTGGACGCGGACTCCGAGGGCAAGGAGGGCAAATTCTACACCTGGTCGCAGCGGGAGATCATCGATGTGCTCGGCACCGCCGACGGTTCGTTCTTCTCCGGCGTGTACGAGGTTTCTCCCGCCGGAAATTGGGAGGGGGTCAACATCCTCAACCGACGCGGCCGGCAGGGGCGACTGTCCGATGCGGAGGAGGCACGTCTGGCGGTTGCCCGCGCAAAGCTTCTCGAACGACGCGCGACCCGGGTCCGCCCCGCCACCGACGACAAGATCCTCGCCGACTGGAACGGTCTTACCGTCGCCGCGCTGGCGCTCGCCAGCGCGGTCTTCGACCGCCCCGAATGGCTGGCGCGCGCCGCCGAAGCGTTCCGTTTCGTCACGCGCGACATGGCCCACGACGGCCGGCTTGCGCACGCCTGGCGCGACGGCAGATCGACTTTCCCAGGCCTCGCGACCGACTACGCCGCCGCGATCAAGGCGGCCTTGGCGCTCCACGCCGCGACCCTCGACGACGGCTACCTCGACGACGCCCGCTCGCACGCGGCCGCGCTCCGCAACCATCACTGGGACGGGACGGTGCCAGGATACTTCCTGTCGGCCGACGATGCCGAAGCGCTCATCATCCGCCCGAAATCGACAGCGGACGAGGCGACGCCCAGCGCGACGTCACTGATGGCGGCGAACCTCATCCGCCTCTGGCACCTCACCGGCGACGACGATTTTCGCCGCGACGCCGACGATATCCTCGCCGCCAACGCCGGCGCGGTCGCCAACAACCTGTTCTCCACCACCGGCCTGCTCAACGCCCTCGACCTCCGTCTCGGAGCCGTCGAGGTCGCGATCCTCACGCCCGACATGGCGTCCGCCGCCGAGATCGTCGCCACTGTCCGCCGCCACTGGACGCCGAGCACGATCCTGTCCGTCCACCGCGACGGTGCCAGGTTGCCCGCAAGTCACCCTGCGGCAGGCAAGGAAGCCATCGCCGGACAAGCGACCGCCTACGTCTGCCGGGGCGAAACGTGCTCATTGCCGGTGACCGACGCGGACGCGCTCGCCACGGAATTGAAACTTCCGCCCATCAGCTCCTCCGCCGGCGCGAGCGGGAGCGACAGCGCTTCGGTGTTCACCTCGTTCGGTGCGTTCCGCGTGCAGACAAAACGACCGACCGGGACCTCTTAGACGCCTACCGCCGGGCAACGGCGGAACAAATTCCGCTCGGCATATGTTACCGCGGCGATCCGCGGCCGTCCGTCACGTATTCATCTGATCGAAGAAGTCGGCGTTGTTCTTCGTCTGCTTCAGCTTGTCGAGCAGGAATTCGATGGCGTCGATCGTGCCCATCGGCATGAGGATGCGGCGGAGCACGTACATCTTCTTGAGGATATCGGGTGGGACCAACAACTCTTCCTTGCGCGTGCCGGAGCGCGTGATGTCGATGGCCGGGAAGACGCGCTTGTCGGAAACCTTGCGGTCGAGAATGATTTCCGAGTTACCCGTGCCCTTGAACTCCTCGAAGATCACCTCGTCCATGCGGCTGCCCGTGTCGATCAGCGCCGTCGAGATGATGGTCAGCGAGCCGCCTTCCTCGATGTTGCGCGCCGCGCCAAAGAAGCGCTTCGGCCGCTGCAATGCGTTGGCGTCGACACCGCCGGTAAGCACCTTGCCCGACGACGGCACCACCGTGTTGTAAGCGCGCCCCAGGCGCGTGATCGAATCGAGCAGGATGATGACGTCGCGGCCATGCTCGACCAGGCGCTTGGCTTTTTCGATGACCATTTCGGCGACCTGGACGTGGCGGGTCGCCGGCTCGTCGAACGTCGACGAGACGACCTCGCCCTTCACCGAGCGCTGCATGTCGGTGACTTCCTCGGGCCGCTCGTCGATCAGGAGCACGATCAGGTAGCACTCCGGATGATTGGCCGCGATCGAGTGCGCGATGTTCTGCAAGATGACGGTCTTGCCGGTGCGCGGCTGCGCGGTGATCAGGGCGCGCTGGCCCTTGCCCAGCGGCGCCACCAGATCGATGATCCGCGCCGTCAAATCCTTGCCCGTCGGGTTCTCCAATTCCATCTTGAAGCGCTCGGTCGGGTAGAGCGGCGTCAAGTTATCGAAGTGGATCTTGTGGCGGGCCTTTTCCGGCTCCTCGAAGTTGATCGTGTTGACCTTGAGCAGCGCGAAGTAGCGCTCGCCTTCCTTGGGCCCGCGAATCTGGCCCTCGACCGTATCGCCGGTCCTGAGCGAGAATCGCCTGATCTGCGACGGCGACACGTAGATGTCGTCCGGACCGGCGAGGTAGTTGGCGTCGGGTGAGCGCAGGAAGCCGAAGCCATCCTGCAGCACCTCGACCACGCCTTCGCCGATGATGTCGGTGTCCCGCGCCGCGAGCTGCTTGAGGATCGCGAACATCAACTCCTGCTTGCGGAGCGTGCTCGCGTTCTCGACCTCGAGCTCCTCGGCGAACGCCAGCAGATCGACAGGCGACTTCGCCTTCAGGTCCTGAAGTTTCATTTCGGGCATGGATTGCGAATCTCGTGTGCGCGGGAGGAGAGGGCCGAAACCGCCCTGAAGAGGGAAGGGGGGATTGCAGAACTTAGACCCGGTTGGCCGGGTTTGGCCTCACAGCCCATCGAGGGCCGGCGCCTGCCTGCTCCAGCAGTCGCACACAAGATAGACTTTCAATCGGCCATCGGCAAGAGGAAAGCCGTCAGAACGGTTTCACCACCACCAGAATGACGATGACGATCATCAGCAGCGTCGGGACTTCGTTGATGATCCGGTAGAAGCGCTCGCTGCGGGTATTTCGGTCCTCCGCGAACGCCCGCGTGAGCCCCGCGAACCACCCGTGCAGCCCCGAAAGGGCAAGCACGAGCGTCACCTTGGCCTGCAGCCAACCCGTGGCGAAGAAGCCGCTCTCGAACCCGAGCCAGAGCCCCAGCACCCACGTCGCCACCATCGCCGGGTTGATGATCGCGCGGAGCAGCCGCCGCTCCATCACCTTGAACGTCTCGGATTGATCGGAGCCCGGAGCCGCCCGCGCGTGATAGACGAACAGCCGCGGCAGGTAGAGCATCCCCGCCATCCACGAGATGACCGCGACGATGTGGAACGCCTTGATCCAGTCGTAGAGGCCGGACGGATTCCACCACGTCAGCAGCGCCAGCAACGCCACGGCGATGGCGATGCGCGACGATGGCGCGCACGAGCGGCTTCGTATTCACGGCCCCTCAGCCTCGCCACGCGCGTACGCGCGCCACAAGGCGCGCGACATGCTCCGCCGGCGTCTCCGGCACGATGCCATGCCCGAGGTTGAAGATAAAACGGCCGTGGCCGAGCGCTTCAAGGATCGTGTCGATCGCGCGATCCATCGCATCACCGCCGGCGACCAGCATCTTCGGATCGAGGTTTCCTTGCACGGCGAGTTTCGGCTGCAACACGTCGCGCGCAAAGCTGAGCGGCACCGTCCAGTCCAGCGAGACTCCGTCGACGCCCGTCCCTTCGACGTAGCGTAAGAGCCGCTCCCCGATACCTTTCGGAAATCCGATGATCCGCGCGTCCGGCACGGCCGCCTTCACCCGCTGCACGATCGCAGCCGTCGGCGCGAACGACCATCGCCCGAACGCGTCATCGCCGAGCACGCCCGCCCACGAATCGAATATCTGCGCGACGTCCGCGCCGGCTCGAAGCTGGGCGACGAGGTAGTCGGCCGACGCCGATACCAGCGCATCGACCAGCCGCTGGAAATCCGCCGCATGCTCACGCTGAAAGGCGAGGGCAGGGGCCTGGTCGGGTGTCCCACGCCCCGCGATCATGTACGTCGCGACCGTCCACGGCGCGCCGCAGAAACCGATCAGCGTCTTGTCCTCGCCAAGACCCGCGCGGACCCTCCGCACCGTCTCAACGACCGGCGCGAGCACGCCCGACAACGCACCGCCAAGCGCAGCGATCCCGCCCTCATCAATCGGATCGAGCCGCGGGCCCTCGCCCTCGACAAACCACACCCTCCGCCCGAGCGCATACGGAATCACCAGGATGTCGGAAAAGAGGATCGCCGCATCGAGATCGTACCGCGTCACCGGCTGCAGAGTCACCTCCGCCGCGCGCGCCGGATCGAAACAGAGTTCGAGGAAACCGCCGACCTTCGCCCGGACAGCGCGATATTCCGGCAAATAGCGTCCCGCCTGCCGCATCAGCCAGATCGGTGGTGGGCTGAGCACCTCGCCGTCGAGCACGCGAGCCACACGACCGTGATGGATGGAACGCGGCCGCTCGTTGTCCCGCCCTTCAGCCAATCTAATTGAATCTTCCTTTTGTTTCATTTGGAGCGTGGATTTCCGTTAGCCCTGCTCATCCCCAGTGACGACCAGCAGATCGAACGCGGCGAACCGAAGTGGACCATGAAACTGGGGACTGGCGCGAAGCAGGAGGGAATCCACCGAAACACACTGGTTAACAAAGCGTTAACACCCCCGCGCTCGGCAGCCGATCAGACACATGCCGTGGAAATCTGTGGAAAGCTGTGCGCCTTCACAGTTTCATCCTTCCTTACCAGCCGTCACGGCATCGCACGTCAAATCGCTATCGCTGTTGATCGATTTCGAGCCTTCGGGGAAAGTCCGGGCACCGGAGGCGCGACCGGGGTAGTTATGAGTCAGCGTCCACAGGGCAGGGGATGACAGCGTGAACAATCGCGAGAGCTTCTTTCACCTGCATCTGATTTCGGACGCCACCGGCGAGACGCTGATCACCGTCGCCCGCGCGGCCGCGGCGCAGTACGCCCATACCCGCGCCATCGAGCACGTGCACGCCATGGTGCGCACGGGCAAGCAACTCGAGCAGGTGGTCGACCGAACTCGAAACGCAACCGGGCATCGTCCTCTACACGCTCATCGACCGCGCGCTCGGCGAACGGCTGGAGACCGAGCTGCCGGCGCATCGGCATTCCGTGCGTATCGGTGCTGGAGCCGATCCTCCAACTCCTGCAATCCTATCTCGGCGCCATCGGAGAACGGCGCATCGGCGCCCAGCACGTTCTCGACGCGGAATACTTCCGTCGCATCGACGCGCTCAATTTCACCATGATGCACGACGACGGCCAGTTCACGCCGGCGGCTGAACGAGGCCGACGTAGTGCTGCGTCGGCATCAGCCGCACATCGAAGACACCGACGTCGATCTACCTCGCCAATCGCGGCATCAAGACCGCCAACGTACCCATCGTCCCGGGCGGCCGTTGCCGCCCGAGCTCGAACCATTTGACGCATCCGCTGATCGTGGGGCTGGTGGCAACGCCCGAGCGCATCGTCCAGATTCGCGAGAACCGCATCCTCAGTCTCAAGGCCGCCGCAGCCCAATCTGGCCTACATCGACCGGACGCGGTCGCCGACGAGATCGCGTTCACCCGCAAGCTATGCGCCCGACGCGGCTGGCCGATGATCGACGTGACGCGACGCTCGATCGAGGAAACCGCCGCGGCGATCATGCGCGCTCCAACAGGAAGCGCGCGCCGCGCGCGAACGCCGTGTCGATGACGCCGATCGTCCTTGCCTCGGCGAGCGCGGCGCGCCACGTGTTGCTTACCGCCGCCGGCGTGCCGTTCGCCGCGCGGCCGGCGGCGATCGACGAGCGCGCGATCGAGGCGCCGCTGCTCGCCGACGGCGCGAGCGCCGAGCGAGATCGCCGTCGACGCTTGCCGAGGCCAAGGCGCTCGCCGTCAGCCGCGACCGAACCGGAGGCGCTGGTGATCGGCGCCGACCAGGTGCTGGGCATGGACGGCGAGCGGTGGGTGAAGCCCGCGACGATCGCCGACGCGCGCGGCCAACTGCGCCGGCTTTCCGGGCGCACCCACCCGCTTCGACCGCCGTCGCCGTCGCGCGCGACGGCGCCATCGTCTGGCGTGACGCGGATACGGCGCGGCTCACCATGCGCTCGCTCACCGACGCGGAGATCGACGCCTATCTCGCACGCGTCGGCGAGACGGCGCTGACGAGCGTCGGCGCCTACCAGATCGAGGGACCGGGCATCCAGCTCTTCGACGCGATCGAGGGCGACTATTTCGCCATCCTCGGCCTGCCGCTGCTGCCGCTATCTCGCATTCCTCAGGCAGGAAGGGGCTCTCGCGTGATGCTGATCCTCGGCCTGACCGGCGGCATCGGCATGGGGAAGTCGACCGTGGCGGCGATGTTCGCGGAGGAGGGTGCCGCGGTGTTCGACGCAGACCGCGCGGTGCACGCGCTCTACGCGGGCGCCGCCGCGTCGCTGGTCGAGGCGGCCTTCCCCGGCACGACGCATGGCGGAACAGTCGACCGCGGCGAACTTGCCGCGCGCGTCGTCGGCAATCGCGCGGCGCTGATGCGGCTGGAGGCGATCGTCCATCCGCTGGTGCGCGCGGCCGAGGATGCGTTCCGCGCCGCGGCCGCCCGCGCCGGCCGGCGCGTGGCCGTCCTCGACATCCCGCTCCTGTTCGAGACCGGCGCGGAACGGCGGGTCGATGCCGTGATCGTCGTGTCCACCATGCCGGAGATCCAGCGCGCGCGACTGAAGGACCGCGACGGCGCCGACGAAGCGAAGATCGCCGCGCTCATGGCGCGTCAGACGCCGGACGCAGAGAAACGCGCCCACGCGCACTTTGTCATCGATACGAGCGGCGAATTCGCGGCCACGCGCCGCCAGGTGCGCGACGTGCTCCGCGCCCTCGCCGCGACGGCGGCAGGACGGTGAACGGGGCAGCCCCTACCCGGCCATCCCCCGGGCCTTGAGCGCCGTGGTGATCTCGTCGAGCGCGGCGGGATCGTCGATGGTCGCGGGTGTCTTGTAGGTCTCGCCGTCGGCGATCGAGCGCATCGTGCCGCGCAGGATCTTGCCGGAGCGGGTCTTTGGAAGGCGGGGCACGACCATCACCGTCTTGAGCGCCGCCACCGGTCCGATCTGCTCGCGCACCATGCCGATCACGTCTTTCTCGATCGCCTGCGGTTCGGCTTTGGCGCCGGCCTTGAGCACGACGAAGCCGACGGGAAGCTGCCCCTTGAGGCTGTCGGCGACGCCGATCACCGCGCATTCGGCGACCGCCGGGTGCGCCGCCAGTACCTCCTCCATCGCGCCGGTGGACAGACGGTGGCCGGCGACGTTGATGATGTCGTCGGTGCGGCCCATGATGAACATGTAGCCATCGGTGTCGACGTAGCCGGCGTCGGCTGTCTTGTAGTAGCCGGGGAACTCGGTGAGGTAGCTCGACCGGAAACGGTCGTCGCTGCCCCACAGCGTCGGCAGCGCGCCCGGAGGCATCGGCAGCTTGATGACGATGTTGCCGAGCGAGCCCTGCGGCACGGGATGGCCGCCATCGTCGAGAACCTGGACGTCGTAGCCGGGCATCGCCACCGTCGGCGAGCCGCGCTTCACCGGCATCAGTTCCAGCCCGACCGGATCAGCCGCGATGGCCCAACCGGTTTCCGTCTGCCACCAGTGGTCGATCACCGGCACGCCGAGCACTTCCTCCGCCCACTTGAGCGTCTCCGGGTCGGCCCGCTCGCCGGCGAGGAACAGCGTGCGGAACTTGGAAAGGTCGTAGCGGTCGGTGAGGTTGCCCTCCGGATCCTCCTTCTTGATGCCGCGGAGCGCCGTCGGCGCGGTGAACAGCGCCACCACGCCGTGCTCGGCGATGACGCGCCAGAAGGCGCCGGCGTCGGGCGTGCCGACCGGCTTGCCTTCGTAGAGGACCGTGGTGCAGCCGTGGAGCAGCGGCGCGTAGACGATATAGGAATGGCCGACCACCCAACCGATGTCGGAGGCCGCCCAGTACACCTCGCCCGGCTGAATGTCGTAGACCGCCGACATCGACCACTTCAGCGCCACCATATGCCCGCCGTTGTCGCGCACGATGCCCTTGGGCTGGCCGGTGGTGCCGGAGGTGTAGAGGATGTAGAGCGGATCGGTCGCGTCGACCGGGACGCAGGCAGCGGTGCGGCCCGCGGCGCGGGCCTTCGCCATCTCCGCCGCGTAGTCGAGATCGCGCCCGGCCTTGAGCTCGGCCGGATGCTGGTCGCGCTGCACCACGATCATCCCGGAGGGCTTGTGCTTCGATTGGTCGATCGCCGCCGCGGCGAGCGGCACGTACGGGATGACACGCGTCGGCTCGATGCCGCACGAGGCGGTGACGATCAGCTTCGGCTGCGCGTCGTTGATGCGGCTGGCGAGCTCGTGCGCGGCGAAGCCGCCGAATACGACCGAATGCACGGCGCCGAGGCGCGCGCAGGCGAGCATCGCCACCGCCGCCTCGGGGATCATCGGCATGTAGATGATGACGCGGTCGCCCTTGCCGATGCCATTGTCGGCGAGCACCGCGGCGAAGGTGGCGACGTCGTCAAGGAGCGCGCCGTAACTGATCGCGCGCTTTGTGCCCGTGACCGGGCTGTCGTAGATGATCGCGGTCTGCTCCGCGCGGCCGCCGGCGACGTGACGGTCGAGGGCGTTGTGGCAGGTGTTGCACGCGGCGCCCGGAAACCAGCGGCCATAGACCCCCATGTCCGGGTTGAACGGCGTCGTCCACGGCTGGTCCCAGTCTATGTCCTTGGCCGCCTCGGCCCAGAACCCCACCGGATCCTTCTGCCAGCGCGCGTAGGCTTCCGCGTACTTGCCCATTCCGAGGTCCTCCCACCACGAATTTTGGCCGAACAATAGCGGCCCCCAGACGGGGGCGCCACGGCGGAATTTGACGCGGACGGCTGGTCAGCCCTCGTAGTTTTCCACGATGCGCGGCGACCGCACCTCGGCCTCGTCGGGGTTCTCGCCGTACTCGCGCTTGGCGCGGCGCTGGCGGAGGAGGTCCCAGCACTGGTCGAGTTCGACGTTGAGCGACTGTAGCCGCTGGCGCTCTGCTTCGGTGAGCTCGTTCTTGCCGTAGAGGTGGTGCTCCTCGTCGGTCAGCCGCTGGATGTGGTGGAGCACGGACTGGTCGGTGGTCATGGCGTGGAACTCCTGTGGGTTGCCCCGCTTCCGCTTGTCTCGCCGCCCGTTCTCCTTAACATCGGCGACTCAATGCGTGAAATCATCCTCGACACCGAGACCACGGGCCTCGACCCGGCCAGCGGCGACCGGGTGGTGGAGATCGGCTGCGTGGAGCTGATCAACCACATCCCGTCCGGCAAGGTCTTTCACCGCTACGTCAACCCGGAGCGCACGATGCCGGTCGCGGCTGCCCGCGTGCATGGCCTCGACGATGCGTTCCTGAAGGACAAGCCGCTGTTCGCCGCCATCGCGGCCGAGTTGCTCGGGTTCCTGGGCGACGCGATCCTCATCGCGCACAACGCCGAGTTCGACCTCGCGTTCCTCAACGCCGAGTTCGCCCGCGCCGGTCATCCGGCGATCGGCGGGGACCGCGTCATCGATACGCTGATGCTGGCGCGCCAGCGGCACCCGATGGGGCCGAACTCGCTCGATGCGCTTTGCGTGCGCTACGCCGTGGATGCGAGCCGCCGCACGCTGCACGGCGCGCTGCTCGACGCTGAGCTTCTGTCGGAGGTCTACATCGAGCTCATCGGCGGCCGCCAGGCGACGTTGACGCTTGGCGCGGAACCGGCGGCGCCGACGATCAGCGCCGCGCCCCCGACCGCGCTCGGGCCGCGTCCCGCTCCGCGCATCTTCGTGCTCGGGGAAGTGGATATCGCCGCGCACCGCGTCGCGGTCGGGGCGCTCGGCGACAAGGCGATCTGGCGGCAGTATCTGGACGTCCAGCGCACTCGCGCGCCGTCAGACCTCAGGCTGGCAAGCGCCAGCGGCTGAAGCTTCGCCTCACGCGAACGGTGGCGGGCCGGGGTCGTCCGACGGCGGCGGCAGCAGGTACTTGCCGAGGCCGTTCTTCACCAGATCGTCGTAACTCGGCAGCCCTTCGACCGCGATCGCCTTGTCGGGGTGCAGCTCGTCGTAGGATTCGATGATCTGCTTCATCGTCTCCAGGTGGCGCGCGACGCGCACCTCGAGCGGCCAGCCCGCCTCGGTGAAGGGAATGAACAGCCGGCCGAGCTTGGCGGCGGCGACGTAGTTGGGATCCTTGCCCTCCACCACGAGGTCCATCGACGTGCGCCCGCGAAAGCGGCCCATGGCGGGATTTGGCGCCTCGGCGAGCAGCGCTTCCGCGTTGGTGAAGTCGCCGAACTCGCGATGGCTGAGCCCGTGCAGGTTCTTCGGCGACTGGTCGAGGCTGATCTGCACGCCGTCCTGCTGGATCATCGCCTGCGCGATGGCCGCCGTTTCGATGGCGTTCTCGTGCACCACCATCTTGTTGATCACCGGGTACTCCGGCTGGGCCTCGTGCAGATCGAGCACGATGTCGGTGCCCTTCACCCATTGCGTGAGTGCGTAGCTGACCTCGGCGGTGAGCGTGCCGGTCTCAATGCCGGGATGGTTGCGGTTGAGGTTGCGCGATTCGCTCCCCACCATGCGCTCGCCGCTGGGGATGTGGACGAACGCATCCGGGTCCGGCCACTGGTCGATCGGGTTGGTGCGCCGCATTCCGACGCGGAACCAGCGCTTGCTTCCGTCGGGACGGTCGATGGTGAAGCTATGGAAATAGCCCTCCATCGGCTGCGTCCAGGTGAAGCCGCTGCGGTTGGCTTCCGGCACCACGATCAGCTTGCCCTGTGTGACCTTGGCGTTCTCGACGACCAGGTCGGCCGCGAGCACGCCGCCGATCTCCTGCGGATGGGTACCGCCGATCAGCATGAAGGTGCCGCCGGGCTTGTCGCCGGCGAGTTCGAATACCGGCGTATCGCCGTCACCGCCCTTCAAGGCGAGTTCCTTGTCGCTGAGCATCGCCTTGTCGGTGACGCCCGGCCCGGCGACGAACGGCTCGTCGCGTTCCATCGACCGGAACACCCAGCCCGCGGCAACGGCGACAACCACCGCCGCAATGGACAAACCGAGCGCCGTCTGACGCCGGCGCGTATCGTCTGCTGGCATTGCACTTCTCCAGACTATTGATGTCGCCGCCCAGAGCTCCAGGAGGGCAAAGTAGCGCGCGATAGCGGGGATTTGCCGTTGAACACCGGGTCTGCGGCCATTTACCGCGGCGGCCGCGCATGGGCTAAGATGCCGGCATCTGCCGCGGCCAACGCGGCCGATATCGGCGCTTTTGGCAAGGAGGCGCGCTCCGATGAAGACCGGTTCCTGGTTCACCGTGCCGCTCGTCGCGGGGCTTCTCGGCCCGGCCGGCGCGCTGGCGCACCATTCGACATTCGCCGAGTACGACCGCGAGCAGACCATCCAGTTCGTCGGCACACTCGCCAAGCTCGACTTCGCCAACCCGCACGTCTGGTTCCATTTTTACGAGACGCTGCCCGACGGCATGATCAAGGAATGGACACTGCAGTGGGGGAGTCCGGGGCAAATCCGTCGGGCGATCGTCGGGCAATACGGCACGCTCGAGTTTGAGCTTGGCGAGACGTACAAGCTGAAGGCGGCTCCCGCCCGCGCCGACGCGGCCGGCGGCTATCTCAAGGCCGTCCTGTTCCCCGACGGCTCGGAACTCACCTGCTGCTAGACGTCAGCCGAGCAGCTTGCCGACAACCTTGGCGGTGTAATCCACCATCGGCACGATGCGCGCGTAGTTGAGTCGCGTCGGACCGAGGACGCCGAGGACACCCACGACGCGCTGCTCCGTGTCGCGGTAGGGCGACACGATGAGCGAGGAACCGGAGAGCGAGAACAGCCGGTTCTCCGAACCGATGAAGATGCGCACGCCCTCGCCGGTCTCGGCGCTCTCCAAGAGGCGGACGAGCTCGCGCTGCGTTTCCAGGTCCTCGAACAGCAGGCGGATGCGCTCGATGTCTTCAGCCGCCTTGACGTCTTCGAGCAGGTTCGCGCGACCGCGCACGATCAGCGTATCCGGACGGCCGTCGCTCGCCGTCGCCCAACTCGCGATCCCCGTCTCGATCAGCGCCGCCGTCAGCTTGTCGAGCTCGGCGCGGAGCGCCACCTGGCGGCCCTCGAGCTCGGTCTTCGCCTCGGACAGCGACAGCCCGCGAAGGTGCGCGTTGAGATAGTTCGCCGCCTCGATCAGGCTCGACGGCGTGGTGCCGGCGTCGAGCACGATCAGCCGGTTCTCGACCGAGCCGTCCTCGCCGACGAGCACCACCAGCGCCTTGGTCGGCTCCAGGCGGATGAACTCCACGTGCTTCAGCCGGAGGTCGGTCTTGCCGGCGAGCACCACGCCGGCGCCGCGCGAGAGGCCGGAGAGCGCCTGGCTCGCCTCGGCGAGCACGCTCTCAAGCGTGCGTCCGGGCGTGTTGGCCTTGACCTGAGCCTCGATCTGGCGCCGCTCGTCGGCCGACAGGTCGCCGATCTCCAACAGCGCGTCGACGAAGAAACGCAGCCCGAACTCGGTCGGCAGCCGCCCGGCCGAGGTGTGTGGCGCGTAGATCAGCCCAAGCTGCTCAAGGTCGGCCATGACGTTTCTGACCGACGCCGGCGATAGCGCCATCGGTAAGAGACGGCTGATGTTGCGCGAGCCGACCGGTTCGCCGGTCTCCAGGTACGAATCGACGATGTGCTTGAAGATTTCGCGCGAGC
Source organism: uncultured Alphaproteobacteria bacterium (assembly GCA_963749755.1). GTDB lineage: Bacteria > Pseudomonadota > Alphaproteobacteria > Rhizobiales > Kaistiaceae > JBBDMC01. The sequence goes on from CAVVOK010000004.1 coordinate 298,092, forward strand.
GCCGGTCGAGGCCGGTCAGCGCCGACTGGCGGGCGTCGGCGGCGAAAGACGGAATCGAGCTAGTCTGCGGCTTGTTCACGGGCGTTCACCAGCCCCATTAAGTGTCCGTCTTTGCCGTCTTTTCAAGCGGGGCTTTACGCCTCGGTGAACGCGCGGCTATGAAGCGCCGATGGATGCCGTCCGCCCCGCCGCAGCAAGACCGTCGAAACGCGCGACCGACGAGATGCGCAGCGTCCGACTCGACCGCGGCGTGGCGAAGCACGCCGAGGGGTCGTGCCGCGTGTGCTTCGGCGATACCCACGTGCTGTGCACCGCGACTGTGGAGGACAAGGTCCCGCAGTGGTTGCGAGGCGGCGGCAAGGGCTGGGTGACCGCGGAGTACGGCATGTTGCCGCGCGCCACGACCGAGCGCACGCGCCGCGAGGCGGCGGTCGGCAAGCAGTCCGGCCGCACGCTGGAGATCCAACGGCTGATCGGCCGGTCGCTCCGCGCGGTGGTCGATCTCGTCGGCCTCGGCGAGCGCCAGATCATTGTCGATTGCGACGTGATCCAGGCGGACGGCGGGACCCGCACCGCCTCGATCACCGGCGCATGGGTCGCGCTCCGCGACTGCATCGAGTGGATGCGCGCGCGCGACATGATCACCAAGCCCGTGCTCTCCGACCACGTCGCCGCCGTCTCCGTCGGCATTTATCGCGGCACGCCGGTGCTCGACCTCGACTACGCCGAGGACAGCGAGGCGGACACCGACGCCAATTTCGTGCTGACCGGCTCCGGCGGCTTCGTCGAAATTCAGACGACGGCGGAGGGCGCTCCGTTCAGCGACGACGAGTTCGCGGCGCTGCTCAAGCTGGCGCGCGGCGGCATCGCGCAACTGGTCGAGCTGCAGAAACTCGCCGTCTTGTGAGCGAAGGGCTACTCAAGCGAGGCGACACCGTGGTCGTGGCGACGCACAATGCCGGCAAGCTCCGCGAGTTCGCCGACCTGCTCGCGCCGCGCGGCCTGACGCTCGTGTCGGCCGGTGAGCTGGGTTTGCCGGTTCCCGACGAGACCGGCCTGACGTTCGAGGCGAATGCCGGGCTGAAGGCGATCTCCGCGGCAATCGCGTCGGGCTTGCCGGCGCTCGGCGACGATTCCGGCCTCTGCGTCGATGCGCTCGACGGCGAACCGGGTATCCGCTCCGCGCGCATGGCCGGACCGGGCGGCGACTTCGCCCGCGCCATGCGCACCATCGAGAAACGGCTGGTCGAGGTCGGCGCGACGACGCCCGACCAGCGGCGGGCGCGCTTCGTCGCGGTGCTGTGTTATTCGACGCCCGAGGGCATGAGCGACACCTTCCGCGGCGAGGTCGCCGGCACCATCGTGTGGCCGCCGCGGGGTGAGGGCGGGTTCGGCTACGACCCGATTTTCCTTCCCGACGGCGCCGAAAAGACCTTCGGCGAGATGCCGGCCAAGGAGAAGCACGCGATGTCGCACCGCGCCCGCGCGCTCGCCGCCTTCGCGGCTGCCAAGGTGGCCCCATGAGCCAAGCCGACGAGACCTTCGCCGTCTATCTGCACTGGCCGTTCTGCGCGGCGAAGTGCCCGTATTGCGACTTCAACAGCCACGTGCGGCACGCCCCACCCGACCAGCAACGCTACGTCGCCGCCTTCGCGCGCGAGATCGCCGCCACCGCCAAGCGGGCGCCGGGCCGCACGGTCACATCGATCTTCATCGGCGGCGGCACGCCGTCGCTTATGGCGCCTGAGACCGTGGGCGCGCTACTCGATGCCGTTGCGGCCAACTGGACCGTTGCCGCCGACGCCGAGGTGACGATGGAGGCAAACCCGTCGAGCGTCGAGGCGGAGCGCTTCCGCGGCTACCGCGCCGCCGGCGTCAACCGCGTGTCGCTGGGCGTGCAGGCGCTGAACGATGCGGACCTGAAATTCCTCGGCCGCCTCCACGACGTCGCGGATGCGAAGCGTGCCATCGAGATCGCGCGCGCGACGTTTCCGCGCCTTTCCTTCGACCTGATCTACGCCCGGCCGGGACAGACGCCGGACGCTTGGCGGCGCGAACTCGGCGAGGCCCTTACCCTCGCCGCCGACCACCTCTCGCTCTACCAACTCACCATCGAGCATGGCACGCCGTTCTACGCGCTCCGCGACGCAGGGAAGCTGATCGTGCCGGACGAGGCGGCCGCCGCCGATCTCTACGCCGTCACGCAGGAGGCCTCAGACGCCGCCGGCATGCCGGCCTACGAGATTTCCAACCACGCGCAACCCGGCGCCGAGTGCCGCCATAACCTCGCCTATTGGCGGTACGCCGAGTACGCCGGCATCGGGCCGGGCGCGCATGGGCGGCTGAAGCTGGCCGACGGCCGCCACGCCACCGCCATGGAACGCGTGCCGGAGGCGTGGCTGGAGAAGGTCGACTCGTGGGGCGACGGGCTCGTCGTGGACGACGTGTTGACCTGCGAGGAGGAGGGCGACGAGCTGCTCCTCATGGGGCTCCGCCTCGCCGAGGGCATCGACCTCGAGCGTTACCGCCGGATTTCCGGCCGCGATCTCGACCCGGCGCGGCTTTCCGACCTGCTCGCCCACGGCATGGTCGAGCGTCTGCGCGGCGGCAAGGTACGAGCCACCCGCGCCGGCTTCTTCGTGCTCGACGCAGTGGTCGCCGACCTCGCGGCTTAGTCGGCGTCGGCCACTACACTTCGGTAGAGATGCCACGTCGCGTGGCCGAGGATCGGCACCACGACGGCGAGACCGAAGAAGGCCGGGATCGACCCGATCACCAGGCCGGCCGCAACCACCAATCCCCACAGCGCCATCGGCCCGGGATTGGCGATCACCGCGCGAACCGACGTCACCACCGCCGCGGCCAGCCCGATGTCCCGATCGACCAGCAGCGGGAACGACACGACGCTGATCGCCAGAACGAGCGCGGCGAACACGAAGCCGGCCCCGACGCCGATGCCAATCATCGCCCAGCCGGCGGAGGTGGTGAACGCGTCGCTGACGAACGAGACGATCGAATGCGGCGCTTCCGGACCGAGGGTCAGCGCGTAGATCGCCTGGGCGGTGGCGAGCCAGACCAGGAAGATCGCCATCAATAGCAGGCCGAGCAGCACGATCGCGCCGATGCGCGGTGAGGCAGCGACGCCGAACGCGTCGATCCAGCTCACCGCGAAGCCGTTCGCGCGTCGCCGGCTCATCTCGTAGAAGCCAACCGCCGCCACCGGTCCGACCAGCGCAAAGCCCGAGGCGAGGGGAAACAGCAGCGGCAGCATGTCATAACCGAACATCGTCCGCGCCAGCACAAGGCCCACGACGGGGTAGATGAGGCAGAGCAGGATGACGTCCGTGCGGCACGACATGAAGTCCGCGACGCCCCTCGCCAACGCGTCGCGGAGATCCCGAGCCCCGATGTGCCTCACCGTAGGTTGGACCGCGTCAGTGCCGCGGACCGATCGGCCGGCATCCTCGGCGGTATGGGCGGCGGTCGAGAAGAGACCCAGCGTCCACTCGACCGGACTGCGGATGTAGGTTGCCATGGCGATCCTCTCCGAAAGCGCCGTCTTGCTTTGTTTCGGCGGCGACCAGACGGCCGCCACGTGGCGCTCTCCGGAATCTGGCGTTGCCGCCCGGCCGGTCAACCTCCTGCCGCGTCTCTAGAGCAGCGGTCGCGGCCCGTTGTTGCGCGGCTCCCATCGCGCCAGCTTCGTCAGGTAGGCGCGGTTGAGCAATTCGAGCTGGCGCCTAGCGGCTGTTCAGTTCCGGGATTCCGGCGTACCCTCTCGGCCCTTTTGTCTCTGTGCCCTTCGGCTGAGGTGAGGCGTCCATGTTCCGCTTGTTCAGCACCACCGTCGGGGCGGTTTTGGCTGTCGCCGCTCTGGTCGCGCCAGCAAGCGCCATCGATATCCAACACGTCGCCAACCCGCTCGGCGTCGAGACGTGGCTGGCGGAGGACCATTCCACCCCGTCGGTGGTGGTGACGTTCGACTTCGCCGGCGGATCCTCGCAGGATCCCGCCGACCGTCGCGGTCTCACCAACCTGATGGTCGGCCTGCTCTACGAAGGCGCCGGCGATCTCGACAGCGCCGCCTACAAGGCGCGGCTGAAGGAGCAGTCGATCGACCTCGGCTACGACTTCGACCGCGATTCGACCTACGGGTTCCTGCGCGCCGGCACCGCCGATCTCGACGAGGCGGTGCACCTTCTCGACATCGCGCTGACGGCGCCGCGCTACGATCAGGAGGCGGTGGAGCGCGTGCGCGGGCTGATCCTGTCCGGCATCCGCGGCCGCCGCCCGGGTGGGCAGGCGATCCTCGGATTCCAGGCGGCGCTCTACCCGGATCACGTCTACGGCGTGTGGGAATCCGGCGACGAGCAGTCGATCAGCGACATCACGGTGTCAGACCTGAAGGACTACCGGCTGAAGGTGCTCGCCCAGGACAATCTCAAGGTCGCCATCGTCGGAGACATCGACGCCGCGAAGGCGGCCGCATTGATTCAGAAGGCATTCGGCGGGTTGCCGGCCAAGGCGTCGCTGAAATCGATCCCCGACGCGCCGGCGCCCGCGACCGGCCGGATCGACACCACCGCCGATGTCACGCAGACGACGATCCGGTTCGGCGGGCCGGGGATCAAACGCGCGGATCCGGACTACCTCGCCGCGTCGGCGGCCGTCTATATCTTCGGCGCCCGTGACCCCGGCTCGCGCCTCCGCGATGCACTGGTCGCGCAAGGCGGGCTGACGGAGCGGGTGTCGCTGTCGCTCAACCTCACCAAGTACGCCGCCTGGTACGACGGCCAGGTCACCACCACCCCGGACAAGGCCGACGCCGCGATCGCGGCGATCGCCGACGAAGCCAAACGGTTCGTGGCGGAGGGACCGACCGAGGACGAACTGAATCACGCCAGGGCGTTCCTGGTCGGCGCGTATCTGACCCATTTTCAGGGTGCCGCACCCGCCGCCGTGGAACTCCTCAATGAGATGGCCGCGGGTTTCGGGACCGACTATCCGGACCGCTTTGTCGGGCTGGCGGGATCGCTCACCGCCAACGATGTGCAGCGGGCCGCGGCGCGCATGTTCGGCGGCGGCATGCTCGTCTACACCATGGGACCGAACAAGTAGGCACGCGTTCGCTCACGAAATACGTTACGTGAGAAGCTTGGCTTAGGTCAGATGCCGGCCTTGGCGAAAGTTCGCGGCGCCGGGTCGGCGACCTTCACCTTGCCGCGGTCGATCTCGTAGATCGCCAGTCCGCGCTGGCTCGTGCCGTTCGACAGGAAGCGAAACGCGCCGTCGATACCGATGAAGCCGCTTGCGTTCGTCAGCGTTTGCGCCGAGAAGCGGTCCGCACCGAAGCGCGAGGCGAGGCCGGCGGCGAGGCTGGTCGCGTCGTAGGCGAGCGTCGCGGTCCGCGCCGGCGTGGCGCCGAACGCGTCCTGATAGCGCTTGGCGAAGGCTGCGTAGGCGCTGTTGTCAGGTCCAGGGAACCACCCCCCGCTCAGGTTCGATTCCGCCGTGATGCGGGGATCGTCCCATTGTCCGCTGCCGAGATATGCGACGGAGCCGCGCTTGACGCCGTTGGCGGCGAGCACTTGGGCGAGGAACGGCACCGCATCGCCGGAATCCGGCATGAACACCGCGTCCACCATGCCGGCGTTGATCAGCTTGGCGATGTTGACCGCGTGTTCCTGCATCGACGTCTGGTCGAGGTCGTAGTGCTCCACCGCCATCACGCGCCCGCCGGCGTTGGCGACGGCGCGCTGCAAGGCCGCCTCGTAAAGCATTCCGCCGGCCGTGTTGGGGAGGAGCGCCGCGAACGAGCGCTTGCCGCGGTTCGCCGCGTAACCGATGACGCGATCGACGTCACCCTGCGGCTGGAAGCTCAAAAGGTAGACGCCGCGCCCGGCGTTGGTGGTGTCGGTTGAGAAGGCGATCACCGGCGTGCGCCGCGCGACGCCGGATACCGCCGACACCGAATCGGAGAACAGCGGCCCGAGGATCAGCTCGGCGCCCTCCGCGATCGCCTGGTTCGCCGCCGCGCGCGCGCCTTGCGCCGTGCCGCGGTCGTCCTTGACCAGAAGCTGGATGTTGGCGGTCTGGAAATCGCGGATGGCGAGGTCGGCGGCGTTCTTCAGGGTCTGCGCCAACTGACCGGCGTTACCGGTCGCCGACAGCGGCAGGATCAGCCCTACCTTCACCGGGCCGGTGCCGATCACCTCGCCGGTCACAGGCTCGGTGGCGAGCAGCGGCGGTCCACCGTTGCCGAACCCGATGCCCGATCCCGAACAGCCGGTGAGTGCTAGAAGTGCGCCTGCGGCAAGCACCGCGCTCACGGCCTTGACGCCAGCCACACGCAAGAAGGGCAGGCGTGTCAACAAAATCTCCCGTGCTCGCCGCTGAGCCGCTAACGTCGTGCAAGAATACGGCTATTCGACGGTTGGTCACAACCCCATGCGTCCACCCAGCGATTCCGCGCCCGATCGCGCCACCCGCGCCTACGCGATCGACGGCCATCGCATCGCCGCGCCGGCGCTCGACCCCGGGCTTTACGTCGTGGCGACGCCGATCGGCAACCTGGGCGATATCACGCTCCGTGCGCTCGCCACCCTCGCCGCCGCCGATGTGATCGCCTGCGAGGACACGCGCGTGACGTTGGTGCTGCTCCGCCATTTCGGCATCGCGGCGAAGACCATCGCCTATCACGACCACAACGCGGCGAAGCAGCGACCGCGGCTTCTCGCCGACCTCGCGGAGGGCAAGGCGGTGGCCTTGGTCAGCGATGCCGGCACCCCGCTCGTCTCCGACCCCGGCTATCGCCTCGCCGAAGAAGCGCGCGCGGCGGGGTATGCCGTCGTGCCGATCCCCGGCGCGTCCGCCGTCCTCGCCGCTCTGGTCGCGTCGGGGATGCCGAGCGATGCGTTCCTGTTCGCCGGCTTCCTGCCGGTGAAGGGCGGCCCGCGCGAGACACGGCTGAAGGCGCTCGCCGCCGTACCGGCGACGCTGATCTTTTCGAATCGCCCCGCCGGCTCGCCGCGTCAGCCTCGACGCGATGGCCGCCGCGCTTGGCGGGGAGCGTAGCGCGGCGATCGCGCGCGAGCTGACCAAGACGTTCGAGGAAGTGCGCCGCGGCCCGCTCGCCGAACTTGCCGATGCCTATCGCGACCAACCGCCACCCAAGGGCGAGATCGTCGTCCTCGTCGCGCCGCCGGGGGACGCCGCGTCCTCGGCCGGCGAGGCCGACCGGGTGTTGAGGTCGCTGCTTGAGACCAACTCGGTGAGCGCGGCGGCGGCCGAGGCGGCGGCGCTCACCGGACGGCCGCGGCGCGAGCTTTACGCCCGCGCGCTGGCGCTGAAGGGCGCGGCGATGGCGGCGAGCGCTGAGCGCGTCGCCGCGGAGGAGCGTGGCCGGCGCGCCGAGGCGCTCGCCGCGTGGCTGCTGCGGCTCAAGGGCTACCGCGTGCTCGACCGGCGCTATCGCACGCCGGTGGGCGAGATCGACCTCGTCGTCCGCCGCGGGCGCTGCGTGGCGTTCGTCGAGGTCAAGGCGCGTGGCACCATCGCCGACGCCGCCGAGGCCGTGACCGCGACCGGCCGGGCCCGCATCGCCCGCGCCGCCGCGCTATGGCTCGCCGCGCACCCCGACGCGGCCGGTTGCGACATGCGATTCGACGTCATTGTCGCGGCACCTGGACGCATACCCCGCCACATCGCGAGCGCATTCGACGCCGGCGGCGCCGCGTGATAATCGGGACCGCCGCTCCGGCGGAGGGCTCGATGGCCGCTCAAGGTCGCGTTCCAGATGGATCACATCGCGCGGATCATCATCCGTGGCGATTCGACCTTCGCGCTGATGCTGGAAGGCCAGCGGCGCGGCCACAGCCTCTATCACTACACACCCGATCGCCTTGCGATGCGCGACGGCCGCGTATCGGCGGCGGTGGAGCCGGTCGACGGTGCGCGACGTCGAAGGCGACCACTACACGCTCGGCGCGGCCGAGCAGGCGGACCTCGCCGACTTCGACGTGGTGCACCTCCGCCAGGACCCGCCGTTCGACATGGGCTACATCACCACCACGCATATGCTGGAGCGCATCCACCCGACAACGTTGGTGGTCAACGACCCGGCGAGCGTCCGCAACGCGCCGGAGAAACTGTTCGTCACCGAATTCGCGACACTGATGCCGCCGACGCTGATCACGCGCGACCGCAAGCGCATCGTCGCCTTCCGCCAGGAGCACGGCGACATCATCCTCAAGCCGCTCTACGGCAACGGCGGCGGCGGCGTGTTCCGCATCGCAGGTGGCGACGAGAACCTCGCCGCGCTGATCGAAATGTTCGAGCAGAGCCTATCCGCGAGCCGTACATGGTCCAGCGCTACCTGCCCGAGGTGCGGCAAGGGCGACAAACGCATCATCCTGGTCGACGGTGAGCCGGTGGGCGTGATCAATCGCGTGCCGGCCGCGGGCGAGGCGCGCTCCAACATGCACGTCGGCGGCGCGCGCCGAGCCGGCCGAGATGACGCGCGCGCGACCGCGAAATCTGCGCCGCCATCGGCCCGGCGCTCAAGGAGCGTGGGCTGATCTTCGTTGGCATCGACGTGATCGGCGGACTATCTGACCGAGATCAACGTCACCTCGCCCACCGGCATCCGCGAAGTGAAGCGCTTCGGCGGGGCGGACATCGCGGCGCTGATCTGGGACGCGATCGAGATGCGGTTGGGGTGAATATCGCGGCGGGCGCGACGCCCGGTCCAGCAGAGCACGACATCGACTTGCGTGGCCGGTCACGCGACGGCCGTCCGGCGATCGTCGTCGTTCAGTCGGCGGAGGCATTTGGCGACACCGTCGTCCATCTGGCCGCGTACCGCGCGATCCGCCTCGCATTCCCGGACCATTGGGCCGTGAACGTCTGCGCGGTCGAACTCGCAGCTCATGCGGTCGTTCGCCAGGGTCGCGCCGTTGTTCTTCGACGAGATCCTGGAGCGCCAGCCGGTCTCCATCGGACCGTTGCGATCGCGCAAAGTGTTGCGCTCGTTGGCGCCGGTCGACGCGGTCATCGATTTCCGCAGCAACCCGAAGTGGTTGTGGACCCTGATCGGCAGCCGGGGTATCGCGCCACGGTTCGCGGCGGCATTCGTCACGCGAACCGATCGCGGCTGGCGCAAGGAAGCGAGGCATTCCACCAACGCGCGCCGCAGCCACCATCTGGTGGAGCGCGTAGCGGGGCGCGTGCTTCCCTTCGACACGCATCTTCCCGAATTGCCGGCCGCCCGCGACCACGCTGCGCGGCTGCTGCCGCCGGGTAGACGCTATCTCGGCATATCGCCCGGCACGCGCGCCTCGGCGAAAGCGTGGCCGTTTTCCCGTCACGTCGAGTTGGCCGAGCGGGTTGCCGCGCTCGGCGTCACGCCCGTCTTCCTCATCGGCCCTGACGAGAACGAGGAGCAGGCCGCCGTTCGCCAACAGATCCCGTGCGCGCTGCTCATCGGCCCCGACGAGGCGGCTGGCGATCTTCGCTACCTGCCGTGGCTCATCCATGCCACAGCGGCCCGCCTGACGGCGTGCGTGGCGGTCGAGGGCGGCATCGGGCACCTGGTTTCGACGCAACAAACGTCGGTTATCACGCTCGCCGGTCCGACCGACGCGCGCCGCTGGCGCCCGGTGACGGCGAACTGGTGGCTAGTCGACGCGGCTGATTTCGGGTCGCGCGACATGAGCGCGATACCGGTCGATGCGGTGCTGCCGCGCGTAAGCGAAGCGTTGCGCTGGAACGGACGTCCGTAACGCGCCCGCTCGCCAACTGGCCCGCCGCGGCCTAGATAGGCGCGGGCGGCCGGCGGCGGACGCCGGCGCCGATAGGGGGACTGTCATGAAAGTCGGGATCCTAGGCACAGGCGATGTCGGCCGCGCGCTCGGCAGAGGCTTCATCGCGCTTGGTCACGAAGCGATGATCGGGGCCCGCACCGCCAACCACGAGAAGGCACTCGAGTGGGTCGGCGAGATGGGTGCCAAGGCATCGCAGGGGACCTTTGCCGACGCCGCCAAGTTCGGCGAGATCATTGTCCTCGCCACGCTGGGCGTCGCCAACCCGGACGTGATCAAGGCCGTGCCGGCCGAAAGTCTCGCCGGCAAGGTGGTGATCGACACCACCAACCCGCTCGATTTCTCCAAGGGCTTCCCGCCCGACCTCGCCATCAAGGGAGACGATTCCGGTGGCGAAACCGTGCAGCGGCTGATGCCTGACACCAAGGTAGTGAAGGCGTTCAACGTCGTCGGCAACACGCTGATGTTCCGACCCGAGCTTCCTGGCGGCCCGCCCGACATGTTCATCGCCGGCGATGACGATGGCGCCAAGGCTCGGGTCGCCGCCATCCTCAACGACTTCGGCTGGCCGAGCGTCATCGACCTGGGCGGCATCCGCGCGTCGCGCTGGCTGGAGGCGATGTGCATCGCCTGGGTGCTGGTCGGCGCCAAGACCGGCAAGTGGAACCAGGCGTTCAAGATGCTCCAGGCATGAGGCGATGCGCGCGGCCCTCTCCACCATCGGCTTCGATGCCGACGACACGCTCTGGCAGAACGAGCAGTTCTACCGGCTGACGGAGGCGCGCTTCGCCGAACTTCTCGCCGACTACGCCGCGGCCGAACATCTCTCCGAGCGGCTGCTCGAAGCGGAGCGGCGCAACCTTCGCCACTACGGCTTCGGCATCAAGGGCTTCACGCTGTCGATGATCGAGACGGCGATCGAGGTGACCGGCGGCCGCGTGCCGGCGCCGGTGATCGGCGACATCCTCGAAGCCGGCCGCGACATGCTCTCCCATCCGGTCGAGACGCTGCCCCACGCTCGCGAGACGCTCGAGCGCTCGCGGACGACTACCGCATGGTGCTGATCACCAAGGGCGACCTGTTCGACCAGGAGCGCAAGCTCGCGCAATCCGGCCTCGGCGAGCTGTTCGACGCGGTCGAGATCGTCAGCGACAAGACGCCGGCCACCTACGACCGCATCTTCACCCGCTACGGCGACGGACCGGCGCGGGCGATGATGGTCGGCAATTCGATGAAATCGGACGTGCTCCCGGCGCTCGCGGCGGGAAGCTGGGGCGTCTACGTGCCGCACGAGCTGAACTGGGTGCTGGAGCACGCCGACGACCCGGTGGACGAGCCGCGCTTCCGACGCCTGGCCAACCTCAGCGAACTGATCGACCTGCTGACCGCGCTCCGCTGAGGTGCCGTTGCCCTCTCGGCCATGCTGACATATGCTTCCCGACGTACGGGAGGGCGCGCGCGTAAGGCTCCATGGAGTATCGGCGAGACATTGACGGCCTCCGTGCGTTGGCCGTCGTCCCGGTTGTATTGTTTCATGCGGGCGTACCGGGTTTCTCCGGCGGCTTCGTCGGCGTCGACGTGTTCTTTGTGATCTCCGGCTACCTGATCACGTTGTTGATCGCACGGGAGATCACCGAAGGCAGCTTCACCATCGCGGGATTTTACGAACGACGCGTTCGTCGGATCATTCCTGCGTTGTTCGCCGTGCTGCTCGTGAGCACCGTTCTGGCGACGCGCCTGTTCTTGCCGGACCAGTTGCGCGACTTCTCAAAAAGCCTCGTCGCGACCGTTCTGTTTAGCTCGAACGTCTTCTTCTGGCGCGAGGCGGGATACTTTGCTGCCCCGGCCGCCGAAAAGCCGTTGCTGCATACGTGGTCGCTGGCTGTGGAGGAGCAGTTCTACATCGCGTTTCCCATCGCACTGCTGATCATTCACAAATGGCTCGGGCAGCGTTGGGTGGCCTGGCTCGCGCCAGCCGCCCTGGCGTCGTTCGCTCTCAGCGTCTGGGGCGTGATCCACGCGCCGGGCGCGACGTTCTATCTGGCGCCCACGCGGGCATGGGAGCTTCTGATCGGCGCGCTGCTGGCGCTCGGCGCCATCCCCCGCCCCAAGCGCCGCTACGCCATCGAGCTCGGGGCGATCGTCGGATTGGCCTTGATCGCATGGGCTGTGTTCGGGCTGTCCAGGGAGACGCCGTTTCCCGGGCTGAATGCGCTCTACCCGTGCGTTGGCGCGGCACTGCTCCTCCACGCCGGCGAGGCGAGCTTCGCCGGCCTTCGCGACCGCGCGTGCTGGCGGCATCGCCCGCTTGTGGCCATCGGCCTGATTTCATACTCGCTCTACCTCTGGCATTGGCCATTGCTCGTGTTCGCGCAGTATGTCCGCGTCTTCGAACTCACCCTCGCGGAGAGGCTTGTGGTCGTTTGCATTGCCGGTCTCGCGGCCGCGTTATCCTGGCGCTTCGTCGAAAGGCCATTCCGCTCGAGAAGTGGTTCCATCACCCGCAAGCAGTTGGCGACCGCGACCGCGATGTGCGCGGCCATTCTCGTCGGTGCGGGATTTGCCAACTACGTTTTATCATCGCGGTCGACGAGACTTCCGGCCGAGGTCGCGCGCATCGCCTCGTACGCTGAGTTCGCGAACCGCGGCGCGAGGCGTGCTTCAACTACGGTCGGCACCAGCACGCGGTGGATGCGGCATGCATCTACGGGGCGGAAGGCGTACCGGCAGCGTATGCCGTGTGGGGCGATAGCCACGCAGAAGCGTTGATAAGCGCAATCGGGGCCGTGGCCAGCCTCCATCGCCAGGCCGTGGCGTTTTTCGGGACCTCCGGTTGCCCGTCGGTGCTAAATTTGGAGGTCGGCGACGTCGTTGCCAGCTCCTGCGCGTCGCAAAATGCCGACGTCCTGCATGAGTTGTTGGGACGGCCCGCGCTAAAGACAGTCATTCTGGTCTCGCGATACGCTGCGTACATAGATGGGGCCTCCACCGCGCTGGGGCCGGCGGAACGCGGAAAGGAGTGGCGAGGGTACCTAAAGCTTGCATCGGGGGTTTCGATCGGGCGGGACGAGCGGCTGGCGCTTTTTGGGAAGGAGATGCGTCGGACGGTCGACCGGCTGCTCGCCGCGGGGAAAAAAGTCGTCATCGTCTATCCCATTCCGGAGGTTGGCTATGTCGTCCCGACAACGTTGGCGCGGCTGGCAATGATGGGACGCGACCCCGCTGAATTCACGACTTCATTCCGCGCATTCCAAGAGCGCCAGAGGGACGTGTTTTCGGTATTGGACGGGCTTGGCCCCTCGGACCATCTGATCAGAATCTATCCGCACAGGCGTCTTTGCAACGACATGGTTTGCGTCGTGTACGCACAGGGGACACCGTTGTACTACGACGACGACCACTTGAGCCTCACGGGCGCTGATTTCGTCGCGCCCCTGTTCGAACCGGTTTTTGCAAATCCAAATGCGGTGGCGACCGGCCCGGCCGCGCACTGAATACATGTTCACGGATTGTTCTTGCGGGCGCCGGGGTGCTGTCCGAATTACTAATTCGGACAGCACCGGCGCCGGCCACCTCGGCTATCGTGGCTGGATAGTTAAGCGGAGGACCAAGGGGGCATGGTCGCTCACGTCACCACCGTCGCGTTCCAGGGGGTCGATGCCGTCCCCGTCGACGTCCAGGTGCAGATCGTCCCGGGGCTGCCGCGCTTCATCATCGTCGGGCTTCCCGATAAGGCGGTGGACGAATCGAGCGAGCGCGTCCGGAGCGCACTCCACGCCTCCGGCCTGGCGCTGCCGCCGAAGCGCATCGTCATCAACCTCGCGCCGGCCGATCTGCCCAAGGAGGGCAGCCATTACGACCTGCCGATCGCGCTCGCGCTGATGGCCGCTCTGGGCGCTGTGCCCGGCGACCAGCTCGCCGACTACGTGGCGCTCGGCGAACTTGCCCTCGACGGCACCGTGACGCCGGTGGCCGGCGTGCTGCCCGCCGCGATCGCGCGCTAACGCGCGCTCGCGCGGCCTCATCTGCCCGGCGGCATCGGGACCGGAGGCGGCCTGGGCGAGCGGCGACATGGCGATCCTCGCGCCGCGCAGCCTGATTGCCATCGCCAACCATTTCCGCGGCACGCAGGTCCTGTCGCGGCCGGAGCCGGGCATCGCCGAGACCGATGTCGCGCTGCCCGACCTTGCCGACATCAAGGGCCAGGAGACCGCCAAGCGGGCGCTGGAGGTCGCCGCGGCCGGCGGCCACAACCTGCTGATGGTCGGTCCGCCCGGCGCCGGCAAGTCGATGCTGGCGAGCCGGCTGCCGTCGATCTTGCCGCCGCTCACGCCGGCCGAACTGCTCGGCATTAGGTAGCAAAGGAAGCAAGATCGGCCTACAGATTCTACCGCCACATTTCGGCGCATGACAGACACCTTCGTTCTCACCGGCCTGGTCCGCAAGCGCGCCGAACTGGCGGGCGATATCAGACGCACGCAAGCCGACCTTCAACGCATGATCCGCGATCTGGAGAACCTGGACGCCACGATCCGGCTATTCGACGCCGACTATCAGGTAGAGGCGATCAAGCCCAAGGCGTTCCGCCCGCCCGATGACTGGGCCAACCGGGGCGAGATGACCCGGATCATGTCTGAACATGCTCCGGCAGGCCGCAGAACCGCTCACAACGCGCGACATCGCCGTCCAGCTGATGACGAGCGCGCGCTGGACACCGGCAACATCAAACTGGTGCGGCTGATGACGAAGCGGTGTGGCGTCGCCCTACGCGGCCAACGCGACAAGGGCGTGGTGCGTCCGAACAGGGGCCGGGGCAGTACATGGTTTGGCAGATCGCGCGCGATAACCTCGGGCCGTTGCTTGACGAATATCACGACTCACGCATAATCGGACCCCGCGCCGTCGTTCGCCTATGCTGCCAAGCCGCTTACTCCGATCACGGCATTGCTATCGCGCGGGCAACGAGCCCAGAAAGGAGGATGCGATGGCAATCAATAAAATGTCGTGCACCTGATTGGACCCCAAGAATGCCTGGGCCGAAGACGTCTGTTGTGCGCCGGCATCTCGCGATCGAACGCCCAATTGCTCGAAATGCATGACCAAATAGCGGCTGGCGACAGCTCTTCGAAAGCTGCCAGCAAAGCGGTGGGCCGGCTTTCTGTAGGGCGGTCCACTGTTAGCTATTTCGGCTCAAAGTCGGTCAGAAATGACCGCCACAATGCATGACCAGAAGAAATGTCCGATTGGGACATGGCTTCCCGCCAGTAAATCCACGAATGTTTCAATCGACTCTCCCGATGAGGCTCGTCGGAGAGATACGGGAAAGGGCGCCGTTTGGCTTACCAGAACCTGGAGTAGTTCGCGAAGCGCAGGATCCACGACATGCTCAGCTGTCAGTGATTTCGCGAATATCGTGCGCAGAGCATCGGGCAATCCACCGCTAAGCCGTGCGGCGCGCTGCCAATAGCCCTTCCACTGACGGCTGACCGGATGCGCCAGCGCCAGCCCAAGGGCGCGATGGCGAGCGCGCCATTGTCCAGGCGGCGATGATCTTCCATCCAAGCCGCATGGGCCGCGTAGGCGTGAAGGTAGCGCGGCGCTGACGTGGTGGTGCTGGCCATCGACCATCCGGCGAAGCCGCGAGAAGTAGCTTTCGACCTGATTGGTGTGGCCGCCGTTCAGATCGCAATAGGCGACGCTGTGATTGATCCGGCGGACCGGCCAGCGCGCGTGCAGCGCGTCCCAGTGGCGCGCTTCGTCGGCATAGATACGTCGTCTCGGGCTCGACGCGTCTTGAACGCGATATCGACGCCTTCGGCCTCCTGCTTGGTGACGTGCGTGAAGGTGCGGCCGCCGCGCTCGCGGAGGGCGACGACGACGCGGCGCTTGCCGGTCTGGTGTTCGGCAAGGCGACGGTCAACGCGATCCTCGATCCGGTTCGCCGGGCGGACGTGACCGCCGAAATAGGCGCCGTCGATTTCAACGTGGCCGTCTGGCGTCTCGCGCTTCGATTTCCGACGCCAGCGCTTCGCGGATTTTGTGAGCGAGCACGAAAGCGGTCTTGTGCTGGCAGTCCAGGTCGCGGACAATTGCAAGCGCGAAAGCCCTTGGCCGCGTTCATGACGATGCAGATCGCGGCGAGCAGGTCGGTGAAGGACATCTTGCGGCGAGGCGAAGATGGTCCCGACTGGTGACGCTGTACTGCTTGCGGCAGTCGCGGCATGCGAACGCTTGCCGGGCGGTCTCGTAGTGATCCAGCGAGCCGCAGTGCGGGCAAACCGGCTCGCCGTCCGTCTCGGGCCAGCGAAGCTCGCAGAACGTCTCGTAGGCCTCATCCTCGCCGCCGGCGAAGATCGACCGCGAGACTGAGAGCGTCCGGGCCTTTGCGCTGAGAGGAGGAAGTGTTGGGCCATTTGTCATCATATCCAGTGCTTGTGCACTAGAGATAGATGATCGACATGTCATCTTGTCAAGGGCGAAAGCACGCTATATGATGACAGAGCATCAACGAGGAGTGACATGCCAGAACGAGACGGATTGGGAAGCCAAGGCGCGGGATCCTTCGGGGGGAGATGGCCCGGCAGGGCATGTACCTATCCCCAGTTGGTCGAAAAGACTGGCGGCGATCGGCGTCAAAGAGGACGAGCGGAACCTGAGGAACAAGGTCAGCCGTGGCAAGTTCACCGCCGTATTTATGCTCCAATGCCTAGCTGCGATTGACACACACCAGCTTCGATTAGACTAAGAGCGCTGCCACTTTAGAACCTTGAAAGCGGGCGACACAATTTTATTGTCGGTTACTCCTGCGTCTTGGTCTACCTGCACAAGAACGGTGAACCGCAAATCAATCTCATGTCGCCAATTTAGATGGTCTTCACGCCGGCCATACGCAATTTGCATGCGTAACCGACCATCGTATTTCAGTTTTTGCGGTAAGGTTATGTTTGGCAAGCCAACAGGCTGTTTGGTATGCGGGGCGACGGGCATGAGCGGTGTATTTCTGATTGCGTTTTGATCTGTAACGTTGTCTATTGACAAGTCTATTAGCGTTGGATGGCTATATATGATGAAATCCGCGCGATTTTCCAATGAAATTCCGGCATAATATCTCCCTAGTAGAAGCTGACTACCAATGTGATCAACGCGTATATCGACCGCACCCAGCAGACCGGCAGGATTCGATTGTTCAACACGTGTGATGATGCTGTTTATAAACAGAGCACCGAAACACAGCACGCCAGTGCTATAAAAAATAACCAAATGCCACGGAACATCTTGCGCCCTGGCCAGCCAGATGGTCACGGCCGCACCCAGCCCAGGGAATATGATCTGCAATACGGCAGCGGCGTCTTGGAGCGTCGCGAATACGCCGAGCAGCCTCTTGATCCATCTCCACACCAGCATGTGGCTAAGATACCTTGCAACGTAGGTTTGTGGAGTCGCGATCATCTCGCGCTCCCAACCGCAGGAAGCGTTGCTTCCTTTGCTACCGAAGGCCGGAACTGCTGGAAGTGTCGATGATCGCGTCGATCGCCGGCGAGATTTCCAAGGGGAGGCTCACCCGCCGGCGTCCTTTCCGCGCGCCCCACCATTCCGCCTCCATGGCGGCGATGGTCGGCGGCGGCATCCGCGCCCGGCCGGGCGAGGCCTCGCTCGCCCACAACGGCGTGCTGTTCCTCGACGAGTTCCCGAGTTCACGCCGCAAGTGCTCGATTCGCTCCGCCAGCCGCTGGAGACCGGCGAGACGATGATCGCCCGCGTCAACCACCGCATCAGCCTATCCGGCGCGCATCCAACTCGTCGCCGCGATGAACCCATGCCGATGCGGCATGGCCGGCGAGCCGGGCCACGTCTGCCGGCGCGGCTCGCGCTGCGTGACGACTATCAGGCGCGCATCTCCGGGCCGTTGCTCGACCGCATCGATCTGCGCATCGAGGTGCCGGCGGTATCGGCCGCGGATCTGATCCTGCCGGCGCCGGCGGAGCGTCGGCGGCGGTCGCCGAGCGGGTGGCAGCGGCGCGCACGGTCCAGCGCGAGCGATTCGCGGCGCTCGGCGCACCGGGCGCCGACCAACGCGCAGTGCTCCCCGTCGCTGATCGAGACGCGTGGCCGCACCGGACCAGGCCGCCTTTTCGCTCCTCCGCTCGGCGGCGGAGACGATGCGGCCTGTCGGCGCGCGGCTATCACCGGGTGCTGAAAGTCGCCCGAACGCTCGCCGATCTCGACGGCGCCGAGGGCGTCGGCCGCATCCATCTCGCCGAGGCGCTGTCCTATCGTGCTCGGCGGACGGCTCGCCGCGGCGGCATGAAGCGGCGGCGTCAAGGATTCAGAAAGCATGATCTGACACCCTGGTCAGCCAGCCGAACGGCGTCGTCCCGGGCGTGCAGGGCCGGAATGGTCCATTTAACGCGCCGCCAACGACGGCCGGCCATGCAGCGGCGGCCGCCGGGGCCGTCGAGAGGCCACCGGCGCGCAAAGCACCGCCCGACGACCCTCTGCTATGGGGCGCCGTTCGCGCTGGCAGCCGCGCTCCTTCGCCGTCATCTGGTTCGCCGGCGGCGTCTGGGGCTCTCCGGCGCCTTCCCCGTTCGTGCCGGTCGTCTTCTCGTCGGCCCGTCGGCGTGTGGGGCGCGGCGCGCGTCGATCAGCTCGGCTTCGCGGGGACCTCGCCACGCCTCGCCGACGAGAACCGCCTGGCAGCGGGCATGGAGAGCCTCGCCGACACCGCCTGGGAACTCCGCGAGAGCGAGGAGCGCTACCGCAGCCTGATCGACGCCCAGGGCGACCTCGTCGTCCGGCGCGACGCCGCGGCGTCGTCACCTTCGTCAATCCGGCCTTCGCCGAGGCGCTTCGGCCGACGCCGGCGGACGAGCTGGTCGGCAAGCCGCTGACCATCGGACCGATGTCGGCGCTCGTGCCGACGTCGCGCACGGCGACAGTCACCGGCCGCGACATCTCGCGCTCGAGACCGCGACGGGCCCGCGCTGGTTCGCCTGGGTCGACATCCGCATGCGCGACGAGACGGCGCCTCGGCCCGGTCTATTCGGTGGCGCGCGACATCACCGGCCCGCAAGGAGATCGAGCAGGCGCTCGTCGAGGCGCGGCAGAAGGCGGAGGCGGCGAGCCAGGCGAAGTCGCGGCGTGCTGGCGACCGTCAGCCACGAGTTCCGCACGCCGCTGAACGGCATCCTCGGCCTGACCGGCCTGCTGCTCGAAACCGAGCTGACGCCCGAGCAGGAGACCTACGCCCGCGCCGTCCATTCCTCCGGCGAGGCGCTGCTCGCCCTGGTCGACGACATGCTCGACTTCTCCAAGATCGAGGCGGCCGGCTCGACCTGCAGCCCGAGCCGACCGATCTCGAAGCGCTGCTGCAGGAGATCGCCGAGCTGCTCGCCGCCCGCGCCCACGCCAAGGGCATCGACATCGCCGTCGAGATCGGCCGCGACGTGCCGGCGACCGTGACTGGTCGATGCGGCGCGGCTGCGCCAGGTGCTGATCAATCTCGCCGGCAACGGCGTCAAGTTCACCGAGACCGGCGGCGTCACGCTCGAGCGCGCGTCGGCCGCGCCGCCGGCGGACGGCCGCGCCGCGATCGCCTTCTCGGTCGCGGACAGCGGCCCGGGCATCGCCGCCGGGCGAGGCCGAGCGCCTCTTCGGCGAGTTCGAGCAGATCGACACGCGCGCTCAGCCGCCGCCACGGCGGCGCCGGGCTCGGCCTGGCGATCTCGCGGCGGATCGTGCGGCGCATGGGCGGCGACATCACGCGTCGCGCCGCGCCGCGGGCGGCGGCTCGGTGTTCTCGCTTCCACGCTCGACCTGCCGGTCGCGCCGACGCCGCCGAGCGGCCGACGCGTCCGATCTCGCCGGGCGCAGCGTCCTGATCCTCGCGCCGGACGGCGCCGAGCCGGCCGTGCTGGCCCGCGCACTCGCCGCCGCCGGCGCGACCGCGCGCGCCGCCGCGACCGCCAACGAGGCGCGCGGCGCTGGTCGGCGCCGCCGCCGCCGCCGGCCGAGCTGCACGACGTGGTGCTGATCGATCGCGCGCTCGCCGCCCGATCCGGCCGCGGCGCTCGCCACGATCCGCGAGGCCGCCGGCGCGCCGGGTGCCGGCGGCGGTGCTGATCGAGCCCGGCCGCCGCGGCGACATCGACGCGCTGCGCGCGGCCGGCTTCGACGCCTATCTGGTGCGCCCGGTGCGGCGCGCTTCGCTGTCGCGCATCGTCGGCGCGACATCGCCGACGGCGCCAGGCGACTTCTGCATCGATCCCGGCGATGCCGGTCCGCGCGCAGCCGGCGTCGCGCGCGCCGCGCCGCGACGCGCTCGACGTGCTGCTGGCCGAGGACAACGAGATCAACGCGCTGCTCGTCCGCGCCGTGCTGGAAGGCCTCGGCCACGCGGTCACCGAGGTGCGCGACGGCGCCGCCGCCGTCGCCGCGGTGACCGAGCGGCCGGGTCGCTTCGCGGCTGATCCTCATGGATCTCCACATGCCGGGCCTCGACGGCCTCGCCGCGGCGCGCGCCATCCGCGACTTCGAGCGCAGCAGACGCACGCGGCGCCGGCGCGACGATCCTCGCGCTGACCGCCGACGTGCTGGCCGAGACGCGGCGCCGAGGCGATCGCCGCGGGCATCGAGGCAGGTGCTGGAAAAGCCGATGACGCCGGAAACGCTTCGCCGGGCGCTGGTCGGACGGTCGAAGGCGGCGAGCCTGACGGCGGAGCCGTCAGTCGGCGTCGTCGTCCGCGGCGTCGGCCGTTTCGGCTGCTCGGTCGTCGCCGCCTGCGGTGCTGGCCGCCGGCGCGGCTTGGCCGGCGCCTTGGCGACGCCGACCAGCGCCGGCTGAGCACCCGCTCGCCGATCGCGTAGCCGGCCTGCATCACCTCGGCGACCGTGCCGGGCGGCACGTCGGCGGTCTCGACCTCGAACATCGCCTGATGGAAGCGCCGGGTCGAACTTCTGGCCCTTGGCCTCGATGCGCTTGACGCCGAACTTGGCGAGCGACTGCTCGAGCCCGCGCTCGGTCACCTCGACGCCCTCGATCAGCGCGGTCGAGCGCCGGGTCGCCGTTCTCGCGCCGTTCCTTGCGGCACGGCGTCGATGGCGCGGCGAAGGTTGTCGCCGACCGTCAGCATGTCGCGGGCGAAGTTGGCGACGGCATATTGGCGCGTGTCGGCGATCTCGCGCTCGGTGCGCCGGCGGAGGTTCTCCATCTCCGCCAGCGTGCGCAGCAGCTTGTCCTTGAGATCGGCGACTTCGGCTCCGCAGCGCCGGTCGCGTCGCCGGTGCGCGCTCGGCTCGTCCGCGGCTCCGCCGGAGCCGCCCTGGCGTCGGCGCGGCGTCGGGCGTCGGTCGGGGTGTTTCGTCGGCCATCATCCGTTCCGGTCGTGCTCGGGCTCTGGGTTCGCGCCGGATATCAGGTCTCGCGGCGGCAAAAATCAAGCGCCGGCGGTGCGCTTCAGATCCGCCGCAGCGCCACCGCTCGATGCGCGTGGTCTGGCGTCCTTGCGCAGGATCAGGTCGGCGCGCGGCCGGGTCGGCAGGATGTTCTCGCGCAGGTTGACCAGGTTGATCCGCGTCCACAGGCCTTCGGCGACCGCTCCGCCTCGGCGTCGTCGATCGACGCATAGCGGTGGAAATAGGACGTCGGGTCGCGGAAGGCGGTCTCGCGCAGCTGCAGAAGCGCTCGACGTACCAGCGCCGGACGTCGGCTTCGTCGGCGTCGATGTAGATCGAGAAGTCGAAGAAGTCGGAAACGAAGGGCACGGCGCGCCCGTCGCGCGGCAGGCCGCGAGGTCTGCAGCACGTTGAGCCCCTCGACGATCAGGATGTCGGGCCGGTCGATGGTGATCGTCTCGCCCGGGCACGATGTCGTAGGTGAGATGCGAATAGACCGGCGCCGTGACGTTGCGCTCGCCGGCCTTGATCGTCGGCAGGAAGGCGAGCAGCGCCGGCAGGTCGTAGCTCTCGGGGAAGCCCTTGCGCTCCATCAGCCCT
Source organism: uncultured Alphaproteobacteria bacterium (assembly GCA_963749755.1). Lineage (GTDB taxonomy): Bacteria > Pseudomonadota > Alphaproteobacteria > Rhizobiales > Kaistiaceae > JBBDMC01. The sequence continues at coordinate 319,904 of CAVVOK010000004.1, forward strand.
TCGCGCGTCGAGCACGGCGTTGGGCAGCAGGAAGCCGTCGGTGGTGATCAGCTCGACCTTCGGCGTGTTCGGCCAGCGGCGGAGCAGCGCGCGCAGCACGCGCGCCGTGGTCGACTTGCCGACCGCGACCGAGCCGGCGATGCCGATGATGAACGGCGTCGACGCCGTCGCGCGTGCCGAGGAAGGTGCGGGTCGCGTCGTGCAGGCCCTGCGTCGCCGGCGACGTAGAGGCTGAGCAGGCGCGACAGCGGCAGGTAGATCTCGACCACCTCGTCGAGCGAGATCGGGTCGTTGAGGCTCTTCAGCCGCGTCGAGGTCGGCCTCGGTGAGCGTCAGCGGCGTGTCGGCGCGCAGCTTCGCCCATTCGGCGCGGGTGAAGACCCGGTGGGGCGAGGATCGTCTCGGCGGCGGGCGTGTCCATGTCAGCCGTCGCCGTCCGCGCGCGCCTTCTCGGCGAGGCCGCTCTGCGCCGTGCGCTGTTCCAGCTCGGCCATCACGTCGTCGAGCGCCACGCCCCGCGGCTGCGAGCAGGACCAGCAGGTGGTAGAGCACGTCGGCGGCCTCCGCGGTCAGCGCGGCCGGCGTTGCCGCCGACCGCGGCGAGCGCGGCCTCGACCGCCTCCTCGCCGAACTTCTTGGCGCAGCGCTCGACGCCCTCGCCGATGAGCTTCGCCGTGTACGAGGACGCCGGGTCGCGCGGTGCGGGCCGCGCTCGGCGACGATCGCGGCAAGGTCGGCAAGCGTGAAAGTCGGTCATGTCCTGCCTTTTTCAGTCGTCGTCAGGCGGACCGGCACGCCGAACGCCGCCATATGCTCCTTCGCCTGGCGGATCGTAAAGGTCCCGAAATGGAAGATCGAGGCGGCGAGCACCGCCGAGGCGTGGCCTTGCGTCACGCCCTCGACCAGATGGTCGAGGCCTGCCGACGCCGCCGGAGGCGACCACCGGCACGCGGACCGCGTCGGCGACCGCGCGGGTGAGCGCGAGGTCGAAGCCGTCGCCGGTGCCGTCGCGGTCCATCGAGGTGAGCAGGATCTCGCCGGCGCCGAGCCGCGCCACCTCCTCGGCGTAGGCGACCGCGTCGAGGCCGGTCGGCGTTGCGGCCGCCGTGGGTGAAGATCTCCCACGCGGCGGATCGCCGGCGCGGCCGACGCGCTTGGCGTCGATCGCGACGACGATCGCCTGGGCGCCGAATTTCTCCGAGGCATCGGCGACGATGCGACGGTCGTTCACCGCGGCGGTGTTGATCGACACCTTGTCGGCGCCGGCGAGCATCAGCGCGCGCACGTCGTCGACCGTGCGGACGCCGCCGCCGACGGTGACCGGCATGAAGCATTGCTCGGCGGTGCGCGCCACCACGTCGAGCAGGATGTCGCGCTCCTCGTGGCTGGCGGTGATGTCGAGGAAGCAGAGCTCGTCGGCGCCGGCCGCGTCGTAGGCGCGCGCCGCCTCGACCGGATCGCCGGCGTCGGTCAGGTCGACGAAGCTGACGCCCTTGACGACGCGGCCGTCCTTGACGTCGAGGCAGGGGATGACGCGGACCTTCAGCATCACGCCGTCTCGCGCGCCGCCTGATGAGCGCGAGGGCGGCCGCGCCGTCGAGGCGGCCGTCGTAGAGGGCGCGGCCGGCGATGGCGCCGTCGAGGATGGCGCAGTCCGGCTCGAGCAGGCGCTCCACGTCGGCGAGCGAGGCGAGGCCGCCGGAGGCGATCACCGGGATCGACACGGCGCGGGCGAGCTCCAGCGTGGCGCGGACGTTGAGGCCCTTGAGCACGCCGTCGCGCTCGATGTCGGTGTAGATGATCGCCGCGACGCCGGCGTCCTCGAAGCGGCGCGCGAGGTCGATCGCGTCGATCTCGGTCGCCTCCGCCCAGCCGCTGACGGCGACCTTGCCGCCGCGCGCGTCGATGCCGACCGCGATGCGCCCGGGATGCGCCCGCGCCACGCGCCGCACCAGCGCTGGGTCGCGCACCGCCGCGGTGCCGAGGATGACGCGGGCGACGCCCTTGTCGAGCCATGCCGCGACCGCCGCCTCGTCGCGGACGCCGCCGCCGAGCTGCACCGGGATGTCGACGGCCGCGAGGATCGCCTCGACCGCCGCGCCGTTGACCGAGCGGCCCGCGAACGCGCCGTTCAGATCGACCACGTGCAGCCGTTCGAACCCTTCGTCGGCGAACGTGCGCGCCTGGTCGGCCGGGTTCTGGTTGAAGACGGTCGCGCGCGCCATGTCGCCCTGCTGCAGGCGCACGCACTTGCCGTCCTTCAGGTCGATGGCGGGGTAGAGGATCAAGGGACGCGTCACGGCTTCCATTTGAGGAAGTTAGCGATCAGCCTGAGCCCGAGCTTCTGGCTCTTTTCCGGGTGGAACTGCGTGCCGGCGACGTTGCCGCGCGCCACGATCGCCGTCACCGGCCCGCCGTAGTCGGCGACCGCGATGACGTCGTCCTCGTCCTCCGCGATCAGGTGATAGCCGTGCAGGAAGTAGGCGTGCCAGCCTTCCGGACCGAGCTCGATGCCGTCGAACAGCGGATGGTCACCCGTGGCGGCGAGCGTATTCCAGCCCATGTGCGGCACCTTGAGCGCCGGATCGTTGGGCTCGACCGGCCTGACCTCGCCTTTGACGCGGTCGAGGCCGTCGGTGACGGCGTGCTCGATGCCGCGCGTCGCAAGGAGCTGCATGCCGACGCAGATGCCGAGGAACGGCGAGCCGCGCCGGTCCACCGCCTCGTCGATCGCCTCGATCATGCCGTCGATCGCCGCGAGGTTGCGCTTGCAGTCGGCGAACGCGCCGTCGCCCGGGAGCACCACGCGGTCGGCGCGCGCGACGACGTCGGGATTGGTGGTGATGACCGCCGTCTCGCCGACGCCGGTCTCGGCGATCGCGTGCTCGAACGCCTTTTCCGCCGAGCGGAGGTTGCCCGCGCCGTAGTCGATGATCGCGACCGTCACGTCTTGCCCTCGGGCTCCGGGAACAGCCCGACCACCTCGCCGGCCTCCGCCGAGCGCGGCTCGTGGAATGGCCGCTGTGTCGTGGCCGGAGCCTCTTCCAGCGGCGTCGGCTCGGCGACGGGCTCCGTGGGCGGCTGCTGTGGGGGCGAGCGGCCGCCGCCGATGGGGCGGAAGCTTCCGGAGTCGAGCGGCGCCGCCGTGGGAACGACGTCAGGCGCCGGCGTGTGGCGAAGCGCGGCATAGACCCGCGACGGCGTCGGCTGCCCGGGCCCGACGCGCGGGTATTCCAGTTCATGGAAATAGCGGATCTCCGCCTCCGACACGTTGGGCGCCTCGACGACGCCGGCGAAGCGGAAGCCGCGCCGGTAGAGCGTCCAGCGGCGCAGCGAATTTCCTTCGAGCGCGAAAAGAAGGTGCGCGAGCGCGAAGAACACACCCGGTATCGGCCCGCCGACACGCCGGTCGATCACGTAGGCCGCGATCGCCGCGAGCAGGTAGAGCCCGAACACCAGCCACATGCGGCGGAACAAGAGCCACAATTCCGGGATGAACAGCGCCGGCCAGCAGAAACCGTCCTTCACGAAGACGGTCTCCAACGGGTCCGGCTCCTTCTCGCCGGGTCGAAGCGGTGGTCTGAGCACGGTGTAGAGCGCCATTGTGGCCAGTCCCTCAGCCGGCGAGCGAACCCTTGGTCGACGGTACGCGCGTCGCCTGGCGCGGATCGATGGCGACAGCGGCCTTCAGTACCCGCGCCAGCGCCTTGAAGCAGGTCTCCGCGACGTGGTGGTTGTTACGCCCGTAAAGATTTTCGATATGCAGCGTCAACCCGGCGTTCTGTGTGAACGCCTGGAAGAACTCGCGGAAGAGTTCCGACTCGAACTCGCCGATCTTGACCCGTGTGAAGGAGACTTTCCAGACGAGGTGCGGCCGGCCCGAGATGTCGATCGCGGCGCGCGTCAGCGCCTCGTCCATCGGCAGGTGAACGTCGGCGTAGCGCGTGATGCCGCGCATATCGCCGAGCGCCTGCTTGATGGCCGTGCCGAGCGCGATGCCCACGTCCTCGACCGTGTGGTGTTGATCCACGTGCAGGTCGCCCTTCGCCTCGATCGTGATGTCGATCAGGCTGTGGCGGGCGATCTGTTCCAGCATGTGGTCGAAGAAGCCGATGCCGGTGGCGATCTTCGCCTCGCCGCGGCCGTCGAGATTGACGGCGACGGCGATGTCGGTCTCCTTGGTCTTGCGCTTGATGGTGGCGCGGCGCATGGCGGCTCCTTCGCTCGCGCGCGCCTTTTATCAGGCGGACCGGGCAAAGGCCACAAACCGCTGTTCGACGTTTGAACCGCCGGCGCGAGCCCTTAAATAAGGGCGCCGGCGGTGAAAAACCGCGTGGCGCGAAGGATCCGGGGATGGCGCTTCAACGAGGCCGGCCCGGTTCGCTGGAAAGGACGTTGATGAACGATACCCCGTACGATGGTTGGCACGGCACCACCATCCTCACCGTGCGCAAGCGTGGCAAGGTGGTCATCGCCGGCGACGGCCAGGTCTCGGTCGGCCAGACCGTCATCAAGCAGAACGCCAAGAAAGTCCGCCCGCTCGGCACCGCCGGGGTGATCGCGGGCTTCGCCGGTGCTACCGCCGATGCGTTTACCCTGTTCGAGCGGCTGGAGGCGAAGCTGGAGCAGTACCCCGGGCAACTCACCCGCGGCTGCGTCGAGCTCGCCAAGGACTGGCGTACCGACCGCTACCTGCGGCGGCTGGAGGCGATGATGCTGGTTGCCGACAAATCCACCAGCCTGGTGCTCACCGGCACCGGCGATGTGCTGGAGCCGGAGAACGGCGTCATGGGCATCGGCTCCGGCGGCAACTACGCGCTCGCCGCCGCCCGCGCGCTGATGGACACCGACCTCGACGCCGAGGCGATCGCGCGCAAGGCGATGGCCATCGCCGCCGACATTTGCGTCTACACCAACGGCGCGCTCACCATCGAATCGCTTTCCTCCGACGTATGATTGCCGGAATGACCACATTTTCCCCACGCGAAATCGTTTCCGAGCTCGACCGCTTCATCATCGGCCAGCACGATGCCAAGCGCGCCGTCGCCATCGCTCTCCGCAACCGCTGGCGCCGCCAGCAGTTGACCGGCGCGATGCGCGAGGAGGTGATGCCCAAGAACATCCTCATGATCGGGCCGACCGGCATCGGCAAGACGGAGATTTCGCGGCGCCTCGCCAAGCTCGCCGGCGCGCCGTTCATCAAGGTCGAGGCGACGAAGTTCACCGAGGTCGGCTACGTCGGCCGCGACGTCGAGCAGATCATCCGCGACCTGGTCGAGGTGGGGATCGGCCTGGTGCGCGAGAAGCGCCGCCAGGAAGTTGCCGCCAAGGCCGAGCTCGCCGCGGAAGAGCGGGTGCTCAACGCGCTGGTCGGGCCGTCGTCGAGCCCGGCGACGCGCGAAGCGTTCCGCAAGCGCCTCCGCGCCGGCGAGATGGACGACAAGGAGATCGAGGTTGAGGTGCGCGAGGCGGGCGGCATGCCCGCGCTCGATATCCCCGGTATGCCGGGCGCGAGCATCGGCGTGATGAACATCGGCGAGATGCTCGGCAAGGCGTTCGGCGGGCGCACCAAGCCCCGCCGCTTGACGGTCGCCGATTCCCACGATCTGTTGGTCAACGAGGAATCCGACAAGCTGCTCGACACCGACCAGGTGAACCAGGCGGCGATTGCCGCGGTCGAGAATGACGGCATCGTGTTCCTGGATGAGATCGACAAGATCTGCGCCCGCGAGGGCCGCTACGGCGCCGACGTGAGCCGCGAGGGCGTGCAGCGCGACCTGCTGCCGCTGATCGAGGGGACGACGGTCGCGACCAAGTACGGTTCGGTGAAGACCGACCACGTCCTGTTCATCGCGTCGGGCGCCTTCCACGTTTCGAAGCCGTCCGACCTGCTGCCGGAGTTGCAAGGCCGGCTGCCGATCCGCGTCGAGCTCCATCCGCTCACCAAGGAAGACTTCGTCCGCATCCTGACTGAGACCGAGGCGAGCTTGATCAAACAGTACGTCGCGCTGATGGAGACGGAGGGTCTGAAGCTCGACTTCACCGACGACGCCATCGAGAAGATCGCGTCGTTCTCTGTGGCGATCAATTCCAGCGTCGAGAACATCGGCGCCCGCCGCCTGCAAACGGTGATGGAGCGCGTGCTCGACGAGGTTTCGTTCACCGCCGCAGATTTCTCCGGCGAGACCGTCACCATCGACGGCGACTACGTCGAGAGCCACATCGGCGACCTCGCGCGAAACGCCGACTTGAGCCGCTTCATCCTCTGACGCCGGTCAGCGCCCGCCCCGAGGCCGCCTGATCCGGACGTAGAGCGCGCCGGCGCCGCCGTGCGCCGGTCTCGCCTCGCCGAAGCCGACCACGAACGGCCGCGCCTCGGCGGAGGCGAGCCATTCGGGCACGGTGCGGCGGAGCACGCCGCGCTCCGCGCTGAACACCGGCGCGGTGTCCGAGGGTGCCCGACCCTTGCCGGTGATGACCAGCACCAGCCGCGCGCCGTCGGCTTGCGCGTTGCGCAGGAAGCGGAGCAGGCGGCCGTGGGCGGCCGCTTGCGTCATGCCGTGGAGGTCGATGCGCGCGTCGAGCGCGACCGCGCCGCGGGTGATGCGGCTCGCGGTACGCCGGTCGATCTGGCTGAGCGGCGGGGCCTTGACCGGCGCGACCGGCTCGCGCCGCGCGGGCGCCGGCTTGGCCGATGGCTTCTCCGGCTTGTGCGGCTCAAGCTCGGGCTCCGCTGGCGCTTCCGCCCGCATGCCGATTGGGGCGACCGTTTGCGTTACCGCAGACCAGAGACGAAGCTCGTCCGGCGTGGGCGGGCGGTGGCGCCGCCGGCTCATGACGCCACTCCGCCACGCGGCGCGAACACGACGAAGCGGCCGGGCGCGCGCATCGCACCGGCGATCTCGCCGGCGGCGTCGCCCGAACCGAAGAAAAGGTCGCCACGCGTTGGCCCGACGATCGCCGAGCCGGTGTCCTGCGCGACCATCAACCGTCGGAAAGGCGTGCCATCGGGAAGCGTCGTCTCGATCCACACCGGCACGTGGAAACTCCAAAGAAGCCGGTCCACCGCGAGGCTGCGGCCGGCGGTCAGCGGCACCTTGGCGGCGGCGATCGGCCCGAGGTCCGGGTCGGTCGCGTCCGCCTCGCGGAAGAAGATGTACGAGCGGTTCTTCGCCATCACCGCCGGCGCTTCGTCCGGATGCGCGGCAAGCCAGGCGCGGATCGTCTGCATCGTCACGTTGCCCGGCGCGAGTGCACCCGTATCGATCAGCACGCGGCCGATCGGCGTGTAGGCGTGGCCCGTCTTGCCGGAATAGGTGATGCGCATCACGCGCCCGTCGGGAAGCTTGACGCGGCACGCGCCCTGCACGTGGACGAAGAACGCGTCGATCGCGCTGGCGAGGTACGCGAGCTCGAGCCCGCGCCCGGCGAGCGCGCCGGCCATGATCTCTCCGCGATCGGCGTAGGCCGGTTCGGCGCCAGGCGGCACCTCGGTGAGATCGTCCGGCGCACGGTAGAGCGGCACGTGGAAGCGCGCGTCCGGCGTCAAGGAGCCGGCGACCTCGGGCTCGTAATAGCCGGTGAAGAACCCCTCCGCGGAGACCTCCAGCGGTCGGAAGGTGGCCTCGAAGAAGGCGCGGGCCGCATCCGCCGTCACGTCTGCGGGTAGCGCCGCGGCGGCGTTGAGTGCGTCGGTGAGTGCCGAGACGTCGACGCCAAGTGCCCGCGCCTTGGGTGGGTGGTCGGCGAGCACCGCCGCCCCGCGCCGAAAGACGGCGAACGCCGAACCGAGATCGTCGGCGGACCAGCCGACGAGCGCGTCGAACGGGATCGCGTTGAGCGCGGGAAGAGAGGCAGGAGCAGCGGCCATTGGTTGGCGAGCGCTGCGAGTGCCGGTCACTCGACCAATTCGGTCGCCACCAGTTTCCAGTTCGGGTCGCGCGAGGTCGCATCGCGCGCGAAGGTCCAGATGTCGGTGACGTCGCCGACGTGCACGGGATCGCCTTCGATCACCGCATCGGTCTTGTCGTGGGTCGCGGAGACGAGCTTCGACAGGAATCGCACCGTCACCTGCACCGTCGGGCCCTTAACGCTCGCGGCGGTGATCTCGGAGCGGTCGATCCCGATGAACTTGAATTCGATCGTCTCGCCGCGTGCCTCGCGCTGGGTGATCGCTGAGACGAAACCCTCGTAAACCTCGCGGCTCAGGAGCTGTTTCAGCGTTTTGCGGTCGCCCTCCGCGAAGGCCGTAACGATCTCCTCGTAGGCGCGCTTTGCGCCGCCGAGGAACGCGTCCGGTTCGAACGTGCTGTCGACGGTCGCGACGGTCTTCAGCGCGTCATGCAGGTTCGATCCCGGTGGCGCGATGACCTTGATACGCTCCTCGGCCGCAGCCTCCATGTCCGGACCCGCGGTGTCGCGCGTCGCCGGCCGGCGCGGCAGGTCGATCACTTTGTCGCCGGCCGCCTCGCGCGGCGCGCTGCGGCGCGAATAAGGATCGAACGGCGGCCGCTCGTTGCCCGTGCGCCGCCCGAGAACGTTCCTCAGCCGCAAAAATATGACCACGGCGATCACCAGGAAGATGATCGTGTAGATGTCGACGAAGCCGTTCATGGGATCGAGCGTCCTGTCGGGAGCCTCCGCCACTCTGCACGAAAACCCCGGTAAAAGCGATGGTTTCCATGTAGGCTACGCCGCCGCCGAATGCGAGTCGAACCTCCCGTTGCGACCTGCGGCTTGTCACCCCTCCCGGCCCATGTTAGCCACCCCCGCAATCGCGCAGGGGCGTCGGGTCGGGAGCATTTCATGGCGGCAGCGAACAACGAAGGCCAGCAGGCGACTGGCAACGGACAGCCGCATCTCGGCGTCATTGCGCAGTACGTCAAGGACCTTTCCTTTGAGAATCCCGGCGCGCCCGGGACGCTACGGCCGCGGGAGAAGCCGCCAACGATCAACGTATCGATCGGCGTCCAGAACCAGCAGCTCGGCCCCACCGACGTCGAGGTCGAGCTTAAGATCGATGCTCGCGCCACCGACGGCCAGGACGTACTGTTCGCGGTCGAGCTGGTCTACGCGGGCGCCTTCCGGCTGACCAACATCCCGGCCCAGGACATCGAACCGATCACGCTCATCGAATGCCCGCGGCTCCTGTTTCCCTTCGCCCGGCAAGTTCTCGCGGAAGCCAGCCGGAACGGCGGCTTTCCGCCACTCCTGCTCGATCCGGTGGATTTCGTGTCGCTCTACCGCCAGCGCAAGGCGAACGAGCAGGGCGCGATGCCGCCGATGGGCCCCGGGGTCGCCTGACCCCGGCCTAGATCGGGTGGCCCGCCTGGCGGGCGATATCCTGCAACGCCACCGCCGGTCGCGGCCCGATGTGGCCGATGACCTCGGCCGCCGCCTGCGTTCCGAGCCGCGCCGCATCCGCAAGCTCGTGCCCCGCCGCGATTCCGTAGAGGAAACCCGATGCGAACAGGTCGCCCGCTCCGGTGAGGTCGACCACCTCGTCGACCGGCGTTGCGGCGACTTGCGTGACGGCGTCGGCGGTCACCACCAACGCCCCGTCGCCGCCGATCGTGACAGCGCTGAGGCTGCAGTCACGCGCCAGCGCCGCCACGGCGGCGTCGAGATCGGCCGTTTCGTACAGCGATTTCAACTCCGAGTCGTTGGCGAGCAGAATGTCCACCGTCTTGCTGCGCATGAGGTCCAGGAACTCCGCGCGGAAGCGATCCACGCAGAACGGGTCGGAAAGCGTCAGCGACACTTGCCGGTCCGCCTTGTGCGCGAACTCGGCGGCACGGCGGAACGCCTCCTTCGCCTGGGGCGGGTCCCACAGGTAGCCTTCGAGGTATGTGATCGCGGCGGCAGCGACCACGGCCTCGTCGATGTCCGCCGGCGACAGTTCCTGGCAGGCGCCGAGATAGGTGTTCATGGTGCGCTCGCCGTCCGGCGTCACGAGGATCATGGAGCGCGCGGTCGGCGCCCCGTCGACGAGCGCCGCGGTTTCGAAATGCACCCCGACGGCGTGGAGGTCGTGGCGGTAGAACCGGCCGAGCGTGTCGTCCGCGACCTTGCCGATGAAGGCGGCGCGCCCGCCCAGCGAGGCGATGCCCGCCGCGGTATTGCCGGCCGAGCCGCCGGAGGCTTCGATCGCCGGGCCCATGGCGGCGTAGAGCGTCTCCGCCCGTTCGGCGTCGATCAGGTGCATGGTGCCCTTGGCGAGGCCTTGCGCGACGAGAAAATCGTCCTCGGTGCGCGCCATGACGTCGACGATTGCGTTGCCGATGGCGAGCACGTGGAAATTGGATGCGGTCATGTCGGGGGGAGCGAGCCTCAGCGGGTCTTGTCGGGATAGTGGCACAGGTCGGCGATGAGGCACGTCGGGCAATCGGGCCGGCGCGCCTTGCACACGTAGCGACCGTGCAGGATGAGCCAGTGGTGCGCGTGCCGCTTGTAGCGGTCCGGGACGACCCGTTCCAGGGCGTCCTCCACCGCGCGCGGATCGCGTCCCGGCGCGATACCGGTGCGGTTGGCGACGCGGAAGACGTGGGTGTCGACCGCGATGGTGGCTCCGCCGAAGGCGTTGTTGAGCACCACGTTGGCGGTTTTGCGCCCGACGCCGGGGAGCGTCTCCAGCGCCTCGCGGGTACGGGGCACCTCGCCGCCGAACTCGTCCAGCAGCTTTCGTGACAGCGCCGCGAGGTTGTGCGCCTTGGAGCGGAAGAGCCCGATCGTGCGGATGTAAGGCTCGATCCCAGCCTCGCCGAGCGCGGCCATCTTTCCCGGCGTATCGGCGACCGCGAACAGTGCGGGCGTCGCCTTGTTGACCCCCGCGTCGGTCGCCTGCGCCGAGAGGACGACGGCGACGAGGAGCGTGAACGGGCTCGTGAAGTGGAGCTCGCTCCTCGGCTCCGGGCGCGCCGCCGCGAGCCGGCGGAAGATTTCGGCGATTTCAGCCTCGGATAGCGGCTTCACGCCGGGCATGCGCCGGGTGGTTCCACCGCGCGGCCGCGTCGCGCGTTGTGCTCTTGTTTCGGCCATGGCTCCTCTATACTTGGCGGGATGAACACCGCCAACGCCGCCGCGCCCCCGATCTTTTCGGCGATCCTGACGCCCCACCGCTCGCTGAACGCGCGCGGGTTCGCCCTCGTCATCGGCGCCGCTGCGGTCCTGTCGTTCGCCGTCGGTACCACCTTTTGGGCGCTTGGCGCCTGGCCGGTGCGGGCTTCATGGGTCTCGACGTTCTGGCGCTCTACGTCGCGTTCCGCCTCAATTATCGCGCCGCCCGCACCAAGGAAGAGATCAGCGTGACGCGCGAGCGGCTGACCGTGCGGCGCATCGAGGCCGACGGTCGCACGTCGGTGACCGACCTGAACCCGTACTGGGCGCGGCTGGAGATCGACCGCAGGCCCGAGTTCGGCATCACGCGCATGCGGCTCGCCTCGCACGGCCGCCACCTCCTCATCGGGGCGTTCCTCGGCCCAAGCGAGCGCGAGACGCTGGCGACGGCGCTCAATGCCGCGCTCGCCAAGGCGCGGGCAGCCGCGTCACCCTGACGAGGCTTGCAAGAAACGGGTGGCGTCGCCTGCCGCGCCGGCCTAGCTCGACGGGAGGATAACCACTGAGGTCTTCACCGATGGAGCTCGCCCTGTCCGCCGCCGGAGCAACGCACGCGCGGCCGGCCGCCACCGATTACGAGGTCGTCCGCCGCGCGATCGAGTTCGTGTCGGGTCGCTGGCGCGAGCAGCCGTCGCTGGAGGCGATCGCCGCCCACGTCGGCCTGAAACCGCTGGCGCTTCAGCGCCTGTTCACCCGCTGGGCGGGGCTGACGCCCAAGGGCTTCCTCCAGGCGGTGACGCTCGACCATGCCCGCGCGCTGCTGGCGGAGTCCGCCCCGCTGCTCGATGCGAGCTACGCGCTCGGGCTCTCCGGCCCCGGCCGGCTGCACGACCTCTTCGTCACCCACGAGGCGATGACGCCTGGCGCGTACAAGGCGCGCGGCGAGGGGGTGACGGTGCGCTACGGCTTCCACCCTTCTCCGTTCGGCACGGCGCTGGTGATGGTGACCGAGCACGGGCTCGCGGGCCTCGCTTTCGCCGACGCGGGCGAGGAGGCCCCCGCGCTCGCCGACATGCGGTCGCGCTGGCCACGCGCCACCTACGTCGAGGACGTCGCCGCGACAGCGCCGCTCACGCGCCGCGTCTTCGATCCGGCGGCGTGGCGGCCCGACCGGCCGCTCCGCATCGTCATGATCGGCTCGGACTTCGAGATCCGCGTGTGGGAGACGCTGCTCGCCGTGCCGTTCGGCAAGGCCGCCACCTACGGCGATATCGCCGCCCGCATCGGCCGGCCGAAAGCGGCCCGTGCGGTCGGCGCCGCCGTTGGGCGGAACCCGCTGTCGTTCGTCGTGCCCTGCCACCGCGTGCTCGGCGCCGGCGGCAGCCTCACCGGCTACCGCTGGGGACTGACGCGGAAGCGCGCCATCCTCGGCTGGGAGGCCGGCGTGGCGGGCACGTAGCGGCCCTACGCCAGCACATCCTTCTCCGCCACCGAGGCGTCGGCGTTCAGCCGGTAGACGATCGGCACGCCCGTGCCGAGCTCCAGCTTCACGACCTCATCGGGTGTCAGCCCGTCGAGCGCCATGATGAGCGCGCGGAGCGAATTGCCGTGGGCGGAGACGAGCACGCGCTCGCCACGGAGCACGTGCGGCAGGATGCGGTTGATGTAGTACGGCCAGACGCGAGCGCCGGTGTCGCGCAGCAACTCGCCGCCGGGCGGGGCCGTCGCGTACGAGCGCCGCCAGACGTGCACCTGCTCCTCGCCCCATTTGGCGCGCGCGTCGTCCTTGTTGAGGCCGACGAGATCGCCGTAGTCGCGCTCGTTGAGCGCCTGGTCGCGCTCGATCGGAAGCCCGGTCTGACCGAGTTCGTCGAGCATGATGTCGAGCGTGCGCTGCGCTCGTATGAGCGCCGAGGTGAAGCACGTCCCGAAGGTGAAACCTTTCGCCTTCAGCACCTTGCCCGCCGCGTGCGCCTCCTCGACGCCCTGCGGCGTCAGGTCGACGTCGCGCCAGCCGGTGAACAGGTTCTTGAGGTTCCATTCGCTCTGTCCGTGGCGGACGAGCACCAGCAAGCGGTCCATTCCATCCCTTCCCTGATCGTTTCGCTTACGAAAGGCCGAGCACGTCGGCCATGGAGTAGAGGCCCGGCTTCTTGCCGCGCGCCCCAAAGCGCCGCCTTGACCGCGCCGCGCGCGAAGATCGCGCGGTCGGTGGCAATGTGGCCGAGGCTCGACGACCTCGCCCTCGCCGGCGAAGAACACCTATGTTCGCCGACGACCGAGCCGCCGCGCAGCGTCGCGAAGCCGATGTCGCCGCGTTTGCGCGGGCCGGTGTGGCCGTCGCGCGATTCTGACCGCGTGCGCGGTCGAGGTCGATGCCGCGCCCCTCCGCCGCCGCGCCGCCGAGCATCAGCGCCGTTCCCGACGGCGCATCCACCTTGTGCGCGGTGGTGCATTTCGAGGATTTCGATGTCGAAGTCGGCGTCGAGCGCCTTGGCCGCTTTGCGTACCAGGACGGCGAGCAGGTTGACGCCGAGGCTCATGTTGCCCGACTTGACGATCGCGGCATGGCGCGCGGCGGCGGCGATCTTCGCCTCGTCGTCGCGCGCGAGGCCCGTGGTGCCGATGACGTGGACGATGCGCGCCTGCGCGGCGAGCTCGGCGATGCCGAGGGTCACGGCCGGCGCGGTGAAATCGAGCACACCGTCGGCCGCGGCGAAGACGGGCAGGGGATCGGCGGTAATCGCCACGCCGCACGCGCCGACCCCAGCGAGCGCGCCGGCGTCGGCGCCGATCTCCGGCGCGTCGGCCCGCTCGATCGCGCCGGCCAGCGTCACGCCCTCGGTCTCGGCAATGACGCGGATGAGCGTCCGCCCCATGCGCCCTGCGGCGCCGACGACCGCCAGCTTCATCTCGTCCATGCCGTCTCACCGTCGCCAAGCCCGCGCGTGTGACCGCGAGCGTGGCGCTTCTTATCAGCCGGGCTGCGGCCCGTCATAGCCCTCGGCGATGATGAGGTCGAAATCGGCGCCGCCCCGGCGGAACGCCTTGCGCGCTGGTAGCCGGGCGAATGGTAGCAGTCCGATCGCCGCCTTGTAGGTCGGAAACTCAACGAGCACGTTGCGCGACCTGGCGGCGCCCTCGGCCGTCTCGAACGACCCGCCCCGCACGAGGAAGCGGCCGCCGTATTTCTGAGGGCGAGCGCCGTCGAAGACGGCGTTGAGGTAGGCGTCGTACTTGGCCGGCTCGGTGACGTCGATACGGACGATCCAGTAGCCCTTGCTCATGGTCCCTCCTGTCGCGCCATGAGGGCGCGTTCGATATCGGCGACGATTGCATCGGCGGCCCCGCGCGGGTCGTCCGCGGTGGTGACCGGTCGCCCGACCACCAGATAGTCGGCCCCGGCCGCGATCGCCGCGGTTGGCGTGGCGATGCGCCTCTGGTCGCCGGCATCCGCCCCCGCCGGCCGGATGCCGGGGGTGACGATGGCGACGTCGGGTCCGACGATGGCGCGGAGCGCCGCCGCCTCCGCGGGTGAGGCGACCACGCCGTCCATGCCGGCCGCGCGCGCGTCGCGGGCTCGCGCCGCGACCAGCTCGGCGGCGCTCGCCTGGTAGCCGGCATCGCGAAGGTCGGCGTCGCTGATCGAGGTCAGCACCGTGACCCCGAGGAGCTTCAGATCCGCGTCGCCGCGTGCCGCCACCGCCGCGCGCATCGCCTTCGGGTAGGCGTGGATCGTGACGAAGGTGACGCCCAGCGTGCGGATGCTGCGGATCGCGCCGGCGACGGTGTTGTCGATGTCGAGGAGTTTCGCGTCGAGGAACACGCGGCGGCCGGCATTCACCAGCCGCTCGGCGAACGCCACGCCGCCCGGCGCGTAGATCAGCTCCAGCCCGACCTTGTAGAAGGTGACCGCGTCACCGAGCCGTTCGACCATGGCTTCGGCGTCGCCGACGCCTGCCACGTCGAGCGCCACGATCAGCCGGTCGCGGGCGGGGATATTCATCATGGCCCGCTCTAGTCGCGGATCGTGGGCCGCCGGTCAAGCGGGGCGGCGCGCGCCAGTCAGCCGCCCATGCGGCGCACGGTATCGACCAGCGCGCGAACGACGGTCTTCAGGATCTGCGCCGGGATCTCGTCGATCAGCTCGCCGGATTCGTTGAACGCGTGCTGCGCCATCGACACCTCGATGCGGTCGGGGATGACGAGGCCGCGCACCGACGTTGCCAGCACTTTGCGAAGGTCGAGGAGGGCGCGCGCCCCGCCGACGCGGCCGTCCGACGTGCCGCCGAGCCCGTAGACCTTGTAGCGGTAGGGGATCGTGCCGGAGTGCTTGACCCGGCTCACCCAGTCGAGCGTGTTCTTGAGGAGCGGCGGCAGCGAGTGGTTGTACTCCGGCGTCGCGATGAACACGCCGTCGTGGGCGGCGATCAGCCGCGCGAAGCGCGCGGCGTTCTCCGGGAGGCCCTTCTCCTGCTCGAGGTCGCCGTCGTAGATCGGCAGCGGGTAATCCGCGAGCGACACGTGGCTCACGTCGGCATCGGCGAGCGCGATCTCCTTGGCGGCGAGCGCGGCAAGCCGGCCGGAGAGCGCGCCCGTGCGCAGCGAGCCTGCGAAGACCAGGATTTTCGGCGAGGCCATGGCGTCGTCACCCGTTGGTGCGGCGGTAGACCCATACCCGCGCCGGCGGCAGGTTGGCGATCACGAACGCCGCCTGCGTGACCGAGAAGCGGTCTGGGATGGCTTTGACCGGCGGGCCGAAGCCGTAGGAGAACTGGATGAGACCGCCACGCGGGAGCGCCCGGTCGAGCGCCGCCTCGACCAGCTTCAGGCGCGCCGCGGACTCGCGGTTGAGGAGCGGCAGGCTGGACACCACCGCGGCGTAAGGGCCGGTGAGGCCCGGCGTCAGCGTCATGTCGAGGTCGTAGGCGTCGCCCTCGACCACATTGAGGCCGGGAAATCGGTCGCCGAGCAGCGCGCAGAATTCCGGGTTGAACTCGACCGCGACGATGCGGTCCGGCGCGATCCCGCGCGCGATCAGCGCCGCGGTGACCGGCCCGGTGCCTGGCCCAAGCTCCAGCACCGGCCACTCGCCGTCCGCCGGCACCTCTCTCGCCATCGCGTACGCGAGCGCCTTGCCGGACGGGCTCACCGCGCCGGTAAGCCCGGGCTTGGCAAGCCATGTACGCAGGAAGCGGAGTTTGTCGGGCACGACTGCGCCCCGCGTCAGCGGGGGAGGGCCGGACGGAAGGTCACCCGCCGAGCCCCTCCAGAAAATCGCGGACGCGGGCGAAGAAGCCGGTCGATTCGGGGTTGTTCTCGGCCGACGAGGCCTGCTCGAACTCCTCCAGAAGCTCGCGCTGCCGGCGCGTGAGGTTGCGCGGCGTCTCGACCACGACCTGGATGTACATGTCGCCGACGCGGTTGGTGCGCAGCACCGGCATGCCCTTGTCCTTGAGGCGGAACTGCTTGCCGGTCTGCGTGCCTTCGGGGATCTTCACCCGCGTCTTGCCGCCGTCGATGGTCGGCACCTGGAACTCGCCGCCGAGCGCGGCGGTGGTCATGCGAGATCGGCACGCGGCAGAAGATGTCGGCGCCGTCGCGCTGGAAGAACTCGTGCGGCCTGATCGACAGGAAGATGTAGAGGTCGCCCGCCGGCCCGCCGCGCAGGCCCGCCTCGCCTTCGCCGGCGAGCCGGATGCGGGTGCCGTCCTCGATGCCGGCGGGGATGTTGACCGACAGCTTGCGCTGCTCGGTGGTGCGGCCGGCGCCGTGGCATTCGGGGCAGGGGTCGGCGATCACCTCGCCGCGGCCCTGGCAGGTCGGGCAGGTGCGCTCGATCGAGAAGAAGCCCTGCGCGGCGCGCACGCGACCGTGGCCGTCGCAGGTCGGGCAGGTCTTCGGCGAGGAGCCGGGCTTGGCGCCGCTGCCGGAGCAGGTCTGCAGACGACCTTGGTCGGCACCTCGATCTCGGCGGTCTTGCCGGCGAACGCCTCCTCGAGCGTGATCTCCATGTTGTAGCGGAGGTCGGCGCCGCGCTCGCGGCCCGAGCGGCGCCCGCCGCGGCGGCGGCCGCCCATCATGTCGCCGAAGATGTTGTCGAAGATGTCCGACATCGAGGCGGCGAAGTCGCCGTGGAAGCCCGCCGCGCCGCTGCGCCGTTCTCGAAGGCGGCGTGGCCGAAGCGGTCATAGGCGGCGCGCTTCTGCGGGTCCTTCAGGCACTCGTAGGCGGCGATGACTTCCTTGAACTTGATCTCGGCGGTGTTGTCGCCGGGGTTGCTGTCGGGGTGAGTTGCATGGCGAGCTTGCGGAAAGCGGCCTTGAGCGCCTTGTCGTCGAGCGTCGACGCTCGACGCCGAGCACTTCGTAGAAATCGCGTTTCACCATTCAACGTCCCCGACGCCGTCCCGTCGTTTCCCAGTCCGGCGACGCCTGCCAATAGATCGCGCCGCGCCCCGAGGCCGTCGTCAGGCCGGGACGCGGCGGCATTTAACCTAGGCCGACTTCTTGTGATCGTCGTCGTCGACTTCCTCGAAATCGGCGTCGACCACGTCCTCGTTCTTCTCGGCGGCGCCGTCGCTTCACCGGTGGCGGCTTCCGGGGTGCTCTCACTGGCCTTGTACATGGCCTCGCCGAGCTTCATCGCCGCCTGGGCGAGCGTCGTTGGTCTTTTCCTTGATCGCCTCGGCGTCGTCGCCTTCGAGCGCGCTCTTCAGGTCGGCGACCGCCGCCTCGATCGCCGACTTGTCGGCCTCCGAGACCTTGCTCGCCAAAGTCCGCGAGCGACTTCTCGGTCGAGTGGATCAGCGCCTCGCCGTGGTTCTTGGCCTCGACCAGCGCGCGCCGCTCCTTGTCTTCCGCGGCGTGCGCCTCGGCGTCCTTGACCATCTTGTCGATGTCGGCGTCGGAGAGCCCGCCGGACGCCTGGATGCGGATCTGCTGCTCCTTGCCGGTGCCCTTGTCCTTGGCCGAGACGTTGACGATGCCGTTGGCGTCGATGTCGAAGGTGACCTCGATCTGCGGCACGCCGCGCGGCGCCGGCGGGATGCCGACCAGGTCGAACTGGCCGAGCATCTTGTTGTCGGCCGCCATCTCGCGCTCGCCCTGGAAGACGCGGATGGTGACCGCGTTCTGGCTGTCCTCGGCGGTGGAGAACACCTGGCCCTTCTTGGTCGGGATGGTCGTGTTGCGGTCGATCAGCCGCGTGAACACGCCGCCCAGCGTCTCGATGCCGAGCGACAGCGGCGTCACGTCGAGCAGCAGCACGTCCTTGACGTCGCCCTGCAAGCACGCCGGCCTGGATGGCGGCGCCGATGGCCACCACCTCGTCGGGGTTGACGCCCTTGTGCGGCTCCTTGCCGAAGAAGTTCTTCACCACCTCCTGGACCTTGGGCATGCGCGTCATGCCGCCGACCAGGACGACCTCCTCGATCTCGCCGGCGGAGAGGCCGGCGTCCTTGAGCGCCGCCTTGCACGGGCCGACCGTCTTCTGGATGAGGTCGTCCACCAGCGCCTCGAACTTGGCGCGGGTGAGCTTCATCGTCAGGTGCTTCGGGCCGGATTGGTCGGCGGTGATGAACGGCAGGTTGATCTCGGTCTGCGTCGCGCTCGACAGTTCGATCTTGGCCTTCTCGGCGGCTTCCTTCAGCCGCTGCAGCGCGAGCTTGTCGGTGCGGAGGTCGATGCCCTGCTCCTTCTTGAATTCGTCGGCCAGGTAGTTGACCAGCCGCATGTCGAAGTCCTCGCCGCCGAGGAAGGTGTCGCCGTTGGTCGACTTCACCTCGAACACGCCGTCGCCGATCTCCAGGATCGAAATGTCGAACGTGCCGCCGCCGAGGTCGTAGACGGCGATGGTCTTGCCTTCCTTCTTGTCGAGGCCGTAGGCGAGCGCGGCGGCCGTCGGTTCGTTGATGATGCGGAGCACCTCGAGCCCGGCGATCTTGCCGGCGTCCTTGGTCGCCTGGCGCTGGGCGTCGTTGAAGTAGGCCGGCACGGTGATCACCGCCTGCTCGACCTTCGCGCCGAGATAGGCCTCGGCCGTCTCCTTCATCTTCTGCAGGATGAAGGCGGAAATCTGCGAGGGGGAGTATTTCTTGCCGTCGGCTTCGACCCAGGCGTCGCCGTTGGGCGCCTTGACGATCTTGTAGGGGACGAGGCCCTTGTCCTTGTCGACCATCGGGTCGTCGTAGCGCCGTCCGATCAGGCGCTTGACCGCGAAGATGGTGCGCTCCGGGTTGGTGACCGCCTGGCGCTTGGCCGGCTGGCCGACCAGCCGCTCGCCTTCGTCGGTGAACGCGACCATCGAGGGGGTCGTGCGGGCGCCCTCCGCGTTCTCGATGACCTTCGCGTTCTTGCCCTCCATCACCGCGACGCACGAGTTGGTCGTGCCGAGGTCGATGCCGATCACCTTAGCCATGTCTGTTGTCTCCTTGCGGCAGACCGAGCGGATCCCAGCCGGGCCCCCGATTCGATCCCCTGACGTGATTCGTCGCTCCTGTCGAGGAAACCCCGGGAGCGCTAGGTTCCCGGCGTATATAAGAAGGCCGCAAATCGGCCGCAAGCCGCGGCCAGGAGAACGATCATGGGGGCCTGCCAGATGCATCGAACGCGCCAGGCGACCAGAACGACAATCGCGGCGCTGACCCTCGCGCTAGGGCTCCTTGCCCTGTCGCCGGCGGCGGCCCAGGTCACCACGCCCGCGCGCGGCACGCCGCTCCGCACGGCCATCCTCGACGCCGTGCGCCCGATGGTCGAGGCGGAGGTCGGCAAGCCCGTCGAGTTCGTCGTCAACGACATGCGCTTGCTCGGCGAGTGGGCGTTCGTCGATCTCGCGCCGCAGCGCCCCGGAGGCGGTCCGATCGAGTACATCTACAGCCGCTATCAGGCCGCGGTAGATGCGGGCGCCTTCGACAACCAGGTCGTCGCGCTGTTGCGCAACACCCCGCGCGGCTGGCTGGTTTATCAATATTCCCTCGGCGCGACCGACGCCGCCTGGTTCGGCTGGTGGATGTACTACCCGGTCCCGGAGGAGGTCTTCCCGCCGCACTGACGATGGAGATCGCCCCCGGCCTGACGCTTCTTCCGGGCTTGCTCGACGCCGCCGCGCAAGCACGGATCGTGGCCGCGCTTCACGCTGCGGAGACCGACGCGCCGTTCTTCACCTCGACCATGCCCAAGACCGGCAAGCCGATGTCGGTTCGGATGACCAACCTCGGCCCGCTCGGCTGGGTGTCGGACCGCGACGGCGGCTACCGCTATCAGCCGACGCACCCGGAGACGGGCAAGCCGTGGCCGCCGATCCCGGAGATCGTGCTCGACATCTGGTGGAAGGTGGCGGGATACCCGCATGATCCGGAGGCCTGCCTCGTCAACTACTACGCGCCCGGCGCGCGCATGGGCCTCCACCAGGACCGCGACGAGGAAGATTTCGCCGCCCCGGTGGTGTCGATCTCGCTCGGCGACACCTGCCTCTTCCGCTTCGGCGGCACCAGAAGAAACGACCCGACCAGCTCAGTGAAGCTCACCTCCGGCGACGTGGTCATGCTCGGCGGCGAGGCGCGTCTCGCCTTCCATGGCGTCGACCGCATCCATCCCGGTACGTCGTCGCTGCTGAGGGACTGGCTCCCGGAGGGCGGCCGCATCAACCTGACCCTGCGCCGGGTGACGCGGCCATGATCGCCTTCTGCCCTATTATCACCGCCATCGTCGGTGAAATGAGCCGCCGAAAAATCCGGAGAACCACGTGAAGCACCAAGCTATGGAACTCGGGCGCACCCTCGTCGGCGCCGCGCTGCTGACGGTCGTCCTCAAGACGGTCGCCTTCGCCACCTACTACATTCCGTCGGAGAGCATGGTGCCGACATTCGAGGTCGGCGACCGCCTGATCGCCACCAAGTTCGACTATGGCTACAGCCGCTATTCGATGCCCTTTGTCACCCTGCCGCACCTGCCGTTCGATGACGGCCGCCTGTTCGGGCGCCTTCCCCAGCGCGGTGACGTGGTCCTCCTCATTCACCCGACGACCGGCGAAACGCTGATCAAGCGCGTGATCGGGCTTCCCGGCGACCGCATCCAGATCACCGGCGGGCAGCTGATCATCGACGGCGCCACCGCTCCGCGCCGGTTCGTCACGACATACGCTTACCAGCAATACGCAGGGCCGCCCGTGCGCGTGAACGAGTACGAGGAGACGCTGCCCGGCGGCATCACCCACCCGATCATTGTCCAGTCTGACCGCGACCCGCAGGAGAACACCGGCGTCTACGTGGTGCCGCCCGACCACATCTTCGTCATGGGCGACAACCGCGACAACTCCGCCGACAGCCGCTACGCCGAACTCGGCTACGTGCCGGTCGAGAACCTCATCGGCCGCTCGCGCGCGATTGTCTATTCGCTGCACGATTGCACGCCGGAGCCGGGGCTCGCCTGCGCGCCGCGGCGCTACCTGACGCCGGTCGACTGACGTCGACCGCCTACATGCTCCCCGGCGCCGGAACCATCCATCCTTGCGCGGCGCCGCCCGGGTCGGCGACGATCGCGATGCGCCCGACGTTGGGCACGTCCCAGGGTTCGCGCATCACCTTGCCGCCGGCGTCTTTGACCTTCTTCAGGCGCTTGTCGAGATCGTCCACCGCGACATAGGTGAACCAGGTCTCGGGCATCCCCTCGAACATCGGCCCGTCCATCTTGAACATGCCGCCGACCATCTGGTCGCCCGATTTGATGATCGTGTAGCCGCCGTACATGTCGTCACCCATCGGCATGTCGTCGTACGTCCAGCCAAGCGTTTTCTTGTAGAAGTCCTTGGCTTTCTTCGGGTCGCGGGTCATCAGTTCGTTCCAGTGGAAGGCGCCGTGCGCGGTCATGATGTCCTCCTTAACCGAATAGTTAAACAAGCATACCGCACTGGCCGTGACAGGCAAGTGACGTTCCGACCGTCGGCGGGCAAACCGGTCGGTCAACTCGGTTGGTGAGATGACACCCCGACCACCGCCCGCACCCGCGCGGTCGCCGATGTCTCGGCAAGCAGGTGGCCATTGGCTTGGATCGCCGATCTGTCGGCCTCCGGGTGCCACAAATGCAGGACGGCGGTCGCGTACCGGCCGTCCTTGCGCTCGACGCCGCCGCGGTGGAGCCGGATGGCAAGATCGGTGTCCTCGTAGCCCCAACCTTCGAAACGCTCGTCGAAGCCGTCGACGGCGAGGTAGTCGTCGCGCCACAGGGCGAAGTTGGCGGAACGCAGGCTGAGGTAACTCGACCACCGCCGCCGGCGCCACCTTTGCCCCGGCAACCGGATTAGCGGCCGGCAGCGGTTGATGCGACGGCGCGCGCGCTCGACCAACCAGCGCCGCAATCGCCACGTCTCGATCGGTTCGCCCGCGGCGAGCACGGCCCGCGTGAGGCTTCGCGACAGCAGCACGCGTGAGCCGAAGACGACGTAGCCGCGCTCGGCCAATCGCCTGTGCTGCGCGACAAAGTCCGGCTGAGGCACGCAATCGCCGTCGAGCAAGACGATGTAACCGCCCGAACCGGCGACGACGGCGCGGTTGCGGGCACGCGCGATGCGAAAACCGGCGTCCGGCTGCCAGCTGTGGATCAAGGGTACCGTGAGCCGATCGCGCCATGCGTCAATTACCGCGGCAGTCTCCGGCCCGGAGCCGTCGTCGGCGACGATCACCTCGAAGGCGTTGTCGCTCTGGCGCGACAGGGCACGCAAAACCGCATCGAGCGCGTCGGGCCGGTTGTAGGTCGCTACGACGACGGAGATCAGGCCGTCCAATGGTGCGCGTCGGCCTCCAGGCTCATCCGCTGATGTTGAAGGCCGCCAGCGCCGCCATGTTGACGATGTCGGAATCGCGGGCGCCGAGCGACACGATCTGCACCGGCTTGTCGAGACCGACGAGCAGCGGGCCGATGACCGTCGAGCCACCGAGTGCCTGGAGCATCTTGGTCGAGATCGCCGCCGAGTGATACGCCGGCATGATCAGCACGTTCGCCGGGCCCGAAAGGCGGCAGAACGGGTAGGCGGCCATCACGGCGGGATCGAGCGCGACATCGGCCGCCATCTCGCCGTCGTATTCGAATTCGACGTGGCGCTGGTCGAGGATCTGCACCGCCTCGCGGATCTTCTTCGCCCGCTCGCCTTCCGGCTGCCCGAACGTCGAATAGGCGAGAAGCGCGACGCGCGGCGTGTAGCCGAGCCGTCGGGCGACACCGGCGGCTTCCTCGGCGATGTCGGCGAGTTCGTTCGGCGACGGCAGGTCGTGCACGGCGGTGTCCGCGACCACGACGAGCCGTCCGCGCGCGAGCACGATCGAGATACCGATGACGCGGTGGCCGGGCTTCGGGTCGATCACCCGCAGCGCGTCGTCGAGCACCGTCGAATAGTTGCGCGTGACGCCGGAGACCATGGCATCGGCGTCGCCGAGCGCCACCATGCACGCGGCGAAATGGTTGCGGTCGGTATTGACCAGCCGCTGCACGTCGCGGAACAGGAAGCCCTTGCGCTGCAGCCGCGCGTACAGGAAATCGGTGTATTCCGGGTTGCGTTTCGAGAGCCGCGCGTTGTGGATTTCGATCCCCTCGCGGATGTCGGCCCCCGCCCGTTCGGCGGCCTCGCGCACCGTTTCCTCGCGCCCGATGAGGATGGCCGTGCCGAGCTTGTGGTGCACGAAGCTCACCGCGGCGCGGATCATCTGCTCCTCCTCCCCCTCGGCGAAGACGACGCGCTTGGGCGCCCGCCGCACCCGTTGGAAGATGCGCTGGAGGGTGCCGATGATCGGGTCGCGCCGCGCCGAAAGTTGCAGTTTATACGCCGGCATGTCCTCGATCGTCCGGCGCGCGACGCCTGAGTCCATCGCCGCCTTGGCGACCGCGGCGGGAACCTCGGAGAGAAGCCGCGGATCGAACGGCACCGGGATGATGTAGCTCGGGCCGAACTTGGGGCGCACGCCCTGGTAGGCGGCGGCCACCTCGTCCGGCACGTCCTCGCGCGCCAGCATGGCGAGCGCATGCGCCGCCGCCGCTTTCATCGCCTCGTTGATCGTGGTCGCGCGCACGTCGAGCGCGCCGCGGAAGATGTACGGGAAGCCGAGGACGTTGTTGACCTGGTTCGGGTAGTCGGAGCGGCCGGTGGCGACGATCGCGTCGCCGCGCACGGCCTCGACCTCCTCCGGCGTGATCTCGGGGTCGGGGTTGGCCATGGCGAAGATGATCGGCTTCGGCGCCATCGAGGCGATCATCTCGCGGGTGAAGGCGCCCTTGACCGACAGGCCGAACACCACGTCGGCACCTTCCATCGCCTCGGCCAGCGTGCGCTTCGAGGTTTCCACCGCGTGCGCCGACTTCCACTGGTTCATGCCGGCGGTGCGGCCCTTGTAGACGACGCCCTTGGTGTCGCAGAGGATCACGTTCTCCGGCCGCATGCCGAGCGTCTGGACGAGCTCCAGGCAGGCGATGCCGGCCGCGCCCGCGCCGTTGCACACGAGCTTCGTTTTGGCGATGTCGCGGCCGGTCAGGTGGAGCGCGTTGATCAACCCCGCCGTTGCGATGATCGCGGTCCCGTGCTGGTCGTCGTGGAACACCGGGATGTCCATCATCTCGCGCAGCCGGCTCTCGATGACGAAGCAGTCCGGCGCGCGGATGTCTTCCAGGTTGATGCCGCCGAACGCGGGGCCGAGGAACCTTACGCAGTTGATGAACTCCTCGACGTCCTCGGTATTGACTTCGAGGTCGATCGAATCGACGTCGGCGAAGCGCTTGAAGAGCACCGCCTTGCCTTCCATCACCGGCTTGGCGGCGAGCGCGCCGAGGTTGCCGAGTCCGAGGATGGCGGTACCGTTGGTGATCACCGCCACCATGTTGCCGCGGTCGGTGTAGTCGAACGCCTTGGCGGGGTCCTCGGCGATCGCCTTGACGGGCACGGCGACGCCCGGCGAATAGGCGAGCGAGAGGTCGCGCTGCGTCGCCATCGGTTTGGTCGGGCTGATCTCCAGCTTGCCCGGCCGCCCTTCGGCGTGGAACTTGAGGGCTTCCTGGTCGGTGACCGAAGGGCCAGCCTTAACCGGCATTCCATTCTCGGGCATTGCTGAGGGGTCCTGGAGCGCGAGCGCTCTTTTCTTTCATGTGTCGGAAGACGTGCGGCGACGCTACGGCCGCGGATTTCGTTTGAGAAAAGCTTACCGGGACCGCGACGGCCCCGCCATACCTAGAGGAAGTCCCCCGCGCTTAGGATGGCCGATAGCCGTACGCCGGCTTCCGCCAGCGCGGCGGCCGCCCCTTCCTCGCGGTCGAGCAGGCTGACGGCGTCCTCGACCACGGCGCCGGCGTCGCGCGCCGCCTCGATCGCCTTGAGGACCGACCCGCCGCTGGTCGTCACGTCGTCCACCGCGAGAACGCGCTCGCCGGCGATCGACTCGCCCGGCGCCAGCCCCTCTATGGTAAGCCGCGTGCCGTGGTCCTTGGCCTTCTTGCGCACGAACAGCGCGCCGACCGGCCTGCCCGCCTCGTGGCTGAGCGCCGCCACCGCCGCGATGATCGGAACCGCCCCCATTTCAAGCCCGACCACGAACCGCGCCTCGACCCGCCATGCCTCCGCGAGCAGCGCCCGTGCGGCGAGGTAAGCGCCCTCCGGCGTCATCATCGTCGGCTTGAGGTTGAAATAGACGGTGCTCTTTTTGCCCGACGCCAGCGTGAACTCGCCGCGCGCGAACGAACGCGCGCGCACGAGGTCGCGCAAGCGCCCCCGCTCGCTGCCTGCATCGCCGGCCGCCCGCGCCTCGTTTTTCAGGACCGCAGCCATTGCCCATCCCGTTGGCAGAATTGGCCGCACTCATGAGTCCGGCCGCCCGGCGGGTCAAGCGATTTCTGGGAATCCCGCCCGTTGGCTGACATACGCCCGGCGGCCTCTGTTAGTGTCCCGCCCATGAACCGCCCGACCCAGGCAGTCCCCGACGGCGCCACGCCGATGATGGCGCAGTACATCGAGATCAAGGCGGCCAACCCCGATTGCCTCCTGTTCTACCGCATGGGGGACTTCTACGAGCTGTTCTTCGACGATGCCGAGGTCGCCTCGCGCGCGCTCGGCATCGCGCTCACCAAGCGCGGCAAGCACTTGGGCGCCGACATCCCGATGTGCGGCGTGCCGATCCACGCCGCCGACCAGTACCTCCAGAAGCTGATCGCCCTCGGCCACCGCGTGGCGGTGTGCGAGCAGACCGAGGACCCGGCCGAGGCGCGGAAGCGCGGCGGCAAGGCGGTCGTGCGCCGCGACGTGGTGCGGCTAGTGACCCCCGGCACGCTAACCGAGGATTCGCTGCTCGCTCCCGGCCGCAACAACTACCTCGCGGCAGTCGCCCGGCAGCGGGGCGGCGAGGAGGGCGACGCGTTCGCGCTCGCCTGGGTGGACATCTCCACCGGCGATTTCCGCGTGGCTGCGAGTGGCGTCGAGCGTCTCGCCGCCGATCTCGCGCGCGTCGGGCCGCGCGAAATCGTTGTCGCCGACGCGGTCTACGGCGACGCGGCGCTCGTCGCGCTCTGGCGTGGGCTCGATGCGGCGGTGACGCCGCTCGCCGCCGCCTTCTTCGACGGCGGGACGGCGGGAGCGCGGCTGACGGCCTACTACGGCGTTGCCTCTCTCGACGGGTTCGGCAGCTACACGCGCGTGGAGCTTACCGCCGCCGCGGCGATCCTCGCCTACGTCGAGAAGACGCAGATCAAGGAACGGCCGCGCCTATCGCCGCCGACGCCCGAGACGGCGGCCGGCGTCATGCTGATCGACGCCGCCACCCGCGCCAACCTGGAGCTGACCGCGTCACTGTCGGGCGGCCGCCAGGGGAGCCTGCTCGCCGCCGTCGACCGGACCGTCACCGGCGCGGGCGCGCGGCTTCTCGCTCACCGCCTGTCCGGCCCGTCGACCGATCCGGCGATCGTCGCCCGCCGTCTCGACGCGGTCGCGTGGATGCTGGACGACGGCGCGCGCCGCGAGGCGACCCGCGCCGCGCTCGCCACCGCGCCAGACCTCGCCCGCGCGCTGTCGCGCGTCACGCTCAACCGCGGCGGCCCGCGAGATCTCGCCGCGATCGGTGCGGCGCTCGGCGTTGCCGCGTCGCTCGCCGCAAGGCTCGGCGGGGAAGGGGAGGCGCCGGCCGAGATCGCCGACGCGCTCCGCACGCTCGCCGATCCGCCGCCGGGTCTCCAGGCGCGGCTCGCAGCCGCGCTCGCCGATGAGCTGCCGCTGCTGAAGCGCGACGGCGGCTTCGTGCGTTCAGGCTTCGACGCCGGACTCGACGAGGCGCGGAGCCTCCGCGACGAATCCCGCCGCGTCATCGCCGGGCTGCAGGCAACGTACGCGTCGGCGACGGACATCCGCACGCTGCGCATCAAGCACAACAACGTGCTCGGCTATTTCATCGAGGTCGGTCCGGCCGCCGCCGAGCGCATGATGGCCGCGCCGCTCAACGCGCAATTCATCCATCGCCAGACGCTCGCGAGCGCGGTGCGTTTCACCACCACCGAACTCGCCGACCTCGAAGCCAAGATCGCCGGGGCCGGTGAACGGGCGCTCGCCATCGAGCTTGCTGTGTTCGACGATCTGGCCCAGCGCGTCGCCACCGCGGCGGACGGGCTCCGCACGCTCGCCGACGCGCTGGCGGTGTTGGACGTCGCGGCGGCACTCGCCGTGCTCGCCGAACGCGAGGGCTATTGCCGCCCGACTGTCGACGATTCGCTCGCCTTCGCCGTCACCGGTGGGCGCCATCCGGTGGTCGAGCAGGCGCTCCGCGCCGATGGCGCGGGCGGTTTCGTCGCCAACGACTGCGACCTCGGCCCACGCGAAGACGACGAGGCGGGGCGTATCTGGCTGGTCACCGGACCCAACATGGCGGGGAAATCGACCTTCCTCCGTCAGAACGCCCTCATCGCCGTGCTGGCGCAGGCAGGCTCCTACGTTCCGGCGCGCGAAGCGAGGATCGGCGTCGTCGATCGTCTCTTCAGCCGCGTCGGCGCGGCCGACGATCTCGCGCGCGGGCGCTCCACGTTCATGGTCGAGATGATCGAGACCGCCGCGATCCTCAACCAGGCAGGGCCGCACGCGCCTGGTCATCCTCGACGAGATCGGCCGCGGCACGGCGACCTTCGACGGGCTGTCGATCGCCTGGGCGGCGATCGAGCACATCCACGCCGTGAATCGGAGCCGCGCACTGTTCGCGACGCACTACCACGAGCTGACGGCGCTATCGCACCGCCTGCCGCGCCTCGACAACGTCACCGTGCGCGTCAAGGAATGGAACGGGGAGGTGGTGTTCCTGCATGAGATCGTGGCGGGGTCGGCCGACCGCTCGTACGGCATCCAGGTGGCGCGGCTCGCCGGGCTGCCCGCGGCGGTGGTCGAGCGCGCCCGCGCCGTGCTCCGCCAGCTCGAGGAGACGGACCGGAAGTCGCCGGTGAACGCCCTGATCGACGATCTGCCGCTGTTCTCCGCTGGTGGCGCCATCCCGGTCGAGCCGGACCCGGACCCGGTCGGCGATCTATTGGACACGATTGCGCCCGACGAACTGAGCCCGCGCGAGGCGCTGGAGGCGCTATACCGGCTCAAGGCCGCACGGAAAACCGACGTTTAGGCTCAACGCCGGCCCCCATGGCGCCCCCGGCCAAACCGGTTTAGGGTCCGCCGCGCTTGGAATCGCGCCAGCTCGATATGAACAAAGCCGCCGCCGCGTCCGACGTCCGCGCCCATGGCGATGCCCTTCGTGACGACCTGCTCGCCATCGTCGCGCGCGATGGCGAGCTTTCGCCGACGGCGCGCAGGTCCGTCGTGGAGCGCCTTAAGGAGGCGCTGACCGCGGGACGCATCGACGCCGAGGAGCAACTCAAGGCCGACGGTCACGGCACGCATTGCGCGCGCAGGCTTTCCGCGGTCCAGGACGACATCGTCCGCGCGATCTACGACCTCGCCGTCGAGCGCGTCTACAGGCTCTCCAATCCGACGGCCGCCGAGCGCATGGCGGCGCTGGCCGTCGGCGGCTACGGCCGCAACACGCTGGCGCCGGGCTCCGATGTCGATCTCCTGTTCCTGCTTCCCTACAAGCAGACACCGTGGGGCGAGACGGTGGTGGAGTTCATCCTCTACCTCTTGTGGGACCTCGGCCTGAAGGTCGGCCACGCCACGCGTTCGATCGACGAATGCATCCGCCTGACGCTCTCCGACATGACGATCCGCACGGCGGTGCTCGACGCGCGCCACATATGCGGCGAGCGCACGCTGACGGTCAGGCTGACCGAGCGCTTCGCTGCCGAGGTGGTGACGGGTACCGGCCCGGAGTTCATCGCCGCCAAGCTCGCCGAGCGCGACCAGCGCCACCGCCAGCAGGGCGCGTCCCGCTACCTGGTCGAGCCGAACGTCAAGGAAGGCAAGGGCGGGCTGCGCGATCTCCAGACGCTGTTCTGGATCGCCAAGTACTTCTTCCAGGCGAACAGCGGCGAGGAACTGGTCCGCCTCGAGGTGTTCTCGCGCAGCGAGTTGCGGCTCTTCCGCAAGGCGGAGGACTTCCTGTGGGCCGTCCGCTGCCACCTGCATTTCCTGACCGGGCGCGCCGAGGAGCGCCTGTCGTTCGATCTCCAGCGCGAGATGGCGCGCCGGCTCGGCTACACCAGCCATCCGGGCATGAAGGACGTCGAGCGCTTCATGAAGCACTACTTCCTGATCGCCAAGGACGTCGGCGACCTGACCCGCATCTTCTGCGCCGCGCTCGAGGAGCGCCACGGCAAGCAGGCGCCGATGCTGAACCGGCTGCTCGGCATCCCGGCCCGCCGCCGGCGGCACAAGATCCCCGGCACGACCGATTTCATCGTCGACAACGACCGCATCAACAGCGCCGACGAGAAGGTCTTCGCCCGCGATCCGGTCAACATCGTCCGCATCTTCCACCTCGCCGACCGCTACGACCTCGCCTTCCACCCGGAGGCGATGCAGCAGGTCGCGCGTTCGCTGAAACTGATCGACGGCGAACTGCGGGAGGACGCCGAGGCCAATCGCCTGTTCGTCGAGATCGTCGCTTCGCCGCGCCAGCCCGAGGCGGTTCTCAGGCGCATGAACGAGACCGGCGTGCTCGGCCGCTTCGTGCCGGACTTCGGCAAGATCGTGTCGATGATGCAGTTCAACATGTACCACCACTACACGGTGGACGAGCATCTCATCCGCGCCATCGGCATCCTTTCGGAGATCGAGCGCGGCGAGCTCGCCGACGACCATCCGCTGGCCAGCGAGGTGATGCCCGGAATCAAGGACCGCGAGGCGCTCTACGTCGCGCTCTTCCTTCATGACATCGCCAAAGGCCGGCCCGAGGACCATTCCATCGCGGGCGCCAAGGTGGCGCGCAGACTCTGCCCGCGCCTGGGCTTCGACAACGCCCGCACCGAGCTCATCGCATGGTTGGTCGAGCACCACCTCGACATGAGCATCACCGCCCAATCGCGCGACCTGAACGACCGCAAGACGATCCTCGATTTCGCCGCCGTGGCGCAGTCGCTGGAGCGGCTGAAGATGCTGATGGTACTGACCGTCTGCGACATCAAGGCGGTCGGTCCGGGCGTATGGAACGGGTGGAAAGGGCAGCTGCTGCGCACGCTCTATTTCGAGACCGAGCCGATAGTCACCGGCGGCCACAGCCAAGTGAGCCGCGACAAGCGGGTCGCCGCTGCCAAGGACGAACTGACGGCCGCGCTCGCCGACTGGGCGGCGGGCGACCGCGCCAAGTACCTCAAGCGGCACTACCCGGCGTACTGGTTGCGCGTGGACCTGCCGCACAAGGTCGCCCACGCCAAGCTCATCCGCGACGCCGACCAGAACCGGCGCAAACTCGCCACAGTCGCCGAGATGCACGCGTTCGAGGGCGTCACCGAGATCACGGTGCTCGCGCCGGACCACCCGCGGTTGCTGTCGATCATCGCCGGGGCGTGCACGGCGGCGGGCGCCAACATCGTCAGCGCGCAGGTCTTCACGACCACGCGCGGCGAAGCGCTAGATACCATCGCCATCGGACGCGAGTTCGCCGACGAGGCCGACGAGATGCGCCGCGCGCGGCGGGTGAGCGACCTCATCGAGCAGGCGCTGTCGGGCACCGTGGCGCTTCGCGACATCGTCGCCGGCAAGGGGCAGAGACGGACCCGCATCAAGGCCTTCTCGCTCGAGACGACGATCACGCTCGACAACACGTGGTCGAACCAGTTCACCGCGATCGAGGCATCGGGCCTCGACCGGCCGGGGCTGCTCTACGACCTCACCCGCGCCATCTCCGATTTGAACCTCAACATCGGCTCGGCGCACATCGTCACCTTCGGCGAGCGCGCGGTTGACGTATTCTACGTCACCGATCTCGTCGGCCATAAGATCGCCAATCCCAACCGCGAGGCGGCGATCCGGCGCCGCCTCCGCGCGGCATTCGACGGCGAGACGTCGAAGACCGACCCGCCGCGCGCCAAGCGCAAGGAACCGGCGTGAGCGGCTAGACCCGAACCGATGCCGCTCTTGAAGAACTTCGCAACCGTCGGCGGCGCCACCGCTTCGAGCCGCATCCTCGGCTTCGTGCGCGACATGTTCATCGCCGCCGCGCTCGGCACCGGCCCCGTCGCCGACGCGTTCTTCGTCGCCTTCCGCTTCCCGAACCTCTTCCGCCGCCTCTTCGCGGAAGGCGCGTTCAACGCCGCGTTCGTGCCGCTGTTCGCCAAATCGCTCGCCTCCGAGGGCGAGGACGAAGCGCGCCGCTTCGCCGAGGAAACGCTGAGTGCGTTGCTGACGGCGTTGCTCGTACTGACCGCCCTGGTCGAAATCGCGATGCCGCTGCTGATGTTCGTGCTGGCGCCCGGCTTCGCGTCGGACCCCACCAAATTCGATCTGACCGTGCTCCTGACGCGCATCGCCTTCCCCTACCTGACGCTGGTGTCGCTGCTCGCGTTCTACAGCGGCGTGCTCAACGCCCGCGGCCGTTTCGCCGCCGCCGCGTTCGCTCCGGCGCTGCTCAACGTGGTGCTGATCGCCGCCCTCGTAGTCGTGTTCATGACCGGTGCAGACGGCATGCCCTCGGCCGGTGTCATCCTGTCGTGGGGGACGGTGGTCGGCGGCGTCCTCCAACTCGCGATGGTTTGGATCGCCGCCCGCCGCGACGGCGTGACGTTCCGCCTCGCGGTCCCACGAATGACGGCGCGCGTCAGGCGGCTCGGCACGCTCGCGCTTCCCGCGATCGCCGCCGGCGGCATCACGCAGGTGAACATCGTCATCGGCACGATCATCGCGTCGCTCGCCCCGGGCGCCGTCTCGTACCTCTACTACGCCGACCGCGTGTACCAGCTTCCGCTCGGCATCGTCGGCGTCGCGATTGGGATCGTGCTCCTGCCAGACCTGTCGCGGCAGTTGCGTGCCGGGCGCGTGGACCTCGTCGACCGGACGCAGAACCGCGCGCTGGAGTTCGCCATGGCGCTGGCGCTTCCCGCCGCGATCGCGCTGGTGGTGATGGCCGGTCCGATCGTGCGCGTGCTCTTCGAGCGCGGCAGCTTCGCGCCAGCCGATACCGCCGCCACCGCCGCCGCGCTGGTCGCCTTCGCCGTAGGGCTCCCTGCCTTCATCCTGATCAAGGTGTTCTCGCCGGGATTCTTCGCCCGCGAGGACACGCGCACCCCCATGTGGTTCGCCGGCCTGTCGGTCGTGGTCAACGTCGCCGTGTCGCTCACGCTGTTCCCGTTCCTCGCCCACGTCGGCATCGCCATCGCCACCAGCCTCGCGGGATGGATCAACGCGGCGCTCCTCGGGATCACGCTCTGGCGGCGCGACCAGGCCCACGCGGACGAGGAGTTGAGGCGACGCCTGCCGATGCTGACGCTGGCCGCCGTGCTGATGGGCGTGTGTCTCGCCGCCGCGGTCTGGCTGATGGCGCCGCAACTGGCCGACCCGCGCGTCGCGGTGCGCGCATCAGCCGTCGCAGCCCTCGTCGCCGGCGGCGTCATCGTCTACGCCGCGTTCTGCCAGATGACCGGCGCGGTGGACCTGCGCGAGGCGCTTGCCACCGTTCGCCGCCGCGCCTGATCCCCTTGCACCCCCGCCGCGCGTCCGCCATAACCCCGCGCGCGTTCGCCGCCGGGGACCAGCCATGACCACCTTCCGCCCACGGGTCTTCTCGGGCGTGCAGCCGACCGGCAACCTGCACCTCGGGAACTATCTCGGCGCGATCAAGCGCTTCGCCGACCTGCAGAAGAGCCACGAGTGCATCTACTGCGTCGTCGATCTCCACGCGATCACCGTGCCGCCGGCGGTGTGGGGCGGCCCGAAGGAGCTGGCGAGCGCCACACGCCAGGTTGCGGCGGCATTCATCGCCGCCGGCATCGACCCGAAGCACAGCATCCTGTTCAACCAGAGCCAGGTCGCCGCGCACGCCGAGCTGACCTGGATATTCAATTGCGTCGCCCGCCTCGGCTGGCTCAACCGCATGACGCAGTTCAAGGAGAAGGCCGGCAAGGACCGCGAGAACGCGTCGATCGGGCTTTACGACTATCCCGTGCTGATGGCGGCTGACATCCTCGCCTATCTCGGAACGCACGTGCCCGTCGGCGAGGACCAGAAACAGCACCTGGAGCTCGCGCGCGACATCGCGATCAAGTTCAACAACGACTTCGCCGACTCGATCGCCGAGCAGGGCTATGGCGAACAGTTCTTCCCGGTCACCGAGCCCTTGATCGCGGGACCGGCGACGCGCGTCATGTCGCTCCGCGACGGCACCAAGAAGATGTCGAAGTCCGACGCGTCGGATTATTCGCGCATCAACCTGACCGACGATGCCGAGATGATCGCGCAGAAGGTGAAGAAGGCGAAGACCGATCCGGAGCCGCTGCCGAGCGAGGTCGAGGGGCTGAAACAGCGCCCCGAGGCGAACAACCTCGTGGGCATCTACGCGGCGCTCGCCGACGTGCCGAAGGAGACGGTGCTCGCCGAATACGGCGGCGCGCAGTTCTCGCGCTTCAAGCCGGTGCTGGCGGAGCTGGCGGTGGCGACGCTTGCGCCGGTGGCGGCGGAGACACGCAAGCTTCTCGCCGACCCGAGGCACATCGACGCGGTGCTGACCGATGGGGCGGCGCGCGCCCGCGCCATTGCCGACGAAACCATTGCCGGGGTCAAGAAGGTGGTCGGCTTCATCGGCGGCTAATGCCGCTTGCCGGGCGACGGGGGCAATGGCAGCATGAACCGATGGCAATGAAGCGCACCAGCGGTGAAGCGGGGCACCGCCGGAAGTTCCTCGTCGTTATCGACGCGACGCCGGAGTGTTCGCGCGCGCTGCTCTACGCGACCCGTCGCGCCGAACACACCCGCGGCGCCATCGTCCTGTTGTTCGTCATCGGCCCGGCCGACTTCCAGCATTGGCTGGGCGTCGAGAACATCATGAGGGCCGAGGCGATGGAGGAGGCCGAGTCCGACTCTCGGGCGCTTCGCCGACATGGTCCGCTCGTTCGGCGCTATCGAGCCGGAACTCGTCATCCGCGAGGGCAACCGCGCCGATGAGATCGTCAAGCTGATCGAGGAAGACGAGGATATCGCCATCCTCGTGCTCGCCGCCGGCATGGACAAGGAGGGACCTGGGCCGCTGGTGACCGCCCTCGCCGGCCAGCAGGCGGGGTCTTTCCCCATTCCGATGACCATCGTTCCCGGCAACCTCGACGACGAGGCGATCGCCGCCTATCAGCTAGCTTGATGTCGCGGGCGGTGAGGCCTAAATCTTTGGCGATCAGACTTTCCGGCCACGCCCCCTTGAAAGGCGCTCGCCATGTTCATCCAGACCGAAGCCACGCCCAACCCCGCCAGCCTGAAATTCCTGCCCGGCCGCACCGTGCTCGGCGGCGGGACCGCCGAATATCGCGCGGCCGACGAGGCGACGTCCTCGCCGCTCGCCGAGCGACTGTTCGCGGTGCCCGGCGTCGCCGGCGTGTTCCTCGGCGGCGATTTCATCACCGTCACCAAGGCCGACGGCGAGTGGCAGCACCTGAAGCCAGCGGTGCTCGGCGCGATCATGGAGCATTTCATGTCCGGCATGCCGGTGGTCCACCGGGCGCCGGAGGCGCGCGGCGAGGCGGAGTTCTTCGAGGAGGCGGACGCCGAGCGGTCGCGACCATCAAGGAACTGATCGAGACCCGCGTCCGCCCGGCCGTCGCTCGGGACGGCGGCGACATCACCTTCCAGGGCTTCCGCGACGGCGTCGTGTTTCTCAACATGCGCGGCTCGTGCGCGGGCTGCCCGTCCTCGACCGCGACGCTGAAGCACGGCATCCAGAATCTCCTCCGCCACTTCGTGCCGGAAGTGCGCGAGATTCAGGAAATCCCTCAGTAAACGGACCGTTACCGGGGCGGCGCGGCCGCCGATTAACGGGATCGCCGCAACCCGCGGTGTATGCTGGCGGCCATGCGTATCCTTGCCCTCGACACGGCGCTGGAAGCCTGCTCGGTCGGCGTCGCCGTCGGACGATGCCGAGCCGGTCGTGCGCTCCGAGATCGTCGGCCGCGGCCACGCCGAGCGGCTGATGGGCATGGTCGAGGGCGCGATGGCGGGCCGCCGGCCTCGCGTTCGCCGATATCGAGCGCATCGCCGTCACCGTCGGCCCAGGCTCGTTCACGGGAATCCGCGTCGGCATCGCCGCCGCCCGCGGTCTGGCGCTCGCCACCGGCGCCAGGCGGCCGGCATCGGCACGCTCGCCGTCCACGCCGAGGAGGCCCGCGCCGAGATCGGACCGGGGCCGGTTCTCGCGACCTTGACCGCCGGCCGGGGCGAAATCTACGGGCAGGTCTTTGCCGCCGACGGGAGTGCCGAAGCGCCGCCGGAGGCCGGACCACCGGAGCGCTTCGCGCGGATGCTTACCGCCGGACATGCTCATCGCCGGCTCCGGCGCCGAAGCACTGGCCGGCGTCATCGGCCAAGGGGCGGAGGCGCGCACGGTCCATCGCCGCTCCGCGCCCGATGTCGCGACGCTCCTCCGCCTGGCGCGCGCCGCACCCGCTTCGGCCGGTCGCGCCACGCCCGCTGTATCTGAGGCCGCCCGACGCCAAGCCGCAGGCGGCGGCGGGGATCGCACGGCGATGATGGCGTTTCCCTGGCACGCGCGCGCGCAGGTCGACGAGATCGGCCTCGACGAGGCCGACCTGCTCGCCGAAATCCACGGCGAGGCTTTTGCCCACACCTGGAGCGAAGACGAGTTCGCCGCCCTCATGAGCCATCCCGGCGCGTTCGCTCTCGGCGTACGCCGGGAGGGCGTGTTCGGCGGCCGCCGGCTGGTCGGGTTCGTGCTGATGCGCGTCACCGCCGACGAGGCGGAGGTGCTCACCGTCGCTGTGCGCGCCGACAGCCGCAGCCGCGGCTTCGGGCGGCTGTTGATGGAAGAAGCGCTCCGTCGCCTCTATCGCGACCACGTCGCGTCCTGCTTCCTCGAGGTCGATCGCGGCAACGCCGCCGCCGTCGGCCTCTATCGCTCGCTCGGCTTCGTAGTCGCCGGCGAGCGCCCGCGTTATTATCCGGAACCGGAATCCGGTGACGGCACCGCGCTTGTCATGCGGTTGCAACTTCGCTAAGCGCGGGCCGACTGGGAAAGCGATGGGAGTGGCCGTGTCCGCGGCAAATCCGGTGTCGACATTGGAAGAGGCGTGCGTTGCCAAGGGCATGCGCATGACCGAGCAGCGCCGCACCATCGCGCGCGTGCTGGAGGTGGCGCACGATCACCCCGACGTCGAAGAGCTTTATCGGCGCGCCTCCGCCGTCGATCCGAAGATCTCCATCGCCACCGTCTACCGCACGGTGAAGCTTTTCGAGGACGCCGGCGTCATCACCCGCCACGATTTCGGAGCCGGACGGGCGCGCTACGAGACCCTACCGGACGAGCACCACGACCACTTGATCGACCTCAGGACCGGCGAGGTGATCGAGTTCTACGACGAGGAGATCGAGCGCCTCCAGACGGCGATGGCCGAACGGCTCGGCTACCGCCTGGTCGATCATCGCCTGGAGCTCTACGGCGTGCCCCTGCACCGCACCGGCAAGGACAAAAGCTGACGCCGCCGGTTAACCGCCGCTTCGCCGTCACCGTCCCGCCACGCCCGGCCGCTATTCTCACCGTGGGCAAAAAACGCTAAAGAAAACGCGAGGTCTTGGCGGGCGACGGAACGTCGGTCAGAGACCGATGGATGCCATGAACCGATCGGGGGAGGACCTGAAGAAAGTCTTCATCAAGACCTACGGCTGCCAGATGAACGTCTACGATTCCGAGCGGATGACGGACGTTCTGGCCGGCGCCGGCTACGCCGGCACGGAGACGCCCGAGGCGGCCGACCTGATCCTGCTCAACACCTGCCACATCCGCGAGAAGGCCGCCGAGAAGGTCTATTCCGAGCTCGGCCGGCTCCGCCGCCTGAGGGCCGAAGCCGCCCGCGAGGGACGTTCGGTGGTGATCGGCGTCACCGGTTGCGTCGCCCAAGCCGAAGGCGCGGAGATCGTGCGCCGCCAGCCGGCGGTCGATCTGGTCGCCGGGCCCCAAGCCTATCACCGTCTGCCGGAGCTGATCGCCGAGGCGCGCGAGGGACTCGCGCCGGTCGCGGCCGAGTTCGACGCCGCCGACAAATTCGCCGCGCTGGATCGTCTGTCAAATGCGTCCCCTCTCCCCTCGTGGGAGAGGGCCGATTCTCTTGGCGAGCCGAGGGCGAGCATAGAGAAACGGGGTGAGGGGGCGATCCACCGCTGCGATCCCCCTCACCCGGATCGACCCGCCGGCGCGGCTCGATCCGACCTTTCCGACCAGGGGAGAGGTGAAGGCATCAGTCCGTCCCGCGTCGCCGCGTTTCTCACCGTCCAGGAAGGATGCGACAAGTTCTGCACCTTCTGCGTCGTGCCCTATACGCGCGGTGCCGAGGTCTCGCGCCCCGTGGAGGCGATCGTCGCGGAGGCGACGCGGCTCGCGGCGGAAGGCGTGCGCGAGCTGACGCTGCTCGGCCAGAACGTCAACGCCTGGCACGGCGACGGCCCGGACGGGCGGCCGTGGGGCCTCGGCCAACTGCTGTTCCGTCTCGCGGAAATCCCGGGCATAGACCGGCTCCGCTATACCACCAGCCATCCGCGCGACATGGACGACGCACTGATCGCCGCGCACCGTGACCTCGGGGCGCTCATGCCCTATCTGCACCTTCCCGTGCAGTCCGGGTCCGACCGCATCCTTGCCGCCATGAACCGCCGCCACCGGCGCGCCGACTATCTGCGCGTCATCGAGCGCGTGCGCGCGGCGCGGCCGGATATCGCGCTCGCCTCCGATTTCATCGTCGGCTTCCCGGGCGAGAGCGAAGCGGACTTCGCCGACACGCTGAGCATCGTGGACGAAGTCGGCTACGCCTCGGCGTTCTCCTTCAAGTACAGCCCGCGCCCAGGCACGCCCGCCGCCACCGCTGACAGCCACGTACCTGATCCGGTGAAGGCGGAGCGTCTGGCGCGGCTTCAGGCGGCAATCGATGCTCGGCAGGCGGCGTTCCTGCGCTCGCGTATCGGCACGGTCGCCGAGGTGCTGTTCGAGCGGCCCGGACGCCACGCCGGACAGATCGTCGGTCGCTCCCCGTGGCTGCTTCCCGTCCAGGTCGAGGCGCCCAGCGCGCTGGTCGGCACCATCGGCCGTGCGGCCATCACCGCGACCGGCGCCAACAGCCTCTACGGCGCGCTCGCCGGCGCACCGGCCGCTGAGCGCGCGGAGGCCGCTTCGTGACGGCGCGCCCCGCGCCCGACCTCGCGGCACAGGTGGCCGAGCCGGCGCACATCGCCGTCACCTTCGACGACAACCGGCTTATCCGCGACCTGTTCGGCGAGTTCGACCAGAACCTCGCGCTCATCGAGCAGCGCCTCGGCGTCGACGCCGTGGCGCGCGGCAACCAGGTGACGCTGCGCGGCAACGCCGAAGCGCTCGGCCGCGCGCGCCTCGCCCTCGACATGCTCTACGGGCGCCTGCAGGCTGGCCACGAGGTGACCCCCGGCGACGTCGAAGGCGCGATCCGCATGGCGAGCGCGGCGGAAGTGGAGATGACGCTCCCCGGCTTCGAGCCGAAGGGCCGGCTGGCGATGGCGCAGATCGGCACCCGCCGCCGCACCGTCATGGCGCGCACGCCGACGCAGGATGCCTACATCCGCGCCTTCGACCGCGCCGAGTTGACCTTCGGCATCGGCCCGGCCGGCACCGGCAAGACGTATCTCGCCGTCGCCTACGCCGCCGCCATGCTCGAGCGCGGCGCCGTCGACCGCCTGATCCTGTCGCGGCCGGCGGTGGAGGCCGGCGAACGCCTCGGGTTCCTCCCCGGCGATATGCGCGAGAAGGTCGATCCGTATCTCCGCCCGCTCTACGACGCGCTCTACGAGATGATGCCCGCCGACAAGGTCGAGCGCGGCCTCCAGTCCGGCGTCATCGAGGTCGCGCCGCTCGCCTTCATGCGCGGCCGCACGCTCTCCCATGCTGTGGTCATCCTCGATGAGGCGCAGAACACCTCGTCCATGCAGATGAAGATGTTCCTGACGCGCCTTGGCGAGAACTCGCGCATGATCGTCACCGGCGACCCGACGCAGATCGACCTGCCGCCCGGCCAGGTCTCGGGTCTCATCGAAGGGGTCGATCTGTTGAAGGGAATCGTGGGCATCGCCCAGGTCCGTTTCACCGCCGCCGACGTCATCCGCCATCCTCTGGTCGGGCCGCATCGTCGAGGCCTACGACGCGGCGGAGCGTCCGCCCGGGGCGGGGATTTGACCGCTGGCTCACTCCGGCGAAGACGATTTCATCGCCGCCGACATCCGCGTCGCGAGTACGGGCACTGGCCGGCCGAGAGGACCCTGCGCGCGTTGGTCGACCGCGCCCTCGAAGCCTGTTTCGAGGCGCCGATCCCGCCGCTCACGGAGGGTTCGGAGGTCTCGATTCTGTTCACCGATGACGCGGCGGTCCGCGTTCTTAACCGGCAGTACCGCGACGAGGACGCTCCGACCAACGTCCTTTCCTTTCCCGCGCCGTCGCCGATTCTCGGGCGATTCGGGCCTGTCCTTGGCGATATCGCGCTGGCGCGCGAGACGATAGCGGCGGAAGCCACGGCAGGGGGGTTGACGTTCGCCGACCACCTTACCCATCTGATCGTTCATGGATTTTTGCACCTTCTGGGGTACGACCACGAAACCGACAGCGAAGCCATTGGGATGGAGCGGCTGGAAACCGCTATACTGGCGCGCCTTGGCATCGCCGATCCCTACGCAGATGCGTGAGCGATGACCGGTACCCCACACACGACGATGAACGACAGCGACCGACTAGGCGAAAGCACCCCCGAACCGGAGCGTCCCCCAAGTAGCACGGCGCCGCCCGCCCGCCACGAGAAGTGGCTGGACCGGGTGCGCGCCGCGATCGGCCTGAAGGGTCCCAAGTCCATCCGTACCGATCTCGCGGCGGCGCTTGCCTCCGACGAGATCACCGCCAGCTTCACGCCCGAGGAACGGGCGATGCTGGCGAACATCCTTCGCCTGCGCGAGATGCGCGTCGAAGACGTCATGGTGCCGCGCGCCGATATCGACGCGGTGGACGTGACGACGCCGCTCTCCGAGCTTCTCGTCACGTTCCGCGAGTCCGGCCATTCGCGCATGCCGGTCTATCGCGACAACCTCGACGACCCGATCGGCATGGTCCACATCAAGGACCTGATGGGCTACGTCACCGAGAAGGGCGGCGAGCGACGGAGCAACGGCGGCCTCGCCTTCCGGGACATCGACCTGTCGCGGCCGCTCTCCGAAGCGGGTCTGGTGCGCAACGTATTGTTCGTGCCGCCGTCGATGCCGGTGGCGGTGCTCCTCGCCAATATGCAGGCGAGCCGCATGCAGATGGCCCTGGTCATCGACGAATACGGCGGCACCGACGGCCTCGTCTCGCTCGAGGACGCGCGTCGAGGTGATCGTCGGCGACATCGAGGACGAGTACGACGAGGATACCGGCGCCGATGATCGTGCCCGATGCCAACGGCGGCTTCCTCGCCGACGCGCGCGCCGACCTCGACGAGCTTGCTGCCGCGATCGGCGTCGAACTCGCCGCCGGCGAACCGGGCGAGGACGTCGACACCATCGGCGGCCTCGTGTTCAGCCTGGTCGGCCGCATACCCGTGCGCGGCGAACTGGTCGCCGCGTCCCGGCGGCTACGAGTTCGAGATCCTCGACGCCGATCCGCGCCGCATCAAACGCGTGCGCATCCACCAAGCGGCCGGCGGCGGGCGCCCGAGACGCGCCGGCCGCGCGCGACAGCGTCCACGCCGGAATCGCCGTCGAGCGCTTGACCGCGGGCGGACCGCCGCCGCGAGTCGCTCGACGCGCCGATTCGCCAACGGAGGCGCGACAGCCGCT
Organism: uncultured Alphaproteobacteria bacterium; assembly: GCA_963749755.1. Classification (GTDB taxonomy): domain Bacteria; phylum Pseudomonadota; class Alphaproteobacteria; order Rhizobiales; family Kaistiaceae; genus JBBDMC01. The sequence continues at coordinate 361,376 of CAVVOK010000004.1, forward strand.
CGTGCAGTTCCTCGCCGACGCGATCATCGTGCTGTGGGGTTGGCGGCGCTTGCTGGTCGCCGTCGTCGCCGGCGCCGCATCGGCGCTGGCATTCGCGCCGTTCTACCTGTTCCCCGTGCTGTTGCTCACGATCCCGGTGTTCGTCTGGCTGATCGACGGCACCGAGCCGGACGAAGCCGGCGGCGTCGTCCGCGCGTCTGCTGCCTGCCGCGGTGGTCGGCTGGGGCTTCGGCTTCGGCTTCTTTCTCGCCGGGCTCTGGTGGATCGGCGCCGCCTTCCTGGTCGACGCCGACGCTTTCGCCTGGCTGATGCCGATCGCTGTCGTCGTCCTGCCCGCCGGCCTGGCCCTCTTCTGGGCCTTCGCCGCGGCGCTAGCGCGCGCCTCTCTGGACGCGAGGGCGCGGGCGCATCCTCGTGTTCGCCGATCGCCATGGCGCTGGCCGAATGCGCGCGCGGCCATCTGTTCACCGGCTTTCCGTGGAACGCTTCGGCTACGCGCTGACGCCGACGCCGGTGATGATGCAGTCGGCGTCGCTGGTCGGCGTCTGGGGGCTGACGCTCGCCGCCTTCGTCATCTTCGCCGCCCCGCCGCGCTGCTCGTCGGCGACCACGCGCCGGAACACCGACCGCGTCGCGGTGCTCGGCGCTGCCGCGGCGCTGCTCGTCGCTCCATGTCGGCTACGGCGCCGTGCGGCTGCCGGCGGCGCCGGACGCGACGGTGCCTGACGTCCACTGCGCATCGTCCAGCCGGCGATCCCGCAGGACGAGAAGTGGCAGGCGGCGCGCGCCGACGAGATCATCGCAGCAGCTACCTGGATCTCGAGCCGCGGCGGCGCCGGCGCGATGACCGGCGTTCGACGCTGCTCGTCTGGCCGGAGTCGGCGTTTCCGTTTTTCCTGACGGACCGGCCTGCGGACGTGCTGACCGCGATCGCCGCGTCTTCTGCCCGCCGGCACGAATCTGATCACCGGCGCCGCGCGCAGCGGCGACCGCTGCCGCGGACGATCCCGGCGACGTGGCGTCTACAACAGCGTCTACGTGATCGACGACGACGGCGAGATCCGCGCCGCCTACGACAAGGCCCGCCTCGTCCCGTTCGGCGAATACCTGCCGTTCCGCTCGTTGCTCGATGCGGTCGGCATCAGTCAGCTCGTGGCGATCCCGGCGGCTTCTCGCCGGGCCCGCGCTCGCGCACCGTTGACGGTCCCCGGCGCGCCGCCGTTTCAGCCGCTGATCTGCTACGAGGTCATCTTCCCCGGCGACGTCATCGAGCCCGGCAACCGGCCCGGCTGGATGCTCAACGTCACCAACGATGCCTGGTATGGCGGCACGCCCGGCCCCTATCAGCATTTCCTCCAGGCGCGCGTGCGCGCCGTCGAGGAAGGCCTGCCATTGGTCCGCGCCGCCAACTCCGGCATATCGGCCGTCGTCGATGCCCACGGCCGCTGATCGTCAAGAGCCTGCGGCTGTTCGACGTCGGCGTCTTGGATGCCGACCTGCCGGCGGCGCTCGCGCCTACGTTGTACGCGCGGATGGGCGATCTACTATTCGTGGCAATGCTTTTCGCCACTGGTATTGGCGCGATTTTGGGCAAAATTTACCTAAGATTTGAAGGACAATTGACAGAATTGCTGGGGGCTGATCAATATCCGCCCGCTACCTGGGGTTAAGCAAAGACGCCTACCGCAAGCAATCGGTGCGTGGTTCAACTGGTTGCCAGACCGATGGAAACTCGGCACAGACGCGCGGAAAGGTTGACCTTCCAGGCGACGACAGCTGCAAGTCGGCGGCACCGAGGACGAAGACATACTATGGCGAGCAAGAAGCAACCGAACCCGATTGACATCCATGTCGGCAGCCGCGTGCGCCTACGCCGCATGATGCTGGGCATGAGCCAGGAAAAGCTTGGCGAGAACCTCGGGATCACCTTCCAGCAGATTCAGAAATACGAAAAAGGCACGAACCGCATCGGCGCGAGCCGGCTGCAGCAAATCGCGCGTGTCTTGTCGATGCCGGTCTCGTTCTTCTTCGAGGACGCCCCGGGTCAAATGAATTCCTCGGCGCCCGAGCACGGCGGTCTGTCAGAGGGTCCGGCGACCAACTACGTGGTCGATTTCCTTTCGAGCTCGGAGGGCATCCAGCTCAACAAGGCGTTCGTTCGCATCCGCGATCCGAAGGTTCGTCGCCGGCTGATCGACCTTGTCCGCGCCATGGGCGGCGACAGTCGAGGACTAGTCACGGCGCCGTGCCTGCCGCGGTCGCCATGACCGCCGGTTGACCCCCAAAGCGTTCGCTGTCAGAACCACGACCATCACGGTCGCGCCCGTCATGGCGCGACCAAATCTCCATTCAAGATTCATGGGGCGGCGGTGTCACGAGCCAACTATCTCTTCACCAGCGAGTCCGTGTCGGAAGGTCACCCGGACAAGGTCTGCGACCGCATCTCCGACACCATCGTGGACGCTTACATCTCGGCGATGCCGGAGGCCCGCGTCGCATGCGAGGCGCTGGCCACGACCAACCGCGTCATCATCGCCGGCGAGGTGCGCGGACCTGATTCCGTTCTCGCCGATGTCGAAGGCCTGGTGCGTGAGGCGATCCGTGAGATCGGCTACGAGCAGGACGGGTTCCACTGGAAGAACGTCGAAATCGAGTGCCTGCTGCACGCGCAGTCCGCGGACATCGCGCAAGGTGTCGATGCGGCCGGCAACAAGGACGAGGGCGCCGGCGACCAGGGCATCATGTTCGGTTATGCCTGCCGAGAGACGCCGGAACTGATGCCAGCGCCGATCTATTACGCCCACGGTATTCTGAAGCGCCTCGCCGAGGCGCGCCACTCCGGCGAGACCCACATGCTCGGCCCCGACGCCAAGAGCCAAGTGACCGTCCGCTACGAGAACGGCAAGCCGGTGGGCGTGGCCTCGATCGTCATTTCGACCCAGCATCTGGACGTCGATCTCTCCTCCCACGACGTCCGCTCGATCGTCGAGCCGTACGTGCGCGAGGTGCTGCCCAGCGAATGGGTGAACGGCGTCACCGAGTGGCACGTGAACCCGACCGGCAAGTTCGTCATCGGCGGGCCGGACGGCGACGCCGGCGTCACCGGCCGCAAGATCATCGTCGACACCTACGGCGGCGCCGCGCCGCACGGCGGTGGCGCGTTCTCCGGCAAGGACCCGACCAAGGTCGATCGCTCTGCCGCCTACGCCGCGCGCTATCTCGCCAAGAATATCGTGGCGGCCGATCTCGCCGAACGCTGCACGATCCAGCTCGCCTACGCCATCGGCGTCTCCAAGCCGCTGTCAGTGTACGTTGATCTCCACGACACTGGGAAGGTGGACGAGGAGCGGCTCGAGACCAGGCTGCGCGAGGTGATGGATCTGTCGCCGCGCGGCATCCGCCAGCACCTCGGCCTCAACCGGCCGATCTACGCGCGCACCGCCGCCTACGGCCACTTTGGCCGTGCGCCGGAGGAGGACGGCGGGTTCTCCTGGGAACGCACCGACCTGACCGACGTGATCCGCGACGCGGTCGCCTGACAGTGCGCTAGGAGGCGGGGCCGCGAATTGCTTCGCCGCCGGCCGCGGGCTAGCACAGCCGCGCCATGACCGAGCGCCGCGACAGCCTCCACGGCCGCCGCAAGGGCAAGCCCTTGTCGCCACGGCGCGCCGCGCTCATGGCCGACGTCTTCCCCACCCTCACCATCGACACGACCGGCGCAGCGCCGGCCCGGCTCGCCGACCTCTTCCCGCACGCGCCCGCGCGCATCTGCCTGGAAATCGGCTTCGGCGGCGGCGAGCGCCTTCTCGCCGTTGCCGCCGATACGCCGGACGGCGGCTTCATTGGCGTCGAGCCGTTCGTCAACGGCATGGCGAAGACGGTCGCCGGCATCGCCGACCGAGGGCTCGCCAACGTCCGCCTGTTCGCCGGCGAGGCGACGACGCTGATCGATTGGCTCCCGCCAGCCTCGCTGGACGAGGCCGATCTGTTCTACCCCGACCCGTGGCCAAAGAAGCGCCACTGGAAGCGCCGCTTCGTCGTCGGCGAGAATCTCGATCGCCTCGCGCGCGTGCTGAAACCGGGCGGAACCCTCCGCTTCGCGAGCGACATTCCGTCCTACGTCGAATGGACGCTGGCCCACATGGCGAGCCGCGACGACTTCGCTTGGACCGCCACGCGCGCCGACGATTGGCGGAAGCCGTTTCCGGGCTGGGTCCGAACCCGCTACGAGGCGAAGGCATTGGCGGCCGGCCGCAAGCCCACCTACCTCGAATTCGCCCGCCGCTGACGGGCGCTGCATGGTGGAAGCGCACCAACGGACGTGCCCGTTCCACGTGGATTTTCGCCGGCCGCCGTGTTGCATTCCTGGGCCGATGCGCCTATATCGGGCGCGTCATCTCAAACGATCGGTTTCGTTGGAGAGTGGGCCCGCCGGACCCGCTCTTTTTTGTTACCGAAATCGGTCGGCGTAGGGGAGCGGGCTCTTGTCGGAAGCCGACGACGACCGCATCGTCACCGAGACCGGGCGTGAGGCGCGCGTCGCCCACATCGTCGAGCCCGTTGTCGCGGGCCTCGGCTATCGCCTGGTGCGTGTCAAGCTGTCGGCGCTCAACGGCGCGACCTTGCAGGTCATGGCGGAGCGCCCCGACGGCAGCATGAGCGTGGAGGATTGCGAAGCGTTGTCGCGCGATCTCTCGCCGGTGCTCGATGTCGAGGACCCCATCGACCGCGCCTACAACCTCGAGGTCTCCTCGCCGGGGATCGACCGGCCGCTTGTGCGCCGTTCCGATTTCCTGCGTTGGGCGGGCCACGTCGCCAAGGTCGAGCTGACGCACCCGCTGGACGGGCGCAAGCGGTTCAAGGGTGTGCTCGCCGGCATCGTCGGCGACGCGCTGAACCTCGCGGTGGAATCGCCGGACGCCGAAGGACCCGCGTTCGCCCATCTGCCGCTCGCCGACATCGGCGAGGCGCGGCTGGTGCTGACCGACGAACTCATTCGCGCGACCTTGCAGCAGGAGAAGCGCAAGGCGCGCCAGACGGATCACGCCGACGCCTGAGGCATCGGCCGGAACGGAGAAGGACTAACATGGCTGTCAGTGCAAATCGCCTGGAGCTGTTGCAGATCGCCGACGCGGTCGCGCGCGAGAAGGCCATCGATCGCATGATCGTCGTGGCCGCGATGGAGGACGCCATCCAGAAGGCGGCGCGCTCGCGCTACGGCTCGGAGACCGACATCCGCGCCGAGATCAACCCGAAGACCGGCGAGATCAAGCTGCAGCGGCTGCTGAAGGTGGTCGATTCGGTGGAGAACCCGGCGACCGACATCGCGATCGCCGACGCGCGCGCGCGCAACCCCGCCGCCCACCCGGGCGACTTCATCGCCGAGCCGCTGCCGCCGATGGACTTCGGCCGTATCGCCGCCCAGTCCGCCAAGCAGGTTATCGTGCAGAAGGTGCGCGAGGCGGAGCGTGAGCGCCAGTACGACGAGTACAAGGACCGCATCGGCGAGATCGTCAACGGCCAAGTCAAGCGCGTCGAATACGGCAACGTCATCGTCGATCTCGGCCGCGGCGAAGGCATTATCCGCCGCGACGAATTGATCCCGCGCGAGAATTTCCGCTACGGCGACCGCGTGCGCGCCTACATCTACGACGTGCGCCGCGAGCAGCGCGGACCGCAGATTTTCCTGTCGCGCACCCACCCGCAATTCATGGCGAAGCTGTTCGCGCAGGAGGTGCCGGAGATCTACGACGGCATCATCGAGGTGAAGTCGGTCGCCCGCGACCCCGGCTCCCGCGCCAAGATCGCCGTCATCTCGCGCGATTCCTCCATCGACCCGGTCGGCGCCTGCGTCGGCATGCGCGGCAGCCGTGTCCAGGCGGTGGTGAACGAGTTGCAGGGCGAGAAGATCGACATCATCCCGTGGTCGCAGGACGCCGCGACCTTCATCGTCAACGCGCTGCAGCCCGCCGAGGTCGCCAAGGTCGTGCTCGACGAGGATGCCGAGCGCATCGAGGTAGTGGTGCCGGACGAGCAGTTGTCGCTCGCCATCGGCCGGCGCGGCCAGAACGTCCGCCTCGCCTCGCAGCTTACCGGCTGGGACATCGACATACTCACCGAGCAGGAGGAGTCGGAGCGCCGCCAGAAGGAGTTCCAGGAGCGCTCGGCGCTGTTCATCGAGGCGCTCGACGTGGACGAGGTGGTCGGGCAGTTGCTCGCTTCGGAGGGCTTCGCCTCCATCGAGGAGATCGCCTACGTCGATCTCGAGGATCTCGCCTCGATCGAGGGCTTCGACGAGGGGACCGCCAACGAGCTCCAGATGCGCGCGCGCGAGTATCTCGCCAAGATCGAGGCGGAGCAGGACGAGGAGCGCAAGGCGCTTGGCGTCGCCGACGACCTGAAGGAAGTGCCGGGCATGACCACCGCCATGCTGGTCGCGCTCGGCAAGGCCGACGTCAAGTCGCTCGAGGATTTCGCCGGGTCCGTGCCCGACGAGTTGGTCGGCTGGGTCGAGCGCAAGGACGGCGAGGCGACGCGCCACCCGGGCGCGCTGGACGACTTCTCGTTGTCGCGCGCCGACGCCGAGGCGATGATCATGGCCGCGCGCATCCAAGTCGGCTGGATCACCGAGGAAGACTTGAACCCGCCCGAACCCGAGGCGACCGCCGAGGAAGGCACCGAAGTTTCCGCTTCGGCGCCGGCGGTATGAGGACCGCGAAGGGAGCATCGATTTCGTGGCGCGGCAGAGCGAACCCGGCGAGCGTACCTGCATCGTCACGCGCGAGGCCGAACCCCGCGCGGGCCTGATCCGCTTCGTCGTCGCGCCTGACGGCGAGGTCGTAGCCGATCTTCGCCACCGTCTGCCGGGGCGCGGCGCCTGGGTCACCGCCACCGCGGTGCACGTCGCCACCGCCGAGAAGAAGCGCCTGTTCGCGCGCGCCTTCCACGGCCAGGCGACGGTGACGCCGGGGCTTGCCGAACGGGTGGAGGAGCTGCTGGTCGCCGCCGCCGTTTCCGCCCTATCGCTGGCCCGCAAGGCCGGCACCCTCGTTGCCGGTTTCGGCAAGGTCGAGGCGGCGCTCGGCCGCGACCGGATCGTTGCGCTGATCCACGCCGAGGAGGCCGGCAGCGACGGCCTCGCCCGGCTCGCCGCGGCGGCACGCCGCCGTGCCGGCATGGGTCCTCCGCCGGTTGTCCGCGCTTTTACCTCGTCCGAATTGGATTTGGCTTTCGGCCGAACAAATGTGATACATGCTGCTCTGCTGGCTGGACCGGCAAGCGACAATGCGCTGGCGCGGATCCGCGACCTCGTCCGCTATCGCGGTGGGGCTCCCGATCCGGATAACGCCGACGCTCCGAACTCCAACGCCTTGACCGAACCGACCCAAGCGCCTGTGGGAACGTAACAACGCATGAACGAGACCAAAAATACCGGTGACAAGACGATCAGCGTGGCGACCAAGCCGCGACTGTCGCTCAAGCGCGGCGGCAACGTCGAGCGCGACACCGTCCGTCAGAGTTTCTCGCACGGCCGCACCAACACGGTGCAGGTCGAGCGCAAGAAGCGGCGCGTGGTCCTGCCCGGCGAGAAGCCGGAGCCGGCGCCGATGTCTGCGCGCGGCGGGGCGGAACCGTCGCCGGCCCCTATGCAGTCGGAACCGGCCGAGGATGCGCACGCCGCGGCGCGCGCCGGGCTGGTCCTGCGTCAACTCTCCTCAGACGAGATCGATGCACGCGCCCGCGCGCTGGCCGACGCCAAGCTGCACGAGGCGGAGGAGCGTCGCCACGCGGAAGACGCCGCGGAGCGTCGCGCCGCGGAGAACGAGCGGCTCGCCCGCGAGCGCGCCGAGGCCGAACAGCGCAAGGCGGAGGAAGACGCCCGCCGCCAGGCCGAGGAGTCCGCGCGCACGCGGGGCGAGGAAACCGCTCGCCGCCGTTTCGGCGAAGAGGAGCGCAAGGGCGCGACGGCCGAGGCCGCCAAGCCTGGCGCCCACGCGCCGGCCGCCGAAGGGGACGAGGAACGCGGCGCGCTGCGCGGTCGCATCAAGACCAAGAGCCCGGCGGAACCGAAGACCGTCGTCCGTCGCGGCGAGGAACGCCGGCGCGGCAAGCTGACGCTGGTCAACGCACTCGACGAGACCGAACGGGCGCGGTCGCTCGCCTCGATCCGCCGTCGCCGCGAGCGCGAGCGCGCCCGCGCCCACGAGACCGGACCGCGCGAGAAGATCGTCCGTGAGGTGATCGTCCCGGAGACGATCACCATCCAAGAACTCGCCAACCGCATGAGCGAGCGCGCCGTCGAGGTCATCAAGTTCCTCATGAAGCAGGGACAGATGGTCAAGGCCGCCGATATCATCGACGCCGATACGGCCCAGATCATCGTCGAGGAGATGGGCCATAGCGTGCGCCGCGTCTCCGAGGCCGACGTCGAGGAGGGCCTGTTCGCCAGCCCCGACGAGGAGGAGAACCTGAAGCCGCGGCCGCCGGTGATCACCGTCATGGGTCACGTCGATCACGGCAAGACGTCGCTGCTCGACGCCATCCGCAAGACCGAGGTCGTCGCCGGCGAGGCGGGCGGCATCACCCAGCACATCGGCGCGTATCAGGTCGTTCACAACGACCATAAGATCACCTTCATCGACACGCCGGGCCACGCCGCGTTCACCGCCATGCGCGCCCGCGGCGCCCGCGTGACGGACATTGTCGTGCTGGTGGTCGCCGCCGACGACGGCGTCATGCCGCAGACCATCGAGGCGATCAATCACGCCAAGGTCGCCGGTGTTCCGCTGATCGTGGCGATCAACAAGATCGACAAACCGAACGTCGACCCGCAGCGCGTCCGGACGGAGCTGCTCAAGCACGAGGTGTTCGTCGAATCGATGGGCGGCGACGTGCTCGACGTCGAGGTGTCGGCGCTGAAGGGCACCAACCTCGACAAGCTGCTGGAGACCATCCTGCTCCAATCCGAGGTGCTGGAGCTGAAGGCCAATCCGGACCGCGACGCCGAAGGCACTGTTGTCGAGGCTCAGCTCGACCGTGGACGCGGCGCCGTGGCGACGGCACTCGTCCAGCGCGGCACGCTGCACGTCGGCGACATCCTCGTCGCCGGCGCCGCGTGGGGTCGCGTCCGTGCCCTCATCGACGACCACGGCAACCAAGTGAAGGACGCCGGCCCGTCCACGCCGGTCGAAGTGCTCGGTTTCCAGGAAGCGCCGGAGGCCGGCGACCGCTTCGCGGTGGTCGACAGCGAGGCGCGGGCCCGCGAAGTCACCGACTACCGCGCGCGCCAGAAACGCGAGAAGACGATGGCGCGCAACGTCGCCGCGCGCGGCTCGCTCGAGCAGATGATGACGCAACTGAGCGCCAGTGGGCAAAAGGTGTTCCCGCTGGTCATCAAGGGCGACGTTCAGGGCTCGGTGGAGGCGATCACCCAGGCGCTTGAGGCGCTCGGCACGTCGGAAGTCGCTGCGCGCGTCATCCATTCCGGTGTCGGCGGCATCACCGAATCCGACGTGACGCTCGCCACCACCGCCGACGCGGCGATCATCGGCTTCAACGTGCGCGCCAACAAGCAGGCACGCGAGGCCGCCGAGCGCGACGGCATCGAGATCCGCTACTACAACGTCATCTACAACCTGGTGGACGACGTGAAGGCGGCGATGTCCGGCCTGCTCGCGCCGGAGCGGCGCGAGACGATGCTCGGCAACGCCGAGATCCTGGAGATATTCAACATCTCCAAGGTCGGCAAGGTCGCCGGCTGCCGCGTCACCGACGGCACCGTCGAGCGTGGCGCCAACGTCCGCCTGATCCGGGACAACGTCGTCATCCACGAGGGCAAGCTCTCCACCCTCAAGCGCTTCAAGGACGAAGTGCGCGAGGTACCCGCCGGCCAGGAGTGCGGCATGGCCTTCGAGAAGTACGAGGACATGCGCGTCGGCGACGTGATCGAGTGCTACCGCGTCGAGGAAGTCGCCCGCACGCTGTGACGCGAAGGTGTCGGACCGCGGCGCATCGACTGGCGTCGATGCGCGCGCCGCGCCGGGCATGACCGACGATGAAGCACGCACAACGGAAAACGGCGGACCGCGCCCCCTCGCAGCGCCAGTTGCGCGTCGGCGAGCTGATCCGTCACGCGCTGGCCGAGATCCTGCAACGCGGCGAGGTGCACGATCCCGACTTGGAGGGCGCGGTGGTCACCGTGCCCGAGGTGCGCATGTCGCCCGACCTCAAGGTCGCGACGGCGTTCATCATGCCGCTCGGCGGCGCCCGCGCCGACACGGTCGTCGCGGCGTTCGAGCGCAACGTGCGCTACCTGCGCGGCGAGGTAGCCCATCGCGTCAATCTTCGCTACGCGCCCGACCTCAAGTTCCGCCTCGACACGTCGTTCGAAGAAGGCGAGAAGATCGACGCGCTGCTTCGCTCTCCGGACGTGAAGCGCGATTTGAGCGACGGGGAGGACGAGCGATGATTCGATTGGCGTGGATTCCGTCGGCGTGAGTCGCAAGCGCAAGGGCCGCGACGTCTCCGGCTGGCTGTGCATCGACAAGCCCGCCGGCATGACCTCGACCGGCGTCGTCGCGTCGGTCAAGCGGCTGTTCTTCGCCGCCAAGGTCGGCCACGCCGGCACGCTCGATCCGCTGGCGACCGGCGCGCTGCCGGTCGCGCTTGGTGACGCGACCAAGACCGTTCCCTTCGTCCAGGACGGACGCAAGGTCTACCGTTTCACCGTCGCTTGGGGCGTCGAAACCGACACCGACGACCGCGACGGGCAGGTGATTGCGACGTCCGACGTACGGCCGGACGCCACCGCCATCGCCGCCGCGCTTCCCGCCTTCACCGGCGAGATCATGCAGCGCCCGCCCGCCTTCTCCGCGCTCAAGATCGAAGGCAACCGCGCCTACGACCTCGCGCGCGCCGGTGAAACGGTGGTGGTCGAGGAGCGGCCGGTCGCGATCCATCGGCTCGAACTGGTCGAGGTGCCCGACCGTGACCACGCCGTGTTCGGGGCGGAGTGCGGCAAGGGTACCTATGTGCGCGCCATCGCTCGCGACCTCGGGCGGTGCCTCGGCACGTACGGCCACGTGACGGAGCTCCGCCGCCTCGTCGTCGGTCCGTTCGACGGGACGACGTTCGTCACGCTCGAAGCGCTCATCGACGCGCGCGAGGCCGGCGATGCGCAGTCGCTCGACCGGTTCGTTCGGCCGATCGGTTTCGTCCTCGGCGGCCTGCCCGAGGTGCGCCTCGGCACCGCCGAGGTAATTGCGCTCCGCCGAGGGCAGCCGGTGCTCATTCGCGGCCGCGACGCGCCGATCCTCGCCGGTGCCGTGCAGGCCACCCATGCCGGCGAGACAGTCGCCGTGGGCGAGGTGGCCGAGGGACAGTTCCATCCGCGACGCGTCTTCGGGCCGTGAAACAGCGCGTAGTGTCAATGCGTTAGGCGTGGCCGGCTTTTCGCTGGCAATCGCAAGACCTTTCCGCCATAGTGCCGCCGCTCTTCGCCCGCAGCCTTTGGGCGCGCAGGCGTTTCGGCCCCGATCCCGACCGTGCTGGACGACATCCCGGCCCTGGCCGTCAGATCGGCGGACGATTCTCGAACGGCAAGGATGCACGATGTCGATTACACCGGAACGCAAGCAAGCGTTGATCAAGGAATACGCCACCGGCGCCGACGATACCGGCTCGCCGGAGGTGCAGGTCGCGATCCTGTCAGAACGGATCTCCAACCTGACCGAACACTTCAAAATCCACGGCAAGGACAATCACTCGCGCCGGGGTCTCCTCAAGCTGGTGAGCCAGCGCCGCGGGCTGCTCGACTATCTTCGCAGCAACCACGTGGACCGCTATCGCACGCTCATCGATCGCCTCGGCTTGAGACGCTAGGGGAGGCGACTGCGGCCGGAGGGTTTTCCGAGCCGCATGCGCAACCCATGTGAGGGCGTTACCCGGGTGGCGGCATGGGGCCGCCGCCGTATTTGAACGGATCGCAAAAGCGGCCATGGCAGGATCGCCGGACGCTTTCTTCTCGCTGAGGGAGAGCTTCTTGCCGTCTTGCCCATGGCTCGTCTTGTGCGCACCGCACGAAAGGACATGCCATGTTCGACATCCAACGTGTCGAGACCGAATGGGCTGGGCGTAAACTCGTCCTCGAGACCGGTCGCGTCGCGCGCCAGGCCGACGGCGCGGTTCTCGCGACCTACGGCGACACCACGGTGCTCGCCACCGTGGTCGCCGCCAAGGAAGAGAGGGCGGGAATCGATTTCTTCCCGCTCACCGTCAACTATCAGGAAAAGACCTTCGCCGCCGGCAAGATACCCGGCGGCTACTTCAAGCGCGAAGGCCGCCCGACGGAGAAGGAGACGCTGACCTCGCGCCTCATCGACCGTCCCATCCGCCCGCTGTTCGCGCCGGGCTTCCGCTGCGAGACGCAGGTCGTCGCGACGGTGCTCTCCCACGATTTGGAGAACGACCCCGATATCGTCGCCATGGTCGCGACCTCCGCGGCGCTGACGCTCTCCGGCGCGCCGTTCATGGGGCCGATAGGCGGCGCCCGCGTCGGCTACATCAACGGTGACTACGTCCTGAACCCGCAGATCGACGAACTGATCGAATCCAAGCTCGACCTGATAGTCGCGGGCACCGCCGACGCGGTGCTGATGGTCGAGTCCGAGGCCGGCGAATTGCCCGAGGACATCATGCTCGGCGCCGTCATGTTCGGCCACCGCGGCTTCCAGCCGGTGATCGACGCGATCATCTCGCTTGCCGAGAAGGCCGCCAAGGAGCCGCGCGAATTCGCGCCGCCCGATCTCTCGGCGATCGAGCAAGAGGTCCACGAGATCGCCGAAGGCGCGCTGCGCGACGCCTACAAGATCACGGTCAAGCAGGAGCGCTACGCCGCGGTCGACGCCGTCAAGGCCAAGGTCATGGCCACGCTTCTCCCCGAGGGCGAGGAGCCCCGCTTTGCCAAGGAGAAAGTGGGCGCGGTCTTCAAAGAGCTTCAGGCCAAGGTCGTGCGCGGCAACATCCTCGACGATGGCACGCGCATCGACGGCCGCGACGTCAGCACTGTTCGCCCGATCACCGCGGAGGTCGGCATCCTGCCGCGCACCCACGGTTCGGCGCTGTTCACCCGCGGCGAGACGCAGGCGTTGGTGGTCGCGACGCTCGGCACCGGTGACGACGAGCAATACGTCGACGCGCTGCAGGGGACGTACAAAGAGACGTTCATGCTGCACTACAATTTCCCGCCGTACTCGGTGGGCGAGACCGGCCGCATGGGTTCGCCCGGCCGCCGCGAGATCGGCCACGGCAAGCTCGCCTGGCGCGCGATCCGGCCGGTGCTGCCGGCGCATCACGACTTCCCGTACACGTTGCGCGTCGTCTCCGAGATCACCGAGTCGAACGGCTCGTCGTCGATGGCGACGGTGTGCGGCACCGCGCTTGCGCTGATGGACGCCGGCGTGCCTCTCAAGCGCTCGGTGGCGGGCATCGCCATGGGACTGATCAAGGAGGGCGACCGCTTCGCCGTGCTCTCCGACATCCTCGGCGACGAGGACCACTTGGGCGACATGGACTTCAAGGTCGCCGGAACCGCGGATGGCGTGACCTCGCTCCAGATGGACATCAAGATCCAGGGCATCACCGAGGAGATCATGCGCCAGGCGCTCGCGCAGGCGCGCGACGGGCGAATTCACATCCTCGGCGAGATGGGCAAGGCGCTCACCGAGGCTCGGCCGGAGCTCGGCGAGCACGCGCCGCGCATCGAGGTGATCCACATCCCGACCGATAAGATCCGCGAGGTCATCGGCTCGGGCGGCAAGGTCATCCGCGAGATCGTCGACAAGACCGGCGCCAAGATCGACATCAATGACGATGGCACGGTGAAGGTTGCCTCCGCCGACGGCAAGGCGATCACCGCGGCCCTCAACTGGATCAAGTCGATCGTGCAGGAGCCGGAGGTGGGGCAGATCTACCAGGGCACCGTGGTCAAGACCGTCGATTTCGGCGCGTTCGTCAATTTCTTCGGCTCCAAGGATGGCCTGGTGCACATCTCGCAGATGGCACCCGGCCGCGTCGGCAAGACCACCGATGTCGTCAAGGAAGGCGACAAGGTGTGGGTCAAGCTGCTGGGCTTCGACGAGCGTGGCAAGGTGCGCCTGTCGATGAAGGTCGTCGACCAGGAGACGGGCCAGGAGATCAAGCAGGAGCGCGAGGCGCGCGAGGAACAGGCCGCCGGCTGACGGCCTGATCCTGCTGAATGGACGACGCGGCGCCCCCAAGGGGGCGCCGCGACCCGTTTCGGGACAACGTTCGGTCACCAAATCGTCAATTGTGACTTGCGATTAGTCTAAAACCGGCCCTATCTTTGTTGCAGCGCAAAACCGACGCCGAACCGACACATATGTTCGGCGCCCGAGAAAGGGGCTGGGTTTGTCGTATTATCAATTGTACGAGCTGAACCACGCGGCGCTGAGTCCGCTACGCGCCGCCGCCGATGCCACCCGCATCTATTTCCAGAACCCGCTCAATCCCCTCAGCCACACACCCTTCGGTCGCTCGATCGCCGCATCGGCGGAGCTCTTCGAGCGCACCACCCGCCGCTATGGCAAACCGGAATGGGCCATCACCGAGACCACCGTCGGTGCTGAGCACGTGCCCGTCGCTCAGCAAGTGGTGTGGGAGCGCCCCTTCTGCCGCTTGATCCATTTCGAGAAGCGGGTCGGCCGCAACGGCCACCGCCAGCCGACGCTGCTCATCGTCGCGCCGATGTCCGGCCACTACGCGACGCTGCTGCGCGGCACCGTCGAGACAATGCTGCCCGGCCATGACGTGTACATCACCGACTGGATCGACGCGCGCACGGTCCCCCTCGCGGAGGGGACGTTCGATCTCGACGACTACATCGACTACGTGATTTCGATGCTCCACGTGCTGGGGCCGGACGTGCACGTCATGGCGGTGTGCCAACCGTCGGTACCGGTGCTCGCCGCGACCTCGTTGATGTCCGCCGGCTGCGATCCGCACCTTCCGGCGAGCATGATCCTGATGGGCGGCCCCGTCGACACGCGCGTCAACCCGACCCAGGTCAACGAACTCGCCGCGCAGCATGACCTCGATTGGTTTCGTCAGAACGTCATCATGAAGGTGCCGTTCCCCCATGCGGGCTTCATGCGCGAAGTCTATCCGGGCTTTCTGCAGCTCTCGGGCTTCATGCAGATGAACCTCGACCGGCACATCGAGGCGCACCGCAACCTCTTCCGACACCTCGTCGAGGGCGACGGCGATTCCGCCGACAAGCACCGCGATTTCTACGACGAGTACCTCGCGGTGATGGACCTGACTGCCGAGTTCTACCTTCAGACGGTCGACACGGTGTTCAAGCGGCATGCCCTGCCCCAGGGCGAGATGATGCATCGCGGCCGAAAGGTCGAGCCGGCGGCGATCACCCAGGTCGCGATGTTCACCGTCGAGGGCGAGAACGACGACATCACCGGGCTCGGCCACACCCGTGCCGCGCACGAGCTGACCACCTCGCTCTCCGACGACATGCGCGCCCACTACCTGGCGCCCAAGGTCGGCCACTACGGCGTGTTCAACGGTTCACGCTTCCGCGCCGACATCGCCCCGCGCATATCCGATTTCATCCTCTCGCACCGCCACGCCGGCGCCGCCAACGGCGCGAGCCGCCCGGTGCCGGTGAAAAAACGCGCGGCCGCAGGCCACTAGCGCGCGAAATGGGCACCCAGCGTCCGATTTTTTCTTGAAACGGCGCCCACCGCTCCCCACGTCGTATTTCGTCTTGGAGAAAGGTGAGGGAAATGGTCACATCGTATGCCCTGCGTCCGGCTTGGACGCCGCTGACGATCCTGCTGATGATCATCGGCTTCATCGTCTTCTGGCCGCTCGGCCTGGCGATGCTTGCCTATATCCTGTGGGGTGAGCGCATCCCGGAGGTGCGGCGTCACTTCGCCGAGGCCAAACGCGACTGGTCGCACGAGTTCGGTTGCGGCCATCGCGGTCGGCGCGGTCCCGCCAGCTACTCGCGAAGCGGCAACGTCGCCTTCGACGAGTACCGTACGAAGGAGCTGAAGCGCCTCGAGGAAGAGCGCCGCAAGCTCGACGAGGAGTTGCGCGCGTTCGAGTCGTTCATGCACGACCTCCGGCGGGCCCGCGATCAGGAGGAGTTCGATCGCTTCGTGCGCCAGCGCTCGCAGCAGCCGAAGGACGGCGATCGCAACGACGGCGATACGATCGATCTCTGACAATTGCGTGTCGTGTGAACCAAGCGGGGCCTCAGGGCCCCGCTTTTTTTGTGCCTCGCACTGGAATCCCTTCCCCTCGAAGCTGTGCCATCATCGGCGGAGGCAACCTGATTCGTTTCGCCGATGCCGCTGTTCGTCACCAAATCCGTCGGCACCGATCCGGGCCGCTTCGAAATCGCGACCGCCTCCGGTGTGGTCGCGGTCGACATTCGCCGCCACCCGCGCGCACGGAACTACACGCTGCGCGTGGCCGGGCCCGCGCGGCCGGCGGTACTAACCATGCCGCAGCGCGGCTCGCTCGCCGAAGCGCGCCGCTTCCTCGATCGCCATGCCGGTTGGCTGAAGCGCCAGCTCGACCGGTTGCCGGCGCCGGTCGCGATCGCCGACGGCGCGGTCATCCCTGTCCGCGGCGAACCGCACGTCGTCCGTCACACGCCCGGTGCGCGAGGGACCGTCGCCCGCGGGGCGGACGGCGCGGACGCGGCGCTGGTCGTCTCCGGCGAGGCGGCCCATCTCCGCCGCCGTGTGATGGATTATCTGAAGCGCGAGGCACGCCGCGATCTCGACGTCGCCGTCTCGCACCACGCGACCGCGCTCGGCGTGCGTGCCAAGGCGGTCAAGCTCCGCGACCAGACCAGCCGTTGGGGCTCGTGTTCTGTGAGCGGACACCTCGCGTTCTCGTGGCGGCTGATCATGGCGCCGCCCTTCGTGCTCGACTATCTCGCCGCGCACGAGGTGGCGCATCTGGTCGAACTCAACCACTCGCGCCGCTTCTGGCGTCTTGTCGCCTCCATCTGCCCGGAGTGGCAGCGGGCACGCGCTTGGCTCAATGCGGAAGGCGCCGCGCTCCACGCCATCGGCGCGGAATAGCCGTCAGCCGCCGAATAGACGGCGCAGCAGGCCGCGGATCGGCTGCCCCGGCAGGCCGACGTTGGCCGGCGGCGGCGGGTCGATCGCCGCGACCGCCTGCGGCACGCCGCCCGCGTCCGCGATCATGCCGGGCTGGCCGCTGCGGTAGTTGCCGGGAAGGTCGGCGACAGCGAGGCCGGCGAGCGCCTCGCTCATGAAGTGCTGCCACGTGATCGCCGGCAGGTTGCCGCCCGAGGCGCGCTTGGTCGGCGAGTTGTCGTCGTTGCCGAACCAGACGCCGGCGGTGAGCGCCGCCGTGTAGCCGACGAACCACGCGTCGCGGTAGTCCTGCGACGTCCCCGTCTTGCCCGCCGCGGGCCAGCCGGGGATCTCGGCGCTTTTTCCCGTGCCGATGAGCAGCGTCTGCTCCAGCATTGCGTTCATCATGCCGACGTAGACCGGCGCCACGACCTGGCCCGGTCCGGAGCCGCGCCGTTCGTAGAGCACCTTGCCGTCGGCGGTGGTGATGCGGCGGATGACGTGTGGGATGACGCCGCGCCCGCCGTTGGAGAAGGGCACGAACGCACCGGTCATTTCCAGCGGCGTCACTTCCGACGTGCCGAGCGCGATCGACGGCGTGGCGAAAAGCGGCGAGGAAATGCCGAGCCGGCGCGCGGTCGCCACCACCCGGTCCGCCCCGACCTCGGCAGTGAGCTGCACCGACACCGTGTTGAGCGAGAGCGCCAGCGCCGTCGTGAGCGTCACCGGCCCGTGGTAGTCCTTCGAGTAGTTCTCCGGCTGCCAGCCCTTGATCGCCACCGGCTGGTCCACGCGGATCGTCTCCGGCGTGAGCCCGCTCTCCAGCGCCGCGAGATAGACGAACGGCTTGAACGACGAGCCGGGCTGGCGGTGCCCGTCGACCGCGCGGTTGAAGGGGCTGGTGGCGTAGTCGCGCCCGCCGACCAGCGCCTTCACCGCGCCGTTCGGGTCCATTGCCACCAGCGCGCCTTGGCCGACGCCGTATTTTTTGCCGTCGGCGTCGAGCGTGTCGCTCACGGCGCGCGCCGCCGCCGCCTGCAGCCGCAGGTCGATCGTCGTATCGACGATGATGTCCTCGCTCGGCGTGCCGATGTAGGAGGGGAGGATGTCCATCACCCAGTCGGCGACGTAGCGCCCGCTGCCACCGGCGACATCCGGCGCGGCCTTGATCTCGCTCGACATGGCGAGGCTCGCTTGCCGCGCGGTGATGAACCCGGCGTCCTGCATCGCGGTCAGCACCGTCTGCGCCCGCGCCTCCGCCGCTTGCGGGTGCGAAATCGGTGAGTACGTCGCCGGCGCCTTGAGCAGCCCCGCGATCGCCGCCGCCTCCGCGAGTGTGATGTTACGCGCCGACTTGCCGAAATAGCGGTGCGCGGCGGCATCGACGCCGTAGGCGCCTGCGCCGAGGTAGACGCGGTTGAGGTAGAGCTCCAGGATCTGCTTCTTGGTGAGGCGGAGTTCAAGCCACGCCGCCAGGATCACCTCCTGGATCTTGCGCTCCATCGTGCGCTCCGGCGTCAAGAACAGGTTCTTGGCGAGCTGCTGCGTGATGGTCGAGCCGCCCTGCACCACGTGCCCCGCCCGGATATTGGCGAACAACGCGCGCGCGAGGCCGATGGGATCGAAGCCGAAGTGCCAGTAGAAGCGCCGGTCCTCAATGGCGATCACCGCCTGGGGCAGGTACGGCGGCATTTGGTCGAGCGTCAGGCTCGCGCCGGAGGAATCGCCGCGGTTGGAGATGAGCGCGCCGTTGTCGGCGAGGATGCGGACGTTGGCCGGCCGGTCCGGCACTGACCAGTCCGCTGTCGGCGGCAGACGCGAGGCGTAGTAGCCGACGACCGCGGCGAGCCCGCCGATGCCGACGAGCACCGCCACCGCGGTCCAGTGGGCGATGCGGCGGATGACGCCGCGGCGCGGCGGCCCCTTGCCGCCACGGCCGTTGCCGCCGCGCGCACGCTTGCCGTTGGCGGCGCGTCGTTTGCGGCTGTTGCCTTGGGGCACCGTGCGGTCCCTGTCGTTGAGCCCGAACTGAAGGGTGCCGTCGCGACCCTCGGGGCCCACGGCCGGCTCGACCCGATCGGTGCCAGGGTTTTCCTGCGCCATCGGATCGTTTCCAGAAGCTAAATGCGGCGATTTAAGGGGCGGTTAAGGGTGTGAACTAGGCGAAACCGCGCAAGCGTGCGCCGGAAACCCTTCCCAACCGCCCCCGCCGGTAGGCATAGTCCGCCCGTGGCCAAATCCCCGAAAATCTCCCGTCCGGTCAAGCGCGGCGATCACGTCTTCCTGATCGACGGCTCGTCGTACGTCTACCGCGCCTACCACGCGCTGCCGCCCCTCACGAGAAAGTCGGACGGGCTGCCGCTCGGCGCCGTCTATGGCTTCTGCAACATGCTGTGGAAGCTGCTGCAGGATGCGGCGGCCGGCGTCGCGCCGACGCACATCGCCGTGGTGTTCGACAAGTCGGAGATCACCTTCCGCAACGAGATGTACGCCGAGTACAAGGCGCACCGGCCCGAGGCGCCGGACGACCTGAAGCCGCAATTCCCGTTGATCCGCAAGGCGACGGCCGCGTTCAACGTGCCGGGGATCGAGCAGGCGGGCTACGAGGCCGACGATCTCATCGCCACCTACACGCGCCAAGCCGTCGAGGCCGGCGCCGACGTGACCATCGTCGCCTCCGACAAGGACCTCATGCAGCTGGTCTCCCCGCTGGTGACCATGTTCGACACCATGAAGGATAGGCGCATCGGCGTGCCCGAGGTGATGGAGCGCTTCGGCGTGCCGCCGTCGAGGGTCATCGAGGTGCAGGCGCTCGCCGGCGATTCCGTCGACAACATCCCCGGCGTCCCCGGCATCGGCGTCAAGACCGCGGCGCAGCTCATCGAGACGTACGGCGACGTCGAAACGCTGCTCGCGCGCGCCGGCGAAATCACCCAGCCCAAGCGGCGCGAGGCGCTGATCGCGCACGCCGACGCCGCGCGCTTGTCGAAGAAGCTCGTCACGCTCGACCAGAACGTGCCGCTCGAGGTGCCGCTCGCCGACCTCGCCGTGCGCGAGCGCGACGGCCCGCTGCTGGTGGCCTTCTGCAAGGCGATGGAGTTCACCGCGCTCACCCGCCGCGTCGCGGAAGCGACCGGCACCAACGCCGACAAGGTCGCGCCAGCCGTCCCCGGCGAGACGCCGCCGGCGGAACCGAAGGCGGCAAGAGTGGAAGGCGAGGAGATCGTGCCGGCGCGGCCGGTCTACCGGCCGTACTACAACGCCGGCGAGAAGCGCGGTGTCGCCCAGGCGAATGGGAAGACCGCCCCCGCGCTCCGCGCCGCCGAAGCGGCGAAGGCCGTGCTCGCCGCGCCATTCGACGTCGCGCGCTACGAGACCGTGACGAGCCTCGACCGGCTCGACGCGTGGCTCGCAGCGGCGCGCACCGTCGGCCATATCGCCATCGATACCGAGACCACCTCGCTCGACCCGATGGCCGGCGAGTTGGTCGGCGTCAGCCTCGCGACCGAGCCCGGCGATGCGGCGTACGTCCCGCTCGCCCACACAGACGGGGAGGGCGATCTCCTCGGCGGCGGGCTGGTGGTCGGCCAGATTCCGGCCGCGCAAGCGATCGCGCGCCTGAAGCCGGTGCTGGAGGATGCCTCGATCCTCAAGATCGCGCAGAACCTGAAGTACGACGCGCTGGTGCTCTCCCGCGTCGGCATCGACGTGACGCCCTTCGACGACACGATGCTGATGTCGTACGCGCTCGACGGCGGGCGCGGCGGCAGCGGCATGTCCGAGTTGTCGGAGGCGCTGCTCAAGCACAAGCCGATCGCCTTCAAGGAGGTCGCGGGCACCGGCAGGAGCCAGGTGACCTTCGACCGCGTGCCGCTCGACAAGGCGACGCAATACTCCGGCGAGGATGCTGACGTGGCGCTCCGCCTATGGAGCGTGCTGAAGCCGCGCCTCGTCGCCGAGCACATGGTCAACGTCTACGAGACGCTGGAGCGGCCGATGATCCCGGTGCTGGCGCGCATGGAGGCGCGCGGCATCAAGGTCGATCGCCAGATCCTGTCGCGGATGTCCGGCGCCTTCGCGCAGAAGCTCGCGGGGCTCGAGGACGAGATTTACAAGCACGCCGGCGCGCCGTTCAATATCGGTTCGCCAAAGCAACTTGGCGACATTCTGTTCGGCAAGTTCGGCCTCCCCGGCGGCAAGAAGACCAAGACCGGCGCCTGGGCGACGGGCGCCGATGTGCTGGACGAGCTCGCCGGCGGCGGCAACGAGCTCGCCCGCCTCATCCTCGAATGGCGGCAGCTCTCCAAGCTCAAGTCGACCTACACCGACCTGCTTCCCGGCTACATCAACGCCGAGACCGGCCGCGTGCATACCTCCTACGCGCTCGCCTCGACGACCACCGGGCGGCTGTCGTCGTCGGAGCCGAACCTCCAGAACATCCCGATCCGCACCGAGGAAGGGCGGCGCATCCGCACCGCCTTCGTCGCGGAGAAGGGGATGCAGCTGATCTCCGCCGATTACAGCCAGATCGAGCTCCGCGTCGTTGCCCACGTCGCCGACGTGCCCGGAATTGAAGAAGGCCTTCGCCGACGGCCTCGACATCCACGCCATGACCGCGTCGGAGATGTTCGGCGTGCCGGTGGAAGGGCATGCCGCCGGACGTCCGCCGCCGCGCCAAGGCGATCAACTTCGGCATCATCTACGGCATCTCCGCCTTCGGCCTCGCCAACCAGCTCGGCATCGGGCGCGAGGAGGCCGGCGCCTACATCAAGCGCTACTTCGAGCGCTTCCCCGGCATCCGCGACTACATGGAGGCGATGCGCAGAAAGGTGCGCGCCGAGGGCTACGTCTCGACGCTGTTCGGCCGCAAGATCAACTTCCCGCAGGTCGGCTCGTCGAACCCGTCGGAGCGCGCCTTCGTCGATCGCGCCGCGATCAACGCGCCGATCCAGGGCACTGCCGCCGACATCATCCGCCGTGCCATGATCCGCATGGAGGGGGCGCTGAAGAAGGCGCGGCTGAAGGCCGGGATGCTGCTCCAGGTGCACGACGAGCTTGTGTTCGAGGCGCCGGAGAGCGAAGTCGAGAAAACCATGAAGGTCGTCGCCCACGTCATGGAGACGGCTGCGGCCCCCGCTGTGCACCTCTCCGTGCCGCTCCACGTCGACGTCCACGCCGGCGCCAACTGGGACGCCGCGCACTAGGGCCCAGCGGCAGCGAGGCTTGCCGTGCGCAAACGCGACGCGGCGAACGCAAGATGCCCGCGTAAGCGGGCATCACGACACGAAAAATCGGAAGCACTAACGGATGCGGCGCAACCGGACGACCACGTCGACGCGGGTGATCTCATAGCCTTCCGGCGGCTGCGGCAGGCGGTCGACCCCCAAATCCTCGCCGGGGATGTCGAGCACCTGGCCCTCATCTTCGACGAAGAAGTGGTTGTGGTCCGAAACGTTCGTGTCGAAGTAGGTCTTCGAACCGTCCACCGGCACTTCGCGCAGAAGGCCCGCGCCGGTGAACTGATGGAGCGTGTTGTAGATTGTGGCAAGCGACACCGGCACGCGGCGCATCAGCGCCTCCTCGTGCAAGCCTTCCGCTGAGATGTGGCGATTGCCGTGGGCGAACAAAATCTCCGCCAGCGCCATGCGCTGACGCGTGGGCCTCAGGCCCGCGTGGCGCAACAGCACCCGCACCTCGGGGCGCGAAACCTCGCCGCGCCCTTCACTGACTTCAACCCGGTTCACGTCGCCTGTCGTCCCTTGCCTCGCAACCTACCGCCGCCAATATAGGGCGGTGGGTTGCGAGGCGCAACGAATCCCCATGGTTCCGGCGATTTCGGCCCACTCATGGCCCGCTGTGGCGAGCAGGGGGATGCTATGTTAATAGGTGCCGCGCGGCGGGAAACGGCGGCTCCGGCAACAGACCGGTGACGGTGATTTTGCTGCCTGGAGGAGACTCGAACGACCAAATGACAGCGGCGATGAAGTTGACAAAGGACGATCGCGCGTCCCGGTTTGACTACGAAGCGTTGATCGCCTGCGGACGCGGCGAATTGTTCGGCGAAGGCAACGCCCAGTTGCCGCTGCCGCCGATGCTGATGTTCGACCGCATCACGTCGATTGGCGAGGAGGGTGGCGAGCATGGCCGCGGCCACGTCCGCGCCGAGCTGGACGTGAAACCGGACCTCTGGTTCTTTTCCTGCCACTTCAAGGGCGACCCGGTGATGCCCGGTTGTCTCGGCCTCGACGCGCTGTGGCAGATGCTGGGCTTCTTTCTCGGCTGGCTTGGCGCGCCCGGTCGCGGCCGCGCCTTGTCGCTGGGCGAGGTCAAGTTCTCCGGCATGGTGCTGCCCACCGTGAAGCTGGTGGAATACGGCGTCGATCTGAAGCGCGTGCTCCGATCGAAGCTGGTGCTCGGCATCGCCGATGGGTGGCTCAAGGCCGACGGCGCCACCATCTACCGCGCGACCGATTTGAAGGTCGGCCTGTTCCAGGGAGAGACTCAGCCGGCCGCCGGCTGAGCCGCGAGCGGCCTCGGCGTTGCTTCGCGCCCGCTGGGCGCGGGTCGCGCACAAGAGCCGACCGACGAACGAGGAAAGCCGAGAATGAGGCGTGTCGTTGTAACGGGCATGGGGATCGTCTCCTCGATCGGCAACTCCACGCAGGAGGTTGTCGCGAGCCTACGCGAGGCCAAGTCCGGCATCTCGGCGGCGGAGGATTACGCCAAGCTCGGTTTCCGCTGCCGGGTCCACGGCGCGCCGCAACTCGACCCGTCCACCATGATCGACCGCCGCGCCATGCGCTTCCACGGCGGCGGCACCGCCTGGAACCATGTCGCGATGGATCAGGCGATCCTCGACGCTGGTCTTGAAGCGGACGAGATTTCCTCCGAGCGCACCGGGCTGATCATGGGCTCGGGCGGTCCCTCGACCCGCACCCTCGTCGAGGCCGCCGACATCGCGCGCACCAAGGGACCGAAGCGCGTCGGTCCGTTCGCGGTGCCGAAGGCGATGTCGTCCACCGCCTCCGCGACGCTCTCCACGTGGTTCAAGATCAAGGGCGTCAGCTATTCCATTTCGTCGGCGTGCTCGACATCCACCCATTGCATCGGCAACGCCACGGAGCTGATCCAGCTCGGCAAGCAGGATCTCATGTTCGCCGGCGGCTGCGAGGAGCTCGACTGGACGCTGTCGGTGCTGTTCGACGCCATGGGCGCGATGTCGACCCATTTCAACGACACGCCCACCGAAGCCTCGCGCGCCTACGACAAGGACCGCGACGGCTTCGTCATCGCCGGCGGCGCCGGCGTGCTGGTGCTGGAAGAACTGGCGCACGCCAAGGCGCGCGGCGCGCGCATCTATGGCGAGGTCGTCGGCTACGGCGCGACGTCGGATGGGTACGACATGGTGCAGCCGTCGGGCGAGGGGGCCGAGCGCTGCATGCGCATGGCGCTCGCCAACGTCGATGGCAAGATCGACTACATCAACCCGCACGCGACCTCGACGCCGGCCGGCGACGGCCCGGAGATCGCGGCGATCCGCAACGTGTTCGGCGGCGCCGACAAGTCCCCGCCTATTTCGGCGACCAAGTCGCTGAGCGGCCACTCGCTGGGCGCGGCCGGCGTCCAGGAAGCGATCTACTCGCTGCTGATGATGAACAACGGCTTCATCTGCAAGTCGGCCAACATCAAGGAGATCGACTCCGAGTTCGCGGACATGCCGATCGTGCGCGAACGCATGGACGGGGTCGAGGTCAATACGGTGCTTTCCAATTCCTTCGGCTTCGGCGGTGCCAACGCAACGCTGATCTTCCAGCGTTTCGACGGCTGACGCTTGAGAGCCGGAACGAGGACAAGCGACATGACCACGGGCGCAATGGCCGGGAAACGCGGCCTGGTGATGGGGGTGGCGAACAACCACTCGATCGCCTGGGGGATCGCCAAGCGCCTCGCCGAGAACGGCGCCGAGTTGGCGTTCACCTATCAGACGCCACAGCTCGGCAAGCGGGTTCTGCCGCTTGCTCAGTCCGTCGGCTCGGACCTGGTGCTCTCGTGCGACGTCGGTCTGCCGCCCAATTCGGACGCGCCCGATTCGCTCGATGCGACCTTCAATGCGCTCGCCCTGCGCTGGCCGACCATCGATTTCCTGGTTCACGCCATCGCCTTTTCCGATCGGAACGAGTTGAAGGGCCGCTACGCCGACACGAGCCGCGAGAACTTCGCGCGCACCATGCTCATCTCGTGCTTCTCCTTCACCGAAATCGCCGCGCGTGCGGCGCGCCTCATGGCTCCCGGCGGCGCCATGGTGACGCTGACCTACGGCGGCTCGCAGCGCGTGATGCCCAACTACAACGTCATGGGCGTCGCCAAGGCCGCGCTGGAGGCCTCGGTGCGCTATCTCGCCGTCGATTTCGGACCCGCCAACATCCGCGTCAACGCGATCTCCGCCGGGCCGGTGCGCACGCTCGCCGGCTCCGGCGTGTCCGACGCGCGGCTGATGTTCGGCTATCAGAAGCGCAACTCGCCGCTCGGCCGCACCGTCACCATCGACGAGATCGGAAACACGGCCGTGTATCTCCTGTCCGACCTAGCCTCCGGCGTCACCGGTGAAATCCACTACGTCGATTCCGGCTACAACATCATGGCCATGCCGCGGCTCGAGGAACTCAAGGCAACGGAAGCGACCGTGGTCGCCGAGGAGCCGGATTCGGAAGCGGCCGAGTAGGCCACGCGAGCCGCGCGCCAACGAATTTTCATCATGCATTTCACAACCTTGCGCGCCGCGCCGGGTCTGCTAAGCACCGCGCCATGACCGCCGGCCCCCAGAGCCAAATCCGCAACTTCGCCATCATCGCCCACATCGACCACGGCAAGTCGACGTTGGCCGACCGGCTGATCCAGTCGACCGGCGGGCTTACCGCGCGCGAGATGAAAGAGCAGGTGCTCGACTCGATGGACATCGAGCGCGAGCGCGGCATCACCATCAAGGCGCAGACCGTACGGCTCAACTACCGCGCCCGCGACGGCAAGGACTACGTCCTCAACCTCATCGACACCCCCGGCCACGTCGATTTCGCCTACGAGGTCAACCGCTCGCTCGCTGCCTGCGAGGGGTCGTTACTGGTGGTCGACGCGAGCCAGGGCGTCGAGGCGCAAACGCTGGCCAACGTCTATCAGGCGATGGAGAACAACCACGAGATCGTGGCCGTGCTCAACAAGGTCGATCTGCCGGCGGCCGAGCCCGAGCGCGTCAAGCAGCAGATCGAGGACGTCATCGGCCTCGACGCGTCCGACGCGCTGCTCATCTCGGCGAAGACCGGGCAGGGCGTGCCGGATGTCTTGGAGGCGATCGTCCACCGCCTCCCGCCGCCGCGCGGCGACCCCGACGCACCGCTGAAAGCGATGCTGGTCGATTCCTGGTACGACGCCTACCTCGGCGTCGTCGTGCTCGTGCGCGTCGTCGATGGCGTGCTCAAGAAGGGCATGAAGATCCGTATGATGGGCACCGGCGCCACCCACGAGGTGGACAAGGTGGGTGTCTTCACGCCCAAGCTTGTCGATTGGCCTGAACTCGGACCCGGCGAGCTCGGCTTCTTGACCGGGTCGATCAAGGAGGTCGCCGACACTCGCGTCGGTGACACCATCACCGAGGACCGTCGTCGGACGCCGGTGCCGCTGCCGGGTTTTCGGCCAGCGCAACCCGTGGTGTTCTGCGGCATCTTCCCTATCGATGCGGCGGATTTCGAGGCGCTGCGCGCCGCCATCGCCAAGCTCAGGCTGAACGATGCCGCCTTCACCTCGGAGGTCGAGACCAGCGCCGCGCTCGGGTTCGGCTTTCGCTGCGGCTTCCTCGGTCTGCTCCATCTAGAGATCGTGCAGGAGCGGCTGGCGCGCGAGTTCAACCTCGACCTGATCGCCACCGCCCCCTCGGTGGTTTACCGCCTCAAGCTCACCGACGGCGGAGAGATGGAGCTGCACAACCCGGCCGACATGCCCGACCCGGTGCGCATCGCCGAGATTTCCGAGCCGTGGCTGAAGGCGACGATCCTCACGCCGGACGCGTATCTCGGCGCGATCCTGAAGCTCTGCCAAGACCGGCGCGGTAGCCAGACCGGCCTTTCCTACGTCGGCAACCGCGCCATGGTCGAATACGACCTGCCGCTGAACGAGGTGGTGTTCGACTTCTACGACCGGCTGAAATCGGTGTCGAAGGGCTATGCCTCGTTCGACTACCACCTGACCGGCTATCGCCCCGGCGATCTCGTCAAGATGCAGATCCTGGTCAACGGCGAGCCGGTCGACGCGCTGTCGGTGCTGGTCCATCGTTCGGCGGCCGACCGGCGCGGGCGCGCGATGGTGGAGAAGCTAAAGGAGCTGATACCGCCACACATGTTCCAGATTCCGATCCAAGCCGCGGTCGGCGGGCGCATCATCGCGCGCGAGACCGTGCGCGCGCTCAGGAAGGACGTGCTCGCCAAGTGCTACGGTGGCGACGTGACGCGTAAGCGCAAGCTTCTCGAGAAGCAGAAGGAGGGCAAGAAGCGCATGCGCCAGTTCGGCAAGGTCGAGATTCCGCAGGAAGCCTTCATCGCCGCGCTGAAGATGGACGACTGACCGGCGACCCGGCGTCGTAACCCTTCGTTCACCACGACGACACCCATCCGCGCCGGTTGCTTCGCCGGACCCACGCGTCCGTCGCGTTCTTAACCGTTAACCCACCCGATTTTCGTTTACTCGCCGTCTCCGGGCGTGTCGCAGGCCCGGATCTTGTGAGATCGGCCATGTCCCGCGTTTTCGCCTCCGCGCCGTTGGTATTGCACCGGCTCTCGTGGCTGCTCGCGGTCTTCGTCGTCGGCTACGTCGTGAACGCCAGCGGCATCTGGCCGAAGCCGGTGATCGCGTCGGGCCTGGACGCCGCCTACGACCTCTCCGTCAACGTGCGCGCGTACCTCGGAGTGTTTCCGACCCGGCACGTGTTCGACGAGCCGCGCGGCGGGTCCGGCCTCACCGTTCATGACGCGGCCCGCATGCAGCCGGGCGTGACCTTCGTCGCCGGCTTCTTCGACGGCAAGCACGTCATGCGGCTGCTCGCCGAGGACGGCACCGAGTTGCACCGCTGGGACGTCAGTTTCGCCAAGATCTTCCCGTCCGCCGAACACATCCAGCCGCCGGCCGACCGGCCGTTCAACGAATGGCTCACCCACATCAACGGCGCCGTGCCGTTCCCCGACGGCTCGGTCGTGTTCAACTTCGACCAACAGGGGCTGGCGCGCATCGACGCCTGCGGCAACGTGATGTGGACGGTGGCGCGCATGACGCACCACTCCATCGACGTCGCCGACGACGGCACGCTGTGGGTGCCGGCGCGCGTCTACCACGAGACGGCCGACCCGCGCTTTCCATTCCTCAACGCGCCGTTCTTCGAGGACCAGTTGCTGCACGTCTCGGCCGACGGCGAGGTGCTGCGCGTGATTTCGCTCCCGGAGCTCATGTTCAAGAACGACCTCTACGGCGCGCTCTTCCCGACCGGCTTCCAGGACATGGGGAGCCAGTACGTCGATTTCACGCACACCAACGACGCCGAGGTTTTGTCGAAGGACATGGCGGGCGCGTTTCCGATGTTCGCGGCCGGCGACATCCTGGTTTCGATGCGTCAGCTCAACCTGATCTTCGTCTTCGATCCCCGCGCCGATGAGGTGAAGTGGCACCAGACCGGCCCGTGGTGGCGCCAACACGATCCCGATTTCCAGAAAGACGGGACGATCACCGTCTTCAACAATCGCTCCGACGACACCAAGTTCGGCGACCTCCTTGGCGGCAGCCGCATCACCGCGACCGACCCGGCGACGGACAAGACGTGGACCGTCTACGCGCAGCCCGACGGCGAAACCCAGCGGCGGTTCTTCTCCAACATCATGGGCAAGCACCAGTTGCTCGCCAACGGCGACATGCTCATCACCGAGGCGACCGGCGGGCGCATCTTCGAGGTCACGCCGGCCGGCGACATCGTCTGGCAATACGTCAACCGCTTCGACAAGGATCGCGTCGCGCTCGTGACCGACGCGATCCGCCTACCGACCGACTACTTCACGTTCGATCCCAACGCCTGTTCCACGAAAGGACCGGTCTCATGAAATCGCTCGTTTCACTCCTCGTTTCGCTCGCGCTGGCGGCCGTGGTGTTCGCGACCCCGGCGGCCGCCTACACCGGTCCCGGCGCCGGGATCACCGCGCTCGGCTCGCTCCTTGCGCTCGCCTCGGCACTGGCGCTCGGCGTCGTCGGTTTCGTTTGGTATCCGGTGAAGCGCCTTCTCGGCATCGCCAAGCGGCGGAAGCCCGGCCAGCCGGGACCGACGACCTCGGCGTAACGAGCGTGACGCTCGTCGTCGTCATCGCCGCGATGGCCCTGTTCTTCGTCGCGCTGGAGCGGTCGGGCCTCGTCGGCCTGAGCTACCGCGTCGTCGCCGAGAGCAACGCGGCGCTGAAGATCGTCGGCGCGCGCGATCTCGACGACGACGCCAAGGAAGCCGCCGCGCGCCGCCTGGCGGTGGACATGCTGCGGCTGTTCGTGGCGATGGCGGTCCGCGTCGCCGCGGTGCTGCTTGCGCCCGCCGCGGTGCTCTCACTGGCCGTGTTCGCCGGCGCAACGGACTTCGACTCGATCTGGCGGGCGTCCGTGTCGTGGCCTTTGATCCTGGCCAACCTCGCGCTGTTCGCGGTCGTCTTCGTTCGTCGGCGCCACGCATGAGCTGGACCGAACGCTATTCCAAGCTCGATCGTCTGGTTCACCGGGCCGCGTTCGCCGGCGTCGGCCTGCAGAAGGCCATAGCCGACATCGAGGACACGGCCTTCGCGTCCCGCTTCGCCAGCGTTCCGTGCGAGCGGCCGGTCTTCGTGACGTCGCTGCCACGCGCCGGCACAACGTTGCTCCTCGAGTTGCTCGCGATGCTGCCGACGATGGCGTCGCATACTTATCGCAACATGCCGTTTCTGCTTTGCCCGCTGATGTGGGACCAGCTGTCGCGCGGCTTCCGTCGTGAGGGAGAGGCGCAAGAGCGCGCCCACGGCGACGGCGTGATGATCGATTACGACAGCCCCGAGGCCTTCGAGGAGGCGCTTTGGCGCGCGTGGTGGCCGACGAAGTGCCGCGACGGGCGCATCGCGCTGTGGTCGGCCACCGACGAGGACGAGGCGTTCGAGGATTTCTTTCGGAACCACATGCGCAAGATCGTGGCGCTTCGCCGCGAGCGCGGCGCGGAGCACGCGTGCCGCTATCTGTCCAAGAACAACGGCAACGTCGCGCGCGTTCCGCTTCTCGCCCGCATGTTCCCCAATGCGACGATCGTCGTGCCGGTTCGCGAACCGCGCGCCCACGTCGCCTCGCTCCATCGCCAGCATCTCCGCTTCCTCGCGATGCATGCCGAGGACGCGTTCGCCAAAGCCTACATGCGCGGCATCGGCCACTTCGACTTCGGCGCGAATCTCGCACCGATCGATTTCCCCGGCTTCCATGCTACGGCGGACGCCGCGCGCGATCCCACCTTCTGGCTGGACTATTGGATCGCCGCGTACGCCATGCTCGTGGAGGTCGATCTGCCCCAGGTCATCTTCGTGAGCTACGAGGCGCTGTGTTCGCGCCCCGCCGATGTGGTCGCCGCGCTTCTCGCGCGTCTGGGCGAGACCGCTGCCGATGTCGGCCAACTCGCAGGGCACGTCCATGCCGACCGACGCGAACGGGAGCCGATCTCGCTGGACGCCGACCGGCTTGCCGCGGCCAACGAGATATTCACTCGCCTCGTTGCGCGTGGGATCGAGCGAAACGTGCGTACCCGCGACAAAATGACAGCAACCGCAGCCGTTTGACATAGCGCAAAACGCC
This sequence comes from uncultured Alphaproteobacteria bacterium, assembly GCA_963749755.1. Taxonomy (GTDB): domain Bacteria; phylum Pseudomonadota; class Alphaproteobacteria; order Rhizobiales; family Kaistiaceae; genus JBBDMC01. The sequence goes on from CAVVOK010000004.1 coordinate 392,398, forward strand.
CGGGCGCAAACCTCGCCAGTCTCCGTCTCACGCTGGTCCACCGCGGACCATGCCTTCCGGGAGGAGACGGAGGAATGAAGAAAGCCGTTTTTGCCATTGCCATCCCGGCTGCGATGGTTGCCGGTGCATCGGCCCTCGCGCAGGAAGTTGCCGCGACCGCGCCCACGCCGGCGCCACAGATGGCGCAGCTTGAGATACTTCGCCGGCACGTGGAGCTGCTTCGGCGCCCAGCCCGACTCGGTGTTCGGCGCGGCGCACGAGGTGCAGACGCTTGCCGTGGCGGCTTACGATCTCGGCGGGCACTGGATGTCGTTCCGCTTCACCGAGCTCAGAACCGGCGACAACGACAATCCGTCCACGGGCGTCTATCAGTACGGCTACGATACCGCCGCCAACCAGTACATCGCGACCTGGACCGACAACTACGGCGGTTGGGGCACCCAGACGTCGAAGGGCTGGGACGGCGACAATCTGGTGCTCGTCGGCGACTACAACATCAACGGCCAGAAGATCGCGGCGCGTGACACCTTCGAGAAGGCCAACAGCACCCGGATGATTCACGAAGCCGAGCTGCAGGTGAACGGTGAGTGGATCACGCTGCAGAGCGAGACCTGCGACAAGTAGCTTCGACATCGAAGCAAGCATGCCTTCGGCCCCGCGGTTCACGCGGGGCCATTCCTTTGACGCGGTGATATTTAGGCTGACTTGAGTACGGGCCGCACCGGGTTGGTCTGGTCGGCCGCTTCGGCCGCACCCGCCGGCTCGACAAGACGCAGGCGGGGACCGTCAGAAGCCGCGGCGGCAGGCGGCGCATCGTCGAACGCCACGCCCATCTGCGTATCGTTCCGCCACATCACCGTGCAGAGACGGCGATTGCCGGATTTGTCGATTTCGATGTCAAAACGCGACGGAATGCCCAGCAGGCTGGGCATTTGCAGCAGCGCGCCGCCGGCCGACAGGTTCTTCACCCGGCAGTCGTACGCCGCGTAACCGCCGTTGAACGTGATGCGGCCCGACTTGAGCACGCGCATCCGGTGGTCCCGGCGGTTTTCTGATCCTGCTTTCTGGTCCATGGTCCCGCTCAAACTGAGCTAACCTGTACGCATTGCCTAGGATACGCCTTGCGGATTGCACCCCGGTGAAGGGATTCGCTCCAATTTTCTCGAAAAAGCCGTCATCGGTCGAATTCGGCCAAGATCGGTCGGTTCCGCCGTCTCCCGCGCTGAACTTCGGCTCGACCGAGCTACTCCGCCAGCCAGGCCTTGGCGCGGTCGACCTCGCTGACGCCGAACACCTTGAGGCGCGCGGGCATCAGCCCCTCCATCGCATTGACCGCCCGGTAATAGGGGCCGTCCTCCGCGACGAAGGCGATCTTGTCGAACGCGGTGAAGTGGCGCGTGCCGAACACAGCGTCGTCGTAGAGGCCACCCTGGTCGTATCCGGCGAAGTCGGATGCCGCCACGTAAAGCAAGCGTACGCGGCCGCGCACGAGCGCGTCCGCGATGGTTGGCTCCAGCACCGCCCGGCGGTCGCTGGTCGTGATCTGCCCGTGCGCGATGAATCCGATCGCTCCAGCAGGTAGGTTTTCGACTGGCATAAACACTGCTTCGTTCCTCCTCGAATTCCAGGCCGCCCTGGGTATGTTCTTGGCTTGCGATCCTTTCCTGACCGGCGAATGACAATGTCGTTGCCGGACGGAGGCGATTTCTTGGCCGATGGGTCGGGCCGTGCTGTGGCCCGCTGTCGCAGCCCGCTTCTTGTGGCCTCGGCGGCCGGTCTCGGTCCGTTCAACTCTCCGCGAGCCCCGGGGCGACGCTCCTCATTGGTTGCATCTTATGTTCGTATTCGACTTAAACGAGCATAACGGGGCGCTCCGGGAAAGCGGCCTCCGCTCCGGATCGTAAAAAATTCCTTAACGCGTCGCTAAGGGACCAGCACCGCCGCCCCGACCAGTTGGCCGTCGCGGAGCCGTGCCAGCGCCTCGTTGGCCGCCTCCAGCGGAAATTCGGTGACGGTGGTGCGGATCCGCGTCTCGCCCGCGAGCAGGAGGAAATCCTCGCCATCGGCACGCGTGAGGTTGGCGACCGAGCGCACCAGCCGCTCGCCCCACAGAACGTCGTAGGGAAACGCCGGAATGTCGCTCATATGGATGCCCGCCGCGATCACGGCGCCGCCTTTGCGCACCGCGCGGAGCGCGGTCGGGACCAGCGCGCCGACCGGCGCGAAGATGATCGTCGCGTCGAGCGCCTCGGGCGGCGTCTGATCGGAGCCGCCGACCCATTCCGCGCCGAGCGAAGCGGCGAATTCCTGCGCTTGGCGATCGCCCGGCCGGGTGAAGGCGTAGACCCGCTGCCGCTTGTGGCGCGCGACTTGGGCGAGGATGTGCGCGGCGGCGCCGAAGCCGTAGATGCCGAGGCGTTCCACATCGCCCGCCATGCGGTGAGCGCGGTGGCCGATCAGCCCGGCGCAGAGCAACGGGGCGGCTTCCGCGTCGCCGTAGGCATCGGGAAGGCGGAAGCAGAAGCGCGCGTCGGCGACGGCTACCTCCTGGTAGCCACCGTCGATGTCGCAGCCGGTGAAGTGCGCGTTGTCGCAGAGGTTCTCCTGGCCGCCGAGGCAGAACCGACAGTGGCCGCACGTCGCGCCGAGCCAGGGCACGCCGACGCGCTCGCCGAGCGCGAAATCCGTCACGCCCGCGCCGAGCCGCTTGACCGTGCCGACGATCTCGTGGCCGGGGACGATCGGGTACCGCGCTTGGCTGAGTTCGCCGTCCGCCACGTGCAGGTCCGTGCGGCAGACGCCGCATGCCGCGACGGCGATCGCGATCTCGCCCGGCCCGGGAACCGGTTCCGGTCGGTCCTCGATCACCAGCCGCTGTCGCGGTCCGGGGAGCACCATCGCGCGCATGGCGCCGATAGGGCACGAGAGGCGGTAGCAGATCAAGCGGCGGGAGAGTGCGGCCCATGGGTGTGGACCGGACGCCCCAGCCCCTTGCGCTTTCCCAGCCAACGGGCCAATTTCCTGGTCTCCAGCGGCGGCCGCGGCGCGGCGTCGCCTTCCTCGTACGCCGGGTACCCGTCCATGCGCGCGACCGTCGAGCGATCGCACCTGTTAAGGTCTCTCAGCCACGTCCACCGCGTGGTCGAGCGGCGCAACACCATCCCGATCCTGTCGAACGTTCTGGTGCGCGCCGCCGATGGCAAGCTGACGCTGAAGGCGACCGATCTCGACCTGGAGATCACCGAGACGGTACCGGCCGAAGTCGGTCAGGCGGGTGCGACGACCGTCGCCGCGCACATGCTGCACGACATCGTGCGCAAGCTGCCGGACGGCGCGGAAGTCTCCCTCGACAGCGGCGACGGCTCGCAGTTGGCGCTGAAATCCGGCCGCTCGCGCTTCACGCTCCAGGTGCTACCGGAAGCGGATTTTCCGGACTTGACCACCGGCGAGTTCCCGACCCGCTTCAGCCTGCCGGCGGCGGCGGTCAAGAAGCTGATCGATCGCACCGAGTTCGCCATCTCCACCGAGGAGACGCGCTACTACCTAAACGGCATCTACCTTCACATTGTCGAGGTGAACGGCAAGCCGATGCTCCGCGCGGTCGCGACCGACGGTCATCGCCTCGCGCAATCGCAGCTCCCGGCCCCCGAGGGCGCGGGGTCGCTGGCGGGTGTCATCGTACCGCGCAAGGCCGTGGGCGAGATCCACAAGCTCCTGGAAGATCCGGAGCAGACCGTCGAGATCGAGGTGTCCGACACCAAGATCCGCGTCACGATCCCTGGGTCCGGCTCGACCGGCGACGTTGTGCTCACCTCGAAGCTGATCGACGGCACCTTCCCGGACTACGTCCGCGTCATTCCACAGTCGAACGACAAGGTGCTCAAGGTCGATCGCGGCGAATTCGCGGACGCGGTCGATCGCGTCTCCACCATCTCGTCGGAACGCGGCCGCGCGGTGAAGCTCGCGCTCTCCGACGGTAAGATGGTGCTGTCGGTCAACAACCCGGACGCCGGCAGCGCCGTCGAGGAGCTCGGCGTCGACTATCCCGCCGACGAGATGGAGATCGGCTTCAACGCCCGCTACCTGCTCGACGTCGCCGGCCAGTTGGAGACGGGCACCGCCGAGTTCCGCTTCGCCGACCCCGGCTCGCCGACCCTTATCCTCGATGACGGCGCCGCCGATGCGCTGTACGTGCTCATGCCGATGCGGGTGTAGCGGCGCGACCAAGGTCCAAGAAATGCGAAGGGCCGCCCGAGGGACGGCCCTTCCATTGCCAGTCCGCGTCTGCCGCGGCTTGACCGAACTCTGCCTCAACGAGAGGAGGCGAGGACCTCGCGAACGAGGTTCCAGGTCTGAACCGGCGCACGCGGCGTACGACAATGAGACACTGGATCACCTCCTTTCATTTGTTGATGGTGAAGCGAATATGGCGCGGTTGCGGCTGATCCGCAAGGATTCTCAAAGGGAAGCGCGGTGTGGGCGTGCGGGGGCTCGCGAACCGCGCTAAACCGCTCCCCGCCGTGACCGATCCCGCCCCGCACCGAACCGCGCTCTCCCGCCTGAAGCTCACCGCCTACCGCAGCTTCGCCGCGCTGTCGCTGTCGCTCGACGCGCGCTCGGTGGTGTTCACGGGGCCGAACGGCGCCGGCAAGACCAACCTCCTCGAGGCGGTCTCGTTTCTCGCGCCCGGCCGCGGCCTCCGCCGTGCGCGGCTCGACGACGTCGCGCGCAAGCCCGGCGACGGCACGTGGGCGGTCGCGGCGACGGTGGAGACCGCCACCGGCCCGGTCGATATCGGCACCGGCGTTGCCATGACGACCGAGGGACCGGAGACGCGCCGCGCGATCCGCATCGACCACGGCCCGGCGCGGTCGGCCGACGCGCTCGCCGATCTTCTTCGCGTCGTGTGGCTGACGCCGTCGATGGATGGGCTGTTTACCGGACCGGCCTCCGAGCGCCGCCGCTTCCTCGATCGCGCGGTGCTCGCCATCGATCGCGGCCACATCACCCGCGTCAACGCGTTCGAGCGGGCGATGCGCGGCCGCAACAAGCTCCTCGCGGAGGACACCGTGGGCGGCCCCTGGCTCGACGCAATCGAGGCGGAGATGGCCGAGCTCGCCGTCGCAATCGCCGCCGCGCGGCGCGAATGGGCAAGCCTCATCGTCGCGCTCATCGCCGACAACGCCGCCGCCTCGCCCTTTCCGTTCGCCGAGATCGCGCTGGAAGGCCAGCTCGAGCATTGGCTCGACGGTCACGCTGCGGGGGCGACCGAAGACCTCTACCGCGCCGACCTCGCCGGCGAGCGTCCGCGCGCCGCGGCGGCCGGCCGCACGCTCTCCGGGCCTCACCTGTCCGACCTCCGCGTCCGCCACGGACCGAAGCAGGCGGCGGCCGAGATTTGCTCGACCGGCGAACAGAAGGCACTGCTCGTTGGGGTGGTGCTCGCCGAGGCGCGGCTCGCCACGCGGCGCTCCGGCGAGACGCCGATCGTGCTCCTCGACGAGATCGCCGCCCACCTCGACGAGACCCATCGCGAGGGGCTTTTCGCCGTCCTCGACGACATAGGCTGCCAAGCGTTCATGACCGGCACGGACACCCATGCGTTCGTGTCGCTGCACCGCAAAACACAAGGTTTCAATGTCGCCGCCGGCCGCGTCGAGCAAGTACTCTGAAAACGGCTGAATCCAAGCGTTTTTCAGCGAAAAAATCGGCGTCGAAATCGACGTCCGAGGGGCGCAATCCGGCCCCGCTATGCTATATATATGACAGATGATTCACGGGCCGTTTCTCGCCGGATTCCCGGTCGCTTTCAGGCCCTTGCCCATGCCTCTACCCACATGGTCCAACCGATGGAAGACATGAACCCCGCTGCCCAGCGGCCCGACGCTTATGGCGCCGAGTCGATCAAGGTCCTGAAGGGCCTCGATGCCGTGCGCAAGCGCCCGGGGATGTACATCGGCGACACCGACGACGGCTCCGGCCTGCACCACATGGTCTACGAGGTTGTCGACAATTCCATCGACGAGGCCCTCGCCGGTCACGCCGATCTGGTGGCCGTGACGTTGAATTCGGACGGGTCGGTCACTGTCATGGACAACGGCCGCGGCATCCCGACCGACATCCACAAGGGCGAGGGCGTGTCGGCGGCCGAGGTGATCATGACCCACCTCCACGCCGGCGGTAAGTTCGATCAGAACTCCTACAAGGTCTCCGGCGGCCTTCACGGCGTCGGCGTGTCGGTGGTGAACGCGCTCTCCGCGAAACTGTCGCTGCGCATCTGGCGCGACGGCGAGGTCCACGAGATGAGCTTCACCGACGGCGTGCCCGACGCGCCGCTGGCGGTTGTCGGCAAGTGGGACGGGCGCAACGGAACCGAGATCACGTTCACGCCGTCGCCGAATACGTTCACCAACACCGAGTTCGATTTCGCCACCCTCGAGCATCGTTTGCGCGAGCTCGCCTTCCTCAATTCTGGCGTCCGCATCGTCTTGAACGACCGGCGCGGCGTCGAGCCCAAAACCGAGGAGATGCGCTACGAAGGCGGCCTAGAGGCGTTCGCGCGCTACCTCGATCGCGCCAAGCACCCGCTGATCGCGCAACCGATCGTCATCCGCGCCGAGCGCGACAAGATCACGGTGGAAGTGGCGATGTGGTGGAACGATTCCTACCACGAGAACGTGCTGACCTTTACCAACAACATCCCGCAGCGCGACGGTGGCACGCATCTCGCGGGCTTTCGCGGCGCGCTGACGCGCCAGATCACTGCCTACGCCGACAAGCAGGGCATCTCCAAGAAGGAGAAAGTGGGCCTGACCGGCGACGATTGCCGCGAGGGGCTGACGGCAGTCGTCTCGGTCAAGGTGCCGGACCCGAAGTTCTCGTCACAGACCAAGGATAAGCTCGTCTCGTCCGAGGTGCGGCCGGTGGTCGAGAGCCTCGTCAACGATGGACTCGGCACGTGGTTCGAGGAGCACCCGGCGGAAGCCAAGGTGATCGTGGGGAAGGTGGTCGAGGCCGCCGCGGCGCGCGAGGCGGCGCGCAAGGCGCGCGAGCTGACGCGGCGCAAAGGTGCGCTCGACATCGCTTCGCTCCCCGGCAAGCTCGCCGACTGCCAGGAGCGCGACCCGGCAAAGTCCGAACTGTTCATCGTCGAGGGCGATTCGGCCGGCGGCTCGGCCAAGCAGGGCCGCCACCGCGAGAACCAGGCCGTATTGCCGCTCCGCGGCAAAATCCTCAACATCGAGCGCGCGCGTTTCGACAAGATGATCTCGTCGGAGCAGATCGGCATGCTGATCACCGCGCTCGGCACGTCGATCGGCAAGGACGAATTCGACCCCGACAAGCTGCGCTACCACAAGATCATCATCATGACGGACGCTGACGTCGACGGCGCCCATATCCGTACGCTGCTCTTGACGTTCTTCTTCCGCCAGATGCCGGAGCTGATCGAGCGCGGCCACCTCTTCATCGCGCAACCGCCGCTCTATAAGGTCAAGCGCGGGTCTTCGGAGATCTACCTGAAGAACGAGCGCGCGCTGGAGGACTACCTCGTCCGCTCCGGCCTCGACGGTGCCGTTCTCAAGCTGCCGCGCGGCGACGAGCGTGCCGGTGGCGATCTGATGGCGTTGGTCAACGACGCGCGCGCCTTCGTTCACATGCTCGACGGCATCCACTCACGCTACAACCGCATCGTCGTCGAGCAGATGGCGATCGCCGGCGCGCTCAACAACGATATCCTATCCGACCCCGGGAAGGCGGAAGCCGCCGCCGCCTACGTCGCCAAGCGGCTGGACGCGCTAGCCGAGGAGACCGAGCGCGGCTGGACGGGCGCATTTAACGCTACCACGGGCTTCCGGTTCGAGCGCGAGGTGCGCGGCGTGACGGAGGTCGCGACGGTCGATCCCGCGTTGTTCGAACTCCGCTGACGCGCGCAAGCTCAACTCGTTCACGGCCCGGCTTCAGCCGGTCTATGCCCATCCCCCGACGTTCGTCCGGAAGGACGACGCCGTTGTTGTCCAGGGACCGCGCGACCTGTTCCAGACCGTCACAGCGGCGGGACGCAAGGGGCTGACGCTCCAGCGCTACAAGGGCCTAGGCGAGATGAACGCCGAGCAGCTCTGGGAGACGACGCTCGACCCCAACGCCCGCACGCTGCTCCAGGTCAAGGTGCGCGAGGCTGACGAGGCCGACGACCTGTTCGGCCGCCTCATGGGCGACGAGGTTGAGCCGCGCAAGGACTTCATCCAGACGAACGCGCTGTCGGTCGCGAACCTCGACATCTAAGCACGGCCTCTAAGCACGGCCTCAGGATCGAACGCGCCGCTCGAGCGTTGTTGCGCGGATGCGTCCTTGTTCGTTCTCGCAGCAGCGGAGAACCCCGCCATCGGTATCGCCGGCCGAGCCTCTGCCGCCGCCGTTCAAACGGGTCACGTTCATTTGAAAGGATAGAGTACCTTGCCCCTCTGGCTGCACATCCTGTCGATCGCGTTTCTCCTCCTCGGCGGAGTCTGTGCTCTCGTGATCGCCGTCGATGAGATCCGCCACCCCCAGCACATGGCGGTCATGAATCTCGTATGGCCGCTGATTGCGTTGTCAGCGACCGTCATCGGGGCGTGGGGCTACTTCCGGTACGGCCGCATGCACACGCACGGCGCGATGAACGACGGGCACGCACACGGCGAACCCGAGACGCCCTTCGCGGTCGCGGTCGCGAAGAGCACCGCCCATTGCGGAGCCGGCTGCACCCTGGGCGACATCGTCGCAGAGTGGCTGGCGTTCTTCGTACCAGGCGTGGCGGTGTGGTTCGGTTGGCGAACCCTGTTCGACGATAAGATGTTCGCGGTGTGGGCCCTCGACTTCGTCTTCGCGTTCGTCCTCGGCATTGCATTCCAATATTTCGCCATCAAGCCGATACGGAAACTCTCCGCTCGCGCCGCGATCGTCGAAGCGATCAAGGCCGACGTCCTGTCGCTCACGGCGTGGCAGGTCGGCATGTATGGCGTCATGGCGCTGGCACAGTTCTATCTGTTCGGCCTCCTCATGGGCATTCGCCTGGTGGCGAACACGCCCGAGTTCTGGTTCACGATGCAGATCGCCATGGTCGCCGGCTTCGCCACCAGCTATCCGGTCAACCGGTGGTTGATCGATGCCGGTATCAAGGAGGCGATGTAGTCGGCTGCGCCGTGCCGTCTATCCGACGAATGGCACCAACCGCCCATAGTCAGACAGTCGCGACCCAGATCGCCGCCGACAGAAAACCGGCGATCTTGGCTGCGGTTGGTACGGGCCCGCCATTGTCCCACCTGTCCACCGTGCGCCAGATGCCGAAGTGGAACGCCGCCATGTTGAGGCCCGCGAGCACCAGGAGCGCGAACTTGATCTGGAACGCGAAATTGAAGGTGTAGCGCGATGCCTGCACCGCGTAGAGCAGCGTGCCGGTGACCACCGCGACGCCGAAAGCGGCCCACGTATAGGGGAGGATCTGCATCGCGCGGCGTATGGAGATGGAACCGCGCACGAATCCCATCAAACGCAGGTCCACGAAGAAAATCGAGCCGACCAGGAAGGTCAACGACAGCACGTGGACCGTCTCGATCAGCGGGAACCAGAAATAGCTCGCCGCGTACGCCTGGACGAGGGGGATCTCCTCGATCGCGTAGAGAAACGGCGTGACCAATTCTTCGAATGTCATCAGAGCGGCGCTTTCGCGTAGTAGATCCAACGGCCGGCGGCGATGACCCCGATCCACAGGAACAGCGAGAGCGCGCCGATTATCCTGGCGGTTGTCTGGCGCGCCGCTGTGCGCTCCCAATAGTTCGGATCGCGGCGGAGCGTCACCGCGAAGGTGATCGTCAGCGCCGTGCCGACGATCAAGAAAAGAATCTTGTAGGGGAACGAGGTGCTGTCGAAGGACCTCGTCGGGCGGTCGATGACCATGAAGGTGCCGGTGGTGACGTTGGTCGCGATCGCTATCCACGCCCACGGCAACATCCGCCGCGCCATGTCGGCGAGCGGCGGGCTGAATGTGAACAACCCCATCATCCTGAGGCTGATGAACCCGACCGTCCCGACGATCGTGCAGATGCCGAGGATATGGATCCATTGGACGACCGGCATCGAATATTCCGCGCCGGTAAAGATGCCGTGCACCCACGCGCGTGCCGGCGTCCGGGTCAGCCACACCGCGAACTCGTGGAGGTGCAGCAGGCGGTTGATCGCCGCGCTCGGCTCCCCGACGTAGGTGTAGATGACGGCGAGGACGGCAACGCAAAGCGCCACCCACACCCACGGCAGGAACCGACCCCTCGTGTCGGTAAACTGCCCGCTTGATGTCAGCATCTGATCCATAGACGTTCCCCCGCGATGCACAACATCAATCACTCTAACACAATCGGCTCTCCTAATGCGATCAGCCGTCGAACTAGACTTTGCACCGGCAAGGAGACTCGCCGCTTCTGCCGCTCTGGGTTACTATGTTCGACATAAAACGATCCTGGCGGGAGGGACCATGCGCTTGACCTTGGCGGCGGTGTTGTTTGCGCTGACCGTGGGACCGATGGCGCACGCGGCCGATGACAACGATCCCGACGTCGATCTGGAGTTGGTTCTCGCCGTCGACGTGTCCCGCTCGATGGACTACGACGAGCAACGCGTGCAGCGCGACGGTTACGTCGCCGCCTTTCGTCATCCCGACGTGATCCGCGCCATCACATCCGGATCATACGGGCGCATCGCCGTCACCTACATGGAGTGGGCCGGCGCCGGCGCGCACGATCAGTTGGTGCCGTGGCGTGTCCTCGGCAGCGAGGAGGACGCGCTCGCCTTCGCCGACGCGCTCGACACGGCGCCCCTGAGAGCGGGCAACCGCACGTCGATTTCCAGCGCGCTCGTATACGCCGTCCGCTTGATGAAGGCGCGACCGGTCAATCAATACGCGCGGCGCGCGATCGACATATCCGGCGACGGGGCCAACAATGAAGGGTCGCCGGTGCTCGGCGCGCGCGATCGCGTCCTGAAAGAAGGCGTCGTCATCAACGGCCTGCCCATCATCATCGCGCCGACGACGTACGATAGCCGCGCGGCCCAGTTCACGCTCGACCAGTACTACGAGAACTGCGTCATCGGGGGGCAAGGCGCGTTCATGATCACCATCGCCAGCGTGGCCGACTTCGAGGAGGCGATCCGCCGCAAGCTGATCCTGGAGATCGCGGGTATCGCGCCGAAGGTGATCCCCGCAGCCGAGACCTTCAACGAAGCGGCGGTCGATTGCCTGATCGGTGAGCGGACGCGCGGACGCTAGTGGTCGTCCCGCGCGGAGCGAGGTCTCATCCCGCGGTTTGCCTCAGCGGCGCGTCCGCGCGGTCGGCCGCGATGGCCTCGGCATAGGCCTCCGCGAACCGCGCCGCGATCGACTCCGGCGCGAACGTCAGCGCGAACTGCCGCCCCTTCGTTCCGAGTCCGCGCGCGAAGACGCGGTCGTCGAGCAGGCTGACGATGAGACTGGCGAACCGCTCGCGATCGCCGGGATCGACGATGAAGCCGGTCTGGGCATCGCGCACGTATTCCGGCAGTCCCCCGGCGCGGATCGCGACCACCGGCAGCCCGGCGGCCGATGCCTGCAACATGGTCATCGACTGCGTCTCCGACGTGCTGGTGGTGAGGAATACGTCGCAGGCGTTGATCGCCTCGTTGAGCGCCTCGCCACGGAGCTCTCCGAGAAGTAGGCTGCGGTCGATGAGGCCGCGTTCACGCAGGATGCGCTCGAGCTGCGGCCCGTAAGGCCCTTTTCCGATCACCACCAATTGCGCATGGCGGCGCTCCGCGACCGTGGCGAACACGTCGACGGCGCCGTCGAGGTTCTTCTCCGCCGCCAAGCGGCCGAACAGCAGCACGGCCTCCGGTCCGATGCCGAGCTTGCGCTTCAGCGTCTCGCGCCGCGGCAGCGGGTGGAACAGGTCCGTTCGGATCGGATTGGAGAGCACCATCGCCGGCGCTTTCATACCGTGCTCGCGCAACTGGTCGATCATCGCCTGGCTCGGCGCGGTGACGACTTTGCAGCGATCGTAGAAGCGCGCGGCGAACCGCATCGCCATGTCCGGCAGCGGCGGGAAGTCGAGCTTCAGGTAGTGCAGATAGTCAGCGGGGAAGGTGTGGTCGGTACCGACCAGCGGGATCCGGTGCCGATCCGCGACGCGCGCCGCCATAAGGCCCACCGTCGAGAACGTGTGGACGTGGATCACGTCCGGCTTGAACCGGCGGAGGTCTCGGGCGCCGCCGAGCGGTAGCACGAACAGCAGGTTTCCACCCGACCGGGGAATCGCGATCGCCGCGAGCCGCCGCACATGTGGCTCCGGCGCAGCCGCGGTGACACGCGGCGCGTAGATGCGCACGTCGTGGCCCGCGCCGGTCAGCGACGCGGCGAGGGACGCGATCGAATCGCCGACGCCGGAAAGCTGCGGTAGGTAGATGTCGCTGGCGATGGCGATGCGCATCACTCGCCCGGCGGGCCCCCCTCCTCGTGTGCCTCCGCCATCAACTCGCGCCGCACGCGCCGACCGACGAAGATGTAGATGACCACGGCGACGATCGCCGAGGCGACGATAACCTTGATCCACCAGAAGAGGTCGGCCGCGACGCCGATGTAGTTGCCGAGGAAATAGCCGAGCGTCAGCAGCACCGCGTATTGGATCGCACTGATCGAGGTGACTAGGACAACGAAGCGTCGCCAGGGCAGCGCGACCAGCCCCGCCGATATCAGGAACGGCGTCGAGAGACCGTATGCGAGCTTGCTCAGGAACATGGTCTTGATGCTGTGCTCGTGCCACAGGCGCTTCAGGACCCCGTACTGCTCGCGCCCGAGCCCGGCCCGCCGCAGGGTGCGGCGGACGAACGCGAGGCGGAAACCGTAGTGGCCGACGCCGTAGTAGGCGACGTCGGGAACGAGGTCGCCGACCAGCAGCATCAGGTAGGCCGGCAAGAACTCCAGATGGCCGGTGGAGATGAAGAATCCGACGATGAACGACACGATCGGACCCTCGAAGAAGGCGAGGGGCAAGAGGAACCAGTATCGGTAGGCGAGTATCAGTTCGGTCGCCGCATCCACGACGTTGGTCTCATCCGGAGGGTAGGCCGCGATGGATCGCGGTGCGGGCGAGCCGGCACACCGCTGGCGCTCGCGCGATGTCGGGGCGGTCTAGCACATCGCCGCGCGGGAGTGCAGGGCCGCGGCCCGCGATTTCCCAGGTCGTCGCTAGGCGAGGGCCTTGCGCGGGCTGACCGCCCGCGCCCCGGCCATGATCAGCAGCGCAACGATGGCGCTTATGGCGGCGATCCAGGTGCCCGCGGCGGCAAGCCCGAAAGCCGCCGCCCAGGAGAACGACGTCATCGCCTCGGCAAGCGTGGCGATACGCGAGGACGTATGGCGGCGGCGGAACTGGCTGCGCCGCGCCTGCGCGCGGAACCAAAGCTGGATTTGCAGCGTCGAGCCGGCCGCAACGGCGATACCGACCGCGGCGAACGGCGCGTGATAGGGCGAGTAGAACGCGAAGCCGATCACCAACGGTCCAAGCACGAGGGCGAGCGCGCCCATCACCGCTTCTACCTTGGCGCGCACCACCGCACCGGCCGGCAGCGGCGCGGTCGCCACCAGGTCCGGTGCGTCCTCGCCGGAGATCGCGAGCCACCCGAGCGCGCCGCCGAGCTGGCCGCCGACGGTGACCAGCACCATCACCACCACGACCATCGAGCCGGTCGTGTTTCCAAAGTTGTGCGAGAGCAGCAGCGCCGGCGGGACGAGGTAGAGGAGCTGCGTCAGCGTCTGCGACACCAGCCACGGGTCGCGGCGGAGCAGAAGCCACTCCTTGCGGCGCATCGCCCAGCGCGGCGGCCGCACCACGAAGCGGCGCGCGCGGTCGCCACGTTTCGCCCGCCGGACGGAGAGGTCCGTCGCGGCCAGCGAGTGCTCGCCGAGCCGCGGCGCGAAGGCCACGATGACCGCCGCCATCGCCACGCCGGCGAACGCCATGACCGTCAGCATCGCGCCGACGTTGCCAAGGATGCCGCGCGCCGGCCACCAGATGGCGCTGTCGATCCCCGGCATCATCTCGATGACGCCCGGCGTTACCATGAAGCCCGACTGTATGAATTCGCCGTAGTTGACGATGGCGACGATCTGGATGCCGATGGCGAATGCGGCGCCGACCACCGCTGCAACCACCTGCGCAACGAGGCGCGTACGCCGCGGCCCAAGCAGGCGGAAGAGGCCGATGGTGATGGTGACGGCGAGTGCGGCGGCGAATACCGCCACCGCGATGGCAACGCCGAATCCCGCGAGCCAGCGCGGGCCGCCCGAGATCAAGAGCGAATCGAGAAACGGCGCCGAGATGACGAGCGCCACGATCGACATCAGCACCGCGTTGGCCGCGATCCGGACCGAGAACAGCCGGCGCGGCGCGACCGGCGACGACAGCACTAGGTCGAGGTCGCCGCGCGAATAGAGTGTACGCGTCACCTGCTCCAGCGACTGGGACAGAAGGAGCGAGATGTAGAGCACCACCACGATCGACACCGAGATGAGCTCTGCGATCGTGGGGTCGAGGCCATCCTCGGCGAAGCGCGCGACGATCGCGTAGGCGGGGAGGTGCAGGCCGAAGGCCACCAGCCCGAGCACGATCAATGCGCGCGAGAACCGCCGCTTGTTGCCGGCGGTGATCATCGAGCGCCAGTCCCGCCAGGCGAGGCGGAACTCGTGCGCCGCCAGCCAGCGTATCGAGCCGGGCGTGCTCACGCGGCGTTGCTTTCGGAAACCAGGGTCAGGAACACGTCCTCGAGCGTGCCGCCGCGGCCGGCGCGCAGGCTGAGTTCAGCCAACGTGCCCTCGGCGATCAGCCGCCCGTTGAGCAGCACGCCGATGCGCTCGGCCATCCGCTCCGCCACTTCCAGGATGTGCGTGGTCATGATGACCGTGTCGCCGGCGGCGACGCGAGCGTGCAGCACGTCCTTCACTTGGCGCGCGGTGCCGGCATCCAGACCGGTCAGCGGCTCGTCGAGGATGATCAGGCGCGGGTCGTGCACCAGCGCACCGGCGAGCGCCACCTTCTGCCGCATGCCGCGCGAGAAGCCCTCGCAGCGTTCGTTGGCGTGCGGCGCGAGGCCGAGCCAGTCGAGCAACTCGTTTGCGGAGCGCTCCGCGGTCGCCTTTTCGATGCCCCACAGCCCCGCGACGAACTCGAGGTACTCGAACGGCGTGAGCTTGTCGTAGATCATCGGCTCGTCCGATACCCACGCCATCAGCCGCTTGGCGGCGACCGGATCGGCGAGCGCATCGATGCCGAGCACCGACACCGAGCCGTGGTCCGGCGTCAGCAACCCGACCACCATGCGGAGCGTCGTGGTCTTGCCGGCGCCGTTCGGCCCGAGCAGCGCGTAGAACTCGCCGGCGCGGATCGTCAGGTCGAGCTGATCGACCGCCGGTCGATCGAACGTCTTCGTCAGGTCGCGCAGGGCGAGTGCGGGCACGGAGGCGGCAGCGGTCATCGCGGAATCTCGACCTCGTTTGGCGAGGGATTGGGACCGCCGTCTTATATGGGAAGGGATTGAAAGCGCGTAAATCCGCGCGTTTCGCATTAACCAAGTCGTGACGCGAGACGCTACAAAAACCGCAGGATCACAGCGGCCGGATGTAGCGCCCGAAGACCCAGCCCGTCTGAAAATTACCGCTGGCGATCGGATCGAGCCACACCTCGCACCAGCGGTCGCGCACCGCCGCCGCCTGCGTGGCGGCGGCGAGGCCGTTGATCGTGTTAACGTCCAGACCGCCGGTGCATGTACCGGTGAGGCTCAACGGCGTCCCGCTCGGGTAGCCAACGAGAATCCGGGCGTCCGAGCTCGGAGACGCGCGCACCATTAGCACGTCGTCCGCCGAGATATCGGTGACCTGCCAGCCGAAGAAGGCGGCGGCCTCGGCCGCGCCGACGACGAGCGCGGCGACAAGTGCGATGGCGGCGAAGCGAATGCCCATGACGATTCCGTCAGACGTTGTGCCGGTTGCAATACGCCAGAGATCGGCTGAACCGCTGCTGAACGGAGTGAAATCGAGCGGCCGGCGCCTGGCTCGTCAGGCCGCCAGGCGATCGATGAACCAGCGGGTCAACTCGATCCACACCTGGTCCTTCTCGGCCTGATCCTCGACCCCGTGGACGATGTTCGGGTTGTCGTTGACCTCGACGACGAAGACGCCGCCGTCGGTCTCCTTCAAGTCGACGCCGTAGAGGCCGTCGCCGATCAGTTGCGCCGCGCGGAGACCCATGTCGATCACCGCGGGCGGCGCCTCCCCCAGCGATGGCGTGTAGAACCCGCCTTCCAGCGCCTTGCCGTCGGCGCGGTGCTTGACGATCTGCCAGTGCTTCTTGGCCATCAGGTACTGGCACACGAACAGCGGCTTGCCGCCGAGCACGCCAACGCGCCAGTCGAACGACGTCGGCATGAACTTCTGCGCGAGCAACAGGTCGGTGTCCTCGTACCATTCCTTGTAGAGCGCCATGAGTTGCGCCGGCGTGTCGACCTTTGCGACACCGCGCGAGAACGAGGAATCCGGGATCTTCAACACCATCGGGAAGCCGAGCTCGTCGGCGGCCCGCGTCAGGTCGTCCTGGGTGACGATGATCACAGTGGGTGGCACGGCAAGGCCGTTCCCCGTCAGGAGCTCATGAAGGTAGATCTTGTTGGTGCAGCGGATCATCGAGATCGGGTCGTCGATGACCGGCATCCCTTCCTGAACAGCGCGGCGCGCGAAGCGATAGGTGTGGTTGTCGATCGATGTGGTCTCGCGGATGAACAACGCGTCGAACTCGGCGAGCCGCGCCAGGTCGCGGCGGGTGATCGGCTCTACCTCGACCCCGAGCTTCTCCGCCACCCGCGCCCAATGCTTCAGCGTCGCGGGGTCGGATGGCGGCATCGCCTCCTTCGGGTCGTACAGGGCCGCGAACGAATAGCGCGGCGCCGACGACGTCTTCTTCTTCGACCGCCACTCCCGCCGGGTATGGCTGTGGAGCGCCTCGCGGAACGCCGCGAGCTCGTCTGGCGCGAGCTTGGTGATCGGCACCGACGCCAGCTTGCGGATTTGCGGTCGGCCGCCGTTCTCCACCGTCACCTCGAGCACCGGGCAGCGGAACCAGTCGAACAGCAGCCGGCCGAAACGGTCGAACCGGTGGTCCTGGACCGTGCCGAAATAGGCGAGGACGCGGGTCGGCACCGTCTTGTCCTCGGCCGCGGTCAGCGCCTTGGCGAGCGCGTCGTCGAGCTCGGGCAGCGCCTGAGCGTAGAGTTGGCGGGCGCCGAGGTCGATGATCGTCTCGGTCGAGGGAATGACGCGGTGGCCGCGCGCCTCGGCCAGCAGCGAGCAGTAGTAGCCGCGGCTCTGGTAGTTGAACGAGCGCGACAAGTTGATGATCTTGGGCCGGTCCCCACGGAATAGGTTTGATCGCGCCAGATAGTCCCTGGTCGTGATCACCTTGTGCGGGGTGTCGGCGTTGGGGAAGTCTTTGAGCGAGTCGACCAGAATGACCCAAGCGGCCATGGACGAAACCTAGGCCGCCGTGACGCGGGCGGTTAGCGCAACCGGTGAGGATCTCCCGGTCATGGGTGGAGGTTGGGTGGCGGCGGTCCGCCGACTTCGATCCTCGTCGCCATCGCCGGCGGCGAGGGACTTTTCGTAGCGATAGGCATCGGTGCCGTCGGCGTAATATTGGGGCACCGTCCCGATTCTGCGATACCGGCGCCGACTGTAGAGGTGAATCGCCCGCGCGTTGTCGGTGCGCACTTCCAGGCGGAGGGCGGTGGCGCCGCGGCCGAACGCGATGTGCTCGGCGTCGGCGAGCAGCGCCTCGCCGATGCCGGCGCCCCGGTGGGTTCGCGCCACCGCCAGCGAATACAGGCGCGCTACGGCGCTGCCGCCACGGAACAGGATGAGGTGGTAGCCCTGCACCGCGCCCGCCCCGTCCGCCACGCGAAGGCGCGCCCGCGGTGAGGCGAGGAATCGGCGCATGCTGCGGAGCGACAGGCGGTCGGTGGCAAACGCCCCTTCCTCCAGCTCGATCAGGCCGGGGAGGTCGGTGGCGCGCGCGTCTCGAATATTCATGCGTGCCGTTCAGGAATAGGCGGGTCAACGCGCCGCAATTGACGCCGATTCCCGGTCCGACTCAAGCGCCACGCTGAAAGCGCCCACCGCATCGGTTAACGCAGCACCTCGTTGCGCATTCCCGGGCGCCCGTTGGCCTTTTCGCGGCCGGCGCGGAATTCGCCGATCGTGCCGTTGAGCGCCTCACCGATCACGTCGCCAAGCGCGCGCGCCGTCTCGACGCGCGACAGGAACACGTAGTCCGCACCGGCTTCGTAGATCGCGTCGCAGTCGGCGAGGTTCACGGCGTTGGCGACGATGATCGCCCTCGGATTGAGCCGCCGCACTGTCTCGACCAGCCGGCGGTTGTCGGTGCCGCGCATCAGGTCGTCGGGGACGGTGGAGACCACCACCCGCGCCCGGTCGAGCCCGGCGTGGCGCAGCGTGTCGGCGTTGGAAAGGTCGCCATACTCCACGTGTGCGCCGAGCTCACGGATCTTGCCGTGCAGCGCGACGTTGAAGTCAACCACCAGCGTATCATGCACCAGCTGGGTATCGGTACGCGCGAGGTCGTAGAGCAGCGACGAGGCGACGCGGTGGAAGCCGAGAAGCGCGAGCCGCCATTCCTTCCCGCCGGCCTCCTCCACCTCCGGTGGTTCGCGGAAACCGAGCATCTTGAGCCAGGGCTTGACCCGGCCGTGGATCGCGTAGGCGGCGTGGTAGAGCGGCGCCGTGCCGAGCGCGGTCAGCACGAACCCGAACACGATCGCACTCGCGAGCTCTCGTGATATATGCCCGTACTCCAAACCGAGGAACGCGATCACCAGACCGAACTCGGAGATTTGCGCGAGGCGGATCGCGGTCACCTCGGCGTTGCGTTGGTCGACGCCGGTCCAATAGAGCAGCGGGAAGAACACCACCTGCCGCGCCAGGATCGCGAGCGCCGCGATGACCACCGCCAGGATGATGACACCCGGCCCGCTCGGCGCCGGGATGCCGAGCCCCAAGCCGACGAAGAACAGCGTGACGAAGAAATCCTTCACCACGCCCACCTTGGTGACGATCTCGGTCGCGTAGGGCAGGCTCGCGATCGTCGCCCCCGCGATCAGCGCCCCCATGCCCGAAGAGACGTCCAGGTGCAGCTCCGCCGACGAGGCCATGCTGACCATGTAGTCGAGGTTGGCGCCGACGAACACCACCGCGAAGCACCAGCCGATCGCCGCCATCAGCACGACCTCCGGCACCTTCGCGACCCAGCGGAAGATCGACGGCAGCGCCGTCTGCGAGAACAGGATGGCGAGGCCGGCCAGCACCGCGATGCCGGCGAACGAGCCGACGATCGGCATGAACTCCGGCGCGTCGAGCCGCGGTTGCAACAGGATGATGACCGTCGCCCAAAGGTCCTGGAACACGAGCATCCCGAGCGAGAGCCGCCCCGGCGCGGTGTCGAGCTCGAAAGCCTCCTGGAACAGCTTGACCACCAGCAGCGTCGAAGAGCCGGCGATTACGGCGCCGATGTAGAGTGCCGCGAGGTTGCCTTGCAGCAGCGCCAGCCCGGTCAACGCCAGCAGTTTGACCACGACGACCCCGAACAACAGCGTCAGCGGAAACTGGAGCAGCCCGCTGAGCATGATCGTCTTGCCCGCGGCGCGGATCTTGTTGACGTCGATTTCCAGCCCGATCATGAACAAGAGCAGCACGAAGCCGAGCTGAGCGATGGTGTCGATGTTGCCGGCGTCGGTGACCCAACCAAGCGCGAGCGGACCGGCGACGACGCCGGCGATGATGAAGCCGGCGATAGCGGGCAGGTGGATGCGCGTGAAGGCGACCGCCAGAACCCCCGACAGCAGAAGCGATATGCCGATATCGTGGACGAGGGACGGAATCTCGCCGCCCGCGGCGAAGGCAGGCCCGGCCGCTAGTGAGACGGCTAGCGCCAGCGGCGCGGCGCGGAAAATCGAACGAAAGACGCTCATCCCCATGTCCCCGCCCGGGGCAATTTCCATCAGGCTCCGCGCCTGAGGTCACGACGGGCGGACGCCACGTTAGCATTCGTCGCGATTTCGCGCCGGGTCAAGGCGCGGGCGGCGATTCCGGCGCCGATTTTGGCGGCGTGCCACCGCTTTAGGCGGACTTCGGAGGTAGGGTCCGCATTGTGGCGTCGGACGTCGTGCGCTATCTACGGGCCGCGCGGCACCCGTAGCTCAGCTGGATAGAGCGCTGCCCTCCGAAGGCAGAGGTCACAGGTTCGAATCCTGTCGGGTGCGCCAGCTCGTTCGCCACAGCCTCACCATCTCTTGCGAACCGGGACGGTTCGACGGTCGTCGCCCCGCACCGCGATGTCTATCGCGAAACTGCGCCGCGAATGAATATCACTAGCTGTCGCTGCGTCCATTTTTTACAGAGATCGTTTAGGGGGATGCCGATGCACGAGAATCTCTACGTGGACATTTTGTAATTTGAATATTTCGGCTGCGGCACCTTAAGTCTGCCTTACAAGAAGGGCGACACTCTCTTGCAAGGGAACACATTATGCTTCGCTCAATAGGAGTGACCTTGGCCGCGGCTATCGCACTGACGGCGGTGTCCGCGGCTGCACAGGCGGCGCCAGGTCCGGGTGGCCGGGACTTCCGCGGTCCGCAGTTCGACCGCCGCTACGATCAGCAACCCCCGCAACATTTCTATCGTGATGATCGTGGACAGCGCCGTGGCGCCCAATCGACCGCCACCGATCGTGGCTGGCTCGGCATTCAGATCCAGCCGTTGAACCAGAATCTCGCCGATGCGCTGAAGCTCTCCGGCACGGATGGCGCGCTCGTCGCCGACGTGCAGGCGGGTAGCCCGGCCGACACGGCCGGCATCAAAGCCGGCGACGTGATCGTGTCGGTCGATGGCACTGCGACAAACAACCCGCGCGACCTCGCCAGCACCATCGCCGCCGACAAGCCCGACACCAAGATCACGGTGACGGTATCGCGCGACGGCAGCAAGCAGGACATCGCGGTTACCCTCGGCTCGACGCCAGGCGGCCGCGTTGCCGCCAATCAGCGCGGCACCAACGTCGCGCCCACGACACCCGCTCCCGGCACGCTCGGCATCACCATTGCGCCGGCGCGCGGCCAGAACCGCGGCGTGGTGGTTTCCGGCGTCAACCGCAACGGCCCGGCCGATCGGGCGGGCGTGGCTGTCGGTGACCAGATTCTGGCTGTCGGTGACACGGCCGTCTCCTCTACAGACGATGTCGTCAACGCCGTCCAAGCGGCCAAGCAAAGCGGCACCAAGAACGTGCTACTTCGGGTGAAGTCGGGCCAGAACGTTCGCTTCATTGCCGTCCAGATCGGCTAACAGATTGTCGCAACTGATAATTTACCGCGGCGGCGAAAAGCCGCCGCGGTATTTCTTTTGCCTGGGCGGGCGCCGCGGTCGGCCGGTATGATCGTCTGACCGAGCTTGTCCTTCGGCACGAGGCCTCACTTTCGTACGTTGGTGGGTTCGACCGCAGGCTCCGACGCGCGGACCTTGTCCCTGTCGGCATGCCCGGTTAATGCTTCGAGCGCGATGAAGGTCGGGTACAAGCAACTTGTCGCCGCCGCCGAGGCGGAGATCGAAACCGTCCCTGTTGCAGACGCTTTGCGTCTCCAGGGCGACCCGGATGTCGTCTTCGTAGACCTGCGCGATCCCCGTGAAATCAGGCGGGAGGGGCATATCCCGGGCGCTTTCGCGTGCCCGCGCGGGATGCTCGAGTTCTGGATCGATCCGGAGAGCCCTTACGCCAAGCCCGTCTTCACCGAGCCGAAGCGCTTTGTTTTTTATTGCGCCGCCGGTTGGCGATCGGCCCTTGCCACCAAGACCGCTCAGGACATGGGGCTGCAAAACGTCGCCCACATCGAAGGCGGCTTCGCCGCTTGGCGGAAAGCCGGCGGACCTGTCGAGCAGCCGACTCCTCGTCCGAAGACGGCGCCCTGACCGCGCGCGGCGTTGACCGCCCGACGCGCCTCCGTCAGCGCCCTAGTCGGCGATATCCACGCCCTCGAAGCTGACGTGACCCATGGGGTCGAGCGTGAAGCCGCTGACCGCGGTGGTCGTCACCACCGTCTGCAACGCGTGGGCGAGCGTCAGCCACGGTGCCTCGCGCTTGAAGATCACCTGCGCTTGTTCGTATAGCGGCGCGCGGGCCGCCGGATCGGATGTGCTCTTCGCTTCGCGGATCAGCGATTCGAAATCCCCATCGCACCAGTTGGCGCGGTTCGACGTACCGACCGCGTCGCAGCCGAGCAGCACCGCGAGGAAGTTGTCCGGGTCGCCGTTGTCGCCGGTCCAGCCGAACAGGACCGCGCCGTCGCGGTCCTTGGCGGCGCTCCGCCGGACGTATTCGCCCCAGTCGTAGGAAGCGATCTCGGCCGTCACGCCGATCTTGGCGAGGTCCGCCTTGATCATGTCCGCCGTACGCACGGCGTTCGGGAGATACGGACGCGGCACCCGCATCGCCCAGATCTTCATCTTGAGGCCGGTGACGCCCGCGTCGGCCAGCATCTGGCGCGCGGTGTCCGGATCGTACGGATCGTCCGCGATCGCGGCATCATAGGACCACATGGTCGGAGGGATCGGGTTCTTCGCCACCGCGCCGGTTCCCTGGAACACCGCGTCGACGATCGTCCGCTTGTCGATCGCCATATTGAGCGCCCTGCGCACCGTGGCGTTGTCGAAAGGCGGCGTCAGCGTGTTGTACGCGAGGAAGGCGACGTCGAGGCTGGGCTGCTGCATCACGACCCTCCCGGTGTCGGCGCTCACCGCGGCGAGGTCGGAAGGGTTGGGCGCCGCCATCACGTCACACGTTCCGTCCTGGAGCCGTTGCCAGCGCACCGCCGGGTCGGGCGTGATGGCGAAGACCAAGTCGTCGATCGGCTGGCGTCCCCGCCAATAGGTCGCGTTGGCCCGGTAGCGGATCGTTTGGTCGGCCTCGTACGAGACGAGCTGGAAGGGGCCGGTGCCGACCGGCTTCGCGTCGAGGTCTTCCTTCTGCCCGGCCGACGCGAGCGTATCGGCGTACTCCTTCGACACGATCGACGCGAAGTCCATCGCGAGATCGGAGAGCACGCTCGCGTCGGCGTGTGTGAGCGTGATCTTGACCGTCATGTCATCGACTTTGTCGATCGACGCGATGAGGCCGGGTAGCCCCATCCCGTTGAAGTAATCCCAGTTGCCGCCGGCGTACGCGAAGTACGGGTTGTTCTTCTTCCACTGGCGTTCGAACGAGAAGACGACGTCGTCGGCGTTGAGATCGCGCGTCGGCGTGAACGCGCCGGTCGTCTGAAACTTCACGCCCTGGCGAAGGTGGAAGGTGTATTGGAGGCCGTCGTCGGAAATGTCCCAGCTCACGGCGAGACCTGGTCCGACCTTCGTGGTGCCCTTCTGGAACTCGACGAGGCGATTGTAGATCGCCTGCGACGAGGCGTTCATCGTCGCCTCGGTGATGTGAAGCGCGGGGTCGAAACCTTCGGGGCCGCCTTCGGCGCAGTAGGTCAGCGTCTTGGCGTCGGCCGCGGCGGCAAGGCCGCCGGCGATGACCGTCGTCACGAGTAATAGCGGCAGGCGAGTCAATGCGACCTCCGGTGCGATCCGCGTCTCGCGCGGGGTCGAGGGGATTTGAGCCTCCGCGCGCCGGCGGTCAGTCGAGCCGACGCCGCGGGGGAATGCAAGCCCCCAGGCGGCCGGGACGGGACTCGCGCCAGCGCGGGTGATCGTGCAAGATTTACCGCGCCGCCCGCCCGGCAGTTTCGGTGGCGGCAAAGAAATGGACGGATGTGCATGAGCGAAGCCGAGCCGAAAATCCGCATCGATACGCGCGAGGAGCTGATTTACCTGCTCGCCGAAGCGACGGCGATCGAGCACAATTTGATGTGCTGTTACCTGTACGCGGCGTGGAGCTTGAAGCGCGGCGAGCGCGACGGGTTGACGGCGGAGCAGGCGACGGCGGTTGAGCGCTGGCGTCGCGCGATCACGTCGGTGGCGATCGAGGAGATGTGCCACCTGACGCTCGCCTGCAATCTCACCGGCGCCATCGGTGCCGGGCCGCACCTGTCGCGGCCGAATTTCCCGATCCCGCCCGGCTACCACCCCTCCGGCGTCGTCGCCGAGCTCGCCGGCTTCTCGCCGAGCGTTCTCGATCACTTCATCTTCCTGGAGCGACCGGAGGGGAACGCGCTCGACGACGCGACCGAGTTCGTCCACCCGTCCGAATATCACCGCACGCTGCCCAAGGGGCGGCTGATGCCGAGCGCGCAGGACTATGCGACCGTCGGCCACCTTTATCGCGGCATCCGCCACGGTTTCCAGGCGCTAAGCCACCGTTTTGGCGAGGCGGCGCTGTTCTGCGGCGATCCAGCGTCACAAGTCGGCCCCAGCGAGGCCGGCCTCCCCGGCTTGATGCTCGTCACCGATCTCGCCAGCGCCGAGGAGGCGATCGAGACGATCATCGAGCAGGGGGAGGGTGCCCCCGGCCACAGCGAGGACAGCCACTTCAACCGTTTCATGAAGGTGCGCCGCGAGTACGGCGAGTTCCTCGCCGCCGACCCGTCGTTCCAACCGGCATTCCCGGTGGCGCACAATCCGACCATGCGGCCGCCGCTCGATGCGCACAATCGCGTGCACATCAATTCGCCGGAGGCGGCGCGCGTGCTCGACCTCGCGAACTCGGTCTACGGGCATTTGCTCCGATCCCTGGTGCAGGCGTTCGGCCGCGGCGCCGGTGACGAGGAAGGCAAGCGCCTGTTCATCAACACCGCCATTGAACTAATGGAGCTCCTGCCGCCGATCGGCTCGCACCTCGCGAGCCTTCCCGCCAGTCCCGATCGTCCGGGCGTCAACGCCGGCGTCACCTTCACCATGCTCCGCGACATCGCCCGGTTGCCACGTGGCGCAGGCGAAAAGCGCATGATGGCCGAGCGCGTCGTCGAGCTTGCTCGC
Source organism: uncultured Alphaproteobacteria bacterium (assembly GCA_963749755.1). Taxonomy (GTDB): domain Bacteria; phylum Pseudomonadota; class Alphaproteobacteria; order Rhizobiales; family Kaistiaceae; genus JBBDMC01. The sequence goes on from CAVVOK010000004.1 coordinate 417,479, forward strand.
CACGCCCGGCGCGTTTTTCCCGAGGGTCACGAGCTCGCCGGCACCGCCGATGCGCTCGACAAGATCGCGACTGCGTTCGACGTGGGCTCGCTGGCTGCCGCCGGCGCCCCACCGCCTCCGCCAGCGCCGAAGCCCAAGCCGGACGACATACCGTCGGGTTCCGGCGCCGAGCACGTGGAGATCGCGGAAGGCAGGGACCTCCGTATCCTCTTCCACGGGAGGCGCTGCATCCACGCGCGCTTTTGCGTGCTGTGGACGCCCAACGTCTTCAAGGCGAACACGCCGGGCGAGTGGATCTATCCCGATGCGATGCCGATCGACGCCGTGGTGCGCGTCGCCCACTCGTGCCCCTCCGGCGCGATCCAGTACGAGCGCAAGGACGATGGACCGCCGGAGGAAGCGCCGCCCGTCAACGTGATGAACATCCGTGAGAACGGCCCTTACGCGTTCCGCGCGCCGTTGACCGTCGCGGGCGAGGAGATCGGCTTCCGCGCCACGCTCTGCCGCTGCGGCGCCTCGGAGCACAAGCCGTTTTGCGACGGCTCGCACAACACCTTGCCGTTCAAAGCGACCGGCGAGCCCGATACCCGGCCCTCGGAGCCGCTAACCGTCCGTGACGGTCCGCTCGACGTCGCACCGGAGAAGAACGGGCCGCTGGTCGTCACCGGCAACCTGGAGATCTGCTCCGGCACGGGCCGCACCGTCGAACGTGTCACGCGGGCGCGCCTCTGCCGCTGCGGCCACTCGCACAACAAGCCGTTCTGCGACAACACGCATCTAAAGATCGGCTTCCAGTCGGATTGAGCCCTCGGCCCTTTAGGATTGCGGCGGTGCCGCTGGCCGCGGCGTCGCCGGGAGGGGCTTCAGCGACATAAGGTAGGCCGCGATCGCCTGGAGATCGGACGGCGACAACATCGAAAGGTTCTGCACCACCGGGCCCATCGCGCCGCCCACTGCATCGAAGTTCGGCTTCAGTCCCGTCGACAACAGCCGCACGATCTGCCGTTGCGACCAGTCGCCGAGGCCGCTGGCGTCCGACGTCAGGTTCGGGGCGTAGCCGCCGGTGCCGTCGAGCATGGCCGCGCCGGCGAGCGCGCGGCCGGGGATCGCCGCGCCGGTGAAATCGCGTGGGCTGTGGCACTCGCCGCAGTGGCCCGGCCCCTGCACCAGGTAGGCGCCGCGGTTCACCTCGTCGCTCGCTGTCGGGTCGGGCGCGAACGCGTCGCCGTCGACGTGGAGCCGCTGCCACAGCCCGATGCCGCGACGGATGTTGTAGGGGAAGGCCAGCGAGTGCGTGCCGCTCGCGTCGGCGACCGCCGGCAGCGTGTCGAGAAAGGCCTTGAGGTCGATCAAGTCCTCGGGGCGCATGCGCTGGTAGGAGGGATAGGGAAACGCCGGATAGAGATGGATGCCACCGGGTGCGATGCCGAGCTTCATGGCAGTGACGAATTGCGCCGTCGTCCACCCTCCGATGCCGTGGTCCGGATCGGGTGAGATATTGGGGGCGACGAAGTCTCCGAACGGCGTGGATAGCACTTGGCCGCCGCCGAGCTTCAGCCGGTCGTCGCCTTGGGCCCCCGCCGGTGCGTGGCACGATTCGCAACCGCCCACCCAGAACATCAGCTCGCCGTTCGCGACGTCGGGCGCATGCGCGGGGATGGCGCTGGCGGCTACTTCGCGGGGTGCGGTTAACAGCCAGAAAACGCCCGCGGCGATGACGGCAAGAACAACGACCGTGACCACGAGCTTCCGGACCATGCGCTCCCCTGAGTTTCCAACGTGCGGCGCATGATGGCGACGGCCCTGCGGACCGGCAACCCTCGCCCGATCACAACGGCGGCATTACTTGCGCGGCTAAGTCGGCCTGCTTGCGGGCGCGCCGCCGGCGCACCATATCACGTTGGTCGGATGCCTCCGGGAGGGTCCGATGGGTGGGCCGCTTGTCGCGAGGGCCGTAGCCATGAGCCGTATGCCGACGTTTTCCAGTCCGCTCCTGCTCGGTTTCGACGAGATCGAGCGGGCGCTGGACCGCCTCTCTCGATCCGGGTCGGACGGCTATCCGCCTTACAATATCGAGCGCCTGCCAAAGACCGATGCGCGCTGCGAGACGCTGCGCATCACCCTCGCCGTCGCCGGCTTCGCCCCCGGCGATATCGAGGTGGTGGTCGAGGAGAACGAGCTCGTCATCCGCGGCCGCCAGAGCGATCTCGGCGACCGCGACTACCTCTACCGGGGTATCGCGGCACGCCAGTTCCAGAAGCGGTTCGTGCTCGCGGAGGGGATCGAGGTGAGGGGCGCGGATCTTGCCGACGGGCTCCTGGCGATCGAGCTCGTACGGCCCGATGCGCAGCGCGTGGCGCGGCGGATCGAAATCAGAGGGCGCGGCTGATGCCGGCCCAGGAGGTAGTGCGATGAACCACAGTGAAACCACCGTGACCGAACACCGGGAATTGATGTCTCCGGAGACGTTCGCCGGGCTCGGCGAGGGCCGCATCGCCTACGTGCGGTCGCTGAACGCCGAGGAGGCGCGCGACTTGTTCCCGACCATGCCGACCGTCGCGCCCGGCTTGGAGCTTTGGGCGCTGCTCGGCGCCGATGGCACGCCGATCATGCTCTCCGACAGCCGTGCGGCGGTCGTGCTCAACGCCCATGAGAACGATCTGGAGGCCGTCAGCCTGCACTGACCGCGACCTGGGTTCAGGCCGCGTCCGAAGTCGCCCCGCGCGTCAGCACCGCGTGGAGCGCGGCTCGGTCCGGCGAAACACGCAGCGCCGCGACGATCGCCGGGTCGCGCAAGATGCGCGCGATCCGCGCCAGTGCCTTCAGGTGATCGGCGCCCGCCCCTTCGGGCGCGAGCAGCAGGAACACGAGGTCCACCGGCTGCTCGTCCACCGCCTCGAAATCGACCGGCCGCGCCAGGCGCGCGAACATGCCGAAGATGCCTTCGAGCCCGGCGATGCGTCCGTGCGGTATGGCGACGCCGCCGCCGACCCCGGTCGATCCGAGCTTCTCCCGCTGCACCAGCAGCTCGAAGATCGTGCGCTCGTCGCGTCCGGTCATCTCCGCGGCCTTCTCCGCCAGCGCCTGCAGCACCTGCTTCTTGCTGTTGGCCTTCAGCGCCGGAAGCACCGCGTCGGAATTGATCAGGTCACTTAGATCCATTTTGTCTCAGCCAGCGATCGTAAAAATCGGTAACGCCCACCCACTAGTGGTTATGGGCAAAAGCGGTCAGTGTGTGGCGGCGCGCTCGACGGTCGACTTCGGATCGATCCACCCGATGTGACCGTCGGTGCGCCGGTATACGACGTTGATCCCGCCGTGCCCGGCGTGGCGAAATACGATGACCGGCTGGTCTCTCATGTCCATCGCCATGACGGCTTCGCCGACCGTCATCGTGCTCAGTTGCGTCGTCTCTTCGGCGATGATCGTCGGATTGTAGTCTGGCGCGACTTCGGTTTCCTCGTCCAGATTGGCGATCACGTACGCTGCCGCCGGAACGTCGGCCTCGCGGCGTACGTGGTGATCCTTAAGGCGGCGCTTGTAGCGGCGCAGGCGCTTCTCGATACGCGCCGCCGCGAGATCCAGGCTCTGGTGCGGGTCCTTTGCCGCGCCCGCCGCGCACAGCACGATGCCGGTGTCGAGGTGGATCGAGCAGTCCGTCCGGAAACCGGACCCCTCGCGCTCCAGCGTCACGGCCCCGCTGAAGCCGCCGTCGAAATATCGCCTGACCGCGTCGTCGATGCGCGCCTCCGCGCTATCGCGGAATGCATCGCCGATATCCAGGTTTTTCCCGGAAATCCGCAGGGTCATCTTGGCTTCGAGCCTTCTGTTGGTTGCCCAAACTTGCCAGCTTGCGAGCCGTTCAACGGGGCGGCGGTCGTGCCGTCGCGTGCCGTTGTGACCCAGGCTTGCCCCCGCGTGCCGGGCGCCCTTCTAAGGGACCATCGCCGGACAAGTCAACCGAGCCCCCGTTGTGCGCTCCTAGGTGCGGCGACCGGCGGCGCACACGCGGTGGACAACTAAGTCCCCGCGAATTGCTTGGCGCGCCGCCGCTCGACGGATGACGGGATGCGCATCGCCTCACGGTACTTGGCGACGGTGCGCCGCGCGATGTCGATGCCCGATTCCCGCAGCACCTTCACGATGATGTCGTCGGACAGCACGGCGTCGCTCGCTTCGCCGTCGATCAGGCGACGAATGCGGTGCCTCACCGCCTCCGCCGAGTGCGCTTCGCCGCCGTTCGCCGCCGCGATCGCCGCGGTGAAAAAATACTTCAGCTCAAAAATGCCGCGGCTGGTCGCGATGTACTTGTTCGAGGTGACGCGCGAGACCGTCGACTCGTGCATGCCGATCGCCTCGGCGACGGTCTTGAGGTTCAGTGGCCTCAAGTGCTGCACGCCCTCGGCGAGGAATGCGTCCTGCTGGCGCACGATCTCGGTGGCGACCTTCAGGATCGTGCGCGCGCGCTGGTCGAGGCTCTTCACCAGCCAGTTTGCGCTTTGCAGACAGTCGGCGAGGTACGCCTTGTCGCCGTCGCTGCGTTTGCGCCCACCGACCGCGGCAAGATAGGTCTGGTTGACCAGCACCCGCGGGAGCGTCCCGGAGTTCAGTTCCACCAGCCAGCCGCCGTCCGGCCCCTGCCGCACCATCACGTCCGGCACCACCGTCTGCACCGTCGTCGCGCCGAACGCGCGTCCCGGCTTCGGGTCGAGCGCACGCAGTTCCACCAGCATGTCGGCGAGATCCTCGTCGTCAACGCCGCAGCGCGCCTTCAGCGCGGCGGTGTCGCGTCGCGCCACAAGGTCGAGGTTCGCGACGAGCGCCGCCATCGCCGGGTCGAGGCGGTCCTTCTCGCGAAGCTGGATCGCCAGGCATTCCCCAAGGTCGCGCGCCCCAACGCCGCTCGGCTCCAGCGTCTGGATCGCCGCCAGCACCGTTTCGACGATTTCGAGCGATACGCCGAGCCGCTCAGCAATGGCACCCGTGTCGGCGCGCAGATACCCGCTTTCGTCGATCTCGTTGATCAGCACGTGGCCGATCAGCTTGAGGTCGGGGTCGGCGATCACCAGCCCGAACTGATCGGTGAGGTATTGCGCCAGCGACTTCTCCTCGGCGACGAACGCCTCGAGATTGTAGTCGTCGACGCTCACCGTCTGGCGCGATGGCGCCTGCGCCCAGGTGTCCTTGAACATCGGGCCGCGCTCTTCGCTCTTGCCCGGGTCGTCGGGGAAGACGTTGCCGAGGTCGGTGTCGAGCTTGTCGGCGATCACGCCGGCGTCCGGCTCGAGCTCCGACTGCAGCCACTCGGACCCTTGCTCGCCATTCGCGGCGGCCGGTTCCGGGTTGGTCTCGCCGGAACCCCTACCGTCGCTCTCGTCGGTTTCGGCGCGATCCAGCAGCGGATTGCGTTCGAGCTCCGCTTCGACGTAGGCAGTGAGATCGATATTGGAGAGCTGCAGCAGCTTGATGGCCTGCATCAGCTGCGGCGTCATGACCAGCGACTGGGTCTGACGAAGCTCGAGTTTCTGCGAAAGCGCCATACGCGGGAACAACAGGCTGAGCGACTGGTCCAAGTTTTGCTTGCCCAGTCTAGCTACCTTAAGAAACCATTGCGTTAAAGGCTAAACTGCTCGCCAAGGTAAAGGCGGCGCACCTCGGGGCTGGCGACGATGTCGTTCGGGCGCCCCTCGTACAGCACCTCTCCGGCGTGGATGATGTATGCGCGGTCAATCAGGCCCAGCGTTTCGCGCACGTTGTGGTCGGTGATCAGAACGCCGATGCCGAGGCCGGTCAAATGGCGCACCAGCGCCTGGATGTCGCCCACGGCGATCGGGTCGATACCGGTGAACGGCTCGTCGAGCAGCATGAACGCCGGGCGGCTCGCCAGCGCCCGGGCTATCTCACAACGTCGCCGCTCGCCGCCGGAGAGCGAGATCGCCGAGGCATTGCGGAGGTGCGCGATATGAAATTCGTCCAGCAGCGCCTCGAGGTGCTCCTCGCGCGCCGCCCGGTCGGGCTCGACCACCTCCAGGATGGAGCGGATGTTGGCCTCCACCGTCATCCCGCGAAAGATCGAGGTTTCCTGCGGCAGGTAGCCGATGCCCAGCCGCGCGCGGCGGTACATCGGCATGTGCGTCACGTCGTAGCCGTCTATCTCGATGGTTCCGGCATCGGCGCGGATGAGCCCGGTGATCATGTAGAAGATCGTGGTCTTGCCGGCGCCGTTGGAGCCGAGCAGCCCCACCGCCTCACCGCGCGCCACGGCTAGGCTCGCATCGTGCACCACCGGCCGCCCGCGATAGGCCTTGGCGAGATGGCGCGCGACCAGCCAGCCGCGCCCGCCGGCATTGGGCACCAGCCGCGAGGGCGACCCCTCGGCCTCGGCCTCGCCCCGGCGCGGACGCGTTGCCCCGTTGGCGGCGCGCCGCGCCGAATCCCGGCCGTAAGCATTGGAAATCGCCACGCGCGAGCGGCCCTCCGGTCTCCTCAGGAGATAAGCTCCGCCACGGCGCGTGTCGAGGGCTACTGCCCGGCCGCGGGCGTGCTGCCGGGCGTGAACACGCCCTGCACCTGGTTGCCCTCGAGCCGCGCCCGCCCGGTCGCGAGATCGACCACCAGCCGTGTCCCGGCGAGCACGTTACCGCTTTGCGACAGCACCACTTTGCCCGAGACGACGATGGTGTTGGCCACCATGTTGACGACGGCGCTGTTGCCCGTGAGCGTCTGGTCCTTGGAGCGCACGACAATGCCACCGTCGGCCTCAATGCGCGTGAAGGCATCGACCGAAGCCTTCCCCTCGAGGCTCGAGTAGAGCTTTATCGTCGCGGCCTTGAGCGTCGTGTCGCCGCGCGTCACCACCACGTCGCCGGTGAACACCGAGATGCGCTGCTTGCCCTCCTCGTAGACCTCCAGCGCGTTGGCGTTCACCTGCACCGGGTCGGTCGATTTCGCCTGGAAGCCGGCGAAGAGGTCGGCAGCCGTATCGGCCGCGGCCGGCATCGCCAGCCCAAGCGACAGCACGACGGCGAGCGCGATCGGCGCGCGCGCCACCGTCACTGGTCTCCCGCGGGCGCGGCGGCGAGTTCGCCGGCCGGCAGGTAAGTCACCGACACGCCGTTGACGAACGAGATGCGTTTGCCCCGGTCGCTCACCTGCAAGCCGTTGGCGCGGATCGTCCCCTGGTCGGTACGGATCTCGATCGGGTGCGAGGTGGTGAGGCTGCCGTTTGCGAGGTCGATCGCCGCTTCCTTGACCGACGCCCAGTAGCCGGTGGTCGTCTCGATCGCGATGCCATCCTTGAGCACCAGCGTGTTGTCGTTGCCGTCGTAGATGCCGGTGGTGGCATCCAGCTTGGCGGTGCCGGCGTTGTCGAGCCCGATCGAGGCGTCGATCTGGTCGAAGGTGACGACCTTGGGGTCGTTGAGGTCTCTGCACGGCTTTGTTGGCCTGCACCTCGTAGGCGCGGCGCGTGCCCTCGAAGCCGGAGATGCGCGGCTTGTTCATGACCACGCTCTCGGACGTGGCGTCGATGCCGGCGAGCTTGGCGATGGTGGCGAGGTCGCTCGGGACGAAATGGGCGGTGGCGAAGAACGTGGCCGCGCCGGCCGCGGCGAGCCCCAATAGGCCGATTTTCAGCCACCTGATGCGGCGGCTGTGGCTCTGCGCCGCGAGGAATACGTCGGTCCCGCGGGCGCGCGTCGGGTCGTACCGGATGCGTTGCCGCCGCGCGGCTCCTGCATCCTCCCGATGGACCTCTTCGCCAACGTCGCTCATGCGCGTCCTGGTTGTCGGCACATTCGGCCATTGTGGGGCCAAGTCGGCCCGGCTGCAACGTGTGGCGTTGCCGGCAGCCGTTCGCCGCTAGTGCGCGAAGATGTCCTCTCCGCCCCACCCGGCAAGATCGAGCCGTGCCCGCATTGGCAGGAACGCGAAGCAAGCGTCGGCGAGGTCCCGTCGGCCCTCGCGGTCGAGTCGGCGCTCGAGCTCTGCCTTTAGCGCGTGCAGGTGGAGCACATCGGAGGCGGCGTAGGCGAGCTGCGCGTCGCTCAGCGTGTCCGCCGCCCAGTCCGAGCTCTGCTGCTGCTTGGAGATTTCGACGTCCAGCAGGTCCTTGACCAGGTCCTTGAGGCCGTGACGGTCGGTGTAGGTGCGCGTCAGCCGCGAGCCGATCTTGGTGCAGAAGATCGGCTCGGCCATCACACCGAACGCGTTGGCGAGCACTGCGATGTCGAAGCGCGCGTAGTGGAAGATCTTGGTCACGCTTTTGTCGGCGAGGAGACGCGTGATGTTGGGCGCGGTCGTCTGCCCCGCCGCGATCTGCACCACGTCGGCCGTGCTGTCGCCGTTGGAAAGCTGCACCACGCAAAGCCGGTCGCGGTGCGGATTGAGGCCGAGCGTCTCTGTGTCGATCGCCACCGACGTCGCATAGCGCGCGAGATCGGGCAGGTCGCCCCGGTGAAATCGGATCGTCATGCCCGCGGTCATAGCCCCCACCTCTTAATCATTTGACCGCGGCCCTCGCACCCCCGCCCGCGGCTTTTGCGGTTGGCCGGCGTCCATATCGTTAACAGCCGGATAACCAAGGTCCGAAATTTCCGCCTTTGCATTTAATTTTATGCAAATCCGCCGCGCTTATGCTCGCGACAAGTTTGGAGGCGCCGAACAATGCGCCAAGGAGTTGTAGTAACCGCCCTGCTGGCGTCCATCGCCCTGCCAATCGCGTTCTTCGCGGACGGCGGGTGGGATGGCGTGCGCAACGACGTGGGTGGGCTTCTGTCGTGGCGTCCCCACCTGGGTCTGAGCGTCCCCGGCGGCGTCAGCGGTCGCACCGCCGCGTCAGCGCATGATCGCGACACGACCATCGTGCAGAACACCTTCGGCGCCGCCGCGAAGTTGGCACGCGGCGCCGGCGCCGCGACCGCCGCCGCCTATCTCGGCAGCGGCGGCAGCGATCCGTTCCTGGTTACACCCGGTATGGGGCAATCCAACCCCGCCAACGACGGCAGCCTCGACCTCGTCGGCGACATCCGCCACGCGGCAACGTCCGCCGAGATCGCCGGCCTCAAGATTGCCAGCATCGCCGCGCCGCAGGACTACGGCGCCGCGGTGAAGTGGTATTCGCTCGCCACCGATCCCGACAATCCCCAGATCCGCTACGCCATCGCCCGCGAATTTCTCGACAGGCCGATCCCCGACTACGCCCTCGGCGCGCGCTGGCTTCAGTCTTCCGCCGCCCTCGACGACGCCCACGCCCAGTTCGATCTCGCCAAGCTCTACGTGGAGGGCACGGGCGTTACGCGCGACTATCCGACCGCGTTCATGTGGTACGCGCTCGCCCGCCGCGGCTTGACCGGCGAGGACGATCGCGCCGTGGCCACCGATCAGATGAACCGCCTCTCCCGCACGATGACGCCGGAAGAGAGCGCCAAGGCTAGCCAGATGCTGCGTGATTGGCAGCCGGGGGCCGTACCTCCGCCGCCGTTCCCCGGCGACGTTGTGGCCGTGTCGGCGAGCGGCGATCATCCGGCGTCCGATGTTGTCACCGGGTCCGTGGCGCCGCGCGTCGCGCCTAGCTGGCTGCCTGCGCCGCGATCCCCAGCCAGCCCGTGATCCCGACGTAGATGCCGACCGCGACGATGAGCGCGCTCGACAGGTAGGGCGCGCGCCGCGCGAACGTGTCGAACCACGGCCAGCGCTTGCTTGCCTGGCCGACGCCGACCGCGGCGACGACGCCGACCGCGACCAGCGTCGCCGCGAGCCCGACGCTGAAGCAGAACACCAGCAGCGCGCCGAGCCAGATCTGCTTCAGTTGCAGGCAGAGCAGCAGCACCGTGATCGCCGCCGGGCAGGGGATCAGCCCGCCGGTCAGCCCGAACAGCACGATCTGCCAGGTGGTGACGTTCTGGTTGGTGAAGCGCTTACGGATGTCGGCGGCGTGCGCGGCGGCGTGCGCGTCCTCGAAGTCGCCGCTCGACACGTCGAGCCCCTCGTGCGCGTGATCGTCGTCGGCGTGCTCGTGATCGGCCGTCTCCGCGAACGTCAACGCGTAGTCGTGGACGTGGTCGCCGTGTCCGAGCATCAGCCGCGCATCGAAATCGAGCGGCTCGGGAATCGCCTCGCGCGACTGTAGGTAGCCGCCCGCGTCCGCGAACGAGAATTCCTGCACGCGCCCGTCCGCGCGGCTGATCTCCACCTTCACCGCCTTCGGGTTCCACCCGTGACCGGAGAGCGCCCGCACCCGCCAGTGGTACGAGTGCCCCGGCACCGCCTCGATTGCCAGCGCAAGCACGCCGTGCCCGGTGTCGACGCGGCGCTCCGCCACCGCGTGGCTGTGCCCGTGATCGTGCCCGTGGTCGTGGAGATGATGGTGATCGTGGTCGTGCGCCGCGGCGAGCCGCGCGTCACGCTGCCCCTGGTAGGTGCGCCACGCCATCCATGACGCGATGCCGATGATCAGCACCGCGGAGGCGAGCTGGAAGTACGGCTCGACCGTCTCCGCGTCGAGACCGTTGAAGAACGCCATGCCGCCGAGCGCCACGATCCACACGATCGCCGTGTGGGAGAGCGTCGCCGACACACCGAGCAGCACCGCCTGCGCCGCCGTACCGTGCACGGCGACGATGAACGCCGCCATCAGCGTCTTGGAGTGCCCCGGCTCGAGGCCGTGCAGCGCACCGAGCATGATCGCCGTCGGGACGAACAGCCATGCGCTGGTGACACCTTGCTGCAGCAGCTCGATCAATCGGCGCCCCTAGAGGTACTTGGTGATGTCCTTGAACTCGTCGATCGGCCCGCGCCGCTCGCGCGGAAGCGTGCCGACCGTCTCTTCCAGGCAGTGATCCAAGTGATCCTGGATGAGCGTGCGCTTCGCCTGGCCGATCGCCTTCTCCACCGCGTGAAGCTGCTGGGCGACATCGACACAGGGTTTGCCGCTCTCGATCATTTCGATCACGCTTCTCAGGTGCCCGTCGGCGCGCTTCAGGCGTTTGATGACTTCCGGATGCGTCGCGTGCACGTGTTTATCCTCGGCCATTCCTATCCTCCTGGAGGGGATACGTCAATACTCAAGCGCGACCGGGTTCGCGGGCACGTATGCCATTGGTCGATCGAGGAACCGCAGCGGCGGGCGCCTCCGGGGGCGGATCCCCGCGCCGGACGCGAGGAAGCACCGGCGAATGCCTGGTGCCCAGGAGAGGACTCGAACCTCCACGGCTTGCACCACACGGACCTGAACCGTGCGCGTCTACCAATTCCGCCACCTGGGCTTGGGGCGCGATAGGTAAGGGTGGCCCCGACCCTTGTCAACGCTGGCCTTCGCGCCGTTGCGCGCGCGGTCTGTACAGTCGCGCGGCCAGCCGATATGAGACCAACCGCGGTCGTTTCTTGCGACGCAACAGGCGGGAACGCGTATGCCCATCGCAACCTCGGACAAGGGCCTCGTCACGGTCTTCGGCGGCTCCGGCTTCGTCGGCCGCCACCTCGTGCGCGCGCTTCTGAAGCGCGGCTGGCGCGTGCGGGCGGCGGTGCGCCGGCCCGATCTCGCCGGCCACCTCCAGCCGCTCGGCGGCGTCGGTTGGGTGCAGCCGGTGCAGGCCAATGTGCGCTACCGTTGGTCGGTGGACCGCGCCGTCACCGATGCCGACGCGGTCGTTAATCTCGTCGCCATCTTTTCCAATCAGGGGCGCCAGCGCGTCGATGCCGTCAACGTGTTCGGCGCCCGCGCCATCGCCGAGGCGACGCGCGCCGCCGGCATCGCGCGTCTCGTCCACGTTTCCGCCATCGGCGCCGACCCGGATTCGCCGTCGGCCTACGGGCGAAGCAAAGCCGCCAGCGAGGCGGCGGTGTTCGAGACGATGCCGGGCGCCGTCGTCTTTCGACCATCACTCCAGTTCGGCCCGGAGGATCATTTCTTCAACCGCTTCGCCGGCCTCGCCCGCATGTTGCCGGCCCTGCCGCTGTTCGGCGGCGGCCACACCCGCTTTCAGCCCGTGTTCGTCGGCGACGTGGCGCACGCCATCGCCGATGCGGTTGAGGGCAAGGTTCGCGGCGGCACGGTGTATGAGGTCGGCGGCCCGGAGGTGAAGACCTTCCGCGAGCTGCAGGAGATGATGCTCGCCGCGATCGACCGTTGGCGGCCGCTGATACCGGTGCCGTGGTGGATGGCACGGGCGGGGGCATCGGTGCTGCAGGTTCTGCCGAAGCCGCTCATCACCGTCGATCAGGTGCGTCAGTTGATGGTGGACAACGTCGTGTCAGAGGCCGCCAAAGCCGAGGGCCGCACCATCGAGGCGCTGGGGATCGATCCCGACAGCCTCGCCGCGATCTTGCCGAGCTACCTCGAGCGCTTTCGTCCGCGCGGCCAGTTCGAGCGTCACCGCACGGCCTGAGGCCGTCGTCGTCGCCGGTTGGTCAACGCCGAACGCGAACACGGCGATCAGGCCGAGCACGCCGACCGCGATCCGCCACCAGCCGAACGGCGCGAAGCCGCGTGCGCTGACGAAGTCCAGGAAGCCGCGCACCACCACCAGCGCCGACACGAACGCGACCGCGAATCCGACCGCGATCAGTAGCCCGGCGCCCGCGTCGAGCGACCCGATGTTTTGGTACAGGTCGTAGACGAAGGCGCCCGCCATTGTCGGCATGGCGAGGAAGAACGAATATTCCGCCGCCGTGCGCCGGTCGCCGCCGAGAAGCAGCGCGCCGGCGATTGTCGCGCCCGAGCGCGACACGCCGGGGATCAGCGACAGGCACTGGAAGAGCCCGATGCCCAGGCACACCAACAACGGATAGTCCATCACGTCGTGACGGCGCGGCTTGAGCGGCAGCCGGTCGATCCAGATCAGCGCAACGCCGCCGATGATCAGCGCCAGCGAAATGATTAGCACCGAGTTGAACAGCGTGCCGGTGATGAACTTGTGAAAAGTGACGCCGAGGATCGCCGCCGGCAGGAAGGCGATGATCACGCCGAGCGCGAAGCGCTGCGTGCGGCGGTCGCGCGGCAAGTCGATGATAAGCTTTCGCAGCCGCGCCGCGTAGACCGTCAGGAGCGCCAGGATGGCGCCGAGCTGAATCAGCACCTCGAACGCCTTGCCGGCGCTTTCAAAGCCAAGCAGCCGTCCGGCGAGCAGCAGGTGCGCGGTCGACGAGACCGGGATGAACTCGGTCACGCCCTCGACGATGCCGAGCACGACCGCGTCAAAGATCGAAGCGATGTCCATCAGGCACGCGGCGCCACGGTGATGTCGTCTCCGGTGTCTCGCGTCGGCGCGTCGGCCGAATCGGCTTGTTCGCGTGAGGTGGCGGCTCTATACCGCGAAAGCCCGGCGCGGCACAGATTCGTCCCCCATCGCGAGCAGTGCAGCCAGCCTGATGCCTCTCCTGCACCACTACGCGCTCTCCGCCGGTTCCCGCTTCGTCCGCCTTGTCCTCGCCGAGTACGGCGAGACGCCGACGCTCGTCGAGGAAACGCCGTGGGAGCGGAGCGAGGCGTTGTTGAAGCTCAACCCAGCCGGCACCCTTCCCGTGCTGATCGACGACGATCAGTCGGTCGTCGCCCTCCCCGACGTGATCGCGGAATACCTCGCCGAGACCCGCGGCGCGCGTTTGGGCGAGAACGCGCTGATGCCCCAGGCGCCCGCGGCGCGCGCCGAGGTTCGCCGGCTGATGCACTGGTTCCTCGGCAAGATGGAGGACGAGGTCACCGGCTATCTCGTCAAGGAGAAAGTCCACAAGCGGCACATGACCATGGCGGAAGGTGGCGGTTCGCCGGACGCGGCGGCGATCCGCGCCGCGCGCGCCAATATCCGCTATCATCTTGGCTACGTCGGCTACCTGGCCGCGCGGCGGGGTTGCCTTGCCGGCGACGCGATGAGCTTCGCCGATCTCGCGGCCGGAGCCGCGTTTTCGACGGCGGATTATCTCGGCGAGGTGCCATGGGAGGAGGACGCAACCGCGAAGACATGGTACGCGCGGGTCAAGTCGCGGCCGTCCTTCCGCGCGCTCCTCACCGACGTGGTGCGCGGCATGCCGCCGTCGGCGAACTACGCCAACCTCGACTTCTGAGCGACCCGGCCGGCCTCAAGGCGGCGCTTCTCGCGGATGCCCGCGGCGAGGGCTTCGATGCCGCCGGCGTCGCCGCGCCTGACGCGATCCCGGACGCCGCGCCCCGGCTCGCCCGCTTTCTCGCCGAGGGCCACCACGGCACCATGACGTGGCTCGAGGCGAAGGCCGCCCGCCGTGGCAGTCCGCGCGCCCTTTGGCCCGAGATCGGCGCGGTCCTGATGCTCGGTGTCAACTACGGCCCGGCAGGCGATCCGCTGGCGACGCTCGCCATGAGCGATCGCGCCACCGTTTCGGTGTACGCGCGCAACCGCGACTACCACGACCTGATCAAGGGCAAGCTCAAACGCGTCGCGCAGCGCTTCGCCACGAAAACGGGAACCGCCGTCAAGGTCTTCGTCGATACCGCGCCGCTGATGGAGAAGCCGCTCGCCGAGGCCGCGGGCCTCGGGTGGCAGGGCAAGCACACCAACCTCGTCAGCCGCGAGTTCGGCTCGTGGCTGTTTCTCGGCGCGATCCTGACCGAGATCGCGCTTCCCCCCGATGCGCCGGAGGCGGACCGTTGCGGCTCCTGCCGCGCCTGCCTCGACGTCTGCCCGACCGGTGCGTTCCCCGCGCCGTATCGCCTCGATGCGCGCCGCTGCATCTCGTACCTCACCATCGAGCATGCCGGCCCGATCCCGCGCGCGTTCCGCGCGGCGATGGGAAACCGCATCTACGGCTGCGACGATTGCCTGGCCGTCTGCCCGTGGAACAAGTTCGCGCGGACCACCCGCGAGGCGAAGCTCGCCGCGCGCGACGATCTCGTCGCCCCGCCGCTGGCCGACCTTGCCGCGTTGGACGACGCGGGTTTCCGCGCGCATTTTTCCGGCTCGCCGATCAAGCGCATCGGGCGCGACCGCTTCGTCCGCAACGTGCTGATCGCCGTCGGCAATTCCGGCGATGCGACCCTCGCGGATACCGCAAGCGCACGCCTCGACGATGCCTCATCCCTGGTGCGTGGCGCGGCGGTGTGGGCGCTGTCGCGGCTGCTCGACGCGCAGGCGTTCGCCTCGCACCGCGATCAGGCGCTGGCTCGCGAACGCGATCCCGACGTCGTTACCGAATGGCGCGGGGAGGCGGCATGAAGGCGCCCATCCGCTTGTTCGTGTTCGGGCTTGGCTTCAGCGGCGTCGCTCTCGCCGACGCCATGAGGGACGAGGCGGATTGGATCGGCGGCACCGTGCGCGGCGTGGAGCGCGCCGTGTCGCTCGCCGCGACCGGCATCCGCGCGTTCATGTTCTCCGGCGACGGTCCCGGCATCGGCGTCGCCGAGGCGCTTCGCCAGACGACGCACCTCGTCGTGTCGATCCCGCCCGGCGAGGTCGATCCCGTGCTCACGTGCCACCGCGATAGCGTGCTCGCCGCGTCGCACCTCGCCTGGATCGGCTACCTCTCCACCGTCGGTGTCTATGGCGACCATGGCGGCGATTGGGTGGACGAGGCGACGCCGCCCAACCCGACATCGCCGCGTTCCGTCGCGCGGCTTGAGGCCGAGCGCGCCTGGCGGGCTGTCGCCGACGAGCGCGGCGTGCCGCTCGCGACCTTCCGCCTTGCCGGCATTTACGGCCCCGGCCGCAACGCCTTTGTGAAGCTCGCGGAGGGAAGCGCGCACCGCGTCGTGAAGCCTGGCCAGGTATTCAACCGCATCCATGTGGATGACGTCGCCGCGACGCTGAAGGCGGCGCTCATGGCTTGCGCCGCCGGCGTCTTCAACGTTGCCGACGACGAGCCGGCACCGCCCGAGGACGTGACCGCGTATGCCGCCGGACTGATGAGCGTGCCCCCGCCGCCGGAGGTTCCGTTCGGTGCGGCCGACCTCTCGCCGATGGCCCGCTCGTTCTACGCCGAGAACAAGCGCGTCGGGAACGACCGCATCAAGAACGACCTCGGCGTCGCGCTCCGCTACCCGACCTACCGGGAGGGCCTCACCGCGCTCTGGCGCGACAACACTTGGCGCGGACCGCCCGTCACGTGAGCGTCGTCGCCCGCGCTTGGCGGGCGAGATCGGCGAGCGTCTTGCGCAATCCGGCGGCGCTCGTCACCCGCGATGCAAACGCAAGCCGCGCACGCGCTGCGCCCCCGTGCAGGTCTATTCCATCGGGGTCTGCGCCGGTCATGCGCCACGCGTGCGACGGCATGCCGAGAAGGCGCGTCGCGTAGAGCGAAAGCGCCTCCGCGTGGTCGCGATTCATGTGTTCGATGGCGCTCTCTTCCGCCGCCAGAAGCTCCTCGGCATCGCTGCAATCGGTGAGTATTTCCAACGGCTTAAGGTCGACGATGCGGCCGAATCCGGCGACCAGGTGCCCGCCCGCCACATGGAAGCGCCGGAACGAGAAATCGCTGAAACCGGCGTAGCCTTCCGCCTCGGCGTGGACGGCCAGGAACCGCCGCTTCAGCATCGCGTCGTCGTCGGCGTTTCCTATTGCGCCCCAAAGGGTTAGCCGCGCGCCCGCGAGCGGATCGCCGGCTTCCCCGCCCGGCGCCACCATGAGTAGTGACGCCCGATCGTCCCGCGCCAAGTTCTTCGTGTGCACCGCCAGCCGCGAGATGAGCAGGATCGGCTCGCCGGCCGGTGTCGCGGCAACGGTGACCAGCGAGGCGAACGGCGCGCCGTCGGCCGTGAGCGTGGCGAGCGACGCCGTGGTCGCAAGCCGCAGCACGCGTTTCGCGGCCGCGGACGGCGAAAATTCCGCTGGTTTGTCGCCGGTCTGTGTCGCCAAGACGCCGCGCTCCTCAGGTTGAAGCGCGGCGATTCTAGCCGAGGTGCCGCTAGGCCGGAACCGCCGCGCCCGCGCGAGGCGCCGCGGTGCGCACCGCGTCTTCGACGTGCGATTCGAACTTGTGGAAGTTCTTGACGAACATCGCCGCGAGCTTGGTCGCCTGCCAGTCGTATGCCGCCTGATCCTTCCACGTCTGCCGCGGGCTGAGCAGCGCCGCTTCGACGCCCTCGACCGCCGTCGGCACCTCCAAACCAAACACCGGCTCGGTCGTGAAATTCGCGTTGTTGAGCGTGCCATCGAGCGCGGCGCGGAGCAGCGCGCGCGTCGCGGCGATCGGCATGCGATGGCCGACGCCGTATGGGCCGCCCGTCCAACCGGTGTTGATCAGCCAGCAAGTCGAGCCGTGCTGCTTGATCAGCTTCTCCAACATCTCCCCGTACACCACCGGGTGCCGCGGCATGAACGGCGCGCCGAAGCAGGTCGAGAACGTCGCCTCGGGATCGCTGACGCCGCGTTCGGTGCCCGCCACCTTGGCCGTGTAGCCGGACAGGAAGTGGTACATCGCTTGCGCCGCGCTCAGCCGCGCGATCGGCGGCATGACCCCGAAAGCGTCGGCGGTCAGCATGATGACGTTCTTGGGGTGCCCGCCGCGGCCGCTCCGCTCGATGTTGGCGATGGCGTCGAGCGCGTAGCCGGCGCGGCCGTTCTCGGTCAGCGACCCGTCGTCGAAGTCTGGCTCCCGCGTCGTCGGGTCGGTCACCACGTTCTCGAGAACCGTGCCGAAGCGATGCGTCGCGCCGAATATCTCCGGCTCGGCCTTGGGCGACAGGCGGATCGTCTTGGCGTAGCAGCCGCCCTCGAAGTTGAACACGCCCTCCGGGCTCCAGCCGTGCTCATCGTCGCCGATGAGCGGGCGCTGCGGATCGGTGGAAAGCGTCGTTTTGCCCGTGCCGGAGAGGCCGAAGAGCACCGCTGCGTCGCCGTTCCGGCCGACGTTGGCCGAGCAGTGCATCGGCATCACGCCCTTGGGCGGCAGCACGAAGTTGAGGAAGCCGAACACCGACTTCTTGATCTCGCCCGCGTAGGCCGTGCCGCCGATCAGCACCATGCCGCGCGTGAAATCGGATGCGATCACCGTCTCGCTGCGCGTCGCGTGGCGCTCCGGGTCGGCGCCGAATCCGGGAAGATCGACGATGGTCAACTGCGGGACGAAACCGGCGAGTTCCGCTTCGGTCGGGCGGATTAGCAAATTGCGGATGAACAGCGCATGCCACGCCCGCTCGGCGATCACGCGCACCGCGATACGATGGGCCGGGTCGGCCCCGGCGAAGAGGTCTTGGACATACAACTCGCTCTTGCCCGCGTGGGCCAGGAAATCGCGCACCAGCGCGTCGAACGCCTCGGGCTCCATCGCCTGGTTGTGGTCCCACCACACGGTGTCGCGGGTGGTGTCGTCGCGGACGATGAACTTGTCCTTGGGGGAGCGGCCGGTGTGCGGTCCGGTGGTGGCGACCAGCGCGCCGCCGGCGGCCACGTGACCCTCGCCGTGCACAAGCGCCGCCTCGTACAGCGCTGCTTCACGCAGGTTGACGTGGAGACGTCCCCCGCCCTCTGCAACCCTCGCGGCCAATGCCGCCGCGTTCGCGGGCAAATCCCCCATCGACAACCTCCGCTGGAACGTCTTGTTGTTGGCGTAGTCCCTGCCGTTTCCGCGCCGGCAACGCAAGCAAATTGGCTATCTTGCCTGAAAAAAACAACTTCGCGGCGTGCCGGGGCAACACCCACCCGTCCGCCGCATGGCGCGAGGCGCTGGAAACCGCTAGGGTCGCGCCACACTTTGCGCGCAATTGTCATCGCAAAGGGCGGAGGCTTCCGATGCCCAAGGGGGGGGCGGTGCCTTTGACGGAGTAAGCGACCTCATGCCGACGATCGCCCTGGTCGACGACGATCGCAATATTCTGGCCTCGGTCTCGATCGCCCTCGAATCGGAGGGCTACCGTGTCCAGACCTATACCGACGGCGCATCCGCCTTGGACGGATTCCAGACCGGAATGCCGGACCTCGCCATCCTGGACATCAAGATGCCGCGCATGGATGGCATGGAGATGCTGCGGCGGCTGCGCCAGAAGACCGACCTTCCGGTCATCTTTCTGACTTCCAAGGACGACGAGATCGACGAGTTGTTCGGCCTCAAGATGGGCGCCGACGACTTCATCAAGAAGCCGTTCTCCCAGCGGCTGCTGGTCGAGCGCGTCAAGGCGGTTTTGCGCCGTTTCCAGGTCCGCGATCCGGCCGAAAAGAAGCCTATCGAGACCGCCCGCGTGCTGGACCGCGGCGCGCTCTCCATGGACCAGGAGCGGCACACCTGCACCTGGCAGGGGCTGCCCGTCACGTTGACCGTGACCGAATTCCTGATCCTTTACGCCTTGGCGCACCGTCCAGGCGTGGTAAAAAGCCGCAATGCCTTGATGGACGCCGCGTATGACGATCAGGTCTACGTGGACGACCGCACCATCGACAGCCACATCAAGCGGCTGCGCAAGAAGTTCAAATCGGTCGATCCGGCGTTCGACATGATCGAGACGCTTTACGGCGTGGGCTACCGGTTCAAGGAGGTCTGACCGCCCAGCGCGGTCCGAAGCCGCGATGACGGCAGGGGTCGACGAGCGACAACTGATCGAGGTCGAAGGGCTGGCGCCGCGCATCGGCCCGCTGCGGCGTGCCTTCGCCCGCGTTTCGCGGTTCACATCGCTGCACCTGTTCACCAGCCTCACGCGGCGCATCATCGTCTTCAACCTGGTGGCGCTGGTCGTCCTGGTCTCCGGCATCCTCTACCTCAACCAGTTCCGCGCCGGCTTGATCGACGCGCGCGTCTCCAGCCTGCTCACCCAGGGCGAGATCATCGCCGGCGCCATCGCCTCCTCCGCGACGGTCGATGAGACCGACACCATCACCGTCGATCCGGATCAACTCCTCAACCTGCAGGCCGGTCAGAGCCTGTCGCCGTTCGACCAGCCGGTCGAAGACATCGATTTCTCCATCAACCCCGAGAAGGTCGCCCCCATCCTGCGTCGGCTGATCTCGCCGACCATGACCCGCGCCCGCATCTACGATCGCGACGGCACGCTGATCGTCGATTCGCGGCACCTCTATTCGCGCGGGCAGATCCTTCGCTTCGATCTGCCGCCGCCGGCGAACGCGGAGGAAAGCTGGTTCGAGACCGCCTGGCGCAAGTTCAACGCGTGGCTGTCGAGCCGGGATTTGCCGACCTACCAGGAGCTCGGCGGCGCCAACGGGCGCGGCTACGAGGAGGTCTCCTCCGCTCTGGACGGCATCCCGAACCAGATCGTTCGCGTCAACGATCAGGGCGAGCTGATCGTTTCGGTGGCGGTCCCGATCCAGCGATACCGCTCAGTCCACGGTGCGTTGCTGCTTTCCACCGAGGGCGGTGACATCGACGCCATTGTCCACGCCGAGCGCCTCGCCATCGTGCGCGTCTTCCTCGTCGCCGCTGGCGTCACGGTGGTTCTGGCGATGCTGCTCGCCGGCACCATCGCCGCGCCCCTGCGCCGTCTCGCCGACGCGGCCAACCGTGTCAGCCACCGCGTCACCGCGCGTCCGCAGATTCCCGACTTCAGCACCCGTGGCGACGAGGTCGGTAACTTGAGCCGCGCGCTCCGCGATATGACGCGATCGATCTACGATCGCATGGACGCCATCGAAAGTTTCGCCGCCGACGTCGCCCACGAGATCAAGAATCCGCTGACATCGCTCAGGAGCGCCGTCGAAACGCTGCCGCTCGCCAAGACCCCCGAGGCCCAGGCGCGACTCGCCGAGATCATCCAGCACGACGTCCGCCGCCTCGACCGGCTGATCAGCGATATCTCGGACGCCTCCCGCCTCGACGCGGAATTGTCCCGCTACGAGGTGGCGCCGCTGGACATGAAGGCGCTCCTCACGACCGTCGTCGCCCTCAGCCGTGAAGCGAAAGCATCCGGCGGTCCCGACGTCCGCCTGGAATTCGCCGATGCCGGCCCCTTCGACGTCTGCGGACACGACAGCCGCCTCGGTCAGGTGTTCAACAATCTGATCGACAACGCGCGTTCGTTCTGCCGCGAAGGGGGGACCGTGCGCGTGGTCGTGCGCCGCGACGAGAGTTGGATCGAAGTCGTGGTCGAGGACGACGGCCCCGGCATTCGCCCCGATCAATTCGAGCGCATCTTCGAGCGCTTCTACACCGACCGCGGCGACAACGGCTCCTTCGGGCAGAATTCGGGCCTTGGCCTGTCGATCTCCAAGCAGATCGTTGAGGCCCATCACGGCACCATCTGGGCGGAAAACCGCACCGAGCCGGGCCCCGATCCGACCAAGCCGCCGCGGGTTCGCGGCGCCCGGTTCACCATCCGGCTCCCGGCGGCATGAGCCGCGCCGAAACGGTCCACGCCTGCGCCGCGAAGATAGGATCACGAGGCGTTCTGATCCGCGGCGCCGCCGGCAGCGGCAAGTCTTCGCTCCTCCTGCAGATCCTCGATGCGGACCGCGACCGGAACGCGCTCGTCGCCGACGACCGCGTGGTACTGCGTGTCGAGGACGGCCGCCTGCGCGCCGAGGTGCCCACCGCCATCGCCGGGCTGATGGAAATCCGTGGGCAGGGGATCGTGCGCCTCGCCTACGTCTCGCCGGCTGAGATCGACCTCGTCGTCGATGTTGTGCCGCTGACAGACTGCCCGCGAATGCCGAGCGCCACCGAGCGCAGCATCCACCTTCAGGGAATCGCCCTGCCGCGGATCTTCGTGGCCGGCGGCGCGGGAGACGGCGCGGCACGCGTCAACGCCGCCCTGCGCTGGACGCTCCACGAAAACGCCTGACATATCAGCGCGTAGCGTCCCACGCCGTTGCCTCTTGCGTTGCGGAATCGTTCGGTCAAGATGTGCTCCCTCCGTCCGCCGCTTCCGTGATTTCGACCGGGGCGGCCCTTTGGCAGAAGAGCCGGGCAACACATCTCCATGATCGGACTGGTCCTCGTCACCCACGGCAAGCTCGCCGTCGAGTTCCGCGCGGCGCTTGAGCACGTCGTGGGAGCCCAGAGCCAGATCGAGACCGTCTCGATCGGGCCCGACGACGACGTGGAGCGCCGGCGCACCGACATCCTCGAGGCCGTGCAGAAGGTCAACGATGGGTCGGGCGTGGTCCTGCTCACGGATATGTTCGGCGGCACCCCGTCCAATCTCGCCATCTCGGTCATGGAAGCCGGCAAGGTCGAGGTGGTCGCCGGGGTCAACCTGCCGATGCTGATCAAGCTCGCGAGCGTCCGCGGCAGCGAGCCGCTCGCTCAGGTGATCGTCGAAGCCCAGGAAGCTGGTCGCAAGTACATCAACGTCGCCAGCCAAGTTCTCAACGGCAAGTGATGCCGGCTGCCGGCGGGCCGCTCGTCCGCGAACTCGTCATCGCCAACAAGCGGGGGCTGCACGCGCGCGCCGCCGCTCGATTTGTACAGTGCGTCGAGCGCTTCGACGCCACCGTCACCGTGTCGAAGGACAGCACCAGCGTTGACGGCACCTCGATCATGGGACTGATGATGCTCGCCGCGATGCCGGGATCGATGATCCGCGTAGCGGCCGAGGGTCCCGAGGCGGAAGCGGCGCTAATCGCCGTGGAGGAGCTGGTCGTGTCCCGCTTTGGGGAGAACGAGTAGGCCAGCGCACCTCGTTTTGTGTGGTAAGCCGCAGGTGTCGGTTACCATATAAAGAAATCCATATATCCTTATTGCCCCTTCGGCGCTGCCTCCGTTATAACGCGGCGGAACAAGCCACGCCGCGCCGTTCGGTACGCGGCCGAGGAGGCCTCCCTGCATGTCCGATTTGCCCAAGTACGCTGTCCACGACATCGCGCTTGCCGAATTCGGCCGCAAGGAAATCGCCATCGCCGAAACGGAAATGCCGGGCTTGATGGCCTGCCGGGAAGAATACGGCGCGGCAAAACCGCTCGCCAGCGCGCGCATTTCCGGCTCGTTGCACATGACGATCCAAACTGCGGTGTTGATCGAGACGCTGACGGCGCTCGGCGCGGACGTGCGCTGGGCATCCTGCAACATCTTCTCCACTCAGGACCACGCCGCCGCCGCGATCGCCGCCGCCGGCGTCCCGGTATTCGCCATCAAGGGCGAGTCGCTGGAGGACTACTGGACCTACACCGACGCGATCTTCCAGTGGCCGGATGGCCAACCGACCAACATGATTCTCGACGACGGGGGTGATGCGACCATGTACATCCTCCTCGGCGCGCGCGCCGAGGAGGGTGAGGACGTGCTGTCCAGCCCGCACTCCGAAGAGGAGGAATTCCTCTTCGCGCAAATCAAGAAGCGCATGACGGCGAGCCCCGGCTGGTTCGTCCGCCAGCGCCACGCCATCCGCGGCGTCACCGAGGAAACCACCACCGGCGTCAATCGCCTCTACCGGTTGATGGACAAGGGCCATCTGCCGTTCCCGGCCTTCAACGTCAACGACAGCGTCACCAAGTCGAAATTCGACAACAAGTATGGCGTCAAGGAGAGCTTGGTCGACGGCATCCGTCGGGGCACCGACGTGATGATGGCCGGCAAGGTCGCGGTCGTGTGCGGCTACGGCGACGTCGGCAAGGGTTCGGCCGCGAGCCTACGCGGCGCCGGCGCGCGGGTGGTCGTCACCGAGGTCGATCCGATTTGCGCGCTGCAGGCGGCGATGGACGGCTACCGCGTCGCGACGCTTGAGGAGACTGCCGGCGAGGCCGACATCGTGATCACCGCCACCGGCAACCGCGACGTCGTCACGTTGGATCACATGCGCGCCATGAAGGACATGGCGATCGTCGGCAACATCGGCCACTTCGACAACGAGATTCAGGTCGCCAACCTGAAGAACTTCAAGTGGATCAACATCAAGCCGCAGGTGGACATGATCGAGTTCCCCGACGGTAAGCGGCTGATCCTGCTTTCGGAGGGGCGCCTGCTCAACCTCGGCAACGCCACCGGGCACCCCTCGTTCGTCATGTCGGCGAGCTTTTCCAACCAGGTCCTCGCCCAGATCGAGCTGTTCACCAAGGGCGGCCAGTACGAGAACAAGGTCTACGTGCTGCCCAAGCACCTCGACGAAAAGGTCGCGCGCCTGCATCTTGCCAAGCTCGGGGTCTCGTTGAGCCGGCTTTCCACCGACCAGGCCGACTATATCGGCGTGAAGCCGGAAGGCCCGTTCAAGCCCGATCACTACCGCTACTAGCGTCCGTTCGGTGCGGGTCCGTGCGGGCCTGCAACACCTTGCCGGAAAATCGCTATTTCGCGTGTACCTCGCTTCCAAGCCGATTCCGCGGCGGGCAGAATCAAACATGATTCGGGTTGGGCGCGTGCGTACGCGCGCGACGACCGGACCGCCCGCGAGCCGCGGTCGAGAGCCAAAGCCTTGAGTATCGGGATGCGGCAGAAGGGGGCCTCTGCATGCGTTGGCATGGCAGGAAAACGGCAACGATTCGCACGGCCGTGCTTGCCGCCCTCGCTCTACTTCCCGTGCCCGCGTTCGCCCAGGTCGATGTCGTCTTCGACCTGTTCAACCGCGATCTCGGTCCCGGCCAGGTTGTCCTCTTGGCGGTGCTCCTGGGCGCCGTCTTCTACGCCGTCGTTAGCTCCATCGCGCTTATCCGCATGCGCAACCGCGTGGAGTTGGAGAACGTGCGCCTGCTCGCGCAGGTGGGCGAGCTTCGGGCGCGGTCGGAGCGTGCAGAGGCGCTGGTCGACGAGGAGGATCAACTGCTGGTGGCTTGGGGCGGCCCGGGCGAACGCCCGCTCGTCGCCGGAGCGCTGTCCGCAGCGAGCGGCGCCCCCGCAGACCGCCAAGAGTTCCTCGCCTTCAGCGGTTGGCTGAGGCCGGACTCCGCCGGACGCCTCGATCTCTCCATTATGCGCCTTAGAGGCCGCGGCGAGCCATTCATCGTAACCATCGCCGCGCTCGGCGGCCGCATGATCGAGGCGCGCGGCCGCACCGTCGGTGGTGCTGCGGTCGTGCGCTTCCGCGACTTGACCGGCGAGCGGCTTGCCCGCGCCGAGATCGAGGCGCGGCACGATGCGCTCGCCGCGGAAATCGCCGCGATGCGTGCCATGCTCGCCGCGGCCCCGATGCCGATCTGGCTCCGCGACGAGCGCGGTGCGCTTTCCTGGGTCAACGCGGCCTACGCGACCGCCGTTGAGGCCCACGATCCCGACGACGCGGTCGCCCGCGGCGTCGAATTGATCGACACCAACACGCGCCAAGTCATCGCCGCCGCCCACGCGCTCGGTCCCGTCTTCAC
Organism: uncultured Alphaproteobacteria bacterium; assembly: GCA_963749755.1. GTDB lineage: Bacteria > Pseudomonadota > Alphaproteobacteria > Rhizobiales > Kaistiaceae > JBBDMC01. Next base: position 442,615 of record CAVVOK010000004.1, read on the forward strand.
CCGGCGGCTGCCGGCGATCGTCGCCGGTGCGCGTCATATCTTCGACATCGCGGATATCGCGGCGGCCGGCGGCAGCGCGGGTATCGCCGTCGACGTCACCGAAGTGGAGGCCGCGAACGCGGCGCTCCGCCGCGAGATTGAGTTCAACGCCCGCACGCTCGACCAACTCTTGACGGCGGTCGCCATTTTCGGCCCCGATAGGCGCCTTAAGTCATACAACGCGTCGTACCGCGCGCTGTTCGATCTGGAGAACGCATTTCTCGATTCCGCCCCCGACGAGGCCGCCATCCTCGACCGGTTGCGCGTCGCGCGAAGGCTCCCCGAACAGGTCGATTTCCGCAGCTGGCGCGCCGAACTTCTCTCCGCCTACCGTTCGGTCGAGGCGCGCGAGTTCTGGTGGCACCTGCCGGACGGTCAGACGCTGCGCGTCACCGCCAACCCACACCCGCAAGGCGGTGTGACCTGGGTCTACGAAAACGTCACCGAGCGCCTCGATCTGGAGAGCCGCTACAACGCGCTCGTGAGCGTCCAGGGCGAGACGCTCGATCATCTGACCGAAGGCGTCGCGGTGTTCGGCTCCGACGGGCGGATCAGGCTGCACAATCCATCGTTCGCCGCCATCTGGGCGTTGGAGCCGGCGTTCCTTCAGTCACAGCCCCACGTCGCCGATGTTGTCGCCGCCTGCCGCCGCGCCAACGACGACGAAGCGACTTGGCGGCGCTTCATGGCGACCGTCGCCGGCGTCGATGAGAATCGTGCCTCGATCGCCGGTCGCATGGAGCGCCCCGACGGCCGCACCATCGACTATGCCACGGTGCCGCTGCCGGATGGCCAGACGATGGTGACGTTCGTAGACGTGACCGACACCGTGCAGGTGCAGCGCGCCCTAGTGGAGCGCAACGAGGCCCTGATCGCCGCCGACGCGTTGAAGAATACGTTCATCCACCACGTGTCGTACGAGTTGCGCTCGCCGCTCACCAACATCATGGGCTTCGCCCAACTGCTCGGCGACGTGCGTGTCGGCCCGCTCAGCGACAAGCAGCACGAGTACGTCGGCTACATCATGCAGTCGAGCGCGCAGCTTCTCACCATCGTCAACGATATCCTCGACCTGTCGTCGATCGATGCCGGCATCCTGGAGCTCGACTTCGGCGAGGTCGACGTCAACGAGATCGTCAATTCGGCCGTCATGGCGCTCGCCGACCGAGTCGAGGAGGCCCATATCGCGCTGACGCTCGACCTCGCGCCCGACGCCGGCAGCTTCATCGCGGACGCGAGCCGCATTCGCCAGGTGCTCATCAACCTCATTGGCAATGCCATCGCCTTCTCCAATCAGAACGGGCGCGTGACCGTCTCGGCACGGCGGTCGGATAGCGCCATCGAGTTCGCCGTCGCCGACGAGGGGCCGGGCATCCCACGCGAGTTCATCCCTTCCGCGTTCGATCGCTTCTCCAGCATGCCGCGCGGCGAGGCACGCGGTGGCGTCGGCCTCGGCCTGTCGATCGTGCGGAGCTTCGCCGGTCTCCACGGAGGCACGGTGGAGATCGAATCGGAGGAGGGGCATGGCGCCACGGTCATCCTGCGCCTGCCGATCCGTCCTCCGGCGGCGACCTCCGTCGCGGCGGAGTAGGTGTCAAATCATCCAGGCTTGGTGTAGTCGCTTGGCGGAGTGACGCCGCCGCAACCGATGCCCGATGAATTCCTCCGTGTCGAACTTGCCGACGAAGCGGCGACCGCGGCGCTCGCCGAGGACGTAGCGAGCTGCCTGGCGCCGGGCGATGCGCTGGCGCTCGCGGGCGATCTCGGCGCGGGCAAGACGACCTTCGCGCGCGCGCTAATCCGCGCGCTCGCCGAGGATCCGGCGCTCGAGGTGCCGAGCCCGACCTTCACGCTAGCGCAGGCGTACGCAACGCCGCGTCTGAACGTCACGCACATCGACCTCTACCGCGTGGCCGACGCCAGCGAATTGGAGGAGATCGGTCTTGCCGAAGCACTCGTCGACGGCGCCGTTCTGGTCGAGTGGCCGGAGAAGGCGGCGGGGCTGCTTCCCGTGGACGCCCTCGAAGTGCGCCTGGAGGCCGCCGGCGACCAGCGCGTCGCGATCCTCACCGGTTCGCGGTCGTGGCAGGCGCGGCTCGCGCGCGCCAGGACTGGCCGCGCGCTGCTCGACGCCAACGGCTGGCGCGGCGCGCACCGGAGCCCGATCGCCGGCGACGCGTCCGCGCGGCGCTACGAGCGCATCCGCGACGGTGAGCGGAGCGCGGTGCTAATGCATTGGCCGCAGAGCGAAATTCCGGCCGTGAAGGATGGGCGCGGCGCCTTCCGCGCCAAGGATTTGCGGGCGTTTCTGGCGGTGGATGCGGCGCTCAGGGAGGCGGGGTTCTCAGCACCCGAGATATACGCCACCGATGTCGCTAACGGCTTGATTCTTATGGAGGATTTCGGCGAGGAAGGGATCGTCGAGGACGATCGGCCGATCGAGGGCCACTACCTGACGGCGATCGAGGTGCTGGCGACGATCCACACCCGCGCACGGCCGGAAAGTCTCGCGATTCCAGGTGGTTCCGGGGAGCATCGCCTGCCGGCGCTGGACGCCGCGGCGCTCCATCCCGAGGTCGCGTTGTACGCGGATTGGTACGTGCCGCACGTCACCGCGGCCCCGTTGGACGCGAATGCGCAGGCTGCGTTTGCATCCCTTTGGTCGGCGCTGTTCGAGAAACTCGCCGACGCCGCGCGGAGCTGGGTTTTGTTCGACGTGCAGTCGGCCAATCTCCTGTGGCTCGCCGACCGGGTGGCGCTCCGGCGACTGGGCCTCATCGACTTCCAGGACATGTTCGTCGGTCCCTCCGCCTACGACGTTGCCTCGCTCTGCCACGACGCCCGCGTGACCGTGCCGGAGGACTTGGAGCGGGAGCTCCGGCGGCATTACGTCGCGCTCAGGCAGGCGGCGAGCCCGCACTTCGACACCGCGGCGTTCGCCGAGAGCTACGCGATCCTGACCGCGCTCCGCACCATGAAGAATATGGGCGTGTTCGCGCGGCTCGCCGACCACGAGGGGCGGACGGACTACCTTCGCCATCTGCCGCGGCTGCAGGAATATCTTTCCCGCGCCTTCAAGCATCCGGTTCTTTCCGACCTCGCCGTCTGGTATGACACAAACGTGTACCGGCAGTCCGGGGAGGCCCCGCCGCAATGAACGCCGAGCCATCGGCCAGCCGCGCCATGCAGCGTATCGAGGAAGACCGGCGGCCACGGCACGCCATGGTGCTCGCCGCCGGGCTCGGCAAGCGCATGCGGCCGATCACGGCCGCCACGCCCAAGCCCCTGGTCGAGGTCGCCGGCCGCGCCCTGATCGACCGCGTGCTCGACCGGCTTGGACGAGGCGGGCGTCGAGGACGTGGTGGTCAACGTCCACTACCTGCCGGAACTGGTGCGCGTCCACGTCGGCCGCCGCAAGCAGCCGAAGATCACGATTTCCGACGAGAGCGGCAAGCTGCTCGACACCGGCGGCGGCGTCGCCAAGGCGCTGCCGCTTTTGGGCGACGAGCCGTTCTACGTCTCAACGCCGACACCTTCTGGATCGAGGGCGCGCGCCCCAACCTCGCGTGGCTCGCCGACGGCTGGCGCGACGACGACATGGACGCGCTGCTGCTGCTCGCCTCGACCGTGACGCTCGATCGGCTACGACGGCCGCGGCGATTTCCGCATGGACGCGGCCGGGCGGCTGGTCCGCCGCGCCGAGCGCGAGGTCGCGCCGTTCGCCTACGCCGGCGCCGCGATCCTCCATCCGCGGCTGTTCGCGCGAGTGCCCGCGAGGGCGCGTTCTCGCTCAACGCGCTCTTCGACCGGGCCATCGAGAGACGAGCGGCTCTACGGCGTCCGCATGGACGGCCTCTGGTTCCACGTCGGCACGCCGGAAGCCATCGGCGAGGCGGAGCTGACGATCGCCGACAGCGCCGCCTGACGGCGGTGGCGATGCGGCCCGCCCGCGCGTCTTCACGATCCCCTCCGGCGCGCCGTTCCTGACCGATGCTCGCCGACGCGCTGCTCGCCGGCGACCTTGCGCCGCTTCCCGCCGACGATCCGCTGGCGCTCGCCGGCGCGACCGTGCTCTGCCGACCCGGCGCGCGGTGCGCGCCTTCCGCGATGTGCTTGACCGAGCGTCTCGGCGGACGCGGCGATCCTGCCGCCATCCGGCCGATCGGCGACGTCGACGAGGAGGAGCACCTGCTCGATCCCGGCGTCGCCGAGGCCGCCGCCGAGCGGCTGGTGCTGCCGCCCGCGATCTCGCCGCTCGCGCGGCGGCTGGCGCTGACGCGGCTGACGCTGGCGTGGGGCCGGCAGGTCCGCCGCGAGCTGCTGACGCTCTCCCCGGACGAGCCGCTGCGCATGCCGGCGTCGGCCGCCGACGCCGACACGTCTCGCCGCCGATCTCGCCCGCCTCGCTCGACGACATGGCGATCGCCGGGCGTCCCGTGGGACGCGATCCGCGCGCTGGTCGCCGACGACCACGCCGCATACTTCCGCATCACGCTCGACTTCCTCAAGATCGTCGCCGACGCAATGGCCGGCGTATCTCGCCGAGCATCGGCCGCGCTCGACCCCGCCGCGCGCCGCGACGAATTGATCCGCGCGCGGACCGCCGCGCTTGCCGCGCAGCCGCCGCCGGGTCCGGTCGTCGCCGCCGGGTCCACCGGCTCCGTTCCCGCGACGGCGGAACTGCTCAAGGCGATCGCCGGGCTGCCCAACGGCGCCGTGGTGCTGCCCGGCCTCGACCGTCACCTGGACGACGGCGGCTGGGCGGCGATCGGCGAGGACGGCGCAGCGCCGGCGGCCGCACACGGCCATCCGCAGTTCGGGCTGAAGCAGCTGCATCGCCGCGATCGGCGTCGGGCGCGGGGACGTGCGTCGATCTCGCCGGGGTGCCCGGCCGCCGGCGCGCGCGCGCGCTTCTCGCGGAGGCGCTGCGCCCGGCCGAGAACGTCGGACGCGCTGGGTCCGCCGGCGCCGCCGATCGCGCGGCGAAGCGCTCGCCGGCGTCGACCTGATCGTCGGCGCGGAACGAGCAGGAGGAGGCGACCGGCGATCGCGCTTGCCGTGCGCGAGGCGCTGGAGCGGCCGGAAGACGAGCGTGGCGCTGGTGACGCCCGACCGGACGGTCGCCCGCCGCGTCGCAGCCGAACTGGACCGCTGGGGTCTGGCGGTGGACGATTCCGCCGGCGCGCCGCTCGACCGCGAGCCGGCCGGCGTGTTCGCGCGCCTCCTGGCCGAGGCCGCGGCTGACGGCGGCGACGCGGTCGAGCTGCGGCGCTCGCCAAGCATCCGTTCGCCGCGTTCGGCATGGCCCGGCCCGTATGCCGGCGCGCGGCGCGCGCGCTCGAGATCGCGCTGTTCCGCGGACATCGTGTGACCGGCGGTGTCGCCGGCTTGCCGGCGGCGCTGCGCGGCCGCGCGCGACGCGAGGAGCCCGAACGCGACGCCGTCGCGCCGCGGACGTCTCCGGCTGGCGATGCGCCTCGCGGAACGCCTGGCCGGCCGCGCTCGGGGCGCCGGTCGTCGGACGCGCTTGGTGGCGACGGCGCGGTGCTCGGCCGCCGAGGCGAGCGCGTTGCTGCTCGACGCGCTCGGCGTGGCAGCCGCGCGACGACGCGGGCGACGACGGCGCGCCTGTGGCGGCGACCGGCGGCGAGGCGCTTGCCGGCTTGCTGTCCGGCCTGATCGACGACGACGAGCGCCGGCGCTCATGCTCGCGCCGGCGAATACCCGTTCTTCCTCGCCGCGCTGATGCGCGGCGTCGTCGGTGCAGCGGCCGGCCGGCGCCGACCCGCGCGTGCACATCTGGGGCACGCTGGAAGCGCGCCTGCAGTCCGTCGATCTCATCGATCCTCGGCGGTCTCGACGAGGGCGTGTGGCCGGCGGAGACGCGCACCGACCCGTGGCTGTCGCGCGCCGATGCGCGCCGAGATCGGCCTGCGCCGCCGGAACGCCGCATCGGCCTTGCCGCGCACGACTTCGCACAGGCGATGGCGGCGCCGCGCGTCATCGTCACGCGCGCCGAGAAGCGTGGCGGCGCGCCGACGGTCGAATCGCGCTGGCTCCAGCGGCTTGCCGCGCGTGGCGGGCGAGGACGCGCGGACGGCGATGACGGAGCGCGGCGACAGATACGTCGCGTCGGCGCGCATGATCGACCGCGCCGATCGCGACAGGCCGTCGCCCGGCCGAACGGCCGGAGCCGAAGCCGCCGCTGGCCGCGCGCCCGCGCGCGCTGTCGGTCACCGAGATCGAGACGCTGATCCGCGATCCCTACGCGATCTATGCCAAGCGCGTCCTGAATCTCGAGCCGCTCGACCCGTTCGGCGCGCCGGCCGACGCCGAGCTTCCGCGGCACGCTCGATCCACGAGGCGCTGGCGCGCTTCACCAAGGACTGGTCGGGACCGTTCGACGCCGCCGCCGAGGCGGCGGCTCGTCGAGATCGCCAGCGCCGAGCTTGCCGACCTCGCCGAGGTCGCCGACGTGCACGCGGTATGGTCGATTCGCGCTTCGCCGCGATCGCGCGCTGGCTGGTCGCGTGGGAGCGGCGCGCGACGCGCGCGTCGCCGAGCGCCATGCCGAAATCGACGGCGTGCTGGAGATACCGTTGCCGGCGGGCGACGTTTCACGTTGAACGGCCGCGCCGACCGCATCGATCTCATGCGCGACGGCGGCCTGGAGATCTACGATTTCAAGACCGGCACGCCGCAGACCGAGCGGACCGTCTTCGCCGGGCTGACGCCACAAATGACGCTGGAGGCGGCAATGGTGCGCGCCGGCGGGTTCGAAGGCATCGACGCTGGCCACACGGTCGCGGACCTCGCCTGGTTGGCGGTCGGCAAGATCGGCCGCGACGACCCGTACGTCTCGGCCGTCAAGCGGGGCCAGAACGCCGACGACCTCGCCAGACCGCGCGCACACGATGCTGGCGGGCCTTCTCGCCGCGTTCGACGATCCCGGGCATCCGTACCGCTCCCGCGCCCGCCCGATGATGGAGAACGCCCGCTACCTCGGCGACTACGACCACCTGGCGCGCGTGCGCGAGTGGGCGCTGGTCGAGAGCGAGGAGGACGTGGCGATGCTGAAGTCATGAACGCGCGCGCCGACGGCATCGACCCGGTCACGCGGAAATCGCAGGCCGACGCCTCGCACCCGGCGACCTCGGCGTGGGTCTCCGCCAATGCCGGCTCGGGCAAGACCTTCGTGCTCGCCCGGCGCGTGGTCCGCCTCCTGCTCGCCGGCACCGACCCGGCGCGCATCCTCTGTCTCACCTTCACCAAGGCGGCGGCGGCGGAGATGGCGAAGCGCGTGTTCGGTGACCTGGCGCGCTGGACGACGCTCGGCGACATGGAGCTGACGCAAGAGATCGCGGAGATCGAAGGCGAGGCGCCCGCGGCCGCGATGCTCGCCCAAGCACGCCGGCTGTTCGCGCGCGCGCTCGACACGCCCGGCGGGCTGAAGATCCAGACGATCCACGCCTTCTGCGAACGCCTGCTGCATCAGTTTCCGTTCGAGGCGAACGTCGCCGGCCACTTCGAGGTGCTCGACGAGCGCGAGGTGACGGTGCTCACCGCCGAGGCGCGGCGCACGGTGCTCGCCCGAGCGGCGACCGACGCGGCGGGACCGTTGGGCCAGGCGCTTCGCACCGTCGTGCCGCTGGTGAGCGACACGACCCACGAGCAATCGGTCGCCGAGTTTGTCGACAAGCGCGACACGATCCGTGCGTGGCAGGTCGCCGCCGGTTCGTTCGACAAAGCCGTCACGGAACTCCGGCAGGCGCTGGGCCTCGGCCGCGACGAGACGGCGGCGGCGGCCCGCCGCGAGATCGCGGACGGTGCCGCCATCGATCGAGCCGAGGCGGCGCGGCTGGTCGCGTTGCTCGCCGCCGGCAGCCCCAACGACGTCGCGTCGGCGAAACGCCTCACCGCGTACGTCCGTGCCGAAGGGGACGCCGCGCGGTGTGACGCGTACGTGGGGTTCTTCACCACGGGGACCGGCGAATTCCGCAAGGTCGCGAGCATCGCGACGAAGGCGACGCGCGAGAAGGAACCGGGCCTGGAGGAGACGCTCGACCGAGAGATCGTGCGGCTCGCGCGGCTGATGGACCGGTTGCGCACCGCCGAGCTGTTCGAATCGAGCGTCGCGATGCTCCGCCTCGCCGACGCGGCGATCGACGAATACGAGCGGCTGAAGGCCGCGCGCGGCCTGCTCGACTTCGAGGACCTGGTGGTGAAGACGGTGACGCTGCTGGCGCGGAGCGACGCGGCGCGCTGGGTGCACTACAAGCTCGATCGCGGCATCGACCACATCCTGGTAGACGAGGCGCAGGATACCAGCCCGCGCCAGTGGCAGGTGATCCGATCGCTGGCGGAAGAGTTCTTCGCCGGCGACGGCGCGAGCGAGGCGGTGCGCACGCTGTTCGCGGTCGGCGACGAGAAGCAGTCGATCTTTTCATTCCAGGGCGCGGTGCCGGCGTGGTTCACCCGCATCCAACGCGAGGTTGGTGCCCGCGCACGGGCCGGCAGCTTTGTGTGGGAGGACGTGGAGCTGCACCTGTCGTTCCGCTCCGCGCCGGTGATCCTTCAGGCGGTGGACCAGGTGTTCCGCGCCGAGGCGGCGCACACGGGCCTCACCGCCGAGCCGCGCCCGCCCGTGCACGAGGCGCGGCGGCGGAACGAGCCGGGGCGCGTGATCGTCTGGCCGCTGCTCAGGCCGCCGGTGAAGCCGCAGGCGGAGGACTGGGCGACGCCGGTCGACCATCTCGGACGCGAGAGCCCCGAGGTGCGGCTTGCCGACCGGATCGCGACCACCATCCGCGGCTGGCTCGACCGCGGCGAGACACTCGACGCGCCGGACAAGAACGGTCGGCCGCGCCCGATCCGGCCTGGCGGGATCCTCATCCTGGTCAGGAGCCGCGGCGCGCTCACCGACGCGATCAACCGCGCGCTGAAGACGAAGAAGGTGGACATCGCCGGCGCCGACCGCATCACCTTGACCGAGCACATCGCGGTCATGGACCTGATGGCGGCGGGGCGCGTGGCGCTGCTGCCGGAGGACGACCTGTCGCTGGCGTCGCTCTTGAAGAGCCCGCTCATCGGCCTCGGCGAGGACGCGCTCTACGACCTCGCCCATGGCCGCACCGGCTCGCTGTGGGCCGCGCTGGAGGCGAAGGCGGCCGAAGGCGGCGACGTCGCCCGCGCCAAGGCGCGCATCGATTATTGGCGGGCGCAGGCTGACTTCCGCGATCCGCACGCGTTCTACGCGCGCATCCTCGGCGCCGAGGGCGGGCGGAAGGCGTTCCTGTCGCGCCTGGGCCAGGAGGCCGAGGACGTGCTCGATGAATTTCTCGCCGAGACGCTCGCCTACGAGCAGGCGAACACGCCGTCGCTGGAAGGGTTCCTCGCCTGGCTGGTTGCGAGCGACAAGGAGATCAAGCGCGACACCGACACGCTCCGCGACGAGGTGCGCGTGATGACCGTGCACGGCGCCAAGGGGCTGGAGGCCGATGTCGTGTTCCTGATCGACAACGGCATTCCGCCGTGGGTCGCGATCCACGATCCGAAGCTGTTGCCGCTCCGCGACCAGGACAACCCGGAAGATCCCGGCCCGCTGGTGTGGATGCGCACGATCAAGGCGATGCCCGACGCGGTCCGCGCGCGCGCCGACCGCTGGCGCGCACGCTCGGAGGACGAATACCGGCGGCTCCTCTACGTCGGCATGACGCGCGCCCGCGACCGGCTGATCGTCGCCGGCATCGACAAGCTGAACAAGGCCGCGGCGACGGACAACCGCTGGCACGCGCTGGTGCGCCGCGCGCTCGACCCGGAATCGACCGAGATAGAGAACGAAGCCGGCGAGGTGGTGGCGCTGGAATGGCGCGCCGCAAAAGGGGTGCCGGGGGAAGGGGCGCACGTGCCGGAGCAGGAGGCCGAGCCGAAGTTGCCCGCGTGGGCGACGCGGATCGTGACGCCACCGTCGGCCCCGGCGCAGCAGC
>CAVVOK010000005.1:0-180000 GCA_963749755.1 uncultured Alphaproteobacteria bacterium
GACAGCGTAGCAGAGCGGACCCGGCCCGTTTCCCCGACGAGCCGGGTTTCCTGTTTCTTATCCGCGCGGATCGGGTGATCGAGTAGCGTGTGGCGACTTCCGGAATGGGGGCAAAAGCGACGGTCGGCGCCTCGGCGCGATTGCTTGCTTCCTGACCTAGCCAAACATCAGCGCATCAGAGACGTTTGGCCGCGAGACATCCCCATCGGGACGTGCGTGAAGGTTATTGAATGGTCAGGTAAGGGACAGCGAGCAGGGCCGACGACGCGGCGACGATGACGCAGAAGAGTGCGACCCTGATGAGAAGTGAACGCATTTACTTTTCATTCTTTGGTTCTGCTCGCTGCCGCCCCCCGCGCAATCTATGGTCCCCCGAAAACGCGTGGGCGCAGAGGATGGCCACGGAGGTCGGCAAGCCCACACTAGACCCGCCGCCGCTTCTAAGACTGAGCACAATTGCTCACGACGCTCTCAGGTCCGCGCGCGGCGGTCTCGGCGGTGCTTTCGGTTGCGTCGAGCGCTTCGGGTTCGACAATGCCCCGCGGCACTTGACCGGAGATAGCCACCAAGATTGCAGAGTGAGCAATTCCGCACATCATTCGGTTTCGTTGGGGGCGTAGCTTCATCGCTCGGGAGGATTTTACCTCCTAACAGACACAGCGATTTCTGATTGAGGTCTCAAGGGTGAGGCGCAATCGGATTTCATCCGAGGAGGATGAAAATATGAAAAGCAAACTTCTCGTATCCGCAGCAACAGCTTTAACGCTGCTCGCAATCAACGGGGCATCGGCACAGTCAGTTCCCCAGAGCACAACCGTTCAGCCATCGCTGCTCGGTGCGCCGATCGTCCAACCGAATTTCGGCTCGGCCGCCTTCGACGCGGCCCCGGGCGATCTTCGAAAGGATCAATTCTTGTCTCCGACGGCCGGGGACACCAAAGTGAGCGATCTGATCGGCGCGGCCGTCTATCTGGGCATGGGCGCCGATGCCTTACATATCGGTGACGTCAACGACCTGATCGTTGCATCAGACGGGATGATCGATGCGGTGGTTATCGGCGTCGGCGGCTTTCTTGGCGTCGGCCAGAAAGATGTCGCGGTCGCCTATAACCGGCTTATCATCCCGCAGACCGCAAATGATGGGCAGGCTGCCCCCCTTGACGGCTCTTCCCATTACGTGGTGCTCGATATTACTCGGGACGATCTTATCGCCGCGCCAGCGTACGCGATCAAAGTGGCCAAAGCGGCGGTCGTCGAGCCCGTTGTTGCGGCGGCAGAGCTGAGTGCCAGCGACCTGATCGGGGCCGACGTCTACGCGTCGTCCAGCGGTGCAATTGTCGGTAATATCAACGACTTGTTCCTGACGGACAGCGGCGGGTTCGACGCGGTTGTTGTCGACGTCGGTGGTTTCCTTGGCTTAGGTGCAAAGCCGGTTGCTATTGCCTTCGACAGCATGGAATTTCGTCGGAGTGGATCGTCGCTGAAGGTCTACGTCAACTTCACGAAGACGCAGCTCGAAGCAGCGCCCACGTACGTCCAAAAAGACTACCTGGCTCAGCGGGCAACCATGCGGCTGGGCACGTTGTAACGATAAGTGAGAAGTCTGGCGGCAGAGCCCCGTGCTTTTGCGCAGTGCTCTGCCGCTCATCCCGAGCCCATACAGTCGACCGCGTCGCGGGACCTTTTTGGGCTCGCCGCGCACGTCGTTGGAGTGTGGTGCGGTTGAGGCCGTACCAAAAAGCCGTAGAGGAGTTGTGCCTTGACCAATCCATGCCTTCGCAAGATTTCATGTCGCAATGGTTGCTGGGTTCGTTGGGGCAGTTGTTCTGGCGCCTGGCCACGGCCTCGCCCAGCCGGTGTCGGTCCAGGCGTTTGTTACCGTCGATCTCAACCAACGCGCCGGTCCGGGCACCAAATTTCCGGTACTTGTGGTCGCCCCGGGCCGCTCGCAGGTGGCCCTCCATGGATGCCTCAGCGACCTCTCATGGTGTGATGGCACGTTCCAAGGAAGCCGCGGCTGGTTCAGTGCACGCTACCTCCAGTTGGCATACCAGGGCACTTCCTTGCCGGTCGCCACCTACAGTCGCTACGCCTACCTGCCGATTGTTTCCTTCGACATCAACTCATATTGGGCTCGCTACTACCCGACCCGTCCGTTCTACGCGCAGCTTGCCGCTTACGCGTCCGCATCAGGTGGCGCTGTCACCATCAGCATCAGCTCGTTTTACCAACCGCTGTCGCAATACGGCAGCTGGGTCCTGGTGCGTGGTCGCTACGTGTGGGCGCCCCGGGTTGCAGCGAACTGGCGCCCATACACCGACGGGCACTGGGCCTATACCGAAATCCACGGCTGGATGTGGGTGTCCAATGAGCCGTTCGGCTGGGCCACGTACCACTATGGGAGATGGGCGTACTCGCCCACCATCGGCTGGTTCTGGGTTCCGGGAACGCGATGGGCGCCTGCGTGGGTGTCATGGCGCCAATCAGACGACTACCTGGCGTGGGCGCCGCTTCCCCCCGACCCCCAGGACTCATTCGGGATCAGCGTCAATATCTCGATTGGTGACATACCGAACTACTACTGGCAGGCGGTCCCGGCTCGCGATTTCCAAGCGACCAACCTCGCCAATGTCGTCATTGGTGACAACAACCAGATCACCAACATTGTCAACCAGACGCAGGTGATCGGCGACGTCAACATCGTCAACAACGTGGTCGTCAACAACGTCGTCAACGTCACCTTCGTCGAGGAAAAGACCAAACAGACGGTCGTCGCCCACAAGGTCGCGCTCACGGCCGATGCGGATCAATCCGGAGCGGTCCAAGGGGACACAATAGAGGTCTTCCAACCGTTGGCCGCCGCGCCATCGGCAGTCGAAGCGCCGCCGCCGGAGGTGACCCCCATTGAGCAGGTCGGTCAACAGAGTCTCACCGTCGGCCAGGCGGGCAACGAACGGGCGACGGAAGATCTTGTTCCGCCACCGCCGGCCCCGGGCGAAACGCCGCCCCCGACGGAGGGGCCGGGCGGTCAGCAGGCCGAACTGCCTGCCGGTCAGTCCGCGGCACCGGCTGAGGGCGCGGTAGCGGTCCCCGAGCAACCAGCCCCCGTTGTGCAGGGGCCGCCTCCCTGCGCTGAGGGGACCTTGCGCCAGCAAGACGGAACGTGCGGCGCGCCGCCGGCATCGCCACCACTCGCGGACGAGGTTACACCACAGGCTCCTCCTCCAACTCCGCCGGAGCAGGTGCTGCCACCGCAGCCGCCAACTCCGCCGGAGCAGGTTCAGCCGCCGCAGTCTCCAAGCCCGCCGGAGCAGGTGCAACCGCCGCAGCCTCCAACTCCGCCGGAGCAGGTGCTGCCACCGCAGCCGCCAACTCCGCCCGAGCAGGTGCAGTCTCCAACTCCGCCGGAGCAGGTGCAGCCGCTGCAGTCTCCAAACCCGCCGGAGCAGGTGCAACCGCCGCAGCCTCCAACTCCGCCCGAGCAGCGGTCTCCAACTCCGCCGGAGCAGGTGCAGCCGCCACAGCCTCCAACTCCGCCCGAGCAGGTTCGGCCACCACGGCCTCCGGCACCGCCGGAGCAGGTGCAACCGCAGCAGCGCCTAGGCCCACCGGAGCAAGCGCAGCAACCAATACGTCCACCCTGCCCGGAAGGTTACATTGTGAATGACCAGGGTTTCTGTGTGCTACCGTAGCAGCGGTAGGCGCTGCTCGAAGGACTTCATCCGCTGGAGGATCAAATGATCGACAAGGATCGCATCGCCGGATCGGCAAAGGTAGTCAAAGGCAACGTCAAGGAGGCCGTCGGCAAGGCAGTTGGTGACGCCAAATTGGCGTCACAAGGAAAGGCCGACAAGATCGAGGGCAAAGTGCAGAACGCGGTCGGCGGTATCAAAGACACGCTTCGCGGCAAGTAGGACAACGAGAAGCGCGTCATTGGGCGTTTTTCGGAACGAGCGTAGGCGAGCTCGGCCATACCATCCCGACCCGAACGGCCGCCGACTCTCGTTGGCGGCAGGGTCAACGAAGGGACCCCATGCAACTGGCCGATCCGCCTCACTCGACGTCTACACCCAACGATCTGCGTGGGGTCAGGGTTCTCAGGGGCGCGACTGCAGCCGTAGCAATATCATCCGCATGATTATCGGCTGGTGCGAGCCGCGTTTTTTCAGTTCACGCCAAAGGTCTTGGAGGTCAATTGTGTCGCTTGGTACCATCCTGCTAATTATCCTGATCCTGATGCTGATTGGCGTTATCCCGACTTGGCCACACAGTTCCGGTTGGGGTTATTTCCCCGCTGGTGGCGTCGGCCTGATTCTGATCATCGTGCTGGTCCTGGTAGTGCTTGGTCGGCTGTAGCGGCCCGGCACGCAACGTGGCCGGTCCTCGTCGAAGGATCGGATGGCCCGGCAGCCATTGGGGCGATGGCCGGAGGATTAGTGCTCAGAAACCGGGTCACCATGGCACGGCGCGCCACCCTGGGAAAACGCGCGTCAACGGTGCCGGCCTGTTCACGGCCACGATCGGGCAGATCGGCAAACGCCTGCGCTCATGCACATGCCCGGCTGAGCTCATACTGGTGGCTCGCGTTGCCTTCCTGTCTGCCGTCGCACCGGGTTAAGGAAACGCCATGAAGAAAACGGGTGTCCTTCGTCTGTTGTGTTTTGCGGCGATACTCAGCTGGGCGGCTCCGCTTGTGCTGGCCGGCGACGAGCAGGCGTTCATCGATCGTTTCGGTGGGTCGTGGTCGGGCCATGGCACGATAATCACCGGTTCGATTACCCTAAAGCCGGGCTGTCGCGTTACCGGCGAAGGGAGCGCCAACCACATGGTGATTGTGGGAACCTGCAGCGTTTTCCTCATCGGGGTCATGATTGGTGCTGACATTGCCTACGATCCCGCATCCGGCCGCTACAGCGGCACCTACATCGGCGCCAAGGTTGGGCCGGCGGCCGTCGTCGGGAAGCGCAGCGGCGACACCGTGGATCTCGCTATCACCTGGCCCGAGCCGGTCTACGGCGACACCAGTGCGCGAATGGCAATGGAGAACACGGGTGACGGCAGCCTGAGACTGACGATATTCGACAACGTGGTGCCCAATGGTTCCGAGGAGCGGACGGTGGACATAGTCCTATCGCGTAATTAGTGCGTGGCCAGCAACCGTGCCATTCGACGCTCTGCTCTCCCGCCCAACTCAAGGAAGGCGTTCGAGGTGAACTCGATGCCGGGGTCGGACACGATCATCTGCGGCTTGCCGCGGGTCTCCGATGAGTGCCGTCAGCTCGCGGGCGACTCGTCTGCCCGAGATCGAGGTATCGGGGATCGCCGCCAGGCGCTGGCGTGTCACGTCATCGACGATGTTGAGGATGCGGAAGCGCCGACCGGGGACCAACTGGTCATGGACGAAGTCGAGCGACCAGCGGGCGTTGGCCAGCGATCCAGGATCAAATGGCTTGCTCTCGGTAAGTCAGCCAGCTCATCAGCAAGAGCCCTGCTGCGGCGGAAACGACGGAGGCGGAAAGAATTCCAATCTTGGCGGCGTCGAGCATCGCGGGGGTATATGCCAGGCCCGCAACGAAGAGCGACATGGTAAAGCCGATTCCAGTTAAGAAGGCGCCAGCGGCCAAAAAAGGCCAACCCAAGCTTGGTGCCAGGTTTGCAAAGCCGAGGCGAACGGCGAGCCAACTGAAGGTCAGCACACCGATCGGCTTGCCGAAAACGAGACCCAAAAGTATCGCCACGAATACGGGTTGGCTGATGTCGGCGCTGGAGATGGCAACGCCGGCGTTGGCCAGCGCAAAGATTGGCATGATTACAAATCCTGCCCATGGATGGAGCATCATTTCCAACCGCTCTACAGGCGAGAGAGACTCCGTCGCCGCTTTGCCGGCTTGACGGAGATCGCGGCGGTCCGCGGTGTCTCCGCTCCAATGCTCGCCTACGGGATACGAAAGGACGCGGCCGAGGATTGCCCGAAGGCGCGCATCGCTGACCCACACTCGTGTCGGCGTCATGAGGCCCAGAACGACGCCGGCAATCGTCGCGTGAATTCCGGAGGCATCGATGCATAGCCAGATTATTCCTCCAAACAGGAAATAAACGGGAATGCTCCTGATGCCTAGGCGGGCAGCGCCTGCGACTGCGGCGACGCCGAGCATTCCAAGAATTATCGCGGCCCAATTTAGAGACGCAGCGTAGGCCAACGCCACGACCAGGATCGCTCCCACATCGTCGAAGATCGCCAGCGAAAGGAGAAAGAGGCGCAGACTTGGTGAAATACGGGACCCAAAGAGTGCAAGGCATCCGAGCACGAAGGCCGTGTCGGTGGCCATCACCGTTCCCCAGCCATGCGCGCCTGGTTGCCCGGTCATGAATGCAAGATAGAGGGATATCGGAACGATCATGCCGCCAAGCGCACCGGCGAACGGCAGCGCTGCCATACGAATGTTCCGTAGCTCTCCGAGGACAAGCTCTCGCTTGAGCTCCAATGCGATAACGAAGAAGAAAAACGTCATTAACGCGTCATTGATCCAGTGCCGCAGCGAGCGGCTAAAATCTAGAGCGCCGAAGTGGAGGCCGATCGGGGTCTCCCAGAACGCCAGAAATGCTGTAGACCATGGTGAGTTCGCCAAGCTCAGCGCGGCGAGGGCGGAGAACAGCAACAGCAGGCCAGATGCAGATTCGATCCTCAGGAACCGTGCAAAGGGTTCGGTGAATCGATCAACCATTTCGGACGGAAGACTTGCATTAGCTTTTGGCATGCGTGTCCTTGGCGGTTTGCTTGGTTTGGCCCTCGTTCGGGACGCCTGTGGAAGGCGAGGGGTGCCAGGCTCGGCAATCCGACCAAGGGGGAGGAAGCCGTCGCTTGTTGACGGGCGAAGCCGATCTATTTACGGCCGACGTCGTGCCCCTCATCGACTCGCTTCGCGCATCCGGTGTGAACGACCTGCGCGGTCTCTGGGGCAGCAATGGCGTTCGTCCGTGCCAGTCCAGGGGCGGACCCGCAACCGGCGTAACGGCCTTAATAATCGCGATTCACTTGTGATCCCCCGTCGAGGACCGTGAATCGCAAATCGCCCGACGTGGGAATCCCCTTTGTGGGTCCGGACCTTAGGGCAACGGTTGCCCGAATCGCCTCCGAAGGTCATGTGCGCGTGCAACTGAGCTAACGGTGCGGAAAATGCGAGCTGTTTGCGGGCGCTCACTTGGCCTCCGGCACGGCCACGATGATGTCGTCGATGGGTGCAATTGTCGACATTTCCCTTGTCTTCGCTGGTCAATACGGCACAGCTTGAACGCGTCGCCGCTGGTCAATATTGACCAGCAACGGAGCGTCCCGCGGCGCATCTTTAATCAACTGGCGGCGCGCCGATGGTCTCGCGGCTCACTCCGTCCCCCCAAACCCCCGTGGGCCGAGAGCATGGCTCCATAAGGTCGCCAGAGGCGTAGCAGAGTGAACCCGGCCCGTTTCGCCGACGAGCCGGGTTTCTCTCTGTGGCGCTACACTCTGACCTTCATGCTCGGTGCACAGTTTCGGGTGTTGAACAGGGTCCCCGTACGACCAGCCTCCGACCGGTGAGCGAGGCCACGGCGAAGCGGCTGAGGAGTGGTCGCTGGCACTCACGACGTGAGCAATCCGGGACAGTATTCGTGCCGACTCACTCCTATCGTGATTAATGGCGCGTCCGTCACATCGGATGCCTTGCCCCCAACCGTCCGCCCACCGTTCGAGAGAGCCTTGCTGGCGGCAGTGCAAAACACCGAGGTGTCCAGTGATGCAACGACAAGAAGCTTACGATGAATCGAGTCCGCAGACCGCCGCCATATCGCGATGGGATGATGAAGGGGGGAGCGTGAAGCCATCCCCGGGCACACCGGTGACGGGTGCAGACGCAACTGCTATCGGCCCCTTGCCGCGGCTGACGAGCCTTGCGATCGACGAAAGCGAGCACAACCGTGACGGCCTGGTCCTGCACTGCTGGGATCGGCTGGATGCAGTTACGGTTACCGGCTTCGTCAGCCGCAAGGTCTGGGACAGTTGGATCCACGAACAGGATAGGCCGGCAACACGAAAAAGTTTTTCAGGGCTGAATACACGGCGCTCGGCAAGCTCAATCTGCCAGCGATCGAACGGATCGTGGCGGCGAAGTATGAGAGCGCCAAAGCGTTCAACGACCCGCGGCCGTTCGTGGACGTGCTTCTCGCAGATATCGTCGCCAGCGGCGAGACGCTCGACCTCGGCGAGCTCGCGGCGTGAGTCCGGTCGACCGCCAGTACGCTGGTGCGCATTGCCGAAGCCGGCTTGGCGCGGTGGCGCCGCCGCGATCGCATTCAACGCGGCAAAACATGAAGCTTGATTCGCGGCGCGCTTCCCGGCACGCCGGCGGCCACCACCGACGGGAAGCCTGCGGCAATCGGCAACGCGTAGGATAATGCAGCAGTCACTCCGCCCGCGACCGTCGTTCCGGTCGGCCCCGGAGTTCTCCGGCATTGGGATAGGCCGCGTGTACCGGTGACACCGACCCCACGACGGCGGGCTGTCAGCTTCCTGCCACCACGGGCGGCTCCAATGCCGGCCCCAAGGCTAAGGACAATTGCCCCCCCAAAAATGGTGTCGGACCGACAGAGAACACCGCAGCAAGCGCTCCGGTCGGGGCAGACAAGAGGCCTGCCGCGACTGACACTCCCGTCGTGCCGATTGCGACGATTACCGTTGCCGCTGGCGCTGACGGCAAGTGCGCCATCGACGTCGATCGAAAGATGGCGGGCTGTCGTGTGCTGCGCCCGTAACACGATGAACGGGTGGACGATTACGGAGCCGGGACGGATCTCCGCCCCGGCTCCGTCGTGTTAGTGCGGAGCGCCTACCGCGCCAGCGCGATAGCGCACGGTTGCGGGCGGGCACAATCGGACGCTCGTCACGGACGCTAGGCGAATAGCACCGAGGCCTCAGATCAGAGATGGCACGCGTTACGGAAAAGCCGATAGTCTTAGACTCGCGTATTGCGCTGGCGGGGCGCGGTCAGCAGACCGCCATCATCGTCGCCGTGGTGGTTGGGGTCCTCTATTTCGGCCGCCAGATATTTGTTCCGCTAGCCCTGGCGGTGCTCCTCAGCTTCATGCTCGCGCCGCTAGTGTTCTGGCTGGAACGCGTGCGGATACCGAGGGTCGTTGCGGTGGTGGGCTCCGTGATCCTCGCCTTCGTCGTGATCTTGAGTTTCGGCTTCGAGGTGACCGGCCGGCTGACCGATTTTGTTCGGAACGTTCCCCAGTACGAGACCAACCTTGAAGCCAAGATCAAATTGATCAGGGACAACGGCGGTCCGGCGGCGTTCCTCGGACCGGCCTCGGGGCTGCTTCAGCAGCTTGGTCGCGACATTGCTCAGCCTGCGGAGCTCGAGGGGCAGCTGGGCCGTCGACGCGGTCGCAGGCAAAGCCTTTGACCGTCCAGGTCGAGCAACCTGCGCTGACACCCATCGATATCCTGCGGGCGGTAGTTGGTCCATTGATCGAGCCGTTCGTCACGGCCGGCATCGTCCTCGTGTTCATGATCTTCATGCTGCTCCAGCGGGACGATATCCGTGACCGCTTCATCCGTCTCGTCGGCGTGGGCGATCTGGACCGGACGACCCTGGCGCTGGAGGACGCCGGCAAACGGGTCGCGCACTATCTGTTGACGCAGTTGGCAGTGAACATCGCCTACGGCATACCGATTGGCGTTGGGCTGTGGGTCATCGGGGTTCCAATCCGTTCCTGTGGGGGATGCTGGCGAGCGTCTTCCGCTTTGTCCCCTATATCGGTCCGATCCTTGCGGCCATCGTGCCCGTCGTGCTGTCGATCGCGGTCGATGCGGGCTGGACGATGCTCGTGTGGACGGCTGCTCTATTCATTGGCGTCGAGCTTGTCACCGGCAACGTCGTGGAGCCACGGCTGTACGGCTCGATGACCGGGCTTTCCCCGCTGGCCATCGTCGTCGCCGCGATCTTTTGGACGTGGTTGTGGGGACCGATCGGGTTGCTCCTCTCCACGCCCCTCACCGTCTGTGTCGTCGTCCTCGGCCGTCACGTGCCTCAGTTCACGTTTCTCAACATACTCCTTGGCAGCGAACCCGTGCTCAGCCCCGCTGAGAGCCTTCACCAGCGGCTGCTCGCCGCCGATACAGAAGAAGCCACCCAACGAGCGGAAATTTACCTCGCCAATCACACGCTCGAGGACTTTTACGACAAGGTGGCAATTCCCGCACTCGCCGCCATCGAGCACGACCGTGCCGTTGGAGTTCTTGGGGAGGTGCGGCGGCAGCTTGCGGCCGACGGCATGCTCACGCTGATTGACAATCTGTCGGGTTATGAGGATGTGGCGGCCGCCAACCCGCCTGAGAATGTCGCGAACGGGACCGGTGTCGACTTGGGGAACACGGGTCGCGCGTGTCCCGAGCGCGTGGTTCTCTGTGTCGGAGCGCGGGGCAACCTCGACGACGTCGCAGCCACCATTCTCGCGGCGGTGCTGGAACGGCGCGGGCTCAAGGTACGGGTATTGTCGTTCGAGGACGTCCGTCCGGCGAGGCTATCCGGGGTGGACACGACCGACGCGAGGATCGCATGCCTTTGCTACATGAACGAAAACTCAATCGCCCACGCGCGATATCTGATCCGGCGGCTGCGACGGAAGTCGCCGACAATTCCAATCATGGTTGGGCTTTGGACGATGGCTTCAGACAAAAGTATGCAACATGACGCACTGGCCAAGACCGGAGCCGACATGATGTCTTCGTCGCTCGTGGACACGATCGAAAAGTTATCGACCCGGGAGGCCCTCGCTCAGCCCCGACAATGACGTTCTGCCGAACGTAGCTCGCAGTTGCCGCGGCGCTCTTAATCCGGAATTATCGAGTACCCGTGAGATCGCCGTCGGTCCGACCCGCCCTGAAGGAGCCGAACAAATGACCCGCAACAACACTGTGTACCTAGTCGTCGGCGTGCTGGTCGTTGTCGTGGCCGTGCTCGGCTACCTGCTCTACCAGAATCAGAACCAAGGGGTGAGCATCAACATCGGCCCCGGCGGCGCGTCGATCCAGACAAAGTAGCGGCGGCACGCTCGCGCTGCCCCCATTGGGCCCCCAACCCCGGAGGGCCGAACCCGCGCAAAGCGCCGCCGAGACCGTTGCCATCCGGGTTCCGGATTGGGCCTAGCGGGCGGGCATGACAGTAGGAAACTGACCGGCGCGATCGAATGGGCGCGCCGCCTCTACAAGAGACCTCCTGCATCGCGCCGAGTAAATGCGTCGCGCAGTTGATGCGGGCGAGCGGCGGCAGACGTCCCATTCGCCTTTACCGGCTCGCGGCGACCGGCGTTGGATCGCAGCCAAACGAAGCAACTCATATCCACGACACAGAGCGTGGTGGCTCCGACGATGATGGCGGCCCAGATATCATAGCTCATGAGAACTTCCTTCACGGTTGGTCGTCGCGATCGAAAAACGCTTGGTGGCCGATCGCGAAGGCGTCAACGGACGACGAAGCGTCGTGACGACGATCTACGCTGTCGCCGCTTGCTTGGCGGACGAGAGACCGATGGGCCCTAATGCTACGGCGATCGTGACCCGGCGAATGAGCCCGGTTGCTCACGTGGCACGACACAGCAATCCGTCACCCCGGAGGCGAGGATCAAGTCCGGGCGGCGAGAGTGGTCTGTCTTGCTCAGACGCCGCACCGTGCGCGGAGCAACCTCAACGCATGGTCGTTGGCCCCCGCGCTCACGCCGCAGCTCGCCCACCACCTTCCCGGGGCGGTCTTCGTTGACGACGTGCCCCACGTACGCGGGCCGACACCACCCTCAAAGGAGGGTCCATGAAACGCGTCCCCAATTCACGTGCTGCTCTTAGCCCGAGTGGACTGACGCGCGTCGCGTTTTCCCTGGGGCGTGTGGTTGCCGTCCTGACGCTCGCCGCCATAGCGCGGCCCGCGGTCGCCGCCGACCTATGCACGGCCCTGCAAGCCGAGTATCGGTCGGCAGTCGGCGACGCTGGCAATGCCTCGGTCCTGGCTTCCCAGCTGGATAGGGCCCGGCTCGCGGCGCAACAGAACCGTTGCAATCTGTTCTTTCTGTTTGGACCGCGACGCAGCCCGTCGTGTCCCGCAATCCGGAGTGACATTGCGCGGCTGCAGCGCGACCTAGCGCGTCAGGGCGGCGAGTCCGTCCTGCGGTCGGGCACGCGAATCGATGCGCTCCGCGCCGCGCTTGTTTCGAATGGCTGCGGAATCACCGCCGCGTCAGGCCGCTCATACAAGACACTGTGCGTGCGCATTTGCGATGGCTACTACTTCCCGATCGGCAACGAGACCGATCGCGCTCGCCTCAATGTCGATGCCGCTATTTGCAAGTCAATGTACGCTCTGTCGGCCGATGCCGAGCTCTTTACCATGCGCGCCGACGGCGAGGTTGCCGATGCGGTAGCCCTGGACGGAGGCGATCGGTACGGCGGGCAGCCCTTCGCCTTCTCCTATCGCGCAACGTTCAACGTGGGCTGCGTGACTCAACTGAAAGATGGCCTGACGGCACTGCAGGCGAGGCTCGCAGCGGTTGCGTTGCCGAAGCTCGAAACGCCCATCATCGATCTGCCGCCGTTACCCACGTCGCCGCGCGCGACCTCATTCGAAAACTCCGCAAGTAGCGGTTACCCCGCCGGCGGATTCAATCTGATGCCAGTCCCGCCGACGCCGACTACGTCGCTTGCGGTTACACGCCCGATCCGCTTCGTCGGCGCGCAATACTACGAGCGCCTATTCACCAAACCTTCGGCGGAGTCGCTGCCGCGGATGCCGATCAATTCCGCGGTCGCAGCGCCCCTATTGCCCGCCGATCAATGAATGCGACGACGGCCACGCGCGCCGCAATTTGCCGTCGCAATCCGACTCCCGCGCACCGCCCGAACCTTCCCGCTTTGGCAGAAACAGGGTGAGCAGCTTTGCTCATCCGTCGCAGTCGACAACGCCTAGGGTCAATCACGATCAGCACCCGAAAGCGGGCGCGGACGGCTGATTAACCTCCAGGCCCGCGCTGCAGAGAAGAAGAATGGAGTGACATCATGAAAATCCGCAGACTAGCTATTGGCGCAGCGACGGTAGCGCTGCTCGCGGCTCCCTCGATTGCCCAAGCGGCCTGGGGACAAGCCACTGGCAGTGTCAACATGCGCACGTGCGCGAGCACCTCGTGCGCCAAGATTATTGTCGTGCCGGCGGGCGCGCAGATCTGGGTCGGCGGTAGCCAGGGCGGCTGGTATCTCGTCACTTTTGACGGCCGGCAGGGTTTTGTCTCCGGGCGCTACGTCGCGGTCGGTCTCGCCGACCGCGGCCGTAGCTTCAACCAACGGGGACCGGCACCGCGGTACGGCTACGTGCAGCGACCGTGGTGGGATAACCAGCATCAGGCTTGGTACGACGGTCACCGTTGGTACCGCAATGGCGTCTGGTACAATGCGCCAAGCGTATTCCAGTTCGGCTTCACGTTCCGCGGCTAGTGGGGCTTGATCGTGCAGGCATGGAGGGCCGTCGCTCGTCCCGAGCGGCGGTCCCCAAACTATTGTCCGTGTCCGGCTACCGGATCGGTCCGGCCGGGGATCGAACCCGCGCCGCCTACTTTCCCTTCAGCGCATCCTTGACGCCGCCGACGGCATCTTGAACCTTGTCCTGGATCTTCTCGGCGGTGCCGTCTGAATGCGATCTTGCGTCGCCGATTACCTTCCCCGCCGCCTCCTTCACTCTACCTCGGATGACTTTCGTCGATCCAACAATCCGGTCCTTGTCCATGATTTCGGTCCCTTCTCTGCAACTGGGCTCCACGGATGGTAGAGTCATGAGCCCAGCCGCTAGCTAACCGTTGCAGAGGGAAACGGTCCGGTCGCAACTGCTCGCAAAGTTAGACATTCAAAGGCTCGAGTTCACCCCATGCCGATCAATCGACCCCTCCCGTTCTCGCCAAAAGCATTTCTTGCAAAGGTCGGCGAGGGCCGCAGCATCGCGACTTACAAGAAGGATCAAGTGATCTTTTCACAGGGCGACCCTGCCGACTCGGTCTTTTACGTGCAGAAGGGCAAGGTGAAGGTCGCGGTTGTTTCTGAGCAAGGCAAGGAAGCTGTTATCGCTGTTCTGGCAAGCAACGACTTTGTCGGCGAAGGCTGCCTGGCTGGCCAGGCGCTGCGTATCGCGAGTGCCACTGCGATGACGGACTCCGTTATCGCGCGGCTCGAAAAGGCTGCCATTCTTCGGGTTATCCATCAGGAGCCTGAATTCTCTGAAATGTTCATCGCGCACCTCCTTGGCCGGTCGATCCGCGTCGAGGCCGACCTCGTCGATCAGCTGTTCAACTCCAGCGAGAAACGCCTTGCCCGGCTGCTTTTGCTGTTGGCCAACTTTGGCAAGGAAAGCCAACCCGAGCCGGTGATCGCCAAGATCAGTCAGGAGACTCTCGCGGAGATGATCGGTACGACGCGGTCACGCGTCAGTTTCTTCATGAACAAGTTTCGGAATCTCGGCTTCATCGACTACAACGGCGGCATCGAAGTGCACAGCTCGCTCCTGAGCGTTATTCTGCACGACCAGCCGCCGATCTCAGAAGCAAGACCACCTGTTTCGCGTGCGGAGAAGCGCAGCGGCTAAAGCGATCGCAGGCCCGCGGCAATGCAAGGCGACGAAGGCCGATAGGAAGGAATGTGCCGAACGTGCGGTACCCTTCACGCGAAGAACCAGACGCCTAGCGCCAACAAACACAAGATTAGCCCAGCCACGACGATAAATACGGCGTTGGACCCTTTGACCTGAGCTGGCCCGCCCACGTGGAAGAAATCCTTTTCGGTCTGCTTCATCGACGGCATCTGATTCGACAGGAGGTTGTGAGCCGTCGCGTTCGGCTCCCTGGGGCCGGGGTCCTGTGTTGTAGATTTCACCTCCCCAAAAGTAGTTTCGTGGTGGCGAGGAGTCAGCATGGCCCGATCAATCTCAAGCGAGATGCCTGCTTCCTCCAGGCGCGCTAGAACACCGGAGATTTCCTCGATAGTCATCGCGTCGATCGGCAGAGCCCGCCGGAGATCGTCGATGCCCAAGCCGCCCCGTTGCCGGCCCAACTCGATCAAGTGATCAACCGCTGCGAGTGTCATCGTCGGTATCCTTGGTGTCCAAGAACGGTCCTGCGGTGCGGTGCCCGAGGATGGATTAATTCGAACCGCCACGATACGCTCGAACCGCGTTCCGAAATCGATGCGCCGCCGTCAGCCCTGAACTTGCGAACACAGCTGCGTCGGATCGAGTTTGCCGCTTCTGGCCCCTTCAATGATGCGCTTTGCGAGGTGCTGACGCGCTATCTCGTTGTGCGCGGAGTGTCCGAGTGAACAACAGGCCCGATCGAGCGCGGTGCCCATCGCAAGAAGCGCTTTGTCGTCGAAGCAACCATCGTGCCCGCGGCTGTTCTAGACGTACCACCTTTTTCTTATGGCCCCGCCAAGTCGCGTGCGGAGGGCATGTTTGCGTGGCGAAGACGCCAGGGCCTGTTGTCGGCGCTGACAGGACATTCCATCTGGGCCTTGCGAACGCCGATGAAGGGCGTCGGAGAATGTTGGAACCGGGTATCTCTCCCTCCGCCAAACAAGCCCGCGTCTATCCCCGTTGCTCTCGTCGTGTGCATTATGCCTTCCCTTTTGTTGGGCTGTTGCACATAAAGTGGGCATAGCACGGGGGCGCGTATTCGCATGATCGACAGCGGTGACACGGCGTGGATGCTCACATCCACGGCCCTGGTTCTCTTCATGACCTTGCCGGGACTGGCGCTTTTTTATGCGGGCTTGGTGCAGTCGCGAAACGCCCTGTCGGTCCTGGCGCACTGCATGGCAATCGCCTGTCTGGCGTCGTTGCTCTGGTTCGTCGGTGCCTACAGCATTGCCTTCGGCGAGGGCACCGGCCTGTTCGGCGGATTGGGCCAGGCTCTCCTCATCGGGATGGCGCGGAACGCCGTCCATCCGGGCACCGCCATCCCGGAATCGGTCTTCTTCATGTTCCAGATGACCTTCGCGGTGATTACGCCGGCGCTGGTCGTCGGCGCCTACGTTGAGCGGATCAAGTTCGAAGCGGTTCTGCTGTTTTCGGCGTTGTGGATCTTCGTCGTATACGCGCCCGTGGCTCACTGGGTGTGGGGCGGCGGTTGGCTGGCGGGGTTGGGGATCATGGACTTTGCCGGCGGCATCGTCGTGCACGTCACCGCGGGCGTGTCGGCGCTTGTAGCCGCATCGGTGCTCGGTGGCCGTCGGGGCTTCCCGCACCAAACCAATCCGCCGCACGCGCCTTGGATGGTGATGGTCGGTGCGTCGATGTTGTGGGTGGGATGGTTCGGGTTCAACGCCGGCAGTGCGGTCGCCGCAGGGGCCGACGCCGGCATGGCGATGCTGGTTACTCACCTGTCCGCCGCCACCGCCACGCTCGTCTGGGTTTCGATCGAGTGGGCGCGCTTCGGCAAGCCCAGCATGGTCGGTATGGTCACCGGCACCATCGCGGGCCTTGCCACCGTCACGCCCGCTGCGGGCTATATCGGTCCGATCGGCGGGGTGATCCTCGGCCTCGTCGGCGGGGTCGTGTGCTACTTCGCGGTCAATGTCGTCAAACACGCGATGAAGGTGGACGACGCGCTTGACGTGCTGGCAGTGCACGGCTGCGGAGGCGCTGTCGGGACCCTGCTAACGGCATTCCTGGCGTTGCCGCTGTTCGCTGGTGTCGGCCTCGCAGTCGGTGCGGCCTCGCAATTCGGCGTTCAACTCCTCGGCGTCGTGACGGCCGGGGCATGGTCGGCGGTCGCGACGCTCGTGCTGATGAAGTTCACGCAGAGGCTCGTGGGCCTGCGGGTGTCAGAGGAAGAGGAACTCACGGGCCTCGATCAGGTCGCGCACGGCGAGACCGCCTACAAACTGTAAGCCAAGGGTTTCCGATGAAATTCGTTATCGCAATAATCCAGCCCCACCGCCTGGACGCCGTCCGGGACGCCCTGAACGCCATGGGCGTTCATGGGATGACCGTGTCCGAAGTGAAGGGGTACGGCCGCCAGAAGGGACACACCGAGATTTATCGCGGCACCGAATACGAAATCAGCTACATGCCGAAAGTGAAGCTCGAGATCGCGATCGACAACGATCTGGCGGATCGCGCCGTCGAAACGATCGCGGAGTCCGCGCGCACCGGCAAGATCGGCGACGGAAAAATCTTCGTTCTGGAGCTTCAGTCGGCCTGCCGCATCCGCACCGGCGAAATCGGCGACGAGGCGCTTTAGTAGGCGCCGGAGTGAACCCGGACCGGCGTAGCCGGCCCGGGCATGATCAATTGCGACTTACTTCGCCGCGACTTCCGACGGTACCGGGAAGACCAGGTATGGCACCGGGTGAACGTTGTCGACCTGCACATCGGCGATCGACTTCCCGTCGAGCTTCATCGAAATCTGGAACGGGTAATGGATTTCGTCATCCATGCGATCGTTCTGGAAGTTCGAGAAGTCGCCGGTGTACTTCTTGCCGTTCACGGTCATCTCTGTGTGGATCGGGCGGCTCGAGGTATCGAGCGTGGCGACAAGCGTGGCGTCACCCAGCTGCGGCACCGGCATGCTCATCACGTCGCGCGCCTGGTCGTCCGTCGACACCTTGAGCACGTCGGCTGCGTTGCGCGCGGCGATGATCACCCCTGTGGCTGCAGGTAGGCGATCGCCAGCAACTCCTCGGACGACATATCGGACGCCCCGGCGTACACGCCGGCCGGTTCCTCCTTCCAGGTTGCCTGGACGTACCCGTCGAGCGGGCCGTCGCCGAAAAGCTCGGGCTGCTCAAGGTGCATGTTGCGTCCGGTCGGATGCTTTCTTGGATCGGTCGTCACCCAGATGTCTTGCTTTCCGTCCGCGTGAGTGATCTGCAGCCGCACCGCTGGAATGCGGAGGTCGTAGTCGATCCGCACGCCCGCGTTGGTCTCACCCATCCAGGTGCCGCTGCCCATCACCCGCGCGAGAGCGGTGGTGTCGCCGAGCACGATCCAGCCATTGGGGCCATTTCTGAAACCGTAGGCGTTGTTGCGGTAAGTCCCGGTCGCCTGCGCGGCCTTGACCAACACCCCGAACGCATCCGGGTTCTTGTCGGCGCCTCTGGCGAGGCAACCGCCATACCGGAAGCCCTCGAACGCGAAATTGTCGCTGCCGTAGACCTTGTCGGTCGGCCGGCAGCCCCACTGCTCGAGGCCGACACCGCTCAGCTTAGGGTTGATCAGCTGCGCGATCGCGTCGGGGTCGGTGATGCCCGCAGCAGCAGCGGCCGCCCTGATTGCCGCCTCGTCCGCCTTTTGGGCGAGGGCGCCGGTGGAGAGAGCCGCCGTGGCCAAACCGGCCACCGCCGCGGCGATGAAATGATTGCTGTAACGCATTCGCGTATCCTCCCAAGGGAAAGACGATTGGCATCGCTTGGCCAGCTCTCGTCAGCCCGCCGAACGACGTCTAAATGTTTTGTTAGCCGCTGCTGGTTAGCCGCTGCGCACGTGTGAGAACTGCGGCTCGACCACCTGGCACGGCGGGCTCGCGTGGAGGTAGTTGTCGGTCGCCGTCAGCCTCTCCAACATCGGGGTCATGACCCAAGGCTCCTGGAAGAAGTCCGGATCGTCGACCGTGGCTTGCCACACCAGGGAGTCGCCGACGCGGGTCAGACGCTCGGTCACTTTCATGTTGAAGCCGTGAATCCAGCCGTTCTTGTGCAGCCAGCTTGTGTCGGTGAAGCCGATCGACTCGATGACCAGCGTGTCGCCTTCCCAGTGGCCGATGCCGTCGCCGTTCAGCGTCTCGGCCGACACCGACTGCGGGTCGTGCTCCCGGCCATCGGTCCAGATCCAGCGGAAGTTATCCCAGCTCTCGTAGTTGGTGTTGTAGCCGGTGAACCCGGATGTATAGAACAGCATCACCGCCGGCTGACCCTCGACCTTGACGATCTGGTGCGGGATGCCGAGGCGCGGCACGCCGAGCGGCAGGCAGGAGTAGACTGGGTCGTCCCAGTTACCCATGTAGTCGTTTTCGGTGATCTGATCCCAGTACTCGGGCTTGTACAGCGGACGGTTGTCGTTGGTCGCGCGGCGGAGGCCGCCATCGGCCTCGAGGCCGACGTAGGAGTTGCCGCGGCCGTTGAAGTTGCGACTAACGTTGCCGACTTCCTCGGTCGAAATGTTGCCAACCCCCGGGCCGCGGTAGAGACCGGCGAGAACCGGGTGGCCGTCGGCGTCGCGTGGCGTCTGTTGGGCGTCTGCGCCGGTTAGCGCGGCCGCGACACCGCCCGCGAAGGCGGTGGCGCCGAACGCCCAAGAAGAACGTGAACTTGGCTGGTTCATGGATGCAGTCCTCCCGTTTCGTTCATTTTATTGCAGCATCGCGGTGGTGAGTCGCCGTTAGTCATTCTTGCCGTCATGGCGATCGACCCACCTCCGCTTGAGATGGTCTCACCACGAATTGCTTTGGTCAACGACAGGCGCGATAAATACGGGAGGCCGGTATAAATTATCGATGTTGTTGAAATCGTTACACGGATCGTCCGCTAGCTCGTCTTGCGAGCGTGGCGGCGTTGCTCTGATTCCGGCGAAAATCGGCTAGCGCTACGGGGAGAGGCCGAAGGCGGGATGGGCGCGCCGCTTCCGCGGGCCATCGTCATCAGCTCAGTTCGCTTCCCCGCGCGACCGAACGGGGGGCGGATGGAAACTCCGCGAGGATCGCCTGCACCTGGCTGTCGGAGACTTGGCCGAAGTCGTCGTCAGAAGACCCCGATCGCCGCGAACGTCTCATAGTCTTCGAGGCAGACGATGTCGTCGGCTTCGCCGCGCAACTCGGCGAGCGTGCTCGTCGGCGCGACGGGCACCGCCAGGACGAGCTTCCGCGGTCCCCGCCGCCGCGTCGCGCGGAGCGCGGCGCGCGTCGTGGCGCCCGTCGCCACGCCGTCGTCCACGACGATTGCGACGCGCCCGGCAAGGTTGGGATGGGGGCGGTCGCCAAGGTACTGTGCTCGTCGCCGCTTGATCTTCTCTTACGTTCGGCGTCGCGGACCGCGTCGAATTCCGCTGCGCTCACGCCGGCGAGCTTGACGACGTCCTCGTTGCGCACGGTGAGCGGGTCGGGACCGTCCACCACCGCGCCCATGGCGAGCTCGGGCTGCATGGGCACTCCGATCTTGCGCACGATGACGAGATCGAGGGGGGCGTCGAGCGCGGCGGCGACCTCCTTCGCCACGGGCACGCCGCCGCGCGGTAGCGCAAGGACTACGGCGGGCGTCCCGCGGTACGGCGCGAGGGCGGCGACGAGCTTGCGGCCGGCGTCCGTGCGGTCAGCGAAGGGCATGTGCTCCCCCTGTGGTCATCGCGTCAGTTTCATCTCTCCGGCGGCGACTTGCCTGCCGCGCCGATTGAAGCTTCTCTCTTGGTGGAAGGGGAAGGGGCGCCAACCGAAGGAGCTGATCCATGACGATGCTCAAAGTCATCGAAGTCCTGGCCGAATCCGACAAGGGCTGGGAAGACGCGGCGCAATCTGCGATCACCAACGCTACGAAGACCGTCCGCAACATCCGCTCGATCTACATCGAGAATTTCGAGGCGACGGTCAAAGACGGCAAGATCGCCAAATACCGCGTCAACGCGAAGATCAGCTTCACGATCGAGTAGCGCAGGCGGCTATGGCGCGGTCGCTGCGTTGAGTGCGGCAGCCGCGCCCCTCAATCCCGCGTCATCGGCGGTGATGGCGTAGAGCGGGATGTCGCGCACGTATCCTGACATGCGGCCCTTGTTGTCGAACGCGCGGCGCATGGCGCCGTCGGTCAGAGCGGGCATGATCTTCGGCGGAATGCCGCCGGCAAGATAAATCCCCCCGCGCGCGCCGAAGCCGAGTGCCGCATCGCCGGCGAACCGCCCGAGCCAAACGGCGAAGCGTCGGAGCACATCCTCGGCGACTGTATCCTCCGCGGCGAGCGCCCGTCTGGTGATCTCGGCGGCGCCCGGCAATGGTGCGACGGACCTGCCGCCGATCTCCGACAGCACCCGGTAGAGCGTCACGATGCCGGGTCCGGAGAGCAAGTCCTCCGCTGCTACCGGTCCGTCGGCGCCGATCCTGTCGATGATCGCGATTTCCTCGCCGGTTTCGGCGGCGAACGTGACGTGGCCGCCTTCCGTCGGAAGTGGCACCCAGCCGGCGTCCGACCACGCCAGCGCCGCGACCCCGAGGCCGGTTCCCGGTCCGATCACCGCCTTCGTCTGGCGCGGCATCGGCGCGCCGCCGCCAATCTGGTGAAGATCGTCGGGCGTGAGGTGGGGGAGGGAGTAGGCCAGCGCCGCGTAGTCGTTCACCAGCACGAGGTTGGCGACGCCCGCTGCGGCGCGCAATTCGTCGCGGGTGAAGGCCCACGCCGCGTTGGTCATTTCGACGCGCTCACCCACCAACGGCGCCGCTAATGCGAAGGCCGCGGTCGGCGGATGCTGCGGCACGTGGACACGATAGGCGGCGACGGCCGCCTGGAGGGAAGGAAATTCGGCGACGTGGAACGCGATGCGGTTGCTCACCGTCAGCCGATCCAAGTCGGCGATGGCGAAGCGCGCCGTGGTGCCGCCGATGTCGGCGACGAGGGCGGTGCGTTCCGGCGGGGTTGCTTCGGTGCGCATTGGGGAAGCGTCTTTACAGCCGCTTCCCCAACGAGGCGTCAAGAATCTTGTCGCTTTGGCTCGCTGCGGATGCTTTCCCAGATCATGCGTTCGGGTGGCTCGTTCCGATGATGACGAAGCCAACCGCAATTAGCGTGACGGCGAGGGTAAACAGCCCGAGTTCGGCTAATCCCGTCAGTCTATGGGCTTGGCGGTCGCCGGCCGCTATCGCCATGTTCTCGGGAAACCTTTGTTTGACCACCACGAAATTCACGTAGACGAATGCCACCATCAGCACGGTGCCGATGACGATCCAAAACATGCCTGAACCCACGGGATCCTCCCCCTCGGACGGGCTCCGGCGGGCTGCCGCGAGCCGTGCGAGAAAGCTCGCACGGCACGGGAGAACGCAGCTTTGATATGGATCAAATTCGGACCGGTCAGTGGCTCAGTAAAGCGGGAATCGGGCTTGCGCCGATCAGAGCCTCGGTCACGCCGCCGAAAACCCATTCGCCCAGGCGCGTGTGCCCGTAGCCGCCGGCGACGACCATGTTGGCCTTCGCCGCCTCCAGGTAGGCGAGCAACTGGTCCTCGACGGTCGCCCGCTCAAGCGGCTGCGACTTGACGTCGGCCCGGACGCCGTGACCCGCCAGGAAGGCGTGAGCGGCACGCGCGTCGCTGCCGGCCGCACCGTCGCCGGTGATCTCCACGATTTCCACTTTCGC
Organism: uncultured Alphaproteobacteria bacterium; assembly: GCA_963749755.1. Classification (GTDB taxonomy): domain Bacteria; phylum Pseudomonadota; class Alphaproteobacteria; order Rhizobiales; family Kaistiaceae; genus JBBDMC01. Next base: position 22,390 of record CAVVOK010000005.1, read on the forward strand.
GGCGGCCTTGAGAAAGGGCAGGGCATCGGCAAGGGCGCGGCGGGACTCGCGCGTGTTCTTCCAGGCGACGACGATGTTCTGCGCCGTCGCGGAGGATTTTGGCGGAAGCACCAGCACCGGGCGCCCCGAGCGCATCAGGACCGCGCCGACATCGGCCGCGCGGAAATCGCTCTCCTTGTTGCCGGTCGGCCGGCCGAGCACAATGAGGTCGACGGTGGATTGCGGCGCTTCGCGCCATTCGGTGCGGACGGAGGCTGTAGCCGCCGCCTTGGCGAAGGTCGCTTCGATGGCCTTCATTTCCTCGGCAATGCGCTTGCGCCGCTCGGCGAATTCGATCCCCGGCCGGTCGCCGGCAATGGGATCCCCGTAAGGGTCGGTCATAGGTGAGACGAGGGCCGATCCAATGAGCGTCGCGTCGAACCGCTTGGCGAGTTCCGCGGCAGCCTCTATGCGGGCCACGCCGTCCGGCGACGCATCAGCGTAGACTAAGATGGTTTTGAACGACATGGTTCCCTCCGTTTCGTTATGAAATTCAAGAACAGGGTTGGCCCCATGAACCCTCGGATCGCGTGGGGCATTGATCCACCTCAAGCGGAAGGCGCCGCGTGCGCCATATGTCATTCGTACGTATAGAGGATCGCGGGAGAGATGGGGATGCAGGCTGAGAGCAATGAAGGCGCAAGCGGCGATGACGGAATCCCGTTGGCGATATCCGCTGAGAAGGTGTGCTTCGTCATCGTCAAAGCGCGGCAATTCGATGCGAAGGAAGAGGTCGACGAACCAGACCCCGGATCCAACCCATCCGACGACAACGACGTTGAGGTGCTGGAAGACTACCCGGATGATCCAGTGGTCGAGGAGATCACGGCCTTCATCGACGCGTTGGACGAGGACGAGCAGATCGATCTGGTGGCGCTGGCGTGGCTTGGGCGCGGCGACTATACGGCCGACGATTGGCCGGTCGTGCGCACCGAGGCCAGCGCGGCGCACAACAAGGCCACTGCGAGCTACCTTCTCGGCATGCCGCTGCTCGGCGACTTCCTGGAAGAGGGGCTGTCCCTCGCCGGACGCTCGTGCGAGGAGTTCGAGATCGGTCGCCTCTAAGCCGTCGCGTTGTGCGCTCCGGCTTCGCTTCAATTGCCGGTGTGCGTCGCCCAAGCGCCGATGAGGCGCGGCATGAAGATGCAGTGATCGCCGGCAATGGCCTCGTCGCGCAGCCGCTCGGCAAGCGTATCGATGCCAATTTCCTCTGGCGTGGCGATGCCTAGCCGCTCGATCGCGGGAAGCAGGCTGCGCAGCGACTGCGCGGCAAACTGATAAGCGATGGCGTTCGGGCCGCTCTCGATGCGCACGGCGCCGCTGAGGCGCGGGTCGAGGCCGTTGGCGCGGAATGTCGCGTAGAGGTGCGAGCCCATGTTGGGCTCGACGCCAACGCGGCGATAGGTCTCGGCGATCCAGTTGACGCACTGCGTGAGTAGCGGCAGCTCCGGTACGGCATGCGCCTCGGAGACGTCCATTTCGATGAATGCCACGATTGCGCCGTCGACTAGGAAGCTGCGCAGGTGCCGGAGCGCCGCCGCCGCATCGGGGATGTGCGTCAGGATGAACCGTCCGATGACCGCGTCGAACTTGTCGGCGGCACCGAAGGCATGGATGTCCGACTCGGCGAAACGAAGCCAATCGTAGCCGGCGCGCTTGGCGCGCGCCGCGGCGGCAGTGAGCGCGCTTCCGGCGCTGTCGATGCCGAGCACGGAGCCGGTCGAGCCCACCATCTCGCCGGCGATCATCGACACGTCGCCGACCCCGCAGCCGACATCGAGAACCCGCATTCCGTTCTTCAACCCGGCGCGACGCAGCCAGTCACGCGTCTCGACGCTGAAGATTTCCCCTTGCCGCTCGAGCCTGGCGAGTTCCTGCTCGGAATGCCCGAGGACGTACGAATGTCGATCAGCGTCGCTGGTCACGACGGTTCCCATGCGCTTTCGGATGCCCCCATAAAGCTTGCCCGGCGGATCGCCGGACGGCGCGCACTTGCGCAAACGTTTCCGGCGCGATCGCGGCGGTGTCGCCGCCAACTCGCACGGTGGTTACGTAAGTGTTGCTGCCACAATTTATTTCCGTCAAGTGCAGGTGAAATCTTAAGCATTGGGAAGGAAATTCGTGGCTAGGTTGGCCCAACGATCATGCGTGGCGCGGAGCGATGCTGCGCCCGACATCCGGGTTGTTGCGTCGCCCCGTGGTCGCCCAGGCCTCGAATCCGTGAATCGGATCGCGGTCGGGAGAGGGAGATGTCTCATGCCCGTCACCAACGTGACTGTGAAGACCCGCAACGCCGACATTGCCGTCATGCAGTCGTCCGGCGCCGGAATGCCGGTCCTTTTCATCCATGGCAACTCCGGCGTGCAAGGAAGCGTTCCGCAAGCAGTTCGACGGTGCCTTGGCGGAGCAGTACCGGCTGATCGCGATCGACCTTCCCGGTCACGGTGAGTCGAGCGATGCCTTCGATCCCGAGCGCACCTACTCGATGCCCGGCTACGCCGAGGTCGCCGCGGAGACGCTGGCGGAACTTGGGGTGTATCGCGCCGCCATCGTGGGCTGGTCGCTGGGTGGGCACGTGGCGCTGGAGATGATCAGGTCGTCGCCGGATACGGTCGGCGTCATGATCTCCGGCGCGCCGCCGGTGCGCCGGGACATGGAAGAGATCCAGGGCGGCTTCCAGCCGACCCCGGCGCTGATGCTGGCCGGCAAGAACGAGTTCACGCCCGAGGATTTCACCGCCTTCGGCGAGCTGACGCTCGGACGCTTCGCCAGTGACCCGCAGTTCCAAAAGGCCCTCCACCGCACCGATGGCAGGGCCCGCGAGATGATGTTCGCCAGCCTGATGGCGGGCCGTGCATCGGACCAGCGCGATATCGCAGAACATTCGCCGGTTCCGATCGCCGTCGTCAACGGCGAGCGCGACCCACTGGTCAACCTCGACTACATCGGCAGCCTCAAGTACCCGACGCTTTGGGAGGAGCATTGCTTCATCCTGCGCGGGTTGGCGCACGTTTCCGTTCCTGGAGGCGCCGAAGGTGTTCAATCCGTTGCTCGCCCGCTTCACCGCCGACATGGCCAAGCGTGCGAACAACGTGGGTGCGAAGCGCGCCAAGACCGTCGCCGCCTGATCCGTCGCGCGTTGACGTTGTCAACGCACCGCTAACCATGCCGCGCATTCCATACGCGGAATGCGTTCCGCACGCTCGTCTCGCGCACTAACACGATCCTCTGAACGATATTTTCACCACCTCGGGGACATGGTGCGGTCCCTGGTGTGTGTTGCGTGATGCGTGTGAACAACGAGAGTTCCAGCCGCGAGGCGAAGCCGTCACTGCCGTTCGACGTATACGCTTCGCTCGTCGACGCGCTCTTCGACGTACGCACCTCGCTGTTCATCGGCGCGATTGGCGTCCTCGCTGGCGGCATTCCTCACCGCATGGAAGTCGGGCAACTCGATCCTGCTCGGGTTCGCGCTCGCCATCGGCGCGATGGCGTTCATGCGCGCGATCGATATGCGGCACTACGTGCGTGTCCGTCCGACGCTCACCACCACCGAAGCCATTCGTCAGTGGGAACACCGCTACGTCATCGGCGCCGCGCTGCATGTCGCGCTACTCGGCGGCTGGACGCTGTTCGCGTTCCTGCAGACCTCCGATCCCTTCATCCACCTGTTCAGTTTCTCCGCGACGTTGGCGTACATGATCGGCATCGCCGGTCGCAACTTCGCCAGTAACCTTCTCGTCACTGCGCAGATCATTTGCGCCGCGCTGCCGCTGAGCGCGGCGCTGTTCGTCGCCGGCGGCTTCTACTATTCGCTATTCGGGCTGGTCGTCCTGCCGTTCTTCGCCGGCCTTGAGGCTCGATTTCCGACAGGCTGCGCGGGACGCTGCTCGATGCGGTCATCGCCGCGCGCGACAACACCAAGCTCGCGCACCAGTTCGACACGGCGCTCAACAACATGCCGCACGCGCTGTGCATGTTCGACGCCGATCAACGACTGGTCGTGGCGAACAGCAAGTTCGTCGAGTTCTTCGCGCTGACCGACAAGGCAGAGCTCAACGGGGCGAGCCCGCGCGCGCTGGTACACGACTGGGTGCGAGACGGGCGTCGTGCTGCGCTCGGAGGCCGATCGGCTGGCAACGGCGCTGCGAGGACCGGCTGGCGGGCGCCGAACAGCGGCGGCTTCACGTTCGAGAAGCAGGATGGCCGCACGCTGGACTTCCGCTTCGAGGCGATGGAGCAAGGCGGTTCGGTGGCGGTCATCGAGGACGTGACCGATCGGCGCGCCGCGGAAGCGCGCATCAACCACCTCGCGCGCTACGACGCGCTGACCGGCCTCGCCAACCGCGTCTTCTTCCGCGAGCGCATGGAAGCGGTGCTCGCCGAGTCGGAGTCGCGCCAGTGCGCGATCCTGTTCGCCGACCTCGACCAGTTCAAGCAGGTCAACGACACGCTTGGTCACCCGCGCGGCGACGTTCTGTTGAAGGCGGTCGCCGATCGGCTCAGGCGGTTGGTGCGCGACACCGATATCGTGGCGCGTTTCGGCGGTGATGAGTTCGTCATCCTGCAGACGCCGGTATCGGGTCCGGAGGATGCGGCGAGCCTCGCGCGGCGCGTCATCGCCTCGCTGAGCGAGACCTACGAGGTGGACGGCCACCAGGTCGTCATCGGCGCCACGATCGGCATCGCCATGTCGCCGCGCGACGCCGATGGCGTCGATCATCTCCTGAAGATCGCCGACATGGCGCTCTATTGGGGCAAGGCCGATCAGCGCGGTACTTGGCGCTTCTTCGAGCCCGACATGGACGTCCGCGCCCATGCCCGACGCAGCCTGGAGCTCGATCTCCGGCACGCGCTCGCGAACAATGCGTTCGAGGTCTACTACCAGCCGCTATTCGACCTGCGCACCAAGCAGATCTCCACGTGCGAAGCGCTGTTGCGCTGGCCACATCCGTCGCGCGGCATGATTTCGCCGGCGGAGTTCATTCCGGTGGCGGAGGAGATGGGCCTGATCGTCGAGCTCGGCGAGTGGGTGCTGCGCGAAGCGTGCCGGGCGTGCGCGAGTTGGCCGAACGGCGTCCGCGTCGCGGTCAACCTTTCCGTCAATCAGTTCCGCCGCGGGGACGTGGTCGCCACGATGCGCGACGCTGTCGAGGCGGCCGGCCTCGACCCGAGCCGCCTGGAGATCGAGATCACCGAGACGATCCTGTTCCAGGACACGCGCGTCACGCGTCAAGTGCTTCGCGAGATCAAGGATTTCGGCGTGCGCATTTCGCTGGATGACTTCGGTACCGGGTACTCGAGCCTCAGCTATCTGCACAGCTTGCCGCTCAACAAGGTCAAGATCGACCGTTCCTTCCTCCAGGGCGTCGAACACGGCGACCGCTCGCTCGTGCTCCTGCGCGGCATCGCCAAGCTCAGCGCCGAGCTCGGCCTGTCGGTGACCGTGGAAGGCATCGAGACGGTGGAGCAGCTCGCGCTCATTGCGGCCGAAGGGACCGTCAGCGAGGCACAGGGCTTCCTGTTCAGCCCGGCGATCCCGCAGCGCGAGATCCTGGCGCTGCTTCTTGCCCAGCCGACGCGCATGGAACTGGTCGCCTGAGGGCGCCGGCGCGGCCTATTTGAGGCAATCATTGCGAGCAAAGGCGGAGGTTGTGACCGAGGTCACACTTCGCGCCGGTGACCCTATGCCGCAGGAAGTTGGAGCCTCCGCAGCGGGTTCCGACTTCACGATCCAGGTCGCGGCCGCTCGTTAACCATTTATTGCAGCACGGTTTCCCGGGATCGCCCGAGGGTTGTCGCGGGCGCACGAAAACAATCGTGCGCCGCACCCTGCGTCCCGATTCGGAACAAAAATCGCTGAAAAATCTGCAATTTTCGCGCGAAAGCTGCCGAGTTGGTTAAGTTTTCGTCTTTTTGTTTGGTGAATGAAATGTTAAATTGAGCCTCAGGGGTCGTTCCAATCGCGGCGATTGGTACGAGGAGGCTGAGAATGAGTTCTGTTGCGTTCGCGAGTCCCCCCCTATCGTTTTCGGAAAGGCTGATCGAACTGCTGGAAATGGCGGATTTCCGCCGTGCAGACACCGACGAAGAGCGTGAGGCGATCTTTCGCCTAAGGTACGACAGCTACCTGAACGAGGGGAACATCCCGCCCAGCTTCGAGCGGCGGTTCACCGATCCATACGACGAATTGGGCAACGCCTGGATTTTCGGTGTGCATCTGGATGGTCGGCTGGTCAGCTCCATCCGGCTCCACGTCGCGACCAAGGAAGTCCCGGATCTGCCGAGCTTGAGCGTGTTCCCGGAATACCTCAAGCCCGAGCTCGAGGCCGGCAAGATCATCATCGACCCGACCCGGCACGCAACCGACCGCGATGCGGTGCGTCAGTATCCGCAGCTCGTGTATCTCACCATGCGGCTCGGGTGGGTGGCGGCGGAGTACTTCCAGGCCGACACGGTGCTCGCCGCGGTGCGCACCGAGCACCAGGCGTTCTACAAGCGCGTGTTCGGCCACCGGCTGGCTTGTCCGGCACGGCCGTACCCGCTGCTAGAGAAACCGATCAGCCTGATGAAGCTCGACTACTTCGAGGCGCGCGACCGGGTGAACCGGCGCCAACCGTTCTTCCGCTCGACATACTTCGAACGGCGCATGCTGTTCGAGCGCTTGCAGGAGTCGGTCAAGCGCGAGGTCGAGCGTCCGTTCCCGCTGAGGATCGCGCACACGGCGCACTGAGATCGGCCGCCGGGCGAGGCCTACGCACAACCGACACGTCGCGGCGGCGGCTTTCGCCGTCCTCGCGACGCGCTTCCTCGCCCGGCGGTCCACCGCGCCCCCGCGATGGCGGAGGCTTGACCTCGCCGCCCCGGCGGGCCAGTTCATGGCGGTCGAGCGGCAGGAAAGGCCGAACCCATGGTCACGCGAGGCTTCTTCGGCAGACGGCCGAGCGGCGACGTCGCCGAGAGGCTGCCGCCCGGCCAATATCCGGAGCAGGGCTTCCCGGTGCTGTCGGCGGGCGCGACGCCCCGCGTCGACACGGCGAGCTGGCGCTTCACGCTCAAGGTCGGTCCCCGGCCGGTCAAGTCCTGGTCGTGGGACGAGTTCAACGCCCTGCCGCGACGCCGATCCATAACGCGATATCCACTGCGTCACCAAGTGGAGCAAGTTCGACACGAACTGGTCGGGCGTGATGATCGACGACATCCTCGCCGATGCGGGTATTTCCGCCGCCGACGCCGTACACGCTGGCGCATTCCTACGACGGCTATTCGACCAACGTGCCGTTCGAGGATATGACCGGCGACAAGGGCATGGTCGCCATCCGCTACGAGGGCGCGCCGATCGCGCCCGATCACGGCGGCCCGGCGCGGCTTCTCGTCCCGCACCTCTACTTCTGGAAGTCGGCGAAGTGGGTCAACGCGCTGCAATTCACCGAGCGCGACGAGCCGGGCTTCTGGGAGCTGCGCGGCTACCACATCTACGGCGACCCGTGGCGCGAGCAGCGCTTCACAGGCGATTGAGTACGATGGACAGAAATCGCCCACGCCGCGCGCCTCGTCTGGCAGGAGGCGAGGTCCGCCGCATCGTCGAGCAGACGCCGACGGTCAAGAGCTTCTTCCTGAAGCCCGGCTGTGGCCGGCTTCCATGGCCGGCCAGCACGTCGATATCCGGCTGACGGCGCCGGACGGCTATCAGGCGCAGCGCAGCTACTCGATCGCTCGGCACCCGGCGCGGACGCGGTCGAACTGGTCATCGAGCGCCTCAACGATGGCGAAGTGTCGCCGTTCTTCCACGAGATCGTCCAGATCGGCGACACGATCGAGATGCGCGGGCCGATCGGCGGTCACTTCATCTGGCGCAAGGAGGACGGCGGCCCGCTGCTGCTCATCGGCGGCGGGTCCGGCGTCGTGCCGTTGATGTCGATCCTGCGGCACCGCGCGGCACGTCGCGCCCGGTGTGCCGACGGCGCTCGTCTACTCGGTGCGGCATATGTCGGACGTGATCTTCCACGACGAACTGATGATGCATGCCAAGGCCGATCCGGGCTTTCGCCTGTTCACGACCGTCACGCGCGAGACGCCGGCGGACCCGCGTTTCCGCGCCGGCCGTATCGATGGCGATCTCGTCGCGGAGGTGCTCGCCGGCTTTGGTGGGCCGCCGCGTCACACCTTCGTGTGCGGCTCGAACGCGTTCGTCGATACCGCGAGCCGCCTGATCATCGACATGGGCGTCGCCGTTCGCGAGCGTCAGGGCCGAACGCTATGGCGGCGATCCGGCGCGGGAGGCGACGGCGGCGGTGCCCGGCGCCTGATCCACCGTCGAGGGGGGCAGGAAATGACGGAGAGATCCGCGCGTGCCGGTGCGGCCGAAACGACCGCCGCGACTGTGCGGCCCGATGCGCTCACGCTCGCCGCGTTCTTCGTTTCCTCGGTCCTGGGTGGCGGTAATGCTGTCGCCATTCGTCTCGGCTATGCCGAACTCGCCCCGTATTGGGGCGCTGCCGTGCGTTTTATCGCCGCGGCGGCCACTTTGGCGGCGGTGATCGCGGTGCTTCGCCTCGCGCTGCCGCGCGGCAGGGCGCTTGCCGGCGCCGTGATTTTCGGTTTCCTCAATTTCGGCGCGGCGTACATGTTCCTCTACTGGGCGCTTACCGAAGTCACGGCCGGGACGGCGATGGTGGTGCTGGCCCTCTCGCCGCTTCTGACGCTGATCCTCGCCGTCGTGCAGCGCGTCGAGCGGTTCCGCGCGAGGGGCCTCGCGGGGGCTCTCCTGGCCGCATTGGGTATCGCGCTGGTCTTCCAGCAGAGCCTCGGCGTCGCATCCATTGGCGCGCTCCTCGCGCCGCTCGGCGCCGCCTTGTCGATGGCGGAGAGCAACGTTGTGGTTAAGCGGTTTCCGCGCGTCCACCCGGTGGTCGAGAACGCCATCGGTATGGCCGTCGGCGGAACGTTCCTGCTCGGCCTGTCGGTGGCCTTCGCCGAGCCATGGGTGTTCCCCCGCGAGCCGGTCACCCAGCTCTCGTTGCTCTACCTCATCCTGTTCGGATCGATCGGCGTGTTCGTCCTGGTCGTGTTCGTGATCGGCCGTTGGACCGCGTCCGGGGCGTCCTACGGTCTGTTGATCGCACCGCTCGTGACCATCGTGCTGGGCGCGGCGATCCTGAACGAGCCCGTGACGCCGTCGTTCCTGCTCGGCGGCGCGTTCGTGCTGGCAGGCGTCTACATCGGCGCCTTCAGCGCGCGGGGGGCGGGAGGGCCGTCACCAGGACCGCGCGAAAATCGCTGATGTTGGTCAGCGTCGGGCCCGTCATCACGAGGTCGCCGAGCGCCGCGAAGACCGGATAGACGTCGTTCCGGGCGAGCGCCTCCGTGAAATCGAACCCTGCCGCCTTGGCGCGCGCCAGTGTATCCGGCGCCACGAACGCCCCCGCGTTGTCCTCGGTGCCGTCGATGCCGTCGGTGTCGGCGGCGAGCGCGTGGATACCAGGCGCGCCGTCCAGCGCCCGGGCGAGTCCTGCGAGGAACTCGCCGTTCCGGCCGCCCTTGCCCTTGGCGCGTACCGTCACGGTCGTCTCTCCGCCGGAGAGGAGCACGACCGGCGGGTCGCCGGGCTTCAGCTTCCGCTGCATATCGAGCGCGGTTGCCGCCATTTCGCGGCCGACATCGCGTGCTTCGCCTTCGACGGCGTCGCCGAGGATGATGGGATCGAGGCCGGCGGCGCGCGTGTGCGCGGCCGCCGAGACGAGGCCGGTCTTCGCGGCGGCGACGATAAGGGCGCGGGATCGCGCAAGTCGCGGGTCGCCCGGCTTTGGTGTCTCATCGGTCGCCGCGGCGAGATGGGCGGCGATTGCCGGCGGTGGCGTGATGCCGTGGCGCGCGAGCACGGCGCGTGCGTCGGCGAACGTGGTCGAAATCGGCCACCGTCGGGCCGGAGGCGATGGTGGCGAGATCGTCGCCGGCCACGTCGGAGATGACGAGCGCCAGCGTCGGCGCGGGGAACGCCGCCGCGGCGAGCCGGCCTCCCGCGATCGCCGAGAGATGCTTGCGCACCGTGTTGATCGCCGCGATGTCGGCGCCTGAGCCGATCATCGCGCGGCTCACCTCGGTCACGTCGGCGAGCGTGAGGTCGTCCGCCGGCAGTGTCAGCAGCGCCGATCCGCCGCCGGAGATCAGCGCCAGCACCAGGTCGTCTGGGCCGGCGCTCGCCGCGAGCGCCAGGATGCGACGGGCCGCGTCTTGTCCGGCCGCGTCCGGCAGCGGATGGCCGGCCGCCACCACTTCGATGCGCGCGCAGGGAACGCCGTGCCCGTAGCGGGTGACGACGAGGCCGGCGAGGGGACCGGACCAGTGGTTCTCCACCGCTTGCGCCATCGCTGCGGCCGCCTTGCCGGCGCCGACCACGATGGTACGGCCCTTGGGAGGTGCTGGCAGGTTCGGCGGCACCACACGTGCCGGCGCCGCCGCCGCGACCGCTGCGTCGAACAGCCCGGTCAGGATCGCCCGCTCGCTACCCGCCCTCATAATTAGACACCTGTCCCGATACGCCGCGACGATGCTACAACGTGCGGCAGCGGCGAACCTCTTCCATGAATTTTCTCGGCATCGATATCGGCACTTCCGCGGTCAAGGCGATCCTCGTCGACGAGGACGAGACCGTATTGGCCGAGGCGGTCTCGCCGGTCCAAACATCCTACCCCGAGCCAGGATGGGCCGAGCAGGATCCGGAGGATTGGTGGCGCGCGTGCAGCAGCGCCGTCGGCGAACTCCGCTGGCGGAACGAGGCGGCGATGCGCACGGTGCGCGCAATCGGCCTCTCGGGCCACATGCACGCCGCGCTCATGCTCGACGAGGAGGGTCGGCCCGTACGGCCGGCGATCCTATGGAGCGACGGACGCGCGGCGGCGGAAGTGCGGCTCCTGGAGCGGCAAGTGCCCGATCTCGCCGAGATCGCCGGCGTCGGCGCCATGCCCGGTTTCACCGCGCCGAAGCTCCTCTGGCTCCAGCGCAACGAGCCCAAGGTCTTCGCGCGCGCGCGTTCCGTTCTGCTCACCAAGGACTACATCCGCTTTCGCCTCACCGGCGAGATCGCCACCGACATGTCGGACGCGGCCGGAACGTTGATGCTCGACGAGGCGTCGCGCGACTGGTCGTCGCGCGTCGTATCCGCCGTCGGCGTTTCCAGCGGCGCGTTGCCCGCGCTGCTGGAAGGGCCGGCGTGGTCCGGCATGGTGCGTGGCGAGGTGCTCGACGAGTGCGGCATCGATCCGCCGGTCCCGGTCGCGGCGGGCGCCGGGGATGTCGCGGCGGGCGCCATCGGAATCGGCGCGATCAACGAGGGCGATGCGTTCATCTCGCTCGGCTCGGCAACGCAGGTGTTCGTCACGCGCGATCGCTATCGGCCGCGCGACGATTTCGCGATCCATACGTTCGCCCACGGTCTTCCCGGCCGGTGGTTCGAGATGGCGGCGATGCTCAACGGAACGTCCTGCCTCGATTGGCTGGCGGGCATCGCCGGCGCGCACGTCGACAAGCTGGTCGGTCTCGCGGAGGCGGAATTTTCCGGCCCGTCGCCGGTCATGTTCCTGCCCTACATCGCCGGTGAGCGCACGCCGCTCAACGACCCGCAGGCGCGTGGCGCCTTCGCCGGCCTCGATGAGGCGCACAGCCTCGCCGACATGGTGCAGGCGGTGATGGAGGGCGTGGCGCTATCGCTTGCCGAAGCGCAAGAGGCGCTGGGCGCCGATCTTCCGAGCGGGCCGATCCCGGTCATCGGTGGCGGGACGCGAAGCGGGCTCTGGCTCACGGTCATCGCGAGCGCTCTCGACCGGCCGCTGCTGCGCGTTTCCGGGGCCGATGTCGGGCCGGTTCTCGGTGCTGCGCGCCTCGCGCGCATGGCGGCGACCGGCGGTCTGGCCGACGAGGTATGCGTGCAGCCGGCGCTCATCGATATCGTCGATCCGCTGCCGGAGTTGGTCGATGCGTTCGCCGAGCGCCGGGAGACGTTCCGCGCGCTCTACGCTTCGCTCAAGGAGATCAGGAAAGCTCCCGAAGCCACGGCGAGTCGGCGCCGCTTCGCGAAACGGTGATCGCCGCCGCCTTGGCGGCGAAGGCGAGCGCGTCGGCGAGGGCATCGTCGCCGAGGTTGCCGATCGCGTCCTTGGCGAGCGACTTCTTCTCGCTCAGCCGTGCCAGGAGCGCGGCGGTGAAGGCGTCGCCCGCGCCGACCGGGTCGGTCATCGTCGCCGGCGCGGCCGGCACTTTCGCCGTGCCGCGGTGCGAGCGCGCCTCGGCGCCGTCGGCGCCTCTGGTCAGCACAACCAGCTTTGCGCCGCGGTCGAGCCAGCGCGTCGCGACTTCATGAAACTCGGCGTCGGGCGCGAGCCACGCAAGGTCGCCCGCGCTCAGCCGCACGATATCGGTCATCTCGACCATCCGGTCGATCCGCGCCAAGTAGCCGTCGCGGTTCTTGATCACGGCCGGGCGGATATTCGGGTCGAGCGAGATCACGCAGTCGCGCTGCTCGCGCTTCACCAGTGCCTCCAGCGCCGAGCCGCACGGCTCCTCGGCGAGGCTGAACGAGCCGACGTGGAGCGCGGTCACGGTCTTGGGGAAAGCGGGGAGGGCGTTCTCGTCCATCAGCCGGCCGGCCGAGCCCTCGTCGAAGAAATCGTAGCGCACCTCGCCGCCGTCGATCGCGACGAAGGCGAGGGTTGAGGGGCGCGACGCGGTCTCGACGAAGGCGAGGCTGACGCCGCTCGTCGGCGAGCGCTTTGCGCAGCATCGCGCCGAACGAAGTCGGTTGAGAGCACGCCGAAGAAGCCGGTCTCGACGCCGAGCCGGGCAAGCGCCACGGCGACGTTGAACGGCGAGCCGCCGGGGCGCGGCAGATAGGCCGTTTCGCCCGTCGCGGTGGTCGTGGCGAGGAAATCGACGAGTGCTTCGCCGCAGCAAACGATCATGCCGGCACGATTGTACGGCATGTCGCCGCCGGGTTGAACCGTCCGTCGGCGCAGGCGGGCGCCTGGCCAAGCGCCGCCGCGTTAGCTTTGCCGCGCCCCGGCGCGCACCCATTGGCACGCCCAACGCCGCATTGGGCCGAAAGTTAAAATTGTATCGGTTAGGGTTAAACTTCGTTCCCAATTGATGAACATTTACGGAGACTTTGATTTCATTTTGAGTGGGCCATGTGAACTAGGTGGCGCTGGAAATAGTGGCCGGTGCCCGCGCATGGACCACGTGAAATGTGGCTCAAGGCTCTGCTCGGAGAAGGTGTCGCCCTCGACGGCGGCGCGACGGCGATCGCGTGCAACGGCACGGGCATGACGTACACCGAGCTTGCGGCCAAATCCGATCGTCTGGCGGCCGCGCTTGCCGGCCACGGCGTGCGGCCCGGCGACCGCGTCGTGCTGTTCATGGATACGTCCACGGAGGGCATCGTGGCCATGCTCGCCGTGCTCAAGGCGGGCGCCGTGCTGACGCCGGTCGCTCCGACCACGGACGCGGAGGATCTAGCGTTCGTGTTCGACGATTGCCGCGCGAGCGCTGTCGTCACCCAGGCGCGTCTTGGCCCCATCGCCGCGGCGGCGATGCGCCGCTCCTGTTCCGTCCGCCTCGTTGTGCTTGCTGGCGGCGACCAGTCGTCCGTGTCGGACACCTGTCTGTCGTACGAGGACGTGGTCAATCGCCGGCGCGGTGCGGACCTGCCAGCATCGCCCGCGGGCGATCATGCGGTGCTGCTCGTCTATCCGCGTACGCCGGGCGGGCTAAGGGCGCCCGTGACGATGACGCGGGCCGACGTGCTCGCCGCCACCGCCGATGCCGCGGCCGGGGGCGCTGCCGCTCCCGTCGTCACGACGCGGCGTTTCGTCGGCGCGCGCGGCCTCGCGGAGGTGCTCGCGGCACTCACGGCGGGCGCGACGCTCGTCATCGAGCGCGAGCAGGACGCTTCCGACGTCAAGCCGGCGCTCGCCGGCTGAGCGGCGAGGGGAGGCGATCCTTGGCGGGGTATGCGCAAAGCCGTCATCCGCGCCGGCCTCGAGACGCTCTACGTCAGCGGGACGCACCGTGTTGCGCGGCCGTTCCTCGGCGGGCTCGGCGCGATCCTCATGTTCCATCGCGTGCGGCCGCCGCGCGCCGGCGCGTTTCAGCCCAACCGTCACCTTGAGATCTCGCCGGACTTTCTCGATGAAGTCGTCGGTGGCCTGATCGGCCACGGCATCGATATCGTGTCGATGGACGAGGCGCGACGCCGGCTCACCGAAGGCCGATCCGCGCGCCGCTTCGCCGTGCTCACCTTCGACGACGGCTACCGCGATAACCTCACCTACGCGTGGCCCATCCTCCAACGTTTGCGGGCGCCGTTCGTCGTCTACGTCGCGGCGGCGTTCGCCGACGGGCGCGGCGAGTTGTGGTGGCAGGCGATCGAGGAGGCGATCGCGCGCCGCGAGCGGCTCACCGCAGTCATCGACGGTGCCGAGCGCGTGTTCGATTGCGCGACGCTCGCGGCCAAGACCGCCACATGGCGCATGCTCCACGCGTGGCTGATGGCGCGGCCGGACGAGGCGGAGTTGCGTACTGCCGTGCGCGCGATCTCCTCCCTGAACGGGGTCGATATGACGGCCGGCTGCCGCGAGGCCTGCATGACGTGGGACGAGCTCGCCGCGCTCGCCCGGCACGACCTCGTCACCATCGGCGCGCACACCGTTTCGCACCCGATCCTCGGCAAGCTCGGCGAGGACGATGCCCGTGCCGAGATGGTCGAGGGCTCGCGCCGTATCGATGCCACGCTCGGCACGAGGCCGAGGCACTTCGCGTATCCCGTCGGCAGCCGCGCCGCCGCCGGCCCGCGTGAATTCGGGCTTGCCGCCGCGGCGGGGTTCGAGACGGCGGTGACGACGCGGCCGGGCGTGCTTTTTCCCGACCACGCGGCGCATCTGACCGCTCTCCCGCGCATATCGGTCAACGGCGAGTTCCAGCGCTTGCGGTACCTCGACGTGCTGCTCTCCGGCGCCGCGACGGCGCTGATGAATGGATTCCGCCGCGTCGATGCCGCGTGAAGCGCGGCGTGGCGCGTGCGGCACACTCGCGCGAACAATTGTGGCGGTTCCACCGCTGCCGCGGTAACAGTCTTGCATATCCTCCAACTCGATCCTATTCGGCGAATGGGCGAAAAGTGGGAGAGGGCTGATATATGCAAACGATCCTCACTGCATTGACCGGTGCTGCGCTGACCTTCGCGATCGGTGGCGGCTTGGCACACGCGGCTGCGACGGTGGATCCGGCGGACGCGGCGCCCACGGCGCGGCCAGCCATCCACGACTACGAACTCGGCACCGAGCTGACCGTCGAGAACTGGATCCTGTGCACGACGCAGGAATACGCCGAGAGCATCGCGCGGGCGCGCGCCACCGGCGTCGAGCCGGCGCTCAAGGTCTACGGCGATCTCCGGGACACCAAGTCATGCGGCCTGTTTCCGCAGCTCCACGTGATCCTCAAGGAAGCCCTCTACCAGTCGGGGCCGGACATCGTGCACGACACGCGGGTCTATTCCGCATCGGTGAGCATCGGTCCCGATTGGCCGACCGGCTTCGTGGTGTATGGCGGCCTGTCGGACTAGCGCCGAAATCGTCACGGCCGCGTGATCGCTTGCGCGGATTGCGCCACAGGTGTGGCGGTCCGCCATCATTGATCACGGAAGCTCCTTGGAGATGCCTACGTGCTGCCCCGGTGCGGCGGTCTCCTCGCGCGTGCTGAGGGGCCGCGCCGACCGCAATTCTCCCAGCGGCGGCGCACCAGCATCCCAAAGGAGCAAATCCATGAACCGGTTCAAGATTGCCACGGCCGCCGCTGCCATCCTCGCCGCCTCGTCCGTCACGGTGTTCGCCGCCGAGGCGACTGGCGCGATCCAGGCTATCGACCCCGCCGCCCGCACGGTGACGCTCGACGACGGCAACACGTACCTGCTGCCAGCCGCCGTAAATGCGGCGAGGCTGATGGTCGGCCAGAAAGTGACGATCACCTACGAGCAGCAGGACGGCAAGATGAACGCGTCCGACGTGAAACCGGCGGCCTAGCCCCACAGGCCGTCAGCTTCCGTGGCGGCGGCCGTGCCCCTGGCGCGGCCGCCGTCGTATCTCGCGCGTGCCTAGTGGCAGTAGAGCCCGTGGCTCGGGCCGGCCGTGCGGCGCGCCGCGAGGTCGAGATGGAAATGGTCGGTGTGGAACTCGTCCGCGCCGGGACCGAGCACGGTGGTGAAGGGGCCGCAGGCGGACATGCGGAGCGCGGCGAGGAACGCCACTTCGGCGGGAGTCTGGGCGTTAGCGCCGACGGTGATCCAGCGACCGCGAACGCGGAACGCGGCGATGTCGACCGCCTTGCCGCGCGCGTGCTCGCTGAGCTTCGCGTCCGGAAGGTTGTCTCGGTTGCGGCAGGCGTAGGAGGCGGCGACGCGGAGCCCGGTCACCGGCGCGCCGAGACGCGCGGTCGCCTCGAGTTGAACGCTATCTCGCAGCCAGGCGCGGAGCGTCGCCGCGGTCGTGGTGTCTAAGGTCGCGGCGGGCGTCAAAGTGACGCCGTCGAGGACGCTGACCTTAACCGGATTGGCGATGCCACATTCGCCGTTGGCGAACGGGGCGAGCGGTTTCCCGAGTCCAGTCGGCGCGGCGAGCGCCACCTCCCGCGTCGGCACCGGCTTCGCCGGAGGCGGCGGTGCGAGGCGTGGGCGCGGCGGGGGTGCGGTCGTGTCCAGCGTGGCGTTCACTGGTGGCAGTTCGGCGGTGACGATCGTCGTTTCGATCGGTAGCACGCCGAGGACGCTGGATGTCGCCGGGGCGGGCCGCAGGCGGGGCAGGGGGGTGCTCTCGGGTCCGGGCTTGATCGTCGGCAGCGGCAGGGGTTGCGCGAAGGCGGCGGAGGGACGCTCGATCGCGCGCAGGAACGACGCGAACGGTCCCTCCCCGGCCGACGCCGGGCTGGCGACGGCGCAGGTCACGATGAGGGTGAGCGCGGCGCGGTTTGGCCTCATGCTTGCTCCAGGTCCGCCAGCGCCGCGCGGTGGAGCGACAGCGCGTGCTGGTCGAAGCAGCAGAAGATGACCTTTTTCAGGTCGCCCGGCTCGGCGGCGACTTCGTCCACGGTCGTCGTCACGGCGATCCGCGCCGCTCGCTCCGCTGGGAAACCGTAGGCGCCGGTCGAAATCGACGGAAAGGCGATGGACGCCATACCGTGGTCGCGCGCGAGGCGGAGCGATGCGCGATAGCAGGACGCAAGAAGCGCATCTTCACCGTGGCCGCCGCCGCGCCACACCGGGCCGACGGTGTGGATCACGTAGCGTGCTTTGAGCCGGTAGCCCTTGGTGATTTTCGCTTCGCCGGTCTCGCAGCCGCCGAGCCCGCGGCATTCGGCGCGCAGCTCCGGTCCCGCGGCGCGGTGGATCGCGCCATCGACCCCGCCGCCGCCCAATAGCGAGCGGTTGGCGGCGTTGACGATGGCGTCCACGTCCAGTGTCGTGATGTCGGCGCGCATTGCCTCCAGCGCCGGTCCGGTCGCGTGCATGGAGCGATCTTGGTGCATCGGCCCCGGGCGCACAACCGGCCCGCCTTAACCTTGCTCGCGACTTCCGCTTCCCAAGCCATCACGAAATCGCGAACGATGACCTCACGGCCTCGTGACGGAATGGCGACGTAACGGACATGCAAGTCCGGCATCCTGGTTCGAGTCCAGGCGAGGCCTCCAATATTTTCGCTCGCAGCGCACCACTGGGCCGTCTCCCGACGCGCTGGAGTACCTTGGCGGCGAAAGCGGCGTATTGGAAATCTTGGGGCTGCTGGTGTTGTCCGCGCTCCTCCTGCGCGCGCTGCGCAGCCGCTCCTTCGTGGCGGCGACCGCCTAGGGTTCTCCCCCAAGCGTCTTTACGGTTCCTTCAGCCGAGGTGGAGCAAGCACTGGGGTGCAGACGCGCCCGGGGAAGCGCGCCCGGAGGATGCGCTCCATGGCGGACATGATTTCTCGCGTCGAGCGGAGCTTCGAACTCGTCAAGGCGAGCTGGGACGTGCTGCGTTCCGACGGCGAGTTGCTGGTGCTGCCGCTGCTGTCGACCGTTGCGACGATCGTTGTCGTCGGCGGCTTCGTCCTCGAAGCGATGTCCAACGGCACATTCGACGCCATCCAGGCGAACCAGGGGATTGGCCTGCCCCTGTCGGTCTATGCGTGGCTGTTCGCCATGTACATGGTGCAGTACTTCGTCATCATCTTCTTCAACACCGCGCTCGTCGGTGCGGCGCTCGAGAGGCTGGAGGGGGGCGACCCGACCGTCCGTTCGGCGCTGACGCTCGCGCTCCGGCGCATCGGTCCGATCTTCGGCTACGCCGTCGTCTCGGCCACCATCGGCGTGGTCCTGCGCGCGCTCGCCGAGCGCCTCGGATTCGTCGGGCGGTTGGTGGAGGCGGGCGCGGGCCTTGCGTGGACGGTCGCCACATTCCTCGTGGTGCCGGTGCTGGCGGCGGAGGGCGTCGGCCCATTCGAGGCGATCGAACGGAGTGCCGCGCTGCTCAAGAAGACGTGGGGCGAGAACATCATCGGTAACGCCGGCATCTCGCTGGCGCTCGGGATCGGCGGCGGTCTCATCGGTTTCGTCGGGATCGGTGGCGGCAGCGCGCTCTACGATCGCGTCGGCCCGGCGGCCGGTATCCCGGTCCTCTCGATCTCCATCGCTCTGCTGGTCGCGCTGGCGTTGATCGGTTCGGCGCTCGCCTCGGCATACGCCGCGGCCGTCTATTACTACGCCATCACCGGCAGCCCGCCGCGCGACTTCGACCGCGGCCTCATCCGCGATTCCTTTGCGCCGAAGGACGCGTAGCGCCGACAACGCCTTGCGGGTCGCTCCGCAGCGCTTCATCCTGCGCGGAGGAGCGGTCGGAGGTTGCGGCGAATGGGCGGTGCGGGTTCCTCCAAGTGGGTGTCCATCGGGACAGCGCCGCGCGACGGCACGTTGGTGCTCGCACGGCTGCGCGCGAGCGAGCAGGGGCCCGAGGAGGTGGACGCGGTCCGCTGGGCGGTGTCGGCCCGCTCGGGTGAGGGCGGCTGGGTGGCGAACGATTCCGATCCCTTCGCTCGCGTCGCCTACTGCGACGGCGAACTCAGCGGGTGGATGCCGCTCCCGACGCAGGCGCCAGGCGCGGCGCCTGTGCGCACGGCGGTCGGCGACGGCGAGGTGGAGGTGGACGAGGCCGGCGGCGCCGGAATCTAGTGCCGACCGCTCAGGTGAACTCGGCGCGCAGATCCAGCGTCGCGCGGTTGCCGATGGCGTCGTAGTTGTCGGTGAGCCAGGCCGTTGCTGCCGCGCGGCCGGCGGCGTGGAGCTTCGTGAAGAACAGCCAGCTGGTATCGAGCTTCGACGCGGCGTCGGTGCCAGCAAGTGCGGCGGTCGCGTCGATGCGGTGCAGCCGGTGCCGCCGGTACTTCGCCGTGTCGAGACGGCTTTCATCCATCAGCCGGTTGACGAAGTCGATGGCGCGGAATTCGCGCAGCAGCGAAGCGTTGAACGTGATCTCGCTCATTCGTTCGGTGATCTCGCTCGCCGTGTGCGGCACCTCTTCGCGGCGGATGGGGTTGACCTGCACCAACAGGATGTCCTCGCTCGTGGTCTCGGTGAAGAAAGGAAAAAGCGCCGGGTTCCCCATGAAGCCGCCGTCCCAATAGGCCTCCTCGCCGATCTCAACCGCCTGGAACAGTAGCGGCAGGCACGCCGACGCCATGACCGCGTCGGCATCGATCTCCTCGCCGGTGAAAACCTTGATCTTGCCGGTGCGGACGTTGGTCGCCGAGAGGAAGAGCTTCACGCCGCTCTCGTGCACCCGGTCGAAGCGCACCAGCCGGGCGACGAGATCGCGGAGCGGATTGATGTTGAGCGGGTTGGTCCGATAGGGCGAGAACAGCGAGGCGAACTGCTCCATGAGGTCGAACGGCGAGTAGCTGTTGACCGGCCAGAATCGGAGCATCGATTGCACCAGTTCGGCTGCGGCGCCAACGCCGCCGCCTTCGCGGCTGACGCGGCGCCAGAACGCGGCGAGCCTCCGGCGCGCGCCCTCTCGTCCGCCGTGCCTCAGCCCGTCGGCGAGCACCACGGCGTTCATCGCACCAGCCGACGCGCCGGAGATCGCCTCGAACTCCAGCCGCTCGTCCTTGAGCAGGGCGTCGAGCACGCCCCATGTGAACGCGCCGTGCGCGCCGCCGCCCTGCAGTGCAAGGTTGATGCGCTTCCTCCCTCCCGTTGCGGTCGTCACGCCGCTGTCCAGCCGCCGTCGATGGAGAGGAGCGCGCCGGTGATGTTCTTCGCCGCGTCGGAGCAGAGGTAGAGCGCCAGCGCCGCCACTTCGTCGACCGTGACGAATTGCTTGGTCGGCTGCGCCGCGAGCAGCACGTCGCGCTTCACCTGGTCCTCCGTCATGTGGCGCGCCTTCATGGTGTCGGGGATCTGTCTTCTCGACCAGGGGCGTCCAGACGTAGCCCGGGCAGATCGCGTTGACGGTGATGCCGGCCTCCGCGGTTTCCAGCGCGACGGTCTTGGTCAGCCCGGCGATGCCGTGCTTTGCCGCGACGTACGCCGCCTTGAACGGCGATGCGACGAGCGCGTGCGCGCTGCCGGTGTTGACGATGCGGCCCCAGCCCTTCGCCTTCATCTTCGGCAGCGCGGCGCGGATCGTGTGGAACGCCGACGACAGGTTGATCGCGATGATCGCGTTCCACTTGTCGATCGGAAATTCTTCGACGGGGGCGACGTGCTGGATGCCGGCGTTGTTGCAGAGGATATCGACGGCGCCGAATTCCTTCTCCGCGTCTGCGATCATCGCCGCGATTTCGTCGGGCTTGGTCATGTCGGCCGCGGAATAGGTCACCGCGACCCGGTGATCCTTGGCGAGTGCGGCGCGGATCGCCTCGATCTCCTTGGCGTCGCCGAAGCCGTTGAGCACCACGTTGGCGCCTTCCTTGGCGAACGCGGTGGCGAGCCCGAGGCCGATCCCCGAGGTGGAGCCGGTGACGAGCGCGGTTTTGCCTTTGAGCATGATGGTGATGCCTCTTCTGATGAGCCCGGCTGCCTATATATTGCATTGCAGCAAGAGTCGCACCGGGGCGCGTCGTTTCGCCGTCAACTGCCCGGTGCTACAACGCGTGCACGCGACATGAGCCAAATCAGCCCCATCCTGGAGCACCGCGACCACGACCACGGGCGCTGCGCGGCCGATGCCCTCGGCCACGCGGAGCAGATATGCGCGCGCGAGGGGCTGCGCTTTACGGCGCAACGGCGCCAGGTACTGGAAGCGCTGCTGACCAGCCACGTTCCGGCCTCGGCCTACGACGTCATCGACCGGCTCGCCAAGGGCGCCCGCCGGCGGCCGGCGCCGGTTTCGGTCTACCGCGCGCTGGACTTCCTGGTAGCGCACAACCTCGCCCACCGCATCGAATCGAAGAACGCCTACGTTGCCTGCGACCGCGGGGCGGATTGCTCACCCGGGGCGACGCTGTTCCTCATCTGCGACAACTGCGGCGCGGCGGGCGAAGCCCCGTCGGAGGCGCTCGGCCGCATCGTCGCGGCGGAGACGCGCAAGCAGGGCTTCCTGCCGCGGCTCCGCGTGCTCGAAGTACGCGGGCTCTGCGCCCGCTGCCGCGAGGCGTGATGCGCACAAAGATGCGAGCCGACAGCAGCTTATCTCGCCCCTTGAGGGGGAGAATGTTTCGGCAGGCTTGCGAAGCAAGTCGACGCCGAAACAAGAGGGGGGTGCCTGCGGTCGGGTGCCCATACCCCCTCCCGAAATTCGCGGCCGCGAATTTCGACCTCCCCTCAGGGGGGAGGTTCGGGGACGGGGTGCTCCGATGACGACCGCCGCGCCCGCCCCGCGCCGCATGGCCGTGCCGGTCGCCGTCGGTGGCGTCACCGTGGGCGGCGACCATCCGATCGTCGTCCAGTCGATGACCAACACCGACACCGCCGACGTTGCCGCGACGGTGGAGCAGGTTGCCGCGCTCGCCGCCGCCGGCTCGGAGCTGGTGCGCATCACCGTCGACCGCGACGAGTCGGCCGCCGCCGTGCCGCACATCCGCGACGGGCTTTTGAAGCGCGGCGTCGCCGTGCCGCTCATCGGCGACTTCCACTACAACGGACACACGCTGCTCACCGCGCATCCGGCGTGCGCGGAGGCGCTCGACAAGTACCGCATCAATCCCGGCAACGTCGGCTTCGGCGAGAAGCGCGATCGCCAGTTCGCGACGCTGATCGAGCTGGCGCTGCGCTACGGCAAGCCGGTGCGCATCGGCGTCAACTGGGGTTCGCTCGACCAGGCGCTGCTCACCCGCCTGATGGACGCCAACGCGCAGTCGCCGGACCCCAAGTCGGCGGCTGAGATCACGCGCGAGGCGATCGTCCAGTCGGCGCTGCTCTCGGCCGAGGCGGCGGAGAAGATCGGCCTGCCGCGCTCCAAGATCATCCTTTCCGCCAAGGTCAGCCGCGTGCAGGATCTGGTCGCCGTCTACACTGCGCTCAGCCGCCGCTCCGACCATGCGCTGCACCTCGGCCTCACCGAGGCGGGCATGGGCTCGAAGGGCATCGTCGCCTCGTCCGCCGCGCTGGCGCTGCTCCTCCAACAGGGGATCGGCGACACCGTCCGCGTTTCGCTGACGCCCGAGCCCGGCGGGGACCGCACGCGCGAGGTCAAGGTGGCGCAGGAGCTGCTCCAGACCATGGGGCTCCGCACCTTCGTGCCAGTGGTCGCCGCGTGCCCCGGGTGCGGGCGCACGACCTCGACGGTGTTCCTGGAACTCGCCAAGCGCATCGAGCAAGACCTCGCCGCCGCGATGCCGGTGTGGCGGGAGAAATATCCCGGCGTCGAGGCGCTTCAGGTCGCGGTCATGGGCTGCATCGTCAACGGCCCCGGCAAATCGAAGCACGCCGACATCGGCATCTCGCTTCCCGGCACCGGCGAGCAGCCGGCCGCGCCGGTGTTCATCGACGGCAGGAAGGCGGTAACGCTCCGCGGGCCGACCGTCGCTGAGGATTTCCGCAAGCTCGTCAACGACTATGTCGAGCGCCGCTTCGGCGCCCGCGCCGCGACGGCCCCGGCCGACGCGGCGGAGTAGCCGCGTCCCATCCCCACGGTTCGCTCAAACCCTTGGCCGGGCAAGGGTTATGTGCGAGTATGGGGGTCTTCCGCGGCGCGCGTCGCCGCGCGTCCTGTCCCGACCGTCTCGTATTCATTTCGCGACAGAGGTGGCCGCACGGCCGCGAAACGCCTGGCCTTCGCCCCGCGCCGGCCGATGACTTCCGCGGCCGCGTGGCCGAATATGACGGTGGGCAATTCGACGGCCTTGCCACGTCGGTCGGAAGGTGGGCGCGACGCGGACCCCTTGTAAATCGCATTGGCGGCCTCGTCCGCTCAAAGTTGGAGAAAGGTAATGGCCAAGTCATCCCGCACCGACGCCGAGGCGAAATACGCCAAGGCGCAGAAGCGCGCTCAGGAGGCGGCGCGGGCGATGACCGAGGCCGAGGCCGAAACGCGGCGGATCGACGAGAACACCGCCCGCCTCAAGGCGCTTCGCCTCGCCAAGGAGGCCAAGGACGCGGCCTACGCCGCCGCCAATCCCCCGCCGCCCAAGCGTAAGCCGACGGCGAAGGCGGGCGCGAAGACTGCCGCCAAGACGGCGGCCGCGCCGAAGAAGACGGCGCCGGCGGCGAAGGCCCCGCCGGCAGCGAAGGCGAAGGCCGCGAAGTAGGCGCGAAGGCCACGTCGGCACCAAAAGCGAAGGCGGCGAAGTAGGGCGCGGCGCTTGAATTGCGCGGCTCACCTCTCCCATGGGGAGAGAGCCTGCCCCCGGCCTGATCGGGGGTCGGATCGAGCTGCGAAGCGGGTCGATCCGGGTGAGGGGATATAGACACCTCCGGATAGGTCGCAGCCCCTCACCCTTGGCGCGCGACCTCGCGTTCGTTCCGCTGACACGCACGGGTGACGCTACCGATCCCCACGATCCTAAATCGCCACCGCAGTCTCATCAAATTTATGGTTTGTTCGGCGCGTCTCATCATGTCACCCATTGGCGATAAGGTGTGCTGCCGCGATTAGCTTGGTCTTGTACGCTGAGAAAAGGGTGTCGCGTCGTTTGCCGGTTCGCGGGTCGATCGATGTAAGCATTTGATAAAGGGTAATGCCAGGACGGGGTGCGCCAAAAATCCTTAGAGCCAATGCTTCCAACGCCGTCTGAGTAGTGGATGATAGATGAGCCGATGCATTTCGCATTGTTCGCATGTCGACCCATGGCGGGCCAGCTCACGCGACGATTACTTGGGTATACTTGGCTTTTGCTTACGGCTACGGTGTTCTACGATACGGCTACGCTTCAGCGATTACCGCGGTCACCGTCACTGCGACTGCTGCAATAATTCTAATGTGGCACATGACATCCCGACACAATCGCACAAGCCACTCGGCGCCAGTAGGCTTGTGATAAATGAAGGTACTATTTTCGATCTTGGCGGTTGACGGCGGCCTACGCATGCCGGCGCAAGCGGCAGTGTATTTTAAACTTGATGGCTTGGGCACGGATTACGGAAAGATGTTAGCGGCATGCATCATCTATTCGATACCGCCTGCCGTAGCGTTCGTTGGTTTGTTGTGGTTGGTCTCAGACGGATCACTCACATTGTTGAGCAGGATTACCGCGTGGACGCGGTCACGATGCCGGGGGGGCGCGTGAATGGTCCAGATGTGGGCATATCACTATACCCCTCCCCACAAGAAGGGGGGAGGGAGGATCCGTGGCCTACCGCTCCCGCTCCGCGACGTACCGCGCCGCGTCGATGAGCACGGTGGCGCGCGCGCCGAACGGCTCCAGGATGCGGATCGCTTCCGCGACCGTCTCGTCGAGCATCAGCCGCGCGCCGCGCACGCCGCGGAGCGCCACCAGCGTCGCCTTGCCGCGCGCCGCGTCCTTGGCGGTCGCCTTGCCGGCGGCGGCGCTGCTCGCGGTCGCGTCGATCAGGTCGTCGGCGAGTTGGAACGCGGTGCCGATCGCGGCGCCGTAGCGCGCCAGCCGCGCCCGCTCGTCGGCGCGCGCGCGGCCGAGCCTCGCGCCCGCTTCGCCCGCGAAGCGGAACAGCGCGCCGGTCTTCATCGCCTGAAGTTGCGTCACCGCGACCTCGTCGGTCTCCGCGCCCTCCGCCGCGAGGTCGAGCATCTGCCCGCCCGCCATGCCGGCGTGGCCGGCGGCCTCCGCCAGGCGCTTCACCAGCGCGGCGCGTACCGCTGGGTCGTCGTCCGTGGCCGGGTCGGCCAGGACGCCGAAGGCGAGGGTCAGCAGCGCGTCACCGGCCAGGATCGCCGTCGCCTCGTCGAACGCGCGGTGCACCGTCGGCTTGCCGCGCCGGGTGTCGTCGTCGTCCATCGCCGGCAGGTCGTCGTGAACGAGGCTGTAGCAGTGGACGCACTCGAGCGCGGCCGCGGCGCGCACCACGCCCTCTCCCTCGCGCCCGAACAGCCGCGCCGCCTCGATCAGGATGAACGGACGAAGCCGCTTTCCGCCGTCGAGCGCGGCGTAGCGCATCGCGGCAATGCAGACGCGTCGGTACAGCCGCCTGCGCGTCGCCTGCGGGGGCATCCAGCAGGGCTGCGAGGGCCCGTTCCACCGCGCCCCTGGCGGCCGCGAGTCGGGCTTGGAAGTCGCTGCGCATGCCCTCCGCATGGGGCCGAAACCGTGGCTGGTCAAGGCATTGCACGGCTGGTACACGGAGGGCGCATCGTGACGCGACGCGCCATCCTCTCCCGAACCTGGCGGATTCTGTGGGTTTCGGCCCTGGTGATCGTCGCGATCCCGCTCGTCCTGGTGCCCCTGTACCGTATCGTTCCCCCGGTCTCCACCCTCATGATCTGGTCGGCCGTGACCGGCCAAGGCGTTGATCGGACTTGGGTTTCTCTGGACGGACGTGGCTCCGGTGCTGGTCGCTTCTGTGCTCGTTTCGGAGGACGGCCGGTATCTGCGTGCACCACGGCGTCGACTGGGAGGAGCTGAACAAGGTCATCCAGGAAGACGACGAGCGCCCGCGCGGCGCTTCGACCATCGCGATGCAGACGGCGAGGAACTTATTCCTATGGCAGTGGCGCGGTCTTACGTGCGCAAGGCGCTCGAAATACCGCTCGCGCTCTACGGCGATCTTGTGTTGGGCAAGCGGCGGCAGATGGAAATCTATCTCAACATTGCGCAATGGGGCCCGGGCATCTTCGGGATCGAGCGCCGCCGCGCGCCATTACTTCGACGGTGCCGGCGTCGAACCTGACCGCCCGCCAGGCCGCGCTGCTCGCCGGCTGACGCTCCCCAATCCAGATCGCGCGCGACCCCGCCAACCCGTCGCCGCTGCTCCGCTCGCTCGGCGCCACCGTCGCGGCGCGCGCCCGCGCGGCCGGGCCGTATATCGATTGCCTGCTGCCGCGTGAGCGCCGGTATAAGGCGCGCCAAGTTCAATCCTACGAGGAAGACACGTCATGGCCGTTCCCAAGCGAAAGACCTCGCCGTCCAAGCGCGGCATGCGCCGTTCCGCCGATGCGTCTGAAGCGGCCGGCCTACGTCGAGGACAAGGATTCCGGCGAGCTTCGCCGCCCGCATCACATCGACCTCAAGTCGGGCATGTATCGCGGCCGCCAGGTGCTGACGCCGAAGGGCGAGGCATAGGTCGCCTGGCCGCAAGGAATACGTGAAGGCCGGCCATGCGCCGGCCTTTTTCGTTTCCGGGGTGGTATCATTGCGACCAAGGCCGCGAGGAGAGCATCATGATCGCCGCGTTCCCACTCACCCTCATTCCGCTCGTCCTGTTCAACCTCATCGGCTTCGCATACGACGGAATGCCGTGGACGTCGGAGGTGCTCAGCATTCCGATGGTTTCGGGCATCGATTTCACCATGACACTCGGCGACCTTATGGTGCTGCTCGGGTTGATCATGCTGTTCTTCGAGATGCTGAAGGCGGCGCGACCGGCGACCACGCACCATCCCCAACCATCTCGCTTCCACCGCGGTGCTGGTGGTCTATCTCGTCGAGTTCATCGTGGTCGGTGTCGCGTCCAACGCGACGTTCTTCCTGCTGACGGTGATTTCGCTGTTCGATGTGGCGGCCGGCTTCACGATCTCGATCCGCACCGCCTCGCGCGACATCGCGCTAGGCGGCACGGTGGACAGCGCACTCTGAGCAGGCGAATTCCGCTCGTCACAAAAAGCGGATCGCGATCAACGCCTTGGTTTGTCTTGGCGGTTCGTTAAGGCTTGGCGCACGACAATGCTCCATCGGGCGCCGCCGGCGTAGCACCCGATGGGACAGGTCCCCTTGCAGCAGCGCGACGAACCCGCAGCGGCGGCCTCGACGGAGCCCGCATCCATGTCCTGCGGACGCAGCCCGTGCGCCCGACACGCGCGCGATCCTCGACCGGAGTCGACGAGGTCGCCTACGAGTGGACGATTGCGGACGACGCGATCGCCTGGGACCGCAGCGTGCTGGCGGTGCTCGGCTTGCGGTCGCCGAGGCCCGATCGCGACCGGACATCGCTACGCCGCTCTGCTCGATCCGGCGAGCGTAACGAGCCGCCATGCCGTGGTGCTGAACGGCAAGTCGGCCGACGAAGGGTCGGGCGTCCGGTACGAGGCGCAGTACACGCTCCTGCCGGACGGGCCGCGCGGACGCCGCCGCCTGATCATCGAGGACGTCGGCCGGTGGTTCGCGGGTGAGAACGGTCAGCCGGCGCGCGCGCGCGGCGTCGTGCGCATCATCAACGACCGCTATGAGCGCGAGCAGCGGCTCGCCTTCCTGTCGCGATACGACGAGCTTACCGGCTATCTCAATCACACCTATCTACTGTCGGCGCTCGGCGAGGCGATCTGCAGCCGCGCGACGCCTGCGCACGCCGCTCGCCTTCATGGTCATCGCGATCGACAATTTTCGCGCGCTCAACGATACCTACGGTTTCGAGGTGGCGGACCAGATGTTCGCGACGGTCGCGCACCGCATCAAGTCGACGCTGAGGGACGGCGATTCGATCGGGCGCTTCTCCGGCACCAAGCTCGGCGTAATCGTACACAACTGCGAGGAAGACGACATGCGAGCCGCCGCCGATCGCTTCCGCTCGGTGGTGCGCGGCGAGGTGATCGTGACGCCGGCCGGTTCGGTGGCGGTGTCGGCGTCGATCGGTGGCGTGGCGTTACCGCGCCATGGCCGGACGGTGGACGAGGCGGTTGCGCGGGCGCAGGAAGCGCTCGAGCTCGCTACCGGCCGCGGCCACGGCCGGTTCGTCGCCTATCAGCACTCGGCGGAACGCGCCGAGCGCGCCGGCGCAACGCGAGCTTGTCCACCGACTTGGTCGAGGCGTTCAACCAGCGGCGGTTCGTGCTCGGTCTTCAGCCGATCGTCAAGCGAAGAAGCGCGGCAGTCGCGTTTCATGAGGCGCTGCTCAGGATGCAGGCGCCCAAACAATCCGATGTCGCAGGCGGGAGATTTCGTGGCGCTGTCGGAGAGAGTTGGGCCTCATCCGGCTGATCGACGAGCGCGCGTTAGATCTGGTGTGCGAGGCGCTGATCGCGACGCCCGATTTGAGGCTGTCGTTCAACATATCCGGCGAGACGGTCGGCGACGAGGAGTGGCTGGCGCAACTCACCCGGCACGTCGACGGCCGGCGCGATCTGACGGAGCGCATGATCGTCGAGATCACCGAGACGGCGTTGATGCACAATCTCGACGAGGCGACCGGCTTCGTCGCGAGCCTTCACGACCTTGGCTGCAAGGTGGCCCTCGACGACTTCGGCGCCGGGTTCTCGTCGTTCAAGAGCCTGCGCGAGCTTGGGGTTGACCTCGTCAAGATAGACGGCGGGTTCGTCGTGAACTTGACGCGCAGCCATGACGATCAGGCATTCGTACGCGCCCTGGTCGATCTTGCCCACAACCTCGGCATCGAGACGGTCGCGGAAAGCGTCGAAAACGAGGACTCGGCGACGATCCTCGCGGCGTGGGGCGTCGACTACCTTCAGGGGCATCTGATCGGCGAGGCGAAAGTGGATTGGGCCGCCTCTCCCGTCGTCGAAGCGGGCTAACGCCTCACGGCTTCTTGGACAGCTTGTCCAGCCGCTTCTGAAGCTCGTCCACCTCGTGGCGGAGCTTGTCGATGTCGCCGCCAACTTTTTCGCCGCCGCCCTTGTCGGCGTCGCCGGCCGCCGGATCGCTCCCGGCCTGCCCCTTCTCCCCGGCGAACGGGATGAACATCCGCATCGCCTGCTCGAACATCTCGGCGTTGCGGCGTACCTGGTCGTTGATCGCGTCGAGCGCGCCCGGGCCGAATGGCGTCGAACCGAATGCACTGGTCATCTGACCGCGCAGCTTCTCCTGCTCGCGGACCAGCGAATTGATGGTGAAATCGAGGTAAGTCGGGATCAGGTTCTGGATGGAGTCGCCGTAGAAGCGGATGAGTTGGCGGAGGAACGTGATGGGCAGCAGGTTCTGCCCCTTGTTCTCCTGCTCGAAGATGATCTGGGTCAGGACCGACCGAGTGATCTCCTCGCCCGACTTGGCGTCGACGACCCTGAAATCCTCGCCGTTCTTGACCATCTCGGCGAGGTCTTCGAGCGTCACATATGTCGAAGTGCCGGTGTTATAGAGCCTGCGATTGGCGTATTTCTTGATAACAGTCGGCTCGTTGTCCTTCACCATGTCGTCCTGCACGCGGCCTTGGTCCCGCTTCCCCGGTTCTTTGGCTGCGGCGGAAGGCGCCGCCTTAGCCACCTTACGATACGGACTTTTGCACCAGGCCGCTAACAATTTGTGCAATGCGCCGTGAACATCGCCGCGGTGCAGCGATTGACATGCCAAGCGGCGGGAGGCTGTAGTCTTGGTGAACGCTGGCCTACCGAGCGGCCGTCAACGCCTGCCCATGCCCCAGATCAGTAGGAGCTCATGCATATGCCTTCGACCGACATCGTCATTGCCGGGGCCGCCCGCACCGCCGTCGGATCCTTCAACGGCGCCTTCGCGACGCTGCCCGCCCACGAGCTTGGCCGTGCGGCCATCGTGGAGGCGCTGGCGCGCGGCAAGGTCGCGGCGGAGGAGGTGGACGAGGTGATCCTCGGGCAGATCCTGTCGGCGGGCCAGGGACAGAATCCGGCGCGCCAGGCCGCGATCAACGCCGGACTCCCGAAACAGGCAACCGCGTTCGGCCTGAACCAGCTCTGCGGCTCGGGGCTCAGGTCCGTGGCGATTGGCATGCAGCAGATCACGTCGGGCGACGCCGCCATCATCGTCGCGGGGGGGCAGGAGTCGATGTCGATGGCGCCGCACTGCGCGCACCTGCGCGGTGGCGTGAAAATGGGCGACTTTCAGATGATCGACACGATGATCCGGGATGGCCTATGGGACGCCTTCAACGGCTACCACATGGGCAACACAGCGGAGAACGTGGCGCGCGAGTACCAGATCACGCGCGAGCAGCAGGATGTGTTCGCGCTGGGCTCGCAGAACAAGGCCGAGGCGGCGCAGAAGGCGGGCAAGTTCAAGGACGAGATCGTCCCGGTGACGATCAAGTCGCGCAAGGGCGAGACCGTCGTCGATCAGGACGAGTACATCCGCGCCGGCACGACGATGGAGGTGCTGGCGAAGCTAAAGCCGGCCTTCCAGAAGGACGGCACGGTGACGGCCGGCAACGCGTCGGGCATCAACGACGGCGCGGGCGCGGTGGTTCTGATGACCGACGCCGAGGCGGCGAAGCGCGGCGTGACGCCGCTTGCGCGCATAGTGTCGTGGGCGACCGCCGGGGTCGATCCGGCGGTGATGGGCACCGGCCCGATCCCCGCCACGCGCAAGGCGCTGGAGAAGGCGGGGTGGTCGATCGGCGACGTCGATCTGGTGGAAGCCAACGAGGCGTTCGCGGCGCAGGCGCTTGCGGTCAACAAGGAGCTCGGCTGGGATCCGGCGATCGTCAACGTCAACGGCGGCGCCATCGCCATCGGTCATCCGATCGGCGCATCCGGAGCACGCGTGCTCGTTACGTTGCTCTACGAGATGAAGCGGCGCGACGCGAAGAAGGGCGTGGCCACCTTGTGCATTGGCGGCGGCATGGGCGTCGCGATGTGCGTCGAGCGATAGGAAGCGCGCTCTGGCCGTATGGCCGGCCGTCGTTGCGGCCCCGGTTGATTTCGGACAAGGATGACAGGTACCGCTCCGCCAAGAAAGCGGGGATGACGTGGCTGCGTGACTCCCGCAAGGGGTTGCGCGGCTGAACGAAAAAGAAAAGCACGGGAGGGAGAACCATGGCGAAGATCGCCATCGTCACGGGTGGGACGCGCGGCATCGGCGCGGCGATCGCCAAGGGGCTCAAGGCCGCGGGGTTCGAAGTCGCGGCGATCTATCACGGTCATCCAGCGGAGGCGGAAAAATTCAAGGCGCAAACCGGCATTGCCCTCTACCGCTGGGACGTGTCGGATGTCGAGGCGTGCGCCGCCGGTGTCAGCACCGTCGAGA
Source organism: uncultured Alphaproteobacteria bacterium (assembly GCA_963749755.1). Classification (GTDB taxonomy): domain Bacteria; phylum Pseudomonadota; class Alphaproteobacteria; order Rhizobiales; family Kaistiaceae; genus JBBDMC01. The sequence continues at coordinate 53,952 of CAVVOK010000005.1, forward strand.
GCGAGCTCGGTCCGGTCGATGTGCTGATCAACAACGCCGGCATCACACGCGATTCGATGTTCCACCGCATGACGTGGGAACAATGGTCGGCGGTGATCCGCACGAACCTCGATTCGATGTTCGCCATGACGCGGCCGGTCATCGAGGGCATGCGCGACCGTGGCCGTGGCCGCGTGATCAACATCTCTTCGATCAACGGCCAGAAGGGTCAGCTCGGGCAGGCCAACTACTCGGCGTCAAAGGCGGGCATTCTCGGGTTCACCAAGGCTCTCGCCCAGGAGAGCGCGCGCAAGGGCATCACCGTCAACGCGGTCTGTCCCGGCTATGTCGCCACCGACATGGTGGCCGAGATGTCCGATCAGGTGCGCGAGAGCATCATCGCCCAGATCCCGGTAGGGCGGCTGGGCAGAGCCGAGGAGATCGCGTCGCTGGTCGTGTATCTCGCCTCGGACGACGCCTCGTTCATTACCGGCGCGGTGATCTCTGCCAACGGCGGGCAGTACCTCGCGTAGCGGGAGGCTGGCGCCGATCCGTCGGGGCTATTGCGACGCGTCTTCGTCGCGGTTGCGGTTGTAGCTGGCGATGATCCGCTGGATTTCGTCGCCGATGTCTTCGCTCACGTCGTGCTTCGGCGCTGCGCGTGACCGCGACCGTGTCTTCGACTCCGGGGCGGGTGACGCCGGGGCCGCAGCCTTTTTCTTGGGCGCGGTGCGGCCGCGCTTCACTTTGGTGCCGTCCTCCTCGTCGTCAACCAAGACATCCACCGCTTCGGCGATCGCGGCGAGGATCGAATCCTCGATCGCGTCGACATCGGGCGGCGCGCCGGGGCCGTCGACTGAAGGGGCCGGCGGTGGTTCGGCCTCGGTGGCCGTGGGCTTTGCCTTGCCAGAGGACGGTGACGGTCGCGCGGGCGACGGTCGCGTCCGCACCGACTGCGCGATCTTGGCGGCGATCGCGGCCTTGGCATCCTCCGGCGAGATCATGGTCACGGTCGCGCGCGGCCGGGGCGCGATCTTTTCGGGCGGCGGCGGCGCTGGCTCCGCGGGCGTGGCGACCTCAACCTCAGCCTCGGCCTCGACCGGCTCGGCCTCGATCTCGTCCGCGCGCCTGCTCCTCCGGGGCTCGTGGCTCCGTTGCCTGAACCGGGGCGGCGTTAGCCGGCTTTGTTTCGCCTTCGCCGCCTGCGGACGCTGGGCGCGAAGCTACCGGCGCCGCGTTCGTCTTGACCGGTTCGGTCGTCGTCTTGGCAACGGTTGGAACGATGGAAATGGCCGGGGCGGCCGGCGTCAGCGGTCGCGGATAGGCGATCGGCACGCGGTCGACCAGCCAACGCGGAGAGCAGGCGTTCCTGCTGATCGTCGACCTTCAGCCCGGCGCTTTCGATCAGGTACTTGGCCTGCTCGCGGAAGACCTCGGCGAGCTTGCGCGGCGTGTCGCTGGTCGAGAAGACGTGACCCTTGAGGGCAAGGCCCTTGACGACGAACACGAGCTGCCGTCGCGTCACGCTTCGGCCCGTCTCGATCATCCGATCGGCGACGTTCTTGGCCGTGGTCTGGAAATGATAGCCGTTGGCGGCGATCTCTTCGGTCAGGTAGCGGAACAGCTCGGCGAACGTTTTCGGCGAGAACAGTGGAATGTTGGTGGCGGCGTGAATACGGCGCGCGAATGCCTCGATCTCGGCGCGGCTGATCGCGGCGGCGGAGTCGGCTTCGTCGGCATCGTGGGTCAGCAAGTATTCCGCGAACGCCGCGATTTCCAATACCGCGTCGGCGAGCTCGCGGTAGCCCGCTGCGGTGGTGGTGTCGGCGTAGATGACGCTTCGCCGACCGTCGGCTTTGAGGCGCGCGAGTAGCGGACCGAGAGTCGGCTCCGCGGTCAACAGGATGAACTCGTCGAAGTCGCTTGGGTCGCCGAGCCGCTCCAGAACGTCCATCGCCATCGTCATGTCGACGCCGCGCACGCCGTTCGGATAGGGCGGGCATTCGACGACCTCGAACCCTTCGTCGCGGAACGTGTCCTGGGCGGGGCCGATGGTCTTCGGATCGGCGTAGCAGCGTTTGACGACGATCGAGCGGGCGGTGTCCGGCCCGATCAACCGGTCGGTTTCGAGCCCGGTCAGCCAGCCCGGTATGCGCGTCGCCAGCCGTGCGGCCGCCTCTCCACCGGCGCCGAGCAGGCTGCGGTGCAGGCTGTCGAAATCGACGAAAAGGACGCTTCTACGAGGTTCGGCCAAGATGCTTCCTGTGTGCCCGACGAGGTTGCCCGTTCCACTGATTTCTTCGGCTTTTTGAGAACCTTACCGCGTTTCGCTGGGCCCGTTGCCCCACTCTCTACACGGTGCGGCGGAGGCTGCAAGTCCCGCCGCCGCTCTTGGTGTACCGCCGGTCTGCCGACGGTATCAGGAGAAGCGATCCTTGCGCGTTCGGATCTCGGCGAAAACGGCCTCGGCATCGGCCGTTTCCATGCCGAGACGCCCGCGGATCGCGGGTTCGTCGGCGCGCAGGAACGGGTTGGTCGCGCGCTCGAGCGCGATGGTGGTCGGCAGCGTCGGCCTGCCGGCCGCGGTCAGCCGCATCACCTCGTCGGCGCGCGCGATGAGATCGGGATTGTCCGGCTCGATCGTCAGCGCGAAACGCGCGTTGGTGGCGGTGTACTCATGGCCGCAATGGACGCGCGTCTCCGGTGGAAGCTCCGCGAGGCGGCGGAGAGAGGTCCACATCATCTCAGGCGTCCCCTCGAACAGGCGCCCGCAGCCGATGGCGAATAGCGTGTCGCCGGCGAACGCGACGCCGGCGGAGGGAATCCAGTACGTGATGTGGCCGAGCGTGTGCCCGGGTGTGTCGATCACGTGGATTTCGTGCTTGCCGAAGGCGATGACGTCGCCGCCTTTCACGCGCTCGTCCAGCCCTGGGATCTTGTCCGCTTCGCTCGCGGGCCCGACGATGGTGCAGCCATATTCCCGCTTCAGCGGCAGGTTTCCGGCGGTGTGGTCGCCATGGTGATGGGTGATGAAGATGCGGTCGAGACGCCAGCCATTCGCGGCGAGCCGGTTGCGGATCGGGCCTTCCTCCGGCGCGTCGATGGACGCAGTTAATCCCGCCTCGTCGTCATGAAGGAGGATGCCGTAATTGTCAGCGCGGCAGATGAACTGATCGATAACCAGAGCCATGCAGGCTGCTCCCTGAATTTCGGCGCGGCCGTTCGCGGGCCGCGACGAGCGTCTGATACCATAGCGCCATGTATCTCGATGTCGTCGATCTCCGGGCCTTTTACGACGACCGCCTTGGGCGCATCGCCCGGCGGCTGATCGGCGTTCGCCTGAAGTCGTTCTGGCCATCGGTCGCGGACGACCGGGTGCTCGGCATCGGATACGCGACGCCTTATCTACGCGAATATCTGCGTGATGCGGAGCGCGTGCTCGCGTTCATGCCAGCCGCGCAAGGCGTGGTGAACTGGCCGTCCGATGGCCGCAATGCCGCGACGCTCATCGCCGACGACGCGCTGCCGCTGCCCGATGCATCGGTGGATCGCGTCCTTGTCGTCCATGCGTTGGAGATGACGGCCAGTGCGCCGGACCTCCTGCGCGAGATCTGGCGCGTGCTGGCGCCCGGCGGGCGTCTCATCGTCGTGGTGCCCAATCGCAGCGGCATCTGGGCGCGGGTCGAGACGACACCGTTCGGTTTCGGACGGCCGTTCGGCCGCGGCCAATTGACCGGGCTCTTGCGCGAAGCGATGTTCTCGCCGCGCGGGTGGACCGAGGCGCTGGCGTTTCCGCCGTTCCGCTGGCGTCCCTGCTCGGCAGCGGCGTCGCGTGGGAGCGCGTCGGCCACGTCATGTGGCCGGCGTTCGCCGGTGTCATCATCGTGGAGGCGACCAAGCAGCTCTATCAGGGCATCCCGGCGCGGGCGCGTTCGCGCGAGCGGTTGAAACCGGCGCTCCGGCCCGCGCTCATCCCGCCAGGGGCGTGAAGCGTCAGCCTCGGCGCGGCGAGCGGCGGAGCAAGAACACCGCCTGTTGGCCGAAAAGGTTCCAGAACCACAGCGGCGCCTTGAAGGCGATACGGCCGCCGTTGCGGTCGAGGGCGATCTGCCGCTCGATCACCGCGTCCACCTCGCTGCACAGCGCGACGAAGTCTCGGATGGTGCAGAAGTGGATGTTGGGCGTGTCATACCAGAAGTAGGGCAGGTTGCGCGTCACCGGCATGCGGCCGGTCAGCCCGATTAATAGCCGCACGCGCCAGTGGCCGAAATTCGGGAACGAAACGATCGCCTTCCGACCAATCCGCAGCATCTGTTCCAACACGTGACGCGGGCGGTGCGTTGCCTGGAGCGTCTGCGACAGGATCACGAAATCGAAGCCGTCGTCGGGGTAGTCGACAAGGTCGGTGTCGGCGTCGCCCTGTACCACGGAGAGTCCACGCGCCACGCATTCGTTGACGCCTCTCTGACTGATTTCGATGCCGCGCCCGTCGACGTCGCGCGTCGCTTCCAAGAGCTTCAGCAACTCGCCGTCGCCGCAGCCGATGTCGAGCACGCGACTTCCCGGCGTCACGAGCTCGGCAATGGTGACGAGGTCGACGCGGGCGGCGCTGCCGTTGGTGGTGATCACCGCGTTCATCGCGCGAGCCCCCGCGCGTCGGCTGCGGCCGACAGGAAGCCGCGCACGGTGGCGAACAACTCCGGCTCGTCGAGCAGGAATGCGTCGTGGCCGCGGTCGGTCTCGATCTCGACGAAGGAGACGCTGGCGCCGGCGGCGTTGAGCGCGCGCACCACCGCCTTGTTCTCGCTGGTCGGGAACAGCCAGTCGGAGGTGAACGAGACGACGCAGAAGCGCGTCTTGGTGCCGAGGAACGCGTTGGCGAGGCGCCCGCCGTGGTCGGCGGCGAGGTCGAAGTAGTCCATCGCGCGCGTCACGTAGAGGTAGGCGTTGGCGTCGAAGCGGTCGACGAAGGTGACGCCCTGGTGGCGGAGATACGATTCAATCTGGAAGTCCGCGTCGAACCCGAAGGTTGGCTTGTCGCGGTCCTGGAGGTTGCGGCCGAACTTGCGATGCAGCGCTTCGTCCGAAAGGTATGTGATGTGCGCGGCCATGCGGGCGACGGCGAGGCCCTTGCGCGGGCTGATGCCGGCCTCGATGTAGCGGCCGCCGCGCCAATCCGGATCGGCCATCACGGCCTGGCGTCCCACTTCGTGGAAGGCGATGTTCTGCGAGGAGTGGCGCGCGCCGGTAGCGATGGGCAGCGCGCTGAACACGCGCTCGGGATAGCTCGCCGCCCATTGCAGTACCTGCATGCCGCCGAGCGAGCCGCCGGTAACGCAGAACAGCGTGTCGATGCCGAGGCGGTCGAGCAGCATCGCCTGCGCACGCACCATATCGCGCACGGTGATCACCGGCAGGTCGAGGCCGTAGACGCGACCGGTTGCCGGGTTGATGGAGGCGGGCCCGGTGGTGCCCATGCAGCCGCCGACCACGTTCGGGCAGATCACGAAGTAACGGCCGGTGTCGATTGGCTTGCCGGGGCCGACCATCGTGCTCCACCAGCCGGGCTTGTCGGTCACCGGATGGTTGTTGGCGGCGTGCTGGTCGCCGGTCAGGGCGTGGCAGACGAGGACGGCGTTGGCACGGTCGCGGTCGAGTTCGCCGTAGGTCTGGTAAGCGATCTGGAGGTTGGCGAGCTTGTGGCCGGAATCAAGATCGAGCGGCTCGTCGGCCGCGAAGCGGATGACCTCGCTCGATGGATTGTCGGCTTCGTTCAGCGCAGCCACCCGCCGCCCCTCTGGAGGGGCCGCGGCCGATTCCGGGATGCGGGTCGCCACCATGGTCGAAACGTCCGATCAGCGCTGTGCGGGGGGTGGCGCCTAGCTAGGTGCCGGCCCTGTAACTGTCAACGTTTTCTTTGATTTCCAGTGGTTACTTCCCTATGAATCCCGCGCCTTTATGCGCCCCTTGGCCGAGAACCGGCCAACCGGCGCCAGACACCGGAATCCGATGCCCGACACCGGCGAAACCGACGCGGAGACCCTCGAAGCGCTCCGCGCGCGCATCGACGCGATCGACGAGGCGATGCATCGCCTCCTCATCGAACGCGGCACGGTGATCGAGTCGCTGATCAGCATCAAGGGCACCGGCAAACCGGGGAGCGCGTTCCGCCCGGCGCGGGAGGCGGACATGATGCGCCGCCTCGCCGCGCGTCACACCGGTCCGCTGCCGCTCGCGACCGTCGAGCACATCTGGCGCGAGATCATCACGACGTTCACGCGTATGCAGGCGCCGTTCAACGTCGCGGTTGACGTGTCGGTTGAGCCGGCGCGGATGCGCGACCTCGCGCGTTTCGTGTTCGGCTTCTCGGTCGATCTGGTGGACCTGGAGGGCGCTGTCGCGGCCGTCCGGCGCGTCGCCGAGGCGAACGACCTCGCCCTCGTCGCACGCAAGGCGCCCGGCCCGTGGTGGCGCGAGCTGATCGGTCCGTCGGCGCCGCGTATCATGGCGCTCCTGCCCTTCGTACGGGCGGAGGGAAGGCCGGCCGATCTGCCGGCCTTCGTCGTTTCGCCGCCACTCACCGATCCAGCGTCGGCGGACATCACGGTTTTCGCCGTAACCGTCCGCGGTCCGTTCCACCGTGTCGAGGATGCCGAGATCGTGGCGAGCGCGGTCGAGGGCGACGCAACGGAGTTGCTGCTCGCCACGACGCTCGATCAGCCGACGCTTGCTACGCGCCTCCGCGCGGCCGATGTCGATGCGTCCGCTGTCGTCGCGGTCGGCGGCTTCGCGCGCGGCATCACCGTCGGCGGCGCTTCCACGCTGCTCTATGAGGCCGTTGGCGCACCGGAGGCTGGATCGTGACCGCCGGGCGTCCGATACCCCGTCCGGGTGTGCTCGACATTGAACCCTACGTGCCCGGGCGCGCCAAGGCGCGCGCCGGCGTCGCGCTCCACAAGCTTTCCTCGAACGAGACGCCGTTCGGGCCAAGTCCCGCGGCTATCGCCGCCTATCGCGACGTGGCCGACACGCTTGCTCTCTATCCGGACGGGCCGGCATCGGCGCTGCGCGCAGCCATTGGCGCCGTCTACGGTCTCAACCCGGACCGTATCGTGTGCGGCGCGGGGTCCGACGAAATTCTGAACCTTATCGCCCACGCGTACATCGCGCCTGGCGACGAGGCGGTCTATTGCGAATACGGCTTCAGCGTTTATCCGATCGCGATCCGCGCTGCGGGCGGGACGCCGGTAATCGCGCCGGAGACCGATCTGACCGCCGACGTCGACGCGATTCTCGCGCGGGTCGGGCCGCGGACGCGGGTGGTCTATCTCGCCAACCCGAACAACCCGACCGGCACGTACCTGCCGTTCAAGGACGTGCGCCGGCTGCATGCGGGGTTGCCGCAGACGACGCTGCTGGTCGTCGACGCGGCGTACGCCGAATACGTGCGGCGGAACGACTACGAGAGCGGCATGGAGTTGGCGGCGACCGCTCCGAACGTGGTCATGACGCGCACCTTCTCGAAGATCTACGGGCTGGCAGGCCTCCGCCTCGGCTGGTGCTACGGACCGGCGGAGGTCGTCGACGCACTCAACCGCATCCGTGGGCCATTCAACGTGTCCTCGCCGGCGATTGCCGCGGGCGTCGCGGCGCTAGGTGATGGCTCGCATGTGGAGGCCGCTGTCGAGCACAACGAGGAGTGGCGGCCGTGGGTGACGGCCGAGATCGAACGGCTGGGGTTGACGGTGACGCCGAGCGTGGCAAACTTCGTGCTTATCCATTTCCCAGACCAGACGGGCCGACGCGCGGCGGACGCCGACGCATTTCTGCTCGACCGCGGCATCGTGCTCAGGCGGATGGAGCCCTACGGTCTTCCGAACGCGCTCCGCATGACGATTGGCTCGGCGGAGGCGAACCGCGCTGCGGTCGGTGCGCTTGAGGCGTTTTTGGCGAAGAAGGCGACGCAATGACCGAACCGATCTTTCCGCGGCTGGCGCTGATCGGTATCGGCCTGATCGGCGCGTCGATAGCTCTTGGCGCACGCCGTGCGGGCGTGGTCGGCCACGTGGCGATCAACAGCCGGAGGGCGGAAACGCTCGCGCGCGCCCGGGAATTGAAGCTCGGTGACAGCTACCATGCCGATGCAGCCGACGCGGCGCGCGATGCCGACTGCGTGATCCTTTGCATCCCTGTCGGCGCATGTGGCGCGGTCACCGCGGCGATTGCGCCGGTGCTGAAGCCGGGCGCGATCGTCTCGGACGTCGGCTCGGTCAAGGCGTCGGTGGTGGCGCAGATGGAGCCGCACATCCCGGTGGGCGTTCATTTCGTGCCGGCGCACCCGGTCGCCGGCACCGAGTACTCCGGACCCGACGCGGGCTTCGCGGAACTGTTCGACAATCGGTGGTGCATCCTGACGCCGCCGCCCGGCACGGATCCGGCCGCGGTGGAGCGCATGCGCGGGTTCTGGACGGCGCTCGGCGCGAACGTGGACATCATGACGCCGGAGCACCACGACCTCGTGCTCGCCATCACCAGCCACGTACCGCATCTGATCGCCTACAACATCGTCGGTACGGCCGCGGACCTCGAGACCGTGACGCAATCCGAGGTGATGAAGTACTCGGCAGGCGGCTTCCGCGATTTCACGCGCATTGCCGCGTCCGATCCAACCATGTGGCGCGATGTGTTTCTCCACAATCGCGACGCGGTGCTGGAGATGCTCGGCCGGTTCGTGGAGGACCTGACGGCGTTGCAGCGGCTGATCCGCTACGGCGAAGGCGACCAGCTCTTCGACCTCTTCGCCCGCACGCGCGCCATCCGCCGCGGCATCATCGCCGCCGGCCAGGAGACGGCGGCGCCCGACTTCGGCCGGCCGCACGGCAAGGGCGGGGGGGAACCGCGTTAGAAACGGATCGGCGGGATCGGGTCGAACGGCAGCGGCAGGATGCCGAGCAGCAGGAACGATCCGTCCTGCACCACCACGCCGGTCTGGTGAAACGTGCCCTCGTCGGTCGTCAGCGTCTTGGTGGCGGCGTTCATCATCTGGAGGTTGGTGGCGTTGCGCGTGCCAGCACCCGGCTTGATGGCGTCGAGGAAACGGCCGAGCGCGTCGAGATCGTTGTAGGCGAGGAGCAGCGAGCCGTTGAGCCGGCCCTCCGGCGACAGGCGCAGGCTCCCGCTCACGAGGAGCACGGTGCCGGCTGCGGCGATCCTCAGCCGGTCGATCTTCGCCGTGCCACCGCGCCGCAGCCAATCGCGGAGCTTGGCGGGTGGGTTGGTTCCGAGCGACGTGCCGAGTTGCTCGGCCGTGATCGTCGCGTCGACGTCGAGTTCGGGGAACGCGGCGCCGCTGGCGCGGCTGAGGTCGAGCTTGTTCGCGCTCGCGGCGAGCCGGTAGTTGCCGTCGCTCAATGGGCTGATGCTGGCGGCGGCTTCGGCCGCCTTGATGCCCGCCAACCGCAGCAGGCTGTTGCTGCCGGATGTCTCGACGCCGAGGTTGAAGAAATGCGCGCTGCCGCTGGTCAGGCCCTTGAGCCAGGCCGAAAGGCTCGCGGTCGCGTTCGACCACGATACGGTAAGGCCGACGTTCTCGCCGGGTGCGTTGATGACCAGCGGGCTGCCCAGCGTCGCATCCACGTAGCCGGGACGGTAGAGCGGCGCGCTTGCCGACACGCCGCCGACGGCGGCGGTCAGGCTATTCTGGGGATCGGTGTAGGTCGCGCGGGCGCAGCGCACGTCGATCCTGAGCGGGAAGCCAGACAGGTTTCGTTCTGGGCACTCGATGCGATGGCCGGCGACCGGCGCGGAGACGGCGCGGGTGATGGCGGCTTCGGCGATGCGCATCGCGGCGAACCAATAGCCGAGCCACAGCACCGCGAGCACGACAAGCACGCCGACGACGAGGCCAATCCATCCCGGCCGTCGTGCCACTCTCGCCATTCCGATTCCGATCCATCGTTTGCCGGGTTGTGGCGGTCCTGGTAGGGAGCGCCCGACTCCTCGTCGCCGGTACGCATCCGTAATGTCCGATTTCTGGGTGTTTGGCTACGGTTCGCTGATGTGGCGGCCCGATTTCCCGCATCAAGAACGCGTGCCGGCGCTGCTACAAGGCGCCCACCGCGCACTCTGCATCTACTCATGGGTCCATCGCGGGACGCGCGAGCGCCCGGGAATGGTGCTCGGCCTCGATCGCGGCGGTGCGTGTCGCGGGGTCGCGTTTCGGGTAGCCGGCCGCGATCGGGAGGCGGTGCTGGAGACGCTGCGCGCGCGCGAACTGGTCACGTCGGTCTACCGCGAGGTGTGGCGGCGGGTGCTGCTTCTCGGAGGCGGCGAGGGGGGCCGCGCGGTTTCGGCGTTGACGTACATTGCCGACCGCGCGAGCGAGCAGTACGCGGGGCGACTATCGCGCGAAGCGCTGCTGACGCATGTCAGCGGCAATGCAGGGCGCGCGGGGCGGAACGACGATTATGTCGTCAACACCGTCCGCCACCTCGAGGCGCTCGGCATCCACGACGAGACGCTCGCGTGGCTCGGGAACGCGCTTCGCTCAGGCGGCAAGGGCTAGCGGCTCTGGCACAAGGTCGGACACCAGGTCCCACCGCTCGGCGTCGGTCGCTGCCAGGAGATGGACCAACACCAGATCGTCCGGGCTGGGCGACAGCCGGCGCCGCACGCCCACTGCCCGGCCGGACGGGTCGAGCACGGCGATGGTGTGGGCGGCGATCCGGCCATTTTCGTGTGGCCGGGCCAGCATCGCCACGGCCGAACGGAAGTCGCCGAGGGCGTCCGCCTCGATGAGGCTAAACAGGTAACGGCGACCGGAATAGCCGCGAAAATAGTGAAAGCGGTCGCCGAGCCCCACCCGCTGGGGGACGCCTGGGGGGCGATCGGAGACGACGGAGGGCGGCCCGGCAACCATAGAACAAAAGTAGAACAAACGGGACCGCGAGGCAAGCCACAAGTGCGCTGGTGCGGCCTTAGTCTCTAGCGCGTCGCGTCGTCGCGGGCGGTGGCGGCGAACTGGGCTGCCAAGGGCGGGCTTGGCACTGCGTGCGCCGCTTCCTCGAGCAAGCGGTTGGTGGCCGCTTCCAGGGTCGTTTCGAGCCGCGTGAGGAATTCGCGCGAATCGAGGCCGGGCGCGATCGGGGGCAGAAATTCTACGACGATGGTACCGGGGTAGTGGAGAAACTTCCGCCGCGGCCAGAACAAGCCCGAATTGACGGCCACTGGCACTACCGGCACGCCGAGCTTCCGGTACACCAGCGCGATGCCGCTCTGGTAGTCGGGCGGTGCGCCGGGCGGCCGGCGCGTGCCCTCCGGGAAGAAGATGATCTCGCGGTTGTTGGCGATCTCCTCGCGGGCGCGTTCGGCGAGGGCGCGGAGGGCGGCCGTCCCGCCGTCGCGATCGACGTGGATCATGCCGGACTTGATCGTGTAGGCGCCGAAGATCGGGATCCATCGGATGGAGCGCTTCATCACGATGGTCGGATTGCGGAGCAGGGGGACGAGCGCGATCGTCTCGAACGTAGATTGATGCTTGGCAGCGATGAGGGCGCCGGCCGCCGGCAGGTTCTCGTGGCCGCGCACCTCGGTGCGTGTGCCGGCGAGGACGCGGAGCAGCGTCACGGTCAGCGACGCCCACGTGCGCACCACGCCCATGGCGAACCACTGCGGCAGGATCAGGTAAACCGGCAGCGTACCGACCAGGAAGACGGCGGTGACGACGTAGAATGCGGCGTTGAACGCCAGCGACCGCAGGAAGATCATCGCGTGGAGCTGTCCGTCGCCGCCGCGCCGGCTGCCGGCGCTAGCGTTACACGCGCGAGCGTCAGTAGGTACTTGCCGTATTCGCGGGCGAGAAGCCCGATGGCGGCGGGGTTGCTCCACCAGGGTTCGCGTCCGAGCTCGGGGCTCGCGATCGGTACCGGCGTCAGGCGGACGTTGGGCATGGCGCGGGCGAGCTCGGCCATCGATCGCCGCATGTGATAGTCGCTGGTGACAACCAGGAGCGAGGAAAAGTGCAGCTGCTCGGCCCAGTGGCGGGTCTCCTCGGCGTTGCCGATCGTGTCCTGCGCGGCGCGGCCGAGGTCCACGCAACAGGCAAACGCATTGCTGAGCGAACTGTCCAGGCTGTTGGCGAGCGCCGCACTGGTGACGGCGGGATTGACGCCGGAGATCAGCACGCGGGAGCCGCGGCCATCCAGGAACAGGTGCAGCGCGCCGTCGATGCGAGCGCTGCCACCGGTCAGGACCACGATGCCTTCGGCACGCGGATCGGAAGGCACCGGTGGGTTCGCCACGTCTTCGGCGAAGACGACGAAGCCAACGGCCAGTGCCGCCACGCAAATCCCCGCGATGATGAGTATCAGCCGCATGTTCCGCCGCGGTCGCTTCGGCTCGCTGAGAGGGTGTGGCGGCCGTGCCGCGGCAGTCTGATCGTGCGCGGCATCGCTCATTCCTTCGCCGAGCCGGTAGCCAGTCGCTTGTAATCGTCCGTCATGGCCGATCATTCTCCGTCCGCCAAGTAGCGGTACACGGTCAGGCGCGATGTCAGCGCGGTCATTACCGCGATCAGGAAAGCAATGCCAAGGGCGCCGAAATACCCGATCGGGCCGACGGCGAAATGGCCGAAGAGAGCGGAGACCTGGTCGCGGTCGCTGCCTGAGAGCGCCGGGATGAGCAGGAGACCGAGGATCGCGAACAAAACCGCGGCGGCGGCTGCCCCGATGAGTCCGCCGCGCAGTCCGAGCAGCAGAAAATGGCGTTGGAATTCGCGTGCGATGAAATCCGTCCTCGGCGCCGACGAGATGCAGCACCGAGACGACGCCGCTGTTGGTGGCCATCGCGCCCCGCGTGGCGAAGACCACGCACAGAACAGTCGCGACGAAGACCAATCCAAGGATGGCGACGCCGGCGAAGACGGTGGTGTTGGCGAGGGACTGAAGGCGCGAGGCCCATACGCGGTGGTCGTCGAGCTCGGCGCCTTTGATCTCGGAGGTCAGTTTCCGCTTCAGTTCCGCTAGATCGACCGCACGGGGGTCGGACAGGCGGACCACCACCAGGTGCGGGATCGGCAGGTCGGCGATATCGAGCCCCTGACCGAGCCACGGTTCGAGCAGCTTCGCGTTGGCCGCGTCGTCGAGTACGTCGGCACCGGCAATCCCAGGCGTTTGGCGGGCGAGATCGGCCGCCTTGGCCGTCTCGGCGGCGACGTCGACACCGTCGATCGGGCGGACCTGGATGGTCAGCTCGCGCTGCACGTCGAGCTGCCAGTCGCGCGAAGCGTCGCGCACCAGCGTCACCGCGCCAAGGGTGAGGCAGGCGAGGAAGCTCATGATTGCGATGACCACCGTCAACGCGTTCCCGGCAACGGTATTCTCCGGGACGAGCTGGTTCGGCCCGCGCGTCGAGTAGCGCGACCGCCGCCGATACGAAGCGACCTCGATACGGTGGGCGAGCTCGGTGTCAGTCATAGATTGTCAGCCGCCCTTCCTCCAGGACCAGCCGGCGCGTTTCGAACTGGTTCATCAGATTGATGTCGTGGGTGGCGATCACCACCGAGGTGCCGAGCCGGTTCAATTCCACGAACAGGCGCATCAAGCGGCGGGCGAGCGGTGGGTCGACGTTGCCGGTCGGCTCGTCGGCAAGCAGCACCTGTGGACGTGTGATGAGCGCGCGGGCTATTGCCGCACGCTGCTTCTCCCCGCCCGATAGCACCGGCGGCAGCGCGTGCACCCGGTCGCCGAGGCCAACCCAGCGCAAGAGCTCGATCACGTCGCCGCGGTACGCCGTCTCCTCGCGGCCGAGCACGCGCAGCGGCAACGCGACGTTCTCGAACGTGGTCAGGTGGTCGAGCAGCCGGAAATCCTGGAAGACGACGCCGATCCGGCGGCGGAGCGAGAACAACTCGGACTTGGCCAGTCCCGAGACGTCGCGGTCGAACACGTTGATCAGGCCGCGAGTCGGCTTCAACGCGAGGAAGAAAAGGCGGATCAGCGAGGTCTTGCCCGCGCCCGACGGGCCGGTCAGGAACTGGAACGACTTCGGCGAGATTTCGAACGACAGGTCACGCAGAACCTCGGGGCCCATACCGTAGCGCAGGCCGACGTTCTCGAAGCGGATCAAGGCGCTCGCCTCGTTATCGCGATCCTTCCCGCTCAATCTCGCACTACTCCGTTCGACGCCCCGTTAACGATCAATCCGTCGGCCAGCGCAAGCCCACCAGCCTCGCCCCACCCTTGGTTTAAAAGTCGTTAACCATATCGCCCGTAGTCTGGCCGTTCGCGACCGAGGGTGGGCCGAAACATGGCAAGCTGCTGTCCCAACTGCGCAACACCTGCAAACATTCGAGGCTCGATCGGTGGATCCAGCCGGCTGATGCGCTGTCCCCGCTGCGGGACGGCGTGGATGGCGCGTACGCTCAGCGACGATCCGTACGCGCGTGAGCCTCAATTGCCGGCCGTCGTCCGCGCCGCCGACGTGGATGACGCCATCGTCATCGACCATGTCGCTCCCGGCTTCGAACGACCTAGGGCGGAACGCCCCGAGCGCCCGCGGGTAAAGCGGCGCCGCCCGCAAATCAATGCGCGCGGGTTGAGGTTCACCGCAGCGGTGCTTGGCACCGTGGTGGCGTTGATCGTCCTCCGGGCATCGATCGTCGCAGCGCTGCCGCAATTTTCCGCGACGCTGCCGGCCGATGCCAGTGCGCTCGAGTTCCAGCGCGTGCACAGCGAGACCGTCAAGATGAACGGCACGAGCGCGGTCGTGGTGGAGGGCGAGATCGTCAATCGGTCGGATCATGACATCGCTCTGCCAGCGGTGAGGATCGCGCTCCGCGCGCAGGACGGCGTGACGGTGAAATCATGGCGCTTCGAGCCGGCGAAAGACATGCTGGCCGCCGGACAGTCGATCGGCTTCCGCAGCGCGCTGGCGATGCCGCCAACCACGGCAACGCAGGTGACGCTCAGCCTCACCGGGCGTGACGGCAGCGCTGCCGGCCTTCGCTGAATGCTGCGTATCCGGGGCAGGTCCATCCGCGTCCTGTTCGATGCCGACACGATCGCGGCGCGCAACCGCGAGATGGCTGCGGATATCGCCGCGGCCGGGTATCGCGACCTGCTGGTCGTGTCGATTCTCAAGGGCAGCTTCGTTTTCGCGGCCGATCTCATCCGCGCATTGTCCGAGGCCGGGCTTGCGCCGGAGGTGGAGTTCATCGCGCTTTCCAGCTATCGCGGCGGTACGGTTTCTTCGGGCAAGGTCCGGCTACTGCGCGACGTGGAGACCGAAGTCGCGGGACGCGACGTTCTGCTGATCGACGACATCCTCGAATCCGGCCGAACGCTTGCGTATGCGCGCGATCGGATGCTGAAGCGCGGGGCACGCAAGGTCGCCATCGCCGCGCTTCTGGAGAAGCCCGGAAAGCTCGCGCAGCCGCTCACCGCCGACCACGTCGGCTTCGTCTGCCCCGACCTGTTCGTGGTCGGCTACGGCATGGACGTCGACAGCGCGTTCCGCGAGTTGCCGTTCGTGGGCGTCGTCGAATCCAGGCGCGTTAGAACTGGTTCAGCAGACGCTCAAGGTAATCGCGCTCGAGTTCGGGCCGGTACAGCTCGCCCAAGCGCTCGCGGATCGCGTCGAGGATTTCGCGGGCGCGCTGGGTATCGATCTCGTCGGGAACCTTGACGGTGCTGCCAATATCGGCCCCCACGCTGCGTTGCGGCCGACCGAGCGGATCCTGCTGGGATAGCTGATCGCTGTTGTTGCCACCGCGCTGGCCGTTGCCGCCGCGCTGGCCGGCGTTGTTCGCAAGTTGCTGCACCATCGCCTGCGCGCCTTGGCGCAGGGCATCAAGGGCGTTGCTCTGGTTGGTCACGGCTTGGCCGGGGCGCCCATTGCCGAGATTGTCTGCGGCCTCGCCCATGGCCTGACCGGCTTGCCCGAGTTGGCCATTTTCGCCCAGGCCCATGCCTTGCATGTCCTTCATGAGCCCCTGCAGAGCCTGCTGCAGGCCCTGCTGCTGCTGTTGCAGGTCCTGCAACGCCTGTTCCAGCTGCTCCTGGGTCATTTGCTGCTGCTGACCGCCCTGTTGTTGCTGGCCCTGCTGTTGCTGCTGACCCTGCTGTTGTTGGCCCTGCTGTTGTTGGCCCTGTTGCTGCTCTTGCGCATTCGGATCCATGCCACGCTGCGCGCGGAACGTCTGATCCATGAGTTGCTGTTGCTGCTGGATCATCTCACCCAGCTGATTCAGATTCTGCATCATCTGCTGCATCATCTGATTGCCAGCTTGCTGCTGCCCATTCTGCGGCATGCCGGCTTGCAGGTTCTCCAGCATGCTTTGTAGTTGGCTGAGGAGTTGCCGCGCCGCGTCGCGCGCACCGGTGGTGGCAAGGTTCTGAATCTGATCGAGCATCTTCTGCAGATCCTGCGACCGTAGGGTCTGCGCGTTCAGATTGGGCGGTAGATTGGACGCCTGCGGATTGCGCTTCGCCTGGTCCAGCATCGCCTGAAGGAACCGGTCCATGGCCTGGCGCAGTTGCTCGGTGAGCTTCTGAATCTCTTCGTCGGACGCGTTGTTTTCGAGCGCTTGCCGCAGGGCATCCTGCGCCGCCTGCAGGTCCTGCGCGGCAAGCGACAGATCGCCGTCCTCGATGCCGAGTGCGATCGACCAAAGGTAGTCGACCACGTTGCGCAGGTCGTCGTCGCTCTGCGCTATGGCGAGACGGTGATAGGCGCTGCGCAGCGACAGGTACGTGCCTTTGTTGTCGATGGTGTTTTCGGGCGCGAAGGTCAGCGCGTCGAGTGCTTCGTTGACCATCGGCGCAGCATTGGCGTCGAGCGCGAGGTCGGTGCGCTGCTCGATGATGGCACGGGCGAGAACGTCGACGAACTGGTGGGCAGGAAGCGTCAGCTCGTACGGCGCGCTGAAGCCCTCCTGTCCGGCTTCGTCGCGGGCGACGAGCGTCAGCGTCACCTTGGCGCCGGCCCAGGGATGGGAGGTGAGGTCGCGCACGGTCTGCGCGTTGCCGCTCTTCGCCCGCAATTGCGGCAGCGACAGCGGCAGCGCCGGCGCTTCGTAGAGCGGCCGCGCTGTGGTCTTGGTCAGGTCGTCGCGGACCGGTTCGATCTTGCCGAAGGCGGCGACGACGCCGTAATCGTCCTCCAACGAATAGGACAGATCGAGCGCGCCGCTGGCCGTGATCTTCGGCTCTCCCAGGAACGTGATGCGTGGCGGATGGTCGGGTTCGACGGTGAACTGCCAACCGGCGACATCGCGTCCGGCCTTGCGCACGACGACGCTGCCTTCTTGTTGCAGCGTCACGACGCGCTCGAGCGGCGCGGGCTCGCCTGGAAGCGCGGTGCCCAGCGTTCCGTCCGCCGGCGTCACAGGGATCTCGCCGGTCGATGTGACGCTCACGACGTCCAGAGCCGGGCCGCCGCCGGTGCGCACGGTCACAACGCTGCCGGATGGCACTGAGTACACGGTGCCATCCGGCCGTGCGGTTTCGCCGGTGAGGAATATCGGGGCGCGTCCGGTGTAGGCCGGCGGTGTCACCCACGCATCGATGCGCGCCACGGCGGCCGCAGTCGATTCTCCGCCCTGCCAAGCCTCCGTCAGCCGTTCGAGCCGCTCCGGACCCGCAGTCACGAACCCGACGACAAACAAGAGCGCAACGAGAAAGCGCACGGCGTACGGATCGCGCGCGGCAAGTCGCGGTGCCGGCACGCCGGCGCGCAGGCGGTCAAGCGCGGCCAGCAACCGCTGGCGGTGTGCGATCCAAAGCACCTCGGTTGCCGGGTCTTCCGGCGCGTTCGCCAGTCGATCGGCGAGCGAGGTTGCGGGCCGATGGAGCGCGCCGGTTGCCTGCTCGACGCGCGAGAAAGCGGCGGCGCGGCTCGGCCGTGCGATGCCGGTCACGAGGCGCCAAAGCAGGTACACCAGCGCCGCGGCGAACGCGGCCAGGATCACGTAGCGGACGGGCGCGGTCGTGACGCGCCACACGCCGAGCCATGAGACGGCGGCGAAGAAGGCGCCGAGCACCACGAATGGCGCGACCAGCGGCCAGATCGATTCCCACAGGAGGTTCAGCCGTGCGCGCCGCACGGCGCGCTCGACGCGCGTCATCGCGCTGCGTTCGACCGCGCTCCGGTCATCCTCGCGGTAGCGGCCGTCGGCGGGGGTGGTCATGTCGCGCTCCGGTTGCAGGCGTCGCCTGTGCCAGCTTAGCACAGCTTCTTAACGTCGTGTAACTAGTGCTGCGGTGCCTCGGTTCATCCCGGCTCGACCTGTGGATTGGGCCCGAGCCAGGGCGCCACCCGGTCCATGCCGATCAGGTCACGGTAGGCTTGGCGCGGCCGCACCACGGCCCATTCGCGGCCGTTGACCATCACTTCGGCGGCGAGAGGGCGGGTATTGTAGGTCGAGCCTTGCACCGCACCATAAGCCCCGGCCGCCATTATTGCCACGAGGTCGCCCGGATTGAGCGCCGGCAAGCGGCGCCCCAACGCCAGAAAGTCGCCTGTCTCACAGACCCCGCCGACCACGTCGGCAACGATCGTTGGGGCCTCGGGTTCTGATTTGGCGACCGGCAGGATGTCGTGGTGCGCGTCGTAGAGCGTCGGGCGAATCAGGTCGTTCATGCCGGCGTCTAGGATCACGAACGTCTTGGCGGCGCCCTCCTTCACGTAGACGACTTCCGCCACCAGGATGCCGGCGTTGCCGACCAGCATCCGCCCCGGCTCGAAAAGCACGCGCACACCGAGGCCGCCGAGGCGGCGTCGCACGATGTCGGCGTAGGCGGCCGGTTCGGGCGGGGCAGGGTCCTCGGGACGGTAGGGGATGCCAAGGCCACCGCCGGCGTCGACGTGGTCGATGGTGTGGCCGTCGCGGCGGAGCTCGGCCACGATCTCGGCAAGCCGCGTGTAGGCTGCGTCGTAGGGCGCGAGGTCGGTGATCTGGCTGCCGATATGAACGTCAACGCCGCTCACTTGGACGCCGGGGAGCGACGCCGCGCGGGCGTATACGGTGCGGGCGCGCTCGTAGGGGATGCCGAACTTGTTCTCCGCCCGACCGGTGGCGATCTTGGCGTGGGTGCGCGCGTCAACGTCCGGGTTGACGCGGATGGCGATCCGCGCGGTTGCGCCCTTGGCGGCGGCGATCGCGGAGATGCGCTCGAGCTCCCCCTCCGATTCGACGTTGAAGCAGAAGATGCCGACGTCGATGGCGAAGGCGATCTCAGCCGCGGTCTTGGCGACGCCGGAGAAAACGATCTTCCCGGCGTTGGCCCCCGCTGCAACCGCCCGGCGTAGCTCGCCCTCCGACACCACGTCGAGACCGGCCCCGGCCGCAACCAGCGTGCGGACGACGGACTGGTTTGAGTTCGCCTTCATGGCGTAGCAGACGAGGCAGTCGAGCCCCGCCATCGCCTCGGTGAAGACGCGATAGTGCCGGGTCATGCGTCGCGGCGGAGTAGCAGTAGAACGGTGTCCCTAGCGCGGCGGCGATGACCGGCACGGCCACGTCCTCGGCGTGAAGGACGCCGGCGCGATAGGCGAAGTGATGCACGAGGTTGGTTTCCGTCAGAGCAGGGGATCGAGCACGAACGGCTTGTCGGGCTTGGTCGGGCCGGTATCCTCCGCCGGCGCGCCGCCGGGCTGAGCGGTGGTTGCCGCGGCGCTCGGCGCCTCCAGCGGGCCACGGCGTCCGCACCCGGCCAATGCAACGGTGGCGACGAGCACGCCGGCGATCAGTACGCGGCTTGCGGTTCGGACTTCGATCGGCGCCACTCTCGCTTCCCCCAGATTGCCTCGGCCGATCCCCGGCCGGAGCGCATCATACCTATTTCGTTCACCGCGCACAGGGTCAACCGGCCGTGCGGCCCTTGGCCTCCTTCGCCAGCCGCCTGAGCCAAGCGCGCGCGGCGCGGCGGACGTTTACCGGGGCGGTGCCACCCTCGCTCGTGCGGCTTGCGACCGACTGACGGACGCCAAGAACGGAGAAGATTTCCTCGGTGATCCGCGGTTCGATCGAACGCATGTCGTCGATTGCGAGCCGCGCCAGAGGCACGCGCTTACCCTCAGCCACGGCGACGATGCGGCCCGTCACTTCGTGGGCCTCGCGGAAGGGCATGCCGAGGGTCCGCACCAGCCAGTCGGCGAGGTCGGTAGCCGTGGCGTAGTCGGCGCCGGCGGCTTTGCGCATCGCCGCGTCGTTCGGCTCCATGTCGCGCACCATGCCGGCGACCGCGACGACGGACAGCGAAAGCGACTCCAGCGCGTCGAAGGTCGGCTCCTTGTCTTCCTGCATGTCCTTCGCGTACGCGAGCGGCAGCCCCTTCATGACCACCAGAAGACCGGTCAGCGCGCCGACGATGCGGCCGGTCTTGGCGCGCACCAGTTCGGCCGCGTCGGGGTTGCGCTTCTGCGGCATGATCGAGGAGCCGGTGCTGAAGCGATCGGATAGACGAACGAACCCGAATGCCGCCGACGACCAGATCACCACCTCCTCGGCGAAGCGCGACAGGTGCACCGCGGCGATGCTCGCGGCGGCCAGCGTCTCCATCACGAAGTCGCGGTCGGACACCGCGTCGAGCGAGTTCGCCGCCGGGCGGTCGAACCCAAGCGCCTTGGCGGTCATGGTCCGATCGATCGGAAACGCGGTGCCGGCAAGCGCTGCCGCGCCAAGAGGCGACTCGTTCAGCCGCCGGCGCGCGTCGGCGAAGCGACCGCGGTCGCGCGCGATCATCTCGACGTAGGCCAGAAGGTGGTGGCCGAAGGTGACGGGCTGCGCGACCTGAAGATGGGTGAATCCGGGCATCACCATCGGCGCAGCGGCCAGCGCCTTCTCGGCGAGCGCCTGTTGGAGATCGGCGAGGGCGCCGTCGAGGTCGTCGATGGCATCGCGCACCCAGAGCTTCAGGTCGGTCGCCACCTGGTCGTTCCGCGAGCGGGCAGTATGCAGCCGGCCGGCCACCGGGCCGACCAGTTCGGCAAGGCGGGCCTCGACGTTGAGGTGGATGTCCTCCAGGGACCGTGAAAACGTGAACGTGCCTGCTTCGATTTCTCGCAGGATCGTGTCTAGACCCGAGACGATCTTTTCGGCATCGTCCGTCGCGATAATGCCCTGGTGGGCCAACATGCGGGCATGGGCCTGCGACCCCCGGATATCCTGGCGGAACAGCTTCTGGTCGAAGCCGATGGAGGCGTTGATCTCCTCCATGATTGCGTCGGGACCTTCCGCGAAACGGCCGCCCCACATACGGTTCTTCATGATCCGGGT
Organism: uncultured Alphaproteobacteria bacterium; assembly: GCA_963749755.1. GTDB lineage: Bacteria > Pseudomonadota > Alphaproteobacteria > Rhizobiales > Kaistiaceae > JBBDMC01. Next base: position 75,205 of record CAVVOK010000005.1, read on the forward strand.
GCCTGAAGGTTGATGCAGACGGAAGATCAAGGGTTAGGCAGGCGGCGCGGCAGGGCGCTGATCGCGTTCGCCGCCATCGCCGGCGTGCTCGCCGGTACGGTCGCGGTATATGTCAACCGCTCGGGAGAAGGCAACGGCACCGCCGCTGCGGCGGTCGACTGTGACGGTGCGCTGGCCACCGCCAGGCGGATCTCGCCGCTCGCCACGGGCGAACTGGCAGCGTTCCGCGTCGCCACCGGTCCGGATGCGCTCGCCGACCTCACGTTCACCGGAGTGGACGGCAACCCGGTCCATCTCGCTGATTTCGCCGGCCGCACGGTGCTGGTCAACTTGTGGGCCACGTGGTGCGTGCCATGCCGCGCCGAAATGCCGGCGCTCGACCAGCTCGAGGCCGACTTGGGCGGCAAGGGCTTCCAGGTCGTCGCGATCAATCTCGACACCAAGAACGTCGAACGTGCCCCCGCATTTCTCAACGAGGTCGGCGCGAGCCATATCGCGTTCTACTCGGATCCGACGCTGGGTGTGCTGAACGACATGAAGAAGCGGGGGCTGGCGATCGGGTTGCCCACGACGTTGCTGGTGGACGGAAACGGGTGCCGTATCGGTATCATCGAGGGCCCGGCAGCGTGGGATTCGGCCGACGCCAAGGCGCTTCTCAAGGCTGCCTTGGCCGGCTGAGTCTTATGCGACCTGCTTGGTGAGGGCTGGCGCGGAGGCTGCCTCGGCACCGCGGACGTGCCGTTTGTTCTCGGCCACTTCGGAAATTTCGACGCGGTTTCGGCCGTGCCGCTTCGCTTCATAAAGGGCGCCGTCGGCGGCCTTCATGATGGTCTCGAGTGTGGCGTGACGGTGGGCTGCGGCGACGCCGGCGCTGACCGTCGCGCTGATGGAAAGCCCATCGATCTCGCGCGCCGCTTCGGTGAACCCGGCGCGGATGCGCTCGGCGGCGACGAAAGCGGCCGCGACGCTCGCTCCGGGCAGAAGCGCGGCGAACTCCTCGCCTCCGACACGGCCCACGAGGTCGGTGTTGCGCAACGTCCGCGTCGAGACGCGGCCGAAGGCACGCAGGACGTCGTCACCCGGGCCGTGGCCGAAGGTGTCGTTGATCGATTTGAAGCCGTCGAGATCGAACACGATCACCGCCAACGGGGTTTCGTTCTCCAGGCTCATCGACAGCATGGCTTCGCCCGCTTCGTAGAAGGCGCGGCGCGTCGCCAGCCCGGTCAGCGCGTCGGTCGAGGCGGCGATCTTGTGCAAAAGCTCGCTTCGCTCGCGCGCCATGGCGACGGTGAAGATCGAGGTGCCGATGACGAAGGCCAGTGTTTCGAAGTGCACGAACTCGAGCCACACGACCATCGCTGCCGGCGCGGTCGTGGCCAAGCCGCCGACGGCGGCCTCGCCGGCACCAACCGCGGAGGCCGTACCGTGGAGCGTTAGAAGGACGATGAGTGGCCAGCGCGCGGTCAGGCGCTCGTGGCGGTCGCGCCAGAATTCGTAGGCGGCTGCGAGAAGGAAAACGGCGACGATCGCGAAATTCAGGCTGAGCAGGCTGGAGGGCGAACCGCGCAGGTCGGGCATCGCGTAGGCGATGAGCCACAGGACGGAGCCGCCGCCGAGGATCGCGAAGTCGACGCGGCGACCGTTGCAAGAGCGGGCCGAGGCCCAGATCAGGGCGGGGCTGAGGTTCAGGAGACTGATCGCTATGATCATCGACGGTGAGCCGGCGACCGGGTTGGACGAGGCCATCATCGGGATGCTCACTGCCAGCACCAGGTTGGAGGCCGCCCACCATAGGGTCGCGGAGGCCTTGCGGTTTTGCAGCCAAGCGAACACCAGGAACACACCGCTCACCGCAGCCACGAAGCTGCCTGCGAGCATCAGGGTGGGTAGGTCAATTCTCATTCCGGTACGTCCCTCGCCGATGCTTTGGGAGCACGGCCGCAACAACCTGCTGTTGCGGCCTGCCACTCCACAGGACGACTATACGCCCCGCGGTTTGACGCCGCGTAAGCCCTCCCAATTCAATAGTACGATCCCGGTCAATCGATTGTTAACGCGAGCGATTCTCTCGCGTAGGTTGTAATTACGCTACGCGTATAACGTTTGAGTCGTCGCCGGTCGGGCCATCACCTGCGCGCTCGATGCGGTTGCGACCGAGCGCCTTGGCCCGATAGAGCGCGCGATCGGCGGCTTCCAACAGATCTTCGACGCTATCGTCGTGGGATGCCCTGGCGACCCCCGCGCTCACCGTGACGTGGAAGATGGCGCCATCGGATTCGTGGGGGGCGGTGGCGAAGGCGTGGCGGACGCGTTCGGCGATGACGCACGCGACCTCGCAGGCGGTACTGGGAAGAATGACGGCAAATTCCTCTCCGCCGACACGGCCGAACAAATCGCCTGGACGCAGGGTCGCGCGGGCGGTGTCCGCGAAGGCGCGCAGCACCTGGTCGCCGACCCGGTGGCCGCGCGTGTCGTTGACCTGCTTGAAGTGATCGAGGTCGAAGATGATGAGCGACGTCGGGCTTTCGTCTTCGTGGCAGCGATGCAGCATGCGTACGGCGTATTCGAAAAAGGCGCCGCGATTGACCGCGCCGGTGAGTGAGTCCACGCGTGCCGCTTCGATGTAGCTTTGCTCGGTGCGCTCGCGGCTCATGACGATCATGAGAATGGCGCTGCCGATCAGGAAGATAAGTTGCTCGAAGTGGATGAGGCTGAACCAGCTGTTCAACGCCGGTACCACATTGGGTGACATGTGGCCGGTCAGGACATCGACAATGCCACCGGCGTAGATGGCCGCGTGCAGTCCGACGATGACCGCAAGGGGCCACCGTGCACCGAGGCGTTCGCCGCGACCCCGCCACAGCTCGACGATAGCCGCGAGGAGGAACGCGACCGAGATGGCGAAAGTCCCCGTGACTGCGGCGACCGGCCGACCGCCGGGAAGAGGAACGAACCCCGCGGCGAACCAAGCGAGCGGTACCGCCGCGAGGAGGGCAGGGTAGACAGGACGATGCTCGAACCGTCGCACGGCGGCCCACGCGACAGCGGCCGAGCACGCGACGAACGCAGTACCGACTGCGACGGCACCCTCGTTGCCGCCTGCGAACCCGGCCGCCAAAACGCCAACACCGACCGAAGTCATGAGTTCCGCCGCGGCCCACCAAAGCAGCGCCGGCGTTGAGCGCATTTGGGTCCAGGCGCCAACCAGCAGCAGACCGCCGATGAAGGCGACGAAACTACCGGCGGCCATCAGGGTCAATACGTCGAGGTGCATGGTGGGCACGTGCCGTGTGTTAGCGGTCGCTGTCGTGCGGCTCGCGGATCTGTAAACGTCGGCGCATAGTCACTCGGATTTGTTGCGATCCCTTAATCTTCAACCTCCAGAATCCTGCGCGTTCCGGAGGAGATCGCTAAGCGTTGCCGCCGTGTCGTGTCAGGCGACGCGGGTGACGCCCGACGCGCCCCGATCGCTGCCGATGAGATCGATGCCTGGTTGGAATCGTTCGACACGATTGCGCCCATGCTCCTTCGCCCGGTACATGGCCGTGTCCGCTGCGATCATGGCCTGTTCGAACGTTGCGCCCGGGACGGCGGCGGCGACACCGGCGCTAACCGTCGCAGCGACTGCCGGGCCATCGGCGCGGCGGACGGCGGTGGCGAATGCGTTGCGCACGCGTTCCGCGATCACGTAGGCGGTGTCAGGCGTCGCGCCGGGGAGCACGACGGCGAATTCCTCACCGCCATGACGACCGAACAAATCCGTCGGTCTCAACACGCTGCGAACCGCGTCGGCGAAGATCTTGAGGACCTGATCACCCACGGCGTGTCCTCGGGTGTCGTTGATCGTCTTGAATCGGTCGAGGTCGAAAACGATGACCGACAGCGGCGTCTGTTGGTGCTGGTAGCGGGCCAACAACCGCGCCGCCCGCTCGAAGAACGTGCCGCGATTGGCGGCACCGGTGAGAGAATCGATGCCGGCGGCGGCGATGTGTTTGCGCTCCTCGCGCTCCTTGCACATCAGCGACATGAAGATGGCGGTGCCCATCGAGTAGATGATGCCTTCGAAGTAGATGATGCCAAACCAGCTGTTGATTGGCGGCGCGCCGCTGCCATCGTAGAGGGTACCGGTCGCGAGATCGACGATGCCGCCGCAGTAGACAATGGCGTGCACGAGGAACAGCGCCACCAATGGCCAGCGGGCCGGGAGCCGCTCCGCGCGGCCGCGCCAGAGCTCCGCCGCCGCGGCGGCGAGAAAGGCAACCCACGTGGCGAAACTGACGGTTGAAGCGGGAACCACGCCTTTCATGGCGTAGGCAAGCACGGTGCCGCCGGTGGCGGCACCGATGGTGCAGAGCAACACCGGCACCGGCGCCTTACCGCGGGCGAACACGCGAGCACCCGCCCAAATCAACGCCGGTGCCGCATTCGACAGCAGCGTGCCGACGACGATCACATCATCGCGGAAATTGAGAACGCCAAGCATAGCGACTGCCGTACTGGCGGGATAGGCGAGGTTGGCGGTGGCCCACCACAGCAGTGCCGGCGCTCTTTGCATCTGCGTCCAAGCGACGAGCAGAAACACACCGCAAAGGACGATCGAGAGAGTGCCGATGACGATCAGGGTCAGTGAATCGAGGTGCATAGCGAGCACGGAGCGAAGGTGCGGCCACGCTCATGGACCGCAGGGTGAAACCTGCGCCATTCTCGCTCCAATTCGTTGCAAACTCTTGGTGAGGGCGCCCGCGGAACGGAAACGTCGTGGAGGAATTCGTTAACCTTCGTGCCGCGACGGGCGGGCAACAGGTCGGTGCGCGTCAGCGCGTCGGGCGCGGGGTGTCGCCACGGTAGTCGTAGAAGCCGCGGCCGCTCTTGCGGCCCAGCCAGCCGGCCTCGACGTACTTCACCAGCAGCGGACACGGCCGATACTTGGAATCGGCAAGACCGTCGTAAAGCACCTGCATGATCGACAGGCAGGTGTCGAGGCCGATGAAATCGGCGAGTTGCAGCGGCCCCATCGGGTGGTGCGCGCCGAGGCGCATGGCGGTGTCGATAGCGTCGATGGTGCCGACGCCCTCGTGCAGCGTGTAGATCGCCTCGTTGATCATCGGCAGCAGGATGCGGTTGACGATGAACCCGGGGAAATCCTCCGCCATGACGGCGGTCTTGCCGAGTTCGGCAACGAAGGCCTTGGAAAGCATGAACGTCTCGTCGTCGGTCGCGATGCCGCGGATCAGCTCGACCAGCTCCATCACCGGCACCGGATTCATGAAATGAATGCCGATGAAACGGTGAGGGCGGTCGGTCGCCGCCGCGAGGCGGGTCACCGAGATCGACGACGTATTGGTGGCAAGCACAGCGTCCGGCTTCAGCGCCGGGCTAACGCCAGCGAAAATATCGCGCTTGACCGCCTCGTTCTCGGTCGCCGCCTCGATAACAAGGTCGGCGTCGGCGAACGCATCGTAATCCGGCGCGCCTGAGATGAGATCGAGCGCGGCTTTCCGCTCGTCCTCGGTAATCTTCCCGGAGCCCGCCTGGCGGGCCATGTTGCCGTTGATCGTGGCGAGCCCCGACTTGATACGGTCGGCCGTTACGTCGTGGAGCCCGACGGTGAGACCGGCAAGCGCGCATACGTGGGCGATGCCACTACCCATCTGGCCGGCGCCGATAACGCCGACTTTTCTTATCTTGTCGGTCATGGGAGCCACCGTTTCCGCCCGGCGCGGCGCGAAGTCAAGGGTCGAGGTCAACGGTTAGAGCGCCTTCTCAAGTTGCGGCAGGATCTCGAAAAGGTCGCCAACGAGCCCATAATCGGCCACCTGGAAGATGGGAGCGTCCGGGTCCTTGTTGATGGCGACAATCACCTTGGCGTCCTTCATGCCGGCGAGGTGCTGGATCGCGCCTGATATGCCGCACGCGATGTAGAGGTCCGGCGCCACGATCTTGCCAGTCTGGCCGACCTGAAGGTCGTTGGGCGCGTACCCCGCGTCCACCGCCGCGCGACTTGCGCCGATCGCCGCGTTGAGCTTCGCGGCCAGCGGTACCAGCAATTTCTCAAAATTCTCCTTCGATTGAAGCGCCCGCCCGCCCGAAATCACGATACGTGCCGAGGTCAGTTCCGGCCGGTCGGATTTCGACACTTCGGCACCGGCGAACGTCGAGCGGGAGGTAAGCGCCGGCACGGCGATCAACTCGATGGGTGCGGTGGAGTCCGCTTGTCCCGCTGCTGGGAACGCGGAACCGCGCGCGGTGATCACTTTCACGCGCTCGCCGCTCTTCACCGTCTCGATGGCGTTGCCGGCGTAGATCGGCCGCTCGAACGTGTCGGGCGCGACGACCTTGACGACGTCGGACACCTGCATGACGTCGAGGAGCGCGGCGACGCGCGGCATGACATCCTTGCCGAACGTCGTCGCCGGCGCGACCAGCGCGTCATAACCGTCCGCAATCGACACGATCAGGGCGGCGAGTGGCTCGGCGAGAAGATGAGCGAGGGCGTCGCCGTCGGCGACGAGCACTTTAGTGACGCCCGCCAGTTGTGCGGCCGCTTCAGCGACCGGCGCGGCGTCGTGGCCGGCGACCAGAACGTGCACCTCGCTGCCAAGCGCTGTCGCGGCCGAGAGCGCTCGCGACGTAGCGTCGGCGAGCGCGCGGTTGTCGTGTTCGGCGACGATCAGCGTGGTCACAGGACGCCCGCCTCGCTCTTGAGTTTCTCGACGAGGTCCGCGGCGGAGGCGACCTTGATGCCGGCCTGCCGCGCGGCCGGCTCGGCGACGCCGACGACCATCAGCCGCGGCGCGGTGTCGACGCCGAGATCGGCGGCGGTCTTCTGGTCGATCGGCTTTTTCTTCGCCTTCATGATGTTGGGGAGCGAGGCGTAGCGCGGCTCGTTGAGGCGGAGGTCGGTGGTCACGACCGCCGGCAGCGTCAGCCGGACGGTCTCGTGCCCGCCATCGACCTCGCGCGTGACGAGGACCGCGTCCTCGCCGTCGAACGCGACGCGCGAGGCGAACGTACCCTGCGGCCAGTCGAGCAGGGCGGCGAGCATCTGGCCGGTCTGATTGCAGTCGTCGTCGATCGCCTGCTTGCCGAGAATCACGAGACCCGGCTCTTCGGCGCTGACCACCGCCTTCAGGATTTTCGCCACGGCGAGCGGCTCGACCCGTCCCTCGGCGGCGACGAGGATGCCGCGGTCGGCGCCCATCGCCAGCCCGGCGCGAATGGTCTCGGCGGCTTGCGGCGGGCCGACCGACACGACGACGACCTCCGTCGCATGCCCCGCCTCCGTGATGCGGAGTGCTTCCTCGACGGCGATCTCGTCGAACGGGTTCATCGCCATCTTGACGTTGGCGAGCTCGACGCCGCTGCCATCCGCCTTCACACGGACCTTGACGTTGAAGTCGACGACGCGCTTCACCGGCACGAGGATCTTCATTGCCACGGCTGCTGCGGTCCTTCTTCGGTTGGAGGCTCGCTCGCCGCGGTCGGACCGGCGACCGGAGCGGGCGCGAACAGCGGCACGCCTCGCGGGCGCATGACGACGACCAACACCGCGCCGGCGGCGAGGCCGCCGACGTGCGACCACCAGGCGACATCGTCCCCGCCGACAATCAACGCGGCGAAGAGCTGGAAGACGATCCACACGCCGAGCACGTAGACGGCGCTCAGGTGCACCGGGATGCGCGCGAAGAGCAGGCCCCACATCTTCGCGCGTGGCGTCAGCATCAGGTAGGCGGCGACGGTGCCGGCGATCGCACCCGATGCGCCGATCACGGGCGATTGTGAGGCGGGTTCGGACAGCACGTAGGCGTAGCCGGCCGCGATCGCGCAGAGCGCGTAGAAGGCGAGGTAGCGCCAATGGCCGAGCGCGTCCTCGACGTTGTCGGCGAGCACCCACAGGAAGATCATGTTGCCGGCGAGGTGCCAGAAGTCGCCGTGCAGGAACGCGTAGGTGAGGAGGTTCGACCACGCGGGAAGGTCCGTTGCCGCGACGAGATGGCCGTTAAGAACCGCCGGCGTCAGTCCGAGCGACAGCATCGATGCCTCGCTCGGCTCGCCCGTGATGCCGCGCACCTCCACGAAGAAGTAGACCGCCACGTTGGCCGCGAGCAGAGCCCACGCGACATACGGCCGGCGGATGCGCTTCAGCGGGTTGGTGTCGTAGAGCGGGATGAACGCCATGGCGCGCGCTCTCCCGTCAGCGGTTCTTGCCCGGCACCCAAAGCACGTCGTCGGCCCCGTTGTTGTTGGCGACGCGCGCGGCGACGAACAGGAAATCGGATAGGCGGTTGACGAAACGAAGCGCGTCGGGATTGAGCGGCTCGCGCGCGCTGAGCTCCGCCATCGTCCGTTCCGCGCGTCGGGCGACGGTGCGGCAAAGGTGAAGGGCGGCGGCGGCAGGCGTCCCGCCGGGCAGAATGAACGAGGTGAGCGGCGCCAAAGCGGAGTTCAACAGGTCGATCTCGTGCTCCAGCCGATCGACCTGCGCTGCGGTTATGCGCAGCCGTTCGCCGCGCGCCATCTCGGGCGTGGCGAGGTCGGCGCCGAGGTCGAACAAGTCGTTCTGGACGGCGGCGAGCATTGCCGCGACGTCACCGCCGAGCGCGCCGTCGTGGAGGCGGACGATGCCGATGTGGGCGTTCAACTCGTCGATCGTGCCGATAGCGGCGAAGCGCGGGTCCGACTTCGGCCGGCGCTCGCCGGTCGCGAGCGCCGCAGTGCCGTCGTCGCCGGTGCGGGTATAGATGCGGTTGAGAACAACCATTCGGCCGCTCAGTGCTGACTGAAGAAAAGTGCTGTCATCACGACGATGATCGCGACGAATTGCAGGATGACGCGCCAGCGCATCAACAACTGCGACGTGTTGCTGGAGCCGCCGCGCATCATGTTGATGAGCCCGAGCAGCAGCACCACGGCGACCGCGCCGACGGCAAGGGGGGCAAGTTTTTGAACGAAATCAGCCATCGCGCCTCATATAGCCCATGCGCCGCCGTGCGGCCATGCTGGCCTAGCGTTGCATGAGTAGCAGGCGGTCGAGCGCCCAGGTCGGGAGAAGGCGTTTTCCGAGGGCGCCGAGACGGGCCGGCAGCGTCACGTGATAGCGGGCGCGGGGGCGCCGGCCGTCCAGCGCGTGGATCAGGCGGCGCGTCACGGCGTCCGGACCGAGGGTGAAGACCGACGACGTGGTGCCTTCGCCGGCGCGTGCGACCTCTGCCTCGTAGCGTTCGCGAAACGCCGAATGATCCACGTCCACCGTGTCGAGGAAATGACGGCGGGCATTGTCCAGGAAGTGCGTCGCGATCGGACCGGGCTCGATCAGCGAAACGCGGATGCCGGTGCCGGCAAGCTCCAGCCTCAGCGTGTCGCTCGAGCCTTCGACGGCGAATTTGGACGCGACGTAGGCGCCGGTGAAGCGGCCGGCAACCACGCCGAGAACGGACGAGCAGTTGACGATGCGACCTGCGCCTTGCCGGCGCATCACAGGGACGACCCGGCGGGTGAGATCGTGCCAGCCGATGAAATTCGCCTCGAACAGGGCGCGCACGTGCTCCGTGGCGAGGTCTTCGATCGCGCCGGGATGGGCGTAGGCGCCGTTGTTGAACAAGGCGTCGAGCCGACCGTCGGTTGCCTCGAGGACTGTATCGAGCGCGGCGGCGATGCTCTCGGGGTCGGCGTAGTCGAGCCGCACGGCCGTCAGTCCCTCGCGGGCGAGCCGCACGCAGTCTGCCTCCTTGCGGCAGGTGGCGATCACTCGCCAGCCGCGATCATTGAGCGTTTGCGCTGCGTGGTAGCCAATTCCGCTGGAGCAGCCGGTGATGAGAATCGATCGCTGGGTCATGGAGTTTCCGTTGTGTGGGAGTCGCGTCGCTTGACCCTCGTCGGCGGCGGGGCCGGGAATCGCGTATCTTCGATCGGTCGCGAGTGGAGAAGGAATGGCGGACGGAGACAATAATCGGGTGCGCCAGGCGTGGGCGGTGATCGCGGACGCCGTCGGCCATCTCAATGCCGACGACGGCTGGGCGATGGCGAGCCACGTCGCGCTCTCCGGCCTGATGGCGCTGTTCCCGTTCGTCATCTTCGTGGCGGCGCTCGCGGGATTTGTCGGTGAGGAGCCGCTGGCCTCGCAGGTCGTTAGGCTTGTGTTCGAGTCCTGGCCGCCGGAGGTGGCCGGGCCGATCGCGGGCCAGGTGCAGCAGGTGGTGGCGGGAGCGCAGGTCAATCTGCTCACCATATCGGCTGTGGTGGCGCTGTTTCTCGCGTCGAACGGGGTCGAGGCGGCGCGCGTTGCGCTCAACCGTGCGTACCGCGTGGTCGATCGCCGGTCGTTCATCAAGCTCCGCGCGCAGAGCTTTGTCTTCGTCCTCGTCGGAGCGGTCGGAAGCCTGATCCTGGCGTTCTTCGCGGCGCTGGTGCCGTCCGTCCTAGACCGCATCCTCGCGGATGTTCCCGTGCTCGAGCCATTTGGCGTGGCGGTCGATGTGGCGCGGGTGATCGTCCCCGGCGTTCTGATCGTGGCGGCGCTGGCCGCGGCCCACCTGTGGCTGCCGGCGGGGCGACCGCACTGGCGGTGGCTGTGGCCGGGCGTGGCCCTCACCCTCGTGCTGTGGGTCGTCTCGGCGATCGTGTTCGCGATCTATCTGCAACGCTTCGCCAACCTCGGCGCGACCTACGGCGGCCTCGCGAGTGTCGTCTCCGCGATGTTCTTCCTCTACGTGCTCGCGGCGTCGCTGATTTTCGGCGCGGAGTTCAATGCGTCGCTCAAGCGGCTCCGCGATCAGCGCATCGGATGATGTCAGGCGGGACTTGCCATAAGCTCGGCCGTGCCGCGCAGCGCGACGTGCATCACGCCGTAGAGCTCGCGCGGGCTGTAGGGCTTGAACACGGTGCCGGCGAAGCCCGCGGCCCGCATCTGTTGCGGCATCGCCTCGCGGTCGCCGGTGAGGGCGACGACCGGTGGGGCGCGCCGCGCGCCCAGCGAGCGGAGAAGCTGGGCGGTGACGAAGCCGTCCGTGTCGTCAGCCACCATGTCGATGACGATCAAATCCACCGGCTCGCGGCGCGCGATGAGCGACAGCACGTCATTGCCGGTCTTGAGCGTGATCGGGGCGCAGCCGAAGTGCTCGATAAGTACGCCGGCGACCATGGCGCCCGCCGGCGTTCCGCCTACCAACGCTACTCTTGGGCGCCGGCCGTCCGCCGTCTTGAGACCGAGGACTGCGCCGTTCCTTGCCATGACACCCTCATACGCAACGCAACTGTCGTAATCATGCGCGGTCTTGCTTAACGAGCCGCTAAACGGTTGGGGAATTCCGTTCACAAAATGGATCAGATCGTCGGCATCGTCCTCCCGGTCTTCGGGCTCATTGGCATCGGCTACGTCGTCGCGTGGAGCGGACTTCTGGACGAGAGGACCGGTGACGCGCTGGCGGATTTCGTCTTTGCCGTCGCGATTCCCGTGCTCATCTTTCGGACGATCGCGGCCGCCGATTTCTCGGGCGGAGCACCCTGGCTGATCTGGCTGCCGTACTACTCCGCGTTCGTGGTGATGTGGATCGCGGGGCAGACGATGACGCGCCGGTTGTTCAAGCGCGACCATCGCGCGGGACTGGTCGGCGGCATCTCCGCGGCGTACGGCAACACCGTCCTCGTCGGACTGCCCTTGGCGCTTGCAGCATACGGCGATGACGGCGCCGTCGTGTTCGCTTTGATCATCGCGCTGCACCTGCCGGTGATGATGGGCGCAAGCGCGGTGATGATCGGCCGCGCCGAGCGGCTCGATGGCGTCGCGTCGAGCGTGGGCAGCGGGCGCGACGCCGCGATCAACGTCGCGCGCAGCCTTGCGACCAACCCGATCATCATCGGCATCGTCGTGGGTGCGCTGTGGCGGCTCGGCGGGCTGCCGCTCACCGGCCTCGTCGGCACGCTCACCAAGGATATCGCAGGTGTCGCCGGACCTCTGGCGCTGCTCGCGATGGGGATGACGCTCCGCCGCTACGGCATCAGGCGCAACGTGCCGGCCGGCCTTGCGCTGGCGGTGCTGAAGCTGATGGTGATGCCCGCGCTGGTGCTGCTCTTCACGCGCTTCGTCGCGATGCCGCCGGTGTGGGCCAAGGTGGCGGTGGTCGCAGCGGCGTGCCCGACGGGCGTCAATTCGTATCTCGTCGCCAGCCGCTTCCGTACCGGCGAGGCCCTTGCCTCCAACGCGATCGCGCTTTCGAGCGGCCTCGCGGTGCTTTCGACCGCGTTCTGGCTGCAGGTAGTCGAGTGGGTTTACAGAGCCCCACCATCCGGCCGATGTCGTCGGGCGTCTTGCCGGCGGCGCGGAGAGCGGCGAGGGCGAGGCTGCCGACGGATTTCGACAGCTTGCGGCCGTTCGGCCCGAGAATCAGCCGGTGGTGATGGTACGTCGGGGTGGGTAGACCGAGCAGGCGTTGCAGAAGCACGTGCACCGACGTTGCATGGAATAGATCCTGGCCGCGCACCACGCACGCGACGCCTTGGAGCGCGTCGTCGACGACAACCGCGAGATGGTACGAGGTTGGCGTCTCCTTCCGCGCGATAACCACGTCGCCCCATGCCGAGGGGTTGGCGGTGACGGCGCCGGTCTCACCCGAAGGGCCGGTGCCTTCCTCGTCCCAGGCAAGCGGACCGGCGAGGGCGACCGCGCGATCCATCCGGAGGCGCAGCGCGTGCGGTGCTCCGGAGGCGATGCGCGCCGACGCTTCGGCGGGATCGAGGTCGCGGTCGTAGCCCGGGTAGAGCGGGGCGCCGTCGGGGTCGCGCGGCCAGTCGCGGTCCCTCGCCGCCGCCGCGATCTCGCCGCGGCTCGTGAACGCCGGGTAGATCAGGCCCATCGCGCCGAGCCGGTCGAGGGCAGCGCGGTAGTCGGCCATGTGCTCGGACTGGCGGCGCACCGGCTCCTCCCAGGAGAGGTCAAGCCGGCGCAGGTCGTCAAGGATCGCCACCTCGAATTCTGGCCGGCAGCGCGTCTGATCGATGTCCTCGATGCGCAGCAGGAAGCGCCCGACGGCCGCTTGGCAGAGCGCGAAGTCGAGCATGGCGGAGTAGGCGTGGCCGAGATGGAGTGCGCCGGTGGGCGAGGGCGCGAAGCGGTAAACGGGTGGCAACGGGCACGTCCCGGCTTGATCGGCGGACGACCATGCTTTAGCAGCGGGCGTCCGGTCGGAAAACGGGCCCGCGCATGCGCACGATAGAGACCGAAGCGGATTTGGCCGACGGACTGGTCCACCTCGCCAAGCTCGACCGCCGATTGACCAAGGTGATCCGTGCCGCCGGCCCGATTGGCCTGCGCCGCCGGCCGGCGGGGTTCAGGGGGCTGGCGCGCACCATCGTCGGCCAGCAGCTCTCCGTCGCCAGCGCCTCGGCGATCTGGGCGCGGTTCGAGGCGACGTTTCCCGACATGACGCCGGAGGCGGTCCGCCGCGCGCGCGATGCGCGGTTCCAGAAGGCTGGTATCTCGGCGCCGAAGATGCGGACGCTCCGTTCCATTGCCGAGGCGTGCGGCAATGGCCTCGATATCGACGGCCTGGCAGCGCTGTCCGTGGACGAAGCCCACGCCCGGCTCATCGCGGTGCGCGGCATCGGACCGTGGACGGCCGACATCTACCTCTTGTTCTGTCTCGGCCATCCGGACGTGTTTCCGGTGGGCGATCTCGCGCTCCGCAATGCAGTCGCCGATGCGTTCGCGCTGGAGCCGCCGGTCGATCCCGATACGCTGCGGGAGATGGCGGACAGATGGTCACCGTGGCGGAGCGTCGCGGCGTCTTTGTTCTGGGCCTACTACGGCGCGCGGCGCGCCAGGAAGGTGGTTCCCCTATGACGGGTCTTCTCCGCAAACGAGGCGATCGTGCTTGATGGGCCGCGCGTGCCGCCGCTCTGCGGCGGCGCGGCGAAAAGCCTGATCGTGTTCCTGCACGGCTATGGTGCCGACGGCGACGACCTCATCGGCCTGGCGCGCTTCTGGGGACCGGCGTTGCCCGACGCGGCATTCGTGTCGCCCCACGCGCCAGAGGCGTGCGCCGATGTTCCGAGCGGCCGGCAATGGTTCCCGCTGGCGGGCGTCGACCCGCAGAAGCTTCGCGAAGGCGTCACCGCCGCCCGACCCGAGTTGGACGCATTCCTCGACGCGGAACTCGCGGGCCACGGGCTTGGCGACAAAGCACTGGCGCTGGTCGGGTTCAGCCAGGGCACGATGATGGCGCTCCACGTCGGTCCCCGCCGCCAGAACGCCCTCGCCGGCATCGTCGGATACTCGGGCCTGCTGCCCGGGCCGGAGACAATTACTGCCGAGGCGAAGCACAAGCCGCCGATCCTGCTCGTCCATGGCGATGCCGATCCGCTCATCCCAGCGATGGCGACCTATGCGGCGGTGCGCGTGCTCGGCGAGGCCGGCTTTCAGGTCGAGTGGCACATCCGCCCGGGTCTGGAGCACGGTATCGACGAGGAAGGCCTGACGTACGGCGTGGATTTCTTGAAGCGCGTGTTCGACTAGGAATCGCGGCGTAGGGGCTGGCGCGGTTGTGCGTTTCAATACTGGCGGATCGCGGACGGAGGAACACCGAATGCCGCGGAGTTGGTTGCTGACAGGCGCCGCCGGCCGACGCGCATCATTCGATCAACGCGACGATCGACCTCGACAGCGGCCTCGAGGCGGACGCCGGCCCCTGATGGCGCGCCGCTGGCAATCGGGACTGGCCAGCCCCAATTGATCCCCATCAATGCGGACGATCGCGGCGGCAGGCAAGAGTGACAAATGTTGCAGAAAGCGCCCACTACGGCCAATCCTGAGGAAACGGCGCCGGTACCTCCTCCGGCCGAAAGCGATATCGCGATCGCTCTCCAGAAGAACCGGTCCAAGGGCTGGACCCGCCGGCTCATGATTTTGGCGGTCGTGGTGGCAGCCGCTGGCGGGGGTTGGTTCTGGTGGTCGCACTCGGTCGGCGGTCCCGCCATCACGTACACCACGCAACCGGCGACTCGGGGCGACTTGAGCGTGACCGTCACGGCGACAGGGACGGTCGAGCCGACCAACCAGGTCGACGTGTCGAGCGAGCTCTCCGGAGCGGTCGGCTCGGTCGAGGTCGATTTCAACGACACGGTGAAGCAAGGCCAGACGCTGGCGACGCTGAAGAGCGACAAGCTCGCGGCCAGCGTCGAGCAGGCGAAGGCGCAGCTCGCCGCGCGCCAGGCCGATGTCGCGCAGGCGCAGCTCAACGCGGACCAGACGGCGCTGGCGCTCCACCGCGCTCAGATGCTGCTCGGTTCGGGCGTGGTCACCCAGGAGGCGGTCGACACCGCCAAAAACGCCAACGATCGTGCCGAAGCCGCTCTCACCGGCGCCAAGGCAAATCAGCAGATCGCCGCCGCCAGCCTGTCGAGCAGCCAGTCCGATCTCGCCAAGGCCACCATCGTCTCGCCGATCAACGGGATCGTGCTCAGCCGCGCCATCGAGGTTGGGCAAACGGTGGCGGCTTCGGTTTCCGCGCCGGTTCTGTTTACGCTCGCGGACGACCTCACCAAGATGCAGCTGGAGGTGGACATCGACGAGGCCGATGTCGGCAAGGTGACTGAGGGTGACGACGCGACGTTCACCGTCGCCGCCTTCGACGGACGGACCTTCCACGGGACGGTCTCACAGGTGCGCTTCGCGCCGGCTACGGTCGAGGGCGTCGTCACCTACAAGGCAATCCTCGACGTGGACAATACCGACTTGTCGTTGCGCCCGGGGATGACGGCGACGGCCGACATCCTCGTGGACAACGTCACTAACGCGCTGCTCGTGCCCAACGCGGCGCTCCGCTTCGCGCCGCCGTCGGCGGCGCAGCCCACCACCGAACGTTCCGGCGGCGCCGGGCTTCTCGGCTTGCTGAGACCCCCGCGGCCGGAGCGGAACGGAGGCGCGCCGAATGGGCAGGCGACGTTTGTGCAGAACGGCGCCGGGGGCGCGCCGGTGCAGATGCGGCGGATCTGGGTGCTTCGCGACGGCGATCCGACCGCGGTTGCGGTCAGGACCGGCGTCACCGATGGCGCCCGTACCGAGGTCCTCGGCGGGGGCTTGAGCGAGGGCGACGCGGTGATCGTCGGCTCAAAGACGGCGTCGTGAAATGGATGCCGTCGCCATTCAGCCGCGCGTCGAGCGGCCGCTGCTCCGCCTCCGGAACCTCACCAAGGTCTACGGCAAAGGCGATGCCGCGGTTCCGGCGCTGAAGGGCATCGACCTTACCGTCGAGCGCGGTGAGTTCGTCGCCATCATGGGTCCGAGCGGCTCGGGCAAGTCGACGGCAATGAACATTCTCGGCTGCCTCGATTCGCCGACGAACGGCAGCTACGAGTTCAATGGCCTCGGCGTCGGCAAGCTCGACCGCGACCAGCAGGCGTTGCTTCGCCGCCATTTCATCGGCTTCATCTTCCAGGGCTACAACCTTCTGTCGCGCACATCGGCGCTGGAGAACGTCGAGATGCCGCTCGTCTACCGCGGCGTCCCGACCGCTGAACGGCGTCGGCTTGCACTGGAGGCGCTGGCGAAGGTCGGACTCGCGGATCGCGCCGGCCACGACCCGAACGAATTGTCCGGCGGACAGCAACAGCGCGTCGCGATCGCACGGGCGATCGTCACGCGGCCGCAGCTTCATCCTCGCCGACGAGCCGACCGGCAACCTCGACAGCGTCATGGGCGGGGAGATCATGAACCTCCTCACTCCGCTCAATCGCGACGAGGGCATCACCATCGTCATGGTCACGCACGAGACGGACATGGCGCGCGTTCGCCGAGCGCATCGTGCGGTTCCTCGACGGCCGCATCGCCTCCGATGGGCCGAGGTCGGAGGCGGCGTGACATGCTCTACGAAACGCTCAAGCTGTCAGTCAGGACGATTTCGCGCAATGCGCTGCGCTCGTTCCTCACCGTGCTCGGCGTCGTCATCGGCGTCGGCGCGGTCATCGTCATGGTGACGCTCGGCGAGGGGACCACGGCGCAGGTCACCTCCGAGGTCGCCAAACTTGGCACAAACATCCTCATGGTGCGGCCGGGGCAGGCGGGCTTCGGTCCGGCGAGCGCGTCCGCCAGCCGCGCCGCATTCAGCGATCAAGGACGTCAAGGCCATCCAGAACCAGGTCCAGGGCGTCTCGGTCGCCGCGCCGGCTGCCAACCGCAACCTGACGGCGATCTACGGCAATCTCAACCACGCCATGAGCGTCACCGGCACCGACAATCGTTATTTCGCCGCCCGCGACTGGACCGTCGCGGACGGCCGCGTCATTCACCGATGGCGAGCTCAACGCCGGCGCGGCGGTCTGCATCCTCGGCGAGACGGTGCGCGAGGCGCTGTTCGGCGACGGCGATCCCGTCGGCGAGATCGATCCGGCTCAGGCAGATCGTCGTGCCGGGTGATCGGCGTGCTCGAGAAGAAGGGCGCGTCCGGCTTCGGCAACGATCCAGGACGACGTCGATCCTGGTGCCGCTGCAAGGATGTTCCAGCGCCGGATCGCCGGCAACCAGGACATGACGATGATCTTCGTCGCGGTCGATGACGGCTACGACACCGCCGACGGTGCAGACCGACGATCGAACCGCTGCTGCGCGAGCGGCGCGGCATCGGCGTCGACGAGCGCGACAACTTCAACGTCATGGACATGGCGCAGATCGCCTCGATGCTGACCAGCGTCATGCGGCGTGCTGACCGGCCTCCTGTCGGCGGTCGCCGGCGTCAGCCTGCTCGTCGGCGGCATCGGCATCATGAACATCATGCTGGTCTCGGTGACCGAGCGGACGCGCGAGATCGGCATCCGCCTCGCCATCGGCGCCCAGGCCGCGCCAGGTGCTGATGCAGTTCCTGGTCGAGGCGGTGGTGCTATCGCTGTTCGGCGGCATCATCGGCGTCGCGCTCGGGCTCGGCGCTCGCCGCCATCGCCGGTCACTTGCTGAACGTGCCGTTCGTCCTCAACCCGACGATCGTCGTCGATCGCGTTCGCCTTCTCGGCGCTGGTCGGCGTCGCGTTCGGCTATTTCCCGGCGCGGCGCGCCGCCCACCTCGATCCGATCGAGGCGCTCCGGCACGAGTAGCCGTCGTCAGCGGGTGGCAACCGCCGGTTTGCGTGCGCCGCCGGCGACCGTAGGCCGCGGCGTACAGCGCCAGGCCCACGACGATCAGCGAGGCACGGAGCGGGGTCTCGGCGAAAGCCGGGGCGACTTGCCGATCAGGCCTCCTCCGACGCCGAAGGCGAGGCAGAGCGACCCGACCGCCAGCAGATACGGCCACCAGGCGCGGAACACGCCGCGGTCGTTGATGTAGGCGTCGATCACGTAGTCGAGCGAGAACGCGCCGGCGCCGCGCGACAGGATCAGCACCAGCGACGATCCCCAGAACAGCGTGTCCGGCCACGAGTCGGGGTAGACGAAGATCTGGATCACCGCGAGCATGCCGAGGAGGGGCAGCGCCGCGAACCGCGCCGCCAGAGCCCGGCGAACAGGAACAGCGGGAAGGTGAGCTCGCTGAAGGCGGCTATAGTCGCCGCGACGGCTGGGTCGAGCACGGGCACGTGGTACTCGTCGGCGAACAGCTTGATGGTGAACTCCCATGTGCGTGAGCTTGAGGAGGCCCGACGAGAAGAACACCATGCCGACGCCGATGCGGATGGCGAGAAGAAACAGCGACAGCGGGATCATCTCCGCCCAGCCGCGCGCGGTGACGAACCATGGCGCGTGCGGGTCGCGCGCAGCGTGTCGGGATATCCGGTCGCGGTCATCGATGCCTCTCCGAGTGGCGGTGCGGCGATGGCGGTGACGAGGCCGTCGGTGAACAGGCGGGCGAGCGCGGCGCCGGGGTCGAACATGGCGTTCACGGCGGTCGCCTCGCCGATGGCGGCCGGCCAGCGGAAGCCCGTTCGCGAGTGCGGCGCGAAAGGCGTAGCTCGGCGCGATCGAGGCGATGCATGGTGTAGGCGCGGCGGCTGCCGCGGATCTCCAGCCACACCTCGGCCGGCTGGAAGCTCAGCCGCTCCGGCGCGTTGCCGTCGAGGTGGAGCTTGACCAGATCGTCCACCGGCCAGGCGGTGTGGAGGTAGGCGAGGCCGGGTTGCAGACGCGAGCGTGATTTCTTCTACCGGCACGTCGGCGACGTCGGCCATGCGATCGAGCGCCGATCGCCGGCTCGTCGACGGCGGCGGCGACGTCGCCGAGCCGCCATTCCAGCGCGCCGACCGCTTCCAGCCATGGCATCGCCTCGACGTGCCGGCCGCGTCAGCGAGGAAGGCGGGGAAGTCCTCGCCGTATTCGCCGAGGCAGGGCCGGCGCGGCGGGTAAGCGCGGGCGTAATCGCAGCGCGGTGCGCGCCATGAAGTCGCCGCCGACCAGCCATTCGAGCGCAGGGAAGCGCCGGTGCAGCACGTCCATGAGGCTCGCGGCAGAAATGGCGCTGGTGGATCGACAGGCGATAGGTCGGGTCGCGGCCGCCGGTGAGCTGCGGCAGGATCGCCGCCGCGTCGCGGTCGACGATCGCGGCACGGATCGCGGCCTGGGTGTCAGCCAGCGGCACGGACCTTCTCCCCGCCGAAGACGAGGTCGGCGACGGCGTCGGCGTGTGCCGCCTCGCCCATGAGCGTGGCGAAGTCCGGCAGGTCGTTGTCCCATTCGATCAGCGTCGGCCGCGGGCCGAAGCGGTCGAGCACGTAGGCGTAGAGGTCCCACGACGCGTCGTCGATCTGGTCGGAGTGGGTGTCGACGAACACGTCGCCGTCGCCGGTTCGTCTTCTCGATGATGAAGCCGCCGAGGTGCAGTTCGCCCGACGGCCTCGGCCGGCAGGCCGTCGACGTAGGCGTGGGCGTCGTAGCCCATGTTGTGGCTGGAGACGTGGATGTTGCTCACGTCGCACCAGCAGCCGGCAGCCGGTGCGGCGTACCAGCTCCGACAGGAACTCGACCTCGGTCATGGTCGAGCCGGCGAAGCCGATGTAGCTCGACGGGTTCTCCACCAGATACGGGCGGCCGAGACCCTCCTGCACCTCGTCCACGTGGCGCGCGAGAAGCGCGAGCGTCTCCTCGTCGTAGGGCAGCGGCAAAAGGTCGTTCAGGTATTCGCCCTCGTGCGTGGACCACGCGAGGTGGCCCGACACCGAGAATGGATCGATGCGGTCGATGATGGCGCGCACCCGGCTCGAGGTGCTCGTGATCGACACCGCCGACGCTGCCGATCGACACGCCGACGGTGTGGACTGAGATCGGATAGTCGGCGCGGAGCGCCTCCAGTATCTCGAGCGCATGCGGATTGGCGATGAAGTTCTCCGGATGGACTTCCAGCCAGGCGGCGGGCGGACGAGTGGCCGCGACCTCGGCCAGGTGCGGAAGCCGGAGGCCGACGCCGGCCCGGATCGGATTGCGCGGTTTCGACATGATCGCGACCACTCCTCTCAGCGTGGGTTCTTTGCCGATGTCGGTTCTTTACGCGGCCGGCGGCTTCAAATTGCTGCCGCTGATGCGCTCGCAGTAGCCGGCGGGCACGTAGATCCAGGAGAACGGATCATTGTCGACCTTGGCGGTGCCGGAACACGAGTGGCTGCCGCGCGCGGCGCAGTCGTTCAAGCCCGCTTTGGCGATGCCGTAGCACTTCTCCGCCGTGTACGCGGTTGGCGGCTTCACCCCGTGGCCGATGCTCTCGGCGGTGAAGCCGGCCTTTACCTGCGCGTCCGTCAAAGCCGGGGCCTGCGCCAACGCGGGGCCGGCGACGGCCGCCGCGAACGCGGAAGCCAAAAGAAGACGAGTATTCATGATAGATTTCCTCCACTTTTGCCTAGGACAGTTGTCGCCCTGACGATGTAAAATCTACTCTACGCGCGTACCCCCCTGCAAACCGGGAACGGATATCTCCGCAACATCCGGGGCGGCCGCGACCTCGGCCCAGCGCGAAAGCCGAAGGCCGATGGCGGCCCGGAACGGATTGCGCGGCTTGGTCATGATCGCGGCCACTCCCTGTCGCTTACGCCGGGTTACGCCGGGGTCATCTTGCCGCCGACGATGCGGTCGCAGTAGCCGGCCGGGACGTAGATCCACGACGATGGATCGTTGTCGACCTTGGCCTGCGCCGCGCACGAGTGCGCGCCGGTGGCGGCGCAATCGTTCTGGCCGGCCTTGGCGATGCCATAGCATTTCTCGGCCGAATAGCTCGGAGGATCGACCGGCTGGCCGACCGTTACGGCGTAAGACATCGTCGGCCCGGTCATGGCGGCGGCGGCGACGGCGGAGGCGAGGAGAAGACGGGTATTCATTCGGGAACCTCCCGGGTTCGTGGGGGAGAGACGACGAGGATGTCGCCGGCGAGACCAGGAGGGCCTCGCTTATTTTTGACTTCGTCGGGAGGGCTGGCAAGGTTACACGAGGGGCGAAAAAGGGGCGCCGATTGCTTGGGCGCGGGCGGCGCCCGCGGCGCTTTTCTGCTCTAGAGCGATGACTGACAAGGTCGATCCGGGACATCGCTTCGGCGAGCTAATGCGCGCGGCGCAGGATGGCGACAAGTCCGCCTACCGCGTGCTGCTGAGCGAGATCGCGCCGCTCATCCGCCGCGTGGTCCGGCGCCGCCACCCTTTCCTGCCGATTGAAGACGTTGAGGATTTGGTGCAGGAGACGCTGTTGTCCGTCCACACCGCGCGGGCGACGTACGACTGCCGACGGCCATTTGTGCCCTGGTTGATGGCGATCACACGCAACCGGGTGGCGGACGCGGCCCGGCGGCACACACGCGGCAAAGCCTGGGAAGTGGCCGCCGACGAGCACCCTGAAACCTTTGAGGCCGCCGAAGCGAATGAATCGGTAGAGACCTACGGCGACCCGGAGGCATTGCGGCAGGCCGTGGCCGAACTACCGGAGGGCCAGCGGGTGGCAATCGAACTGACGAAGCTTGGCGAATTGTCGCTCAAGCAGGCTTCGGCGAAGAGCGGCATGAGTGTTGCCGCGTTGAAGGTAGCGAGCCACCGGGCGACCCGCGCGCTGCGGGTGCGGTTGAAAGACCGAGAGTAACGACGTGGACACCGACGCCCTCATCACCAACTTGAGCAAGGACGCGCGGCCGGTCAGACCGCTGCCGTCGCCAGCGGTGCGGGCTACCGTGTGGCTCGGCGTGGGGCTGGCGGTGGTCGTTGCGATGATGGCAATTCACGGGATCGATGCCGAGGAAATTCACCGCGCCGTAAACGACCCGCGCCTGATCGCGGAGGAGGCGGCGACGCTTGTCACCGCGGTCAGCGCGGCGCTCGCGGCGTTCGCGTCCACGACGCCCGGCGTCAGCCGGCGCTGGTTTCCCGTCCCGTTCATCGCGCTCGCGGTGTGGGTGCTCCTCACGGGCGGCGCCTGCCTCGCCGATTATGCCCGCATCGGTCCTCCCGCCTTCGACGTCAGGCTCGACACCGATTGTTTCCTGCCCGGCGCGATCGCCGGGGCGATCCTGTCGGTGATCATCATCGCGATGATCCGGCGAGGTGCGCCGATGGTGCCGCGGCTCACGTTCGTCTTCGCCGGCATCGCTGTCGCCGCGACGGTCAACTTCGGGCTACTCGTGCTGCACGAAGGCGACGTCTCGATCATGCTGCTCACCTGGCACACGGCGTACATGGCGTTGTTCGCCGCTGTCGGCGGCGCCATCGCGCCGTCGCTGTTCGGCTGGCGGCACGCGAAGTCCGTGGGTTGATACGAAGGCCCCCTCCGCCGCGCGGCGGGGGGCCTTCACCCATTGACCCGTCGCGGCGACTAGTTGCCGAAGCGGAAGCCGAAGAACAGCCCCGGCCGGTAGTAGTACGGTCCGCGGTAGTAATACGGGTACGGATACGGGCGGTAGAACGGCGACGGCCCGACGAACGGCGGAGCGCCGGTGCCGATGTAGCGCGCCGAAGCGAAGCCGGAGGCCCGGCCGTACGTCAGGTGATACCAGCCGCCGACGGCGCCATCGACCCACACGGTCGCGCCGCGCGGCATGACGGTGATCTTGGCGCACGAGGCGCTGGCGCAGGTGCGCAGGTTCAGGTTGCCAAGCACCTGGGCCCAGTAGGCCTCGGCCACCTGCGGCATCGCGAACAGGGCCGTCGCGGCGGCCCCCACTGCCAATGCACGTAATTTCATGGATGCATCTCCACGCAACGTTTCGTTGCCCCCGACTGTGCCCGTGCCAAAAGCACATAGGCCGGCTGAACGGCGGCTGAACGCCCCCGCGACGCCTTGCCGCCGATGGGATCGGATCTAATGGAGGCTGGGACCTTTGAGGTAGCGGTTGCGGTCGCCGGAGGTGACGGTCAAGTCCACCGGATGCCCGTCCCGGTAGATGGTCATCGGCACGTCCACTCCCGCCTTGCCCAGGGACCAGATCTTGCGGAAGAGGTCCGCAAGCCCCCTGATTTTCATGCCGCCGACCGATAGCACCACGTCTCCCTGGCGAAGGTTCGCCCGCGCCGCGGGTCCCCTCCCGGCAACGCCAGCGATGATGACGCGGTCGTCGACCTCGGTCGCGTACAGTCCAAGCCACGGGCGGGGCGGGCGGTTGGGCTGGCCCATGGTCAGCATGTCGTCGAGGTTCGGCTTCATGAGGTCGGTCGGCACGTACATGTTGAGCGGGATGGTTTCGTCGCCGTCGCCCGCCTGCTCGAGCTGTAGGGAGCCGATGCCGATCAGCCGCCCATCCGCGCCGATCAGGCCGGTGCCGCCCCAGAAGGGATGCGCTGGCGCGGTGAAGATCGCCTCGTCGAGCAGGTACTCCCAGTACCCGGCGAACTCCTGGCGGGCAATCACGCGCGCGGCGACGGAGTGTTCGCGCCCGCCGGCACCGGCCGCGATAACGCGGGTGCCCGGAACGGCATCCGTCGAACGACCGAAGTCGAGGGCGGGTTCGGAAAGGCGCGTCAGCGCCTGCACAAGCGCCAAGCCCGTGTCCTGGTCGATTGCGAGCACGTGGCCCGCGACGGTGCGGCCATCGGCGAGGCTCAGCCAAATTTCCTCGGCCTCGGTGACGAGATAGCCAATGGTGGCGATGACGCCCTCCGGCCGGATGATAACGCCGTTGCCGCTGCGCTCGGTGCCGAGCACATCCGCGGTGAACGCGTCACCGGCCACTTTCGCGCGAATGCCGACGACGGCGGAAAGCACGCGATCGAGATCGAAGGCGTAGTGCTCCGCGCGAGGCTCGACCTCAGGGGGCACCTTCCATTCGAACGCCATCGACATGATGCCAGCTCCGTCAGATTGCCGGCCACCCCGCCATTTCTAATGTAGGGATGGGCCGGGCCGATTGGAGGGGCCGCGGGATACGCCGCAGCACGAGACTAGGGAAATTGTCTTAGGGCGGGGTATCGCAGTATGGACAAGACAACCTAAACGTAACCGTGCAACCGGCGGGCCGATTTCCACCCCCTTCACACGGGCGTCACACCCCGTATAGAGTATCGCGCGCGTCAGGGGGCCTAACCCCCCGTCAACGAAAAGAGATTTGGGAGCGCGTCGCTTGAACATCGCGGTCTCGCCGGGGTCCAATCCGGCGTTGGTCCTCAATGCCGACTATCGGCCGCTCAGTTATTACCCCTTGTCGCTTTGGTCCTGGCAGGACGCGATCAAGGCGGTCTTCCTCGATCGTGTGAACATCGTCTCGGAATACGACGTGGCGGTCAGAAGCCCGTCGTTCAGCATGAAGCTGCCGTCGGTGGTGTCGCTGAAGAGCTACGTCAAGCCGGCGCGCCATCCGGCCTTCACGCGGTTCAACGTTTTCCTGCGCGATCGCTTTCGTTGCCAGTACTGCGGCGCTGAGCGCGATCTCACCTTCGACCATCTGGTGCCGCGTTCGCGCGGCGGGCAGACGACGTGGGACAACGTCGTTACCGCATGCGCGCCGTGCAACCTGAAGAAGGGTGGCCTCAGCCCGCGGGAAGCGCACATGTGGCCGGCGCAGTTGCCATACCAGCCTTCGGTCGCGTCGCTGCACAACAACGGCCGGCACTTCCCGCCGAACTACCTGCACCAGTCCTGGCTGGACTATCTCTACTGGGATACCGAACTGGAGCCCTAGGGCTTCGCCGCGCTGGCGCTCGCGGCCGGCGCATCGGCATCGCCGACGATCGAGGGCGCGCGAAATACGCCGTAGGCCGCCGCGGCCGTAAGCACCACCGAGATCACCGCGTTCCAGCCGGCGAACGACAGGCCGAGGAAGCGGA
The DNA here is from genome assembly GCA_963749755.1 of uncultured Alphaproteobacteria bacterium. Lineage (GTDB taxonomy): Bacteria > Pseudomonadota > Alphaproteobacteria > Rhizobiales > Kaistiaceae > JBBDMC01. The sequence continues at coordinate 100,399 of CAVVOK010000005.1, forward strand.
ACGCCGCGTCGGTGCACGACACAACGCGGATGCCGTTGAGCTGGTTCAGCAGATCTTTCGCCGATGTCACCGTGCCGCCGCCACCGCCGCTGCAATCCGGTGGGCCCGCCCACCACTTCCATTCGACGCCCGCGTGATACGTCCCGAGGAAGATGTTGTAGGCGAGGACCAGCCCGGCGATGCCGAGCAGCGCTCGCGTCACGTTGCGCGGCGCGCCGACAAGGGCTGCGATCACCGCGGCGAGCGCGAAGGGCAGGCCGACGTAGTAGGGGATGCGCTGCTCCAGGCACAGGTGGCACGGGATGAAGCCGAAGGCGAGCTGCGACACCCAGGCGCCGCCGATGGTGGCGAGCCCGAGAAGGAAGACGAACGCGGGAACGAGCGCGTCGCGGCGGCGTTGGTCGATGGTTTCCATGGCGTTCAGAACAGATAGCGGGCGAGGACGAAACCGCCAACGAGCAATATCACGAAGACGGTGAAAACGAGGCCGAGGCGTTCTTCGATGAAGGTCCGGGTGGGCGGGCCGACCCAGTAGAGAAGGCCGGTGACCGCGAAGAAGCGGAGGCTGCGGGCGATGATGCTCGCGACCACGAAGACCGCGAGATTGAGGTGAGTGGCGCCGCTGGCGATGGTGATGACCTTGTAGGGGAAGGGCGTCAGCCCGGCGGTGAACACGATCACCCAGCCCCAGTCGCTGTAGAGGGTCGCGAACGCTTCGAACTTGGCAGTGTAGCCGTAGAAATCGAGGATCGGGCGCGCCACCTGGACGAAGAGCAGCGCGCCGATCGCATAGCCGAACAGCCCGCCGACCACCGAGCCGATCGTCGCGACGAGGGCAAAGCGCCAAGCCTTCGAGCGCTCCGAGAGCACCATCGGGATGAGCAGCAGGTCCGGTGGGATCGGGAAAAACGAGCTTTCGGCGAAAGCCACGCCGGCCAAGGCCGCCTCCGCGTGGCGCTTGGCCGAGAGCGCCATCGTCCAATCGTATGTGCGGCGGAGCATGGCGGTTTCTCTATCGGCGGCGCTTGTCACTGTCCAGCGTACCCACGCCAAGTTGACCGGGCCCGCCGTGCCCCATATATCGCGGGGCCTTGAGGCCCCTGTGGCGGAATTGGCAGACGCGGCAGACTCAAAAGGCTGACGCGTCTCGGTAGCGGAATGAGTTGCGGGCGTGGCGGAATTGGTAGACGCGCTGGATTCAAAATCCAGTTCTGGTGACAGAGTGTCGGTTCGAGTCCGACCGCCCGCACCACTGCGCCCGGTGGTTCGTGAGTTTGCGTAGCGCAGGAGATTGACGTCACTGGCCGACTTCGGTGGTCCGCGGGTCAGGGTACGGGGAAACCAATGAGGGACGGACGGCAACGCCGATCGCGTTCTCGAAGAGCAAAAGGCCGACCTGATCCCTGGGCGTTGCACAAGCGTTGATTGTACCCTAAGGATGCCCACACTGACCGATGAGTGGTGTTTGGCTGTTGGTTTCGGGCGTTCGATGAGACATCCGGTTGACGCCCACGTTGGGGCTCGACTGCGGTTGATGCGATCCCAGCGTCAGCTATCGCAAACCGACCTCGCGCACCAAGTGGGCGTGACCTTTCAGCAAATCCAGAAGTACGAGAAGGGCACCAACCGGATCAGCGCGAGCCGGCTATATGAGTTCGCCCTGGTCTTTGGCGTCCCGGTGCAAGAGTTCTTCGCCGGCATCGCGGACGCCGGCGATGATGAGGCAGCCGCCGTCATGGCAGTACCGCAACCATCGCGCCTTGACTACGACATCCTGCGGCTTCTCGGCCAGTTGCAAAACGGCCAAGTGAAACAACGGCTGCGCGGGGTATTGCAGGCCTTTGCGGCCGATGATGACCACGGCGACGCAAGTGACTGAGCCGTGATCACTGCGTCGCCCCGGTCAATCAGTTGACGAGCGCCGCGGGCTCGGGTTCGAAGGCGATCTGTGTGATGCGCAAGGCAATTCGACTGTACGTCGCGGCGCCGTCCGACCACTGCGCAATCTCGCTCCGCGTGTCGTCAAACGGATAGTCCAGTCCGCTCACCCGCTCGCAGAGATCGATCCAACGCTGGAATGTCGCGATCGTTTTGGTCCCACGGAATGGGCCGACCGCTGGGACAAACACCGACCGGTCGTATGCGATCCGCCAGCCTGCTAGCTGATCGATCATCGCCGGGAGTTCCCCAAGGTGCGCCCGCAGGCGGCCGAGTGTGTCTTGGCGCTGTTCAAAGGCCGCGAGAAGGCCGGTAAACAGCGGAGCGGCTGGCCAGATCCGGCTCTGCGCGAAGTTGGGTTCGATGATGATCACGGTACCACCCGGCCGCAGCATCGCCGCGGCGCGTTCAGCGATCAGTGAAAAGCTGTCGAGATGCTGGACGACGAAACGAAGCAGGATCGCGTCGTAGCGGCGCCCGATCTCGCCCTTTAGGAAATCGCCCGTTGCAAACTCGATACCCGGCGCGCGGTGCTGCTGTTTCGCCAACGTGATCAACTCGGCCGAGACATCCATGCCGTGATAGGTCTTGTCCGCGTGGAGTGCTTTCAATTTGGAAAGGTAGTATCCGTTGCCACAGCCGACATCGAGAATATCGCGTGCGCGCTTCCATGCCTCGTTGTCGGCTAGCCAGTCGAGCTCATAGGGGAAGAACAGATCGACCTGCAGGCGCAAGAGTTCGTCCCACTGGCTGGCGGCAACGACGCTGGAGGTGTCGAGAAACAGGTTCTGCCGATGCTGCACCGTCATGATAAATGCCCCTCGCTCGCTCGCGTGCACGGTGTGGTCAGCCTCACCGCCGGTGGCGTCGCATGACCGTCGCGACCGACGAGATGGTCACCATCGCCGGCATTCCGACCTTCGTGCGCTGGTTTGGCCGTGGCCCGGTGGTGGTGGTCGTGCACGGCGGTCCGGGGTTTAGCCACCGTTATTTGGGGCTGAGTGTGGATAGCCTCGCCGAGCGACGGACACTGGTGTTCTACGACCAACCCGGATCGGGCCGATCGCCGGTGTCGGGCGAGGTCACCGCAGATCTGATTTTTCGCCATTTCGCCGCGTTGGTTGACAAGTTCCTCGGCTCCGGCCGGCTCGGGATCTTGACCCATTCTTGGGGCAGCCTCGTGGTTTTGGGCGGCGCCACCACGGCTGGGATGCGCCGCGGTGCCTTCGATGAAGGGCTCCTTGTTACGCCAGTTCCGGTGACGCGAGCCGGCTACGATGAGACGTCGCGCAATCTGTTCGCCCGCCTTCCCGAAGCTGTGGGCGAACGCTACGCCCAACTGGCGACACGAGGCGCTTCGCGGGAGATCGTCGATCTCTTGCTGCCTTACTATTTCGCCTCTCCACGACCGCTCCCCGTCGCGGTGGACCTCGACATCGGCACCTTCACGTCGGTCACAGCGAGCCTCGGTCAATTCGATTTCACACCCAAGCTCGCCTTGTTGGACGGCTGTGCGGTCGTCACCACCGATGGCGATCTCAGCACACCCGACCTGCTCGACAGTCTGCTGAGCGTGACCGCGCGGCGCTATCATCTCTCCGGCGTCGGCCACTTCCCGATGTACGAATCCCCGGACGATTTCTATGAGATCCTCGGCGAAGTCTTCCCCGTCGATGGTGGCGCTCATTCGGCGGCCTGACCGACCGCGGGCTCATCGGCCTGGACATTCGTCTCCACGACACCGTCCTCGAAATGCGGCACGCAGCGAAGGCTGTCATTGATTCGTACTGCTGCATCCCAGAGGCCGAGGCGCGCCGCCTCCAACTTGGCGTACGCCAGGAGGCGCGCCAACGCCTTCACGTCGCTCATTCGTTCGTTGTCCACCTTTTTTGCCCCCTATCCTCGGAGTGCTGCAAGCTGCGTTTCCATCCACCGGTGTGCGGTTGATACCCGCGCGTACAGCGCGATGACCGATGCTACGACTTGGTCGATGCAATTGGCGTCGGGGGTATCAAAGAGGTGATTAGCGGAAGCGTCGGCGAGAAAAGTCAGCCGGTGTCCTCGATGGTGCGCGTCGACGATGGTCGAAAGGCAGGACAAGGCGGCGGTAAACCCCATGAGCACGGCATGCTCGCCACCGCCGGATGCCATCATGTTGGCAAAGGTCGGGTTGGAGTAACACGAAGGCAGCGGCTTCTCGAAAACCATGTCGGCACCGTGCGGTTCAAGCCCGTCCAGCCAACCAACAAATCTGTTCGCGGCAACGCCAGTCTGATCGCGCTGCCGCCAACGAGTGACCGCGATGGGGTAACCGTGGAGCCGGGCGAAGCCCACGATCTTTCGGCAATTCTCGATTGCCGCGGTCGCCCCCGCCAGTTGATAAGTGCGGCCGCCCGCGTGGCACGCGCGCAGCGGGTCCACGAGGAGCACCACCGGTGCCACCGCCCGACGATGGCCGACGGGCAGGCTCACTACATTCATTGTGCCGGCGCCTCTGCGGCCACGCCGCGCGCAGCAGATGATTCTGAGGATTCCCGGCCGATCCCATTGGCCTTCCGGTCGAATTAGAACGTAGGGACCGGCGGCCAGGGCCAAAGCGCTGTCGGATGGTTCGAGGTTGCGGATGATCTCCACGTATTCGAAGTCGGAGAATGCAAACGATCTGCCGCTTGCCAACTCGGCAAAACCCTGCTCGATCCAGAATGGTAGCAGCTGTCGCCGCGCGTGGGCGTAGACGCGCCGATAGCTCTTGGCCCGGCAGAGTTCAATTGCCGCGGTCACGAGCTTGTGTCCGATGCCACGACCTCGAAAGCGCCTCAGCACCGCCACCCGCTCGATTTTTGCAAACTCGCCAAAGTAGCGAATGCGAAGGCATCCCACAGGTTGACCACCGATCGAGGCAAGGAGGTGTGTTCCTGAGAAGTCGTTGCCGTCGAACTCCTCGTCACACGGGCAGTGCTGTTCCTCGATGTAGACGGCCGAACGGATTGCGAAAACCTTGAGCATTTCATCGAGGGTGTGCACCACCTTCGTTTTGATCGCTGGCGGGCCCGACGTGATTGCGTCCGGCACGTCGTCATCGAAGGGAGGGCGGAGCCGATCGGCGATTGCGCTCCTACCCGTTCCGTCGTGCGTCCGCCGATAGTGGCGAAACTCCGCGCGGAACTCGCCATCCCACCACACGCCGCGCGAAAACCCGAGTGCATCGAAAAAAGTGGCTCCGTCCTTGGTCGAGGCGCGGCACACAATGTCGACGCCGCGGTATAGCGGCGTTTGCAGCTTCTCCATCACCAGCGTCAGACCAGGTGCGAGCCGCCCCTTGGCATGGATGAGCCACCCGTATATCGCGGCCGGTCTCTCGTGCTGCCCAACGAGCAGTTCATTGGGTGGATCGCGGGTGTCGAGCTGGCCGCGAAGCAGGGCGTCGGCCCCGTCAACGTTCAGCATCAGCATGGCCACCAGCCCTCGTGGTTCGGCGTCGTCCCCGTGGAAAGGCCGTCGCGCGATTGCCCAGAAACAATCTGGATTCGCCGATGCGACGCGGCGCATCGTTGAGTTGCTGGCCAAGCGGACCGGCAGATCAGACCGAGCCCGGTCCATCAACACCGCGATCTGCTCAGGCGTCGGCGTGAAGATGGTCAGACGATTGCAGAGGAAGTGCGCATCGATGTGATCCAGAGGATGAACACCATTCAATCCGCGCACGCGGTCGGACAAGGGAATCTTGTGGTGAACATTCATGGCGGCCCCCGCATCGCGAACCCAAGAAATCGAGACGAACCGTGCTTCGGGGGCGCACCAGCTTCTCGCTGGCCCCCTACGGCAAAACGATGCTAACAATGTCGCGGGGGGCTGCATGCCACAAAGCATGACTAAGGGTGTTCCGTATTTTGAACACCCTGCTCACGATCGACTTGGTGAGCTCAACTGGGAGGCGATCCGGGTTTTCCTTGCCTTGCAGCGGACCGGGAGCCTGCGCGCGGCGGCGATCAAGCTAAACATGGCGACGAACACCGTTCGTCGCTACATCGACATCCTCGAAAAGGAAGTTGGCGTCGTGCTGGCCAAGCGCGGCTATGGCGGAGTGGAACTAACGCCGGAAGGGCGCGAGCTGTGTGAGGCCGTAGGCCCGATGGAAACCGCGGCTTTCGATGTCCGGCGACTTGCTCAGCGTGGCTTCTCACCGCTTTCTGGGTACGTCCGCATCTCGGTGACCGAGGGCATCGGAACGTTTTGGGTCATGCCGCGTCTGGTGGAATTCCAACGCGCGCACCCGAAAGTCATCCTTGAAATAAACTGCACCATGCGACCGCCTGATCTTGCGAAGATGGAGGCGGACATCGGCATTCAAATCTCCCGCCCGACCGACCAGGATGTGAAGGCAGTCAAGCTCGGAAGAATGCACGCAACCTTCTTCGCGGCCAATGAGTACCTCGAAACCTACGGACGGCCGCAGTCGATCGCCGACCTCAACCACCATAAGGTGGTTGAGCAGATTTCGCCGCAGGTTCAGCACCAAGAGTACGACCAGTTGTTCCCCGAAAAATCGCGCAGCGGCTTCGTCGCGGTGGTCACGAATACCAGCACGGCGCATTATTGGGCGGTCGCCAAAGGCGCCGGAATCGGCATGCTTCCCACCTATCTGTGGGCGATCGGAGCACGCGTCGAGCCAGTCGATGTGGGCTACCACACCTCTTACGACATCTGGCTTGCCTACCATCCCGGGTCGCGACGCATTCGCAGAGTCGCCGCGACGATCGACTGGCTGCGGACGCTTTTCGACCCGCGCCAGTTCCCCTGGTTCCGGGACGAATACCTGGCGCCCCACCGGCTCGAGGAGGCGGTGCGCACGACGCTGGTACGTGAGCGGTACGACGTGTTTGCCGGATCGTCTGGGTAGCGGCGCTTCGATCCGCCCTGCGGTGGGTTGGCTACGCGCAGACGATCGCCGGCTGTGTTGCGCCCTGCGCTACCGAGTTTGCCATCGTCGACGGCTGCTGCGATTGTGTACTCTGGAGACTCCTGATCAGCATCTTGCGCACGCTAGCGGAGGTCAATGAGGTCCCAAGGCTTACACAGATTCGTACACAGTATCCGTTTCTTGAGAAGATACGCGTTAAATATCAGTATCTTAATAATATTGGCGGCAGACTCAAAATCTGTTGCCCGCGAGGGCGTGCTGGTTCGAACCCGGCCAGGGGCACCATTTCCTTCCGCACGATACCGCCCGCCAGATTACCGAACATTAAGTTGAGCGGCCGCTTGTGCCGGGTAAATACTTCGGCCACGCGCGCCTCCCCGCGCGGTTCGAGGGTGGTCCCATGCAACTGACCGATACCCGCCAAGGCTACGGGTGGATTTCCATCGCCTTTCACTGGCTCGTCGCGGCGCTCGTGTTCTACCTGTTCTTCAACGGGCTGGGCTTGGAGGAGGGCGACGATGGCCGTGAGCGGTTCGCACGGGGTGCCGGTGCGGTCGGCGAAGGCGCGCGCCGTGCCGGCGAGGCCTTCGCCCGAGGCGGCCGCGATTTCGTGCAGAGCATCTTCGCGCCCCAGTCGCTACACGTCACCATCGGCATGATCGCGCTGATCCTCATTGTTGCGCGCATCGTCTGGCGCATGATGCAGGGATCGCAGCCGAAGGCCAACAATTCGCCCGCGCTGAACGTGCTCGCGTACGTTGTTCAGTGGGGCCTGCTCGCCGCGCTTCTGGTACTGGTCGTGACGGGACCCCTCATGGTGTGGACTCGCGGCCAGCCGATCCGCGTCTTCGACTGGTTCGCGATCCCGTCGCCGTTGCCGTCCGCGCGCAGCATCGGCGGCGTCGTTCGCGAGGCGCATAGCTTCGCCGCGAACGCGCTGATCCCACTCGTCGGGTTGCATATCCTCGGTGCGCTGAAGCACGCGGTCATCGACCGCGACGGCGTGCTCCGGCGAATGCTGGTGGCGGGCCGCGCCTAGCCGCGACCGGGCGGCGTTACTCGGCCGCGGTCGCCGAGCCGCGGACGAGCGGCTCGAACTGCAGGTGGTACAGCCGGGCGTAGTGCGTGCCGCGGGCGAGAAGATCGGCGTGACGCCCTTCCTCTACCACATGGCCCGACGCGAGCACCGCGATCTTGTCGGCGCCGAGGACGGTCGAGAGGCGGTGGGCGATGACGATGGTCGTGCGTCCGCGCATCAGCCGGTCGAGGGCCACCTGTACCTGATGCTCGGACTCGGAATCGAGCGACGACGTCGCCTCGTCGAGGAGCAGGATCTTCGGGTCGCGCAGCATGGCGCGGGCGATGGCGATGCGCTGCCGCTGGCCGCCGGAGAGATCTGCCGCTCCGTCGCCGATCAATGTGTCGTAGCCGTCGTCGGTCGCCATGATGAATTCGTGCGCCATGGCGTCCTTCGCCGCGCGCTCGATCTCGGCGTCGGTCGCGCCGGGGCGGCCGAAGCGGATGTTCGCGCGGATGGTGTCATTGAACAGCACCGTCTCCTGGCTCACCAGAGCCATGGCTTCGCGGAGCGACGATATCTCGACGGTGGAGATGTCCTGCCCGTCGATCAGGATGCGGCCACCGGTGATGTCGTAGAAGCGCTCGATCAGCGCGATCATGGTGCTCTTGCCGGCGCCGGAGGGGCCGACCAACGCCGTGGTTTTGCCGCCGGCGGCGGTGAAGGCGAGATCGTGGAACAGCGGCGGCGCGTCTGGGTAGGCGAATTCGACGCCGTCGAACACCACTTCGCCCGCCGAGACGGCGAGCCTCGGACCATGGCGGTTGACGTTCATGGTGGGCTTGGTGTCGAGCAGCTCGTACATCAGCCGCACGCCGACCAGGCCCGCCTCCAACGGCACCTGCGCGGCGGCCAGGCGCTTCGCCGGCTCGTAGGCGAGGGCCATCGCGGCGAGAAAGCTCAGCAGCGCCCCGGCGGCTCGCCGTAGTTGATGGCGCGGTAGCCGGCCCAGAGGATCACGACGGCGAACGCGAGGCCGGCGGTGGCTTCCATGAGCGGGCTCGATCGCGCCCGAATGGACACGATCTTGTCGGAGCGCTTGCGCATCAGGTCGATCGCGGCGTCCATCCTACCCTGGATCGCCCGCTCCATGTTGAATGCCTTGACGATGCGGACGGCTTTGGCGGTCTGCTGCGTCTCCGAAACGACCATGCCGAGCGACGTGAATTGGTCGCGAGCGACGCTGCGGACGCGCCGTGCCAGCCGGCCGATCGTCGTGATGGTGATCGGCCCGACGACTAGGACGATGAGCGACATCACCGGCGCCTGGATGAACATCACGATGACCAGCGCGACGACGGTCAACAAGTCGCGGCCGGTGCGCGTGAACAGCGTGTCGAGCACTTGCTGCGTAGCCGTGGCGTTGTGCGTCATGCGCGTGACGAGGTCGCTCGAGGCGGTGCGGTTGAAGAAATCGACGCCGAGGTTGAGCAGGTGCTCGAACATGCGGCGCTGCGCGCGGGCGACGACGGCATTGCTGATGCGGCCGAGCGTAATGCTGGACGCGTACAAGCTCGCGCCGCGCACGAAGCCGTTAATGACGACCACCGCGGTCAATAGGTAGAGCATGTCCGTGCGGCGATCGACGAAGATCTTGTTGACAACGTCCTTGATGATCCACGCATTGAACGCGGTGCTGACCGCGATGACGATGCCGAGCGCCAGCACCGCCGCATAGCGGCTGGCGAACTCGCGTCCGGTCTCGCCGAGAAGGCGCCGGATCAGCGCGAACGAGCCGTCGTTGGCGAATCGGCGTAGCAGCGCCAGGCCGCCCTCGCGACGCCGGCCGCGGCGGCCGTCGGGCGGGCGGTTGTCGCGAGCGCGATCCGTCATGCCGGCATTGCCGTCTCGACCAGCCGCGCCCAGTACGAGCAGCCGATCGGGATGATGTCGTCGTTGAAGTCGTAGGCGACGTTGTGGAGGCCGGCCGTCTCGCCGTTGCCGATGAACACGAACGCGCCGGGGCGCGCTTCCAGCATGTAGGAGAAATCCTCGCCGCCCATCACCGGTGGCGCGTCGGGGTGGACGTTCGCCTGCGCCGACGATCTCGCCCGCGATCTCGACGGCGAAGCGGTTTCGTCCGGATGGTTGCGCGTTACCGGGTAGCTGCGGTTGTAGCGGACGTCGATCTTGGCCTTGTGGGCGGTGGCGATGCCGGCGGCGATGGCGCGCATCCGGTCTTCGACCAGGTCGCGGACCGCCGGCTCGAACGTACGCACCGTGCCGCCGATCTCGGCGTCGTCGGCGATGATATTGTGCGCTTCGCCCGCGTGGAACGTGGTGATCGATACAACCGCCGAAGCGAGCGGATCGACCGAGCGCGCGACGATGGTCTGGAGCGCCTGCACCAGCTCGGCGCCGATCACGACCGGGTCGACGGTCTCGGTGGGGCCGGGAGGCATGGCCGCCGCGACCCTTGACCGTCAGGACGAACTCGTCGGTCGCGGCGAGGAGCGGTCCCGGACGCGTCGCGAACTGGCCGACGGGGAGGCCGGGCATGTTGTGCATGCCGTAGACCTCGCGAATCGCGAAACGGTCCATCAGCCCGTCGTCGACCATGGCCTTGCCGCCGGCGCCGCCTTCCTCGGCGGGCTGGAAGATGACGATGGCGGTGCCGTCGAAGTTGCGCGTCTCCGCGAGGTAGCGCGCCGCGCCGAGCAGCATGGCGGTATGGCCGTCGTGGCCGCAGGCGTGCATGCGGCCGGGCGACCTCCGACGCGTACGGCTTGCCGGTCGCCTCGTGCGATCGGCAGCGCATCCATATCGGCGCGGAGGGCGATCACCTTGCCGCTGTCTGTCTTGCGGCCGCGGATGACACCGACGACGCCGGTGCGGCCGATGCCGGTCACGACCTCGTCGAGGCCGAAGGTGCGGAGCTTGTCGGCGACGCTCGCGGCGGTGCGGTGCACCTCGTAGAGTAGCTCCGGATGGCGATGAAGATCGCGCCGCCACGCGACGATATCGTCGTGGAAGTCCGCGAAACGGTTAACGATTGGCATCGCGACTCCGTGGGAACAGCCGACAGTATAGCCGGTTTTTGATGTTCACGCGGCGGTCGAAAGGCCGCCGGCGCGGGCGATGAACGCGACCACGGTGTCCAGGCCCTCGCCGCTTTTCATATTGGTGAACACGAACGGGCGCGGGCCGCGCATCTTCTTCGCGTCGCGGTCCATGACCTCCAGCGAGGCGCCGACCAACGGGGCGAGGTCGATCTTGTTGATCACCAGGAGGTCGGAGCGCGTGATGCCGGGGCCGCCCTTGCGCGGGATCTTGTCGCCCGCCGCGACATCGATGACGTAGATGGTGATGTCGGCAAGCTCGGGGGAGAACGTCGCGGCGAGGTTATCACCGCCGGATTCGATCAGCACCAGATCGAGGTCGGGAAAGCGCGTGCGGAGGTCGACGACCGCAGCGAGATTGATCGAGGCGTCCTCGCGGATGGCGGTGTGCGGGCAGCCGCCGGTCTCCACTCCGAGGATGCGGTCCGGCGTCAGCGCGCCGGATCGCGTCAGGAACTCCGCGTCCTCCTTGGTGTAGATATCGTTGGTGATGGCGGCGATGTTGTGCTGCTCGCGGAGGCGCTTGCACAGCGCGTCCATGAGCGCCGTCTTGCCCGAGCCGACTGGCCCGCCGATCCCTACGCGCAAGGGCCCGTTGAATGTCGTCATGAGCGGAACAACCTCGTGTACTGGGTTTCGTGACGCATGGAGGCGATATCGGCGCGAAGCGCCGCGCCGCCAAGCTCGTCGAGCGGGATGGTCGAGGCTTCGGCGGCGATCGTGCCGACACGCGGCGCGAGCGCCGCGATGACGGCGAGGCCGTCGCTCTGCCCGATGGGGATGGCGCGCACGCCCGCGGAAACGAGGTTGGCGACAAAGGCGGAGAGCGCCGCCGGAAGCAGCGCCGGGAGCGGAATCCCGTGCGCCGCGGCGGCGATTCCGAGCGCGACCGGGTAGGCGACCGGCGTGTCACCCAGTACCGCCGTCGCGTTGGCGAGGGGCCCGTTCGGCCAGGCGCCGGCGACGGCGGAGGCGAAAGCGGTGCCAGTGGCGGTGGTCTCCAGATGCCGTTCACGCGAGGGCTGAAACGCGACGGCGAGTTCGGCGACGGAGTGGAGACCAGGGCCGTCGCCCGCGTCGGCGGCGCGCCACGCGTGAGCGGTGAGGATCGCGTCGTTGCGTCCGGCGCCGTGGCGGACGACGTCCTCGATCCATGCGCGAAGGGTTTCCGCGTCGGTCACGGTGCGGTCGTCGATGGCCCATTCCAAACCGTGGCTGAAGGCGTACGCGCCGACCGGGAACGCCGGCGACAGCCACGTCATCAGCTTTTGCAGGTCGAGGGATGGCGGCGCGCCCGCGATCGGCGCTGCCTCAGTGGGGAGCGGCGGCATCTCGTTCACCCGTCGTCTCCTTCGTCCAGCCGGTCGTCGTGGTCGAGCGCCGGGTTGGGGTGATCGTGCTCGTGATGGTGGCCGTGGGCGTGATCGTGCCCGTGATGGTCGTGGGCGTAGGCACCGATCTCCGGGTCGAACGGTGCCGTGACAGGCGTCACGGTCGCCCCGAGGCGCACGAGCATGTCCTCGATGACGTGGTCGCGGCGGATGCGCAGCCTGCCGGGGAGAAGCTGCGTCGGCATGTGACGATTGCCGAGATGCCAGGCGACGCGCGCGAGGCCCGCCCCGTCCGGCGCGGTGATCTCGGCGAGTTCCTCGTTCTTGGCGTTCACCAGCACGATTCGCCCGTCCTCGAGCACCAGCCCGTCACCGTCGCGGAGCGGCACGGCGTGGGCGAGGTCGAGCAGAAACTCGAAGCCGCGCTTGCCTTTCATGGCCAGCCGACGGCGGTGCCGCTCGTCGTAGTCGAGCGCCACCGTGTCGGTGGTCAACTGCGATTGAACCCACTTGCCGCGGGGGAGCACCTCGGTCGCGCGGATCATGCCGCTTTCATGTCACGCCCCGCGCCGGATGTCATGCGGCGCGCCAGCCACCGTCGGCGGGGATGATCGCACCGTTGACGTAGCGCGAACCGTCGGCGGCGAGAAACAGCGCCAGCCGGGCGATGTCGATGGGGCTAAGCGTCGCCGGGATCAGCGGATAGTACTCGCCCGCGCGGGCCGCACCTTCCGCGTCCATCTTGGTCGGGTCGATGCTCTCCATGATGTTGGTCTCGACCGCGCCGCAGGCGATGGCGTTACAGCGGATACCGCGCTTGGCGTACATCCAGGCGGTGTTGAGCGTCAGCCCGATCAGCGCGTGCTTGGACGCGGTGTAGGCCGCGCCCGCCGCGCCGCCGCCGAGTCCGCGACCGACGCGATGTTGACGATCGACCCGCCGCCCGCCTTCAGCATTGCCGGCACGGCGCGGCGCATGGCGAACATCGGCCCATCGAGGTTGATCGACATGACGCGCCGCCAGGTCACGTCGTCGACGCTCCCCACCGGCTGGTCAAGGTCCATGACGCCGGCGTTGTTGACCAGGACGTCGAGCCGGCCGAAGTCGGCGTAGGCCTTGTCGACCATCGCCTCGCAATCGGCCCGCTGGGCGACGTCAACCTTGAACGCGGTGATTGCCGCGCCCGACGCGGTCATCTCGCCGACGGCATCGTTCAGCCGCGCCTCGTTCCAGTCGGCGGCGATTACTTTCGCACCTTCGTTCGCCAGAAGCTCCGCCGTCGCCCGGCCGATGCCGGACGCCGCGCCGGTGACGATCGCGCTCTTACCCTTCAGGTCCATGTCTACCTCCAATCCCGGTTGCAGGAAGTATTTGGTGCCGGGCTCCGTGCCCGCCAACCTTGATCTCGGGCAAAGCCGACGCAACCACTGGAATCGGTGTGCGTGGCATATCCGCACTAGCGGGGGGCGAACAAAGAGGCCTAGATCGTTCGATCTGTGATTCTGCATCTCCCCTGTTGGAGGAATCCAATGATCAGGCACGTCTGGCCAGTCGTTTTCGGCGTCGTCGCAGTCGGCAGCCCGGCGCTCGCGGCCGATGGTGCGGCATTTCAGGACATGGGCCCATACCTCAGCGCCCACGGCGGCCTGCTGTGGCTGCTCGATGCGACGGCGCACATCCCCAGCGACGGAGACAGCTCGGTCAGCAGCTACGACCTCGGCCATCGCTTCGGCGGGGCCTTCGGCGTCGACGTCAGCAGCCACTTCGGGATCGAAGGCGAGTTCTCGTACGCGCACGCCGGCCTGAACCATGTCGCGCTTTCCGACGACATTACCGGTCCGATCTGGTCCAACCCGGCAACCGGCGGCGCGAGCGTCGGCACCTTCATGGGCAATCTCATCGCACGCGCGCAATGGCAGTCCTTGCAGCCTTATGTCGGCGTCGGCGCCGGCCTTGCGATCGCGCACAGCGAAACCAGCACCGTCAACCAGTACGACGAGCCCCTGGCATTCGCCGACACCGATCAGACCTGGGCCGTGCAGGGGTTCCTCGGCGCCGACTTCGCTTTGTCGCCAGACGCCACGATCGGGGCGCGATACCGCGTGCAGTACGTCGGCCCGTTCAGCCTCTACGACGGCTTCATCAACATCGACGGCTCGGTGTGGCGGAGCGTGGAGGTCACGCTCAAAGTGAAGCTGGGCAACCGGTAGGCGGGCGGTCGTCGATCAGAACAGAAAATACCGCTGCGCCATGGGCAGCACCTCGGCGGGCGGGCAGGTGATGAGCTCGCCGTCGGCGCGGACCTCGTAGGTCTCCGGGTCCACCTCCATCCTCGGCGTCGTGGCGTTGTGGATCATGGACGCCTTGGAGATGTCGCGCGTGTTCTTCACCGCGAACAGCGACCGCTCCAGCCCAAGCTTGTCGGCGATCCCCAGCTCCAGTGCGGCGCGACTGACGAACGTCGCCGACGAACGCGGCATCGCTTTGCCGAAGGCGCCGAACATCGGGCGGTAGTGCACCGGCTGCGGCGTCGGGATCGAGGCGTTGGGGTCGCCCATCGGCGCGGACGCGATGGTGCCCATCTTGATGATGAGATCGGGCTTCACGCCGAAGAACGCCGGTGTCCATAGCACGAGGTCGGCGAGCTTGCCGACCTCGACGGAACCGACCCACTCGTCGATGCCGTGGGCGATGGCCGGGTTGATCGTCACCTTGGCGATGTAGCGCTTGACGCGGAAGTTGTCGTTGTCGCCCGCCTCTTCCTTCAGCCGCCCGCGCTGGACCTTCATCTTGTGCGCGGTCTGGAAGGTGCGGATGATCACCTCGCCGACGCGGCCCATTGCCTGGCTGTCGGACGCGATCATGGAGAACGCGCCCATGTCGTGGAGGATGTCCTCCGCGGCGATGGTCTCCTTGCGGATGCGGCTTTCCGCGAACGCCACGTCCTCCGCGATCAGCGGATCGAGGTGGTGGCACACCATGAGCATGTCGAGGTGCTCGTCGATGGTGTTGACCGTGTACGGCCGCGTCGGGTTGGTGGACGACGGCAGCACGTTCGCCTCGCCGCACACCTTGATGATGTCCGGTGCGTGGCCGCCGCCGGCGCCTTCGGTGTGGTAGGCGTGGATGGTGCGGCCCTTGAACGCAGCGATCGTGTTTTCCACGAATCCGGATTCGTTCAGCGTGTCGGTGTGGATCATCACCTGAACGTCGAAGGCGTCGGCGACAGCGAGGCAGTTGTCGATCGCGGCCGGCGTCGTTCCCCAGTCTTCGTGCAGCTTCAGCGCCGCCGCGCCGGCGAGGACCTGCTCCTCCAGTCCTTGCGGTAGCGACGTGTTGCCCTTGCCGGCGAACGCGAGGTTCATGGGGAAGCCTTCCGCCGCCTCGATCATGCGCGTGAGGTGCCACGGTCCGGGCGTGCAAGTGGTGGCGTTGGTGCCGGTCGCCGGTCCCGTGCCGCCGCCGAGCATCGTGGTGACGCCGGAGTTCAGCGCCTCCTCGATCTGCTGCGGCGCGATGAAGTGGATGTGCATGTCGAGCGCGCCGGCGGTGAGGATCTTGCCTTCGCCGGCGATCGCCTCGGTGCCGGGGCCGACGACGATGTCCACGTTCGGCTGGATGTCCGGGTTGCCGGCCTTGCCGATGCCGACGATCTTGCCGTCCTTCAGGCCGACGTCCGCCTTCACGATCCCCCAGTGGTCGATGATCAACGCGTTGGTGATGACGGTGTCGACGGCGCCGTGGCCGCGCGTCGTCTGCGCCTGGCCCATGCCGTCGCGGATCACCTTGCCGCCGCCGAATTTCACCTCCTCGCCGTAGGTGGTGAAGTCCTTCTCCACCTCGACGATCAGGTCGGTGTCGGCAAGACGAACCTTGTCGCCGGTGGTCGGGCCGAACATCTCGGCATAGGCTTCACGTGAGATCTTGGCGGGCACGTGCCCCTCCGTTCTTTCGTGCGGTCAGTCGATCCAGAGGCCGCGGCTCTTGTGCCAGTCCTCGATGGATTGCTCGGGATATTCGCCGAAGAGCTGATCGTCGGGCCCGGTCTGCAACTCGACCCACTCCGCCTTGAAGTCGAGCATCAGGTGCACGCGCGAGGGCGGCGCTGGCAACGGCGTGTCGATCGCCGAGGCGAATGGATGGATGAGGTCGGGCCACTCGTCGGCGAACATCCACAGCGCCGAACCGCAGCGCGTGCAGAAGTTGCGCTCCCCTGGGCTGACCCAGATCGTTCCGTCGGGCTGTTTGATGCGGGCGTGATGAATGCCGATCGCTTCGCGGCCCTCGACCTTGAGCGTCTCCGCGTCGCCCATGATGTTGATCGCGTAGCCGCCGCCGCCGTCCTGCTTGCGGCAGATCGAGCAGTAGCAGCGTTGATACGGATAGGGCGTGTGGCTCTCCACCGTGAAGCGCACCGCGCCGCACGTGCAGGACCCTTCCAGCATCATCGGCATCGGCGGTTCCTCAGTCCAGCGCGCCCATGACACGGCCGTTGAAGCCGTAGACGATGCGGTCGCCGCGATAGGGCACCAGCGTCACCCTCCGCGTCTGGCCGGGCTCAAAGCGCACCGCCGTTCCGGCGGGGATGTCCAGCCGGTGGCCGCGCGCCTTGTCGCGGTCGAAGGCGAGCGCCGGATTGGTCTCGGCGAAATGATAGTGCGAGCCGACCTGGATCGGCCGGTCGCCGGTGTTGGCTACCTCCACCGTCACCGTCGGCTGCCCCGCGTTCAGCTCGATCTCGCCGTCGGCGGGGAAGATTTCTCCTGGGATCATTCTTTTATCCTTCGCTCCCTACCGGATCGGCTGGTGCACGGTGACGAGCTTGGTGCCGTCGGGGAACGTCGCCTCGACCTGGACGTCATGGATCATCTCTGCGATGCCGTCCATCACCTGCGCGCGGCTGACGACATGCGCGCCGGCCTCCATCAGTTCCGCGACCGGACGGCCGTCGCGCGCGCCCTCGACGACGAAGTCGGAGATCAGCGCGATCGCCTCCGGGTAGTTCAGCTTCACCCCGCGCTCGAGCCTCCGTCGCGCCACCATCGCGGCGGTCGCGATGAGCAGCTTGTCCTTCTCCCGCGGCGTCAGATTCATCCCCGTCCCTCAGCATTGCCAGACGCGCGGCATTGGCCCGCCGCGCAATGATTCGATCAAGCGCACGAGATCGGCGCGCAGCGCCTGGCCCCCGGTCGCGAGCAGCCGCGCAACCAGCATGCCATTCCAGGCACTTGCCCCGGCGTCGCTCCCGCATGTTGCGAGCACGTCGCGGGCCGCGTCGAGCCGAGATTCGGCATCCGGCGCGACAAAGACCAGCGTCGCCAATGCTTTCGCGCCGCCGCCCGTCGCACCACGGGCGAGCGTCGCGTCGGCGTCGCCGTCGAGGCGGAGCCCGTCGGCAAAGATCGGGCGACCTGCCCGTCTGATGCGCCAAGTGTCCGAAATGGCGGCGTTTTTGGCGCGCTCGCCCATGGCGGTACGGCCGAGCACGATCGCCTCCACCGCGAGAAGGCGCCCGGTCGTGTCCACCTCCGCTTCCAGCCGGCGCGTCAGCGCAGCTCCGTCGAAGACGATCGTCTCCTGTGGAAGCCAGTCCAGCGATGCGTTCACCGCCAACGGCGAGTCTCGTCGCGACCTCGGCGCGGCCGGTGGCCCGGCGGTAGATGCGCTCCGCGGCTTGGGTGGTCACGACCACGCGAGCCCCGGCGCTGGCGTTTGCCGAAACCTGCATTCTATCGCCGCCGGTCAGCCCGCCGGCGGTGTTGAGCAGCACCGCTTCCAGCGTCTCATGCGGCCGGCGGCTCGGGAACCGCAGACGCGCGGAGCCCGCCTGGTAGTTCTCCACCAGTCGCGTTGTGCTGGCGTCGCCGGTCGCGGCAAGGCGAACGGTTCCGACCGCCCGCTCCAGTCCTGGCGCCGGCGCGTCCGTCGTTTCGTGCGTGGCCAGAATGGTCGCCCCGTCGCTCATCGGCGGCAGATTGCGGCAAGTCCGCCGCCAAGGCCAGCGCGGCGGCGACTTTGCATTCGACGGCTGAAATTGGTTAGGCTGGGCCGAGATAGAATGCCACGGCGGTCTTGACCCGCGGAAAACGCAGAGGCCCGGCTTTGCGCCTTTCGCTGTCCATCCTTGTCGCGCTGCTCCTGTACGCTGGTGCCGTGCGTGCCGCCGAGCCGCCGGCGTACATCCTGATCGACGTGGACAACGGCCAGGTCATCGACCGCCACGCGTCCGGAACGCTGTGGTACCCGGCGTCTCTCAGCAAGCTGATGACGGCCTACGTGACGTTCTCGGCGCTCAAGGAGGGTCGCCTCGAGCTGACGTCGCCGGTCCGCGTGTCGGATCACGCCTTGGCACAGCCGCCATCCAAGATGGGCTTCCCGGCCGGTACCGTCATGACGCTCGACAACGCGCTGAAGATGATGCTGGTCAAGTCGGCCAACGACATCGCCATGGCGGTGGCGGAGACCGTCGGCGGCAACGAGACGGCGTTCGTCGCGCTCATGAACGAAGCCGCGGCGAAGCTCGGCATGAACTCCACGCACTACGACAATCCGCACGGCTTGCCGGATGACGGGCAACTCACCACGGCGCGCGACTTGGCGGTGCTGGCGCGCGCCATCTGGATCGATTTCCCGGAGTATCGTTCTTATTTCGGCATTCCGGCGATCGCATCGGGCAAGCGGGTGCTTCACTCGATGAACCGCCTGCTCGAGCGCTACCGCGGCACCAACGGCATGAAGACCGGATTCATCTGCGCGTCCGGCTTCAACCTCGTCGCCAGCGCCACGCGCGACGACCGCACGCTGATCGCGGTGGTGCTCGGCGCGACATCGTGGAACGAGTTGTCGGAACGTGCGGCAAGCCTGCTCAACGAGGGGTTCAACGAAGCGCGGTTCGAGGAGTTGCCCGATCCCGCGCTCGCCTCGTTCGAGGGCGAACGCGCAAACGGTCCGCCGATGGACATGCGCCAATACGGCGTGTGCGGCAAGGCGCCCGCCGCCGAGGGCGATGACGACGCGTCAGCGGACCCGCCACTGTCGGCGCTCGAGCCGCGATTTGTGCTCATGGACCCGGTGCGGGTCAGAACCGGCGGCGCCGATCCGCTGCCGGCGGCGGGCGCGGCCATCGTGCCACTGCCCCACCTTCGGCCTTCGCTCCCGCTGGCCGTCGGCGGCAACTGAGCCGGCGCTTCGGAAAAACTCGTCCCGTCCCGTTGTTGGTCCGGTTAACCGGCGAATGATACCGTTGTCCCGGCGGCGTGGGGCGATCGGGAGGAGGCCGGCGGCCGGGCAATGGATATCGCCCATCGCATCAGGGCCGAGGTCGCGTTCACCGCCGGCATCGTGCCGACGCTGGCGCGCATCGTTCGGCTCGCACGCCAGCGCACGCGCACGCTGCCCCTATTCGCCGAGGAGCAGGCGGCGAAATACGGCGAGCGTCCGGCGCTGATCTCCGGCCGCGAGACGCTCACCTACGCCGGCTACAACGCGCTCGCCAATCGCTACGCGCGCTGGGCCCGCGCCAACGGCGTGAAGAAGGGCGACACGGTCTGCCTGCTCATGCCGAACCGGCCTATGTTTCCGGCGATCTGGCTGGGTGTGGCGCGCGCCGGAGGCGTCACCGCGCTGCTCAACACCAACCTCGCCGGCAAGGCGCTCGCCTACTGCATCGATATCGTCAAGCCGGCGCATATCATCGTCGCGGACGAACTGGCGGAGACGTTTGCGACCGCCGAACCGCTGCTCGGCGGCGGGGCAACGGTCTGGCGCCACGGTGGCGGGGGATCTGAGCGGCGCATCGACGAGGCGGTGCTCGGCCTCGACGACGGGCCGCTCTCCGCGGACGAGCGTGTGACGCTCAGTCACGACGACCGCTGCCTCTACATCTACACGAGCGGAACCACGGGCATGCCGAAGGCCGCCAACATCAATCACTACCGCGTCATGGCGGCGATGATCGCGTTCTCGTCGATCATGCAGGCGACGTCGCGCGACCGCATGTACGACTGCCTGCCGCTCTACCACACGGTCGGCGGCGTCATCGCGCTTGGCGCGGGCCTCGCCGTGGGCGGCTCCGTGTTCATCGCCGAGAAATTCTCCGCGCGGCAGTTCTGGGACGATGTTGTCGATAACGACTGCACGCTGTTCCAGTACATCGGCGAGCTCTGCCGCTACCTGGTCAATGCGCCGCCGCATCCGAAAGAGCGCCGGCACCGCATTCGCCTTGCCTGCGGCAACGGCCTCAGGCCCGACATCTGGGGGCCGTTCCAGGAACGCTTCCGCATCCGCGACATCCGCGAATTCTACGCGGCGACCGAGGGGAACGCGGTGATGTTCAACCTGGACAACACCGCCGGCGCCATCGGCCGGTGTCCGTTCTGGCTGAGGCCGATGTTCCCGATGATCAACGTGCGCATCGCCGACGATCTCGATCACGAGGCGATCGTGCGTAGCGACGACGGGTTCTGCATTCGCTGCGCGCCCGGGGAGGTTGGAGAGCTTATCTCCGAGATCGCGTTCGATCCCATGAAGCCGGGGCAGCGCTTCGATGGCTACGCGGACCGGACGGCGACGGAAGCGAAGATCCTGCGTGATGCGTTCAAGAAGGGCGACATGTGGTTCCGCACCGGCGATCTCGTCCGGCGTGACGAGCACGGCTACTTCTATTTCGTCGACCGCATCGGCGACACCTTTCGCTGGAAGGGCGAGAACGTCTCGACCTCCGAAGTCGCCGAGATCGTCCACACCTGCGACAACGTGGTGGAGGCCAACGTCTACGGCGTGCCGGTCCCGGGTCGCGACGGCAAGGCGGGGATGGCGGCGATCGTGACCGGGCCGCGGTTCGACCTCGCGGCTTTCCGCGCGGAGCTTCAGGAGCGCCTGCCGCCGTACGCCCGTCCGTTGTTTCTCCGTATGCAGCAGACCATCGACGCGACGTCCACGTTCAAGCAGCGCAAGTTCAACCTTGCGCGCGAGGGTTTCGACCCTGCGCGGACGTCCGACTTCCTCTATTTCGACGATCCCCGCGCCGGGCGCTACGTGCCGCTTGACGCGGCGCTCTACGCCGAGATCGAGGCGGGGAACGTGCGTTTGTGAGACCGGTTAACGCTTCGTTAACCTTTATGAACGGTTTGAATTTTCTTTAATTGTCAAAGGATTGGCCGCCGCCTATCGGTGGATTTGGCGTGGCGCCGACCGCTGTTCGGGGCTTTGCCCATACCCCGGGAGCGGCCGGCTTTGTCCTTGTCCATCGTCGCCTTTGTCGAGCGTACGACGCGTGGTTCGCTCCGCGACCGCGCCCTCCCGCGCGCCGCCATTTTCGACCGAATTCTGCGCGGGACCGATGACCATTCCGTGTCGCGGCGGCTGTCGTTGTTCACGTTCGCGGGCCGTGTCGCATCGGCGGCGCTGCTCTACGCGATGCACGTGCTGCTCGCCCGCTGGATGGGTGGATTCGAGTACGGCGTGTTCGCCCTCGTCTGGGTCGGCGCCGTCACGCTCGGCATGCTCGCCTGCCTCGGCATGAACGCGGCGGTGCTGCGCTTCGTGCCGGAATATCTCGCGCACGGTGAAACGCCGCTGCTGCGCGGTATCCTCACGATGAGCCGGCTGCAGGGCTTCGCCGTCGCCACGGCGGTGGCCGGCGTCGGCGTGCTTGGCCTCTACGTCTTCGGCGACCGGCTCGCCAGCTACACCATCGCGCCGCTCTATCTCGGCGCGGTCATGCTGCCGATGCTCACCGTGGCCGAGATCCAGGACGGCGTGGCGCGCGCGTTCAACTGGGCGGACCTCGGTTTGTGGCCGACGTTCATCGCGCGCCCGTTGCTGATCCTGGTGGCGATGGGGCTGGCGCTGCGCTTCGGCGCGTCGGCGAACGCCGTCACGGCCATGGGCGCGGTGGTCGCGGCGACCTACGTCGCTTCGATCGGGCAGATGGCGTGGCTCGGGCGGCGGCTGAGGGCCGTGGTGCCGGGCGGCCCGCGGCGGTTCGCGCCTGGGCTGTGGTTCGCGATCACGCTGCCGATCTTCGCGGTGGAAGGCTTCTTCTTCCTCCTCACCAACGTGGATGTGCTGGTGGTCGGCGCGCTCATGCCGCCGGACGACGTCGCGGTCTATTTCGCGGCGGCGAAGACGCTCGCCATCGTCCACATGGTCTATTTCGCCGTCCGGGCGGGAAGCGCCGCGCGTTTCTCGCAGTACTACGCCAGCGGCGACCATGCGCGCCTCGCGAGCTTCGTTCGCGATACGATGCATTGGACGTTCTGGCCTTCGCTCGCGGTGGTCGCCGCGCTGGTGATCGTCGGTCAGCCGATGCTCACATTGTTCGGGCCGAACTTCGCCGCGGGTTACCCGCTACTCTTCATCCTTTCCATCGGGCTGCTCGCGCGCGCCTCCATCGGTCCGGCGGAAACGCTGTTGATGATGGCGGGCGAACAGCGAATCTCCGCCGCGATTTACGGGACGGCGTTCTTCCTCAACGTCATTCTCAACTTTGCGCTGATTCCGGCGCTCGGCCTCACGGGCGCGGCGGTCGCAACGGCCGCGGTGCTGACCGGCGAAACGGTGGTGCTCTATTTCGTGGCGGCGCGCCGCCTTGGCGTCCGTGCGTCCATCTTCTCTGTGCTGCGGTCGCACGCGGCGGCGGAGGCGGCGTGATGGTCGCGGTCGGCTTTCCCGAAACCGGGCGCGCATCGCCGGAGGCGACGGGCTTCGCCGTTGCCGCGACGGCCGAGGAAATCGATGCGGTCGCGGCGTCGTGGGCCGATCTCGCGGCACGGGCCACCGCCGACAACGTCTTCTTCCACCCGGATTTCGCGCTTCCCGCCATGCGCCACCTCGCCCCCGATGGTGTGTCGCTCGCGACCGTGACGACGCCTGCGGGGCTCGTCGCGGCAGCGCCGTTCACACGGACGCGTCTCGGGCGGATCGCGCCGGCGGCGCGTCTCTGGAGCCACGCGTATGGACCGCTCGGTGCGCCGCTCGTTGCGGCCGAGGCGGTGGACGACGCGGTGCCGCGGCTGGTGGAGGGGTTGGCGGTCGCCGGCGGCGGCACGGTCATCGTGCCCGACCTGCCGCTCGATACGCCGATCGCCGCAGCGCTCGTCAGGGCCGCGGAGACGGCGGGGCGGCCCACGACGATCCTCGACCGTCACGAGAGGGCGATCCTCGACCGCCCGGCCATGGCCGACACGGAAATCGCCGCGGCCATCTCCCGACATCGGCGCCGCGAATACGCGCGCCAGATGCGTCGGCTCGGCGATCTCGGACCGGTGATGGTCGAGAGCACGGCCGCGCCGGACGTGGTGTGCGCGCGTTTCGAGGAATTCCTCGTGCTCGAGGCCGCGGGATGGAAGGGACGGCGCGGGACGGCGCTGGCTTCGCAGGCCTCCACCGCCGAGTTCGCGCGCGATGCGATCTTCCGTCGCGCACGGTCCGGCAAGGTGCATGTCGATTCGATCCGGGTCGGCACGCGGCCCGTCGCGATCCTGGTGAGCCTCATCGCCGGCGGCACCGGGTTCACCTGGAAGATCACCTACGACGAGGCCTACGCGCGCTTTTCGCCCGGCGCGCACCTGATGATGGGCGTCGTCGTCAACCTGTTCGCCAACAAAGCGGTCGGTCGCCTCGATTCCTGCGCGGCACCGAACCACCCGATGGTCGATCCGCTATGGCCGGGGCGGATGGCGCTCGGCACGTTGGTCGTCGGACCGGTGGGCGGTGGTGCGCTGCATCGCCTCGGGCTCGCCGAAGCACGCACCGAGATCGCGGCGCTCGACCGCGCGCGGCGCGTCCGGCGGCGGCTCGGCTGATCAGCGGCCGCCGAATATTCCGAACGGAGCGATGCCGAATCCGGGCGTAGCGGTCGGCCCGTCGTAGGGGCTCGCCAGAACCAGCGACCAGTATGTCTTGAACTTGCCGTTCGGCACGTTGAACACGGCGATGCCGATTTCGCTGACGCTGCGACGAAGCAGGTTCTCGTTGTGCGCGGGCGACTTCTCCCAACCCGCCATCGCGGAGTTCAGGTCCCGATATCCGGCACCGATGTTCTCCGCGGCTATCGCCGCGGCGTACCCGCCCGCGGAAATCCGCCTGCTGAAGCTCCCCTCGCCGGGGAGAACGTGCTCCAGCCGATCGGCGGAGGCCATGCGCTTGGCGTGGTCGGTTGCGATGCGGGTGAGCGTCGCGTCGACGGTCACCGGCGGCAGGCCGTGGCGAGCGCGGTAGTCCGAGATGATGCGCGCAGCCGCCGCGGCGTCGACCGAGCCGGGAGCGGTGGCGCGCGATTGGCCGAGGATGCCGCCGGTAGTCTCCGAACTGGTGGAACAGCCGGAGAGTCCGATGGCGAGAACCACAGCCGCCAGCGCGGTTCCGCACCTGCCGGCACGCCGGCGAAGTCGGCTACGGGTCATGTCTGCCACCTCCCTTGGCGGATACGGAACGAGCGCGCCAATTGTTCGGTCGGGGCGCGTTACCGCCGTGTTAATCCGCGGCGGCAAGTGCGATCGCGCCTTTCGCCAAACCAACGCCGTTGGGACGCAAATTCCCGTAACCCATTGATTCGATTGGTGACCCCGGCGCGATTTGAACGCGCGACCCTCAGATTAGGAATTCGATGCTCTATCCTGCTGAGCTACGGGGTCCCGGGGCGGATTTGAGCATAGGCACGGCTTCCTCGAAACTGCACCGGCATGGTACCCTCAACGGCATGAATTGGCCACGCGCCGTATCGCGCACGCGAGGCTCGTCGCGTTCTGCTTGTCGCGCCGTTGTGGTCACGCCCGCGGCGGCCGGGGCCGCCGATTGCGCACCGGACCGCAGCGCGATGCCGGTGGCGGTTGAATTCGGTCGATCGACGGTGCGACGCTCGTGCTCATCGACGGCCGCACCGTGAAGCTCGCCGGGATCGATCCGCCGTCCCGGCCGTTCGACCTCGGATGAAAAGGAACCTTGGCCGCTGGCCGATGCCGCCCACGACGAACTCGCCCGGCTGGCGCTGGGGGCGAGGTTCGCGTTGCACCGGCTCGGCAAGGGACCGGATCGGTACGGACGCTTCCGCGCCGATGCTTTTCTCGTCGGCGACGAGATCCTGGCTGCAGCGCGGACATGGTTCAGGCGGGCCTGGCGCGGGTCCACCGCGAGCCCAGCGATCCGCCTTGCGTTCTGGCGCTCCTCGACGACGAGCAAGCAGCGCGGGCGCAAAATCGCCACATTTGGGCCGATCCCACATATGGCGTGCGGAAGTCGTCCGATGCTTCGCTCGCTGAGCGAACGGGGCTATACGAACTGGTCGAGGGGCGTGTGGCGGCCGTCGGTCATGCCAGCTACATGATCTTCCTCGATTTTGGGCCCGATTATCGGACCGACTTCAGCATTATGATAACGCCCGCGATGGCCGATAAACTGGCCAAGACGGGGATTGCGGTCGACGCGCTCAAGAACCGGCGGGTGCTGGTGCGCGGGATGATCGAGGCAAGCGGTGGCGCGGCGATCCGGCTCGGCGACCAGGCGAGCTCGAAGTGTTGGACGATGGCGACGACTGAGACGCAGGAAACGGGGTTTCGAACACGCACGCGGCGGTGGCGCGGGCCGGTGGCGCTCGCCACCGGGCTGGCGATGTTGCTTCTCCTCGCCGGCTGTTCGGCGCTCACCGGCGGCGCGGCGACGACCGTGTCGTTCGGCGAAATGGGGGCGTCGGCGTCGGGCGCGCCGCCGTCGATACCGAGGAGCATGCCCGCATCGTCGCGGCCTACGGCGGCATCTATCACGAAGACGCCTCGAACAGGAGCTGGTGCGTATCGTCAGCCGCATCGTGGCGGCGTCGGAAGATCCCGAGCAGTCCTATCGCATCACCATCCTCAATGCGCCGGCCGTCAACGCGTTCGCGCTGCCCGACGGCCATCTCTACGTGACGCGGGGTCTGCCGCGCTCGCCAACGATTCGTCCGAGGTCGCGGCGGTGCTCGCGCACGAGATGGGGCACGTTACCGCCAACCACGCCGCGCAGCGGGAGAACAAGGCGCGGAACGCGCTGATCGCGCGCGAGTTCGTGGATGAGGTCCTCAAGGACGATCAGAGCAAGCGCCTCGCACTCGCCGCGAGCCAGCGGTCGCTCGCCGCTTTCTCGCGCCAGCAGGAGCTCGAGGCCGACAGCATCGGCATCCGCACCATCGGCAAGGCGGGCTACGATCCGTTCGCGGCGGCGCGCTTCCTCACGGCCATGGCCAAGTATGCCGACTACGGCGCATCGGTCGCCGGGCAGGACAAGCGGCCCGATTTCCTCTCGACGCATCCCTCGACGCCGGAGCGCGTGTCGTTCGCCGAGCAGGCGGCGCACCAGTTCGGTGCGCCGGGGGTCGGCAACGTCGGGCGGGAAGGCTACCTCGACGCCATCGACGGCATGATCTACGGCGACGATCCGGCCCAGGGCTTCGTGCGCGAGCGGAGCTTCATCCATCCAGGCCTTGCGATCGGTTTTACCGTGCCGCCGGGCTACGTCATCGACAACACCAGCGATGCGGTGCTGGCGACGGGCACCGAAGGGACGGCGCTTCGTTTCGACGCGGTTTCCCTCTCGCCCGGCACCCAGCTGACCGCCTACCTCAGATCCGGGTGGGTCAACGGTTTGGTCGAAACCAGCGTGCAGGCGATCACGCTCAACGGACGTCAGGCCGCGCTCGCCGTCGCGCAGGCAAAGGGCTGGTACTTCCAGATCGCGGTGGTATCGGCCGGGCGGGGCGCCACGTACCGGTTCATTTTCGCCAACGAGGGGATGACCGACGCCTTCCGCCGCGCGATGCTGGACACGATCGGCAGCTTCCGCACGCTGGCGGCGTCGGAGATCGCCGATGTGAAGCCGCTCCGCGTGAAGGTTGTCGCGGCGGCCACCGGCGATACCGAGGCGTCGCTCGCGCGTCGTATGCACGGCGTGGACCGGGCACGCGAGCTATTCGACCTGATGAACGACCTCGCACCCGGAGCGCGGGTCGCACCGGGGACGCTGGTAAAGATCGTCAGCGACGGCTGATCGGCTTCAGAAGAGGAAGCTGCCCCGGTCAGGGTGCTCGCGGAGCAGCGCCTCGCGCAGCTTGTCCAGCGCGCGGTTCTCGATCTGACGGACGCGCTCCTTGGAAATGCCGAGGCTCGCACCGAGCGACTCCAGCGTCGCGCCTTCGTCCCTCAGCCGGCGTTCGCGCACGATCCGGAGCTCGCGCTCGTTGAGGACGGTGAGCGCCGAGTGCAGCCACGTTAGCCGCCGCTCGGTATCGATCGCCTCGCCGACGGTCTCGTCGGGCAGGGGGACGCGGTCGACCAAGAAGTCCTGGCGGTTGCCGTCGCTCTCCGATTCGCGCACCGGGGCGTTGAGCGAGGTGTCGGGCGCGGAAAGTCGCGAATCCATCAGCGCCACGTCGTCGGCGGAGACGCCGATGGCGCCGGCGATCTCGGCGAACACGGCGTTGCGTGGACGTTGGTCCGGCTTCTGCGCGAGGCGGGCGCGGAGGCGCCGGAGGTTGAAGAACAGCGCCTTCTGCGACGACGACGTGCCGCCGCGCACGATCGACCAGTTGCGCAGGATGTAATCCTGGATCGAGGCGCGGATCCACCAGGTGGCGTAGGTCGAGAAGCGCACTTCGCGGTCCGGCTCAAACCGCGCGGCCGCCTCGAGCAGGCCGACGTGGCCTTCCTGGATGAGATCGCCCATCGGCAGGCCGAAATTGCGGAAGCGCGCCGCGATCGCGATGACGAGACGCATGTGCGCGGACGTTAGGCGGTGGAGAGCGGCCTGGTCCCTCTCATCGCGCCAGCGAACCGCGAGATTGTGCTCTTCGTCGCGCTCCAAATATGGAGCGCGCATTGCCGCCCTCACGAAATCGCGGCGGGAGGCGGCGGACTTGCCCATCAGATACCTCCTTGCGGCTTCAAGGACCGCCGAGGGATCGCCCATCACCAATGTAAGCGCCAAACCTGGCTCAGGTCGCACACAATGGTGTGATCCTTTTCGTTATCTCCGGCGCTCGCTCCGTAAACGAAAAAGGGCCGCCGACTGTTCGGTCGGCGGCCCTTTTTGCGAGAAGACTTAAGTCGATTGGCGTCAGGCCGCCTTCGCGTCCGCCGCCGCTGGTTTCATGCCTCGGCGCGGGCTCTTCGCGAGGTTCTGCTCGATCTGGCGGATGGCCTCGGTCTCCGACACTTTGTTAACCGACGCGATTTCGCGCGACATGCGATCTAGCGCCGCCTCGTAAAGCTGGCGTTCGCTATAAGACTGCTCCGGCTGGGCCTCCGAGCGATAGAGGTCGCGCACGACCTCCGCGATCGAAATCAGGTCGCCGGAATTGATCTTGGCCTCGTACTCCTGGGCGCGACGGCTCCACATGGTGCGCTTGATGCGTGCGCGGCCGCGCACGGTCTCGAGCGCCTTCTTCACCGTTGTCGAATCCGCCAGCTTGCGCATGCCGACGCTGGTCGCCTTGGTCACAGGCACGCGCAGCGTCATCTTGTCCTTGATGAACGAGATGACGAAAAGGTCGAGCGTGATCCCCGCCACCTCCTGCGTGTCGATGCCGACGATGCGGCCGACGCCGTGAGCCGGATAGACGATGTACTCGCCGGTCCGGAATCCGGCACGCTGGGTGGTCTTCTTTGCTGTCATGTGGTGGTCAACTCCGTTGGTACTAGTCGGCCTCACGTTCGACGCCTGACAGCGCGAAGCGCCGTTGCGTCTAAAGTCGGGCCGAACGGTCCTCAACTGGCCGCCGCGAGGCGTCGAAGAACGGCGGTCCGCCGAGCTTTCCTGCCCGGTCGGTGCCGGAAGACGCCTGATCGAACACGCTGAGGCCGCCGCGCAAAGGCGAGCGAATGAGCCATTCTGTTCCGACTGTGACGATAATGTAGCACAAAATCGGGAAATTTCAATGGTTTAACCGGCCAACGGTAAACAAGTCACAGGATTGGTGCATTGCGTCATTAACGCGCAGCCCAAAACGGCCGTGGCTGCCAGGAACTCGTCAGTCGCCCTCACCGGGTTCCGGCGAAAAAAATTGGTCGAATTTGTCCGCAACACCTTCGTAGTCCTTGGCATCCGGCGGGGCGGGCTTCTTGGACGTTATATTCGGCCACTTGGAGGCGTATTCGGCGTTGACCTGCAACCACTTCTCAAGGCCTGGCTCGGTGTCGGGCTTTATCGCGTCCACCGGGCACTCGGGCTCGCACACGCCGCAATCGATGCACTCGTCAGGGTGGATGACGAGCATGTTCTCGCCCTCGTAGAAGCAGTCGACGGGGCACACTTCCACGCAATCCGTGTATTTGCAGCGGATGCACTTGTCGTTGACGATGTAGGTCACGAAGGCGAAGTCCGGCGTGGAGCGTCACAATTGAGCGTCGGGCGGTTCGGTACGCGCTTTGCCGGGTCGGCGCAAGAACCGCCGGCGCGTCCGGAAGCGTCGGCCCGGATGGATATTCCGATCAGTCGTCTCGCGGCAGAAAATCATCGTCCGCCGCTTGTTTGAGCGCGACGATCCGGCGTCGATCACGCTTCGTCGGGCGCCCGCCACCCGGTCGCCGCATCGCGGCGGTATCGGAGGCGGGAGCCGGAGGAGAGAGGTCTTCGTAGAGCATGCGGGCCTCCGTGGCGGGCCCGCGGCGCGATCCCGGGTCGACGACCTTCATGACGCGCACGCCGCTATCGAGCGCGATGGTCAGGATGTCGCCGACCTTGATCGCATGACTGGCGCTGTCGTTCTTCTCGCGGTTCACACGAACGCGCCCGGACACGGCAAGCTTCTGTGCCAAAGTTCGCGTTTTGGCGAGGCGCGCGAACCATAGCCATTTGTCGATGCGCTGGCGGCCATCGGTGGGCATCGGACGGTCAGCCGTTGTCCTTCGCCTCCAGGCGCGCCTTCAGCGACGCGAGAGCCGCAAAGGGGGAATCGGGATCGAGCGGCTTCTCCCTCGGCGCGGGGCGCGGGGGAGGGGCGTGCGCCCGGCGTTCTCCGCCGTGATCCTTGGTGGGCGGCCGCCGTGGCCCCTTGCGGCGGCGCGAAGCTCCGGGCTCTCCATGCGGCGCGGCGAGCTGAGATTCGGCGGACGGATGGGCCTCGGTGGGCGCGGGGGGCTTTCCGGCGGGCTTTGGCCGATGCCGGGGCCGCCGCGGCCGGTCAGAGCGGCCTGGCCGCCAAATCTCGATGAAGGCCGGCTCGGTCGGCTCGGTCGTTGGCGCTTCGGCGGCCTCCGCACTCGCGTCGGCCGGTGGCTCCGCAGCGGCATCAGCCATCGGCGCGCCGACGTCGCTGTGCGTCGGCTCGGCGAACTCGGTGGGGACCGCATCGTCGGACACTTCCGCCGCGGCGTCTGGAGTTGCCGGCGTATCCGCTGGCGGCTCCCCTTTCGTTTCCGCGGGTGCGGGGCGGCGCTCGACGCGGTAGCCGAGCGACCGCAACACCGACGCGAAATCATCGCCGGAGCAGCCGAGCAACGACGTCATGGCAGGAGTCACGGTGAAGCCGCCGCCGGCGACCACGCCCTCCGGGGGCGCTGCCACCTCGCGTGTCGGCCGCCAAGTGAGCAGCGGACGGATGAGGTCGGCGAGGCGTTCCAGGATGTCGATGCGCACGGCGCGGCTGCCGGCGGGTCGGTAGCCGACGACGCAGTAGAGCCGTTCGGGGATCGCGGGATCGACCGGGATGCTGGTGCGGCCCGATGCTGCCAGGCGCGTCAACTCGGTTAGCCCGCTGATTTCGAGGCCGCCGTTCTTCAGCGCCCAGAACATGGCGAGCAGCCCCGCCGGTCCCGGTTTCAGGAGCGCCGGCACGTAGATGTTGTAGGCGCCGAAGCGGACGCCGAGCGCGCGGAGCGTCGCGCGGGTGTCCTGGTCGAGGGCACGTACCTCTTCCGCGATCTCGGCACGATCGATGGTGCCGTAGTTCTCGGCAAGGCGGTAACCGATGCCGCGCGCAGCGGGCGCCAGCGAATCCGCGGCGCGGAGGTCGAACAGTGGCTTCGCCAGCGTCTCGGCCTGGGTGGCGAGCCAGAGGTCGATGCGCCCCTGGACGCGATCGCGCGATGCCACCGGCAGCGCATCGTCGGCGAGCACGATGAGGCGCGGCTTCAGCGGGTCGTCGCCCTCCGCCAGGCGGGCGATCGCCGCACCCTGCCAGCGGAGCGTACCGTCCCCCGCGAGGACGAAGTCCGGGTTGGCCGCGGTCGCGACCCGCTCTGCGCGCTCGGCGATCTCGCCGGCCAGCGCCTTCTGCGCGGCGGCGCGGAGCGCCTTCGCCTCCGGTCCGTCGGCGGCGTTCGGGTCGGGTGTGAAACGAAATCCTTCGAGACTGCCCACGTGCTCGTTTTCCACCAACACGTCCCCCGTCGCGGTGATTTCGGCCTCGAGCATCGCGTTCTCTTTCAGCCGTCGCATTAGCACGCTGGTGCGCCGGTCGATGAAACGGGCGGTCAGACGCTCGTGCAGCGCGTCCGACAAGCGATCCTCTATCGCGCGCGTGCGCTCCTGCCAACTGAGCGGGTCATCGAGCCAGCGTGGCTGGTTGGCGGCGAAGGTCCACGTGCGGATGTGGGCGATACGGTTCGCCAGCGTATCGATGTCGCCGTCGGTGCGGTCGGCGTAGGCAACCTGCGTGGCGAACCAATCCTCGGCGATGGTGCCGCGGGCCAAATATCCGAACAGCGTCGAGACCAGCTCAGCGTGGTTGGCGGGCGCGATCTTGCGGTAGTCCGGCACCTGGCAGGCGTCCCACAGAAGCGCCACGCGCTCGGGCCGATCGGCGAGTTGGGCAACTGCCTCGTCGCGGGTGACCGTGTCGAGCGCGACAACGTCATCGACCGGCGGCGCCTTGGACAGCCCGTCGCGGGTCGGCGGCCGATCGAGGCTCGCCTTCAGGTCGGCAAGCGACGAGAAATCGAGGGCGCGGTTGCGCCATTGCAGCGTCTTCACCGGATCGAACCTGTGCGTCTCCAGGGCCTCGATCAGCGGGTCCTCGAAGGGATCGACGCGGCTCGTGACGCCGAAGGTTCCGTCGCGCAGGTGGCGTCCTGCGCGGCCGGAGATTTGGCCGAGTTCGGCGGCGGACAGCCGTCGGTATTGGAAACCATCGAACTTGCGGTCGGCGGCGAAGGCGACGTGATCGACGTTGAGGTTGAGACCCATGCCGATCGCGTCGGTAGCGACGAGAAAATCGACGTCGCCTGATTGGAATATCTCGACCTGTGCGTTGCGCGTGCGTGGGCTGAGCGAGCCGAGCACCACCGCCGCACCACCGCGCTGGCGACGGATCAACTCGGCGATTGCGTAGACCTCGTCGGCGGAGAAGGCGACCACCGCGCTCCGCCGAGGCAGGCGGGTGATCTTTTTCGAGCCGGCGTACGTCAGGAGCGACATGCGCGGGCGGGTGACGATGTTTGCGCCGGGCAGCAACTGCTCGACGATGCCGCGCATGGTCGCGGCGCCGAGGAGCAGCGTCTCGTCGCGTCCGCGCAGGTTGAGCAGCCGGTCGGTGAAGACGTGACCGCGTTCCAAATCGGCGGCGAGCTGGATCTCGTCGATGGCCAGGAACGAGGCGTCGGTCTCGGCCGGCATCGCCTCGACGGTGCAGACGCGGAAGCGTGGCGACGGCGGGACGATTTTTTCCTCGCCGGTGATCAGTGCCACCTGGTCGGCGCCGATGCGCTCGACGATCTTGCCGTAGACCTCGCGGGCGAGCAGACGTAGCGGCAGGCCGATGACGCCGGTCGGGTGCGCCAGCATCCGCTCGATGGCGAGATGGGTCTTGCCGGTATTCGTCGGGCCGAGCACGGCAACGACGTTGCGGCTGGCGACCGCGGATATCGTTTCGGACTTGGGAGACACGTTCATGCGACGGGAGTTACGCCCAGGCTGCCACCGTCGTTGGCCCGGATGATCCGAGCAAACCACCGATCTTCTGTATCATGGCGGAACGATTTTCCGGCGAAATTTCTGATTTCCGCCGCATGCGTGAACGACGCGAACGAGTTTCGAACAAAACCCGCCCGAATCACTGACTCGCGTCCTTTCGCGCTCCGTTCTCCACTGCATGTGCGTCTCGGTGACGTGTGGGCCACCAAATGTAGAGGGCGATGGTCCGTGACGTGTCGGCGAAGCGCACGCGATCGTTAAGCGTGGTCACGGATTCGCCTCAGGTGGGTCGGGACGGGGGCGGGGACGCGGCGGAACGTCCGGCGGAAGCGCGAACTGCAGCAGAACCGTGCGCTGGAGGAAGCTGTGGTTGTCGTCGGAGATGAGCGTCAGCAGTGCGCCACCATCAGCGGTCGGGCGGGCGGCGATGCCTTCCATGTTGTCGATCTGATAGCGGGAGTCGGCTTCCAGGAGCACGGTGCCGTCGACCGTGGCGCCGGGCAGGATCGCGTTGGCTGCAATGCGCCGGATGCGCATGCTGAAACCTTCGGGGAAGCCCACCTTGCGTTCCAATATCGCCAGATCGCCGCTACCGGGCAGGAAGACGGCGTCGGTGATGTCGAAATCGTCGCTGCGGCGCACCCAAAACAGACCGGCGCGCGGGCCGTCGAGGATGAAGCCGCGGTGGTTGCCGTTGCGATCGAGCGATCGTTCGGCGATCACTACCGTGCCGCCGCCTAGCGGTCCGTCGGCGGGCGCGACCGCGATCGCTTCCAGGCCTGTGTTGGGCGAGATGCTGTAGATAGGCTTCGGCAGCGTGATGTGCGTCGGGCGCGCGCTCGCGAAGTCCGGCGCGGCGGCGAAGGCGCGCACGTCGGGACGTTGCTCGAACGACACGAGCGCCGTCTCGACGCCGTTGCGCTGGGTGATGCGCAGTCCCTCGGCGTCGGAGGTTTCCTTGCCCTTGAGCGGCTTGCCGGCGTCGTCGAGCATCGGCGCGATCCGCGTCGCCTCGACGCCGGCCAACGCGCCGTCATCCTCGACGAGGCGGGCACTGAACCACACGCCGTTGTCGGAGACCGCGTAAAGCGTCCCATCGTCGCCGAAATCCAGTCCCGACCAGGACCCGAAGTCGGGGACCGGCGCGGACAGCGTCAGACCGCCGCGGAATTCCAGCGCGCCGAAGCGCGTCTCGTTGCTGCCGGTGCGGAACGATTTGATCGGATGCGCGTGCACTTCCACGGGCGTGAAACCAGGCTCGGCGGCGCTGAGCGGCGAGGCGATAGATGCGCCGACGACGGCGGCGAGCAGCGCCCTCACTGAAGGGTACGCGCCAGCACCCGGCGCGATCCCTGGCGGGGCGGCGCCGGCGGTTGGTCGTCGAACAGCTCGGCCAGCTTCTCGGTCATCGCGCCGGCCAACTCCTCCGCATCCACGATGGTGACGGCGCGCCGGTAGTAGCGCGTCACGTCGTGGCCGATGCCGATGGCGATCAACTCGACCGGGGAGCGCGTCTCGATGTCCTCGATGACGTGGCGGAGGTGGCGCTCGAGATAGTTGCCGGGGTTGACCGATAACGTCGAGTCGTCCACCGGGGCACCGTCGGAGATCATCATCAGGATCTTGCGTTGCTCCGGCCGCCCGACGAGGCGGCTGTGCGCCCACAGCAGCGCCTCGCCGTCGATGTTCTCCTTGAGCAGGCCCTCGCGCATCATCAGGCCCAGGTTGCGCCGCGCGCGCCGCCAGGGCGCGTCGGCGGCCTTGTAGACGATATGCCGGAGGTCGTTCAGCCGTCCGGGGTTGACGGGCTTGCCGGCCTGTAGCCAGGCCTCGCGCGATTGTCCGCCCTTCCAGGCGCGCGTGGTGAAGCCGAGGATCTCGACCTTGACGCCGCAACGCTCAAGCGTGCGGGCAAGGATGTCTGCGCAGGTCGCCGCGACCGTGATCGGGCGGCCGCGCATCGAACCGGAATTGTCGAGGAGCAACGTGACGACGGTGTCGCGGAATTCGGTGTCGCGCTCCGCCTTGAACGACAACGGGTGCATCGGGTCGATCACCACGCGCGATAGCCGCGCGGCGTCGATCATGCCCTCCTCGAGGTCGAAATCCCAAGCGCGGTTCTGCTGCGCCATCAGCCGCCGTTGCAGGCGGTTGGCGAGACGCGCCACCGCGCTCTGCAGGTGGGCGAGCTGCTTGTCGAGGTACGACCGCAGCCGGTCGAGCTCGGCGATGTCGCATAGTTCCTCCGCGCGCACGGTTTCGTCGAACTTGGAGGTGAAGATCTTGTAGTTGTTCACCGGCGGCATGTTGGAGAACGGTGCCTCGGCCCGGCGCGCCTCGGCGGCGTCCCGGGAATCGGCCATTTCGCCATCGTCGGTCGGCTGCTCGCTCTCCCCCTCGGCTCGCCTCGGCTTCGCCGGCGTCGGCCTCGTCGGCGGTCGCCTCGACCTCCTCGGCGCTCGTCGCGTCCGAGCCTTCCGCCGCGTCGGATGCGCCCTCGGCCTCGTCCTGGTCGCCGCTATCATCGGTCTCGTCCTCGTCCTCGCCGCTCTCGCTGCCCGCCACGTCGTCCATGTCGAAGGCGGCGAGGATGTCGCGGACGGCGGTCGCGAAACGATCTTGGTCGTCGATCGCGCCGGTGAGGTTGGAAAGATCCTTGCCGGCGCGCTCCTCGATCCAGTCGCGCCAGAGGTCCACGATCTTCTGGCTCGACGCAGGTGGGGAGTTGCCGGTCAGCCGCTCGCGTACCATGAGCGCGACGGCGTCTTCCAGCGGTGCGTCGGCGCGGTCGCTGACCTCGTGGTAGTTGCCGCGGTGGTAGCGGTCCTCGAGCATGGCGGAGAGGTTGCCGGCGACGCCCGACATGCGGCGCGCGCCGAGCGCCTCGACGCGGGCCTGCTCGACGGCGTCGAACACGGCGCGGGCGTGCTTGCCGCGTGGGGCGTTGGCGCGGTGGACGGCGGGATCATGGCAGGCGAGGCGGAGCGCCAGCGAATCGGCGATGCCCCGGGTCACCGCCACGTCGTTGCGCGTCATCTTGCGCGGCGGCTCAGGGAGCCGCGCCTTTTCGCCGGAAAGCATCGGCCGGTCGGCGGCGAAATTCACTTCGAGTTCCGGCTTGCCGGCGATGGCCCGCATGCAGCCGATGACCGCGCGCTTGAACGGTTCGGTCGGTCCTTCGCGGCCCGGCGGTGCGTCGTTCCTGCTGTTGGTGGCCATCGCGTCCTTCGCGTTCGCGCGCCTTCAGCTCATCACGACGTTGGCGGTCGATTCGGGCAGCTCGCTGCTGAACGCGCGCTGGTAGAACTCGGCGACCAGCGCCCGCTCCAGCTCGTCGCATTTGTTGACGAAGGTGAGACGGAAGGCGAAACCGACGTCGCCGAAGATATCGGCGTTCTCCGCCCAGGTGATCACCGTGCGCGGGCTCATCACCGTCGAAAGGTCGCCGTTGATGAAGGCGTTCCGCGTCATGTCGGCGACGCGCACCATCTTGGCGATGATGGCGCGTCCCTTCTCGTCGCGGTAGTTCGGCGCCTTGGCGGCGACGATCTCGACCTCCTCGTCGTGCGGCAGGTAGTTGAGCGTGGTGACGATCGACCAGCGGTCCATCTGGCCCTGGTTGATCTGCTGCGTGCCGTGATAGAGGCCCGAGGTATCGCCGAGGCCGACGGTGTTGGCGGTGGCGAACAGGCGGAAGGCCGGGTGCGGCCGGATCACCTTGTTCTGGTCGAGCAGCGTCAGCCGGCCGGAGACCTCCAGCACGCGCTGGATGACGAACATCACGTCCGGGCGGCCGGCGTCGTACTCGTCGAAGCACAGCGCGATGTTGTGCTTCAGCGCCCACGGCAGGATGCCGTCGCGGAACTCGGTGACCTGCATGCCGTCCTTGACGACGATCGCGTCCTTGCCGACGAGGTCGATGCGGCTGATGTGGCTGTCGAGATTGACGCGCACGCACGGCCAGTTGAGCCGCGCGGCGACCTGCTCGATGTGGGTCGACTTGCCGGTGCCGTGGTAGCCGGCGATCAGGACGCGGCGGTTGTGGGCGAAGCCGGCGAGGATCGCGAGCGTCGTGTCGCGGTCGAACCGATAGTCCGGGTCGATGTCCGGCACGTGCTCGTCCGCCTCCGAATAGGCCGGCACCTCCAGGTCGGTGTCGATGCCGAACACCTGGCGCACGGAGATCTTCATGTCGGGCAGGGGGCCGTTTCCAGGGCGGACTTCGATCATTGGCTCCTCCGTCGCGCCGGGCGACGCCTTGGGTGTGTCGGGATCACGCACCGGGGCGCGTGGAGCGGCCTCGTCAGGCCGTCTTAGCAGAAACCGACGGACCTGAGGTAGTGGTAGGCCTGGATGATCTGCCGCAGGCGGTCCTCCGACGAGCGGTCGCCGCCGTTGGCGTCGGGGTGGAGGAGCTTCACCAGCGACTTGTAGCGGGCCTTGATCTCGGCGCCTGTCTCGCTGCCGTCGAGGTCGAGGACGCGGAAGGAGCTTCTGCTCGAGGTTCTTGAGCGGCCGTCGCGGCGGCTCGGGCGCTGAATTCGCCGGAGTCGCCGCGCCACGATCCGCCGAAGATGCCGAACGGGTCGGAGAAGGCCGCCGACCAGTCGTGCGCGCCGGCACGCGCATTGTCCCGCGCCTCCTTCGACGCCCATCGCCCAGGTCGGCCGGTGGCCGGTCGCCGCGGAGCGCTGGTAGGCGGCGACATCGTCGTCGGCCATGCCGGCGAAGTAGTTGTACGACTTGTTGTATTCGCGCACGTGGTCGAGGCAGAAGTTGTGGTACTCGCCCTCGCGCATCCGCCCCTTGGGCGCGCGATAGCCGCCCAGCCGCCCGCAGCCGTGCCATTCGCACGGCCGCGCGTCGGTGCCTCGACCGGCGGGTTTTCCGGCCGGATGCGGATGCGGTCGAAATATTTCGAGTTCAGGTTCATCCGGGCGATTATGGTCGTCCAACGTGACGCCGACAAGGCATCCCAGGAACGAGCCATGACGGTAGCTGATAGGATCAGGCGGAAGTTAACCGACGCTTTTCAGCCCGAGTGGCCTAGAGGTGGTGGACGAGTCCCATCTCCACAAGGGCCATGCCGGCGCACCGACCGGAGGGCGAGAGCCATTTCCGCGTCAGGATCACCGCCGAGGCGTTCCGCGGCATCGGTCGCGTCGAAGCCCACCGCATGATCTACGCCGCGCTCGGTGACGAGATCGCCGGGGGCATCCACGCGCTTGCTATCGAGGCGAAGGCGCCGCCGACCGGGTAGGCCCGTGGGATCGCACGTCCTGCTGTTCGAGCCAGCGCAGGTAAGTTTCGCGGTCGAGCGCCGGCGTCGTTGCGGGCGTGGAAATAGACGCGCTCGGCGATGCGGCGCATGGGCGACAGGCCGAGCGCTGCGTCCACCAGAAAATTCGGCGGCGCCAGGTCGAGGGCGGCCCGCAGGGCGCGCTTGGCGCGGAAGCGTGGCACCTCACGGGCGAGGGCCATCTCCGGCGACGGCCCGCCGCTCAGCAGGTGATCGGCGATCAGCGAGGCCGCGCGCCGGCCGTACTTGAATGCGAGGCGGATACCGCCGCCGGTCATGGGTGACACCCAGCCGGCGGCGTCGCCGACGAGCAGCACGCCGGGCGCGCCGATGCGCTTCAGCGGTCCGCCGCAGGGGATGAGCCCACTCCGCCGGCCGACGACACGCATCCCGCTCCAGCCGAACGTCGCTTCGGTGTGCGCCAGGAACGCGGCGAGGTTGGGCTTGCGGCCATGGCCGACGGCGAGGCCGAGTTGAACCACGTTCGGGCCGGGCGCGGCCCAGCCGATGTAGCCCGGCGCGCGCTTGGAATCGACGAAGCAGTGGAGGAAGCGCGGGTCGATCGCGTCGGTCGCGTCCAGTTCAACTTCCAGCCCGGTCAAGAAACGGCGATTACGCGACAGGCCGAACGCGGCCGCCACGCGCGAACGCGCGCCGTCGGCGCCGACCAGCATGCGCGTCGCGATGTCGAGGCCTGACAGGCGGATGCGGTCGCCGTCGCGGGTCGCGCCCTCGAACCGGGTGGCGCAGACCACGACTGCGCCCGCCTCGCGCGCCTCCTTCGCCATCCAGCGCACCAGATCGGCGGTATCGGTGGTGTAAAAGGCGTAGCCCGGCGAGAACAGGTCGACGGCCTTCAGGCTCGGCGCGTAGAGCCGGACGCCCGGCACGCGGCGCATGAGGCGGTGCGGGATATCGATCTCTTCGATCGCCTCGCGCACCAGAATGCCGCTGGTGTGGACGTGGGCGCCGGGTTCGCGCTTGGCCTCGATCACGGCGACGGAAAGCCCACGCGAGGCGGCGGTTTTCGCCGCCGTTAGGCCGGCGAAGCTCGCGCCGACGATGACGACATCGAAATTCATGGGTCAGCCCCCAAGATTCAGGAGACGTCGAGCCTCGGGCAACAATGCGGCCGAATTCGGCCGCCTCAGCCGCGGGCTCGGTGCTGGCGGAGTAGGTGTCGCCGGTGACGTGCCGCCCTTGAGCGGCATGACCCTGAGCGCCGTGATGCGGTTGCGGTAACTGGCGCAGCACCTGGAAGCGGAAGCCGTGGAAGGTGAAGGCCTGGCCGGGCTCGGGGATGATGCGCGCCTCGTGGATGACGAGGCCGGCGATGGTCGTTGCCTCGTCGTCGGGCAGGTTCCAGTCCA
The DNA here is from genome assembly GCA_963749755.1 of uncultured Alphaproteobacteria bacterium. Lineage (GTDB taxonomy): Bacteria > Pseudomonadota > Alphaproteobacteria > Rhizobiales > Kaistiaceae > JBBDMC01. Next base: position 140,275 of record CAVVOK010000005.1, read on the forward strand.
TGGCGCGGTTGAGATCGCGGATCGGCACCGCGCCGTCGCACGTTGACTGATCCGTCAGGTTGACGGCGGACGCCCTGCACGGCGACGTCGTACTCGTCGGCGATGTCGCCGACGATCTCCTCGATGATGTCCTCGAGCGTCACCAGCCCCTGCACGTCGCCGTATTCGTCCACCACCAGCGCGAAGTGCGCTTTGCGCTTCAGGAACGCGTTGAGCTGGTCGTTGAGGCTGGTGGTCTCGGGCACGAACCACGGCTTGGCGGCGATAGCGCTGATGTCGACCTTGCTGGCGTCGCCGCCCGGCGCGGTGAGGGCACGCAGCAGGTCCTTGGCGTGGACGATGCCGACGATGTTCTCCGGCTCGCGCTCCCACAGCGGGGTGCGGCGTGTAGGGGCGTGGCAAGCACGTTGGCGATCGACCTTTTCGGGCGGCTCGTCGACGTTGATCGAGTGCATGTTGGTGCGGTGGATCATCACGTCGCCGACCTCGAGCTCGACGAGGTCGGAAGAGGTTCTGGATGAACTCCGCCTGGCTCTCCTCCACCTGGCCATGCTCGGCCGAGACATCCACCAGTCCTTCGATCTCGTCGTCGGTGAGGATCTCCTGGTGCGGCGCCTCTTTGACACCGATCAGCCGCAGGACCGTGGCCGCGAGCGGTGTTGAGTAGCCAGTTCAGCGGGTAGAACACGACGAACGACGCGTGCAGCGGATAGGCGATCCACTGCGCCACCGGCTCCGGCTGGCGGATCGCCAGCGTCTTCGGCACCTGCTCGCCGAGCACGATGTGGAGCGAGGAGAAGACCAGGAAGCCGACCACGAACGCGGTCACGTGCACGGCCTGGTCCGGCATGCCGAGCGGGTGGAGGACCGGCTCGAGCATCGCCGCGACCGTCGGTTCGCCGACCCAGCCCAGGCCGAGCGAGGCCATGGTGATGCCGAGCTGGCAGCAGGCGAGATAGGCCTCGACGTTCTTCAGCATCTGCTGCGACAGGCGCGCGCCAAACCGGCCCTTGTTGGCCATCGCGTCGATGCGGAAACCCTTGGTTTTCACCAGCGCGAATTCGGCCGCGACGTAGAAGGCATTGGCGGCGAGCAGAAAAGCCGCAAGGAGCAGGCTGGTCGCCGTCGTGCGTCACCGGGGCGTGTGCTCCGCGAGGTATTCGCGCGACATCGGCGCCGGCGGCACGTCCGGGGCGACGAACGCCTGGCCGATGCCGCGCGCCAGGATGAAGGTCAGCTTGCCGCGCGAGACCTTCTTGTCCTGGGCGATATGCTCCATCAGCGCGCTCGGCGCTCGGCGGCTCGCCGGGATATCGGCGATGCGCGGTCGGCAGGCCGACCTCGGCGAGATGGCGCGCGACGCGCTTGGCATCGTCCGCCGGCACGAGGCCCATGCGGGCCGAGAACTCGAGCGCCAGCACCATGCCGATGGCGACTGCCTCGCCGTGGACCAGGCGGTCCGAGTAGCCGGTGGCGGCCTCCAGCGCGTGGCCGAAGGTGTGGCCGAGGTTGAGCAGGGCGCGCTTGCCCTCGTCGCGCTCGTCGGCGCGACGACCTGCGGCCTTGGCGCGGCAGGAGACCGCGATGGCCTGATCGCGCTCCGGCCAGCCGGCGGCGATCGCGCGCCAGTTCGCCTCCAGCCAGGCGAAGAACTCCGCGTCGCCGATGAGGCCGTATTTCGCCACCTCGGCGTAGCCGGCGTTGAAGATGCGCGGGGGCAGCGTGTCGAGCACGCCGGTGTCGGCGAGCACCAGCGACGGCTGGTGGAAGGCGCCGACAAGGTTTTTGCCGCGCGGCGTGTTGATGCCGGTCTTGCCGCCGACGGAGGAGTCGACCTGCGCGAGCAGCGTGGTCGGCACCTGCACGACGCGCATGCCGCGCCGCACGATCGCCGCGGCGAAGCCGGCGAGGTCGCCGACGACGCCGCCGCCGAGGGCGACGACGACGTCGGAGCGCTCGATGCGCGCGGCGAGGAGCGCCGTCGACCACGTTGGCGAGGCTGGCGAAGCTCTTGGTTTCCTCGCCGGCGCGCACGGTCACGGTGACGTGGTCGATGCCGGCAGCGTCCAGGCTGTCGATCGAGGGTGCGGAGGTGGAGTCCGGCGACGGTCTCGTCGGTGACGATCGCGGCGCGCACCTCGGCAGCCGCGCGACGATCTCGTCGCCGGCGCGGTCGATCGAGGCCGCGGCCGATCAGGATGTCGTAGGAGCGCGGGCCGAGATCGACGGTGACGGTCGGCAGGTCCGCGGGATCGCGTCGCCGCTTCGACCATCGGATCAGGCCTCTTTCGTCGCCTCGCGGCTCGAGATAGTCGGCGAGCGCGTACAGGATATCGTCGATGACGACGTCGTGGGCGACGTCGCGCGATTGCACGTGGATCGCGGCCTCCGCGTAGAGCGGATAGCGTTCCGCGATCAGCCGGTCGATGATCTCGGCGGGGTCGCCGTCCTTCAGCAGCGGCCGGTTCGCGCGGCGCTTGACCCGCGACAGGAGCAGGTCGCGGTCGGCCTTCAGCCAGATCGAGATGCGCATCTCGCTGGATCGCGGCGCGGGTCTCCGGCTGCACGAAGGCGCCGCCGCCGGTGGCGAGCACCTTGGGCGTGCCGTCGAGCAGGCGCTGGATGACGCGGCGCTCGCCGTCGCGGAAATAGGCCTCGCCGTGCCGCTCGAAAATCTCGGTGATCGTGGCGTTGGCGGCAGTCTCGATCTCGGTGTCGGCGTCGACGAAGGGCAATCCGAGGCGGTTCGCGAGGCGCCGGCCGACCGAGGATTTGCCGGCGCCCATCATGCCGACCATCACCAGCGGTGCGGCCGTCGAGAGCCGGGCGACCCGGGTTTCGAGCGGTTCGCGGCTGTCGGCCGGCGGCCTCCGATCCTGGCACGGTTCCCGTCGTGCGAATCTCGCGGTGTTCGGCGAGGGTATGAGCCGCTTTCGCCGGCGCTCTGTCAAGGCGACGGCCTGGACCGGGCGCGCTTGCCTGTGCGGCAGGCTATCGTCCAAAATGACGTGACGGTTGCTGTCGCGACCTGATTCGGCCCTCGCGGCACGGCCATCGGGGACCGCCATGCCCAGTCTGTTCCGATTCTTCGTCGTGCTCGTCCTGCATCGCCGCTGGTCGGCGCCGGCGGCATGGTGTATCTCGCCACTTTCGTCGAGCCCGAACACGCGCGAAATGACCGATCCGCATCCCGCGCCGAGCAAGCTCGGCAGTGAGGGCGATGGCGCGGCGACGGTCGACGCGGGCGGCCACCATGTCGAGGCGTTCCTCGAGATGATGAGCGCGGAGCGCGGCGCCGCGGCCAACACGCTCGCCTCCTATCGGCGCGATCTCGACGACTATGCGCGGCTTCCTCGCCGAGCGGGGCGCGGGCTCTCCGCGATGCGGCGACCGAGACGATCCGCGCCTATCTCGCCGATCTCGACGACCGCGGGCTTCGCGGCGACGTCGGCCGCGCGGCGGCTGTCGGCGATCCGCCAGTTCCACCGCTTCCTGTCAGCGAGGGGGTGCGCGGCCGACGACCCGACCGGCACCATCGACGGGCCGCGCGCGGCCGGCGCGGCTGCCCAAGGTCCTGAGCGAGGCCGAGGTCGAGCGGCTGCTCGAGACGGCCGCGCGAGGCGAGGCGGCCGAGGACGACCGTATCGGCGGCGAGCGGCTGCGGCGCGCTTCGCCTCTACGCGCTGGTCGAGCTGCTCTACGCCACGGTCTGCGGGTCTCCGAGCTGGTGGCGCTGCCCGGCGCGGCGCTGCGCGGCGAGGCGCCGCTTCCTCACCGTCCGCGGCAAGGGCGGGCACGAGCGGATCGTGCCGCTGACCGACAGGGCGCGGCAGGCGACGGCCGCCTATCTGGCGGCGCGGCGCGGCGGCGGCGGCGGCCGAAGCCCGTGGCTGTTTCCCGCCGTCGGCGAGAGCGGCCACCTGACCCGCCAGGCCTTCGCCCGCGATCTCAAGGACGCTGGCGGCGCGCGCCGGGATTGCCGCCGGCGAAGGTCTCGCCGCATGTGCTGCGCCACGCCTTCGCCAGCCATCTGCTGCAGAACGGCGCCGATCTGCGCGTCGTGCAGCAGCTGCTCGGCCACGCCGACATCTCGACGACGCAGATCTACACCCACGTGCTGGAGGAGCGGCTGCGGGCGCTGGTCGCCGAGCATCATCCGCTGGCGCAGGAGCGCGGCTGAGCGGCCGGCGCTCGCCTTGACACCCTTCGGCCGGCAAGGCCAGTTTGCCGCCGCTTTGCGCGGCGCGAGCGTGCCGAGCGCTGTCCGCAACGCATGATCTACGAGCCGGATGCGCAGCTATCTCGATTTCGAAAAGCCGGTCGCCGACCTCCAGGGCAAGGTCCAGGAGCTGCGGTCGCTCGGCGACGAGCGGCGATGCCGTCGCGATCGGCGAGGAGATCGCCCGGCTCGAGGCCAAGGCCGCGCAGGCGCTTGCCGAGATCTACGCCAAGCTGACGCCGTGGCAGAAGACGCAGGTCGCGCGCCATCCGCGACCGCCCGCATCTCCGCGACTACGTCAAGCGAGCTGATCGAGGAATTCACGCCGCTGGCCGGCGACCGCAAGTTCGCCGAGGACGCGGCGATCGTCGCCGGCCTCGGCCGTTTCCGCGGGCGGCGCATCGCGGTGATCGGCCACGAGAAGGGCAGCGACACCGAGAGCCGGCTGCAAGCACAATTTCGGCATGGCGCGGCCGGAGGGCTATCGCAAGGCGGTGCGGATGATGGAACTCGCCGACCGCTTCGGCCTGCCGGTGGTCTGCGCTGGTCGACACCGCCGGCGCCTATCCCGGCATCGGCGCCGAGGAGCGCGGCCAGGCCGAGGCGATCGCCCGCTCGACCGAGGCCTGCCTCGAGCTCGGCGTGCCCAACGTCGCGGTGGTCATCGGCGAGGGCGGCTCGGGCGGCGCGATCGCGATCGCCACCGCCAACAAGGTGCTGATGCTCGAGCACGCGATCTACACGGTGATCTCGCCGGAGGGCGCGGCCTCGATCCTGTGGCGCGATTCCAGCCGGGCCCAGGACGCGGCCACCGGCATGAAGATCACCGCCGCAGGATCTGCTGAGGTTCGGCGTGATCGACCGCGATCATCGCCGAGCCGGTCGGCGGCGCGCATCGCGAGCCGGAGGCGACGATCGCGGCGACGGGCGACGCGATCGCGCGAGGCGCTGGCGGCGCTCGACAACCTGCCGCCGGAGGAAATCCGGCGGCAGCGGCGCGAGAAGTACCTTGCGATCGGCCGCATCGCTCTGAGACTTGCCGCGATCGCGGTCTGCCTTGCGCTTGCCACATCAGGCTCGGCCAAATCGGCTGTAACGACGGGCTGTCGCGCGTTAACGGATCGTCAAGGTTGACGATTTAGCAGATTCCCGGTCTACGGCGGCGGGCGAGCGATTCAGCTCGAAGGGATCGTCGGATGGCGGTCCGATCCATCGTCGGCGATATTCTGCGCGTGGCTGGCCGTCGTGGCGTCGCCGCGGCGCTGCTCGCCGGCTGCCAGGAATCCGAGCATTCCCAAGCAGCTGAGCCGGTGCCGCACGCGCTTGTCGCGCGACGATGAAGCAGCTCGGACATGAAGGCGACCGTCGCCGATCTTCATCCGCATCTTCAAGGAAGAGTCGGAGCTCGAGGTCTGGAAGCAGCAGCGCGACGGCCACTATCGCGCTGCTCAAGACCTACGACATCTGCGAGTGGTCCGGCGAGCTCGGGCCGAAGAAGCAGGAAGGCGACCGCCAGGCGCCGGAAGGCTTCTACACGGTCACGCCCGGCGCAGATGAACCCGAAGTCGAACTACTATCTGTCGTTCAACATCGGCTATCCCAACGCCTACGACCGCGCGCTACGGCCGCACCGGCTCGAACCTGATGGTGCACGGCGCCTGCTCGTCGGCCGGCTGCTACTCGATGACCGACGAGAGCGCCGGCGAAATGTTCGCGCTGGCGCGCGATTCCTTCCGCGGCGGCCAGCGCGCCTTCCAGATCCAGGCCTTTCCGTTCCGCATGACGCCGGAGAACATGGCCACGCACCGCGACAACCCGAACATGGCGTTCTGGCGCGATGCTGAAGGACGGCTACGACCATTTCGAGGTGACCCGCGTGCCGCCGAAGGTCGACGTGTGCGACCGGCACTACGTGTTCAACGCGGAACGCCGGCGACGGCGAACTTCGACGCCGTCGGCCGCGTGCCCGGCCTACCAGGTGCCGGACGGCGATCGCGGTGGCGCTCGCCAAGAAGCAGGCGCGCCGACGACGCCGCAGTATCGGGCCGTGGCGGCGCTCGACCAGCAGGCGCTAGAAGGCAGCCGCAGGCGCAGCAGGCGGCTGCGGCCAAGGCGGCGGCGAAGCGAGCAGCGCGCGGCGCCGAGCGCAGCCAGTGCAGCAATGCAGTCTGCTGACGCGCTGGCTCGGCTGAGTCGGCGGCGAGCTCGGCCAGCGCACCGGCGCCGGCGCGGCCGGCCGCGTCCGCGACCGCGTCCACACGGCCGCGGCCGCCGGTCGCGGCGCCGGTGCCGACGGCGGCGCCCAGCGCCTGCCGCTGCCGCGTCAAGCCACGGCGAGCGGCACGCAACCGCAGCCCCGGCGCCGAGCGATCACGCCGGAGACGACGCCGCAGAGCCCGCCGGTCGGCAGTTTCGGCACCGAGACGGGCGACAGTTCCTGGCGGCCGTCGATGCTCGACGACCGTGCGGCCGGCGCCGGCGCCGAACGTCGTCGGCGAACCGGACGCCGGCCTGATGCTAGAGCGGCCAGACCAGCAGGATCGTCGGCACCGCCACCAGCGACGACGATCGACCTCCAGCGGCAGGCCCATGCGCCAGTAGTCGCCGAAGGCGTAGCCGCCCGGGCCGAGGATCAGCGTGTTGTTCTTGTGGCCGATCGGCGTCAGGAAGGCGCAGGACGCGGCGACCGCGACCGCCATCAGGAACGGGTCGGGGTTGGCGCCGAGGCGGTCGGCGATCTCGACCGCGATCGGCGCGCCGATGACCGCCGTCGCGGTGTTGTTGAGCACGTCCGACAGCGTCATCGACCACGACCATCAGCACGGTGAGCACCGCCCAGGCCGGCAGGCCGGAGGCGAGGTCGACGAGGCCGTCGGCGATCAGCGCCGGTGCCGCCCGACGTCTCCAGCGCGTCGCCGAGCGGGATCATCGAGCCGAGCAGGACGACCACCGGCCATTCGATCTCGTCGTAGACCTGGCGGAGCGGCACGATGTCGAAGATGACGTAGAGCGGCGACGACGGCGGCGAGCGCGACCGGCAGGTAGACGAGGTTCGAGCGCGGCCAGCGCGACGGCGGCGGCGAAGATGCCGGCGGCGAAGGCGGCGCGGCCGTGCTGGGTGACGGTCAGGCCGCGCTCGGCGAGCGGCAGGGCGCCGAGCCACTGGGCCGCGTCGTTGAGCCGGTCGGGCGGGCCGAGCAGCAGCAGGACGTCGCCGGCCTCGATCGGCAGCCGGCGCACGCGCTCGCGGAAGCTCTTGCCCTGGCGCGAGACGCCGAGCAGCGACGACGTCGTAGCCGGCGGCCGAGGCCGATCGGCGGCGACCGAGCGGCCGTCGAGGCGCGAGTCGCGCGGCACGACGACTTCGAGCCAGCGCCATGTCGCCGGTGCCGTCTTCCTCGGCCAGCTCGTCGCGGCCGGGAAGTCGAGCTTCGAGGGCGCCGACGAAGGCGTCGATGGCGTCGACGGCGGCGTCGACGACCAGGACGTCGCCTTCCGCGATTTCTTCGCGCCGCGCGCGCGCCGGGCAGCCGCTGGCCGCTTGCGCACCAGGCCGATGACGGTCGACGCCGGCTTCCTCGGCGGCCTCGTCGAGATCGCGCGACCTTCTTGCCGATGGCGGGCGAGTCTTCCGGCACGATCAGTTCGGCGACGTAGCCGTGGAGGTCGCGAAGGTCGGCCGTCGGCGCTGCGTCCTGCTTCGAACCGGGATCAGCCGCCAGCCGACGAGGGCGACGAAGGCGACGCCGACGACGGCGCACGGCGAGGCCGACCGGCGCGAAGTCGAACATGGCGAAGCTCGCGCCGAGCGTCTCGCTCGCGGAAGGCGGCGATGATGATGTTGGGCGGCGTGCCGATCAGCGTCACCATGCCGCCGAGGATGGTGGCGAAGCCAAGCGGCATCAGCGACAGGCCGGGCTGCGGCCGGCCTTGGCCGACGCCGACAGCTCGACCGGCATCAGCAGGGCCAGCGCGGCGACATTGTTCATGAAGGCCGACAGCGCGCGCCGATCGGCCGCCATGATGGCGATGTGGCTGGACAGGCTGCGGCCGGTGTCGACCAGCGTGCGCACGATCCAGGCGACGGCGCCGGAATTGATCAGGCCCGCGGGAGACGACCAGCACCAGCGCGACGATGATCGTCGCCGGGTGGCCGAAGCCGGCGAAGGCCTCCTCCGTCGGCACGACGCCGGCGACGACGGCGACGATCAGGGCGCCGAAGGCGACGAGGTCGTAGCGGAAGCGGCCCCAGATCAGGAGCGCGAAGACGCCGGCGAACAGGCGCGAACAGGAAGATCTGGTCGAAGGTCATCGGCCGCGTTATAGCAGCACGCCGCGTCCGGCACGCGGCGGATGCTGGGCCGGATTACGGGCGGCTAGCGCCAGGCGAGCGGCCGTGGCAGTGCTTGTATTTCTTGCCCGAGCCGCACGGGCAGGGGGCGTTGCGCTGGACCTTGCCCCAGGTCGCCGGGTTCTTGGGGTCGATCTGCGCGGCGGCGGCCGCCGCGGCGACGCCGCGCCCGTTGCCGTTGCGCGACCGTTCCGCCGCGGCGCCACTGCGCCTCGTCCTCGGCCATCTCGTTCTCGCCGGTGGCGGGTCGATGTGGGTCGCCTCCAGCGCCTCGAAGATCGTCCTCCGGCGCGAGCGGCGGCGGGCGCTGAACGATCTCGACGCGCATCAGCTGGGCGGTCACCGCCTCGCGCAGGCGCGTCAGCATCGCCTGGAACAGCTCGAAGGCTTCGGTCTTGTATTCGTTCAGCGGGTCGCGCTGGGCGTAGCCGCGGAAGCCGATCACCTGGCGCAGGTGGTCGAGCATCGACCAGATGCTCGCGCCACAGGTGGTCGAGGGTCTGCAGCAGCACCGCCTTCTCGACCTGGCGCATGATGTCGGGCGTGAAGCGCGCGGCGCGCGCGGCCGCCGCCTCGTCGCCGGCGCGGATCGAGGCGCTCGCGCACCTCCTCGTCGGCGATGCCCTCCTCCTTCGCCCAGTCGGCGACCGGCAGGTCGAGGTTGAGACCGATCTGGACGGCGTCGTGCAGGCCCGTCGGCGTCCCACTGCTCGGGATAGGCCTTCTCCGGGATGTGCTTGGCGACCAGCGCCTCGATCACCTCGTGGCGCATGTCGGCGACCGTCTCGGTGACGGTCTCCTGGCGCCATCAGCTCGATGCGCTGCTCGAAGATCACCTTGCGCTGGTCGTTCATCACGTCGTCGAACTTGAGCAGGTTCTTGCGGATGTCGAAGTTGCGCGCCTCGACCTTCTGCTGGGCCTTCTCGAGCGCCCGGTTGATCCACGGATGGACGATCGCCTCGCCTTCCTTCAGGCCGAGCTTCTGCAGCATGCCGTCCATGCGCTCGGAGCCGAAGATGCGCATCAGGTCGTCCTGCAGCGACAGGAAGAACTTGGAATGGCCGGGGTCGCCCTGGCGGCCGGAGCGGCCGCGCAACTGGTTGTCGATGCGCCGGCTCTCGTGGCGCTCGGTGCCGAGACGTAGAGCCCGCCGGCGGCGAGCGCCTTGTCCTTCAGCTCGGCGACCTCGTCGCGGATCGTCTGCGATGCGCTGCTCGCGCTCCGCGTCCTTCCGGGACCTCGGCGAGTTCCTGGCTGGATGCGCATGTCGAGGTTGCCGCCGAGCTGGATGTCGGTGCCGCGGCCGGCCATGTTGGTGGCGATGGTGACGGCGCCCGGCACGCCGGCCTGGGCGATGATGAAGGCTTCCTGCTCGTGGTAGCGGGCGTTGAGGACCTGGTGCGGAACCTTGTCCTTGGTCAGCATCTCGGCGAGGATTTCCGACTTGGCGATCGAGGTGGTGCCGACCAGGATCGGCTGGCCGCGGTCGTGGCAGTCCTTGATCAGCGCGATGATCGCCTTGTATTTCTCGTCGGCCGTCCGATAGACCTCGTCGTCGTCGTCGATGCGGACCATCGGCATGTTGGTCGGCACCTCGACGACCTCGAGGCCGTAGATGTCGCCGAACTCCTCCGCCTCGGTCGCCGCGGTGCCGGTCATGCCGGCGAGCTTGTCGTACATGCGGAAGTAGTTCTGGAAGGTGATCGAGGCGAGCGTCTGGTTCTCGGGCTGGATCGGCTGGTGCTCCTTGGCCTCCAGCGCCTGGTGCAGGCCTTCCGAATAGCGGCGGCCCGGCATCATGCGGCCGGTGAACTCGTCGATGATGACGACCTCGCCGTTCTTGACGATGTAGTCCTTGTCGCGCTGTGAACAGGCGGTGGGCGCGCAGCGCCTGGTTGACGTGGTGGACGACGGTGACGTTCTCGACGTCGTAGAGCGATTCGCCCTTGAGCAGGTCCGGCCTCGCCGCAGCAGCCGCTCGAGCTTCTCGGTGCCGGCCTCGGTGAAGGTCGCCGTGCGCTGCTTCTCGTCGACCTCGTAGTCGTCGACCGTGAGCTGCGGAATGAAGGTGTCGATGGTGTTGTAGAGCTCGGAGCGGTCGTCGAGCGGGCCGGAGATGATCAGCGGCGTGCGCGCCTCGTCGATCAGGATCGAATTCGACCTCGTCGACGATCGCGAAGTTGTGGCCGCGCTGCACCATCGTTGCGAGCTCGTACTTCATGTTGTCGCGCAGGTAGTCGAAGCCGAACTCGTTGTTGGTGCCGTAGGTGATGTCGCACGGCGTAGGCGGCCTTGCGCTCCGCGTCGTCGAGGCCGTGAACGATGACGCCGACGGTCATGCCGAGGAACTTGTAGATCTGCCCCATCCACTCGGCGTCGCGCCGGGCGAGGTAGTCGTTGACGGTGACGACGTGGACGCCCTTGCCGGCAAGCGCGTTCAGGTAGACCGGCAGCGTCGCGACCAGCGTCTTGCCTTCGCCGGTCTTCATCTCGGCGATGGCGCCTTCGTGCAGCACCATGCCGCCGATCAGCTGAACGTCGAAATGGCGCTGACCGAGCGTGCGCTTGGCCGCCTCGCGCACGGTGGCGAAGGCGGGCACGAGCAGGTCGTCGAGGGCGTCGCCGGCGGCGATCTTGGCGCGGAAGTCGTCGGTGCGGGCGCGCAAGGTCGGCGTCCGACAGCGCCGACACTTCGGTCTCCAGCGCGTTGATCGCTTCGACCTTCGGTTCGTAGGCCTTGAGGCGGCGGTCGTTGGCGGAGCCGAAAAACTTGCGGGCGATGGAGCCGAGACCGGCCATCGCAATGATCCTTGAGCTTCAGATAGCCCAGGTGGGCGAGGCGCAGGCGGCGCCGGAAGTATCTCTCACGCGGCCGCGTCGTACGCGACTGGGCCGCCGTCAGCGCCTGAGGATTCAAAGCGTTCTGGACGCCAAGCCCCGAGACAGATAAGAGGGGGGAAAGTCGATGTCAACGCCGCGCCCGGCCGGTTTCCGGGCGATGCCTGGGCGGCACGTCAGCAACTCCAGCTCGGATAACAAGATGAGTCTCACCAGTCGATTTTTCGCGCGCGCGGGTGCCGCAATATTCGTGGTTACTATCGCCGCCTCTCTCGTCGCCTTCGTCGGCGTGGTCAAGCCGGCCGCCCAGGACTCCACGTCAGCCGAACCCGGCGGCGGGATCGTCGCCGTCGTTGACGGCGATGTGATCACCGAGAACGATCTCTCCGTCGCGTACGATGAGTTCAGCGACCAGCTCGCCCGCGTCTCTGTCGTGGACCGGAGGAAGACGACCATCGATCTTCTGATCCACATCCGCTTGGCGGCGAAGGCCGCCGAGAAAGACGGCATCGCGAGCGACCCGGATGTCGTCTCCCGGATGAACCTCGTGCGCGACCGTGTGCTCTACACCGAGTACCTCAACCGCATCTTCGACAAAGCGGTGACCGAGGACGCGGCACGCAAGCTCTTTGCCGACGAGCAGGCGAACCAGGGCACGCAGTACGAGTTGCACGTCCGGCACATCCTCGTGACGCAGAAGGACGCCGCCGAGGAGATCATCAAGGAGCTCAACAACGGCGGCGATTTCGCCAAGATCGCGGAAGATCAGTCCGTCGATACCGGGTCCGCCTCGAAAGGCGGCGACATCGGCTTCATCCAAAAGGGCGACACCGTGCAGCCCTTCGAGGACGCGGCGTTCGCGCTCAAGGTCGGCGAGTACACCAAGGAGCCGGTGGAGTCTCAGTTTGGCTACCACGTGATCCAGCTCGAGGAGAAGCGGGAGGCGCCGCCCAAGACTTTCGAGCAGGAGGCGCAGCGGATCCAGCAGGATTTGGTGAGAAACGCCTTCAACAAGGCGATCGCCGACCTGACCGACGCGGCAACGATCGACATCAAGCCGGCGCCCGGCGTGCAGCCGGACGCTCAGTCGGCAACGCCTGGTGATCAGCCCGCCGCGCCGGCGCAATAGACGCACACGGGGCCGCGAGGGGCGGAACATCGATGGCGACGGTTTCGCCGCTGGCGCCGGCGTCGTTTCCCGAAATGCCGGCGATCGGCGGCGTGCGGTTCGCCACCGCCGCCGCCGGCATCCGCTACCGCAATCGCACGGACGTGCTCCTGGTCGTTCTCGACAAGGGCACGTCGATTGCGGGCGTCTTCACGCGTTCCAAGTGCCCGTCGGCGCCGGTCGATTGGTGTAAGGCGGCGCTCGTTGGCCGGTACGCGCGGGCGCTCATGGTCAACGCCGGCAACGCCAACGCATTCACGGGGAAGCGCGGCCGCGAGGCGACCCGCCTCTCGGCCTCGCGTGTCGCCGAAGCGGTCGGCTGCCGCCAGCGCGACGTGTTCCTCGCTTCCACCGGCGTGATCGGCGAGCCCTTGGACGCGCGAAAATTCGGCGTTGTCACCGCCGGCCTGGTCGCGCGCGCGGAGCCCACGCCCTGGATCGACGCCGCGCGGGCGATCATGACCACCGACACGTTTCCCAAGGGCGCGAGCCGCCGCGTCGCGCTAGGCGGGGCGGACGTGGTCATCAACGGCATCGCCAAGGGCGCCGGCATGATCGCGCCGGATATGGCGACGATGCTCTCGTTCGTGTTCACCGACGCGCCGCTCGCGCCGGACGTGCTCCAGGCGCTGCTCACACGCGGCGTACGCGACACGTTCAACGCCATCACCATCGACGGTGACACTTCGACGTCGGATACGCTGCTCCTGTTCGCCACCGGCAAGGCTCAAGGCGCGCCGGCGATCGCCGATCCGCGTGACCGGCGGCTCGCGCCGTTCCGCGCTGCGCTTGACGACCTGCTGCGCGACCTCGCGCAGCAGGTGGTGCGCGACGGCGAGGGCGCGCGCAAGTTCATCGAGATTCGGGTGACGGGGGCCGCGTCGAAGGCGTCGGCGCGGCGGATCGCGATGTCGATCGCCAACTCGCCGCTGGTCAAGACGGCGATCGCCGGCGAGGACGCCAACTGGGGCCGCATCGTTATGGCGGTCGGCAAGGCGGGCGAGCCGGCCGACCGCGACAAGCTCGCGATCTGGTTCGGCGATACGCGCGTCGCCGTCAAAGGCGAACGCGATCCGGCATACTCGGAGGATGTCGCCTCCGCTTACGTGAAGCGCCAGGAGATCGTCATCGCCGTCGATGTCGGCGTCGGCAAGGCGCGCGACACGGTGTGGACGTGCGACTTCACCAGCGACTACATCGCCATCAATGCCGGCTACCGGTCCTGACGCGGCGATGAGGGTCACGCACGTCGCGGCCTGCGCGCTGATCGACATGGACGGGCGGGTGCTCATCGCGCGACGGCCACCGGGAAAGTCGATGGCCGGGCTCTGGGAGTTCCCCGGCGGCAAGGTCGAGGCGGGCGAGACGCCGGAGGCGGCGCTCGCGCGCGAACTGAAAGAAGAGCTCGGCATCGACGTGGCGCCGGCGTGTTTCGCGCCCCTGACGTTCGCCAGCCACCGCTACGACGAATTCCATCTCGTCATGCTGCTCTACGCGTGCCGCCGCTGGCAGGGGACGGCCACGGCGCACGAGGGGCAGGCGCTGAAGTGGGTCCGCCCGGCGGAGTTGTTCGACTACGATATGCCACCCGCCGACAAGCCGCTGATCGCGCCGTTAATCGAACTTTTATAGACCCGCGCCATGCTCTCGCCATCGGTTGCGTCTAACCCGACCGATGACGATTAGAGCCATGACCACGCATTTCGATCACGACCTGACGCTGTCGCTGCTCCCCGAAGCGGCCAGGCGCGAGGCGCGGCGCGTTCCGCTGGTGGCATTCGTGCCGATCACGGTCGCGCTGATTGGTGTCGCGCTGGTTCTCTTCGGCGGGCTGAAGGCGCGCGATCCGGCGACCGAAGTCGGTGCCCTCCAGACGATCGACCCGATCGTGACCAGCGCTATCGCGGTGCGCGACGCGCGCCACGATCTGGAGACACTCGACCGCTAGGGGCGGGCTTTCTCGCCGGCCGGCCGTTCCTCCGTCGCCAACGCGTCGGCGAGGCGCGTCTTGGCGCTTCCCGGCTTCAGTGGCTTCTGCTGGCTTTCGTGCGGCGCCCAGCCGGATAGCCACACGATATCGAACGTCGCGCTGACCCGGCCGTCGGGATCGCCGAAGCGTTCCCCATAGATTTCGACGGTCCGCGCGATCACGTCGCGGCGGAGCGGGCGGCGGCCGCGCTCGACGAGGACGTTGCCGGCACCCATGGCCCGGAGGTCGCGCATCAGCGCCAGCGCCGAGGCGTAGCGGACCATGTGGCGATCCTGATCCACCACCGGCAACGCGAAGCCGGCGCGCTGCAGCAGCGCGCCGAGCGGCCGCACCTCAGCAAAGGGTGCGATGTGCGGCGAGGCGCCACCCATCACCTCCGCCTCCGCCTCTGCCAGCGCTGCGCGCAGTTCGCGGAGCGTCTCACCGCCGATCATTGCCGCCATGAACAGCCCGTCCGGCTTCAGCGCGGCGGCAATCTGGGCGAGCGCACCGGGGAGGTCGTCGGCCCATTGCAGCCACAGCACCGACACGATCAGGTCGAGGCTCGCGCGGCGGAACGGTAGTCCCGCCGGATCGGCCACGACATTCGGCCGTGCTTCCGTCAGCCGGTCGAGCCGCACGACCTCGTCCACCTGCCCCGACGCGAGGAGACGCTCGGCGAGACGCGGCAGGGGGCTGCCGATTTCGGCCACCAGCGGGAAGCGGCGTGTAACCGCCGACAGCCGGTCCACAAGATCGTCCGCCGCGAGGTCGTGGAGAAACGCCGTGTTCGCCACTGAACCGCGGAGCGCGCGCCGGCGCCGCTGGTCCAGCAGTGCGTGGTCGAAGATCGCCGGGGGGCCGGTCATCGCCTCGGTTATGGGGCGGCGGCCGACCGTCGTCAAAGCGGCGACGGCGGGCTAAGGTCCGCCGATGACCCCTGAAGGTGACGCCGCGCCCCTCCGTCAATCGCCGCTTGCGCGGCTGACGGGCGCGGCCGCGGCGGTCCTGCGGATCGCGGCGGATGTCGCGCTGCCCCCGCAGTGCCTTTCCTGCGCCGCGCCGACGGCCGGGGAGGGGGCGCTCTGCGCGCGCTGCTGGTCGCGCGTCAGGCTGATCGACAGGCCCTACTGCGCGCGGCTCGGCATCCCGTTTGCCTACGATCTTGGCGAGGGCGCGCTTTCCGCCGAGGCGATCGCCGACCCGCCGCCGTTCGACCGCTGCCGCGCCGTCGCGACCTTCGACGATGTCGCGCGGACGTTGGTGCACGGACTCAAGTACCGCGACCGGCCGGAGCTCGCGGCGTGGATGGCGGGGTGGATGGCGCGGGCCGGCGCGGAGATCGTCGCCGATGCCGGCGTCGTGGTGCCGGTGCCGCTCCATCGCCGGCGGCTGTGGTGGCGGCGGTTCAACCAGTCGGCGCTCCTCGCCGCCAACGGTCGCCGCGAAGGCCGGCGCCCGTTCGCACCGGCGGCGCTTATGCGCGTCCGGGCGACGGCGCAGCAGGTGGGGCTGACGCCGAGCGAGCGCGACCGCAACGTGCGCGGCGCCTTCCGCGTGCTTCCGGAGGGACGGGTGGCGGTCGCCGGCCGCCGGGTGCTGCTGGTCGACGACGTTTACACCACCGGGGCCACGGTGCGGGCCGCGACCCGCGCGCTGCTCGGGCCGGCGCCACCGGGGTCGACGTTCTGGTGTTCGCCCGGGTTGTTCGCGGCGAGGGACTGACCGATATCTCTAGGGCGATGAGCGAGAGTACTGGCTCAATGGGTGTGTTTCCGCGCCGCGGCCGTGCAGATGCGGAGCGGCGCTCGACGTCGCCGCCAACGTCGCCGCGGCCGAGCGGCTGATCCGCGAGGCGGCGGCGGCCGGCGCCCACTACGTGCTGACGCCGGAAATGACGACGGTGCTCGACCGCGATCGCAGGCGCCTGCTCGCCGCGATCTCGCCGGAGGAGCGCGATCCGTCGCTGGCACGGTTTCGCGCGCTGGCGGTCGAGCTCGGCATCCATCTCCACATCGGGTCGATGGCGATCCGGCTCGGCGACGACGCGGTCGCCAACCGCGCGTTCGTGATCGCGCCGGACGGCGACATCGTGGCCCGCTACGACAAGATCCACATGTTCGACGTCGACCTCGGCGGCGGCGAGAGCTACCGCGAATCGAGACTCTACCGGCCGGGCGACGGCGGCGGTGGTGGCCGAACTGCCGTGGGCGCGGCTCGGGCTCAGCGTCTGCTACGACGTTCGTTTCCCGCATCTTTATCGTTCGCTGGCGCAGGCGGGCGCGACGGTGATCGCGATTCCGGCCGCGTTCACCCGCACGACCGGCGAGGCGCATTGGCATGTGCTGGTCCGCGCGCGGGCGATCGAGACCGGGGCGTTCGTCATCGCGGCGGCGCAAGGCGGCCGTCACGAGGACGGCCGCGAAACCTACGGCCATTCGATGATCGTCGATCCGTGGGGAACGGATCATCGCCGAGGCGGAGCGCGAGCCGGGCGTCATCTTCGCCGACATCGATCCGGCGGCAGAGCGCGACGGCGCGCCGACGCATCCCGGCGCTCGCCAACGACCGGCCGTTCACGCCGCCAGCGAGGCCGGCGCAGCGGCTGAAATCGGTGTCGTGAGATGATCCGCTACGCGCTGCGCTGCTCTCGCGATCACGCGTTCGAGGCGTGGTTCGGCTCGATGGCCGACTACGACCGCGCAGCGGCGGCGGGCGAGAACGCCTGCCCGTTCTGCGGCTCGACCAAGGTCGAGAAGGCGCCGATGGCGCCGGCGATCGGCGGCGCGCGCGGCACGGCGATGCGGTGTCGTCCGAGGCGAAGCGGACGAGAAGGTCGACGCTCGCCGCGCCCGACCCGCGTCAGCGGCGTTGCGCGAGGCGATGAAGGAATTTCGCCGCAAAGTGACGGAGAGATGCCGACTACGTCGGCGACCGGTTCGCCGAAGAAGCGCGCAAGATCCACTACGACGAGGTGGAACCGCGCGGCATCTACGGCGAGGCGACGAAGGAAGAGGCGCAGGCGCTGGCGCAGGAGGGGATCGCGTTCCAGCCGCTGCCGAAGCTGCCCGAGGACTGGAACTAGCGCGGCAAGGGTTCTCGGCCAATGCCGCGACGTCACCGTTGTCGATCTGCAACTCCGCAGAGAAAGTTGAGCGAAATCTGAACGTCGTCGATAGCCGCGGGTGCGATCCTCGTAAGCTATCGGTAACGATGATGGCGTTACCTCGACGCGACCGCAGTTTGGAGGGAAGTGATGAATAGGTTGCAGCCTCTTGGGGACGGCCGTCGGCGCACTCACATTGCTGAGCGGCGCGGCGCAAGCCGCCGACTCGTATGGGGCCCCCGCAATGAATTGGACCGGCCTCTATCTCGGAATCCAGAGCGGCTACGACTTTGACAACTACGTCCCTGTTCAGGGCGTGGTCGGGTACAACTTCGGCGGTGCTTCGGGCTTCGTGTTCGGCGTGGAAGGCGCTTACGGACCGTATTTCGACGCCGGCGGTCGGATCCGGTGACGGCTCCGAAGGCTATCTCGTCGGCCAACGCGGCATCACGAGCGGCAACGCCCTGTTCTATGGCATGGGCGGTGTGTCGTTCGTCGACTCCGATACCGGTGGCATCGCCGGGGCGGGCGTCGAGTTTGCCAAGACGCCGAGGGTCACCATCCGCGGTCAAGTCGCCTACTACTTCGACGGTGGCGGTTCGGGTTTCGGGCAGGCGACCGTTGGTCTGATTTGGCGGCCGAGATAGCGGCGCCTGGCAGCGCACATGAGATCAGGGCGGTTGTCGGTCCTGGCCGGCGACGTACGACCGCCCGGCCGCCATCATGTAGTTGACGTCCATGTCGCCGCTGAGCCGCCACTCGTCGGCGAGCAGGTCGTAGTATGACCCCGGTCTCCGCGGTCGGGCTTAAGCCCGGCGGCGCGGAAGGCGGCCGCGAGCTCCGACGGCGTCACCAGCTTGTCGTAGCTGTGGGTGCCGCGCGGCAGCCAGCCGAGCACGTACTCGGCGCCGACGATGGCGAGCGCGAAGGCCTTCAGCGTGCGGTTGATGGTCGAGGCGACGAGCAGGCCGCCGGGCTTCACCAGCCGGCCGAGGTCGCGACGAAGCGGGCACGTCGGTCACGTGCTCGACCACCTCGAGGGCGGTGACGACGTCGAAGCGTCTCGCCGGCGTCGGCCAGCGCCTCGGCCGTTGGTGGCGCGGTAGTCGATGGCGAGGCCCGCTCTCCGCCGGCGTGCAGCCGCGCCGCGGCGATGATCTCCGCCGGAGGGGTCGATGCCGGTGACGGCGGCGCCCATGCGCGCGAGCGGCTCCGACAGGATGCCGGCGCCGCAGCCGACGTCGAGGACGCGTGAGGCCGGCAAGAGCCCTCGGGTCGGCCTCCTCGCGGCCGAATCGCTGGCACACTTGGCTCCTTCAGCCAGGCGAGGCGCGTCGGGTTCAGCCGGTGCAGCGGCCGCATCGGCCCGTCGGCGTCCCACCAATCCGCGGCGAGCGCGGAGAAGCGGGCGATCTCGGCGGGATCGACGGTCTGGGCCTTTGCAGAGCGGCGGTGGCATGGCGAGACTGTAGCGGCGCCCGTTGCGACCGGCGTGCCAAGTCGCTATGAAGGCGCGCCTTTTCCGGCCGACAGGAGACCGGCGACGGGGTAGATCAATGGCGCGACTGGTCATGAAATTCGGCGGCACGTCGCGTCGCCGACGTTCGCCACATCAAGAACGTCGCCCGCCACGTCAAGCGCGAGGTCGATGCCGGCCACCAGGTCGCGGTGGTGGTCTCGGCGATGGCCGGGACCACCAACCAGCTCGTCGCGTGGGCGCGCGAAGCCGCGCCGCTGCACGACGCGCGCGAGTACGACGCCGTGGTCGCCTCCGGCGAGCAGATCACGTCCGGGCTGCTCGCGATCGCGCTCCAGGACATCGGGGTCGACGCGCGCTCGTGGCAGGGCTGGCAGATCCCGATCAGGACCGACGCCGCCCACGGCGCAGCGCGCATCGTCGATATCGACGGCGACAGGCTGATCGAGCGGCTGGAGCAGGGGCCAGGTGGCCGTCGTCGCCGGCTTCCAGGGGATCGGCGCCGGACAACCGCATCGCCACGCTCGGCCGCGGCGGCTCCGACACCAGCGCGGTGGCGATTGCCGCGGCGATCGACGCGGAGCGCTGCGACATCTACACCGACGTCGACGGCGTCTACACGACCGACCCGCGCATCGTACCGCAGGCGCGGCGGCTGGCGCGCATCTCCTACGAGGAGATGCTGGAGATGGCCTCGCTCGGCGCCAAGGTGCTGCAGGTCCGCTCGGTCGAGCTTGCCATGGTGCACGGCGTGCGGACCTTCGTGCGGTCGAGCTTCGACGACCCCGACGCGCCGGAGCTCAAGGGCGACGGCGATCCGCCGGGCACCCTCATCTGCGACGAGGACGAGATCGTGGAAAAGAAGGTCGTCAGCGGCATCGCCTATTCCAAGGACGAGGCGCAGATTTCGCTCCGGCGCGTCGCCGACAAGCCGGGCGTCGCCGCCGGCGTTTTCGGGCCGCTTGCCGCCGCCAACATCAACGTCGACATGATCGTCCAGAACATCTCGGAGGACGGCACCCTCACCGACCTCACCTTCACGGTGCCGACCGCCGACTACGAACGGGCGCGCGCGGTGCTGGAGGGCGAGCGGGAGAAGATCGGCTACCAGATCATCCAGGGCTCGACCGACATCGCCAAGATCTCGGTCATCGGCATCGGCATGCGCAGCCACGCCGGCGTGGCGGCCGATTGCTTCAAGGCCTTGGCCGCAAAGGGCATCAACATTCGCGCGATCACGACCTCGGAAATCAAGATTTCGGTGCTGATCGACGCGCCGTATACCGAGCTTGCGGTACGGACTTTGCATTCGTTATACGGGCTCGACAACGTTTGACCGGCGGGTTCGGCGTCGCGCCGCCCGAGCTGGCGGCCCGACAGCGGTCAACCAGAAACGTCCCGAGGATAGCGGATCATGCGGGGTCCCCCCGCCGGGCCGCGCGTCCTGCTCCGCCGCCTGCGGGAGATCATGGCGGAGCCGATCAGCGCGCAAGCCCGGCTCGACAAGACCGTTACCCAGATCGCGGCCAACATGGTGGCCGAGGTGTGCTCGGTCTATGTGCTGCATTCCGACGGCGTGCTGGAACTCTACGCCACCGAGGGCCTGAAGCCGGAGGCGGTCCACCACGCTTCGCTGCGCATCGGCCAGGGCCTCGTCGGCACCATCGCGGCGGAGGCGCGGCCGCTCAACCTGCCCGACGCGCAAGCCCACCCCGCCTTCCGGTACCTGCCGGAGACCGGCGAAGAAATCTACAGCTCGTTCCTCGGCGTGCCGATCCTGCGCGCCGGCCGCACGCTCGGCGTGCTGGTCGTCCAGAACAGGACGCACCGGACCTACCACGAGGAGGAGGTCGAGGCGCTGCAGACGACGGCGATGGTGCTCGCCGAGATGATCGCGGTCGGCGAACTGGCGGGCCTGGCGCGCCGCGGCGTCGCGCTCGACCTCAAGCGGCCGATCGCGCTCACCGGCGTGCGCGCTCGGCGAGGGCGTCGGCCTCGGCCATGCCGTCCTGCACGAGCCGCGCGTGGTGGTGACCGCGCTGATCGGCGAGGACGCCGCGCAGGAGACCGCGCCGGCTCGACGAGGCGATCGCCAGCCTCCGGCTGTTCGTCGACGACATGCTGTCGCGCGACGACATCGCGCGAAGCCGGCGAGCATCGCGACGTGCTGGAGGCCTACCGCATGTTCGCCCACGACCGCGGCTGGGTGCGGCGCATGCACGAGGCGATCCGCAACGGCCTGTCGGCCGAGGCGGCGGTCGAGAAGGTGCAGAGCGACATGCGCGCCCGTCTGCAGCGCCAGATCGATCCGTTCCTGCGCGACCGGCTGCACGACTTCGACGATCTCACCAACCGCCTGCTGCGCGTGCTGATGAACAAGCCGCACGGGCCGGGCGAGGACGAGCTGCCCAAGGACGCGATCATCGTGGCGCGCACCATGGGCGCGGCGGAGCTGCTCGACTACGGCCGCGACCGCATCCGCGGGCTGGTGCTGGAGGAGGGCGGCCCGACCAGCCACGTCACCATCGTGGCGCGCGCGCTCGGCATTCCGACCGTCGGCCGCGTCGGCAACGTCGTGTCGCTGGTCGAGAACGGCGACGCCATCATCGTCGACGGCGACGCCGGCGAGGTGCACCTCCGGCCCAACGCCGACGTCGAGTTGGCCTACGCCGAGAAGGTCCGCTTCCGCGCCAGGCGGCAGGAGCAGTACCGGCTGCTCCGCGACCAGCCGGCGGTCACCCGCGACGGCGAGCGCGTGACGCTGCTGATGAACGCCGGGCCTGCTGGTCGATCTGCCGCATCTCGCCGAATCGGGCGCCGAGGGCATCGGCCTCTTCCGCACCGAACTGCAGTTCATGATCGCCGCGCAAGATGCCCAAGCTCAGCGAGCAGCAGGCGCTCTACAGCGCCGTGCTGCGATGCGGCCGGCGAGCCGGCCGGTGACGTTCCGCACGCTCGACATCGGCGGCGACAAGGTGCTGCCCTATCTGCGGACCGCCGAGGAGGAGAACCCGGCGATGGGCTGGCGGGCGATCCGGCTCGGTCTCGACCGGCCGGGGCTGCTGCGCACGCAGCTCCGGGCGCTGCTGCGCGCCGGCGCGGGGCGGGAACTGCGCGTCATGCTGCCGATGGTCACCGAGCTCGACGAGGTGCGCAGGCGCGCGCGCATGATCGACCGCGAACTCGCCCACATGCGCCGCCACGGCCACGCCGAGCCGGCGCGGGTCATGCTCGGCGCCATGATCGAGGTGCCGGCGATGCTGTGGCAGCTCGACGGCCTCGCCGAGGTCGCCGACTTCGTTTCGGTCGGCACCAACGACCTGCTCCAGTTCATGACCGCGAGCGACCGCGGCAACATGCTGGTGGCGCAGCGGTTCGATCCGCTGTCGCGACCGTTCCTGCGGGCGCTGCGGTCGATCGTCGCCGGCGTGGGCGGGCGTGCCGGTGACGCTGTGCGGCGAGCTTGCCGGCAATCCGCTGGCCGCCATGGCGCTGATCGGCCTCGGCTACCGCTCGCTGTCGATCTCGCCGGCGGCGATCGGTCCGGTCAAGGCGATGATCCTCGCCCTCGACGCGGGCAAGATCACCAGCCTGGTCAACGATCTGGTCGATGGTGACGGGGGCGCGGCAACCTGCGCCAGCCGCTCATCGAATTCGCCCAGCGCGAAGGCATTCCGCACTAGCGGAGCGAATTTGACATTTAGTCCAGGTTGCGGCCAGGCTCGTGGTCAAATGCTAATTCGAAGCTCCACTAGAATCGAAAACTTGCTAGTGGTCCTTGATTCCGACATTTGCTCGGGCGCGCGCTGCCAAGGAAGGCAAATGTCGGAATCGGACCCTAGTGCGGCGACCGAGCGTCCCGATATAAGCTCCTCCATGCTACCGAGAGAAAAGATCGCCGCCGTCGTTTCCCGCGTCGAGGCCATCGATCAGCGCCTGGCGCAGCCGATCGATCGCGAGACGCTGGTCAAGCTCAGCCGCGAGCGCGCCGAGCTTGAGCCGGTCTACCAGGCGATCACCGATCTCACGGCGCTGGAGACGGAGCGCGAGGGGCTCGATGCGCTCGCCGACGACCCCGAGATGGCGGCGCTCGCCGACGAGGAGGCCGAGCGGCTCGACGACCGGATCGACGAGCTGAAGCGAGGCGGTGCGGCGGCTGCTCATCCCCAAGGACGCCGCCGACGAGAAGAGCGCCATCCTCGAAATCCGCGCCGGCACCGGCGGCAACGAGGCGGCGCTGTTCGCCGGCGACCTATTCCGCATGTACCAGCGCTACGCCGAACTGCACCGCTGGAAGGTGGAGGTGCTCTCCGAGAGCGAAGGCGAGGCCGGCGGCTACAAGGAGATCATCGCCGAAGTCGCGGGCAAGGGCGTGTTCGCGCGGCTGAAGTTCGAATCGGGCGTCCACCGCGTGCAGCGCGTGCCGGCGACGGAGGCGAGCGGCCGCATCCACACGTCGGCCGCGACGGTGGCGGTGCTGCCCGAGGCGGAGGACGTCGATATCGAAATTCGCCCGGAAGACATCCGCGTCGATACCACGCGCGCCTCCACCGCCGGCGGCCAGCACGCCAACACCACCGATTCCGGCATCCGCATCGTTCACATCCCGACCGGCATCATCGTCACGTCCGTCATGCGCTCGCAGCACCAGAACCGCTCGCAGGCGATGCAGATGCTGCGCGCGCGCCTCTTCGACCTCGAGCGGCAGAAGGCGGACAACGAGCGCGCCGCGGCGCGCAAGGGCCAGGTCGGCACGCGGCGACCGCTCCGAGCGCATCCGCACCTACAACTTCCCGCAGGGCCGGGTCACCGACCACCGCATCAACCTGACGCTCTACAAGCTCGATCAGGTGCTTGCCGGCGAGGCGCTCGACGAACTGATCGACGCGCTCACCACCGACCACCAAGCGACGCTATTGGCGGCGGAAGGCATCTGATCGGAGGGGAAAGACGAGTATGGCTGTTCGCTGGATCGCACTGGTCGTCTCCGCCCTTCTCGCGAATGGCGTCGGCGACGCGGCGGCCGGCAGCGCGACCCGCGCGCAGATGCTTGCGGCGGCGAAGACCGTGCAGGCGGCGAGCGCCGTCCTGATCGCGAAGAAGCGTGAGCTTGGGATCTGGCCGGGGCCGGACATCGATCCGAACGAAACCGGCATGGTCGGACAGGAATACACGCCGATGACGACCACGGCCGCGACGCTCGCCGACAAGCGGACAGCGACGAATTTCGATTTCGCCGCCGCTCTCGTCCGCTACATGGCCGGGGTCGGCGTCGGCTCCGGTAGCAAAGTGCTACTCATTGAGTTGGGATCGTTTCTCGGCGCCGATCTCGCCGTGCTCGCCGCGCTTCAGGCGCTCGATGCCGATGTCACCTACATCCCATCGCTCGGCTCGTCGCAATGGGGCGCCAACGATCTCGAGTTGAACCTCGCAGAAATCCTGGCGCTGCTCTCGGAGCGCGGGATCCTCACGATCGAGCCCCTCGCGGTCGTGCTCGGCGGGAGAAGCGCCACCGGCGGCAACATGGAGCCGGGTGCACCTGACGTGCTTCGCGCGTCCATCGCGCGCCACGACTTTCCGTTCGTCGGTGATCGTCCGCTCGTCGAAATCGTCGACGAGCTCGCAGCGCGGGTAAGAGGGGCGACGGGCGGCGGTAAAAGCTTCGCGCTGATGGTCAAGGTGGGCGGCTCGGTGATCAGCCTCGGTACCTGCCCGGAGAACCGGAAGTATGCAAGCGACGGCGGCCTCCGGCCACGGTTGGAAACGTGCAGCGGCTCCACCCCAGGCCTTCTCTATATGCTCGGCCGCGACGACACACCCGTCCTTCAGATCCTCAACATGAGAGCGATTTCCGAAGAGATGGGCCTGCCTTACGATCCGGTGCCTATGCCGGTGCCCGGCGAGAACGCGCGCGTTTACGGCGTCCCCTGACCGCCCCGCCACCTCGGAATGTAACGCCGGGGCCCTGCGCGTAGCCAAAATGCCACATCCGTTAACGAAGTATTAACGCGGCGTTGTCTGCCGGCCGGTTTCGTGCCCTGACTCGCCTCAGGCTGAGAGGAAGTTGCGTTTGTAGCGTTGGGGGCTGAAGTCATGTTCAAGCGCGTTATGTCTGCTGCGGTCGCGGTGCTGGCCGCGTGTGTTGTACAAGCGGTCGGTCCGGCCCACGCCGCCGAGCCGTGGTCGGGTTTCTACATCGGCGGTGCCGGTGGCTATTTGTGGGGCACGATCGACGGGGCCGCGCACACCGATATCCCGGGCTTGCCGTCCGAGGATTACCTGACGAGTGCGTCCGATCAGAATTGGTTGGTCTCAGGTCTGATCGGTCTCGATGCCCGGTCTGGGAACCACGTGATCGGCGTCTTCGCCGACTACACGTGGCACGGCGACTTCAGCAGCGACGTCTCCACCGATTTCGGCGGCGGCTTCTACAAGGAGTTCGCGGCTCAATTCAACGACATCGCCACCGTTGCGGTCCGGCTCGGAATCGTTCACGCGACGAACAGCCTGCTCTATGGCCTTGCCGGCTGGTCCTGGGCAACAGGCTCGCTCTACGAATTCGAGGGATGCCATTTCTGCGACGACCTTGAGTACTCCGGCCACGTGAAGGCCAACGGTGTCACGCTCGGCGCGGGTATCGAGCACATGTTCGGGCCGCACGTGTCGGGCCGCGTCGAGTATCGCTGGACACATCTTGAGTCGGGCGACATATCCGGGCTGTGCACGCCGCAAGTCGGCGGCTGCGGCCGCGCATACTATGGAACCGCGTCTGCCGATGCAGACATCCATTCGGTGCGCGCGGCGTTGGTGCTTTGGTTCGGACAGCACTGAAAGATCAGTCACGGTTTGACAGGGGGCCGGCGATGATGTCGCCGGCCCTTCCGTTTGTGCCGGCTCGGCCTTATCTGTTGCCTCATCCACGGGTCATCGAAGCGGTGAACAAGGCGCGGCAAGGCATTGAGGAGATCGCCCGCGAGCCAACGCTCGGCGACCTTCGCCGCGCGGTTGCCGGTCGTCTTGCCCCGGCGCTGGCGGGGATTGTCCATGCGACGCCGGATATCGACGCGCGTATTCTCGTCGCGCACGCGGCCGGCGTCGATTCGTCGGAGCTTGTGCTCCACGCCCACAAACGAACTGAAGGCGGCGTCGAGGCGGCGGCGTTCGCGTTCGCAGCGCGCCGGATTTCCGGCGAGCCGGTGGCGCGCATCGTCGGTCACAAGGAGTTCTATGGGCTCGACCTGGTCATCACGCCGGAAACCCTCGTCCCGCGCGCGGACACCGAAACCGTGGTTGACGCAGCGCTGGCGTTCGTGCGGCAGCATCGCGCGGCGGATGCGACCATACGCGTTGCCGATCTTGGCACCGGCAGTGGAGCGATCCTTCTCGCACTCTTGTCGGAGTTGTCGAATGCGGTTGGCGTCGGCGTCGACATCTCGCAGGATGCCATTGCGACGGCGCGAACCAATGCCGATCGACTCGGCCTCGCAAAACGCGCCACATTCGTCGTCGGCGATTGGGGGGCGCCGGTTCGCGGACCGGTGGATGTAATTGTCGCCAATCCTCCCTACATCGAAACGACGGCCATCGCGGGGCTCGATCGCGAGGTGCGCGACCACGATCCAGCGCGAGCGCTGGACGGTGGTACGGATGGTCTCGATGCCATCCGTCGCGTCGTTGCCGGGCTCGGAAACGTGCTCGCGATGGACGGTGCAGCGCTCGTCGAGATCGGAATCGGCCAGCGCGAATCTGTCGCCGATATGGCCCGGGCAGGTGGGTTCGGAGCCACCTTCGCGCGCGACCTCGGCGGTGTCGATCGGGTGGCGATTCTCGTGCGCCCATCGGCGTTTGGCGTTGGTTGACGACGATTTGCGACGGCGCAAAAACCGCTTGGAAATGCACCACGAACCGGTTAGGGTCCGTGGCGCCGTGCAAAGACGGGCGCGTCCAAAGCAATCACAGGCTTGGATGAGATCGCGGCAAAGCGCTGGGCGGGTAGCCTTCGTCGCACAACCGCAATCTGATCGCTCGAGTGTTCGGACCGTTTTCCAGAGTTCGGACATCCTGGGCTTGGCGGGAGTATCCCGCTAGGGAACCTTGAACCGGGTGAGTCAAATTCGACAGGGCCAAGACAGCGGGCTGGCGGCGCCGGTTCGTTGCGATCTTCGACAACACCGCTCGTCGCGGTGAACCGTGGCGTATTACCAAGAGAACGCGCCGATGAGGCAAGGACAACAGAGTAAGCGTATGCGGGGCCGCAATCGCAAAGGCCCCAATCCGCTGACGCGCTCGTATGAAAGCAACGGCGGTGACGTCAAAATACGCGGCACCGCCCTTCACATCGCGGAGAAATACGTGCAACTCGCCCGCGATGCGCACTCGTCGGGGGACCGCGTCGCCGCGGAGAACTACCTCCAACACGCCGAGCACTACTACCGCATCGTTGCCGCGGCCCAGGCGCAGATGCCTCAGCCACAGCCGGTGTTCCGCAGTGACGACGAAGGCGACGACGAGGACGAGCGAGAGGCCGCCGCCAACGGCGCCGGTGGCGATCGTCAGCCGCAACCGCAACCGCAACCGCAGCAACCGCAGGCGCAGCGTGAAGGCGGCCACCAACCGGCCTTCGGCCTTTCCGATCCGCAGCCATACGTCAACGGCGGTTCTGAAGCTGCCGATGCGGGGGCGGATGAAAACGCGCCGTCGGACGGCGGACACCGCGACCGTGGCCACGGCGGATATCGCCGTCGTCGGCCGTACCGCGACCGCTTCGGCGAGCGCGGAGAGCGCCGCGAGGGCGGTGGCAGGCCGGAGGCGGAGGCGGCGCCTGCGCAGAGCGAAGACTGATCAGACCGTATCGAGGCGATCGCCGATCGCGATCGTGCCGCCCTTCACCACGTTGAAATAGACCCCACAATTGGGGTGTCCGTAGATCGCCCGGAGGCTTTCGGGGATCGTGAGATCGCGGCGCCCGGTCTCCGGGTCGACGTTGGTGGCGGCGCAGCGGTCGATGCGCGCGCGGCCCTCAAGCAGGCTGTCGCCGATCGCGATCGTCTTTCCCACCAAATCAAACTCGGCCCACGCCGGCATATCCTCGACGTAGAGGTTGCTGCGGAAGCGGGGCGGGTTCACCGGCGTGCCGATCTTCTTTTCGATGTCGGCGACCGTCGCGAGATTGATCAGCGAGACGACCTTGGCGGCGGTGTCGGAGAACGAGTGGCCGGGCGCGAAACGGATTCGCGCCGGCCCGCGCAGTTCAGCCGCGAATGCTTCGTCAAAGAACGCCTCGATGGCGCGCCGGCCCTCGTCGGTATCGAGCCGCCCATCGGCGACGGTCGCTCCTTCGCGGCGCACCGTCAGGCGCTCGTCACGGTCGTCGAAAGTCGTCTTCAGCGCCGCCAGCCCCTCGTTCCGCATCAGCATCAGGAAACTGATCTTGGGGATGGTGCGCGGTTGGGCCGGATCGAACCTGGAGGGTCCGTTCTCGATCGCGTAGGCGCGGTCGAACGGAATCGTCTCGCCGGGCGTCAGGGTGACACGGTCGAGCGGATCGGGCGAGAGGCCTTTGACCGGGTAGCGGTAGATGGAATGCAAACGGGGCATACGCACCCCGAATAGCGCATCTAGCGCGCGGTGCGCACGTGTACGACGGCCGTGTCATCGGCGTAGATTCGTCGCCATTCCGGCAACCTGTCGAGCAACTGCACGGCCGGCGTGACCGGCGTGAGCATCGTCGCGTCGATGTCGTACTCGTCCAGCATGGCCAGAAAATCGCTTACATCTGAAAGGGTTACGGCGTTGTGGTGGCGGGCGGTGAAGGCGCCGCCGTAGAGCTCGGTGCGGCCGTCGATGAACGGCTTGATGCCGGAATAAATGAGGTAGCCGCCGAAGTCGTAGTCATTGAAAACACGAGAGGATTCGCTCTGCTTGAGGGCGGCGACGGCGGCGGCGGGGGTGATGTGGGCAGCCGGCGCAACCGGGTTCAGCGACATCAGGCCGAACGTGATCGGCGCCAAAATCGCCAGGAGAATCAATCCAATGGCGGGGAGGTTGGCGCGCGCGGCGAGCGGCTCGCGGCGAAGCGTTGGCGCCTGCCGTGCGATCGGCGCAGCGATTAGAAGCGGGCCGAGCAGCCCTAGAACCTCGCCGTTGCGCACGGCCGATAGCGCCATGTGTACGAGGCCCAATACGATGAGGATGCGAACCGGCGGCAGCGTCAGCCCGCGGAGCAGGACCAGCCCGGCGGAGAGCAGGAGCACCAGCTCGAATCCGGTGACTTCGCTGAAATCCGGCGGCTGCCACTCGGCGATGATGCCGAGGGCCGGGCCCAGGCTCAGCACGCGCCATGTGACGAGCATCGACTGGGGGCCGTAGGGCGTCACCATGCCCGCGAGCAGCGCGCCGATGCCGAACAGCACCCACCGCCGCGCCACGCCGAAACGTTCGGCGGGATCGGCGGTGACGATGGAGTCGAGGCCGAGTGCACCCACCATGAGGATGCCGAGGGTGAAGCCCGCGTGGAGATTCGCCCACAGCACCATCAGCGCGAGCAGCGGCCACGGCGGCGCGCGTCCGCGATCGACCGCGCGGACGAGGGTTCCGACCCAGGCGACCATGACCGGGAATGCCAATACGTGCGGCCGGGCGACCATATGCGGCGCGGCGAGAAGGAACGCGGCGGCGACGCACGCGATCACCGGCATCGGCGCCAGTTCGTCCATGAGGAAGCGCGCGAGCAGACCGAAGGCGAGGGCGATGGCGGCGGCGGATACTACCACGACCAATGTCCATCCACCGACGGCGTGGGCGGCGGCGAAGGTGAGCTGCGACAACCACTCTTTTGCGATCCAGGGTTCGCCGGCGAAGGTGAACGAGAACGGATCGGTGGTCGGGAAACCGTGGCTCAGGATCCAGTTGCCGACCACGAGATGCCAATAGCTGTCGGCGTCGCCGAGGAGTTGGCCGCCGACGGCGAGGACGACGACGTAGATGACGGCCGCGGCGAGAAACGGCAGCGCGGTCGTCAATGTCTGTGCGCGGCCGGCGCTGGCGACAGTGGTGTCGGCCATGGGCGTCAAGTCCTCGTCCCGGTGGAGGGCCGATGATAGGTCGCGCGGCGTTAACGATTGGCGAAGCATCGGCCAGGGGATCGGGTACGAACGCCGCCGTCGTCGGAAACCCCAGTCTGCGGTGGGACCGACGCCCATGTCCCTCGACGGATTTGGGCGCGACGCCCGTCCCACGAGGGCGTAAAATAGCGTGCCTTGAGGATTGAATTGCCGTTCGTGCGAAAGACGCCGGCAGGGAAGCCGTATCTGCACGCATGGAAACGACGCGCGATTCCGACCCACACGCGCAGATGCCGCCAAGGCTGCTGCGGTTCGATCATTACGTCCTGGATTTGGATCGCGGCTGTCTTCTCGATGGCCGGAGCGAGATAACCCTCCGGCCCAAGACGTTCGCTATCCTTGCCTATCTCGTCCAAAATCCTGGACGCCTCGTGTCGAAGGACGCGTTGTTTGCAGCGGTGTGGCCGAATATTGCGGTCACGGACGACGCGCTGGTCCAAAGCATCGGTGAACTGCGGCGAGCGTTTGGATCCGATGGCCAACGCCTGATCAAGACGGTTCCGCGTCGCGGCTACCGCTTTGAGGCAGATGTTTCAGCTGCCGCCAGCGATGAAGGTGCGGCCGCGGGTACTCCGCTTCCAACCTCCGGTGACGATTCTGAACCGCTAGCGAAACCCGCAGCGTCTCCGACCGTGCGCGGCCGGTTCGTGTCGGCGGCCGCCAATGTGCGCATCGCGGCTCTCGTCGGATTGGCGCTTCTGGCTCTTGCGGCAGTGCTCGTAATCGCAGGGGAGGGGTGGATATTTCCGCATGCTCAGACCGCAACCGAAAGCGCCGCGCTTGGTGTCAAACCCGCCGTCGCGGTCCTTCCGCTCGCCAACCAGAGCGGTGATCCCGGCCGCGACTACTTCGCGGACGGACTGACGCAAGACATCATCAATGCATTAGGCCGGTTCTCCGAACTGACGGTGATGTCGTGGAACGCCGTCCTCCCCTACAAGGACAGGCCGGCAACCCCGGAGGAGATCGGCCGCCGTCTCGCGGTCAGATATCTGGTCGAAGGCAGCGTGCTCCAGGTTGGCGACCGCGTGAGGGTGAGCGCCCAAGTCGTCGAACGCCAAGGGCCAGGTACTTTGGGCCTCCGGCTTCGACGCCGCGCTGGCGGACGTGTTCGCGCTGCAGGAGGACATCACCACCCAAGTCGTCGGCGCCCTGGCTAGCCGTGCTCACACAGATCGAACAACGGCGGGTGGCCGCGAAGCCACCGGAAAACCTCGAAGCGTATGATTACGTGCTGCGCGCCAGGCCGGCGTTGCAACATCCGACTCGCGCCGACAACGTGGAGGCACGCGCGATGCTGAAGCGCGCCATCGAGCTCGATCCGAACTACGCCGCCAGCCTATGCGGCGCTTGCCGAGACCTATTACACGGACACGTCGATGGGCTGGGCGGAATCGCCGACCGAATCGCTGGGTCGCGCCGAGGGATTGGCGCTGGATGCGCTGAGCCTCGACGATTCCGAACTGCGCGCACACATCGTCCTCGCCCGCATCGACATCCTCCATCAGAGCTACCAGCAGGCGGAAGCGGAGATCGATCGCGCGATCGCAATCAATCCAAACGACGCCCGGGCGCTGGCAGGCCGCGGCAACGTACTGATGTGGCTGGGACGGACGGATGCCGCTATAGAGGTTTTCGAGCAGGCACTGCGCATCGATCCCGATCTCACGGCGATCGATCGCTTCGCTCTCAGCTTGGCCTATTATTTGGAAGGGCGCTACGACGCGGCAATCGAACAGGCCGACCTGAATCTCCGCGACAACACTGGCGCGAATTTCAGCCTTGTCGTTCTGGCCGCCGCCTATGCCGAGCAGGGCCGCGTGGATGATGCCGCTCGGTTCGCGGCAATGGTCCGCTCAGATCCGACGTTCGATCCGAAAGAGTTCGGGACGAAGTTCCTGAGCGCGGCCGACCTGGAACGATTGCGCGACGGGCTCAGTGCCGCGGGGCTCTATCCGGCGGACGCCGATCCTTCGGCAAGCGGCCGCTAACGCTGCGGTATGAGCGAGCGGTTCTGATTGGCTTTGACGATGTTGTCGGGAAGATTCTGCTGAAAAAGCGCAGGACCGACGGTCTCGCCGAAGATGTAGAGCTTGCCGTCGCTGATGAGCCAGTTTTCCGGGTTGGCCTCATGGAGTTCGCCGCGAGTAAGCGCCATCGCACAGAAATTGGCGAATTGCGGAGCGTAGTGCACCGGATCGGCGATGAAGAGGTCCCGATCCTCCGCGCTTGCGAACAGGTAACGATGCTCGTCCCACTCGTAGGCGATGTCCGGACGCCCGTGCTGCGGACTCCCGGCCGTGAAATAGGCCACCGGGTCGTATCCCTTGATCGCCAGCGGGGCTTCTTCCGCCGACACCGTCTGTAATGCCGTCGCGAGCATTGCGCCCGCGACCATCACGGTAAGCCCGCCAACGATGCTTCGCCGGGTGATATTGGGCATGCCCGGTTCCTACGTGATCGCGCGAGACTGACCATACCGCGCGCGCGCCTTCGCAGGCCATCACATTTTCGGGCGTTCCTCGGGTTTTCCTTCGATCTCTTTCGTTCCCGGATCGGCCGCCGCGGTTAGCGTTTTCGACGGAAGTCGGCCCCGCGCCTTCGAGGCAGTTCGGGTCATCTCGAACTCAACGCAGAAACCGCCTGTGGAGACGTGAATTATGCCCACCATACTCAACGTCCAATCCAGTCCCGCCTTTTCCTCATCGGTCTCTCGCGCGGTTTCAAAGGTCTTCCTCGACGAGGATTTGGCCAAGCGCAGCGATTCGACGGTCGTCGATGTCGATCTCGCGTTACATCCGCCACCCCACCTGAACGCCGCTCACCTGGGCGCCTTTTTCGGCGCGGCCGAAGATCACACCGCAGAAAACATCGCCGCCTTGCAGGCGTCGGACGACTACGTGGGACAAGTGCTCAGCGCCGATACGATCCTAGTCGCCACGCCCATGCACAACCTCGGCATCACGTCGGTGCTGAAATCGTGGATCGACAACATCATGCGCGTCGGCAAGACGTTCCAATACGATGAAACCGGGCCAGTCGGGCTGCTCGAGGACAAGAACCTCGTCATCGTCGTGTGCAGCGGCGGCGTCTATTCGGCCGGCCCGCTCAAGGCGTTCGACTTCGCCACCGCCTACCTGCGGGGCATCTTTGGGTTCCTCGGCGTGACGGACACGATCTTGGTGCGTGCCGAGGGCTTGGCCCTTGGGCCGGAGGCCGCCGCCAATGGCGTCGCCGAAGCTAAGGCGGCCGCGAAAGCCGCCGCGGCCACAGCGGTGGTCAAGGCGGCGGTCGCCAAGGGCGAGTGAACGCAGCTGCCTGGCCTGACGAGGTTTCCGCGGGCCGTCAAATTTCGGGAGTTGCTCGGCTTTCACTTCGGCCTCCTTCGTTACGCGCCGGTCGCATCGCGCCTAGCTCCTCGGGTCACACGAAACCCTGGAGAAAGCTCAATGGAACGGCAATCACCGACGGGTTCACCGGCATTTTCGGCACGCACGAAAGCCCGTTTGACGCTTGCCGCGGCGCTGTTCGCTGGCATCGCGATCGGGGCCGCCGCAGTGGGCCAAGTCCATGCGCAGGCTAACGCCAAGGCGCCCGGTTTCACGATCGCTGAGATCGACGTCATCGACGCCGACCAGTTCCAGGCGTTCGCGAAGCGGAACGGGGCGGGGGTCACCGCCGCGGGTGGCCGCTTCCTCGCCTTGCACGGGCGGGTCGCACCCGA
Source organism: uncultured Alphaproteobacteria bacterium (assembly GCA_963749755.1). Lineage (GTDB taxonomy): Bacteria > Pseudomonadota > Alphaproteobacteria > Rhizobiales > Kaistiaceae > JBBDMC01. Next base: position 174,251 of record CAVVOK010000005.1, read on the forward strand.
AGAGGGAACGCCGCCAAAGGACATCGCCCTGATTGCCTGGGACAGCCTCGACCAGGCCAAGGCGTACTTCAACTCGCCGACGTTCAAGGAGTTGATTCCACTGCGCGACAAGGGCGCCAACGTGCGCCTGTACCACATCGAGGGACTGCCGAAATAGCGATCGGCCATTGGCCGCGGCACGGGACAATCAGACAATCAACCTCAGGAGACGAACAATGAAACTGCAAATTTCAGGCGCCGGCATCTTGGCCCTTTCGCTCTGTGGGATGGGCATGGCGCTGTCGGCATCAATGGCAATGGCACAGGCGCAGTTTACGATCACGCCGGTGGTCGAGAAGAAGGTCAGCAGCCTTCCCGATGGGCCACTATACTGGCAGGTGGAGAACTTCCCGACGCTCGCCGAGGCCACGGCGGCGGCAGGCCCGACGGCCCTGGCCGCCGAAGTCGAGGGCAAGGTCTGGCTCATCACGCTTGGTGCGAAGGGCGCCCCCACGCATGGTGGGAGCGCGGTGACGGAAGTTGGGCCCGTCGCCCGTATCACCGCGCCCGAGTATCTGCTGCGTCTCAACAACGCCGTCGCGCCGACGGGAACCCATACCTCGACGCATACGCATCCCGGTTCCGAGGCCTTCTATGTACTCGCCGGTCAACTGAGTCAGAGAACGCCTGAGGGAGTGGCGGTGGTCAATGCCGGCGGGACGATGCCGGGGAAGGCTCCCGTCACGACGATGGAAGTCTCCAGCACCGGCACGGCGGACATGCATGCCCTCGTCATGTTTGTGGTGGATGCCACCAAGCCTTTCTCGTCACCGTCGCATTTCGACTGAGGGAAACAGGCCGGCGGCCGCTTCACGGCCGCCGGTCGGGCGCGGCGTCGGCTCGTCAGTCGATCTTGTCGAAGTCCCCGTGGCGGCCGAGGCCATCCTTGAAGCGCGCCGCGCCGGCGGCGCCTTCCTTCATCAGCGCCTCGCGGCCGTTGTACCACTCGCGCGTGAGCGCATCGCGGACGGAGAGCCCTTGGCCGGCGATCGCGGAACGGCGGTCGACGCGCACGCAGACCGGCGGAAAACGCGCGATGTCGTGGGCGAGCGCTTCGGCCCTGGCGCGCACTTCGCCGTTCGGCACGACGTATTCGCAGAGTCCGATCCTCAGGCATTCTTCGGCCGGCACTTGGCGGCCAGTCAGGATGATCTCCAGCGCGCGGCCCTGGCCGACGATGCGGGGGAGGCGCACCGTGCCGCCGTCGATCAGCGGCACGCCCCAGCGCCGGCAATAGACGCCGAAATAGGCGTCTTCCTGCATCACGCGGAAATCGCACCAGAGAGCCAGCTCCATGCCGCCGGCCACGGCGGGCCCGGCGACGGCCGCGATGACGGGCTTGTCGAGCTCGAGCCGCGTCGGGCCGAGGGGGCCGCGCGGTATCTCGCCGCCGTTGCCGCGCGGGCCGGCGGTGGGGATGTCCAACTCGCCGAGCGGATACCCGCCGTCGAGGGTGCTCACGTACTTGAGGTCCCACCCCGCGCAGAATGCGCCGCCTTCGCCGTAGAGCACGGCGACACGTGCCGTCTCGTCGGCGTCGAAGGCGAGGAACGCTTCCCTGAGCGCGTCTGCGCTCGCCGGATCCATGGCGTTGCGCGCCTCCGGACGATCGTGGATGACGGTCCAGACGGTTCCTTGCTTGTCGATCTCGACGGCCATTGCCGCTCCTCGCAGGTTGCACCTAACGCTCGCGGGCGCACCGATGCAGCTATGCCACGCCCGCCGGCGAATGCCGCGCCGGGGCGTCGCCGTCCACCGTCAGTTAACCGGTTCCAGGCGGAATGCGAAGAGTACCGGGGGGAGGCGATTCGTCGAGTGTTCAATGTCAAACGTGATTGAGTTTCGGCCGCGCGCGCGGGACACCGAGGCCGTCGAGATCGACATATGGACGGCCGTCGATGCGGCGATCCGCGACCTGCGCGATATCGCGCAGCAGTGCGCGCACGAAGGTGCGCGGGAGCTGGCGGAGGAGTGCCGCCAAATGCTCGAGCAGGCTTTCAACGCCCCCGTCCCCTAAAACGTTCGGGCTCCGCGTGCGACCATCCGGCGCGCCTCGCCACTCTGGTGAGGCGCTACGTTTGCCCGTGGCCCTGGACAAACGCGGGAGAGCCGAGATGTTCGAGAAAATCGAAAATCTGCCCGACGGAGTGGTCGGCTTCGAGGCCGTGGGGAAGCTAACGGCGTCCGACTACGAAAAGACGCTGATTCCGGCGGTGGACGCCGCCCTCGCCACGGGCGGCAAGCTCCGTTTTCTTTATCTTGCCGGGACACGGTTCGAGGGATTCGAGCTGGGCGCTGCCTGGGACGACATGAGCTGGGGATTCCGTCACGCGTTCGATTTCGACAAGGTGGCCTTCGTCAGCGACCATGCCTTCCTCACGGCGGCCGTCCGGCCAATGGCGATGTTCATGCCGTCGAAGATCAAGGTTTTCCCAGTCAAGGACCTCGACGCAGCCAAGGCGTGGCTGGCCGAATGACCCACTAATTCGACCAACTGCCGCGCTGCGCCGCCCCTTCCGCAGCGGACGGACAGCGCCTATCTGAAATGCGACGGGCCTGCCCGAAAAGGGGGGCCGGCGCCGCCGGTCGGCGGCTGCGCTTCAGTGGGGTCGCCGGCCGCAGCGACGGCGGCGACGCCCTAGTCGGGAAAGGACGGCGCAATGGATCTCGAGAAATACACCGAACGCGCCCGGGGGTTCGTGCAGGCGGCGCAGACCCTGGCGGTTCGCGAGGGGCATCAGCAATTTACGCCCGAACACGTGCTCAAGGTACTGCTCGACGACCCGGAAGGGCTCGCGGCCGGCCTGATCGAGCGCGCCGGCGGGCAAGCGCGTGACGCGCTGACCGCGACGGAACAGGCGCTCGCCGCGCTCCCCAAGGTGAGCGGCGGTTCGGGTCAGCTCTATCTCGCGGCGCCGACGGCGAAGGTGTTCGACACGGCGGAGAAGATCGCCAAGAAGGCGGGCGACTCGTTCGTCACGGTCGAGCGTCTGCTCCTCGCGCTGGCGATCGAGAAGGACGCGAAGACCGCCAAGATCCTCTCCGACGCCGGGGTGACGCCGCAGACGCTCAACGCGGCGGTGGAGGCGCTGCGCAAGGGGCGCACCGCGGATTCGGCCTCGGCGGAAAGCCAATACGACGCGCTGAAAAAATACGCCCGCGACCTCACCGCCGAGGCGCGTGAGGGCAAACTCGACCCGGTGATCGGGCGCGACGAGGAAATCCGCCGCACGATCCAGGTGCTGGCGCGGCGCACCAAGAACAACCCCGTGCTGATCGGTGAGCCGGGCGTCGGCAAGACCGCGATCGTGGAGGGGTTGGCGCTTCGCATCATCCACGGCGACGTGCCGGAATCGCTCAAGGACAAGAGCCTGCTGGCGCTCGACCTCGGCGCGCTGATCGCGGGCGCGAAGTACCGCGGTGAGTTTGAGGAGCGGCTGAAGGCCGTCCTCAACGAGATCAAGGCCGCGGAGGGCAAGGTCGTCCTGTTCGTGGACGAAATGCACACGCTTGTCGGTGCGGGCAAGGCGGACGGGGCGATGGACGCGTCGAACCTGCTCAAGCCGGCGCTGGCGCGCGGAGACCTCCACTGCGTCGGCGCCACCACCCTCGACGAGTACCGCAAGTATGTGGAGAAGGACGCGGCGCTCGCGCGGCGTTTCCAGCCGGTCTATGTCGACGAGCCGACGGTCGAGGATACGATCTCGATCCTGCGTGGGCTTAAGGAAAAGTACGAGTTGCACCACGGCGTGCGCATCACCGATTCGGCGCTGGTCGCGGCGGCGACGCTGTCGCACCGGTACATCTCCGACCGTTTTCTACCGGACAAGGCGATCGACCTGGTGGACGAGGCGGCGTCGCGGCTGAGGATGCAGGTCGATTCCAAGCCGGAGGCGCTCGACGAGCTCGACCGGCGCATCATCCAGCTCAAGATCGAGCGCGAAGCGCTGCGCAAGGAGAACGACCAAGCGTCGAAGGACCGCCTGGTGCGCCTCGAAAAGGAACTGGTCGACCTCGAGGAACAGTCGAGCGCGGTGACGCAGCGGTGGATGGCCGAGAAGGAGAAACTCGCCTCGGCCAACAAGGTCAAGGAGCAGCTCGACCAGGCACGCGCCGACCTCGACAAGGCGCAGCGCACCGGCGACCTCGCCAAGGCGGGCGAGCTCGCCTACGGGCGCATCCCCGAACTGGAGAAGCAACTCGCCACCGCCGACGAACGCTCACGCGAAGTTGGTGCGATGGTGGAAGAGGCGGTGACGCCCGACCACATCGCACAGGTCGTGTCGCGCTGGACGGGCATTCCGGTGGACAAGATGCTGGAGGGCGAGCGCGAGAAGTTGCTCCGCATGGAGGACGAACTCGCCAAGCGCGTCGTCGGCCAGGCGGAGGCGGTCAAGGCCGTCTCGACGGCGGTCAGGCGAGCGCGCGCCGGCCTCCAGGACCCCAACCGTCCGATCGGATCGTTCATGTTCCTCGGGCCGACGGGTGTCGGCAAGACCGAGCTCACCAAGGCGCTCGCTGCGTTCCTATTCGACGACGAAACGGCGCTCATCCGCGTCGACATGTCGGAATACATGGAGAAGCACTCGGTGGCGCGGCTGATCGGCGCGCCGCCGGGCTACGTTGGCTACGAGGAGGGCGGGGCGCTGACCGAAGCGATCCGCCGGCGGCCGTACCAAGTGGTGCTGTTCGACGAGATCGAGAAGGCGCATCCGGACGTGTTCAACGTGCTGCTCCAGGTGCTCGACGACGGGCGGTTGACCGACGGGCAGGGCCACACGGTCGATTTCCGCAACACCATGATCATCATGACATCGAACCTCGGTGCCGAGTACCTCTCTAACCTCGGCGAGAACGAGGACGTCGACGCGGTGCGCGGTGAGGTAATGGGGGTGGTGCGGGCAAGCTTCCGGCCGGAGTTCCTCAACCGGCTCGACGACATCATCCTGTTCCATCGTTTGAAGCGGAGCGACATGGCGGCGATCGTCGAAATCCAGCTCACCCGGCTTCAGAAGCTGCTCGACGACCGCAAGATCACGCTCGATCTCGACCAGTCAGCGCGCGAGTGGCTCGCGACAAAGGGCTACGACCCGGCGTACGGTGCGCGGCCGCTGAAGCGTGTGATCCAGCGCGAGGTGCAGGACCCGCTCGCCGACAAGATCCTGGCGGGCGACATCCCCGATGGCTCGCGCGTCAAGATCACCGGTGGGGCGGACAAGCTCCTATTCCTGCCGCGGGTCGCCGGTGGCAAGGGACAAGGCGGCATAGCGCGGCCTTGTTTCGATGCTCAAGAAGGCGCGGTATTTAGCTGGCCGCGGCGACCTTGGTCGGCGTGGCGTCTTCGATGCCGAGCAAGTCGTCGATGCGCGTGCGCTCGTGTTCGAAGGCGGTCAACATGTCGGCGCCGAGCACGCGGCCGCGCGGCAAGCGGATACGCAGCGGGTCTACCGGCTTGCCGTTGATCCTGATCTCGAAATGCAGGTGCGGTCCGGTGGAGAGGCCGGTGGAGCCGACGTAGCCGATCACCTGACCCTGCGTGACGTGCACGCCCGGCGCGATGCCTTTGGCGAACTTGGTCTGGTGACCGTAGTACGTCTCGTAACCGTTGGTGTGACGGAGCACGATCAGGTTGCCGTAGCCGGAGTTCGATCCGGCCTTCTCGACCACGCCGTCGCCGGCGGCGAGGATCGGCGTCATACGCGGCGCGGCGT
>CAVVOK010000005.1:185000-826758 GCA_963749755.1 uncultured Alphaproteobacteria bacterium
ACCGGATGCCTACAAACAGTCGGAGCCCAAGGTTCGTCCTGGGTGACGGCGTACCTTTTGTATAATGGGTCAGCGACTTAGTCTGCCGAGCAAGCTTAAGCCGATAGGCGTAGGCGCAGCGAAAGCGAGTCTGAACAGGGCGTTCAGTTCGTCGGACTAGACCCGAAACCGGTGTGATCTAGCCATGAGCAGGCTGAAGGTGCGGTAACACGCACTGGAGGGCCGAACCCACTCCTGTTGAAAAAGTAGGGGATGACTTGTGGCTAGGGGTGAAAGACCAATCAAACCCGGAAATAGCTGGTTCTCCGCGAAATCTATTTAGGTAGAGCGTCGGATGAATACTCTCGGGGGTAGAGCACTGGATGGGCTAGGGGATCCCACAGATTTACCAAACCTAACCAAACTCCGAATACCGAGAAGTACTATCCGGCAGACACACGGCGGGTGCTAACATCCGTCGTGAAGAGGGAAACAACCCTGACCTACAGCTAAGGCCCCCAAGTCGTGGCTAAGTGTGAAAGGATGTAGAGATCCCAAAACAACCAGGATGTTGGCTTAGAAGCAGCCATCATTTAAAGAAAGCGTAACAGCTCACTGGTCTAAATATTAAGGATCTCCGCGCCGACAATGTAACGGGGCTCAAGTCACGCGCCGAAGCTTAGGGTGTGCGCAAGCACGCGGTAGCGGAGCGTTCCGTAAGCCTGTGAAGGGAGACCCGCGAGGGCTCCTGGAGGTATCGGAAGTGCGAATGCTGACACGAGTAACGAGAGGAGTGTGAGAGACACTCCCGCCGAAAGTCCAAGGGTTCCTGCGCAATGCTAATCAGCGCAGGGTCAGCCGGCCCCTAAGGCGAGGCAGAAATGCGTAGTCGATGGGAATCAGGCAAACATTCCTGAGCCTGCGGGTGGTGACGAATTCCGTAAGTCGTTCGGTCTTATTGGATTGACCGGGCCGCGAAGGAGTTCCAGGAAATAGCCCCCGCGTATAGACCGTACCCGAAACCGACACAGGTGGACTGGTAGAGCATACCAAGGCGCTTGAGCGAACTGTGCTGAAGGAACTCGGCAAATTGCCTCCGTAACTTCGGAAGAAGGAGGACCTCTTCTCGGGCAACCGGGGAGGGGTGGCACAGACCAGGGGGTAGCGACTGTTTAACAAAAACACAGGGCTCTGCTAAATCGCAAGATGACGTATAGGGCCTGACGCCTGCCCGGTGCCGGAAGGTTAAGAGGAGGGGTGCAAGCTCTGAATCGAAGCCCCGGTAAACGGCGGCCGTAACTATAACGGTCCTAAGGTAGCGAAATTCCTTGTCGGGTAAGTTCCGACCTGCACGAATGGCGTAACGACTTCCCCGCTGTCTCCAGCACAGGCTCAGTGAAACTGAATTCCCCGTGAAGATGCGGGGTTCCTGCGGTTAGACGGAAAGACCCCGTGCACCTTTACTATAGCTTTGCACTGGCATTCGTGTCGGCATGTGTAGGATAGGTGGTAGGCTTCGAAGCCTGGGCGCTAGCTCAGGTGGAGCCACCCTTGAAATACCACCCTTGTTGTCATGGATGTCTAACCGCGACCCGTCATCCGGGTCCGGGACAGTGCATGGTGGGTAGTTTGACTGGGGCGGTCGCCTCCCAAAGAGTAACGGAGGCGCGCGATGGTAGGCTCAGAGCGGTCGGAAATCGCTCGTCGAGTGCAATGGCATAAGCCTGCCTGACTGCGAGACTGACAAGTCGAGCAGAGTCGAAAGACGGCCATAGTGATCCGGTGGTCCCGCGTGGAAGGGCCATCGCTTAACGGATAAAAGGTACGCCGGGGATAACAGGCTGATGATCTCCAAGCGTCCACAGCGACGAGATCGTTTGGCACCTCGATGTCAACTCATCACATCCTGGGGCTGGAGCAGGTCCCAAGGGTTCGGCTGTTCGCCGATTAAAGTGGTACGTGAGTTGGGTTCAGAACGTCGTGAGACAGTTCGGTCCCTATCTGCCGTGGGTGTAGGAGAATTGAGAGGACCTGTCCCTAGTACGAGAGGACCGGGATGGACGCACCACTGGTGGACCTGTTGTGGCGCCAGCCGCATTGCAGGGTAGCTATGTGCGGACGGGATAACCGCTGAAAGCATCTAAGCGGGAAGCCCACCTCGAAACGATTTCTCCCTTGAGAGCCGTGGAAGACCACCACGTTGATAGGCCGGGTGTGGAAGCGCAGCAATGCGTGAAGCTTACCGGTACTAATCGCTCGATTGGCTTGATCACTCCCATCCTCGATGCCCGTCCCCTGACAACAGGGGCGGCGGACGAAAAAACCAGTTACGACGACGAACGGCGACGTCTCGCCTTACGCGGATCATCCCGCGAGCGCGGCGCTCGCGCCTGCGTTTCGCCGGCTTGGTGGCAATAGCGAGGAGCCTGAACCCGATCCCATTCCGAACTCGGCCGTTAAACTCCTCCGCGCCGATGATACTGCGTCCTAAGACGTGGGAAAGTAGGTCGCTGCCAGGCCTGCCAAGCGCAGGTGCGCTTCTCGCCTCTTGTTTGCCTCCCCGTCGCGCCAAGATGGCGCTCCTCGCCTCTTGTTTGCTTCTTCGAGCCTTCTCTTCCGGTGGCGCTTCCCCTTCCTCTTCCTCTCCGCTAGACGCGGGACTTCCGCGCTTTGGCGGGATTCCAGCGGTTTTGGCGCGTTAACGCTCCGCTTCCCCTTGCCGGTGCACCATGCGGCTCCCGCCGTTTTCTCAGAGCGGGGGGCCGACAAGGTGCGCGCCGGATGAACGTCGCCTTCGATACGCGGGTCGAGACCGGCTCGGCGAGCGCCAACGCGGCGCGGCCGATCGAGCTGACCGTCGTCGTGCCGACGTTCAACGAAGCGGCGAACGTCCCGGTGCTGGTGGAGCGGCTTGACGCTGCGCTGGCCGGCATCGCGTGGGAAGTGGTGTTCGTCGATGACAATTCACCCGACGGCACGGCGCGCGTGGCGCGCGAGATCGCGGCGCGCGACCGACGCGTGCGGGTCATCCGCCGCATCGGGCGTCGCGGCCTTTCGACCGCGTGCGTCGAGGGGGTGTTGTCGTCCTCGGCGCCGTATTTCGCGGTCATGGACGGCGACCTGCAGCACGACGACACCGTGTTGGGCGACATGTTTCGCAAGCTGAAGGTGGATCACCTCGATGTGGTGGTCGGCAGCCGCTACAAGGACGGTGAGCGCACGGCAGGTCTTGCGTCCGCCTGGCGCAAACGGTTCAGCCGCATCGGCGGGCGTGTGTCGCGGGTGGTGCTCAAGGCCGACCTCACCGATCCGATGAGCGGGTTTTTCGTCATGTCGCGCGCGGCGTTCGACGAGAGCGTGCGCGCGCTGTCGCAACAGGGCTTCAAGATCCTGCTCGACCTGTTCGCGTCGGCGCCGCGTCCTCTGCGCTACGCGGAGATGCCGTGCGGGTTCAACCCGCGGCTCGAAGGCGAGAGCAAACTCGACACGATGGCGGCGTGGGAATTCGGCGTGCTGGTGCTCGACAAGCTGGTCGGGCGGTTCTTGCCGGTTCGTTTCGTCATCTTCGCCGGTGTCGGCGCGACCGGCGTCGCGGTGCATATGGCGACGCTCGCGGCAACAACGGCCAGCGGTTTTGCGTTCGCATCCGCGCAGGCGACGGCGGTGGTGGTCGCCATGACGTGGAACTTCGTGCTCAACAACGTCATCACCTACCGCGACCAGCGGCTCAGCGGACCCGACTTCTTCCGTGGGCTCGCGTCGTTCTACGCCATCGGAGCGGTCGGCGCGTTCGCCAACGTCGGCATATCGCAGGCGATCTTCGACCTCGGCCAGTTGTGGTGGGCCGCAGGCGTCGCGGGGGCGTTGATCGGCGTCGTGTGGAACTACACGATGTCGAGCATCTTCACGTGGCGGCGCCGGCCGGCGGCGGTCTGATCCGCCGCGTCCATGCTTGCGCCTAAAAAGAATCCCGCCGTTCGGGCCGTGCGAGCCTTCAAATAACTGTCATGACCGTCTATATGAGAGCCGCCGTCGGGTACGTTTTGACGCGGGGTGGAGCAGTCCGGTAGCTCGTCAGGCTCATAACCTGAAGGTCACAGGTTCAAATCCTGTCCCCGCAACCAACTTCGGCGATCGCCGCGACGGTCATTGGAAGCCCCGGTCAAAGCCGGGGCTTCTTTGCTAGGGTACGGCGCGTGGACCTCGCTTCGACGCTTGCGCTGCTCGGCTTTCTGGTGGTCTGCTTCCTCGCCGGGGCGGGCGGCAGGGTCTTTCGTCCAGGCGCATGGTACGAGGGCCTCGCCAAGCCACGCTGGCGGCCGCCGAACCGGCTGTTCGCACCGGTGTGGACGGCGCTCTACGTCATGATCGCGGTGGCGGGCTGGCTGGTCTGGCGCGAGGCGGGGTTCGGCGGGGCAGGGTTGGCGCTCGCGGCATTCGCCCTCCAGCTCGTATTGAATGCCGCGTGGACGCCGCTCTTCTTCGGGTTGCAGCGAACCGATCTCGGCCTCATCGATATCGTCCTCGTTTGGGCGGCGATCGTCGCCACTATCGCCCTGTTCGCGCCGATCAGTGCGGCTGCGGCTGCTCTCATGGTGCCATATCTTGCGTGGGTGACGTTCGCCACGGCCCTGAATTTCGAGGTTTGGCGCCTCAACCGTGCGGGCGCGGACGGCTAACGACAAGTCGCGCGCACTGGGCGGGACCGTGCGCCATTTGGTAAAGTCGGCGCGAGGTGGCAAGGACGGCGAGCCGGGAGGCCGCGGCCATGATGAAATCAACGCTCGCCGAGGTTCGGAGGCTGCCCAACACGCCGGATCAGCCGTTCAATCCGGGGATCCCGTTCGACCTCGAGCCGGTGGCGGCGGTGCGGGCCAACCTGTCGGCGGTGGAGCGGCGCGCGGCGACGCTGCCGAAGCGGCGCACAGTCAAGAAAGAGTGGCAGGCGGCGTGGCTCGTTAAAGCGCTCCAGTGCATCGACCTCACCACGCTCAGCGGCGACGACACGGAGGGTCGGGTCCGGCGCTTGTGCGCGAAAGCGGTCCGTCCGCTCCGCGCCGACATCCAGGACGCGCTCGGGCTCGGCGACCGGCGGATCACGGTCGCGGCGGTGTGTGTCTATCACCAATTCGTCGAGACGGCGAAGACGGCGCTCGAAGGGACGGGCATTCCGGTCGCGGCCGTTTCGGCCGGGTTCCCGGCAGGGCTCGCGCCATACTCGACGCGGCTCGCCGAGATCGAGGCGTCGGTCAAAGCCGGCGCGGACGAGATCGACATCGTCATCACGCGTGAGCACGTTCTGACCGGCAACTGGCAAGCGCTCTACGACGAGGTGCGCGCGTTCAAGGACGCCTGCGGCGGCGCGCACATGAAGGCGATCCTCGGCACGGGTGACTTGAAGACGCTCCGGAACGTCGGTCGCGCCTCGTGGGTGACGATGATGGCCGGCGCCGACTTCATCAAGACGTCGACGGGCAAGGAAAGCGTCAACGCGACGCTGCCGGTGGCGCTGGTGATGGTCCGGGCGATCCGCGCCTACCGCGAGACGACGGGCAACGTCGTCGGGTTCAAGCCGGCGGGCGGCATCTCCACCGGCAAGGACGCCATGGCATTCCAGTTCCTGATGAAGGAAGAGCTCGGCAACGACTGGCTGCAACCGGGCCTTTTCCGTATTGGCGCGTCGTCGCTGCTCGCCGATATCGAGCGGCAACTCGAGTACTACGTCACCGGACGCTATGCCTCGTTCGAGCACCACGGGCTGGCGTGAGAGGACACACGATGTCGATCGCCGAAATCCTCGACACCATGGACTACGGCCCGGCGCCGGAGGGCGACGCGGAGGCGCGGGCTTGGATCGCCAAGCACGCCCAGGCGGGTCTCTTCGTCGATGGCGCGTGGCGGCAGCCGGAAAGCGGCGCGTGGTTCGACACGGCCAACCCGGCGACCGGCGAGGCGCTGGCGCGCGTCGCGCAGGGCGGTGAGGCGGACGTCGATGCGGCGGTCAAGGCCGCGCGGAAGGCGCAGCCGGGGTGGGCGCGGCTCTCCGGCCACCAGCGCGCGACGCATCTCTACGCCATCGCGCGGCTGATCCAGCGGCATAGCCGGCTGTTCGCCGTGGTCGAGGCCCTCGACAACGGCAAGCCGATCCGCGAGACGCGCGACATCGACGTGCCGCTGGTGGCGCGGCACTTCTACCACCACGCCGGTTGGGCGGAGCTGATGGACACGGAGCTCGCCGGGCGGATGCCGGTCGGCGTCTGCGGGCAGATCATCCCATGGAACTTTCCGCTGCTGATGCTTGCGTGGAAGATCGCGCCGGCGATCGCGCTCGGGAACACGAGCGTGCTGAAGCCGGCGGAGTTCACGCCGCTGACCGCGCTGCTCTTCGCCGACATCTGCCAGATGGCGGCACTTCCCAAGGGCGTCGTCAACGTCATCACCGGCGATGGCACGACCGGCGAGCTGCTGGTCAACCACCGGCAAGTGGACAAGATCGCTTTCACCGGCTCGACCGAGGTCGGGCGTCGCATCCGCGAGGCGACCGCCGGCTCCGGCAAATCGCTGACGCTGGAGCTCGGCGGCAAGTCGCCGTTCATCGTGTTCGATGACGCCGATCTCGATTCGGCCGTTGAAGGCGTGGTGGACGCGATCTGGTTCAACCAAGGTCAGGTGTGCTGCGCGGGCTCGCGGCTGCTGGTGCAGGAGGGGATCGAAAAGGCGTTCGTGGCGAAGCTCGCCGCACGCCTCGAAACGCTCCGCGTCGGGCCGCCGCTCGACAAGGCGATCGACATCGGCGCGATCGTCGCGCCGGCGCAGCTGGAACGCATCGCGTCGTTGGTGAAGAAGGGTGTGGAGGAGGGCGCGACGCTCATCCAGAGCCGCGCGGCGCTTCCCGCTGCCGGCTGCTTCTATCCGCCGACGCTGATGACCAACGTCGAGCCGGCGTCGACCGTGGCGCGCGTGGAGATCTTCGGGCCGGTCGCGGTGACGATGAGCTTCCGCACGCCGGAAGAGGCGGTGGCGCTTGCCAACAACACCGAGTACGGGCTTGCCGCCAGCGTCTGGTCGGAATCGGTCAACCTCGCGCTCGATATCGCGCCGAAGCTCAAGTGCGGCGTGGTGTGGATCAACTCGACTAACCTGTTCGACGCTTCGTCTGGCTTCGGCGGCTACAAGGAATCCGGGTTCGGACGCGAGGGCGGACGCGAGGGCGTCGCCGCTTACACCAAACCGAGTTGGATGAAGTCGGCCAAGCGGCTCGACGAGAAACCCGCGTCCAAGCCCGACCTTGGGCTGAAGCTGGTCGGCGGTGGTATCGACCGTACCGCGAAGATGTACATCGGCGGCAAGCAGGTGCGGCCGGACGGCGGCTATTCGCGCGGCGTTGCGGCGCCGAACGGTCGGCTGGTGGGCGAGGTCGGCGAGGGCAATCGCAAGGACATCCGCGATGCGGTGGAGGCGGCGCGGAAGGCGGCGCCCAAGTGGGCGGCGACCAGCGAGCACGGCCGCGCGCAGATCCTCTACTACATCGCCGAGAACCTCGACGCGCGCGCGGGCGAGTTCGCCGACCGGCTGCGGGCGCTCAGGGGCGTCAAGAAGGCCAAGACGCGGCTCGAAGTCGATGCCGCGATCGCACGGCTGTTCCAGTTTGGCGCGTGGGCGGACAAGCACGAGGGCGCGGTGCACCGGCCGCCGTTCCGCGGGCTGGCGCTCGCCATGAACGAGCCCGTGGGGGTCGTCGGCATCGCGTGTCCGGAGGAGCCGGGGCTGCTCGCGCTGGTGTCGTTGTTGGGCGCCGCGATGGCCGCCGGCAACGCGGCGGTGATCGTGCCGTCGGAGCGGCAGGCGCCGATCGCGACCGATTTCTACCAAGTGCTCGACACGTCCGACGTGCCGGCCGGCGTCGTCAACATCGTCACCGGTGACAAGCGCGCGCTCGCGATCGAGCTCGCCAAGCACGATGCGGTCGATGCCGTCTGGGCATTCGGCGATACGGCGCTGGCGCGCGAGGTGGAACTCGCCTCCGTGGGTAACCTCAAGCAGACGTGGACGGAAACCATCGTGCGCGACTGGGGCGATCAGGCGATCGGCGGCGGGCGGGAGCTTCTGGCGCACGCAACGCAGCTCAAGAACGTTTGGATCCCATACGGGGAGTGAGGAGCAGCCAGGATCTGGGTCTCGCGCTGACGCGTGGTTGGCGTCACCACCATCGGCGCGAAGCCCGTCAATTCGCGGCGGCTACCACGATTGAGGCATGAAATCGAAACTGCAGAATGCGGCCGTGTTCATCGTGGCGTGGCTGATCGCCTTGGCAGGGATTGAGGGCGCGCTGCGCGTGTTCGGCCCTGACGTGCTGGCGCTAGGCAACCAGTACGTTTTTGCAGGTTCGCTCCAGTGCTGGGCTGGGCAAACCTGCCGAAAATGAGCGGCCGATTTACGCGCGTCGTTCGGAACTAGCGCCGGCTCGCCGCGGTGCTCCCCTAGTCCGCCATCGCGGCGGCTGGCTGCTGCGCGGTCTGTGCCGCGGCGGCGGTCGGCGCTGGCCGACGGTACCTGAAGAAGATCAGCAGTGGCAGCGCGGCCAGCGTGATGAGCGCCATCAGCTTGAAATCGTCCACGTAGGCGATCATCGCCGACTGCGCGTTGATGAGGCCGTTCAAAATAGCGGCGGTCTGCTGGCCGGCCTGGGTCATGAGCGACGACGGGTCGATGCCGGCGGCGGGGAGGTTCGGGTTGAACAGCGTGATGCGCTCGGCCATCTCGGCGTGATTGGTCTGGACGTTGGTCGCGAGCAGCGACGCCACGATCGAGATGCCGATGCTCGAGCCGACGTTGCGGACGAGGTTGAACACGCCGGACGCTTCCGTGCGCAGGCGCGGATCGAGCGTCGAGAATGCCACCGTCTGCAGCGGAATGAACAGGAAGCCGAGGCCGAAACCCTGGATGACGCCGGAGGTGATCACCGGGCCTGCGGTCATGTCCAGGCTGAAGCCGGTCATCTGCCATAGCGAAACGGCGGTGAGCGTGATGCCGAAGGCGATCAGGATGCGCGGGTCGACGCGCTGGACCAGGCGACCGACGACGATCATCGACATCATCGTCCCGACGCCGCGCGGTGCGAGGATGAGCCCCGTGGTGACGACCGGATAGTTGAACAGCGTCTGCAGCATCGGCGGCAGCAGGGCCATGCCGGCGAGCAGCACCATGCCGACGATGAACATGAACATCATCGCGGTCACGAAGTTGCGGTCTCGAAAAAGGGCGAGCTCGAGGAACGGTTCATCGGCTGTCGCGCTGTGGACGACGAACATCCACGCGGTCGCAAGGACCAAGCCGATCTCGATCAGGATCTCGCCGGACTCGAACCAACCGAGGCCTTGGCCGCGGTCGAGCATCAATTGCAGTCCGCCGACGGCGATCGACAGGAGCGCGAAGCCGAGGAAATCGAAGCGGCGGATGCGTTTCGCCGTTTCCGGCAGGAAACTGAAGATGCCGACGAGGGCAGCGAGGCCGACCGGCACGTTGATGTAGAAGCACCAGCGCCAGCTCATGTTGTCGGTGATCCACGCGCCGATGGTTGGACCGATGATCGGGGCAATCATGATGCCAGCACCCCACAGCGCCATCGCTTGGCCCTGGCGCTCGCGCGGGTTTACGTCGAGCAGCACGGACTGCGACAACGGCGCGAGCGCGGCGCCGAAAGCGCCCTGCAGGACGCGGAAGACGACCATCTCCTCCAGGCTAAAGGCAGTGCCGCACAGCGCCGAGGCCGCGACGAACCCGACGATGCAAATCATGAACAACTGCTTGCGGCCGATGCGGTCGGCGAACCAGCCGGTGATCGGCGTCGCGATGGCCGAGGCGACGATGTAGGACGTCAGCACCCAGGTGATGGTGTCCTGCGCTGCCCCGAGGCTCGTCTGCATATGCGGCAGCGCCACGTTCGCGATGGTCATATCGAGGATCTGCATGATCATCGCCGCCATGATGGCGACGGTGAGCAGACCGCGATGGCGGACCGCGACGGCGGGTTGGCTGACGGCTTGACTCACGGATGCAGCCTTCAGCGATCGGCGGCAGCCGCCGTGCCCGCGCCGCCGCCGGTGTCGACGCTGACCGAGGCGCTGAGGCCGGCACGCAGCGTCAGGCCGTCGAGCGGCGTCATCAGGCGGATGTTCACCGGCACGCGCTGGACGACCTTGACCCAGTTGCCGGTCGCGTTTTGCGCCGGGAGCAGCGAGAACTCGGCGCCGGTGCCGGCACCGATGCTCGCGACCTCGCCGTGGAACTCGTGGCCCGGGTAGGCGTCGATGGTGACGGTGGCGGATTGCCCCGGCACCATCTTGGTCAGGTCGGTCTCCTTGAAGTTGGCCTCGATCCAGCTGCTGTCGGTCTCGACCAAGCTCATGACCGCAACGGACGGCGCGACCGGCTGGCCGACGACGAGCCGGTCGGCCTGGGCGACGACGCCGGCGGCGGGCGCGACGACGGTGGTGTTCTTCAGGTCCAACGCCGCCTGGTCGCGCTTGGCGAGCGCGGCAAGCACCAGCGGGTGCTGGTCGGTAGCGATCGACGAATTGCCGCCGAGCGCGGCGAGGGCGGAATCGGCGCGTTCCTTGGCCTGGGCGAGACCCTGCTGTGCGGCATGGAGCGCGTTTTCGGCCGTGTCATACGTCGCCTGAGAGGCAACGCCCTTGGAGAGCAGGCCCTGCTGGCGGTCGTACGCCTTCTGGGCGAACGAGACGTCGTCGTCCGCCGCCATGACGGCGGCGGTTGCCTGGCTATAGGCGGAGCGCAGCTCGTCGACCTGGAGGCGCGCGGACGCCAAGTTCGCCTCGGCGGCGGCGAGCGCGATGCGGTAGGGCTCGGGGTCCACGACGAACAGCACGTCGCCGGTGCGGACCGTGTCGTTCTCGCGCACCGGCGCCGACACGATGCGGCCGGACACCTGCGGTGTGATCGTCACGCGGTCCTGCTGGACGTAGGCGTTGTCGGTGGACATGTAGCGGCCGCCGGTGAGCCACAGGTAGCCACCGACGAGCGCGATGAGGACCGGCACCAACGCCATGATGATCCAGCGGCGGCGATTGCTGCGCGCCGGCGCAGCTGGCGCGGCGGTATCGCTCGCCGCATGCGGTTCTGGATTCGGGCTGCCGTCGGCACTCATGACGATACGCCTTCCCTAGTTCGTGTCTTTGTCGTCGCGACCGCCGGTGCGTCGACCTCGCTCTTGCCGGTCACGTTGGCGCGAATGCGCTCGAGTGCGGCGATCAGGTCGTTCATCTCGCGCTCGTCTGATGCCGACCAGGGCATCGGCCAGAACTTCGCCGGCAAGTTTGCGGAAGGCGAGAACCTGCGGCCACGCATTCTCAGTCAGGTGCAGTCGGTAGGCGCGACGGTCGGAGGGATCCGGTTGGCGCTCGATCATGCCGGCGGCGGTCAGCCTGTCGATCTGGCGGCTCAAGCGTAATCGGCTCGATCTCGAGAAGCTCCGCCAGGCTCGCCTGGTTGGGCGGACTGTCGCCGAGCTTCTCGCAGCGGGCGAGCGTGCTGAGTACGTGCCACTGTGCGCTGGTCAGGCCCAATTCCGCCGCGCGGGCGTCGATCGCCTTGCGGAGAAGCCGCGCCACGTCCCACACCAGCAGCGAAAAAGCCTTATTGGGCGGGAGGTTCGGTGTGTCTTGTTTCATGGCTGGCGATATAATGAGGGTGCTTATTATATGCAAGCTTTCATTTGTGCATAGCAGCACTGCTGGGCCGCAAAGTCGTCGGATGGCTCACGCTTGGTAAAGGAGCGGTGGTTTGGGGTGGCGTGGCTCCGCCAAAATCGGTAACGATCCGGCCGACTGCGGCAGCCCTCAGAAACCGATGAACGACAGCGCGCACACCACCGGCAAGGCGAACGTCTACCCGCCGGCCGACCCCTCGCCGGACTTTCCGAAGATCGAGGAGGCGACGGAGACGCAGTGGCGCGCCGAAAAGACCTTCCAGCGGTCGATCGAGCGGCGGCGCGAGCAGCATGCCGACGAGTTTGTGTTCTACGACGGCCCGCCGTTCGCAAACGGGCTCCCCCACTATGGGCACATCGTCACCGGCTTCGTGAAGGATTTGGTGCCGCGCTACCAGACGATGCGCGGCAAGACGGTCGAGCGCCGGTTCGGCTGGGACTGCCACGGGCTTCCTGCCGAGCTTCACTCTGAGACGGAGTTGAAGCTCTCCGGCCGGCGCGAGATCCTCGACTACGGCATGGCGCGCTTCAACGAGCACTGCCGCACCTCGGTGATGCAGTTCCGGCACGACTGGGAGTACTACGTCAATCGCTCGGCGCGCTGGGTCGATTTCGACAACGACTACCGCACCATGGACCTCTCCTACATGGAGAGCGTCATGTGGGCCTTCAAACAACTGTGGGACAAGGGCCTCGTCTACGAGGGCTTCCGCGTCGTGCCCTATTCGTGGGCGGCGCAGACGTCGCTGTCGATCTCCGAGACGCGTCTCGACAACGCCTATCGGCCGCGCCAGGACCCGGCGCTCACCGTCGCGTTCCAGCTCGACCCGCGCGCTGGCGAAACGCCGACCCCGAAGCTCATCGCCTGGACGACGACGCCGTGGACGCTGCCGTCCAACATGGGACTCGCGGTCGCGCCGGACGCCGACTACGCGGTGATGGCGAAGGGCGACGAGCGGCTGATCCTGGCTGAGGCCTCGCGCGAGCGCTACGCGAGCGAGCTCGCCGGCTACGACGCAGTCGAGACGATCAAGGGCAGCGACCTCGTCGGGCGCACGTATCGGCCGCTGTTCCCGTTCTTCGCCGACCGAAAGAGCGACGGCGCATTTCGGGTCGTGCCGGCCGATTTCATCGAGATGGGCGAGGGCACGGGCGTGGTGCACATGGCGCCCGCGTTCGGCGAGGACGATCTCGTCGTCGGCCAGCGCGAAGGATTGCCGCTAGTCGATCCGGTGGACCTCGAAGGCAACTTCACCGATCTCGCGCCGCCCTACGCCGGCCTGAACGTGTTCGATGCCAACAAGGACGTCATCCGCGACCTCAAGGCGACCGGCGTGGTGATCCGCCACGAGACCTACGACCACAACTACCCGCACTGCTGGCGAACCGACCAGCCGCTGATCTACAAGGCAATGCCCTCGTGGTACGTGAAGGTCACGGCGTTCCGCGACCGCATGGTCGAACTCAATCGCGACATCACCTGGGTTCCGCCGCACGTTCGCGACGGCATCTTCGGCAACTGGCTCGCCAACGCGCGCGACTGGAACATCAGCCGTACGCGGTTCTGGGGCTCGCCGATTCCGGTGTGGAAATCGGACAACCCGGCCTATCCGCGCATCGACGTGTATGGGTCACTCGACGAACTGGAGCGCGACTTCGGCGTCAGGCCGAACGACCTGCACCGTCCGTATGTCGACGAATTGGTGCGGCCCAATCCGGACGATCCGACCGGCAAGTCGATGATGCGCCGCGTGGAAGAGGTGCTCGATTGCTGGTTCGATTCCGGCTCGATGCCGTTCGCGCAGGTGCATTACCCGTTCGAGAACAAGGATTGGTTCGAGGGCCACTTTCCCGGCGACTTCATCGTCGAGTACGTCGCGCAGACGCGCGGGTGGTTCTACAACATGATGGTGCTGGCGACCGCGCTTTTCGACCGGGCGCCGTTCCGCAGCGCGATCTGCCACGGCGTCGTGCTCGACGAGAACAAGCAGAAGCTCTCGAAGCGGCTGAAGAACTATCCGGACCCGATCGCGGTGTTCGACACCTACGGGGCGGATGCGCTCCGCTGGTACATGGTGTCGTCGCCGCTGCTTTCCGGCGGCGACCTCGCCATGCCGAAGGACGGCAAGACGATCGGCGAGGCGGTGCGGCAGGTGCTGCTGCCGATCTGGAACGCGTATTCGTTCTTCACGCTCTACGCCAACATCGACGGCATCCGCGGACGGATGGTGCGCTCCGCCGACGCGGAGCTCGATCGCTACGTCCTCGGCAAGACGGCGGAGCTCGTCCGCGCGGTCGAGACTTCGCTCGACCGGCTCGATCTCGCGGCCGCCACAGAGGCGCTGCCGCCGTTCATCGAGGCGCTGAACAACTGGTACATCCGCCGTTCGCGCGACCGCTTCTGGAAGGCGGAGGGCGATGCCGACAAGCAGGCGGCGTACGACACGCTCTACACCGCGCTGGTGACGCTCTGCCGGACGATGGCTCCGTTCCTGCCGTACCTTACGGAGTACATCCACCGCGCGCTCACCGACGGGGAGAGCGTTCACCTTCAGGATTGGCCGGATGCGAGCGCGTTCGACCCGGACTGGGCGCTGGTGGAGCGCATGGATCTCGCACGCGAGGCGTGTTCGGCGGCGGCGGCGATCCGCGCGGCCAAGAACCTTCGCAACCGCTTGCCGCTCAGGCAGCTTACGGTGGCGCACGCCGCCAAGGTCGATCGCCTGGTGCCGTTCCTCGAGATCATCAAGGATGAGGCGAACGTAAAGGACGTCGCGTTCTCGTCGGAGCCGTCGGCGTTTGGCGCCGAGGTGCTGGTGGTCAATCCGCGCGCCGTCGGCAAGCGGCTCGGGCCGGCGATGAAGGCGGTGCTCGCCGCCGCCAAGGCGGGTCAATGGCGGCGGACTAACGATGCGGCGGTCGAGGTCGCGGGGGAGCGCATCGAGAAGGACGAATACGACATCCGCTTCCAGCCGAAGGAAGGTCTCGCGGCGGCGCCGTTCGCCGGCAACGCGGGCGTGGTCGTGCTCGACACCGAGGTGACGCCGGAACTGGAGCGCGAGGGGCTCGCGCGAGACTTCATCCGCCTGGTGCAGATGGCGCGGAAGGATGCCGGCTTCAACGTTTCCGACCGCATCCGGATCGAGGTAAAGGCTGGACCGGCGGCCGGCGAGGCTATCGGCGGCCACATCGAAGCGGTCAAGAAAGAGACGCTGGCGGTGTCATGCGAACTGACCGAGGGCACGCCGACGGGACGCGTATCGGAAGCCAAGCTCGGCGAGGAGCCGATCGCCATCGGCGTCCGCGTGGCCGCCTAGCCGGCCGACGCGCCCCTAGAAGGCGAGCAGCGCGTCAGCGCTTCTCGACCAGCATCCACGCCGCCGGCACGGCGAGTGCGGCGAGCACGATCTTGAGTAGATCGCCGAGGATGAATGGCGCGAGGCCCTTGCTCCAGGCGATCGATGCGCCGACGCCCATGGCGCCGCTCGCGAGGTGCGCGAAGTTGGCGAGCCAAACGAAGCCCATGAGGAAGACGACGACGTCGGCGACGATCATGGCGGCGAACAACTTCGGGATAGAGCGGTCCCAGCCGCGGTCGGCGGCGGCCCCGACGATCCAGGCGAGCACGATGAAGCCGGCAAGGAAGCCGCCGGTGGTGCCGAGGAGATACGCGGGGCCCGCGCCGGCGCCCGCGAAGACGGGGAGGCCGATTGCGCCTTCAGCCAGATACGCCACGACGGTGGCGACGGCGAGGCGAGAACCGTACGCGGCGGCGAGCGCCATGATCGCGAACGTCTGCAACGTCATCGGAACCGGGTAGAATGGCACGCTGATCTTGGCGGAGATCGTCAGGATGGCGGTGCCGACCAGCACGAGGACCACGGACGGCACGATGCCGCTCATCGTCTTCGGCCATACGGTGAGGGCGAGGGCGCGTGGCGAGGCGGGTGACGACATCGAATCTCTCCGTTCAAAGGCCGGCGATCCTATACGGGCAATCGCGGCCGTCCACAATCGGCGGCTTGGTAGTGGGTCAGGACCCACTACCGGCGGCTTGCAAATCTGGCGAAATCGCGCCATATGGGGTCGGTTCGGGCACTTCGCCCCGGAGACTGGAAAACGGCGCGGGGGATTCCCTGCTGGTTGTGGGCGCGAACCCGACCGTCGACAGACGCTTTGCTTCCTTTCCCCGATGGTAAGATGCCGACAAAAAGCGGACGCATGTCGCGTTCCGCGCGAACACCAAAGGGAATTGCAAATGCGCCAGACAGGCACAGTGAAGTTTTTCAACTCGTCCAAGGGCTTTGGGTTCATCACCCCGGCCGGCGGCAGCAAGGATGTCTTCGTCCATGTGAGCGCGCTGGAGGCGGCCGGCATCAGCCACCTCGCCGATGGCCAGCAGGTCAGCTTCGAGGTCGAGCCGGACAA
The DNA here is from genome assembly GCA_963749755.1 of uncultured Alphaproteobacteria bacterium. GTDB lineage: Bacteria > Pseudomonadota > Alphaproteobacteria > Rhizobiales > Kaistiaceae > JBBDMC01. The sequence goes on from CAVVOK010000005.1 coordinate 201,136, forward strand.
GATGGGCAAGGGCCCGAAGGCGGTGAAGATCGAGCTGGTCTAAGCTCCACACCGACACGCTTTCGCGTGACGACGCGCCGCCGGTTCCGCCGGCGGCGTTGTTATTTTTGCTACCACGATTGGGGGGAGATGCCGGCCGCTGAATCAGGAAAGGCGCCGTTTGGGTCGCCCCAACCGACGCCTCCCTGATCAGTTCGCTCGCCAGCGGCAGCCTCGCCCGGAAGGTCGGGCGCCGTCGGCCGCGAGCCGATGCGTGGTTGGTGCTGCGCCTCCATCGCTGAAGGCCGTCTCCGAACCACCCGGGTTGAGCCTTTCGGCTTCTTCCCGGGCTGCCCTTAGGCCATGCGCCGCATCGCTGCGTTCACGCGCCATAGGCAGCGCCGTGGGGCTATCCGGCTCTTCTCGACTTTCGCCGAGCCACCGGCACGGTCCGTCGAGGACCCCGTCTCGGACGTTCGACCTGCCCTCGTCGAACTCGACGTGTCCTTCGCGGTGATCGGATACTCCGACATCGCTGCTGGACGCGCCAGCATCGAGTTCCCGCCGTTGGGAAATCCGGGGATAACGGGCAGAGATCGTCTTCCGTGCTGGCGGTGCAGCGCGACTCGGTGGCGTCGCTCGGGACAGGCGAATCCGCGCTACGCGCCCAGCGCTCGCGGGCCATCGGTTGGCATAAAGGGCGCCGCCGACAACGACCGCGCCACAGCCATGCGCACCGCGCGCCTTGCATGCGGGCGCTGCGACGACTTCCAGCCCGTCACGCTGGAGTTGGTCGGCGATGGTTCGCGCGATGCCTTCGGTCCCGCCGCGCTTCGATCCCCACGTAACCAAGACGCGCATGATGGATCCTCCCACGCGTCTGCCGCCGATGGACAGGATATCGTCGGTAGCTCGATGGTGTCTGCTGCAGATCACGCGCGATCGATCGCGCGAGGCGGCTACGGCGGCGGCCAGGGTGTCTCGGGCACCGGCGTCGGTGGGCTGCGATCTTCGAACCAACGCTGGAGATTCTCCACGAGCAACGCGCCCATGGCGTCGCGCGTGTGGGCCGAGGCTGAAGCCACGTGGGGGAGAAGCACGGCGTTGGGGAGCGCGAGCAGTTCCGGCGGAACGTGCGGCTCGTGCTCGAACACGTCGAGACCAGCGGCGAAGATCGTGCCGTCCTTGAGGGCGGCGATGAGCGCGGCTTCATCGACGGCGTTGCCCCGCCCGATGTTGATCAGCACGCCGTCGCGCCCAAGTGCGGCAAGCACGGGCGCGTCGATGACGTGGGTCGTCTCAGCGCCGCCGGGTAGCACGGCGATCAGCACGTCCACGTCGGCCGCCATGGCGCGAAGATCGTCGTAGTACCGGTAAGCCGCGCCCGGGCGGCGCTGGCGTGAGTGGTACACGACCGGCACCAGCATGGCGTCCAGCCGGCGTGCGATCGCGAGCCCGATGCGGCCGAGGCCCGCGATGCCGACGGTACGGTCGCGAAGCGTCTGGCGCGTCGAGGGGTAGGGGCCGGCCGTCCATTTGCCGGCGCGCAGGAAGCGCTCCGCAGCGGGCAGTTCGCGCACGGTCATCAGCAGCAGGCCGATGGTCGTATCGGCGACCTCCTCGGTGAGGACGTCGGGCGTGTTGGTGACGATGACGCCGTGCGCCGCGGCGGCTACGACGTCTACGGCATCGTACCCGACGCCGAAGTTCGCGACGATCTCAAGCTTGGGCAGGCGCGCCATGAGCGCGTCCCCGACGGCGAAATCGAACCCAAGCGCCATGCCGCGCAGCGCGTCGGCCGAGGCATCGACGACGCGGTCGAGGTCGGCCGGACCGCGGACGCGGTGCGTGGCGAACGACGCGTTGAGCGATTCCTCCGTCTTCGCCGGCAGCTTGCCGGCGACCAGTATGTCGATCATGGCTGCAACCCCTCGCTCACAAGGTCGCACGAGGCGCGCGCCAAGACGATTCGATTTTCGCGGTTTCGAGAGCCCTCCGGCGGAGGCCTTCTTGGGGTGGGCTACTCCTCGGCGTCCAGCCTGACGTTCTGGCCGTGGCCGTTGAGGTTGCGCCCGATCTGACGAAGCAGCTTCTTCAGCCGCTTGCGGTCCTTGCCGTTGATGTCGGCGAGGGCGACCTTTTCCAGCCGCGTCCACACGCGATCGATGGTGGCGATGGCGCGGCGGCCGCGTTCAGTCAGCACGACGGTCGCCTGGCGGCCGTCGCCGGCTGCGGCCCGACGCTCGACGTAATCCTGCGCGGCGAGGCGGCCGATCATCTTGGTGACGGTCGGGGGGCGGACGCCGAGCGCCTCGGCCAGCTCGCTCATTTTCATGCCGTCGCGGGCGGCGACCGCCTTGAGCAGGCTTTCTTGACCGGGATGGAGACCGATGCGCGACAGCTGTCCCCGGGCGCGCACGCGGTAAGCGTGGGCGGCCTGAGAAAGCCGGTAGGTCACGGTACCCCGATGATCGAACGGCATCGCGTTGAGCCGTCTAAATGCCCAAGATGTCATGGCGATGACGGTGCACCAGCGGGAACTCTAGAACGCTCGCAACTCCCGGGCGACGCGTTCGCGGAACGCGTCGCGAGCGCCGGCGCCAATGCGGTCCATGTCGTAGAGTGCGAGATACCGCGTGCGGGCGAGTGGATTGACGATCGCGCGCATCACGCGGGTGATGGCGCGGCGCGGCGGGTCGCCGACCAGGATGGCGCGCGTGCGTGTCGCGCCGTAGGTCGAGACGGCCGCTACGCGGTGGATGTTGTGCAGGATCGGATGCGCCTTGCCACGTCTGAGCTCGAACGAGACGCCGGGAAGGAAAACGCGATCCAGGAACCCTTTCAGGATAGCCGGGTAACCGAAATTCCAGACAGGAAAGACGAGCACCAGGGCGTCGGCGGCGAGCAGACGGTCGACGTAGGCCTGAACGTCCTTGCCACGGGCGGTGACGTCGAGATACGCGACCTGCTCGGCGCGGGAGAAGACCGGGTTGAAGCGTTCCGCGTAGAGGTCGCAGTCATCGACCTCGTGCCCGGCCGCGGTCAGTGCCTCGATGGCGGTCGCGTGAAGCGCGGCGCCATAGCTCGTCTCGACCGGGTGAGCGAAGAGAACGAGGACTCGCATTGCTTACGCCGCGGCGCGGCGGCGTCGTGGCGCCGCGATCGATCCGACCGACTCGACCAAGCCTAGTTCTCCCGCCGGACGGCGCTCTCGTGCCAATTGCGCAGCAGGAGGTGCGAGATGAGGCTGGTGGCGAGAAAGATCAGCACGCCGGTCAGTGACAGCAGCGTCAGCGCCGCGAACAGGCGCGGGATGTTGAGCAGGTACTGCGATTCCAGGAGGCGGAAGGCGAGACCGGAATTGGCGCCCGCGGACCCGGCGGCGAATTCGGCGACCACGGCCGCGATCAGCGCCAGGCCGCCGGCGATCCTGAGGCCGGCGAGGAAGTAGGGCAGCGCGCTCGGGATCTTGAGGTGGATAAGCGTCTGCCAGCGGCTCGCGCCGTAGAGCTCGAACAGGTTGAGCAAGTTGTGGTCGGTCGAGCGAAGCCCCTGCGCGGTGTTGGACAGCACCGGGAAGAACGCGACGATCCACGCGCAAATCAGGACCGCGCTCTCCTTGGTCGGGGCGTAGATGATGATCAGCGGCGCGATGGCGACGATCGGCGTCACTTGGAGGATGACGGCGTAGGGATAGAGCGCAAGCTCTAGCCATCTCGATTCCGACATCACGACCGCCAGCAGCACGCCCCCGACGAGGGCGATGGCGAGGGCGGAAAACGTGATCTTCAGCGTCACGAGGAGCGCGGTCGACAACGTGCCCCAATCCTCGACCAGCGCCTCAGCGACACGCACCGGGCTCGGCAGGATGTAATGGGGGACGTCGAAGATATCGACGGTTGCCTGCCACACGGCGACGAGCAGGACCAGCATCGCGACCGGCACGGCCGTGCGCGCGAGGCGGCCGGCGAGGGCGCTGCCGTTCCGCGAACGCGGCCGAGCTTCCACGCCGGCGGCGGGCGCCATGGGCTTGCCGATGTCGGTCACGCTCGTCATGACGCACCGTCGGCCATGGCCTGCTGCAAGGCGTCGGAAACCTGGCGGCAATAGTCGTTGTACGTGGCCGACGTGCGGTAGCCGTCGTCGCGCGGATAGGGCGCCTCGGTCGCGACTTCGCGCGACACGTGGCCAGGGCGCGGCGTCATCACGAGGATGCGCTGGGAAAGATAGACGGATTCGAATACGGAGTGCGTGACGAAGATCACCGTCCAGCCGAAGCGGCGCCAGAGCGCGAGCAGCTCGTTGTTGAGCTTGAAGCGGTTGATCTCGTCGAGCGCGGCGAATGGCTCGTCCATCAGCAACAGCCTCGGGCGCGTGACGAGCGCGCGCGCGATCGACACGCGCATCTTCATTCCGCCGGAGAGCTCGCGTGGGTAGGAGTTGGCGACGCCGTCCAGCCCGACCATGGCAAGCGCGTGCATGACCTCGTCGTGGACGGCGCTCTTCTCCGCGCCCTTGAGGCGAAGTGGCAGCCACACGTTGTTGAACACGGTCGCCCAAGGCATCAGCGTCGGCTCCTGGAACACGAAGCCGACCTCGTGGCGCGGATCGCCGGCGTCTTGCGGCCAGCCAACGGTGCCCGAGGTCGCTTCGCCGAGCCCCGCGATGATGCGGAGCGCCGTCGATTTGCCGCAGCCGGACGGCCCGAGCAGGCTGACGAACTCTTTCTCGCGCACGTCGAACGTAAGGTTGGCGAGCGCCTCGGTGCCGTTGGAAAACACCTTGCCGACATCGCGGAGCGAGACGAGCGAGGCGAATGCGTGCTCTCCGCGTGGCGTCGTCCCGGTTTGCATCACCTCGATCAAGGTCGGCTTCTCCGTCGCGGCCCCGCTACTTCCTGAGGTTGAGCCCGACGCCTTTGCACACGAAGCGATTCGTGTAGATGGCGTCGATGTCGACCCCGGCCTTCAGCACCCCCGACTGCACCATCATGTCGTAGAAGCCATGGACCTGAGCGTCGTCGAAGCAGCCGATGCCCTTGGTAAGCGGCGATGCCGGAATCGACCAGGCCGTACTCTTTCATCTTGGCCAGCGTGAAGGCGAGCTGGCCGTCGGTCATGTCCGGGTTGTCGCGCTTGATCGCCTCGTTGGCGGCGGTGTTGTCGCCGTAGAGGTAATTGTACCAGCCGATGATCGACGCATCGACGAAGCGCTGCACGAGGTCGGGGTTCTTCTCGACGAAGGCCCGCTTCGCCTCGATCATGGTCGAGGGCGTGCTGAACCCATTGTCGGCCAGCAGAAACAGCTTCGGCTTGAAGTCGGCGGCCTGTTCGACGGCATACGGTTCCGACGTGACGTAGCCCTGCTGCGCCGATTCCTTGTCGGCGATGAACGGCGCCGGGTTGAACGTGTAGGGCTTGTACTGGGCGTCGTTGAAGCCCGGGTACCGCCACTTCATCCACTGGAAGAACGACGCGAAGCCCTCGTTGCCGAGGAAGATGGTCGGCAGCTTGGCCATGTCCGCGAAGGTCTCAACGCCGGCGTCGGGATGCGTCATGAAGACCTGCGGATCCTTCTGGAACAGGGCGGCGACCTCGACCACGGGAATGTCCTGGGTCTCGGCGTTCATCGGGCCGAGCATGTTCCCGGCCATGAAGAAATGCGACCTTGTCGCCGATGAGCAGCGCGCGATTGGTCGTTTGCGGCCCGCCTTGGACGATGGTCACGTTCAGGCCGTATTTCTCGTACGTGCCGTCGGCGACCGCCTGGTAGAAGCCGCCGTGCTCGCCCTCGGCCAGCCAGTTGGTGCCGAAACGAACGTGATCGAGCGTGGTGGCGACCGTCGGTGCTGTGCGGTTGGAGAGGGCGTAGAAGGCGATCGCGGCCGCCACGATGAGGACCACCCCCAGTCCGATCGCAATGGAAAGTGCGCGCATTTCGATTGGTGCCTCAACGCGAAGTGCCGGAAAAAATCCGCGACCGCGCGGTCACCCAGCCCCACGTTGATCCCGCGCGCGTCACGCCAATCGCGGCCCGCGGGGCCGTCGGCCAGGCTCGCCCGCCGGTCGCGGCGCTAATTAGGGCAGAGGGGCCGTGCATGAAAGCCGCCCGGAACGGGCGGCGGATGCATCGTCCGGTCTTGCCAGGCGGGGGCGGGCAATCGTAGCGTAACCGGCGGAATTGGTTGGTTTTTCAGGGCAGGCGGGGCGACAGATCAGGATGCGGCTGTGGATCAAGGACCCGCTCGCGATCCTCGCCGAGGGCGCCGGCGGCGGCATCGTCGTCGAGGACGGGCGGATCGTCGAGCTGGTCGCCGGCGGGCGGGCGCCCGGCGGCGCCGGTCGACCAGACCTTCGACGCCTCGCGCCACGTGGTGCGTGCCGGGGCTCATCAACACCCACCACCATTTCTTCCAGACGCTGACGCGCGCCCATCCCGGCGGCGATCAACAAGGAGCTGTTTCCCTGGCTGACAGGCGCTCTATCCGATCTGGGCGCGGCACGTGAAGCCGGACGCGTTCCGCCAGGCGACGCGGCTGGCGCTGACCGAACTGCTGATGTCGGGCTGCACCTGCGCCTCCGACCACCACTACCTCTATCCGGCCGGGCTCGAAGAGGCGATGGACATCCAGGCGGAGGAGGCGGCGCGCGCTCGGCATGCGCATGACGCTGACCCGCGGCTCGATGAACCTGTCGGAGAAGGACGGCGGGCTGCCGCCCGACTGCGTCGTCCAGGACGAGGACACCATCCTCGCCGACTGCGAGCGCGTGCTGTCGCGCTATCACGACCCGTCGCGAAGGCGCGATGCTGCAGGTGGCGCTGGCGCCCTGCGCGCCGTTCACCGTGACCAAGCGGCTGATGGTCGATACCGTCGGGCTCGCCGAGACGCTTCGATTGCCGGCTCCACACCCATCTCGGCGAGACCGCGACGAGAACGAATACTGCCTCGAACATTTCGGCTGCCGGCCGGTCGACTATCTCGAGGAATGCGGCTGGCTGACCGACCGGGTCTGGCTCGCCCACGGCATCCATTTCAACGACGACGAGGTGCGCCGGCTCGGCCGCCACCGCGTCGGCGTCTGCCACTGCCCGACCTCCAACATGATGCTCGCCTCCGGCCAGTGCCGCACCAAGGAACTGGAGGCGGCCGGCAGCCCGGTCGGGCTCGGCGTCGACGGCTCGGCGTCGAACGACAACTCCAACCTGATGGAGGGCGTGCGCCACGCGCTGATGATCAACCGGCTCACCTACGACGCGGCGTCGGTCACCCATCTCGACGCGTTCCGCTGGGCGACCGAGGGCTCGGCGCGCTGCCTCGGCCGCGACGACATCGGCGCGATCGCGCTCGGCAAGCAGGCCGACCTCGCCTTCTACACGCTCGACGAATTGCGCTTCTCCGGCGCCGGCGATCCGCTCGCGGCGCTGGTGCTGTGCGGCGCCCATCGCGGCCGACCGGGTGATGGTCGAAGGGCAGTGGCGGGTCGAGGACGGCGAGCCGGTCGGCGTCGACGTCGCAGCGTCTGAGGCGCGAGCATGGCGCGGCGGCGAAGGCGTTCGCCGAGCGGATGTGACGGACGCCACTTGTGCCCCATACGCTGCGTGGCCGCGGGGCCGGAAATGGGGCAAAATGGAACAGGGCGACGGTCGGCAACCCGCGCGACCGTTGAAGCAAGCGGGAGCTCAAAGATGAAGAGGGGTTTCACGGCGGTTATCGCCGTTATCGGCGCGCTCGTGATCGCGGGCGCGGCGATGTCCACCGATGCTCTGGCGCAAGGCAAGAAGCGCAGCGGCTCGAGCGAGGAGCTGATCACGGCGTCGAGTTTCGATGCGATCCTGGCGGCACTGGAGAACAATGGCTTTCAGACCCAACTCACCACCGACACCGCTGGCGATCCGCTGATTAAATCGACCGACGACAACGAGCCGTTCTCTGTCCACTTCTACGGATGCACGGATGGCAAGGACTGCCAGTACATCCAGTTCACCAGCGGCTGGGACCTGGCAAACGGCACGATGCCGGACGTGATCGAGAAGTGGAATGAGGAGTGGGTGTGGGGCCGTGCGTACCTCGACGACGAGGGCGACCCATGGCTCGATCTCGCGGTCAATCTCTACGGGGGCGTCACGGCGGACAACTTCGACGACACGGTTGACTGGTGGTGGACGGTGATGCGCGACTTCGAGGACCACATCGGCTGGACCTCGAACTAGCCGCCGGTCAGGTCATGCCGCGGCGCGTGCGCCGCGCTCCGCAAGGTCGTGGGCGAACGCGGCGAGGAGCCGGTTGAACGACTCCTCGAGGTTCAGCTTGAGGCGGAAGCCGCCGGCAACGTCCAGGGATACGAACCCCTGGATGATGGCGCGCAAGCCGCGCGTGGCGTGAAGTGCGTCGTTGCCCTTGACGCCGTAGCCGGCAAGCACCGTCAGTACGGTCCCAACGACGCGTTCGCCCGCGGTTGCGATGTCGTTCTCGCCGGGCTTGGCGGCGCGGAGCGAGGCCGCATACAGGCCCGGTCGTTCGCGCGCGAAGCGCCAGTAGGCATGGGCGAGGGCGAACAGCGCGTCGTCGCGGGCTTTGCCGACTGTGGCTTCCTGCAGGCGCCGCTGCGCATCCGCGAGGCCGCGGAGCGCCAGCGCGCGGTGTACCGCGTCGAGGCTGTCGACGTGCTTGTAGAGGGACGGCGGCCGCACGCCGAGGTCGGCCGCGAGGCGGGCGAGGGTGACGGCCGCGAGACCTTCGGCGTCGGCGATGGCGGCGCCTTGTCGATGACGGCTTCGGTGGTCAGTCCGGCGCGGGGCATCGCTCAGTTCCGAGCGCTGCCGGCGAGGAAATCGAGGATGGCCGGTACGGTCGCGTCGGGCATCTCGGCGTGGGGATAGTGTCCAGCGCCGTCGATCAGCCGGACCTCTCCGTGAAGGAGATCCGCGACGACGTTCGCTTCCTTCGCCGGATCAGGGAAGTCGGGATCCTGCGTTCCCATTACGACCAGCGCCGGAGCGTGGACCTCGCCGAGCCGGCGCTCGACGTCGTCGTGCCCACCGTTGATCATCGCCTTTACCGCCGCCATCCGTCCGGGCTCGGACAGGTTGGCGATGAGCGCCTTGCGATACGTGTCGAAATCGGCCGGCTTGGCGGTCGGGAACAGCGAGGCGAAGTAGCTACCCCAGGCGGCGGGCGCCCACGGTCCGACGAAGGCGACCTTGATCATTGCGGTCTGCATGAGGCCCTTGACCCAGCTTTCGGGCGGAACGGCGTGGACGAAGGGCCCGATCAGGACCAACCGGCCCACTCGCTCGGGTGCCTCCGCGGCCGCCCAGGAACGGCGCCGCCGCCGAGCGAGTTGCCGACGAGGATGGCGTCGCTCGCGTCGAGCTTCTCCAGCAGCGCGACGATGTCGCTGCCGATAGCGGCGGGGCTGTAGTCCGGCCATCCGGTGGACGAGCCTCCGTGGCCGCGAAGGTCCATGGTGACGACGCGGTAGCCGGCGGCGAGGAGACGCGGGGCGAGGAAGCGATACTCCTGGCGAAGGTCGCCGAGGCCGGGGACCATGACCACGAGTGGCCCCGTTCCGACATCGTCGTACGCAAGGCGGCCGTTCGGGCGATCGAGAAAAAGAGGGCGTTGGGGGCGGGCATGGCGGCGGTCCAATTCGCAATAGGGTTGGCGTCGGCGGCCGCCGCGGCGGTGGCGACCGCGGTTGCTGCGGGGAAAGTAGTGGCAGAGGCGGTCCGGGACATGGTGCTCATCCGTTGGTTCGCGTTAGCCGATTAGCTATGGTCATTAGCTAATGGCATTAGCCATCCATGTCAAGCGGCGTACGGGACGTTCGGTGGAAACCGCCGTTTCATGCCGTTGGCCCCGGTGCAATCGGCGGTCCGCGGGCCTATATCAGCGCCGTCCACTCCCGTTCCCGCCGCGCCGGAGCTTCTCCCATGGCAGCCACGCAAATCCCCGTGACCGTGCTCACCGGTTATCTCGGGGCCGGCAAGACGACGCTCCTCAACCGCATCCTAAGCGAGAACCACGGCCGCAAGTACGCGGTGGTGGTCAACGAATTCGGCGAGATCGGCATCGACAACGAGCTGATCGTCGAGTCCGATGAGGAAGTGTTCGAGATGAACAACGGGTGCGTGTGCTGCACGGTGCGCGGTGACCTCATTCGCGTGGTGGAGGGCCTCATGAAGCGGCCGGGGGGCTTCGACGGGATCCTGGTGGAAACCACCGGCCTCGCCGACCCAGTACCGGTGGCGCAGACGTTCTTCATGGACGATGAGGTGCGCGCACGTACCAAGCTCGACGCGGTGGTGACGGTCGCCGACGCCAAGCACCTGGCGGCGCGGCTCGGCGATTCGAAGGAAGCGGCGGAGCAGATCGGCTTCGCCGACGTCATCCTGCTCAACAAGACCGACCTCGTCTCCCCGGATGAGCTCGCCGCCATCGAGGCGCGCATCCGCGCCATCAACCCGCACGCCGTCATCCATCGCACCGAGCGCTGCACCGTGCCACTCGACACCGTTCTCGATCGCGGTGCGTTCGATCTCGATCGCATCCTGACGCTGGAACCCGCCTTCCTCGAGCCGGACGACCACGATCATCACCACGATCATGATCACGACCACCATCATCATCACGACGTGGAAGAGTTGGGGATCGGCAGCGTGGCGCTCACCGTCGGTCAGCTCGATCCGCAGAAGTTCTTCCCGTGGATCCAAAAGATCACGCAGGAGTTCGGCCCCGACATCCTGCGGCTGAAGGGCATCCTCGCGTTCAAGAACGATCCGGAACGCTACGTCGTCCAGGGCGTGCACATGATCATCGAGGGCGACCACCAGCGGCCGTGGCGCGACAATGAGAAGGCCAACAGCCGCCTCGTCTTCATCGGCCGCGACCTGCCGGAGGGCGTGCTTAGAACCGGCTTCGAGGCGTGCGTGGCGTGAGCGGGCGCCTTGCCTTCGGTGCGGCAGGCGGGCGGGGATAGTGCCCAGCCTTCAACCGTTTTCCTTCGGTGCCTACGTTGTCGAGGCCGTATTCCTCGGTGAGGTTGCGGCGTTCGCACTCGGCGACGGCACCGTGCGGTTGGTGACAGGCGACGATGCCGCGAGCGCCAAAATCCACGGCGGCGCGATCCTTGCGGCGGTTCCGACCGGCGACGGGCGGCTCCTCACCGGCGGCGACGATGGCAAGGTGGCGCTCACGGATGCGACGGGCGCGGTCACGCAAGTCGCCGAGCGGCCGCGGAAGTGGATCGACCTCGTCGCGGCCAGCCCCGGCGGTGCGGTTGGGTTCGCGTCCGGGCGGCAGGCGTTCGTGAAATTTGCCGACGGGCGCGAGCGCACGTTCGACCACGCGCGGGCGGTGGGCGGCGTCGCCTTCGCGCCGAAGGGGCTGAGGCTCGCGGTCGCCGGCTATGGCGGTGTGACCCTGTGGTGGGCGGGAACCGACGCGGAGCCCGTGACGCTGTCGTGGAACGGTGCGCACCAGGCGGTCACCTTCTCACCGGATGGGCGCACGGTGGTGACGGCGATGCAGGAGAACGAGCTCCACGGCTGGCGGCTCGCCGACGGCAAGGACATGCGGATGAGCGGCTACCCCGCCAAGACGCGGTCGCTGTCGTGGTCGGCCAAGGGACGCTTTCTCGCCACATCCGGGGCGAGCGCCGCGATCCTGTGGCCATTCCACTTCAAGGACGGGCCGACGGGCAAACAGCCGCTGCAGCTCGGCGCGCGCGAGGTTCTGGTGGCGCGCGTCGCCTGTCATCCACGCGAGGAGGTTGTCGCGGTCGGCTATCAGGACGGGATGATCCTGGCGGTGCGCTTCGCCGACGCGGAGGAGGCGCTGATGCGCCGGCCGGGTGAGGGGCCGGTGACGGCGCTCGCCTGGGACACGGCCGGCCGCCGCCTCGCGTTCGGCACCGAGGAAGGGGCCGCGGGTCTCGTTAATCTCGCCGGCTAGTGCACCAGCACGTTCTTGAACTGCCAGGGATCGCTCTCATCGATGTCCTCGGGGAAAAGTCCGGGACGATTGGCGAGTGGCGTCCAGTCGGTCCAGTAGCCTTTCACCGGCCCGAGGTAAGGCACCTGCACCTCCAGGCAGCGGCGGTAGTCCATCTCGTCCGCCTCGACGATGCCGGCGTTGGGGTTTTCCAGCGCCCACACCATGCCGGCGAGCACGGCCGAGGTGACCTGCAGGCCGGTCGCGTTCTGGTAAGGAACAAGGTCGCGCGTCTCATCGATGGAAAGCTGCGAACCGTACCAGTAGGCGTTCTTCACGTGTCCGTAGAGGAGCACGCCCAGTTCGTCGACGCCGTCGACGATCTCGTTCTCGTCCAGAATGTGCTCGGCCTTTTCGTGCAGCTCGCCGCTGCCGAAGACCTCGTGCAGCGAAAGCACGGCGTCGTTGGCGGGATGGTAGGCGTAGTGGCATGTTGGCCGGTAGACGACCTTGCCGCCCTCCTTCAGTGTGAAGAAGTCCGCGATCGAGATCAACTCGTTGTGGGTGACGAGGAAGCCGTATTGCGGTCCCGGCGTCGGGCACCATGACCTGACGCGGGTGTTGGCGCCTGGCTGCAGGAGATAGGCGCCGGCCTTCGGCCCCATCTCGTGCAGGCGCCCGTTCTCGGGCAGCCATGTCTCGTGCGTGCCCCAGCCCATTTCGGCGGGCTGCATGCCCTCCGACATGAAACCCTCGACCGACCAAGTGTTGACGAACACGCCCATCGGTTTTGGCGCGCGCGAGCGCTGCGTGTCGCGCTCGGCGATGTGGATGCCCTTGACGCCGGCGTCACGCATCAGCCGCGCCCAGCCGGCGCGGTCGTCCGGCTCCGGTTCCGCGATATCGAGACCGACGGCGGCGGCGACGTCGAGCAGCGCGCGCTTGACGAACCACGAGACCATGCCGGGATTGGCGCCGCAGCAGGAAATGGCGGTAGTGCCGCCCGGGTTCTTCGCCTTTTCCTGGCGGACGGTATCGCGGAGCGCGTTGTTGGTGCGCGCCTCGGCCGGCGCCGCGCGGTCGAAATAGAAGCCCGGCCAGGGCTCCACCACCGTGTCGATGTAGGGCACCCCGAGCTCGCGGCAGAGCCGCATGATGTCGAGCGAGGAGGTGTCGACGGAGAGGTTGACGCAGAATCCGGTGCCGTCGCCCTCGGTCAGCAGAGGCGTGAGCAAGTGGCGATAGCGCTCGCGCGTCACTTCCTGGTGGATGAAGCGGATGCCGTGCTTTTCAAGAAGCGCGCGGCCGCTGTCGTCGGGGTCGATCACCACCATGCGCGACTTGTCGAAGCGGAAATGACGCTCGATCAGCGGTAGCGTGCCCCTGCCGATCGAGCCGAAACCGATCATCACGATGGGTCCGTCAATATCGCCGTACACCGGCCATTCGGCCATGGTTCGCCCCCAGTCAGGTTCGGAAAGGACCCGGGTTGATGGGGCGGAAGCGGACATCGAGTCAACCGCGGAACGCCGCGATCAGAGGCGTTTGCCGTTGACGTTGGCCGCAGGAGCGGTAGTTGGCCTGCGGGCGGCCGCTGGAGGAATTCTCGATATGTCCGGTTCGATACGGGCGCTCGCGCTCGCGCTTCTGGTCGTTCTCGCCCCGGTGGCGAGCCATGCCGCCCCGTCCGGCAACGCCGTGTTTGACAGGGTCGTGGAGATCGTCAACGAGCGCTATTACGCCCCGGCCGATCTCGACAAGTTCAACGCGACCGTCGCGGCGGTGATGGAGCGATTGCCGGAACTCGGTGCGGCGCCGGCCAATTCGGCGACGACGGAGGCGGCCGTCAACACCGTGCTCACCAGCCTCGGCGTGTCGCACACCGGCCGCTACACGCGCGTCCAGCGCGACTACTACGAGTTGGTGGATGTCTTCCGCGGTGCCATCCGGCGCGACGCGCGGCGGCTCTTCCCGCCCGACGGCACGATCTCGTACGCCGGCATCGGGATCGCCACCGAAGCGATCGACGGCAAGGTGTTCATTACCGATGTCTACGACGGCGGTCCGGCGGCGCGCGCGGCGCTCAAGGCCGGTGACCAGATCGTTGCGGTGGACGGAGCGCCGTTCGAGGAGATCGCGTCGTTCGCCGGCAAGGCGGGCCAGACGGCGACGCTCAGCATCCGCCATACCGCGGATGCCGATCCGGTGGCGGTGAAGGTGCAAGTCGAGGCGATCCAGCCAGGCGACGCGTTCCTTAAGGCGATCAGCGATAGCATTCGCGTCGTCAACATGGACGGGCGCAAGATCGGCGTCGTGCATCTGTGGAGCTACACCAACCCGCGGGTCACCAGCATCCTCTACGATGCGATCGGGGACGGGCCGCTCAAGGACGTGGACGGCCTGGTCCTCGATCTCAGGAGCCGCTGGGGCGGTGCACCGGCCGATGCCGCCGAGACGTTCGTCGGGCGAAGCGCCAACATGAGCGTGGTCGATCGCGACGGCAATGTGGACTACGTGGATGCGCGCTTTCACAAGCCGGTGGTGGCGATCATCGACGGGGGCACGCGGAGCGGCATGGAGGTCCTCGCCTATTCGCTCAAGGCGAATGACGTTCCACTGGTCGGCACGGAGACCGCCGGCGACGTGCTCGCGGCGACGGCGTTCCTGCTTCCCGACGACAGCATCCTGGAACTGGCGGTGGAGAACGTGTTCGTCGCCGGGGAGCGCCTCGAGGACAACCCGGTGCAACCGGATATCGCCGTACCGTTCGATGTACGCTACGCCAATGGCCGCGATCCGCAATTCGACGCGGCTATCGCGGAGCTTCTGCGGCATTTCGTGCCGGCATCAACCGAGTCGGCCGACTAGCTGATGTGGCAGGCGTGCGGGCGCCGACAGGATCGACTATCGCCGTGATGACGGCGCCCGCCAACCGCTAGTGCGGCGAAACGCACCGGTGATCGTAGCCGTCGTAGCCGCGGTACGTGTCGGTCGCGATACTGTAGGTGCGGTAGTGCTGCTTGCACCACGTCACGTGATCGCCGCCGTAGCCGGGGGCGTAGCTGAAGCGCGCGTAGCCTCCGGCCCTGGCATACGGGTGGTGGAAGTGGTGGATGAGAGCGACCGCGCCGACGCCGACAATGACGCCTGCCACGAAGCCGGGAGCACCCGCCTGGGCGCTTTGTGCCGTGACGCCGACCGATGCGGTCGCGAGTGCCCCGGCTAGCCCCAATGCCATGATCTTTCTCATGATTCCCTCGTTACACTGCGCCGGGAGCCCGATCGATGGCGGCCCGGCTGGACCATGGGGACGCGGTAAAAACGTCGGGCGACCCGGATCGGTTCCCACTCTGTGCGAGCGGGATACGACATACGGGGTGATGCGCATGCGCCGAAACGTCACTATTTCTTGAGCTCCGCCTTCCGCGCGACCCGAACGTCTAGCGCGCCGCCAATACGAGGTCCGTGCCCATGACCACCGCTGATACAAACCCGTTGCTTGCACCCTGGTCCGGCAATCTCGGCCTGCCGCCGTTTTCGCGCGTCGAGCCCGAGCACTTCCGTCCGGCCTTCGACGCCGCGATGGCCGCGCACGACCGGGCGGTCGCCGACATCGCCGGTAACCCGGAGCCGCCTACGTTCGACAATACTATTCGCGCGCTCGAACTGAGCGACGTCGATCTCGACCGGGTGTCGGCGACGTTCCACCACCTTTGCGGGGCCGATACCAACGACGCGCTCCAGGCGACCGAACGGGAAATGGCGCCGCTGCTCGCGCGGCACGCCAACGCGATCCTTCTCAACGCGGCGCTCTTCGCCCGCGTCGACGCGCTGTGGCGCGAGCGAGACGCCCTCGGTCTCGGCGACGAGGAGCGGCGGGTGCTCGAGCGCACGCACCTCGCCTTCGTGCGCGCCGGCGCAGCGCTTGACGAGGCGGGCAAGAAGCGCCTCGCGGCGATCGCGGAGCGGCTGGCGGAGACTGGCACGAAGTTCAGCCAGAACGTGCTCGCCGACGAACGCGATTTCATGCTGGTTCTGGAGGGCGAGCCGGACCTCGCCGGCCTGCCGGAGGGCGTGCGCGCAGCGGCGGCCGAAGCCGCTGACGAGCGGGGTCTTGCGGGCAAGCACGTCATCACGTTGTCGCGTTCGTCGATCGAGCCGTTCCTGCAATTTTCCACGCGCCGCGACCTTCGCGAGAAGGCGTTCGAAGCGTGGATCCGGCGGGGGGAGGGTGGCGGCGCGACCGACAATCGGGCACTCATCTCCGAGATGGTGGCGCTGCGCGCGGAGCGGGCACGCCTGCTCGGCTACGACACGTTCGCGCATTTCCGTCTCGCCGACACGATGGCGAAGACGCCGGAAGCGGTACGCGACCTGCTGACGGCGGTGTGGGAGCCGGCAGTCAAGCGGGCGACGAATGAGGCGGCCGAACTCCAGGAACTCATCGCGGCCGAAGGCGGCAACTTCACCGTCGCGGCGTGGGACTGGCGCTACTACGCCGAGCGCCTAAGGAAGCGGCGCTACGACTTCGATGAATCCGAACTGAAGCCATACCTTCGGCTCGACAACATGATCGCGGCGGCGTTCGACACGGCGCACCGCCTGTTCGGCTTGAGTTTCGAGGAGGCGAAGGGCCTCGATCTCTACAGCGACGACGTGCGGGTATGGAAAGTCAGCCGCGACGGGCGCGACGTCGGCGTCTTCCTCGGCGACTATTTCGCGCGACCGTCGAAGCGCAGTGGCGCGTGGATGGGGTCGCTGCGCGACCAGCAGCGGCTCACCGGCGAGGTGACCCCGATCATCGTCAACGTGATGAACTTCGCCAAAGCGCCGAAGGGCAAGCCAACCCTTTTATCCTTGGATGATGCGCGCACGCTGTTCCACGAGTTCGGCCACGCGCTGCACGGGCTCCTGTCCAAAGTCACGTATCCAATGCTTTCCGGTACGCGCGTGGAGCGTGATTTCGTGGAGCTGCCGTCGCAGCTCTACGAGCACTGGCTGGGCGAGCCCGAAGTGCTCGGCCGCTTCGCGATCCATGCCGAGACGGGGGAGGCGATCCCGCCGGCGTTGCTCGACAAAGTGCAGCGCGCGCGACGCTTCAACCAGGGCTTCCTCACCGTCGAATACACCGCGTCAGCGGTGGTGGACCTCGACCTGCACCTCGCGCCGGAGGAAGAGGCGGCGGACGTCGCAGCGTTCGAGCGGGAGACGCTGAAGCGGATCGGGATGCCCGAGGCGATCGTGATGCGCCACCGCACGCCGCATTTCGCCCACCTGTTTGCCGGCGACTACTACGCGGCTGGCTACTACAGCTACCTGTGGTCGGAGGTGCTCGACGCCGATGCTTTCGAAGCGTTCCGTGAGGCGGGCGACCCGTTCCACGCCGAGACCGCGGCGCGTCTCCACGATTTCGTCTATTCCGCCGGACGGTTGCGCGACGCGGACAAGTCTTACGTCGCGTTTCGTGGACGGATGCCGGCGATCGATGCGCTGCTTGCCAAGCGCGGGCTCGACGGCCGGGTGTAGGCCACGCCGTCAGGCGGGGCGGCCCGAGCCGATCCAGTAGGCGCTGGCCGTGCCCATGAGTGCGTAAAAGACGCGCCTGAACAACCACAGCCGGTCGACCACGAGGGCGGTGAGCGACGGGTCGGAAGGCGCCCGCGCGCCGGCCTCGTGGAACGCGACAACGGCGAGGAGCGCGATCAGCGTCAGCGCGGCGGCCAACGCGCCTTGAGCCGCGGTGCCGCGCGGGCCGGAAGCAGCCGCCGCGGCGTAGCCGATGGCGACACCGGTGGGCCAGACGAGCCATGGATTATCGAAGCCGGTCCACAACGTCACCACGTACCAAGCGGCGGCGCATCCGATCGCGAACAGCGTGGTGACGACCGCGGCGGCGAGGGGCGACCGCGCGGCCAGCGGCGGCGCCGGGCGCGGCGCCTTGGGAATCGGCGGGCGGTCGTGGCCGAAGGCGGTGAACAGCGGTTCCAGCCGTTCGGCTCGGCAGCGCTGCGCCTCGGTGAGCTCCGGGTGAATATTGGGCACGCGCTGGCGTGGCGCGGTGAGCAGCACAGCGAGATTGCGCTCGTAGGCTTGCGAGAACGGCAGGCCGATCTCGCGGTAGATGCGTTTCAATTGGCCGATCGGGTCGGCGGCAAGGTCCTGCAGCCGCACCTCGGCCAGGTCTCCGGGCGGGATCAGCGCCTTATCGGCGAGATAGCGCTGCTCGGAGGCAAGATATTCGTTGACGATAATGTCTTCCTGCGCGTCGCCGTCGATCGGGTGCTGGAGCGCGAACGCCCGCTGCATCGTGTTCACCAGCAGGATGTTCGACTGGTACACGGCGGTCGGCGGCCGCGAGATGTGGACGAACTTCGCGCCGGGATACATTTTGATGAGATAGCGGACGCGCGCGGTGTGCCCCGGCGACTTAAGCACCAGCCGCCGCCCACCCGACACCAACATCAGCTTCTGGATGAACGCGCGCTGGTAGTGCCGCCAGCGCGACAATTCCTTCGGCGTCAGCCCGTCGAGCTCCTGGAACCGGTCGTAGAACGGCTGCGCGTGCGGAAGCACCAGTCGTCCGGCCATGGTCGAGACGAGGGCCCAGTTGTTCAGGCCGAAGTCGTCCTCGCCGGGGAGCGTAGCGGCGAGCGGCACCACATCGTCGATGCGCGTGAGCGGCATGAAAGGGATCAGCAGATAACGCAGGAATAGCCAGCCGGGGACGAACGCATGCGGCGTCAGCGCCTCGGCCCAGCGCGGCGTGCGCAGCATTGGATCGGCGGCGAGCAGCGTCTGCATGAACGTCGTGCCGGAGCGGAAGTAGCCGAGCACGAATATCGGAGCCTGGTGCGCCGAGATCGGCGGCGGTCGCCACTTAAGCCACAGCGCCAGAACGACGCGTTCCGGCAGCGAGACGACGGCTTCCATCGCGGAGAGCACGAGGAGCACGGCGAGCCGCGGCCAGTAGATCGGGGGGATCCTGGCCGGCGGGTGGAGAAGCATGCGCAGCACCACGTCGAGCGGTGCGAGCGCCATGAAGTGCGGTGTCGGCAGGTACGGCGCTACCCGGCGGCCGAGAAAATCGCGCAGGCGTGCGAACCGTGACTCGGGTGGGGCTGCCGTCATTCTCACCGCCGTGGTGGGGAACGCGCCGGGGAAGCGGTGCGCCATTCAGGTGGTGGTTGAAGCGGGCGGCGGGCGATTTGTCAAAGCGCCGGGGCGGTTGCCCCGGCGCACTGGGTTGGAAACCTTACGCGGCGATCCGCTCAGACAGGACGAGATGTTCGCCGGAGGCGACCACGAGGCCCGACGCGCCGTCGAGCGCGCGGGGTGCGAGCTCCAGGGCGAGGAAGCGGTGCCGGTCCACCGGTGCCGGCATGACCAGGTCCGAGGTCGGTTCCGCCGAGAAACCGAACCGTTCGTAGTAATCGCGGTCGCCGATCAGGATCACCCCGCCGTGGCCGAGCTCGGTGGCGCGGCCAAGCGCGAGTCGCATGAGGTTGGCGCCGACGCCGATGCGGCGGAAGCGCGTCTCGACGGCGAGCGGGCCGAGCAGCAACGCGGGAACGCCGCCGGCGGCGACGTGCCAGAGGCGGACGCTGCCGACTAGGCTCCCGCCGTCGCGGGCGACGAGCGACAAGCCGCCTGCGGGTTGGCGACCGCGTCGCAACCGCTCGGACGGCTTCAATAGCCGCTCGCGGCCCATGATGCGGTCGAGCAGGGCTTCGCGGGCGCCGGCTTCTGCCGGCGCCTCCGATCCATACGTGATCATGGCCGCCTCAGATGACGTAGGAGGCCAGCGGCGCGAAGCCGTTGAACGCGACCGACGCGTAGGTCGTGGTGTACGCGCCGGTGCCTTCGATCAGCACCTCGTCGCCGATCGACAGCGACACCGGCAATTCGTACGGCGTCTTCTCGTAGAGCACGTCGGCCGAATCGCACGTCGGGCCGGCGACGACGCACGGGCCCGTCGCGTCGCGATCGTGCGGCGTGCGGAGCGGGTAGCGGATCGCTTCTTCCATAGTCTCGGCGAGGCCGCCGAACTTGCCGATGTCGAGGAATACCCAGCGCACCGGGTCGTTCTCCTCCTTGCGGGAGATGAGGACGACCTCAGCCTTGATGATACCGGCGTCACCGACCATGCCGCGGCCCGGCTCGATAATCGTCTCCGGGATGCGGTTGCCGAAATGCTTACGGAGCGCCAAATGGATCGCCCGGCCGTAGGCCTTCACCAGCGGCACCTTCTTCAGGTACTTCGCCGGGAAACCACCGCCGAGGTTGACCATGCGCAATTGGATGCCGCGCTCCGACAGCGTCCGGAACACGCCCGCGGTCGACTTCAGCGCCGCGTCCCACGCCTCCGGGTTGGGCTGCTGCGAGCCGACGTGGAACGACACGCCGTAGGCGTCGAGCCCGCTGAGATGCGCGTACTCCAGCACGTCGATGGCGAGATCCGGCGAGCAGCCGAACTTACGCGACAGGGGCCATTCGGCCCCGGTGCCGTCCGACAGGATGCGGCAGAACACGCGTGCGCCGCGCGCGGCACGCGCGACCTTGTCGACTTCCTCGCGCGCATCGACCGCGAACAGGCGGACACCGCGCGCGTGGGCGGCGGCGATGTCGCGCTCCTTCTTGATCGTGTTGCCGTAGGAAATGCGGTCCGGGGTGGCGCCGGCGGCCAGCGCCATGTCGATCTCGGCAACCGACGCGCAATCGAAGGCGGAGCCGAGCCCGGCGAGCAGGCGCAGCACCTCCGGCGCCGGGTTGGCCTTGACCGCGTAGTAAACGCGGCTGTCCGGCATGGCGCGGGCGAAGGTCAGGTAGTTGTCGCGCACCACGTCGAGGTCCAGCACGAGGCAGGGGCCCTCGGGTCGTCGGTCGCGAAGGAACGAGCGGATGCGGTCGGTCATGGCGGCACTCCCAGGCTCCAAAGGTTCAAACCGCCGGGCAACTCGGGCGAGCGGACGATCGATGTGGAGCCGATCGTTCCGCGACCTTCGCGTCCCGGTTTGCCGGCTCATCACCGGCTGGTTTTGCGGGCGGCAGTCGTTCCGGTGGACAGGGCTGTCCGGTCCGGTCGCTGCCTACGCTTGGAGTGGGAAAGGCCCCTCCGCACGCCCGGCAAGATGTAGATGCCTCTTCAGTAACCCCGGCCTGTGGAGAGCCGGCAGAGACCAAAAAAGCCCGCTACGTCGTTGCTTTAAGCCGCGTCCTTCGAAGCTCCCGGGACGTGGTCCCGGTGTTTCGCCCTCGGACTTGGTGCGACCACAGGCACGTGCGAATTTGGGCAAGCGCGTACGTATGCCCCTTGGGTTTCACAATCAATAACTTTCGGGGCCACAGCGCGAAAAAATGCTGGACCGCGACCCCGGCGAGCTAGGGTGCGGCCGCCGCGTGCTCCTCCAGGGTCTTCTTGAGACCGGCCAGGATGGGCGGCCAGCCGCCCCTGTCCATCTGCGCCATCAGCTTGCTGCCCTCCTCGAACTCGTCGTGGACGAGGGTGAGCTTCACGCGGTCACCGGCGGGCTCGATGGTGAAGGTCACCCGCGAGTCCTTCTCCTTGGCGAAGTCGCCCCAGGAGACTTGCCAGGCGAAGGAGAGCTGTCGCGGCTTGTCGGCGACGAGCACCCGGCCCGGTGTCGGGCTCGCCCTGCGGCTTATGGAAGACGATGGGCGAGCCGACCCGCCAGTCGGATCTCGACCCGCGTACCGTACCAGTAGCGCTGGGTGAATTCGGGATCGGTGAGCGCTTGCCAGAGACGCTCCGGCGTCGTCTTGATGGTGTCGACGTACACAAGCTCAGGTTTCGCCATCGTCTTTCTCCTCAAGAGCACGCTTGAGGTCGGCTAGGGCCGCCACGCGCGCGCGTTCGTACTTGCCGATCCACCGGTCGTAGATTTCCCCGATCGGCACGGGGTTCAGGTAGTGCAGCTTCTCTCGACCCCGGCGCACCGTCGCGACGAGGTTCGCGTTCTCCAGGATCGCGAGATGTTTGCTCACCGCTTGCCGGCTCATGGCCATGCGGCCGCAGAGCTCGCTCAGCGTCTGGCCGTTGTCGGCTTCGCAGCCGATCGAGCAGTTCGCGCCGGGTCGGATCGGCGAGGGCCTTGAACACCTCGTCCATGCGCCTGACAATATGCAACTGAACGGTTGCATGTCAAGCCTTGCCATTCGAGGGCGGCGATCGGCTACAAGAGCGCCCATGAACGAGACGGTCGTCGGCGAGAACGGCATGGTGACGGCGCCCCATCGGGCGGCGGCGGAGAGCGGCGCGTCGGTCCTTTCGGCGGGCGGCAACGCGCTGGAAGCGACGGTCGCGGCGGCGGCGACGATCGCGGTGGTCTACCCGCACATGAACGGCATCGGCGGCGACGCGTTCTTTCTGTTTGCCGAGCCGGGGCGGGCGCCGCGAGTCATCGACCCGTGCGGCGCCGCTGGCACCCTCGCCACGATCGGCGCGCTACCGGGCGAAAGGCTACGACACGCTACCGGCGCGCGGTGGTGACGCGGCGATCACGGTGGCGGGTGCCGTGTCGGGATGGCAACTCGCCTTGGAAATCGCGGCGAGCCTGGGCGGGCGGATACCGCGGCGCGACCTCTTGGCCGACGCCGTCGCGGCGCGCCAAGACGGGCGTCCCGGCAGCCCGTCGCAGGTGCGCATGACGGCCAAGAACCGGGGGGAACTCCAGGACGTACCCGGCTTCGCGACGACCTTCCTGGACGACGGCGCCGTTTCCCGAAATCGGCGCGCGACTTACGCTTCGATCGCCTGGCGGATACCCTCGACCATCTTGCCCACGCGGCCTCGGCGATTTCTACCGCGGGGACATCGCCGCCGCCATTGCCGCCGATCTGGAGGAGGCCGGGGAGCCCGGTCACGCGCGTCGACCTGAGGCGGCACGAGGCGCGGCTCACCACGCCGCTGACGCTCGCGCTCGACGACGCGACGCTCTTCAACACGCCACCGCCAACGCAGGGGCTCGCCTCGCTGATCATCCTCGGGCTGTTCGACCGGCTGAGGGTGACGCGCGGCGAGGGGTTCGACCACGTCCACGGCCTGATCGAGGCGACCAAGCGCGCCTTCACGGTGCGCGACGCTGAAGTCGACCGACCCGGCAGAGCGGCCGCGATCTTGCGCCGTTTCTCGCGTCCGCGATGGCTCGAACGCGGAGGCGGGCGAAGATCGACCGCAAGCGTGCCGCGCCGTGGTCACGGTCGGCGCCAAAGGCGACACCATGTGGCTCGGCGCGATCGACCGGAGCGGGCTTGCCGTCTCGTTCATCCAGTCACTCTATCTGGGAGTTCGGATCGGGCGTGGTGCTGCCACAAACCGGAATCGTCTGGCAGAATCGCGGCGCATCCTTCTCGCTCGATCCCGCATCGCTCAACGCGCTCGCGCCCGGCCGCAAGCCGTTCCACACGCTCAACCCGGCGCTGGCCCGCTTCAAGGACGGGCGGACGATGGTTTATGGCTCGATGGGCGGCGACGGGCAGCCGCAGTTTCAGGCGGCCGTCTTCACCCGCCACGCCCGCTTCGGCATGGACCTCGGCGATGCGATCGACGCGCCGCGTTGGCGGCTCGGGCGCACGTGGGGGACGAGTGAGGCCGAGACTGACGCTCGAAAGCCGGTTCGATCCGGACCTGATCGCTGCGTTGGAGCGCGCCGGGCACGGCGTGGCCGTCGACGAGGCCTATTCCGACGCGGATGGGGCACGCAGGCGCGCTGGTGCGCCGCGCGCGACGGCCGGCATCAGCGGCGCCTCGGACCCGCGGTCGGACGGCGCGGCCGTGGCGGCGCCGTGAACGGGTGGCGAAATGTCGCGTGAGCCGGCCGCGGATCGGCCCTTACAATCGTGGGGCTTGAAGGAGGCAGCGCGCGAATGCGATCTGCACTTGGCGTTGACCGCCGTCGCGGCCGTGGTTCGTGGCCGCTGCGACGCCGGCGGAGGCGCACCCTCACGTGTTCGTTGACGCCAAGGCGGAGATGGTCTTCGAGAGCGGCAAGATGACGGCGATCAGCACATATCTGGCAGTTCGACGAGGCGTTCACCGCTTTCGCCATCCAGGGGCTCGACGCCAACGACGATGGCAAACTGACCGACGTGGAACTCGCGCCGCTCGCCAAGGTCAATGTCAAGTCGCTCGCCGAATATCGGCTTCTTCACCAACCTGGACTGCGGATGGGAAGGAGGCCGACATTCGAGCCGCCGACCGAGTATTGGCTGGACTTTTCCGGCGGCCGGTTGACGCTGTTCTACACGTTGCCGCTCAAGGCGCCGCTGACGGTCAAGGGGACGGCGACGCTCGAGGTGTTCGACCCGGAATATTTCGTCGCGTTCAGCTTCGTCGATGACGGCCCGGTCTCGCTGGTCGATGCACCGGCGAACTGCACCTCTGGCTTCCGGCCGCCGCAGCCGCTCGACGTCGGGACGATGGCAATTCTCGGTTCGATTCCAGCAGATCAACGGGTGCTGCCGCCCGACCTGAGGCAGGCCGCCTCGGCGCTCGCCAACGTGATCACGGTGACGTGCCGGTGAGGCGGGGCGCCTGGCGGCCGCCAGTGCCGTCACGTTCGCCGCAGTTGTCGCCGCCGGTGCGGTCCACGCGGCCTCGAGCCCGTTTGGCATCGCGACGCCGGATTCGGGGGGTGCGGGGTTTGGCGGGCCGCTTGGCCCGCTGTTCATCCAGATCGCGATGTACCAGCAGACCTTTTACCGCGGCCTCATCGGCGCGATGTCGCAGGTCAAGGAAAACGGTTCGGCGGCATGGGTGCTGATCGGTCTGTCGTTCGCGTACGGCGTGTTCCACGCCGCGGGCCCGGGCCACGGCAAGGCGGTGATCAGCGGCTACCTAGTCGCTTCGGGCGAGACGCTTCGCCGGGGCGTGCTGCTCTCCTTCTGCCGCGGCGATGGTTCAGGCGGTAACGGCTGTCGTTGTGGTCACGGTGGCCGCTATTGTTCTCCACGCCACGGCGATGGCCATGACGGCGGCGACCGACTGGTTCGAGATCCTGAGCTACGCGCTGATCGCCGTGGTGGGAGCCTGGCTCACGTGGAGCAAAGCGTTCGGTCACCACCATCATCACCACGCGGTCGTCGTCGGCGCCGAAGGGCACGATCACGCGAGCCGCGAGCATGACCACGACCATGATCACCATGGTCATGATCATCGCGACCACGCGGAGGTTGGGGCGGTGGGCGGGCACTCCGGCGCACCGGCGATGCGGGCGTGGTCGGCGATCCTGGCGGTCGGCGTTCGCCCATGTTCCGGGGCGCTGATCATCCTGGTGTTCGCGTTGTCGCAGGGCCTGTTTTTCGCCGGTGTCGCGGCTACCTTCATCATGGCGATCGGTACCGGGCTGACCGTTGCCACGTTGGCGACTTTGGCGGTGTCCGCGCGCGGCGTCGCGGTTCGGCTCGCGGGCGAGGAGTTCGGCGCGAACCGAACGGCTGGTGCATGCCGCCGAGATCATGGCTTCCGCGGCGGTATTGCTGATCGGGCTTCTGCTGCTCGGCGGCGCGCTCGCGAACGGCCTGCCGGGCCAGTAACGCAGACACTTGTATCGATTGACGAAAATCAACGCGGGCGATCCGGCGCGGCCCTAGGGTTCCGCTGTCGCCGGTCGATGCCGGCGTTGCAATCGACCCACCAGCTCAAACGCTTCCAGGTGATTTCATGTCCGATACCAAAGCCGAACGCGCCCTGATCGTCTTCTTCCGTCTGACGATGGCGTGGACCTTCCTCTACGCCGCCTCGCATCAAGTCTTCAATCCCGACTTCAGCGTGGTGGGCTTCCTGTCCCACACAAAGACGTTCCACGATTTCTACGCACCGCTGACCAATCCGGCGATCGCGCCGGCGGTGACCTTTCTCGTTGAGTATGGCCACCTGTTGATCGGCTTGTCGCTGTTGAGCGGCCTGATGGTCCGCGTGAGCGCCAGCTTCGGCGTCCTGCTGATGCTCGTCTACTGGACCGCGCACATGGACTTTCCCTACATCAGCGACACCAACAACTTCCTGCTCGATTCGCACATCGTGTACGCGGGCGTGCTGGTCTACCTCGTGGTGAAGCACGCCGGCCACGTCTGGGGTCTCGACGGATGGGGGGAGAAGCTGAACTTCTTCCACGACCATCCTGGTTTGAAGCCGCTGGTCGCCTGAGCCGATACCGCCGCTAGCGAACGGCCCGTCCCTTTGGGCGGGCCGTTTTTCTATTCGGCCGCCGCTGCACTCGCCGCGCGACCGGCAAGTCGCCGGCGGACGGCGTCGCCGAAGGCGGCGAACAAGAGCTCGGAGGGGCGGTCGGTGCGCACCCAATATTCCGGGTGCCACTGAACGCCGAGGGCGAAGGCGGCGCTTTCCCTGACCCGCACGGCCTCGATCGTGCCGTCCGGTGCCGTGGCTTCGACGGCGAGGGGCTCGGCGAGCCGGCCGATGGCTTGGCGGTGAAGCGAATTCACGCGGATGGTGCCGGAACCGACGATGCGCGCCAGCTCTCCGCCGGGCGCGATCGTCACGTCGTGGCGGATGGCGAAGCGCATGTCGCGATCGTCGTGGATCGGCGCGCGATGGTCCATACGGCCCGGCAGGTCCTGAACCTCGGCGATCAGCGTGCCGCCCAGCGCGACGTTCAATTCCTGAAAACCGCGGCAGATGGCGAACAGCGGTACGCCGTGACGAAGAGAGGCTCGGATCAGCGGTAGGGTCAGGGCGTCACGGCGCTGATCGTGCGGCTTCGCCTTCTCGCTCTCCGGCTCGCCATACTGGCTTGGATGCACGTTCGAGCGGCTGCCGGTCAGCAACAAGCCATCGACGCGCTGGACGAGCCGGTTGAGGTCGATGTCCTCGCCGAGGGTCGGCACGATCAGCGGAACGACGCCGCTGCCGTGGACGAGCGCCGTTAGGTAGGTCTCAACCACGGCGTGCCAAGCAACCCCATCGACATCTTTAACGTCGGCGGCGACGGCTACGATGGGAACAGCGTCAGGAGCGATCATGGTCCGAATTTGGCGAAAAACATTAGCTTAGTACGCGGTTTTGACCAGCGGGATGCTGTCCGAAGGGTTGACACAACGCTGGTGGCAGCGTCCCCTCAGGTTCGAAGTTTTGCCAACAGGATTGGGAGGGAACAATCTATGGACCGTCGTTCGTTTATCAAGAAGGCTGGGCTCGCCGCTGGTGGCGCTACCGCGGCCGCCAGCTTCCCGATGCCCGCGCTCTCGCAGAGCCGGCAGGAATGGCGCATGGTCACGACTTGGCCGAAGAACTTCCCCGGCCTTGGCGTTGGAGCGCAACGGCTCGCCGATCGCATCGGGGCGGCAACCGACGGGCGGCTGACGGTCAAGGTCTATGCCGCGGGCGAGTTGGTGCCAGCGCTCCAGGCGATTGACGCGGTCATCGACGGCAGTGCCGAAATGAGCCACGGCGCTGCCTATTACTGGCAGAACAAGAGCGTGGCGCTGGCGCTGTTCACCGGCGTGCCCTACGGCATGGTGTCGCGCGAGTTGTCGGCTTGGGTGCGCTTCATGGGCGGCCAAGCGCTCTACGACGAGATTTATGACCAGTTCGGCATCAAGGCGTTCCTGAATGGTGACACCGGTACCCAGGCGTGCGGATGGTTCCGGAAGGAGCTGACCGGTCTCGATGACATCAAGGGGCTGCGCTTCCGCACCCCCGGTCTCGGCGGGCGGTGCTGGCAGAAGCTCGGCGCGTCGGTGGTCAACCTAGCGGGCGGCCAGATCTTCCAGGCGCTGCAGTCGGGCACGCTCGACGCGGCAGAATTTGTCGGCCCGTACAACGACCTCGCGCTCGGCTTCTATCAAGTGGCCAAGTACTACTACTTCCCGACCTTCACCGAGCCGGGCCTGGCGACTGAGCTCGCCGTCGAGCAAGGCAAAATTCGAAGCGTTGCCCAAGGACATCCAGGCGATCATCACGGATATCTGCCAGTCTGAGTGCGACATGATGGCGTCCGACTTCTACGCCAACGATCCTCCGGCGCTGAAGACGTTGGTGGAGGATCACGGCGTGATGGTGCGCCAGACACCGGAGGACATCCTGAAGGCCGGCGCCCAGGCGGCCAAGGACATCATCCAGGAGCTGCGCGACAGCCCCGACCCGCTCGTCAAGAAGACGATCGAGGCCTATATCGTGGCGCTCGACCAGCTCCGGACGCGCACCGAGTTCGTCGACCAGCGCTTCCTCGAGGCCCGGCAAAGGGACTTCAGCATCATCTGAGCGTTACGACGCTCGCAACCGACACCTGCAAGCCCGGGCGATCGCGCCCGGGCTTTGTGTTTTGTGTCAATTGTAGATCATGCTTGGCAGCCACGTGGCGAGCCCCGGGAAGAGGAACATGATCACCATAGCGAGGATTTGCAGCACCACGAACGGGATGACGCCGAGATAGATCTGGCCGGTGCCGAGCGTGGCGGGCGCGACGCCCCGCAGGTAGAACAGCGAGAAGCCAAACGGCGGAGTCGAGGAAACTGGTCTGCAGGTTCACGCCGACCATGACGCCGAGCCAGATCGGGCTGACGCCGAGGTCGAGCAGCACCGGTGCGGTGATCGGAATGACGATGAAGATGATCTCGAAGGTGTCGAGGATGAAGCCGAGCAGGAACATCATCCCCATCACGACGAGAACCGCGCCGGCGACACCGCCCGGCAGGCTGCGGAGAAGTTCTGTACGAGATCGTCGCCGCCCATGCGTGCGGAAGACGATCGAGAAGACCGACGCGCCGAACAGGAT
Source organism: uncultured Alphaproteobacteria bacterium (assembly GCA_963749755.1). Lineage (GTDB taxonomy): Bacteria > Pseudomonadota > Alphaproteobacteria > Rhizobiales > Kaistiaceae > JBBDMC01. The sequence continues at coordinate 229,801 of CAVVOK010000005.1, forward strand.
GACGAAGATCATCGAGGTGATGGTGGCGGTCGAGACGGCGACTTGGTGAGCAAGCTGAAGGTCGAAGCGCCGGCGCGCCGCGGCGAGCACCACGGCGCCCGACGGCGCCGACCGAGGCCGATTCGGTCGGCGTGGCGATGCCGCCCAGGATCGAGCCGAGCACGGCGACGATCAGCAGGAGCGGCGGAACCAGCGCAACGAGCGACTTCGCGCGCGAGATTGCTGCGCTCTGCCGTCATGGACCAGGGCGGGGCAGCTTCGGGCTCGAATATCGCCATGACACCGACGCAGGCGATGTAGAGGCCAACGAGCACGAGGCCGGGGAGAAAGGCGCCGGCGAAAAGGTCGCCGACCGAGACGCGGCTCGGGCGCGAAGTTGCCCTTGGCCATCTGCACCTGGGCGTTGATGCCGGCCAGCATGTCGCCCATGAAGATCAGCACGGTCGACGGCGGAATAATCTGGCCAAGCGTGCCCGACGCGCAGATGACGCCTGTGGCGAGCCTGGGGCCGTACCCCGCCTTGAGCATCGCCGGCAGGCTGATCAGTCCCATGGTGACGACGGTGGCGCCGACGATGCCGGTCGAGGCGGCAAGCAGGGCACCGACGATGACCACCGAAATACCGAGGCCGCCGCGCATGCGCCCAAACAGTCGCCCCATGGTGATCAGGAGCTGCTCGGCGATGCCCGAGCGCTCCAGCATTACGCCCATGAAGATGAATAGCGGAACCGCGACCAGGACCTCGTTGACCATGAAGCCGGTGTAGCGGCCGGCTAGGCTGGCAAAGTTGGAAGGGTCGAAGACGCCCAGCATCCAGCCAACGAAGCCGAAAATCAGAGACGTGCCGGCGAGTGTGAAGGCGACCGGATAGCCGAGCATCAGCACGCCGATGATGCCAAAGAACATCAGGCCGGCCATAATCTCGCCGACGAGCTTCGGGTCCATGGGCTACGGCGCCCCTTCGTAGCGAAGCCGGGGAGGCAGGAGATCCTCGCGACCGGCGAGCACCAGAACGCTGCGCAAACACCAAGCAAGCCCCTGCAATCCAATCAGGATGGCAAACAGAATGATGAAGCTCTTCAGTACGAACAGGCCCGGCAGGCCTCCGATACTCTCCGAGGATTCATGCACGCGCCACGAGCGGGCGACGAAGGGCCAAGCCCAAGCGATGACCACGTAAACATAGGGGAACAGAAAGACCAACGAACCGACGAGATCGATGATGGCTTTGGTCCGTACCCTTGCCGGTCGATAGAAAATGTCGAGCCGCACGTGGTCGTTGCGCAGCATCGCGAAGCCCGCGACGGAGGTGAACAACGCACCGTTCAGCCACACGTAGAGATCCTGCAGCTGCAGGTAGCTGATGCTGAACACGTAGCGCTGCACCACTACGGTGAAGCATACAACGACCGCGGCGACGGAAAGCCAGGAAAAGACGTTGCCGATCCAAGAGTTGATCGCACTGAGCGTGCGCACGCCGTAGGCAAGTACCGTCAGCATGGCCGCGGAGCTCGTGCGGAGCGGATCGCGTCGGTACCGACGCGTCTCCCTATCCCGGAGCCCGCCACGGAGCCACGCAGCAAGTTGAGCACAGGCTTGTTCCTCCCGGCAGCGTCGATAGCAATTTCACCGGACGTTGCCAAGCGACGCCCCTTTGGTCATCGTCACGGCGCGGGCCGCGCGGCGAGAGAGCCCGGACCGTTAGGGTTGAGGAGCATCTTTGACAGGGAGTGTCAGCCATGTGCCGCAACATCAGACCGCTGTTCAACTTCGAGCCGCCCGCGACGGAGGATGAGGTCCGTGGGGCCTCGCTCCAGTTCGTGCGCAAGATCAGCGGCTTCGCCAAGCCGTCTAGGGCCAACGAGGCTGCGTTCGAGCGTGCTGTCGCGGAGGTCGCGGAGGCGGCGCACAGACTGATCGGGTCGCTCGAGACGACCGCGCCGCCGCGTAGCCGCGAGGTCGAGGCGATGAAAGCGCGTGCGCGAGCCGTGGAGCGTTTCGGCCACCAAGACGGTTGACAGCGCTTCGGCGCGCAACTTGGATGAAATAGCCGGCTGTCAACAAACTGAAGAACTTCCCTTCATGACGGAAGCGGCGGTTCGGAAAAGTCGGCGACGGCGGACGAGCCTTGTGACCCGCCGGCGCGGGCCCTCCATCCCGGGACGAGGACAAGAGGCGACAGGAAGACTTCACCACGAAGCGGGCGGGCGATCCGCCCAGGAGGACGGGACATGTCAAGCACTTCCAGGAAAATTGCTGCGGCGCTGGTCGGGGCGTTCGTCGGCGCTGCGGTGTTTGCGCCGGCGCACGCCGAGACGGTCAAGATCACCATCCTCGGCGCCGGCGACATCTACGATTTCGAGAATGCGTTTGGGCGGCTCAACGCGCTCGCCAAGATTGAAAAGGCCGCCAACCCCAATCTCATCTACATCTTCGACGGGGATCTTCTCTCGCCGTCGCTGCTCTCCGGTTTCGACAAGGGCGCGCACACGATCGAGCTCACCAACATCGTGCCGTTCGATATGGCGGTGCCGGGCAATCACGAGTTCGACTTCGGGCCGGATAACTTCGTCGAGATGATGAAGATGTCGAAATACCCGTGGGGCGCGGTCAACATCACCCGCGCCGGTTCGCCGATACCCGGCCTCAGCGGCACGGTGATCAAGGAGGTCGGCGGCGTAAAGGTCGCGCTGGTGCCTGTGGCGCAGGATACGACGCCGGTCGTCTCGAGCCCGGGCGATTGGGAGTTCGGCGACACGGTCAAAGCGGCGATCGCCGGCGCCAAGGCGGCACGCGAGGCGGGCGCGGAGATCGTCATCGGCGTCGTGCAGGCGCCGCATAGCTACGATCGCGAGATCATGGCCAGCCATGCGCTCGACGTCATCGTGTCGGGCGACGACCATGATTACATGACCGGTTACGATGGCATCACCGCCTACGTCGACACCTCGACCGAGGCGCGGTTCCTGGCGCCCATCGACCTGACGGTCAACATCGAGGAGAAGGACGGCAAGCGCACGGTGACGTGGACGCCGTCGTTCCGCTTCGTCGATACGGCGACCCTCACGCCCGATCCTGAGACGCAGAAAGTCGTCGATGAGATGAAGGCGAAGCTCGATGCCAGCCTCAACGTCGAACTCGGCTCGACCGCCGGGGCGCTCGATTCGCGCCGGAACATCGTGCGCACGCAGGAAGCGGCGATCGGCAATCTGATCACCGACGCCATGCGCGAGGCGGTCGGCGCCGACGTGGCGATCACCAACGGCGGTGGCATCCGTGCCAACCGGGAGTACGCCCCTGGGACGGTGCTCACGCGCAAGGACATCCTCAGCGAACTGCCGTTCGGCAACGTCACGGTGCTGACGGAGGTGACCGGCCAGAACATCTGGGATGCCCTCGAGAATGGCGTCAGCATGGTCGAGGATGGCGCTGGCCGCTTCCCGCAGGTGTCGGGGATCAAGGTCGTGGTCAACCTCAAGCAGCCGCCCGGCAAGCGCGTCGTGTCGGTCATGGTCGGCGACAAGCCGATCGATCTCGCGGCAACCTACAAGGTCGCGACGAACGACTTCATGCTGAATGGCGGCGACGGCTACACCGCGCTCTCCGGCGGCAAGGTGCTGATCGGCGCGAAGGGCGGCGACCTGATGGCAAACGACGTCATGGACTACATCTCCAAGACCGGTGCGGTTCTCGCCAAGGTCGAAGGCCGCGTCGTCGAGATGTGATCGGTTCCGTGATGGGTTGAGGGGGCGGCGACTGCCGCCCCCTTTTTCATGGACGCGGGTGGACTCGGCGGCGGGCGGCCTTATGCTGCCGGCCAACCGACGACGATGACGGCACCGCTCCCTACCGACACCTCGCGCGCCACGACGCAACCTGGACCTGGAGGCCAAGCTTCACCGGGCCGCGTGGGCGTGTTGCTGGTCAACCTCGGTTCTCCGGCCAAGGCGGAATCGGGGGCGGTGAGGCGCTACCTCCGGGAATTCCTGTCCGACCGGCGGGTGATCGAAACGCCGCGCTGGATATGGCTCCCGATCCTCAACCTGATCGTGCTGGCACGGCGACCGGTGAGGACGGCGCATGCCTATCAGACGGTTTGGAACAACGAGCGGGACGAGGCGCCCCTCATCACCATCACCCGCTCACAGGCGGAGAAGCTCGGACAGGCGCTCGCCGAGGACGGCGTCATCGTGGACTGGGCCATGCGCTACGGCGAGCGCACCGTCGCCTCGCGGCTCGATGCGCTGAAGCGGGCCGGCGCCGACCGCATCCTCGTCGCGCCGCTCTATCCGCAGTACTCCGCGTCCTCCACCGCTACGGTCAACGATGTCGCCTTCGCGGCCCTTCAGAAGATGCGCTGGCAACCGGCGATCCGTACGCTGCCGGCGTACTACAACGATCCGGCTTACATCGAGGCGCTGGCGCTCTCGTTGAAGCGCGCGCTGGCCGGGCTGCCGTTCGAGCCGGAGAAGGTGCTCATCACCTATCACGGGCTGCCGCTCAGCTACATCGCCGCCGGCGATCCTTACGGTGACCAGTGCGTGGAGACGACGCGGCTGCTCGTTGCGCGGCTGGGTTGGCCGGACAGCCGGATCATGATCACCTACCAATCGCGCTTTGGGAACGACGCGTGGCTCGGGCCCTACACGGAGGAAGCGATCCCCGATGTCGCGAAGAGCGGCATCAAGCGTATCGTGGTGATGATGCCGGGGTTCGCGGCGGACTGCCTGGAGACGCTGGAGGAAATGGGTGTACGCAACGCCGAGGTCTTCCGGGAATATGGTGGCGAGGACTACGCCGCGGTACCGTGCCTCAACGACAGCCCCGAGAGCGTAGCGATGCTGGAAACGCTGGTGAGGCGCGAGCTGTCCGGCTGGCTGGAGGACAAGCGTTGATCGTCACGGTGCTGGAACAGCTCGGTCCGTGGGCGTGGTTCATTGCCGGTCTCGCGCTTCTGGGGCTGGAACTGGCGCTCCCCGGCAACGTGTTCGTGTGGCTCGGGATCGCCGCGATCCTCACCGGCATCGTGATCTTGATTGTCGATTTCGGCTGGCAGGTGAACGTCGCGATCTTCTTGGTGCTTGCCGTCGCGTCGGTGGTCGTTGGCCGGCGCCGTTTCGCGCGAGACGAGACGTCCGCCAGGCCGCCGGGCCGCTCCTAGGCGACGCCGATCCGCAAAAAATCGTGCATGTGCACGATGCCGACGGGGTGGCGGTCCTCCACCACGAACAGCACCGTGAACGGCCGTTCGGTCATGTTCATCATCGCCAGCGCTTCCGCGACGAGGCAGTCCGGCGGCACTGACCTCGGCGAGGGCGTCATTACATCGGCGGCGGTTCGCGCAAGGAGTTCCCCCGACATGTGACGGCGGAGATCGCCGTCGGTGATGATGCCGACCAGCGCGCCGTCCGCGCCGACCACGCCAACGCAGCCGAATCCCTTCGCTGAGATCGTCGCGATGGCGTCAGCCATTGGTGCACCGGGTGTCGTGAGCGGCAACTCGTCGTCGTGGTGCATGATGTCGCGCACGAAGTGCAGGCTGGCGCCGAGCTTGCCCCCGGGATGGAACACGCGGAACTGCTCCGGCGTGAAGCCGCGGCTTTCCAGGAGCGCGATGGCGAGTGCGTCACCGAGGGCGAGTTGCATCAGCGTCGAGGTGGTCGGCGCCAGGCCGTGCGGACAGGCCTCGTCCGCCGCGGGAAGGACCAGCGCCAGATCGGCGCCGCGGGTGAGCGTGCTTTCCCCCGCGGAGGTCATCGCGATAAGCGGGATGCGGAAGCGGCGGGTGTATTCGACGAGCGCCCGTAGCTCCGCGGTCTCGCCCGACCACGACAACGCCAGGACCACGTCGTCCGGTGTGATCATGCCGAGATCGCCGTGGTTCGCCTCGGCGGGGTGAACGAAGAACGCGGGCGTGCCGGTGGAGGCAAGGGTGGCGGCGACCTTGCGCGCGACGTGGCCGCTCTTGCCGAGGCCGCTTGCGACGACGCGGCCGCGCGCGGCGCGGATTGTTTCGACCGCCTCGGCGAACGGAGCAGCAAGGCCGTTGGACAGCGCGTCATGAAGGGCGGCGAGGCCGGCGCGCTCGGTCGCGATCGTGCGCAAGGCGGAGGCCGCCACCTCGGTCGCAACGGACGTCGTCGATTTCAGCCTGACCGCCATCTTCCAGCCGCGATTCCCACGATTTCCGGGGTGTAGCAGGTTTTGGCGGAGCCCGGAACAACCGGTGTCCGCCCGCCACCGCAACCATCTGTTAACCAACAATATTTACGGTTCGGAAAGGATTTGGGACCGCCGTGGCCGGCGGTTTCAGGAGCGGAAATCGATGCTTCGTGCCTTCATGCTCGGGCTGGCGACGTTCGCGGCTGCCTTCGCCTCCGGCGCCGTGGCGCAGGTGGTCGATACCGGCGGCGGGTTCGTGCTCCGCACGACGCAGGTGCCGGACGATACGGCGGCGGACGGCGCCGCCCAAAACGGTCGGGTAATCCGCGAGCAGCCGGTTTCGCAAGGGAACGCGCTCGATGCGACCGCCACCGCCAGCATTCCGCGGCCAGCGCCTCAGCCGCAAACCGATCCCTACGCGCCGCTCGGCATCCGCTCCGGAGGGTTCATCCTCTACCCGTCGATGACGTTCAGCGCCGGTTACACGAGCAACGCGGCCGGCGCGAACGGGGGTACAGCGTCTGGTTACGGCATTCTGTCGCCGGCGTTCGTCATCCGCTCCGATTGGGCGCGGCACGAGGCGACGCTCGCCATGCGCGGCTCGTACGAGCATTTCTTCGACGGGACCACGTCGAACAAGCCGCGCGGCGCGGTGAACGCCACCGGCACGCCTCGACCTCTCCGACGGCGCCACCGTCACCGGGGCGGCCAGCTATGCGTACCGGACGCAGGACATCTCGGACCCCGACTTCCCCTCCGGCGTCGACAGCCCGCCGGGGGTGCACGATCTCGCCACGTCGCTCGTCTACAAGCGTCCCGGCCCGCTGGTGCTGGAGTTCGAGGGCAAGGTCGGGCGCGCGCGTTACGAGAACGGAACATTGGGCGGGAGCACCGTCGATCAGGGCGACCGCAACTCCACGCTGTTCGGCGGCCGCGCACGCGTCGGCTACGAAGTGACGCCGTCGCTCGCGCCGTTTGTCGAGGCGGAGGTCGCCCGGCGGCTCTACGACCGCACGGTGGACACCAACGGGCTCGAGCGCGCCGCGACCGTCCAGACCTACCGCGTCGGTGTTTCGTTTGATCGCGCGCCGGTGCTCACCGGCGAGGTCGCGGTCGGCGGCGTGATCGTCAACCTCGACGATGCCACGCTCGCGAGTCTGCACGCCTTCGTTGTGGATGGGAACGTCGTGTGGGCGCCGACCATGCTGACGACGGTGACGCTCAACGCCGTGACGTCGTTCAATCCGACCACCGATCCGACCTCGTCAGGGTCGATCGTCTACGATGGGACGCTCGGCGTCGCGTACGCTTGGCGGCGGAACGTGACGCTCGACGCAACCGCCGGGGTGCGCCACGAGCGCTTCCAGGGCACCGGACAGATCGATACCGGCGCCACGGCCGGTCTTTCCGCGACGTGGAAGGTCAACCGGGAAATCTGGATCACCGGCGGCTACGAGCACCAGTGGCTGACGAGCAACGTGCCAGGCCGCGCCTACCAGGCGGACGCGATCCGGGTCGAACTGAAGACGCAGCGCTGATCCGCTACTACACGCCCGCGTCGGTGAGGAGCTTGCGGATGTCGCGGGCGAGATCGGCGCGCAGCTCCGGCCGGTCGAGGCCGTAGGCGACGTTCGCTGACAGGAATCCGAGCTTGGAGCCGCAGTCGAACGTGCGTCCGTTGAAGCGGCAGCCGAAGAACGGCTCGCGCTGCGAGAGCGCGCGCATGGCGTCGGTCAGTTGGATCTCCCCGCCGGCGCCGCGCTCACCCTCCGCGAGAAACTCGAAGACGCTCGGCTGAAGGATGTAGCGGCCGCTAATGAAGAGGTTCGAGGGGGCGGATTTCGGCTCGGGCTTCTCGACCATCGCCGTCACCTTGAACGCCTTGTGGCCGACGTCGTCGCCAACGCCGACGATGCCGTAGGAGGCGGTGTCGTTGGGGTCGCACGCCTCGACTGAGAGCACGTTGCCGCCGGTTTCCTTGTACACCGCCATCATCTGCGACAGGCAGCCGGGTTCGCCGCGCATGATCATGTCAGGCAGCAGCACCGCGAACGGCTCGTCGCCGACTATTTCGCGCGCGCAGAAGACGGCGTGGCCGAGGCCGAGCGGGGCCTGCTGGCGGGTGAAGCTCATCTCGCCGGGGGCCGGTAGGTCGCGGGCGAGGGCGGCGAGGTCTTCGTCACGGTGGCGTTCGCGGAGCGTCGCCTCGAGCTCGATCTGGACATCGAAATGGTCCTCGATGGTGCTCTTGTTGCGCCCCGTGACCATGATGAAATGCTCGATGCCGGCTGCGCGCGCCTCGTCCACTACGTATTGGATGAGTGGGCGATCGATGATCGGCAGCATCTCCTTTGGGGTCACCTTGGTCGCGGGTAGAAAGCGGGTGCCAAGGCCGGCGACTGGAAACACGGCCTTGCGGACGGGAGCATTCATCGTGACGGAGCCTTTTGCGATGCCGGGGAGGGCCAAGGGGTAGCGCGTCGGGGCGGTACGCGAAAGATGGTGTCAAGATTCTTACCCTAGGGTCGCGATGGAACGGGCGGAAAACGTCAACGGGATCGATCTCACATGAGCGTGCTCGTCACCGGCGGGGCCGGCTACATCGGCAGCCACATGGTCTGGCAGCTCCTCGACGCGGGCGAGGAGGTTGTGGTCGTCGATACGCTCGCCAAAGGTTTCCGCTGGGCGGTGGCGCCGAATGCGACGCTTGTCGTGGGCGACTGCGGCGACGAGGCGCTGATCGCTGGTCTCATCGCCGAACGGGGCGTGGACGCCATCATCCATTTCGCCGGCTCTATCGTGGTGCCGGAGTCGGTTGCTGACCCGCTCGGCTACTACCTCAACAACACGGTCAAAGCGCGCGCGCTGATCGCGGCGGCGGTCGCGGGCGGCGTCAAACGGTTCATCTTTTCCTCCACCGCCGCGGTGTACGGCACTCCCGCCACGTCGCCGGTCGACGAGGACGCGCCGCTCAGGCCCTCGTCGCCCTACGGGCGCTCGAAGATGATGGTGGAGATGATCCTCGCCGATACGGCGGTGGCGCACGACTTCCGCTATGTGGCGCTCCGCTATTTCAACGTCGCAGGCGCCGACCCGGCCGGGCGCGCCGGCCAATCGACCGAGGGCGCCACGCACCTGATCAAGGTCGCGTCGGAGACCGCGCTCGGAAAGCGCGCGGAGATGATGGTGTTCGGCACCGACTACCCTACGCCCGACGGCACCTGCATCCGCGACTACATCCACGTCACCGACCTGGTCGAGGCGCACAGCGCGGCGCTGAGACACCTAAGGTCCGGCGGCGAGAGCCTGGTGCTCAACTGCGGCTACGGGCGGGGGGCGTCGGTGATGGAGGTCATCGACGCCGTGAAGCGCGTCTCGGGCAAGGATTTCCGCGTCGTCACCGGGCCTCGGCGGCCGGGCGACTCGGTGTCGGTGGTGGCATCGCCGGCGCGGATCAAGGCGGCATTCGGGTGGATGCCGCGGCACAACGATCTCGACGATATCGTTGCGAGCGCGCTCGCGTGGGAAGCGGGCCTAGCGGCGCGCAAGACGGCCTGACCCGATCGATAGCCGGCCGTGCGCGGCCGGTGGTAAACTCGGAACGACCGACGGCGGATGTCACGATGATGCGTTGGACATTGGCAGCCCAGACTCGGCGGATGGTGGGGATTCTCACCGTCGTGGTGGTGGCCATCGCCACGCTTGCGGTGGCGGCCGAGGCGGCGACCAGCCCCAAGGCGTGGGTGGACGATTTCTGGCCGACCGCCAAAGCGGCCGGCATCAGCCGCGCCACCTATTTGCGTGCCCTCGGCGATTTCACGCCGGACCCGGACGTGATCAAGTCGTCCTCCTCCCAGGCCGAGTTCAAGATGAAGGTCTGGGACTATCTGGACCAGATGGTCTCGGACGACCGCGTCGCCAGTGGCATGGAGGCGCTCGACCGATACCGCGACGCGCTCGCGGCGATCGAGGCGCGGTTCCAGGTTGACCGCGAGGTGGTGGTGGCGATCTGGGGGATCGAAAGCCACTACGGTACGGTGTTCAGCAATCCGCGCCTCTACAAGAATACGATCACGGCGCTGGCAACGCTTGTCTATTCCAGAGGCCGCCTCGCGTCGTACGCGCAGAAGCAACTCATCGCGGCGCTCAAGATCGCCGAGCGCGGTGACATCGCACCGGAGGAAATGACCGGCTCGTGGGCTGGCGCCATGGGCCAGACGCAGTTCATCCCGACGACGTTCGAGGCGTACGGCGTCGATTTCGACGGGGACGGCCACCGCAATATCTGGACCTCGCCGGTGGACGCGATGGCGTCGGCGGCGAACCTGCTGCACCGGTCCGGCTGGCGGTTCGGCGAGACGTGGGGCTACGAAGTTACGGTGCCGGCGAAACTCGGAGCGGGCGGCGAGCGGACGCTCGCGTCGTGGGCGAAGCTCGGCGTGAAGCGGGTCGGCGGGCAGCCTTTTCCGCGGCCGGGCGACAAGGCGACGCTCTATCGCCCGAATGGCGCCGGCGGCCCGTCGTTCCTGCTGCTGAAGAACTTCTCGGTCATCAAACGCTACAACAACTCGAACTTCTACGCTCTTGCGGTCGGCCATCTTTCCGATCGGGTCGCCGGATTCGGCGAGTTCGTGCAGCCGTGGCCTGCGCACGAGAAGCCCTTGTCGCAGGACGAGCGGGAGAAGCTGCAGCTTCTGCTCACCATGCTCGGCCACTACGACGGCGATATCGATGGGGTCCTCGGCAGCGGAAGCCGGGAGGCGATCCGCGACTACCAGCGCTCGGTGGGTATTTCACCGGATGGCGTCGGCACCCGTACCTTGTTGCAACGGCTGGAGCGCGGCGGCTAGGATCGCGTCCTTCAAGCGGCGGGGCGACGAGAAGCGAGTGGCATGATGACACGCCGCCTTGCGGTTCTGACGCTGGCGCTTGTGCTCGGCCTCCTGCCGGGAGCGCCGCCCACGTCGGCGCAGCGCGCCGGGTCGCCGCAGCCATCCGTGGGCACCATGCAACTCGCGCAGGCACAGGCGCAGGCCAGGCACCACGGCGCGGTCTCCTTGACCTTTTGTTTGGGCCACGGCCCGGATCGCAGCCCAATCCGCAGTCGCAGCCGCAACAGCAACAGCCCTGCTCCAGCAGCAGCCTGCCCGGCCTGTTGCGCCATCGTCGCAGGCGAGCACACCGCCGCAAAACGCCGAGCCGAAGGATCCGATGGCACGAAAAATCCTCGTCGTCGGCGATTTCGTGGCCTCGGCCGTGGCCGCGGGCCTCGATCAGGCGTTCGCCGACGAGCCCCGCATTCGGGTGATCGATCACGCCAATCCGCTCTCGGGGCTCGTGCGCGACGACTACTACGACTGGGGGAGCGAGCTCCCCAAGTTCCTGGAGGAAGAGCACCCGGACGTGGTGGTCATCGCGATCGGGGGCAACGACCGACAGCCCTTCCGTAGTGGATCGTCCGCGGCGGTACGCACGCCGGCGTGGGAGACGGCGTATGTGGCGCGCATCGACGGCGTCGTCGATACCCTGAAGAGCTACGGCGCACCGTTCTTTTGGGTCGGTCTGCCGCCGCTTCGCTCGTCCAGCGCCGAGCGCGACATGGCCTATTTCAACGATCTTTTCGAGCCCCGAGTGACCGTGGGCGGCGGCGCGTTCGTCGATGTCTGGGACGGCTTCGCCGACGAGAATGGGCACTACGTTTCGTCCGGCCCGGCGGTCGATGGTCAGATCAGGTCGCTCAGGACGAACAACGACATCAACTTCACACGCGCGGGGCGCGAGAAGCTCGCGTTCTATGTCGAGAACGAGATCCGCAAGCGGGTCGGCGTTGGCGGGGGCGAGGTCGATCTCGTGACGTCGCTGACGCGGGCAAACCGTGTCGAGATCGGGCCCGACGGCGTTCGGCGAGTGGTCGGGCCGGTGCTGTCGCTGTCGGATCCGCCGCCCGGAACGACCGCCGACCTTGACGGCGAGAAGGAGCCCATCGCCGACCGGCTGGTCACGGGCGAGCGGCTGACGCCGCCGCTGCTTGCCGCCCCCGATCCGGACTCGCCGCAGTACCGGCTGGTCGTGGAGGGGAACGCGCTGCCGATCGTCTCCGGGCGAGCGGACGACCCGTACTGGCCGCGGCGCAACGTCGCCGCGCCATCGAACGCGCTCGCCGCTGCCGATGCGGCGCCGCCAGCGCTTGCGAGCCGGGCAGGGGAGTAGCCCGCGGCTATCGCGGCAGCGTGGTCGAGCCCATTAGGAACTGGTCGATGGCGCGGGCGCACTGGCGACCCTCGCGGATCGCCCACACCACCAGCGATTGCCCGCGCCGCATGTCGCCGCAGGCGAACACCTTGTCGAGGCTGGACTTGTAGCTGTCAGTGTCGGCCGCGACGTTGCCGCGCCTGTCGAGCGCGAGACCGAGGTCCTTCAGCATGCCGTCGGCGACCGGGCCCAGGAAGCCCATGGCGAGGAGCACCAGATCCGCCTTCAGCGCGAAGTCGCTGCCCTCCACCGGCTTCATCTTGTCGTCGACGTGGACGCAGTTGAGCGCGGTGACGCGGCCGTTCTCGCCGCTGAAGTGCGTCGTCATCACCGAAAAGTCGCGCTCGACGCCTTCCTCCTGGCTGGACGACGTGCGGTACTTGAGCGGCCAATCCGGCCAGGTGAGCAGCTTGTTCGGGTGCTCGGGCGGCTGCGGCATGATCTCGAGTTGCGTCACGGAGAGCGCGCCCTGGCGGTTCGCCGTGCCGATGCAGTCGGAGCCGGTATCGCCGCCGCCGATGACGACGACGTGCTTGCCCCCGGCGAGGATGGGCAGAACGTTGCCGATCGGCGCGTCCGCGTTGCGGCGGTTCTGCTGGGTCAGGTACTCCATCGCGAAGTGGATGCCGTCGAGGTCGCGTCCGGGAATCGGCAGATCGCGTGGGTTCTCCGCGCCGCCGGCGAGGGCGACCGCGTCGTGGCGGTCGAGCAGTTCCTTGATGTCGAGTTCGATGCCGACGTGAACGCTGCAGTGGAACGTGACGCCCTCCGCCTCCATCTGCGCGACGCGGCGCGCGACGTGGCTCTTCTCCATCTTGAAGTCGGGAATGCCGAAGGCGAGCAGGCCGCCCGGCCGCTCGAGCTTCTCGTAGACGTGTACCTTGTGACCGGCGCGCGCGAGTTGCTGCGCGCAGGCAAGGCCGGCCGGGCCGGACCCGACGACGGCGACGGAATGGCCGGTGTTGGTCGCGGGCGGCTCCGGCTCGATCCAGCCCTCCGCCCAGCCGCGATCGACGATGGCGCATTCGATCGTCTTGATCGTCACCGGCGCGTCCCAGAGGTTGAGCGTGCAGGATTCCTCGCATGGGGCCGGGCAGACCCGGCCGGTGAACTCCGGGAAGTTATTGGTCGAGTGGAGGTTGACGAGCGCGCGGCGCCAATCGTCGTGGTAGACGAGATCGTTCCAGTCGGGGATCTGGTTGTTGACCGGGCAGCCGGTGTGGCAGAAGGGCACGCCGCAGTTCATGCAGCGCGCCGCCTGGTCGCGCGTCGCCTGCTCGCCGAGCGGGATCATGAACTCCCGCCAATTGCGCACGCGATCGGACGCCGGAAGGTACTTCCGCTCGCGCCGGTCGATTTCGAGGAAGCCGGTGATCTTACCCATGACGCTCGCCCTCACCCGCCCCTGCGGGGGACGGTGCTCCCATGCAACAACCGTGGAACAACTTCCCGCTACTCACCGGCGGCGGCCATCGGTTGCTCGGCCTGAACGCGCGCCATCTCGGCGAGCGCCTTGCGGTACTCGACCGGCATTACTTTGCGGAACTTCGGCAGGTAGGTCTGCCAGTCCTCCAGGATGGCGCGGGCACGAGTGGACCCGGTGTAGTGCGCGTGGCGCTCGATCAGATGGCGCAGGCGCTCCGCGTCGTTGCGCGTCATGTCGTCCATGACGTCCACCAGGCCGTGGCCCTCCAAGTCGCCGGATTGGTGCAGGCTGCGCGCGGTCGCTTCCTCCTCCGCCGTAATCGGCTCGAGGTCGATCATGGCGAGGTTGCAGCGCCGCTCAAAGCTGCCGTCCTCGTCGAGCACGTAGGCGATACCGCCCGACATGCCCGCCGCGAAGTTGCGGCCGACGAGACCGAGTACGACGACGACGCCGCCGGTCATGTACTCGCAGCAATGGTCGCCGGCGCCCTCGACCACGGCGATCGCGCCGGAATTCCTGACCGCGAAGCGTTCGCCCGCGACGCCGCGGAAGTAGCACTCGCCGGCGATGGCGCCGTAGAGCACCGTATTGCCGACGATGATCGAATCCTCCGGCACGATGGCCGAGTCCTCGTGCGGGCGCACGACGATCCGGCCGCCGGAGAGGCCCTTGCCGACGTAGTCGTTGGCGTCGCCGACGAGATCGAGCGTCACGCCGTGAGCGGTCCACGCGCCGAAGCTCTGGCCGGCGGTGCCGGTGAGGGCGATGTGGATCGTGTCCTCGGGAAGCCCGGCGTGGCCGTGCCGCTTGGCGACCTCGCCGGAGAGCATCGCGCCGACGCTGCGGTCGGTGTTGTTGACGGGCGACGCTATCTTCACCGGACGGCGGCCTTCGAGCGCCGGCCACGCCTGGTCGATCAGCTTGCGGTCAAGCACGACCTCAAGTTCGTGGTCCTGCCGTTCGACGTGATGAATGGCCACGCCTTGCGGCTCGTCCGGTTTATGGAACAAACGCGAGAAATCGAGCCCGTGCGCCTTCCAATGGTCGACCACGCGGCGCGTGTCGAGCATCTGCATCTGCCCGATCATCTCATCGAACGTGCGGTAGCCCATCGCCGCCATCATCTCGCGCACTTCCTCCGCGACGAAGAAGAAGAAATTGATGGCGTGCTCGAGGCTGCCCGACGAAGCGCTTCCTCAACACCGGATCCTGGGTGGCGACGCCGACCGGGCAGGTGTTGAGGTGGCACTGGCGCATCATGATGCAGCCCAGCGAAATCAGTGGCGCGGTCGAGAAGCCGAATTCGTCGGCGCCAAGCAGCGCGCCGACCACGACGTCGCGGCCGGTGCGGATGCCGCCGTCGACCTGAACGGCGATGCGGGCGCGTAGCCGCTGGTCGACCAGCGTCTGATGGGTCTCGCTGAGGCCGATCTCCCACGGGCTGCCGGCGTGCTTGATCGACGTCAGCGGTGAGGCACCGGTCCCGCCCTCGTAGCCGGAGATGGTGACGTGGTCCGCCTTCGCTTTGGCGACGCCCGCCGCGACGGTGCCGACGCCAACCTCGGAGACCAGCTTGACCGAGACGTCGCCCGCTGGGTTGACGTTCTTCAGGTCGTAGATGAGCTGCTTCAGGTCCTCGATCGAATAGATGTCGTGGTGCGGCGGCGGCGAGATGAGACCGACGCCCGGCGTCGAGTGGCGGACCTTGGCGATCACCGCGTCCACCTTGTGGCCGGGCAACTGGCCGCCTTCGCCGGGCTTGGCGCCCTGCGCCATCTTGATCTGCATCATGTCGGAGTTGACGAGGTACTCCGTCGTCACGCCGAAACGGCCCGAGGCGACCTGCTTGATCGCGGAGCGCATCGAATCGCCGTTCGGGAGCGGCTTAAAGCGGTCCGGCTCCTCGCCGCCCTCGCCGGTGTTCGACTTTCCGCCGATGCGGTTCATGGCGATGGCGAGGGTGGTGTGCGCCTCGCGACTGATCGAGCCGTACGACATCGCGCCGGTCGAGAAGCGCTTGACGATCTCCTTCGCCGGTTCGACCTCATCGAGCGGGACGGGCGTGCGGCCGTCGTCCCCGGCGCTCCTGATCGCGAACAGGCTGCGGATGGTGAGCAGGCGGCTGTTCTCGTCGTTGATGCGGCCGGCGTACTGCCGGTAGCTCTCGAGCGAGTTGCCGCGCACGGCATGCTGGAGGTCGCCGCACCGTCTCGAACGTCCAGGCATGGTCCTCGCCACGCAGGCGCTGCAGATAGTCGCCGCCGACATCGAGCGCATCGTGCAGCACCGGCGAGCTGCCGAACGCCTCGCGATGGCGGCGCACGGCCTCCTCGCCGATCTCGGTCAGTCCGGCGCCCTCGATGGTGGTGGCGGTGCCGGCGAAATAGCGGTCGACGAATTCGCCCGACAGGCCCACCGCGTCGAAGATCTGCGCGCCGCAGTACGACTGGTAGGTGGAGATGCCCATCTTGGACATCACCTTGAGGATGCCCTTGTCGATCGCCTTGATGTAGCGCTTGACGGTCTCCTTCTCGGAGATCACCTCGGTCAGGTCGCCGCGCATGGCGTTCAGCGTCTCGAAGGCGAGGTAGGGGTTGATCGCCTCGGCGCCGTAGCCGGCCAGCACGCAGAAATGATGCACCTCGCGCGCCTCGCCGGTCTCCACGACCAGACCGACCGAGGTCCGCAGCCCGGTGCGGATGAGGTGATGGTGGACGCCGGCGGTGGCGAGCAGCGCCGGGAATCGGCGATGCGGTCCGGGCCGACCTTGCGGTCGGACAGGATGATGATGTTGATGCCGGCGTTGACCGCGGCCTCGGCCTCGGCGCACAGCACGTCGAGCGCCGTCGCCATGCCCTCGACGCCGGCCTCGGCGGCGTAGGTGATGTCGAGCGTGATCGAGCGGAACGGGTTGTCGTCGAGGCTCGCCGATGGAGCGGATCTTCTCCAGGTCGTCGTTGGTCAGGATCGGCTGGCGCACTTCCAGCCGCTTGCGCCGGCTCTGGCCGGCGAAGTCGAACAGGTTCGGCCGCGGGCCGATGAACGAGACGAGGCTCATCACCAGCTCCTCGCGGATCGGATCGATCGGCGGGTTGGTGACCTGCGCGAAGTTCTGCTTGAAGTAGGTGTAGAGCAGCTTCGGCTTGTCGGAGAGCACCGAGGATCGGCGTGTCGTTGCCCATGGAGCCGACCGCCTCCTGGCCGGTTACGGCCATCGGCGCCATCAGGATCTTCAGGTCTTCCTGGGTGTAGCCGAACGCCTGCTGGCGATCGAGCAGGCTCACCTCGGTCGCGGGCGCGCGCGGGCGTCGACCTTCGGCAGGTCCTCCAGCACGATCTGCGTGCGCGCCAGCCACTTGCGCGTAGGGGTGCCGCCGCGCGAGCTCGGCCTTGATCTCGTCGTCGGAGATGATGCGGCCCTCGTTCGAGGTCGATGAGCAGCATCTTGCCGGGCTGCAGGCGCCACTTGCGGACGATGCGGCGCTCGTCGACCGGCAGCACGCCGGCCTCGGACGCCATGATCACGTCGTCGTCGGCGGTGACCATGTAGCGGGCGGGGCGCAGGCCGTTGCGGTCGAGCGTCGCGCCGATCTGCACGCCGTCGGTGAAGGCGATCGCGGCCGGGCCGTCCCACGGCTCCATCAGCGCGGCGTGGTACTCGTAGAAGGCGCGGCGCTCGTCGTCCATCAGCGGATTGCCGGCCCACGCCTCCGGGATCAGCATCATCGCCGCGTGCGGCAGCGAATAGCCGCCGCGCAGCGAGGAACTCGAGCGCGTTGTCGAAGCAGGCGGTGTCCGACTGGCCCTCATAGGAGATCGGCCACAGCTTGGTGATGTCGTCGCCGTAAGAGGTCGGACGACGACGCTCGCCTGCCGCGCCGCCATCCAGTTGACGTTGCCGCGCACGGTGTTGATCTCGCCGTTGTGGCAGACCAACCGGTAGGGGTGGGCGAGACGCCACGACGGGAAGGTGTTGGTCGAGAAGCGCTGGTGGACCAGCGCCAGCGCCGACTCGAAGCGCGGATCGTGCAGGTCGCGGTAGTAGGCGCCGAGCTGGTAGGCGAGGAACATGCCCTTGTAGACGATCGTGCGGCACGACATCGACACGACGTAGAAGTCGTTCTCGAGGCCGCCGTAGCGCCGAATAGATGCGCGCCGAGATCACCTTGCGCACGATGTAGAGCTTGCGCTCGAAATCCTCGTCGTCGGCGACGCCGGCGCCGCGGCCGATGAAAACCTGACGGTGCACCGGCTCGGTGGCGGTCGACCTCGGGCGCCTTCGACAGGCACGAATTGTCCACCGGCACGTCGCGCCAGCCGAGCAGGGTCTGGCCTTCCTCGCGCGACGGCTTCCTCGACGATCCGCTCCATGTCGGCGCGCGGTCGCGGCATCCTGCGGCATGAAAACGAACGCCGACGGCATACTGGCCGGGGGCGGGAAGGGCGAAGCCCAGCCGTTCGGCCTCGGCCGAGAAGAACGCGTGCGGCATCTGCACCAGCATGCCGGCGCCGTCGCCGACCAGCGGGTCGGCGCCCACCGCGCCGCGGTGGGTCAGGTTGCGGACGATCTTCAGCCCGTCCTCGACGATGCGGTGCGAGGCGACGTTGTCCATGTTGACGATGAAGCCGACGCCGCAGGAATCGCGCTCGTTGCGCGGGTCGATGAGGCCGCGCACGGCCGAACGCGCACGTTTCGCCGAGGCGGCTCCCGCCCGCGGGCGTCCAGGAACGTCGATGATTGCCGTCGTCATCGCCATCGTCGTGTCCCCCTCTGCCATGACGGCGGACAGCGCCGCACCGCTGGCGATCCGGTTGGCGCGCTGCGCCGTCCAGGTTCGTCTGCGGCCCGATGCTGTCGATCACCATCGGCCGCCGCGATGGGCGGCCTTGGCCTCTTCGTCCTTTCGCCGGCCGCGGCACCAGCCGATCTCCGCCGGCGGGCCATTGTGCCACATCCGCCCGGACGTTGTTCGCCGGCGGGCCGATCGCGGCCACGAAAATTGGACAGTAATCCTGTCCTATCTGGGTCACGATGACAGATTTCGATCCCCACGGCAAGATAGTGCGCGCGCGGTGCGGCGAGGCAAGGTCGCCGCCGAATACGATGAAGGCGAGGCGGCGGTGATGATCTTCGCCAGCGACAATTGGGCTGGGGCGTCGGACGAAGTGATGGCGGCGCTCGCCGAGGCGGCGCGACGCGGTGGACCCGCCTACGGCGGCGATGCTCTGAGCAAGGCGGTCGTGGCGCGCTTCTCGCGAGGTCTTCGAGCGCGAGGTGGCGGTGTTTCCGGTCGCCACCGGCACCGCGGCGAACGCGCTCGGTCTATCGGCTTATGCGCGCCCTGGCGGGGTCGTGTTCAGCCACGCCGAGGCCCATGTCATCGACGACGAGGCTGGCGCGACGGAATTCCTTCGCCGGTACGCAAGGTCGTCGGGCTTCCGGGCGAGCGCGGCAAGATCACGGCGCGAGCACTTGACCGAGGGACTGACGCGGTTCCCTGAGGGCCGCGTTCACGCCGGTCAGCCGGTCGCCGTCAGCCTGACGGAGGTGACGGAGTTCGGCGCTGCCTACCGCGCCGACGAGATCGTGGCCATCGCCTCGGTGGCGAAGCGGCGAGGCATGGCCGTGCACATGGATGGCGCCCGGTTCGCCGCGGCCGTGGCGGCACTGCGTGTCACGCCGGCGGAGCTCACGTGGCGGGCGGGGGTCGACGTGCTCTCGTTCGGCGGCACCAAGAACGGCTGCATCGCCGCGGAGGCGGTCGTGTTCTTCGATCCGGCACAGGCCCGCGACTTTCCGTTCATCCGCCAGCGCGCCGGCCACGGATTCTCCAAGGCTGGTTCGCGGCGGCGCAGTTCGACGCCTACCTGAAGGACGACCACTGGCTGACATTGGCGCGGCACGCGAACGCCATGGGCGCGCGGCTCGCGCGCGCTATCGACCGGTCGGGGAAGGGGCGCCTCGCGTTCCAGCCGGATGCCAACGAGGTGTTCGCGATCCTGCCGCGCGCGATCGACGAGAGGTTGCGCGCGGCGGGCGTGGTCTACTACCCCTGGCAGGCCGCCGGTCTCGCCGCTTGGGGCCGAAGACGTGTTGGTGCGGCTGGTGGTGAGCTTCCAGACCACCGCGGACGAAGTCGATCGTTTCGCGACGCTGCTCGGCGAGGCGTGACGCTCCGCAAACTAAAAGGGCGCCCCCTTTCAGGGGCGCCCTCCGGATCAATCAGACCGCGAGGTCAGGCTGCAGCCTGGTCGATCTGCTTGGCCTTGGCCGTGGCGTTGCCGATCGAAACCGTGCGGGGCTTCATGGCCTCCGGGATCTCGCGTACGAGATCGACGTGGAGGAGCCCGTTTACCAGGTTGGCGCCCTTCACCTCGACGTGGTCGGCGAGCTGGAAGCGGCGCTCGAAAGCGCGCGAGGCGATGCCGCGATAGAGGAACTCGCGCTCGGTCTCCTCGGTCTCGCTCTTCTTCTCGCCCTTGACGGTGAGCGTGTTCTCTTTCACCTCGATGGTCAGGTCGTCTTCGCCGAAGCCGGCGACGGCCATCGTTATGCGGTAGTCGTTTTCGCCGGTACGCTCGATGTTGTACGGCGGATAGGTCTGGGCAGGGGTGTCACCGCCGAGCGAATCGAGCAGACCGAACATGCGGTCGAAGCCGACGGTGGAACGATAAAGCGGGCTCAGATCGAAAGTACGCATCTGGTCCTCCTTGAGAGCGACTAGGTTGGTCGGGAACCATCCCTTGGCCCGTACTTACGCGGCGGTCGGAACGGCTTTCCGCGGACCCTCAATGGCGTCCGCACTGTTTAGGTGGGTGACCGTCTTTTTCGATTCAAGCCCCCGGAACCCCAGGGAATCCGCGGTCCAAATCTGAACGGTTCCTGAAGGGCCGCTTCGGGCGCCGTTCAGCGGTCGCGGTTCATTCTGCCGCTATCAGATCCAGGACGGCGTTGCTTCCCCGCCCCCCCAATGCGATGCCGAACCTGTCGGCCGGCGGCGCCCGAAACGGCGCCGCCGGCGCGCGTTTGCGCTGTGCTTGAGCGGGCGCGCCTGCTCGTCTACTCAAGCGGGCGGCGAGGTTCAGGCCATGGAATTGTTTGCCAGCGAGAGCAATCCCGTCCCGGCGGACGCCGTCGTCGGCGCCGTCGAGACGCCGGACGGCGTGCGGCTGCGCTCCGCGCTCTGGGCCGGCACGCGTAGCGGGGCGGGGACGGTGTGCCTCCTCGGCGGGCGCGGGGACACGATCGAGCGATACTTCGAGATCGATCGACCGACCTCCGGCGGCGCGGTTTCGCGGTCGCGGTCTTCGATTGGCGGGGGCAGGGCGGCTCCGACCGGCGGCTCGCGGACCGGCAGAAGGCGCACGTCGATTCGTTCGCCGAGTACGACCGCGACCTCGACGCGTTCATGGAGCAGGTGGTGCTGCCGGATTGCCCGCCGCCACATTTCGCGCTGGCGCACTCGTTCGGCGGGCTTATCGCGCTGCGCGGCGGCGCGCGAGGGGCGTGGGCGGCTTCCACCGCATGGTGCTGATCGGGCCGCTGATCGCGTTCGGGCCGACCAGCCGCGCCAGCCGACGGCCTGCCGCATCTCGGCCGCGTTCGACGGCGTTCGGGCTCGGCGAAATGAGCGCGCACGGCGAAGCGCGCGAGACGATCGACCGCATCCCGTTCGAGGGCAACGACCTGACCGGCGACCCGCAGGCGGTTCGACCGCAACCGCGCCATCGCTCGTCAGCTGCCCGCAGGTATCGGTCATCGGGCCCGACCTACGGCTGGCTGTACGCCGCCTGCCGGGCGATGCGCGACGGCGAACGATCCCGAGTTCGCCGTCGGCGTGCGCGTGCCGACGCTGATGGTCGTCGGCGCGCTGGACAAGGTCGTCTCGCGTCAGCGCGATCGAGACGTTCGCGGCGACGCTCCGCGCGGGCGGCTGTCGCGGTGATGCCGGGCGGGCGGCACGAGCTGATGATGGAGCGCGACGCGATGCGCGAGCAGTTCTGGGCCGCGTTCGACGCTTTCGTATCTGGCGGTCCTGAGGCTCAGCCGGCCGGCGAGGCGGTCGAGCACCTGGCGGTGCAGGTCGGCGTCGCCGGAGGCGCACGATGCGCCCGCCGGTCGCCGCCGAATTGCCTTCCCAATCGGTGACACGGCCGCCGGCGCCCTCGACGATCGGGATCAGCGGCGACGATGTCGTAGGGCTGAAGCCCGGTCTCGATGACGATGTCGGCGTGGCCGGCGGCGACCATGCAGAAGGCGTAGCAGTCGCAGCCGTAGCGGGCGAGGCGCACCGCCGTCCTCGACCCGGTCGTAGGCCGGCCGGTCGACGGCGGAGAAGATCGCCGGGCGTGGTGGTGAACAGCGCCGCGTCGGCGAGGCTCGGCGCAGGCGCGCGTCGCGAGCGTCGCCGCGGTCCGCCCGGCGCCGCTGTACCAGGCGCGCGCGCCATCGCCGGCAAAGCGCTCGCCGGTGAAGGGCTGGGCCATCATGCCGAGCAGCGGCTCGCCCTGGCGCAGAAGGCCGATCAGCGTGCCCCACACCGGCAGGCCGGTGATGAAGGCGCGGGTGCCGTCGATCGGATCGAGCACCCAGACGAATTCCGCGTCCGGCGCGCTCGCTGCCAAATTCCTCGCCGACGATGCCGTGGTCCGGGAAAGTCGCGTTGATCAGCGTCGCGCATGGCCGCCTCGGCGGCGCGGTCGGCGGCGGTCACCGGGTCGAAGCGCGTCGGCAGCCTTGTTCTCGACGGCGGGCCGTGCCCGAAAATGAGGCATGATCGAATCGGAGGCAGCATCGGCCAGCCGGTCGAGGAAGCGCCACGACGGCGTTCAAGGCCCTGACATTTGTGCAACATCAGCTGACGCGGCCCGCGGCGTTCGGAGCGCAGAATCGACAGATCGCGATATTTCCATAAGTATATGATCTTGCTTCACAAAGAGCGGACTTTTTTCAGTTTGGGCGGAGATCAACTGCCTGTGAAAAAACGTCGAATTCCTCTTGATTTTTGTGCGTTGCAGCGTCAAGTTATTGCGGTGCGGTAGCGATATCGCATGCCCTCCTTGGGCGTTTCCTCCCTAGACTTGGGCCGCCTCGCTTCGCGAGCGGCCCTTTTTCTTTTCCGGCTGCGAAGTCGCTCACTCCGCCGCTTCGGGCGGGCGAAGAAGCCCGCGTCGAAGGCTTCGGCCAAGCTCGTGCGACGAGCGGGCGAGGTCGACGCGACAGGCGGGCAAAGCCGCTGGTGCGCTCCAGCGTGCGCTCGTCCATATAGAGGCTGCGGTTGATCTCGATCTGGATGGCATGGAGGCCGCGCGCCGGTTGGCCGTAGTGTTCGGTGATGAAGCCGCCGGCATAGGGCTTGTTGCGGCTGACCGAATAGCCGAGCCGGGTGAGGATTTGCGCGGCGAGGTCGGTCAACTCCGGCGCGCAACTCGTGCCGTAGCGATCGCCGAGCACGATGTCGGGCCTGCAGGCGGCTCGACGCCGCCGCGCACGGTCGAGGGCATCGAGTGGCAATCGAGCAGCACCGCGACGCCGAAGTGGCGTGCGTGTCCAGCACGAGTTGCCGGAGCGTGCGGTGGTAGGGCTTGTAGACGCCATCGATGCGGTCGAGCGCCTCTTCGACCGCGAGCGGGCGGGCGTAGATCTCCTCGCTCTCCGAGACGATGCGGGCGATGGTGCCGAGGCCGCCGGCGACGCGCACCGAGCGCACATTGGCGTAGGTCGGCAGGCTGCCGGCGAACATCTTCGGGTCGAGTTCGTAGGGCTCGCGGTTCACGTCGAGCCAGGCGCGCGGGAAATTGGCCTTGAGCAGCGGCGCGCCAAGCCTGACGGCACCGGCGTGAACAGCTCGTCGACATAGGTATCCTCGGAACGGCGGATGGCGTCCTTGTCGAGGCGCGAGGCGGCGAGGAAACGGTCGGGGTAGCATGCTGCCGCTGTGCGGCGAGTTGAACACCAGCGGCAGGCGATGCTCGACGGGTGCGACCACCTCGAAGGGCGACTTGCCGGCGAAATCGGTATCGATGGCCATCGGAGGACGCCGCGTGTCGGGTCGGCGGCGGGGCTTGATGCCAGCGCCGTCCGCCGCGATGTTGCCAACAACGTGGGGGGCTGTCCACTACCGTTGGCGTCGCGCCGGTCCCGTCTGTTCACGCGATCTTTACTGCGCTAAGGGTTAGTCGGCTCACCCCGCAGCCCAGGAATGCCGGACTTTCCCGAGCGTGTCGATGTCACGAATCCTGCTCGCCGAAGACGATCACGACATGCGTCGCTTCCTCGCCAAGGCGTTGCAGAACGCCGGCCACGACGTGGTCGCTTTTGACAACGGGCGTTCGGCCTACGAGCGCATTCGCGAGGAGCCGTTCACGCTGCTCCTTACCGACATCGTCATGCCGGAGATGGACGGCATCGAGCTCGCGCGCCGCGCGACCGAGCTCGATCCCGACTTGAAGGTGATGTTCATCACCGGCTTCGCGGCGGTGGCGCTCAACCCGAACTCGAACGCGCCGAAGGACGCCAAGGTGCTGTCCAAGCCGTTCCACCTGAAGGATCTGGTCAACGAGGTGGAGAAGCTGCTCGCGGCGTAACGCCGGCCGCCGCGTCGGCGCCTACGGCCCCGCTAATGCGAAGCGGCCCCTGCCGGCGGTTTTTGCCTCGTACAGGGCACGATCGGCCATCGTGAACAGTTTGTCCGGATCGCCGCCGTGTTCGGGGGCGACGGCAATACCGATGCTCGCCCCGATCTCAAGGTGATGGTCGCCAATTGAGAACCGTTGCGCCAATCGATCGACGATCCGGGCCGCCAGCGACGCGGCGTCGTCACGTCCGTGCAAGCCCGTCTGCACAACGATGAACTCGTCACCGCCGATGCGCGCGGCCAGATCGATGTCCCGGATGCAGGAACGCAACCGGCCGGCGACCGCTTTCAGCAATCCGTCGCCCACGGCGTGTCCGTAGGTGTCGTTCACCGGCTTGAAGCGGTCCAAGTCGACGTAGTGCAGGGCGGTCCGGCCACCCCTTCTTTGCGCGGTGGCGAGTTCTTGACCCAAACGGTCCTGGAGGAGGATACGGTTGGGCAGATCGGTGAGGGCATCGTGATGCGCCAAGTGCGCGATGCGAGCCTGCGCCCGCCGTTGTTCGGTGACGTCCACGTAGGTGGTGACGAAGCCGCCGCCGTCGAGCGGGATGCCGCGCACCTCGAGCAGCGTTCCGTCCGGTCGGGATCGTTCGAAGGCGTGAGCGCATTGCTGGCTGACCAAGGCCATCCGCCGCGCGACCAATTTGTCGACCTCGCCGGGGCCGTACTCGCCGCGCGCCGCGTTGAAGCGGAACAGGTCTTCGATGCCGGGATTGCCCCCGGCGAACAGGTCCTCCGGGTACTCGAGCAACTCCTTCAGGCGGCTGTTGCAGACGACAAGGTTCAGGTGCTTGTCGAACATGGCGACGCCGCCGGGAAAATTGTCGATCAGAACGCTGATGTCGCGGGCGCGTTGGCGCTGGGCTGTGACGTCGAAGTACGTGGTGAGAAATCCGCCGCCGTCCAGCGGAACGCCGCGCACCTCGACGATGGTGCCGTTCGGTCGCGTGCGCTCGTAGACGTGCGGTACGCGCCGCTTCACCAGATCGATGCGGTGGCGCACGTGCTCTTCCACGTCGCCGGGGCCGTATTCGCCGCGCTCGGCGTTGAAGCGAAAGAGGTCCTCGATGCTGGGAACGCCATCGGCGAACAACTCATCGGGGTACTCGAGCAACTCCTTGAGGCGGTTGTTGCACACCACCATCTTCAAGGTCTTGTCGAACATGGCGATGCCGCCGGGGAAGATTTCGGCGACCGCTTCGAGATGGTCGATGCGCTCCTGGAGCGTTTCGATTCCGGCGGTTTTGGTGCTCGCCGCGTGTGACGCTGCCCGCGTAGCTGAACTCGGCGCGCCGCGGTGAGATGCCTCGGCGCCAGCCTCGTCTCGTTCAAGTTGCGCGTGCATGCGATCTCGTCCCCGGGCGTTCCGCGCGGACCCTGACAGAGATCGGTTAAACAAAGGCAAGCAGCACTGTCGCTTTTGCCGCGATAGGATGAGATGGGATGGGATGGGATGGTGGGCGGTACTGGGATTGAACCAGTGACCCCTACGATGTCAACGTAGTGCTCTCCCGCTGAGCTAACCGCCCGTCGCCCGCCGTTGCGGGCGAACGACCCCGGATATATCAGCCCGCCGCCGACCCCTTCAAGCCTCGCCGAAGCGTAACGGCGGCGTTCGTTCCTCGAACCGGCTCTGGTCCGGCAGTCGGTTTGGTCTGATGGAAACGGGCACCGGTCGCGGTGCCCGTTCCACTCGTCGCTTGTCGCGCCGTCGTCAGGCCCGCAGGTACTTGTTGAACCAGTCGAGGGCCCGCTGCCAAGCTTCCTTGGCGGCCACTTCGTCGTAGCGCGGGGTCGTGTCGTTGTGGAAGCCGTGTTGCGCGCCGGGGTAGATGTGCCCCTCGTGCGTCACGCCGGCTGCGGTCAGTGCGGCGTCGAACGCCTCCCAGCCGCCGGTGATGCGCTTGTCGGCCTCGCCGTATTGCGCGTTGATCGGCGTCTTGATCTTGGCGACGTCTTCGGCGCTCGGCTGCGCGCCATAGAAGGGCACGGCCGCGTCGAGATCCGCGCCGAGACGGACCGCGAGCTGGTTCACCACGCCGCCGCCATAGCAGAAGCCAACCGTACCGAGCTTGCCGGTGCCGTCCGGCCGGTCCTTCAGCCACCTCGCGGCCGCCACCCAGTCTTCCATCATTTTGGCGCCGTCGACTTCGCGGAAGAGCGCGGCGCCTTGATCGTCGTCCCCCGGGTAGCCGCCCTTGGACGTCAGGCCGTCGCCGGCGAAGGCGATGAAGTTCTCGACCGCAAGCCTGCGGGCGACGTCCTCGACGTACGGGTTCAACCCGCGGTTCTCATGCACGACCAGGATGGTCGGTAGCTTCTGGTCGTTGTTCGGACGCGCCAGGAGCCCCTTCATGGTCCCGTTGCCCATCGGCGAGGGGACCTCGACGCGCTCGGTCTTGATGCGCGGGTCGTCCGGCGGAACCTGGATCGCCAACGCGTAGTTCGGCTTCAGCATTTCCAGGATGCCGGCGGCGGTCAGTCCCCCGACGGCGAACTTGCTTGCGTTCGACAGAAACACGCGCCGGCTGATGTAGCCGTGCTGATAGTCGTGAAACAAGTCGAGCAGTTCTTGTGGAAAGTCACTTGCCTTCTTGCGTTCCATTGGTTCCTCCCTCCGTTGCCCGCGTCGATTGGGCGTGAGAATTATTAGCCGCCAAACGGCTGATGCCAACAGCTTCCGGGGGTGGAATTGAGGCTCGATGGTAACGGGGCGGTCAAATCGGCGGGAACGGGCGGCTCACGCGCGATCCGCCGCGCCTGGGCATGGCGCGTCCTTGACTCGGGCTTGGCGCGTTTCTATTTTCCGCGCCGCCTTCGGTGCCGGCTCTGCCGCACCGGTGCCACCCGTTTTTCCCGCGCTGGAGCGCCCGACCGATGAAGATTCGTAACTCGTTGAGATCGCTCCGCAAGCGGCACCGCGACAATCGTCTGGTGCGGCGCAAGGGCCGCCTTTACGTCATCAACAAGACGAACCGGCGCTTCAAGGCGCGCCAAGGCTAGTCAATTCTAGCCTGCGGCGATCGGACAACTTTGACGGCCGATGGGGTCGGCCCTATCATCATCGTCCATGCGCACTGCCACCTACGTATTCGCGATCGCGCTGAGCTTGGTTTTCGCCAACGCGGCGGCGGCCCAGCCGACGCTGCCCGACAACGACGTCGGCCCCGGGCCCGGCGACGTGGTGCCGCCGCCGGCCGATATTCCCGACGCGCCGGGGGACGCTCCGTTGGCTCCGGGGGATCCTCCGCTGGCGCCCGGGCCGCTGACGCCTGGGCTTGCTCCGCAGGTAGGTGACGCGCCGCAGCCGCAGCTTACTCGTGAGCAGCAACTCGACCGGCTGTTCGCGGCGCTGAAAGTTGCGCCCAGTCCGGACGCTGCCAAGGGCGTGGAGCGGCGGATCACGGCGATCTGGACGAAGTCGGGGAGCGACACGGTCGATCTCCTCACGCGCTGGGCCGACGATGCCATCGATGCCAAGAATTTTCCGCTGGCGCTGGACTACCTCGACCGCATCACCTCGCTGAAGCCGGACTACGTCGAAGGTTGGGACAAACGGGCGAGTGTATTCTTCCAGATGGAGGAATACGGCAAAGCCCTGGCCGATATCGAACGGGTGCTGACGCTCGAGCCGCGGCACTTCCCGGCGATCGCCGGATTGGGCTCGATCATGCGGGCGCTGGGAGAAGATCAAAAAGCGGCGGCCGCGTACAAACGCGCTCTGGAGCTCGATCCGAACTTGGAGAGCGTTCGCGAGTCGCTGGATCGCTTGGGGGTCGTGGACAGCGACATCTAAAAGTCCCGACCGGTCCGCATTGCGCCAGGCGCGGGCGGACACCCCCGGCAAGACGATGGAGGATCGCGTGGCAAGGACGGCGGCGGCGCTGTTGATCTGTATGACCGTGATCGCGGGGTTCACCGCTGCGGATGCGTTGGCCTTGCCTACGGTCGAAGATTCACCAAGCGCGCAGAAGCTCGATCAGCTGTTCTCAAATCTGAAGACGGCGCAGGGGATCGCTCAACGATCGGAGATCGAGCAACAAATCGTCGCCATCTGGCTGAAATCGGGCGACCCCGCGGTCGACCAACAGATGCGATATGCCATGACGGCAATGGGCCTCAACGCGCTGGATCGTGCGCTCGAGTCCCTCGACATCGTGGTTTTGACCAAGCCTGACTATGCGGAAGGTTGGAACAAGCGCGCTACGGTCTATTTCATGCTCGGCCGCTATCAAGACTCGCTTGCCGACATCAAGACCACGCTTGAGCTCGAACCGCGCCACTTCGGCGCGCTGGCCGGGCGCGGCATGATCATGCTTCAGCTCGACGACAAGGAGAAGGCCCTGGAGGCGTTCAAGCAGGCGGTTGCGATCGACCCCAACCTGACCAATCTCCAGGCACAGATTCGCGCGCTGGAGCAGGAGCTGCACAGCTCGGCGGGTGGATAGCTCGACCATGCGCACGATCGCTGCCTTGATGATCTTGGCGCTCGCCGCGCTGGCGCCGGCGGGTTCGTTCGCGGCCGACGAGGCGAAGCTCGACCAACTGTTCGTGGAGCTCAAGTCGGCGCCGACCCTCGAGCAGGGCAAGGCGGTAGAGCGCGAGATCATGCAGGCATGGCTCGAGTCCGGCGATGCCGACATCGACCGGCAGATGCAGGACGCGCTCACCTCCATGGAGAATGGCGCGTTCGACGAGGCGCTGAGCCGCCTCGATGCGATCATTGCCGCCAAGCCCGACTACGCCGAAGGCTGGAACAAGCGCGCGACGCTGCATTTCCTGATGGGAAACTATGATGCGTCGATCGCCGACATTGCGGAGACGTTGAAGCGCGAGCCGCGGCATTTCGCGGCGCTCTCCGGCTTGGGCGCGGTCATGCTCCGCCTCAATGATCCGGCTGCGGCGCTGAAGGCGATGAAGCGCGCCGTGGAGATCGACCCCAACCTCGATGAGGTCCAGGCGACGATTCGTGCGCTCGAGGCGCAACAACAGGGCCAGGGAGCCTGACGGCTTAGCGGATCACTCCTCGGAGCGAACGTACGCGATCCTCAGCATGTTCGTCGCGCCGGGCGTACCGAGTGGTACACCAGCGGTGATGATGACCCGTTCGCCAGGGACCGCGAAGCCCTCGTCGCTCGCAACGGCGGCGGCGCGCTGGACCATGCCTTCCAGACTCGACGGTTCCTCTCCGACGATGCAGTGGAGCCCCCACACCAGCGACAGGCGCCGCGCCGTCGCGGCCACCGGCGACAACGCCACGATCGGCGGGCTGGGCCGCTCGCGCGCGGCGCGCATGGCTGTCGTGCCGGAGGCGGTGTAGCAGCAGATCGCGGCGAGGTTCAGCGTTTCGGCGATCTGGCGCGCGGCGGCCGACACCGCGTCGGCGGCGGTCGGCTCGGGGTCGGTGCGCTGCGCGCGAAGGATCGCCAGGTAGTTCGGGTCGCGTTCGACCTCGGAGGCGATCTTGTCCATCGTCTCCACGGTCTCGACCGGGTACGCGCCGATCGCCGAATTCGGCCGAAAGCATCACGGCGTCGGCACCTTCGAAGACCGCGGTCGCGACGTCGGAGACCTCGGCGCGGGTCGGTACCGGCGCGGTGATCATCGATTCGAGCATCTGGGTGGCGACCACGACCGGCTTGCCGGCGCGTCGCGCGGCGCGAGTGATCTGCTTCTGGATACCGGGCACCTTCTCCAGCGGCATCTCTATGCCGAGATCGCCGCGCGCAACCATCAGCGCGTCGGCCTGCTCGATGATGTCGGCGAGGTGCTGGACCGCCTGCGGCTTCTCGATCTTGGCGAGCACGCCCGCCTTGCCGCGGGCGATTTTCTTCACCTCGGCCAGATCCTCGGCGCGCTGGATAAACGACACGGCGATCCAGTCGACGCCAGCGTTGAGCGCGGCTTCCAGGTCCGAGCGGTCCTTGGCGCTGAGCGCGCCGAAGGCAAGGGTGCTGTCAGGCACGCTGATGCCCTTGTGGTCCGAAAGCTCGCCACCGGTCTCGACAACAGTCGTCGCCGTGTCGGGCGTGGTGTCGGTCACGCGCAGCACCACCTTGCCGTCGTCGAGGAGCAGGCGGTGGCCGGCGTGCAGCGCGGCCAGTATCTCCGGGTGCGGAAGCTGGACGCGGCTCGCGTCTCCCGGCGCCGGCGAGGCGTCCAGCGTGAACATTGCGCCCGCCGGCAGCACCACTGCGTGATCGGCGAATTGGCCGATGCGGAGTTTCGGCCCCTGGAGGTCGGCGAGAATGCCGATGGAGCGGCCGTGGTCACGCTCGATCTCGCGGATCGCGGTGACGTAGGTGCGCAGATCCTCGTGACTGGCGTGGCTCATGTTGATGCGGAACACGTCCGCGCCGGCGGCGAACAGGCTCGCGATGGCCGACTTGGTCGCGGAGGCGGGCCCGAGCGTCGCGAGAATCTTGACCTTGCGCGTGCGGCGCATTCAGCCCCCGGTCGCTGCCGTTCCGGGGGCGGTCAACTGAACCGTCCAACTCTTCTGCTCGCCGGTATCGACCTCGAAAAAGCCGCTGCGCTCGAAGCCGCGGGCGACGCAATTCTCGATGCCGCGGATGGTGAACATCTTGTCGCGGGTGCACATCGCCGCCTTGCCGCCCCACACGCCGCCGTCGTCATAATCTACGGCGTAGATGTAGTAGAAGCGTGACACGAGCGGGCCGGGGACGAGCGTCTCGCACGATCCGCCGGCGACGTTCCACCAGCCTTCCGTTGTCCACTCGCGGTCGGCCTTGTAGCCGATCGCGACGCCGACGCGGCTGCCGGTGCGGTTGCAGAGCCTCAGGCCGCTGCCGCCGGCCTCGGTCGGCTGGGCGGTAACGCCGGCGGTTACGGTGTCACCGGTCAGCAACCGCGCCTCGGCGTCGTCCGTGGAGCCGTCCAACAGGCGATACGCGATCCAGCCCACCGCGGCGAGCGCGGCGAGGCTGGCGACCACCACCACCTGCCTGTGCCACGATCGCATGGTGCGGGTGCGCGCGGCCATGGTCAGATGAAAATCGGGCGCGAGGCCCGGGTGATCGTCATGGCAACCTTATGGCTCGCACCGTTTTGCCGGTCAACGCGGGAGCGCTCGTGATTGTCGTGGAAAGCGGCAGGATCATGACCCGGAGTGTGGGGGTGCGTGTGCCGTATCGGCGGCGCTATGGTGCGGGCTACCGCGTGTTCGTGGTATCGACGTCAAATGGATATTGCCTCGCCCGCACGGGCCGACACGGTCCCGGAGGCGGGCGGTTTTTCGCCGTTCTCCACGATCGACGGCGATGCCGCGTCCGGTCTCCTCATCGTCTGCGATCATGCGGGCAACGCACTGCCGGCCGAGTACGGCGACCTCGGCCTGTCGGGGCAGGAGTTCCTGCGTCATATCGCGTTCGATCCGGGCGCGGCGGCGGTCACGCGCGATCTCGCGGCGCGGCTCGCGGCACCGGCGGTGCTGGCGAATTTCTCCCGCCTCCTGATCGATCCAAATCGCGGCACCGACGATCCGACGCTCATCATGCGGCTTTCCGACGGCACCATCGTGCCGGGGAACCTCGCGGTGGACGAGGTGGAACGCGCGCATCGCATCGCACGGTTTCACGCGCCCTACCACGCGGCGGTGAAGGCGGCGATCGACCGCGCCATCGCGGCAGGGCTGCCGCCGGTGCTCGTTTCGATCCATTCGTTCACGCCGGTGTGGCGCGGCAAGCCGCGGCCGTGGCATGCGGGGGTGCTATGGGACGCCGACGGACGAATGGCGACGCCGCTGATCGAGGCTCTTCGCGCCGATCCCGCGTTGATCGTCGGCGACAACGAGCCGTACTCCGGTGCGCTCACCAACGACAGCATGCATACACATGGAACGCAGCGCGGGCTTGCGCACGCGCTGATCGAGATTCGCCAGGACCTCATCGGCGACGCCGCGGGCGCGGCGGAGTGGGGGGAGCGGCTGGCGCGGATATTCGCCGAGCTCAACCGCCGCGAAGACGTCCACGCGATCCGGCCCGCCGCACCGGTGAGGCGGAAACGGCGACCCGCGTGATGCGCGCCACGCTCGGATAGCGCCAGTCGAGCGTGTCCACGCTCCAGCCTATGAAAGGCCGGTCGGTAAGGCGGGCGACGCGTGCCGAAAAGCGCGACGGACACCGACCGCGCCTGAGCGCGGTACCTACGCGACGCGAACGCGAGCACCCCTGCCATCCCCCCGCGAGAGCCGGCGGCAATATACAGGCCCGTTTGCCGAATGTCCGTTGCGCGAATGGCGGTCGTCGAGAAATTCCGCTTCGCGGAAAAGCGATGGTGCGCGAGGGCGATTCTGCCTTGACCGTGGCGAACAACTCGCGGCAAGCGAATGGCCGGTGACAGTAGCGTTGGGAGGACGAGGATGTCCGCACAGGCGAGTTTCGCGGGGGACCAGCTCCGAAGCATCGTGGAGCGCATCGAGCGGCTGGAGGAGGAGAAGCAGGCGCTCGCCGACGATATCAAGGAAGTCTATGCCGAGGCCAAGGCCAACGGTTTCGATGCCAAGACGCTCCGGCAGGTTGTCCGCCTCAGAAAGCAGGATACGAACGAGCGGCACGAGCAGGAGGCGCTGCTGGACCTCTACATGCACGCGCTCGGCATGCGCGCCGAGGCGGCGGAGTAGCCGCTCAGCCCCGAAGTCCGGTCTGCCGAAGTCGGTGGACTATCGCGCTGCGCCCGAGAAACTGTCGGTGCGGAGGCCCGGTGCGTAAGCTGCGTCAGCGCGACCGCTGTACGCCGTGGCCTGGGTCATCAACGCCGGCGACTGGTCGAAATCCGGCATGGTGAACAAGGCGTAGGTCTTCTGTCGGGTCGACGTCGGCGTCATCCACAGCCGCAGACCATGCGTGTCGAGCGCCGTCATGGTGAGTGCGGGCGGCGTGGCGCGGGGTGTCGCCGGCGCCTGCGGCGCCGGCTTGGTCGCGGCATTCACGAACGGAATGAGCGAGAGCGGGGCGCTGACGACGCTTGCGGTCACCGGACGGGCCGGTTTCGCGGGCATGGTGTCGTTGGCGTAGGCGAGCACCTGCGGCGGCTCGCTCGACGTGCTGCCGGTGCGCAGCACCGCGGAGGTGATCGCTTCGACCTGCAGCGGGCGGCTGACCGTAACCGTTGCCACGACCGCGGTCGGTGCGATCGGCAACGAGGCCCCGGCCGAGCGCCGGTCGAGTTGGGCCATGGCCGTGGCGAGGGACGCTGGAACGGGCGGCGCGATCCAATCCCACCGCGAGCCGAAATCAGGCGCCGGACGCGACGGGGTCGCCTGGATGCGGTCCAGCGCCGCAACCAGGCGCGGTGACGGCTGCGGCATCGGCGGGATCAAGTCGGCGATCGTGGTCGGGCGCGCGCTCGGTGCCAGGCGCGGCAGCGGTACCGGCGTGGTTATGTAGGAGGCGACAGCCACGCCCACGGCCTGTTTCTGCGGCAGCGATTCGGCGGCGGTCTCGTTGTCGGCCACTTCGTCCGGATCCTGCGACGAACCGGAATACGCGGCCAGCGTCGGCGCGACTTTCGGCCGCGGCGGCGTCAAGCTCGCCACGGCGATTTCGCCACCGTTGGCCTGGCGCGCCTTGTAGGCGGCGAGTGCCTGGGAATAGCCGGGCAGGGGCTTGCCGTCGGACGGGATGTACAGCGTCTTGCCGTCGGGGAACACCTTGACGAGCTGGTCGTGGGTCATGCGCGGCCAGTGCCGGACGCTGCCTGTGTCTATGTGGACGAACGGAGAGCCGGAGGTCGGGTAGAAGCCGACGCCGCCGGCCTGCATCCTGAGGCCGATCACCCGGAGCTTGGCGAGATCGACGCCGGGGATGAAGAAATCCAGCGCCTCGCCCTTCATGTGCAGGCTGTTCTGTGCCACGCCCGACGAGCGGCGGCGCAGCATCTCGTTGGTCGGCGGCGAACGGTAGCCGCACACCACGTTGATGTAATCGCCGGAGCCGGTCTGCTGGTAGACCTCCCACACCAGATCGAACAGGTGGGGATCCATGTCGATCACGCGGTCTTCGCGCCAATCGCGCAGGAACTGATTGAGCTGCTTCAGCCCGGCTTGGTCGTATGCGCCGTCGCGCTTGAAGACGATCGTCGCCCGCTCGTTGGTGTGGAGATTGTAGAGCTTGAGCGCGCGGACCTCGGCTTTCAGCGGCGAGGCGCCAAACGCCAGAACGCAAACCAAAACCGCTGCAGCGGCGGTCAGCCACGTGCGCAGACGGTCTCCGAACGACCGCCAGTCAGGCGTTGAATGCAGATTGCCCCGGAAAGCCAAAACCCCCTCGCCGTCCCCAACTCAAACGCAACAAAGGCCACCCAGCGGCGACCATTATTCGGGACGGATGGTTAACGGCTCTTTACCGTTTGGCTGGCGGCGCCAAAGCGCCAAACCACCCCCGCCACGTCTCGCCGAATCCCCACACTACGGCCAATCGTGGCATTAAGAGGGCGCCTGGGCAAGCGGTTGGCCCGCCCCGGCGTCCCTAAGACGGGGTAATCGCTCGGCTTTTGGCCGGTCCCTACAACTCCAGACCCAGGCTTTTTTCGATCCGCGCGTCGTGACCGTAGATATCGTCGCGGACCTGGAGCGTCCCGGTGTCGTCCACCCACGCGGTAAAATAGGTGATGTGCACGGGCACGTGGACGGGAAGGTTCACGCGGCGCTCCGGCCCGCCGACCAGGCGTTTCAGCGACGCGACCGTCAGGTCAGGCTCGAACTGCATCAGCGCCTGGGCAAAGTCCCACGGGTCCATGACGCGCATGCAGCCATGGCTGTAGGCGCGGTAGTCCTTCTTGAAGAGGCTCTTCACCGGCGTGTCGTGCAGGTACACGGCGTATGAATTAGGGAACATGAACTTGATCGAGCCGAGGGCGTTGGCCTCGCCCGGCGGCTGCTTGATCTGAATCTTGCTCATGTCCACACGCCACCAATCGACCTGGTACGGATCGACTTGCTGGAAGCGACCGCCGACGTTGGCGTACACGTTGTAGCCGGCGAGCGCCTTGTAGGGGTTCGCCTGGATTTCCGGCAGCATCTCCTTGACCGCGATCGACGACGGCACGTTCCACACCGGGTTGACGATGACGTGCTC
Source organism: uncultured Alphaproteobacteria bacterium (assembly GCA_963749755.1). Taxonomy (GTDB): domain Bacteria; phylum Pseudomonadota; class Alphaproteobacteria; order Rhizobiales; family Kaistiaceae; genus JBBDMC01. Next base: position 265,374 of record CAVVOK010000005.1, read on the forward strand.
GATCTCGTCGGAGAAGATCGGCGTCTGGTTGGTCGGTTTGCCGACCACGATGCGGGTCGTGTAGACGACCTGACCATCGCGGTAGAGGTCGAGATTGAAGTTCGGAATGTTGACCCGGACGTAGTAGGAGCCGAGCTCCTCCGGCATCCAGCGCCACCGTTCCATGTTGGCGAGGATGGTCGCGACGTGATCGTCGGCGGCGGCGTTGAGCGCGCCGAGCGTGGCCGGGCCGATGATGCCATCCTGCTTCAGGCCGGCCCCTTCCTGGAAGGCTTTCACCGCGGCTTCGACCGACGTGTCGAACTTGCGCGCGTCCGTGGTCAGGTCGGCGACGTTCAATCGCGCGCGGAGCGTCGGGATGCGCGGGTCGCTGCGGCCGACCCTCATGAGCGGTCCGGGCGCGATCATCGGCAGCGGTTCGCGATGCTCGGCGCGAATCTTCGCCAATGCGTCGCGGAGCGCCCAGAACTCCGGATGCTTCGGATTGTACGAGGCCAACGCCGTCGGGGGTCGTCGGCGGTCGCGACGTTGGCGAGTACCTCGATCGGATCAGGCAAGTGCGGCTTGTAGTCGAAGTTGCCGCTGACCGAGGCTGGGTTCAGCCGGCCGGAGTTGGCGTGCCGTGCGTAAGTGACGATCGACTGGCTGAGCAGCACGTCCGCTTTGGCGAGATCTTCCGGCGCGGCGGTGCCGTTCGTGCCGATCGCCACGTTGGGCGTCGGATAGTTGGAGACGTCGAGGCCGTCCTTGTCGGCCTGCTTCAGCCGGCCGATGAGCGCCAGCGCGCGAGCGGACAGGTGCCCCTCGGCCGTCCACGCCGGGGCGTAGCCCTGCTCGGCGTAGTACTCGGCGACGGCGGCGCGATCGCGCTTGTCAAGAAAGACGCCGCGGGTGCCCGCATCGCTCAGCGCAGCGCGAATCGCGATCGTCACCGGATCAACGGCGCGGTCGTAGATCCAACTGGCGGCCGTCGTCTCGGCTTGAGTGGCGCCCACACCAAAAAGCAGGAACGCCGCCACCGCGGCGCGTATCAAACGCGACGTACTATTGAACATCGATACTGGCCTCTTCCTCGTCTGCCCGCCACCTTTGACTCTGTTTTGTAAAAACAAAGCCAACAATGGGGCGCATTTCAACGGGATAAAGCCAGCTTCAAGCCAATTTGACCGTCACTCGGCCGCAATTCCCGGCAGTGTGTCTGAAATGCCCAATTCCTTGAGCTTGCGGTAGAGCGTCGATCGGCCAATGCCCAATCGGCGGGCAACCAGCGTCATGCGGCCTCGATAGTGATCGAGGGCCAGGCGAATCATCGCTTCCTCGACCTCGGACAACGGGCGTACTTCGCCGTCATCGGTGAGGGCAGGCACCACGCCGGCGTCGGTCATTGGCGCGGTGTGGGGCAAATCGATCTCGATTTCGACCGGCTCGGTCGGCGGCGAGGATGGTTCGTACGGCACATCCGTCGCGTCGGTTCCATCGATATGCGCGGCGATCTGCGGGAATTCGTCGGGCGTCAGCGCGGGACCGTCGGCGAGGACGACGGCGCGGAAGACGGCGTTCTCCAGTTGGCGGACGTTCCCCGGCCAATCGTAGCGCATCAGCAACTGGAGCGCCGGCGCGGTCACCCCGCGTAGAAACGTCTTTCCCTCCTCGGCGGCGAAGCGCGCGGTGAAGTGACGGACGAGCTCAGGGATGTCGTCGCGCCGCTCGCGGAGCGGCGGCACCCGGATCGGGAACACGTTCAGCCGGTAGTAGAGGTCCTCGCGGAACTCGCCGGATTTGACCAGATCCATCAGGCTGCGGTTGGTGGCGGAGATCAGGCGGAAATCGATGCGGATCGGGCGGCGTGCGCCGACCGGGTCGATCTCGCCGTCCTGGAGCGCGCGGAGCAACTTCACCTGTATGTCGAGCGGCAACTCGCTCACCTCGTCGAGGAACAGCGTGCCGCCATGCGCCTCGCGGAACTTGCCGGTGTGCTTGTCGGCGGCGCCGGTGAAGGCGCCTTTCTCGTGGCCGAAGAGGATGCTCTCGACGAGGTTGTGGGGCACGGCGCCGCAGTTGACGGTGATGAACGGCTTGGAGCGGCGGTCGCTGGCGCCCTGGATGGCGCGGGCGATCATCTCCTTGCCGACGCCCGATTCGCCTTCGATGAGGATCGGGATCTGCGATTGCGCCGCGCGCTGGCCGAGGCGGATGACGCGTTCCATCGCCGGGCTCTTGGTGATGATGTCGCGGAAGGTGAGCGTGCCGGAGGCGGTGCGCTTCATGCGCGCGATCTCGCCTTCCAGCGCGCCGAGCTTCAGTGCGTTGTCGATCGAGACCTGGAGCCGTTCCGCCGAGGCGGGTTTGACGACGAAATCGACGGCGCCGGCGCGCATGGCGCTGACCACCGTGTCGATGCCGCCGTGGGCGGTCTGCACGATGACCGGAATGGCGCGGTCGCCCTCGTGGAGCTTCTCAAGCACCGCCATGCCGTCGAGGTCGGGCATGACGAGATCGAGGATCATCAGCGAGACGGGCTCGCCGTCGCGGCTCTTCAACAGGTCGAGCGCGGCCTGTCCGCCGTCGACGGCCATCGCCTTGTGGCCGAAGCGTTCGACCGCGGCGGAAAGAAGCCGGCGCTGCACCGGGTCGTCGTCAACAATGAGAACCGTTGCCGTCATGCGCTCGCTGCCAACCCCTGTTGATCCGAAATGGGCCAGCGATCCCGCGAGAATCGCGGCCCGCCGCCGTTTTGTTCGGTCAATGATGGGCGGCGGCAGTTAAGGGCCGCTTAAGGAAGGGGAAGGCGGACGGTTTTCCACCACGTATTCGCCCCATCGCGGGACAATCCGGGCACGAGGCGGCGTGCGCGCCCTCGACGATGAAAGGGTCGCGGTACGCGCGAAAAGCGGTTGTGAACGGCCACGCTCGCGCCCTACGTTCCCGCCCGAGACGTTTCATCGCAAACCAAGGTGCACCCATGACCGAGATCGCTCGCGCCACGGCCGAAGCCGCGGCGGCCGCCGAACCGGACCTCGGGGAGTTGCCGGAGTGGAACCTCGACGACCTCTACAAGGGCATGGGCGACCCGGTGCTGAAGGACGACCTGAAGCGCGCGGACGCCGATTCGGTCGCTTTTGAAGAACGCTACAAGGGCCGCGTCGGCGCGATCGCCGAGGGCGAGGGGGCAGGCGACGCGCTTGCCGAGGCCGTGAAGGCGTTCGAGGCGCTGGAGGAGCTTCTCGGGCGCATCATCTCCTACGCTGGCCTGATCCACGCCGGCGACACGAGCGATCCGAAGCGCGCCAAGTTCTACGGCGACATCGCGGAGAAGATCACGGCGGCGAGCGCGCATCTCCTGTTCTTCCCGTTGGAGCTCAACCGCGTCGCCGACGACAAGCTGGAAGCGGCGCTCAAGGCCCCGGCGCTCGCGCAATACCGGCCGTGGCTGGAGGACGTGCGCAAGGAGAAGCCGTACCAGCTCGAGGACCGCGTCGAGCTCCTGTTCCACGAGAAGTCGGTGACCGGCCACGGCGCGTGGAACCGGCTGTTCGACGAGACGATGGCCTCGCTCCGTTTTTCCATCGGCGGCAAGGAGCTGTCGCTGGAGCCGACGCTCAACCTGCTTCAGGACCGGAGCGAACCGAAGCGCAAGGCGGCCTCGGAAGCGCTTGCCGCGACCTTCGCGAAAAACACGCGCCTCTTCGCGCACATCATGAATACGCTCGCCAAGGACAAGGAAATTTCCGACCGCTGGCGGGGCTTCAAGGACGTGGCGGCGTCGCGGCATCTCGCCAACCGCGTCGAGCCGGAGGTGGTGGACGCGCTGACGACGGCGGTCCGCGCCGCGTACCCGCGGCTGTCGCACCGCTACTACGCGCTGAAGGCGCGCTGGTTCGGTTGGGAGAATCTCAACCACTGGGACCGCAACGCGCCGCTTCCCGACGCGCCGAGCCAGGTCATCCCGTTCGCCGACGCGCGCGCCACGGTGCTCGGCGCGTATGGGCTGTTCGCGCCGGAGATGGCGGCGATCGCGCGGCGCTTTTTCGACGGAGGCTGGATCGACGCGCCGGTTCGGCCGGGGAAGGCGCCGGGCGCCTTCGCGCACCCGACGGTGCCTTCGGCGCACCCTTACGTGCTCCTCAACTACCAGGGCCGCGTGCGCGACGTGATGACGCTCGCGCACGAACTCGGCCACGGCGTCCACCAGGTGCTCGCCGCGCCGCAGGGCGCGCTGATGGCGCCGACGCCGCTGACGCTCGCGGAAACCGCGAGCGTGTTCGGCGAGATGCTTACGTTCCGCTCGTTGCTCACCGAGATCACCGACCCCGCGCAGCGCAAGTCGATCATCGCGGCCAAGGTCGAGGACATGCTCAACACGGTCGTGCGGCAGATCGCGTTCTACACCTTCGAGCGCAAGGTCCACACCGAGCGGCGCGAGGGCGAGCTGACCGTCGACCGGCTGAACGAGATCTGGATGGAGGTGCAATCAGAGAGCCTGGGCCCGGCGATCGTTCTGGGCGAGGGCTACGAGGTGTTCTGGTGCTACATCGGCCACTTCATCCATGCGCCGTTCTACGTTTACGCCTACGCCTTCGGCGACTGCCTGGTGAATTCGCTCTACGCCGAGTACGAATCGGCCGCGCCCGGCTTCCAGAAGAAGTACTTCGACCTGCTCAAGGCAGGCGGCAGCAAGCCCTACGGCGAACTCCTCGCACCGTTCGGTCTCGACGCCCGCGACCCCGATTTCTGGCAGAAGGGCCTCGGCGTCGTCGCCGGCCTGATCGACGAACTCGAAGCGATGGACGCCAAGTGAACAAACGCCGGTAGCGCGCGGGCGAACCGCGCTTATATGATCCCTGCGCGCTCGGTGCGCGCGCCGGACAACGCCCATGAAACTGCTGTTTTTCATCCTCCTCATCATCCTCATCGCCCAGATCGGATTCTGGAAGACGCTCGGCGCCATCGTCGGCGCGGCGGTGATGCTGGTGCTGCTCGCCGTCCTGGCGATGGCCGTGGTGGTGGTCGGCGGCCTGCTCATCGCCGCCGGTATGCGTTAGCCGCGCCGGGGCACATGGCAGACCGCGAAGAGAACCGGCTGACGCGGCAAGTCGCGCGTTACGCCCGCGTAGGCGCCGGGGTGGGCGGCGCGGCGGCGCGCATCGCCGGGGCGCGCCTTTTCGGCCGCAACCTCGGTGACACGCGGAACGCCAGCGATCTCGTGGAGACCCTTGGCGGCCTGAAAGGGCCGCTGATGAAGGTCGCGCAGCTCATGGCGACGGTCCCCGACCTGATGCCGCCGGAGTTCGCCGGCGAACTCCAGAAGCTGCAATCGGCCGCGCCCCCCATGGGGCCGGCGTTCGTGCGCCGGCGCATGATGGCCGAACTCGGCCCGGAGTGGGAGAAGCGCTTCCGCGCGTTCGACCGCGCGCCGGCCGCGGCCGCGTCGCTCGGTCAGGTGCACCGCGCAATCGGTCCGGACGGGCGGGCGCTCGCCTGCAAGCTCCAGTACCCCGACATGAAATCGGCGGTCGAGGCGGACCTCACGCAACTCCGCATGATGCTTGCCGTGCAGCGGCGGTTCAGCCCCGAAATCGACACCACCGAGATCGGCCACGAAATCGGCGAGCGGCTGCGCGAGGAATTGGACTACGGGCGCGAGGCGCGCCACATGGCGCTCTACCGATCGATCCTCGCCTCGACCAAGGGCGTGCGCGTGCCCGAGCCGGTGCTGGCGCTGTCCACCGAGCGACTGCTCACCATGACGTGGCTCGACGGTTCGCCGCTCCTGTCGTTCGTCGATCACGACCTCGCCGACCGCAACTTGATCGCGACGGCGCTCTTCCAAGCGTGGTGGACGCCGTTCGCGCGTCACGGCGTCATCCACGGCGATCCGCATCTCGGCAACTACGCGGTGTTCACCGAACCGGTCCGGCGGGGGTCGCGTGGTAATGGGAAATCGGTGGGCGAGGGGAGCCCCGCCGGCATCAACCTGCTCGATTTCGGCTGCATCCGCGTCTTCCCGCCGCGCTTCGTGCGCGGGGTGGTGGAGCTCTACCACGGCCTCAAGAACGACGATCGCGACCGCATCGCGGAGGCCTACCGCTCGTGGGGCTTCAAGAACCTCGGCAACGACACCATCGACGCGCTGACCATCTGGGCGCGGTTCATCTACGCGCCACTGCTCGACGATCGCGTGCGCACGATCGCCGACGGCGTCTCGCCGCAGACCTACGGGCGGCGCGAGGTGTGGGAGGTGAAGCAGCGGCTCCGGCCGAAGGCGGCGCTCACCATCCCGCGTGAGTTCGTGCTGATGGATCGGGCCGCGATCGGGCTCGGCGCGGTCATGCTGCACCTCAAGGCCGAACTCAACTTCCACCGGCTGTTCACTGCCATGATCGAGGACTTCGACGAGGCGGCCCTCGCCAAGCGACAGAACGTCGCGCTCGGCGCCGCCGGCCTCGCATAGCGGTTTCTGCATGCGATAAGCGCACGCCGCGCGCGGTTGCTCCCCGCGCCCGTTTTGTTATAAAGCGGCGGCTTTTTCTTCACCGGGGGGAGTAAAGGGCAGGCATGGCTGAACAAGGCGCCATCGAGTTCGGGTCCGCGGCAACGGTCAGCTACGACGACCGGTTGCAGACCTACACAGGCTTTTTGCGGCTCGTAAAATATTCCGTCACAGGCATCATCATTCTGCTGGTGTTGATGGCGATCTTCCTCCTCTAAAAGATTTTCCGCGGGCGGCCCGACGCCCGCGCACGACCCATCTCGCCTTCGGCCGATCCGGCCTCCCGTTGACAGGGACAACTCGATGAAGATCGCTGTGCCGGCGGAAGCCGACAAAGTCGAAACCAGAGTGGCGGCGACGCCCGAGACGGTGAAGAAGTTCATCGGGCTCGGGGCCGAGGTTACGGTGCAGGCAGGGGCCGGCGCCGCGTCCCGTTTCACCGACGACCAGTATGCCGACGCCGGCGCGAAGGTCGCCAAGACGCCGGCGCAGACCGTCAAGGACGCCGACATCGTGCTCAAGGTGCGCCGCCCGGCGGAGAACGAGCTGAAGAGCTACAAGAAGGGCGCGCTGGTCATCGCGGCGATGGATCCCTACGGCAACGAGGACGCGGTCAAGGCGATGGCGGACGCGAACGTCGCGGCCTTCGCCATGGAGTTCATGCCGCGCATCACACGCGCGCAGTCGATGGACGTGCTGTCGAGCCAGGCGAATCTCGCGGGCTACCAGGCGGTGATCGACGCGGCGGAAGAGTTCAGCCGCGCCCTGCCGATGATGATGACGGCGGCCGGCACCGTGCCCGCCGCGCGCGTCTTCGTCATGGGCGCCGGCGTCGCCGGATTGCAGGCGATCGCGACGGCGCGCCGGCTCGGCGCGGTGGTCACCGCCACCGATGTCCGCCCGGCCGCCAAGGAACAAGTTGAGAGCCTCGGCGGCAAGTTCGTCGCGGTCGAGGACGAGGAGTTCAAGCAGGCGGAGACGGCGGCTGGCTACGCCAAGCCCATGTCGGCGGAATACCAGAAGAAGCAGGCGGCGCTGGTCGCCGACCACATCGCCAAGCAGGACATCGTCATTACCACCGCGCTCATCCCGGGCCGTCCGGCGCCGCGGCTGGTATCGAAGGCGATGGTCGAATCGATGAAGCCCGGTTCGGTGATCGTCGACCTCGCGGTGGAGCGCGGCGGCAACGTCGAGGGCGCCGAGGCCGGCAAGGTGGCGACGCTCGGCGACGTCAAGATCGTCGGTTACCTCAACGTGGCGGGCCGCATCCCGGCGAGCGCGTCGGCGCTCTATTCCCGCAACCTCTACACCTTCGTCGAGACGATGATCGACAAGGCCAACAAGGCGCTGGCGGTCAACTGGGACGACGAACTGGTCAAGGCGACCAATCTAACCCGCGACGGCGTGGTCGTGCATGAAGCGTTCGCCGGCAAGGCAGCGGGGACCGCCAAGAAGCCAGCCGAAGGAAAGAAATCATGAGCGAACTCGCGCAGATCGACCCGTTCATCTTTCGCCTGTCGATCTTCGTGCTGGCGATTTTCGTCGGCTACTACGTGGTGTGGTCGGTGACGCCGGCGTTGCACACGCCGCTGATGTCGGTGACCAACGCCATCTCGTCGGTGATCGTAGTGGGCGCGCTGCTCGCGGTGAGCGTCGGGGCGGTGACCACGCTCGCCGATGGCACGGTGCAGACGGCCGCCGGCGCCGGCCACTGGTGGGCGCGCGGCTTCGGCTTCGTCGCGCTCGTCTTGGCGTCGGTGAACATCTTCGGCGGCTTCCTGGTCACCCAGCGCATGCTCGCCATGTACAAAAAGAAAACCAAGTAGGGCCGCCCCGAGATGCTCAACGCCAACATCACGGCGGTCCTCTACCTGATCGCCGGCGTGCTCTTCATCCAGGCGCTTAGGGGCCTGTCGAGCCCCGAGACGTCCCGCCAGGGCAACTACCTCGGCATCGCGGGCATGACCATCGCGGTGGCGACGACGCTCGCCACCGCCGCGCCGGGCTTCGGTGGCCTTGGGCTGATCGTGCTGGGTATGGCGATTGGCGGCGGCATAGGCGCTTATATCGCGCGCCAGATCCCGATGACGGCGATGCCGCAACTGGTCGCGGCGTTCCACTCGCTGGTCGGACTCGCGGCGGTGCTGGTCGCGGCCGGCGCGCTCAATGCGCCGGAAGCATTCGGCATCGGTGCCCCGGGCGCCATCCACGGGCAGAGCCTGGTGGAGATGTCGCTCGGCGTCGCGATCGGCGCGGTGACGTTCACCGGCTCGATCATCGCATTCCTCAAGCTCGACGGGCGCATGTCGGGCAAGCCGATCCTCCTGCCGCAGCGCCACGTGGTGAATGCCGGCCTCGGCATCCTGCTGGTGGTTCTGATCGTCGTGTTCGTGGTTACCCAGAGCCAGTTCGTGTTCTGGCTGATCACCGCGGTCTCGCTGCTGCTCGGCGTGCTGATCATCATCCCGATCGGTGGCGCCGACATGCCGGTGGTCATCTCGATGCTCAACTCGTACTCGGGCTGGGCGGCGGCGGGCATCGGCTTCACGCTGGGCAACACGGCGCTGATCATCACCGGCGCGCTGGTCGGCTCGTCCGGCGCGATCCTGTCGTACATCATGTGCAAGGGGATGAACCGCTCGTTCATCTCGGTCATCCTCGGCGGCTTCGGCGGCGAGACGGCGGCGGCCGGCGGCGGTGAGGAGCAGCGCCCGGTCAAGCTCGGCTCGGCCGAGGATGCCGCGTACATCATGAAGAACGCGCAGAAGGTTATCGTCGTGCCGGGCTACGGGATGGCCGTGGCGCAGGCGCAACACGCGCTCCGCGAGATGGCCGACAAGCTAAAGGCCGAAGGCGTCGAGGTGAAATACGCCATCCACCCGGTGGCGGGCCGCATGCCCGGCCACATGAACGTGCTGCTCGCCGAGGCCAATGTCCCCTACGACGAAGTGTTCGAGCTGGAGGACATCAATTCCGAGTTCGCGCAGGCCGATATCGTCTACGTCATCGGTGCCAACGACGTGACGAACCCGGCCGCCGAGGACGACCCGTCGTCGCCGATCTACGGCATGCCCGTGCTGCAGGTGTGGAAGGCGGGCACGGTGATGTTCGTCAAGCGGTCGCTCGCCTCGGGTTACGCCGGCATCGACAACCCGCTGTTCTACCGCGACAACACGATGATGCTGCTCGGCGACGCCAAAAAGATGACCGAGGGCATCGTCAAGGCGATGTAGCGGCCACGGCCCTGCGGTGAGGCCATTCCTCAATTCGCGTCGCGGGGCGATTGGACCTCGTGGCTCCACCCTATGATCATCATGGAGTCCTCCCGGGCCACCTGCGCGGCCGCGCCCGCCGGGGCTACCTTGCAGTTCGCTCTGACCCACGCCCCGTCGTGCCCGGCCGGACTTTGCGGGCAGTCGACCACCGCGACGTCGCTTGGCGTCTCCTTGTCCGCGATGCGATACATCCGCGCGCTTGCGGGGCCGACGAGGATGATCGCCACCGCCGTCAGCACGACCAATGGTGTCAGCCACCGCGCACCCGCTCCGGCGAGGGCAGGGCGCATGGGCATTACCCGGCGCCCGTCGTGCTGGCCGTCGCGTTGTGCGCCTGCTGCGTGCGGCGCATGCCGTCCTGGGCCGGCTTGTAGCTTGGGTTGAGGTAGGCGGCGCGGGCGAACGCGTTGTACGCCTTGTCCGGGTCGCCCAGATTCTCCAGTGCCAACGCCTGGTTGGTCCAACCCTCGTAGGAATTCTTGTCGCGGGTGACCACGACGTTGAAATCCTCCAGCGCCGAGCGGTAGTCGCCGAGCGCGAGATACGAGAGGCCACGCGCGTTGAACGGCTCGATGTTCACCGTCGAGATCGAGATCGCCTTGGAGAAATCGTCGATCGCCGGATCGTGCAGTCCTTGCGCCTGATAGACGAGGCCGCGGTTGTGGTAGGCGCGCGCATCGTTGGGGTCGATCTGAAGCGCGCGATTGAAGTCGGCGAGGGCGTAGTCGTACTGCTTGCGCAGCCGGTACATGTTGCCGCGGCCGACATACGCCACCGCGTAGCTCGGGTTGATATCGATGGCGCGGTTGTAGTCGGCCAGCGCCTGGTCGTCGCGGTTCATGCTGCGCTCGACCAGCGCGCGGTTGGCGTAGGCTTGATAGAAACTGGGGTTGAGTCTTATGGCGCTGTCGAAATCCGCGAGCGCCTCGCGGTTCATTCCGGCGCGACCATAGGCACTGCCGCGTACGTTGTATGCGCCGGCATCGTTCGGGTTTTGCTGGACGACCGACGTCAGCGACGCGATGTCGGCTTGCGCGGCGGCGCGGGCGTCCGGGTCGGCGAGGTTCAGCGAGGTTTGCGCGGTCTGGCAGCCGGCGAGGACCACCGCGCAGGCGGCAGCAACAAGCCAGGTGCGCACCGGCTTCACAATTGGCATGAACCGTTTCGCCGCAAACACCGGTGCCTCGCTTCGACCTCCGTTCGTGTCCTGACCGTCGGCACGCGGCCGACACGACGTGCGCAATCGCCGGTCGGGCCGCCGGCCGAGCGTCAGCCCTTGCCGCCGGTGACGGCGAGAACTCCCTCGCGCTGGGCGCGCTTGCGGGCGAGCTTGCGCGCGCGGCGGACCGCCTCGGCCTTCTCGCGCGCGCGGCGCGCCGACGGCTTCTCGTAATAGTTCCTGAGCTTCATCTCGCGGAAGAGGCCCTCGCGTTGCATCTTCTTCTTGAGGGCCTTCAGCGCCTGATCGACGTTGTTGTCGCGAACGAGTACCTGCACGCGAAACGTCCTGTCCTAGTGGGTCCGAACGATTTTGCGGCGGCGAACCGCCCTACCGCAGATTGCCGCCGCGTTGGTGAACGATCTACCAGAAGCGCCGTGCGGCGTCAAAACGAGAGCACGCTTCACCGCATGTTCGCGGGGCTGAGGCGGTTGACGTGACCCATCTTTCGGCCGGGCCGCGCTTCCTTCTTGCCGTAGAGGTGGAGTCGCGCGCCGGGCTCGGCGGCGATCTCGCGCCAGCGCTTCACGTCGTCGCCGAGGAGGTTGGTCATCACCACGTCGCTGTGGCGCCACGAATCGCCCAACGGCCAGCCGGCGATGGCGCGGATGTGCTGTTCGAATTGCGATGTGAGCGCCGCGTCCATCGTCCAATGTCCGGAGTTGTGGACGCGCGGCGCGATCTCGTTGACGAGCAGCTTCGGGGCGCCTTCCGCTTTCACCACGAACATCTCCACCGCCAGAACGCCGACGTAGTCGAGCGCGTCGGCGATGCGCTCGGCGATCGCGACCGCCTCGGCGGCGGTCTCCGGCGTCACGGCGGCGGGTACCTGCGATTCGGTGAGGATGCCGTTCACGTGCCGGTTCTCCGCGATGTCGTACGCCCGCGTCGCACCGGTCCGGGCGCGCCCCAGGACCACCGATATCTCGCGCTCGAAGCGGACGCGCGATTCGAGGATCGCCGGGGCGCCGCCGATCGCTCGCCACGCGCCGGTCGGGTCGTCGCCGGTCCCGATCACCACTTGGCCCTTGCCGTCGTAGCCAAGGCGGCGCGTCTTGAGGATCGCCGGGCGGCCGGTGCGGGCGAGGGCGGAGTAGACCTCGGGCGGCGAATCCACGGTCGCGAACGCCGCCACGCCGATGCCAACGCTCTGGAGGAACTCCCTCTCGGCGAGACGGTCTTGCGCCACCTCGAGGCTCGCTGCGTGCGGGAACACGGACACACGGTCGGCCAGAAGGCGCACGGTGGCGGCGGGTACGTTCTCGAACTCGAAGGTGACCGCGTCGACCGCTTCGGCGAACGCCGCAAGCGCCGCCTCGTCGTCGTAAGCGGCGACGGTCGTTGCGGACGAGACCGCGGAGGCGGGGCTATCGTCGTCCGGGCAGTAGATGTGGCAGGAGAGGCCGAGCTCCGCAGCCGCCGTAGCAAGCATGCGGCCAAGCTGTCCGCCGCCAAGGATGCCGATCACGCCTCCCGGCGCGACCGGTTCGTCAGCCGTCGTCACCCGGCTGCTCGGCCACCGCTGACGTCTGGTCGGAGCGCCAGGCGTCCAGCCGGCGGGCGAGTTCCTTGTCGTTGAGCGCCAGGATCGCGGCGGCGAGCAGGGCGGCGTTGACCGCCCCCGCGCGGCCGATGGCGAGCGTGCCGACGGGTACGCCAGCGGGCATCTGCACGATCGAGTAGAGGCTGTCGACGCCACCGAGCGCCTTCGTCTCGATCGGTACGCCCAGCACCGGCAGCGTTGTCATCGATGCGCACATCCCGGGCAGGTGCGCCGCGCCTCCCGCGCCGGCGATGATCACCTTGTAGCCTGCGTCCCGTGCGCCCTTGGCGAAGACGACGAGCCGGTCGGGCGTGCGGTGGGCGGAGACGATGCGGTTATCGTGGGCGATGCCGAGGGTGTCGAGCGTGTCGGCGGCGTGGCCGAGCACCGACCAGTCGGACTGACTGCCCATGATGATCGCAACCGGCGGTGTGTCGGCGGCCATGGTGGAATCCGTTGCGGCTGAAGGGGTCTTCATGGCCCCTGCGGGAAGAAGGGCCGGATTATAGGGGCGCGCCCGGCCCCGGCAAGGCGGTCTGGCTCAGGCGATGATGTCGGGGAGGAGCCGATCCTCCAGGACCGCGATGCGATCCTTCAGCGCCAGCTTGCGCTTCTTTAGCCGCTGCATCCCCATGGAATCCGTCACCGGCGACGCCGCCATGGCGGCGATCGCGGCATCGAGGTCACGGTGCTCCAGCCGCAGCTCTGCCAGCTCGCGGCGGATCTCACGTTCCTCTTCGTCGTTCAGCCGCCGGTTTCGGTCGGAAGCCATGGCCGTCCTCGGCGCTTACACGCCCTTTCGCGGCGCTGCACAAGGGCGTGGAGAATACCATGCGGGGCAAGTGTGGCCCAAGAGCCGCGCGCCAACGACGAAGCCTTGAAATGGCGCGGAAAACCGCCAAACTATTAGGACAAGGGCTGTGCAAAATCGGCCTGAAATGGGCCAAAAAGCCCGCGAGCCATATTCGACAGAATGGCCCCTTTGTGCCAAACTGCGAAGCATCATAAAGACGACACGGAGGCCTCGTTGATGTCTACCGAATCGCATCTTGCAGAGCTTGAGCGTCGGCATCAGGCCCTCGAACAGGAACTCGAGGATGCCATGGCCCACCCTGGGGCGGACGACCTGGAACTGACGGAGCTCAAGCGACGCAAGCTGCAAGTCAAGGACGAGATCGCCCGTCTCAAGAGCGAATCGATCCACTAAGTCAGCAACGCTAGGCATTTTGCGAAGCGCCGCGGCCTCCCCGCGGCCGCTTTTCGTTTCAGGCGCCCGCCCCACGACTACTGACGATCGACTTGGGCGGAATAGGCAGTAAGCACGCCGGTCCAACCGCCCGGCGAATCGAGCGACCCGCGGACCTGCGCCGCCTTGGCACCGAACCGCTCCATGTTGCGATGTTCCAGTTCGACGCGGGTGCCGTCGCCGTCAGCGACGAACCGGATCTCCAGCTCGGTGACGAAGTCGGGATCGTATTTCCACTCTTCGTTCAGCTGCCAAGCGAGCAAAACGCGATCCGGCGGCTCCCATGCGAGCACTTTGCCCCATTCGCACTCCGCGCCCGCACGGTCGCGCTCGAACCAACGGCCGCCGGCGTTCGGCTCGAGGACCACATCGACGAAAGGCCGGGGCGCGATGTGATGGTCCGGCAGCCACCAGCGGCCCATCTGTTGCGTGAACACCTCGAAGGCATGCTGAGGGCTTGCCTTGACGCGAATGCTTTTGCGGACCGGGGCGGGGGATATTCGTGCGTCCATGACAGTCCTCAAGATTTGTCGTCCGCGTCGTCAGATGTGCTTCCGTCCGGAAGAACTCTCCGCCGCCGTCTGGAAAGCGATGAGCGCCACGCCCCAGAAGCGGTCGAGCCATGCCCGGATGGCGCCGAGCCCCGCCGGGTCGATCTGGTAGACACGCCGCGCGCCTTCGGCCCGGTCGGTGACCAGCCCGGCTTCCTTAAGCACCTTCAGGTGCTGCGAGACGGCGGGTCGGCTTACCGGCATGCCTTCGGCGATGACGGCGACCGACCGCGGGCCGCGCGCCAAGCGCTCAAAGACAGCGCGGCGGGTGGGGTCCGCCAAGGCGGCAAGGGCTCCGTTCGTGTTAGTCATGACTTACCGTAAGTCACGACTAACCCAGCGTCAAGCCATGCTTCAGATGTCCTTCGCCATGTCGCGCAGCTTGAATTTCTGGATCTTGCCCGTGGAGGTGCGCGGCAACTCGGCGAAGACGATGCGGCTCGGCACCTTGAAGTGGGCCAAGTTCTCACGGCACCAGGCGATGAGGTCCTCGGCGGTCGCGGTCTTGCCCCCCTTCACCTCGACGAACGCGCACGGCGTCTCGCCCCACTTCTCGTCGGGCTTGGCGACGACTGCCGCGGCGGCGACCGCAGGGTGCTTGTAGAGCGCGTCCTCGACCTCGATCGAGGAGATGTTCTCGCCGCCCGAAATGATGATGTCCTTGGAGCGGTCCTTGAGCTGGATGTAGCCGTCGGGGTGGACGACGCCGAGATCGCCCGAGTGGAACCAGCCGCCGCGAAACGCGTCCGCGGTCGCCTTGGGGTTCTTGAGGTACCCCTTCATGACGACGTTGCCACGGAACATGACCTCGCCCATCGTCTCGCCGTCGGCGGCGACGGGTGTCATCGTCTCGGGCTCCATGACCGCGAGCGCGTCGAGCGGCACGTAGGGCACACCCTGGCGTGCTTTCAGTTGGGCGCGACCGGCGGGCGCCAGCCCGTCCCATTCGCTTCTCCACTCGTTCACCGTCGCCGGGCCGTACGTTTCCGTGAGGCCGTAGAGGTGCGTGACGTTGAACCCGTTGTCGGACATGGCGGCGAGAATGGCTTCGGGCGGCGGCGCACCGGCGGTGAAGAACTCCACGGTCGTGTCGAGCGGGCGCTTGTCGGCCTCCGGCGCCGACAGAATCGTCGACATCACGATGGGCGCGCCGCAGAGGTGTGTGACGCGATGTTCGGCGAGGGCGTCCCAGACCGGCTTCTGGCGCACGGCGCGCAGGCATACGTGCGTGCCGGCAATCACCGACAGCGTCCACGTGAAGCACCAGCCGTTGCAGTGGAACATGGGGAGCGTCCACAGGTAGACGGCATGCTTCGGCATCGATCCGGTGAGCACGTTTCCCACCGCCAGCAGGTTCGCGCCGCGGTGGTGATAGACGACGCCCTTGGGGTTGCCGGTGGTGCCCGATGTGTAGTTGAGCGAGATCGCGTCCCACTCGTCGTTGGGCATCGACCATGCCGCGTCCCGATCGCCGCTCGCGATGAATTCCTCGTAGTCGAGCGCGCCGAGCTTTTCGCCCGACTGCGGGAATTCCGGGTCGTCGTAGTCGATGACCAGCGGTTTCATCGTGGCCAGCGCCAGCGCCTGCTTGATCGTCGGCGCGAACTCGCGGTCGGTGATCAGCACCTTGGTTTCGGCGTGGTCGAGCATGAACGCGATGACGGCCGGGTCGAGCCGGGTGTTGATGGCGTGTAGCACCGCCTGCGCCATGGGCACGCCGTAGTGGCACTCGAGCATCGGCGGGGTATTGGCGAGCATGGCGGAGACGGTATCGCCGCGGCCGATGCCGCGTCGCGCGAGGGCCGACGCCAGGTGCCGCGCGCGCGCATAGAAGTCCGCATACCTCCAGCGTCGGTTGCCATGGATCACCGCCGTGTGCTCGGGAAATACGGCGGCGGCGCGCGCCAGGAACGAGAGCGGCGTCAGCGGTTGATAATTGGCCGGGGTGCGGTCGAGATCGACGTCGTAGGCGGACGACGCGCGTACGGTGTCGGGCATGGCTCCTCCCATCGCGGCCTTACAGCAGCCGCTCTTGAATATCCGCAATCGCCGGGGAGGGGACGGCGCTCACGCCGAGCCGAGTCTATGCCGCTAACGCGGCGAGGACAACCGATGGACACCCGCGCCGGTGCGGTCTAACCCAGCGTTCGGATGCGGGGCGAGCGCGGAGATGTCGATGCTCCTCGAAAACAGGACTGCCATCGTCACCGGCGGTGTACGCGGCATCGGTCGGGCGATCGCGCGCCGTTTCCTCGAAGAGGGCGCGCGCGTCGTCGTCGCGGACGTCGACGACGAGGACGGTCCGCAGGTGGTCGACGATCTCGGCCGGTTCGGCGAGGTTCGCTTCGTGCCTTGTGACGTCGGCGAGCGGCTGGACGTGCGCAATCTGGTGACGGTGACGGTCGAAGCGTTCGGCGGCGTCGACGTTCTCGTCAACAACGCGGCGGTCATGCACACCGCCAACTTCCTCGACCTGGAGGAAGAGGACTTCGACCGGGTCATCCGCACCAACCTCAAAGGCGCGTTCCTCACCGGTCAGGCGGCGGCCCGGCACATGGTCGAGCGCGTCGCGGCCGGTAGCAAGCCTGGCGCGATCGTCAACCTGTCGTCGGTGAACGCGGTGGTGGCGATCGCCAACCAGGTGCCCTACTCGGTCGCCAAGGGCGCCATCAACCAACTGACCAAGGCGATGGCGCTGGCGCTCGCGCCGCACGGCATCCGTGTCAACGCCGTCGGCCCCGGCTCGACGATGACCGAGATGTTGGAGGAAACGCTGGCGCAGGATTCCGACCAGCGCCGTCGGCTTCTGACGCGGACGCCGCTCGGCCGCTTCGCCGAGCCGGAGGAGATCGCCGCGGTGGCGGCGTTCCTCGCCTCCGACCAGGCGAGCTACATCACCGGCGAGACGATCTACGCCGACGGTGGGCGGCTTGCGCTGAACTACACGGTGCCAGTGAGGAGCTGACGCGCGGCGACTATTTCTCGTCCGCGTCGTCCGCGGACCCGCTGCCCCGCATCGACTTTAGCTTGGCGAACACCTTGTCGGCCTCGGCCTCTTCCTGCTGTTCGGGCGTGCGGTCCGGATGGACTCGCCGCGGCGGCGACGGCCTGGGCGGCCGCGGTCGTCGTCTCGGAAGCGGGAAGCAGCGTGGCGCCGGTGCTCGCCGGGGTTTCCGACGGCTCCGATTTCGCTGCGCGGTCGACCTCGAAGTCGAGGTCGATCTGCGTGCACAGGCCGAGGGTCACCGGGTCGAGCGGCTGCAGGTTGTTGGCGTTCCAGTGGGTGCGGTTGCGGATCGATTCGATGGTCGGCTTGGTGGTGCCGACCAGGCGCATGATCTGCGCGTCCTTCAGTTCGGGATGGTTGCGCAGCAGCCACAGGATCGCGTTCGGCCGGTCCTGGCGGCGCGAGACCGGCGTGTAGCGCGGGCCCTTGCGCTTGGCGACGGGCGCGCGCACCTTGGGCTCGGCGATCCTCAGGCGGGCGTCCGGGTCGGCCTCGGCGCGGGAGATCTCCTCGCGGGTGAGCTGGCCGGTGAGCACCGGGTCGAGGCCCTTGATCGATTGGGCGGCCTCGCCATCGGCGATGGCCTTCACCTCCAGCGGGTGCAGGCTGCAGAACTGGGCGATCTGGTCGAACGAAAGCGCCGTATTGTCGACCAGCCAGACGGCGGTCGCTTTCGGCATCAGGGGCGCTGTGGTTGTCATAAGCCTCTCCCGCTCGACCCGCCGGATCGGCTCCGACGGGCCATGGTTCCTCTAACGAGCTTGGAAGGAATGATGCCTATATAAGGGGCAGCGAGGAGGGACGCAAACGCTCAGCTGGATGTGTCCCCAGCGCCGACGGTCAGCACGATCTTGCCGATGTGCTCCGATCCTTCCATGCGGCGATGAGCCGCGCCGGCGTTGGCGAGCGCGAACGTCGAGTCGATCACCGGTGTTACGGTGCCGGCCGTGAACAGCGGCAAGACATGAGCGCGCAGCGCCTCGGCGAGCGATGCCTTGTAGGCGGTCGGGCGCGGTCTCAGCATCGATCCGGTGTGCACCAGCCGCTTCGACATGATTTGGCGGAGATCGATCTCGGCGCGGGTGCCCTGTTGCGTCGCGATCTGCACGATGCGCCCGTCCACGGCCGCCGCGGCGTAGTTCCGCGCGACGTAGTCACCGCCGACGATGTCGAGGATCACGTCGGCGCCGCGATCGCCGGTGGCGCCAAGAACCGCGGCGACGAAATCCTCAGTGCGGTAGTCGATGGCAACGTCGGCGCCGAGTTTCCGGCAGGCCTCGCACTTCGCCGCGCTGCCGGCGGTGACGATCACGCGCGCGCCGAGCCCCTTGGCGAGTTGGATCGCGGCCGTGCCGATACCGGACGTGCCGCCGTGGATCAGCGCGGTCTCTCCGGGCTTGAGGCGGCCGGTCTCGAATACGTTCGCCCAGACCGTGAAGAACGCCTCGGGGATCGCCGCGCCTTCCACGAACGAGAACCGCTCGGGGATGGGGAGGGCGACCGCCGCCTCGGCGGTGCAGTATTCCGCGTAGCCGCCGCTGGTGACGAGCGCCATGGCACGGTCGCCGACGCGGAATTGCGTGACCCCGGCGCCGATAGCGGCAACCTCGCCGGCGCATTCGATGCCGAAGATGTCCGAGGCGCCGGGCGGCACGGCGTAGCGCCCCATGCGCTGAAGGATGTCGGCGCGATTGATGCCGGCGGCGTGCACGCGGATCAGAATCTCGCTGGCGCCGGGAACCGGGAGAGGGCGGGTCGCGGCTTGGAGCGCGTCGGCGTCGCCCGGGGTCGGGGCGACGATCGCCGTCATGGTCGGGGGAAGGTCGGTCATCATCATCCTCGCCGCGGGTGGGATCGCCGGTCTAGCCCCGGCTCCGCGGGCTGACAACCGCCGCAGGGTCGGTTAGCGTCGGAGCCAAGCAAGGGAGCGAGCGATGTTCGAGGACGACGCGCCCAAGAAGAAGAAAACGGTCCACGAGATCGGCGAGGACCTTTCCAAGCTCTCCCTGTTCGAGCTTGCCGAGCGCGTCGAGATGCTCAAATCCGAGATCACGCGGCTGGAGGCTGCGGCGGCCGAGAAACAGGCCGGCGCGGATGCGGCGGCAACCTTCTTTAAACGCTAACGAAACGTGCTGGATGGGCGGTTTCGCAGGTCCCTGCGGGGTTTCGTTTCAAATTCCTTTCGGCCGTTAACCATTATTTAAGCTTCATGGGCGATTACTAAACCGTCCAGTCATCTGGATTCGAGTGGCTCCTGTCCACTCTGCTTGACGCCTCCCTGTATAGAACTTCGAGAGCCGCCTCCCGCGGCTCTCTTTTTTCGTGACTCGCCCTCGCCGGCGTGGCCCGGGGCTTGCGACGACCCCGCTGGAGTGGTCCCATGGCGGGACACGAGGAAGGCGTGGCAGGGCGAGTGAGACATGAGTGAAGAGGCGTCATCCCGGGTCAGGCAGCGGACGGAACCGGTCGTGTTCGGGCGGCGGCTCGCCGGGTCCGAGGCCTTTAAGGCGATGTTCCGCGAAGGGATGAGCTTGGTCGAAGAGACCGCTGCGTACCTCGACGGCGACGGCCGGCGCGATTCGCACCGTCTGGCGCGGGCCGGGTCGCTCGCCTACGCGACCGAGTCCATGCGGTTAACCACGCGCCTGATGCAGCTCGCTTCGTGGCTGCTCCTGCAGCGCGCGGTCAACGATGGCGACATGAGCCTGGAGCAGGCGACGCGCGAGCGCTCCAAAGTGAAACTCGGTGGGCTTTCCTCGGCCACGGAAGGGCCGGGATGGCAGGCGCTGCCGGAACGGTTGCGGATACTGATCGGCCGGTCCGTCAACCTCCAGCAGCGCATTCAGCGGCTCGATCGCGCGCTCAGCGACCAGCCGCCGATGGAGGTCGGCGAGAACCCGGTCCAGCGTGAGCTTGGCCGGCTGGCGAACGCGTTCGCCGCGAAATAGGAACGTTACCGGAGCGACGGCTGAAGCCGCCGGGACAGCTCTGAATTCTAGCTGCTGCCCATCAGACCCTTGTAGCGGCTGTTGAAGCGTGACACGCGGCCGCCGCGGTCGATGATGTGCTGGCCGCCGCCGGTCCAAGCCGGGTGGGTCTTGGGGTCGACGTCGAGGTGCAGCGTCGCCCCTTCTTCGCCGTAGGTCGAGCGCGTTTGGTACTCGGTACCGTCGGTCATCACCACCTTTATGAGGTGGTAGTCGGGGTGGATGTCCTTTTTCATCGCTCGAAGCTCCGTGTGCCGGCCGCCGTCGGCGGGGCAAAACCGGCCGCGGTATACCGCGCCGGGCGCGGAAAGGGCAAGGGCGCCGATTTGCTCGACGGTTCGCCTAGCGTTCGGTGAGCTTCAACTCGATGCGGCGGTTGCGGGCTAGCGCCGCGTCGTCGTCGCCCTCGTCGAGCGGCTGGAACTCGCCGAAATCCCGCCGCGACCAGGCGGTTGGCGGGGATCCCCTTGTCGATCAGGAAGCGCACGACGGAGATGGCGCGGGCAGCCGACAGCTCCCAGTTGGACCGGAAGCGGCCGCCGGTCCCGGTAATCGGGCGCTTGTCGGTGTGGCCGTCGACCCTCAGCACCCAGGGGATCTCCTCGGGGATCTCCTTGTTGAGGTCGATGACGGCGGAGGCGAGCTTGTCGAGCGAGTCGACGCCGGCGGGGTTGATCTCGTCGGAGCCGGTGTCGAACAGCACCTCTGACTGGAACACGAAACGATCGCCGACAACGCGGATGTCGGGTCGCTCGCCAAGGATCTCGCGGAGCCGTCCGAAGAAGTCGGAGCGATAACGTGTCAGCTCCTGCACGCGCTGCGCCAATGCCACGTTGAGGCGCCGCCCGAGGTCGGCGATCTGCGCCTGGCTCTCGCTTGTCCTTGTCCTCCGAGGCGTTAAGCGCCTCTTCCAGAGCCGCGATCTGGCGGCGGAGCGCCGCGATCTGCTGGTTGAGCAGCTCGACCTGCGACAGCGCGCGCTGGCTGATTTGCTTTTCGTTGTCGAGGTCGCTCGACAGCGCGGCGATCTGCTCCGACGCGGAGGCCGATGCGCTCGACTGCGCGCCGAACTGGGTGCGCAGCCGGTCGCGCTCGCTTTCGACGGCGGACAGGCTCGCCTGCATCGTTGCGAGGTTGTCGGAGATGTCGCTCTTGCTTGCGCGCTCCAGCGCCAGCATCTCGGTCAGCTCGGCGATCTGCGCGTTCAGCTGCTGGAGAACCGTGTCGCGGCCGGAGATTTCGCGCGACAGCAGGAACTGCACGACCGCGAAGATCGACAGCAGGAAGATGAAGACCAGCAGAAGGTTGGTGAGGACGTCGACGAAGCTCGGCCAATACTCGGCGCGGTTGACGACGCGACGGGATCGGGCACCGGCCAGACGGCTACTCTCCGGGCACGGTCTGCTGCGAGCGCGCGGGCGATCGTTTCGAGCAGCGCCTGGACCTCGCGCTGCTGCTCGGATTGCGTCTCGACCCAGCTGCGGATCACCTGCTGTTCGCTAGCGCATGTGCTGCACCAGGCCCTGGATGCCCTCGGCGAGGTTCGCCATGGCGGTGGTGGCGCGCTGCGTGCCCCCGGCGTCGCCGCGCGCGCGCGGCCGTCCTGGATGGCGCGCGACAGCCGCTCGATGGCGGCGTGAAGCTCGTCGGCCGTCGTCACGCCACCGCCGCGCTGTCGATCATCTCCGGGTCGAGGTCGGTGACGGTGGACAGCCAGTCTTCCAGGTCGTTGTAGAACAGGTTCTGCGCTTGGCCGGCCTGAAGATCGAGGAAGCCCAGCACCAGCGAGCCGGCAAGGCCGAACAGCGAGGACGAGAACGCGATGCCCATGCCGCCGAGCGGCTTGGTCAGTCCGTCCTTCAGATCCTCGAAGATGACGCCGGTGTTCGACGACGACACGTCGAGGTTCTGGATAGTGCTCGCGACGGCGCCGACCGTCTGCAACAGGCCCCAGAAGGTGCCGAGGAGGCCGAGGAAGATGAGCAGGCTCGTCAGGTAGCGCCCCATGTCGCGGTCTTCGTCGAGGCGCATCTGAATCGAATCGAGGATCGACCGCATGGTCTGGGTCGAGATCGCCATGCGGCCGATGCGGTCGCCGAGCAGCGTCGCCATCGGCGCGAGCAGCACCGGCGGGCGCTCCACTTCGATGCCGGGCTCGGCGATGCGGAACGTGTTGACCCAGCGGATTTCGGGGAACAGGCGGAAAATCTGACGGAACGCCAGCACGATGCCGATCACAGCACCGCCGATGATCACGCCGTTGAGGCCCGGATTGGCCATGGAAGGCGGTCAGTACATCTGCCGGTAGAGGATGAGCGCGATGAAGCCAGCGATGATCAGGAAGATCGTCATCCGCCACAGATAAATCTGTGGACTTGCTAGCTTATAAGGATCGTATTCCCTGGCCTTGGCTCGCCGGAAAAACAGCACCGCTCGTGCCTCTCGTGCTCCGGCCTGATACTTACCGTGGATTCCGACGTGAGAGAAACGGCAAAATCAGGGCCGGGTCGAATGTTCAGACGCCGCGCCCCGCTTTCGCGAGATTCTCGATCAGCGCGGGATGGGTGGACTGCGTTGCCCGCGACGATCGTTCCGGTCGCGAACATCTCGGCGCGGTCGTTAGTGTCGCTGACGAGGGCGCCCGCTTCGCGGCCGATGACGATGCCCGCCGCCATGTCCCACGGCGACAGCCCGCGCTGCCAGAAACCGTCGTAGCGGCCGGCGGCGACCCACGCGAGGTCGAGCGCGGCGGAACCCGACCTGCGGACCGACGCGCCCGCGTCCATCACCGCCGACTGCTCGGCGAGGAAGCGGTCGCGGCCGGCCTTGTCGGTCGGCGGAAGGCCGAGGCGATCATTGCATCGCCGAGACTGCGGCGCGCCGCGACGCGAATGCGGCGGTCGTTCAGGAATGCGCCGCTGCCGCGCTCCGCGACGGTCAACTCGTTCATCACCGGGCTGTAGATGACGCCGGCGACCAACTCAGCGTCGCGCTCCAGCCCGAGCGAGATCGCGAACAGCGGTACGCCGTGGAGGAAGTTGGTGGTGCCGTCGAGCGGGTCGACGATCCAGCGGTGGCTCTTGTCGGTGCCGTCGAGCGCGCCGCTTTCCTCCGTCAGGATCGACCACGCGGGCCGCGCGCGGCGAAGCTCCGCGATCAGCGTTTCCTCGGCGCGGTGGTCGGCGGCGGTGACGAAGTTGCCGGGCCCCTTTTGCGACACCTGCAAGTTCTCCACTTCGCCGAAGTCGCGGGCGAGACCGCGGCCAGCCTTGAGCACCGCCTGGACCATGACGTTGAGAAGGGCGGTGCGGGCCATGCGTGGGGGAACCTGAGGTGCGGTGAGGGAGGCGAGGAGCGCCTCTAGCACCACAGATCGCCCGTCCGTTCAAGCGAAGCGGCTTGGTTCCCAGTCTTGCGGCGTGAAATGGAAAGCGGGCCCGCGCCAGAGACACGCCGGCGTGGGCCCGCGTTTGCGCTACGAGGCTTTGCTGATCGAGGTCACGGTCATTCCGTCGGCCTCAACGCTGATTTTCTCACCGACGCCCATCGGGAACTTCGACTGCACTTGCTCCGGCACGATGTACGTGTGCCCGTTGTCGAGCGTGACAACGCCGTTGGCCCAGTCGATGGACGTGATCGTTCCCGTGTCAGCGGCAAACGCGACTGCGGTCGATGCGAGGAGAGCAGTCGCACCTGCGGCAATGGCGATTTTCCTCATCGTCGTCTCCTTTTCCTCTGTTTTTTTTGCCGTCGCCCTCGCGTGGCGCCTACCACAGGATGTCTCCGCTAGCGATCCGGCCGATTGTCGCGGTCGCGTTCCGCACCGAAAGCCGTTCGTTCATTTCGCGGGCCAGCGTTGCGCCGCGGCGGTGGCCGCTTGCCGATCAGCGTTGGGGAGCCCCGCCACGAACGCGTCGAGCGTCGCGTCGGGTAGGCCGTTCGAGGCGGCAAGGAGGTGCCACTTCGCCGCCTCCACAGGGTCGGCCTCGACGCCGCGGCCGGCCATTAGCATTCGCGCGAGCCGGTTCTGCGCGATGGGGTTGCCGACATCGGCGGCCTGTTGGAACCATTGCGCCGCGGCGGCCTCGTCCTTTGCGACGCCGGTGCCGTTGAACAGGCGGATGGCAAGTTCGACTTCCGCCGCGACGTTGCCGAGGCGCGCCGATGCTTCGAACCAGCGTGTCGCGGTTTCGGCGTCGGCGGGCACGCCGCGGCCGGCGTCGTAGAGCTTGGCGAGTTCGTATTCGGCGTCAGGATCGCCGGCATTGGCCGCCTCGGTGAAGAGCTCCGCCGCGCGGGCGGCGTCCGGCGGGCGTGCGGTTCCGTCCAGATACACGAGGCCCAACTGGTAGATCGCGGCGACCTTGCCGCTCTTCGCGGCCGCCTCGAACAAGTTGGCGGCTTTGGCCGGGTCTTTCGCCACGCCGCGGCCGTCCAGATACATCATGCCGAGGTTGAACTGTGCCTCGCGGTCGCCACCCTCGGCGGCGAAGCGATACCAACTCGCCGCCTCGTCGTAGTTGCGGGGGACGCCGTAGCCGCCTTCGTAGATCAGACCGATCAGCGTCTGCGCGGCGGTGTCGCCTTTTTCCGCGCGCGGGATCGCGAGGCTGAACGCCGACAGGTAGAGGCCGCGCTGGAAGGCGCCGTACGCGAGGTCTGCGTCGGCGGCGGAGTCTGTCGCGGCAACGGTGCGCGGCGGAAGCGGTGGGGGCGTGCCCGCGGTTGCGTTGGGGGCGGCGGTCGGAGCGGCGGGCGGCGTCGGCGCCACCGTCGCGCCGCGCGGAAGCTCGGGTAGCGGCGCGTCCGGCACAGGCGACGGCAGAGTGCCGGTGAGTGGCGGCTGCAATGCCGTCACCGGCGCGTTGGTCGGCAACGTCGGGCGGGTGCTTGGTACGGCCACGGGGGAATTTGGCCGGAGGTGCGGGGTCGGCGGGGTGAAGGGCGTCAGGTCGACCGGCGCGGATGGCTGTGACGGGTTCTCGACGGCGGGTGGTGTGAGCACGATCGGCGCGTCCTGCGCATGCGCGGCTACCGTCGCGACGAGCGTTGCGACAAGGACGAGCGGCCGTCTCATGACACGCTAACCGGGGTTGCGGCCAGTCGCTCCATCGCCTCGGCCACCGCCGCCGCGGGGCCGCGCGGATCGTCCCAAACGGCGTTCCGGAGCGCCACGAACGATACCTCCGCCGCGGCCGCCTCATGCACCGAAGCGAGCGCGCGTCCGCCCATGACCACGGCCGGTATGATGGTGACCGACGACCACCATGCGGCGAGGTCGAGCGCTTTGGGGAAGATGCCTTCGTCGGTGTCGCCGTCGAGCCGGCCGAAGAACAGGTAGTCCGGCTGCGTTTCCCCGGCGATCATGGCATCGTCGCGCGTCTTCAATCCGCCGACGCCGACCATGCGCGCGGGGTGGCAGGCGGCGATCGCCGCCGCCGCATCGGCGGGACCGCTATCGACGTGAACGCCATCGGCTTTGACGCGGGCGGCCAGATCGCAATCGCCGTGGACGAGCGCCGCGACACCCCGCGCCGACGCGATCGGGACCAGCGCGGCCGCGAGACGCTCAAGCGTGGCGGGATCGTGTGGAACCGCGCTGACGATCAGGGCGGCCACGTCGCCGCCGCCAAGGGCCTCCGCCACCGCGTCCGCGACGCGGTCAACGGTCGTCACCGTGCCGCCCAGAGCGGGCGTCACCAGACAGAGGCGGCAGCGATCCTCGGCGGCGTTGGCCATTTCGTGCATCTTCCGGTTGTGGCGCCCGGACACCGATGCTCGTAGTCAGTAACGCGACGGCCCGGCAAGCCTCGCGCGCTCAAACATAAAGCATTTGCAGCCGCTTTGGTCGCTTTTATGCGGCTTTTTCTAGCTTTGGCTCCCACGCGCCGGTGGCGGCCAGGCCGTTCATTCGCGCGCGATGGAGGAAGGCCCGCTGGGCGGCGGCGACGTTCTCCGGCTTGCCGCCCCACGCCTTGATCGCCGCCGCCTGAAGCGCGCGCCCGTAGGAAAAGGTTACCTGCCAGGGTAGGGGCGCCAACTGGTTGATCAGCGACAGGTGCTCGGTGGCGAGCTCGTCCGACTGGCCGCCGGAGAGGAACGCGATCCCCGGTACCGCGGCCGGCACGCACGATTTCAGCGCGCGTACGGTCTTCTCCGCTACCTCGCTTGGCGAGGCCTGCTTGGCGGCGTTCTTGCCGGCGACGACCATGTTGGGCTTCAGCACCATGCCTTCGAGCTTCACGCGGGCGATCGCCAGCTCGCGGAATACCTCGCGCAGCGTCCTGACGGTTACGTCGTAACAGGTGTCGGCGTCATGGGCGGCGACCGGGCCGTCCATCAGCACCTCCGGCTCCACGATCGGCACGATGCCGGCCTCCTGACAGAGGGCGGCGTAGCGCGCGAGCGCCTGGGCGTTGGCGTGGAGGCAGTTGTAGGTCGGGATGCCGTCGGCGATGTCGATCACCGCGCGCCACTTGGCGAAGCGTGCGCCAAGGCCGTGGTACTCGGTCAGCCGGTCGCGCAGGTTATCCAGGCCTTCGGTCACCTTCTCCGACGGCGAGAGCGCCATGCGCCATGCGCCCTTGTCGACCTTGATGCCGGGTACCGCGCCGGACGCGGCGATCACGTCGACCAGCGGCGTGCCGTCCTTGGCCTTCTGGCGGATCGTTTCGTCGTAGAGGATGACGCCGGAGATGCAGTTCTTCATCGCCTCGTCGGTGCGGAACAGGATCTCGCGGTAGTCGCGGCGCGACTCCTCGGTGGAGGCGAGACCGATGGTATCGAAGCGCTTCTTGATCGTGCCGGTGCTCTCGTCGGCGGCGAGGATCCCTTTGCCGGGTGCCGTCATCCGCGCGGCGATGTCTTCGAGGCGTTCGGTCATTTCGGGCAGTCCTCTCGCGTAGGGCACTTTTGGGGCGTCTTATCGCGAAAGCGCGTCGATTTCCACACGGCGCACCGGTTTGACCTCGGGCGCTTGTGACCCATGTCAACGCCAGGGGCTATCGGCCGGCCGCCCGCGACAGCGGTCGACCTCCAAGGATGGAGGACGGACGATGGCACGAGCCCATGCCTACAAACCCGACGCGCATGCAGCGGAGGAACCGCCGCGCCGCGCGACGCGGCTGACGGTGATCGAACCCACCCGCGCCGACACCGCCGCCGAAATCACCGACATCAAGGCCGATCCCGGCGCTGCCTACCGTCGGCATCCATCCGACCGCGATCAAGCTGGCGCTCGCCGCGGCGATCTGGATGACAGCGGCGTTCGTGGTATTCTTTTGGTCCAGCGATCCGTTGAGCAGCTACCTGCTCGTGATCGTCGTTGGCTTCGGTATGATCTTCTTCGGCCTCACTCTCGGCCTCGCGCGATGGGCCGCGCGCGACAAGCGCTGGTCGCCTCCGGGACACCAGCCGACGTTCGATGAATTCGTCGACGACAACGCCGATACCGCCACCGGCATCATCGCCGGACGGGAAGCGGCGTTGCAAATCCTGACGCTGCCGGTCGTGCTCGCCCTCGGCGCAACGGCGATCGGCGTCGTGTTCTGGATCGTTGGCTGATCGCGGCCTGATTTAGCGGCGAAGCACTTCGACGCCGGGGAGGGCCTTGCCCTCCAGCCATTCCAGGAACGCGCCGCCGGCGGTCGAGACGAACGAGAAAGCGTCGGCGACGCCCGCCATGTGGAGCGCGGCGACCGTCTCGCCGCCGCCCGCGACGGAGAGCAGGGCGCCCGCACGGGTGCGCTCGGCGGCGCGGCGCGCTGCCGCGACCGTGCGCGTGTTCGAAGGGTGGCGTTTCGAACGCGCCGAGCGGGCCGTTCCATACCAGCGACGCGGCCTTGTCGATCCAGCCATTGACCGCGGCGAGCGAGCGCGGGCCGACGTCCAGGATCATCTCGTCGGCGGCGACGTCGGCGATCGCGATGGTGCGCGTCGCCGCACCCGCCTTCAGTTCGGTCGCGACCACGGCGTCGGTTGGCAGCACCGACGCGTGCCCCGTCTCGTCCGCGGCGGCGAGGATGCGCCGCGCCGTATCGAGAAGGTCGGGCTCGGCGAGCGATTTCCCGACGGCGACGTCCTCCGCCATGAGGAACGTATTCGCCATGCCGCCGCCGATGACCAGCGCATCGACCTTGGCGACCAGATGCTCCAGCACGTCGATCTTGGACGATACCTTGGCGCCGCCGATGACCGCGATCAGCGGGCGCCTTGGGTTGCCGAGCGCGGCCTCCAGCGCCTCGATCTCGGCCTGCATGGCGCGGCCGGCGTAGGCGGGGAGGGCGTGCGCCAGTCCCTCGGTCGAGGCGTGGGCGCGGTGGGCGGCGGAGAAGGCGTCGTTGACGTAGAGGTCGCCGAGCTTGGCGAGCGCGGCGACAAATGCCGGGTCGTTCTTCTCCTCGCCGGCGTGGAAGCGCGTGTTTTCCAGCACCAGCACGTCGCCGTTTTTCATCGCCGCGACGGCGGTTTCCGCCGGTTCGCCGATGCAGTCGGTGGCGAACGCGACCGGCCGCCCGAACACGGCCGCAACGGCCGGAACCACCTGGGCGAGCGAGAACTTCGCCTCGGGTCCGGCCTTCGGCCGTCCGAAGTGAGCGAGCAGGATCGCCTTGCCGCCTTTGTCCGAAATCTCGCGGATCGTGGGGGCGACGGCCCGGATGCGCGTGTCGTCGGTGACCTTTCCGTCGCCCGTCGGGACGTTCAGATCGACGCGCACGAGCACGCGTTTGCCGGCGAGGTCGCCGGCGTCGTCGAGGGTGCGGAACGCGGTCACCGCTCCGCCGGCGTCAGCCGAGCCGGCCCATCGCGACGGCGGTGTCCGCCATGCGGTTCGAGAAGCCCCACTCGTTGTCGTACCAGGAGACGACGCGGACGAAGTTGCCGTCGATCACCTTGGTCTGATCGAGCGCTACGGTCGAGGACGCAGGGTCGTGGTTGAGGTCCGAGGAGACGAGTTTCTCCGTGGTGGCCTCGAGGATGCCCTTCAGGCGGTTCGACTTGGTCGCTTCGATGATCGCGTTGTTCACCGCCTCCGCCGTCGTCGGGCGCTTCGAGACGAACTTGAAGTCGACCAGGGAGACGTTCGGCGTCGGCACGCGCATGGATGCGCCGTCGAGCTTGCCGTTGAGGTCGGGAATGACGAGGCCCACGGCCTTCGCCGCGCCGGTGGTGGTCGGGATGATATTGATGGCGGCGCCGCGCGCCCGGTAGAGGTCCTTGTGCAGCGTGTCTAGCGTCGGCTGGTCGCCGGTGTAGGAGTGGATCGTCGTCATGAAGCCGTGCTCGATGCCGAGAGCATTGTGGAGCACGTGCGCGACCGGCGCTAGGCAGTTGGTCGTGCAGGAGGCGTTGGAGACGACGAGGTGCTCCTTGGTGAGCTTGTCGTCGTTGACGCCATAGACGACGGTCAGATCGGCGCCGCTCGACGGCGCGGAGACGAGCACGCGCTTCGCGCCCGCCTGGAGATGGGCAGAGGCCTTCTCCTTCGACGTGAAGATGCCGGTGCACTCGAGCGCGATCTCCACCCCGAGTTCCTTGTGCGGCAGCTTGGTCGGGTCGCGTTCGGCCGTGATCTTCATCGGACCGAGGCCGGCGTCGATCGTATCGCCGTTGACCTTGACCTCGTGGGGAAAGCGCCCGTGCACGGAATCGTACTTGAGCAGGTGGGCGTTGGTCTCCACCGGACCGAGATCGTTGATCGCGACGACCTCGATGTCCTTCCGCCCGGATTCGATGATCGCGCGCAAGACCAGGCGGCCGATGCGGCCGAACCCGTTGATGGCTACCCTGACAGTCATTTCAGTGTCTCCTATTCCACGCGTCACGCCAGCGCTTCCAGGCGCTCGAGCGCGGCGTCTGCCGCCCGTTCGGCTGTGATGCCGAACTTCTCATATAGTTCGCCGTATGGTGCGCTTGCACCGAAGCTGTGCATCCCGATGAAGATTCCGTCGCGGCCGATGATGCGGTCCCAGCCGAGTCGCACCGCCGCCTCGATGGCGACGTTCACCGGCGCTTCGCCGATGGTCTCGGCACGGTAGTCCTCGCTCTCGGCCTCGAACAGCTCGAAGCAGGGGATCGACACCACGCGCGCCTGATGGCCGGCACGCACGATTTTCGACCACGCCGCGAGCGCGATCTCGACCTCCGAACCGGTGGCGAACAGCGACACGTCTGGGTCGCCATCGGCGGAGGCAATCTCGTAGGCGCCGCGGCAGCAGCGGTTCGCCTCCTCGAATTCTCGGCGCACGGCGGCGACGTTCTGGCGCGTCAGCGCGAGCACGCTCGGCCCCGTGCGGTGGGAGAGGGCAAGCTGCCAGCACTCCGCCGTCTCCATGGCGTCGGCCGGGCGGAATACGCGAAGGTTTGGGATCGCGCGGAGCGCCGCCAGGTGCTCGACGGGCTGGTGCGTCGGGCCGTCCTCGCCGAGACCGATCGAATCGTGCGTCATGACGTAGATCACGCGAAGGCCCATGAGCGCGGCGAGGCGCATCGACGGGCGGGCGTAGTCGGAGAAGACGAGAAACGTGCCGGAGTAGGGGATGAGTCCGCCGTGGAGGGCGATGCCGTTCATCGCACCGGCCATGCCGTGCTCGCGCACGCCCCAATGGACGAAGCGGCCGCCGTATTCACCCGGCTTGATCTCGACGAGGCCTTTGGAACGCGTGTTGTTCGAGGGCGTCAGGTCGGCGGAACCGCCGAGGGTCTCGGGCACCGTTGCGTTGATCACATCGAGCGCCATTTCGGACGCCTTGCGTGTGGCGACCTTCGGCGGTTCGGCGGCGAGCGTGCGCTTGTACTCCAGCATCGCCGCGTTCAGCCCGGCGGGGAGGTCGCCGCGGATGCGCCGCTCGAATTCGCTCCGGTTGTCGCTATTGATCGTCTCGAGACGCTTTTCCCAATCCTTGCGCGCCTGGCTCGCCCTCAAGCCCGCGATGCGCCACGCGTCTCGGATGTCGGCGGGAATTTCGAACGGTGGATATTCCCAGCCGAGCGCCTTGCGCGCCGCGGCGATTTCCTTTTCGCCGAGCGGCGAGCCGTGCGCGCCGGCGGTCCCGGCCTTGGTGGGCGCGCCGAAGGCGATCGTCGTTTTGCACGCGATCATCGTCGGCTTGTCGCACTTCTGCGCCGCCTCGATGGCGCGGGCGATGTCGTCGGGGTCATGCCCGTCCACGTGCACGGCGTTCCAGTTGGCAGCTTGGAAGCGCGCGACCTGGTCGCCGGATTCGGCGAGCGACAGCGGTCCGTCGATCGAGATGCCGTTGTCGTCGAAGAGCACGATCAGCTTGTTGAGCTTCAGGTGCCCGGCGATCGAGATCGCTTCGTGGCTGATCCCCTCCATGAGGTCGCCGTCGGACGCGATCACATACGTGCGGTGATCGACGATCGCGTCGCCGAATTCGGCCGCGAGAATGCGCTCGGCGAGTGCCATGCCGACGGCGTTTGAGAGGCCTTGGCCGAGCGGCCCGGTGGTGGTTTCGACGCCCGGCGTGTGGAAGTTCTCCGGATGGCCGGGCGTCATCGAGCCGAGTTGGCGAAAATTCTTCAGCTGGTCGATGGTCATATCGTCCACGCCGAGCAGGTAGAGCAGCGCGTAGAGCAGCATCGAGCCGTGGCCGGCCGACAGCACGAAACGGTCGCGATCGGGCCATTCCGGATCGGCCGGATCGAACTTCAAGTAACGCGTGAAGAGAACCGTCGCGACATCGGCCATGCCCATCGGCATGCCGGGGTGGCCGGAGTTGGCGCGCTCGACCGCGTCCATGGCGAGCGCGCGGATCGCGTTCGCCATCTGATTGTGTTTGGCGAGATCGGTCATCTCAAATGGTCTTCGATCCGTGCGGCGTGGATGGTGCGAAGAATGTCAGCATCAGCCCGATCTTGAGCGACCGCCGCGAAACGGGCTGGGCGAGGGCGGAAACACATAGCAGTTGGCGGTCGGCAGTCAATTGCGGGCCACCCGGTGTGCGTCCGAACCGCGGCGTGCGGCTGAACCGCTTCTGAACGCCGGCTTCAGGTCTGGTTCCGGCCACGCCCCATAAAAGCGATCCCGTCAACACGCGGTTCCCCCGCCAACCCAGGAGACGGACAAATGACTCGCAAGTTCCTCATCGCCAGCGCCATCGCCACCGTCATCGGCTTCGTCGCGGTCCCCGCCATGGCCAACGACGTGCACATCACGCAGCACGGCTGGGCCAATGCAGCAGGCGGCGCGCAAGTCGGCATCCACAACCAGATCGGCGTCTTCCAGCACGGCGCGTTCAATCAGGCGGTCGGCCAGCAGTACGGCTTCAACAACCTCAGCGCCATCGGCCAGGACGGCGTCAACAACTACGCCGACACGTGGCAGCACGGTGCCAACAACGCGGCCGGCGTCGGTCAGTTCGGTGCCAACCACACCGCCATCCTGACGCAGGACGGCAACGGCAACGTCGCCGCCGGCGTGCAGGTCGGCAACGGCTGCAACGCGAACGTCACCCAGGCCGGCGCTGGCAACGTCGCGGCGTTCGTTCAGACCTGCCCGTAGCGGCACGTGACACGAAATCCACGGCCGGGATGGGGCGCAGCTCCGCCCGGCCGCAACCCCGGTGATCAAGGAGACAAGGTCATGATCAGCAAGACGCGCATCTTGGCCGGAGCGGCGCCGCTGCTTCTCGGCCTCACGTTGATCGGTGTCGAGATGGGCGCGAGCCAGGCCGGCTCATCCGGCGAGGGTCCGCTCCGCTGCGAGATCCAAACGACATCGGCGAACGGCATGGTGGCGCTGGAAGGCGTGGTCCATGCCGACGTCGCGGTCAGCGGCTCGTACTCATTCCGCATATCGAGTTCCGGCGGGTCGGGTAGATCCAACATCCAGCAGGGCGGCGGATTTACCGCCGGCCCCGGCGGACCCGTGACCCTCGGCAGGGTCATGCTCGGGGCGAACGGTGCCTATGACGCCTCGCTCACCGTGACGTCGAACGGATCGACGGTTGCGTGTTCGGAGCGCGTCGGCGGCGCGATCTGACGGTCCGAATGGACGAGATCGAAGGGGCCCCGCATCGCCGGGGCCCCTTTCGTATTCGCGCATGGTGCGCGGACGCCCAACGGCAGATGAACGGCGCATTCCAATCGAGTTCAGTGGGGGTGCGCGAGAGTCCGTTTCATCGGCTGGACGTGCCGGCCGCCATCCGCGACCCAGGAGAAACCGACATGACGCGCACCCTCAAGATCCTCATGGCAGGCCTCGTTTCGGCGACCGTCGTTTCGGCGGCGCTGCCCAGCCCCGCCACGGCCGGCGGCTCGGTGTCGATCACCTACGCGCCGACGAACGCTAAGGATGCCAAGGCCTTACAGACAGGCCTTCAGCTCTACGGGCTGTTCAACGCCATCCACAACGGCGCCTCGATCAAGCAACTCGGCATGAACAACGTTGCCGGCATCGGACAGAACGGTTCCGGCAACCTCGGCATCGTCCATCAGGAAGGCAACGGCCACTCCGCGACGCTCCAACAGAACGGCAACGGCAATACGTACGGCATCTTCCAGTTCGGCGAGAGCACGAGTTCCAACGTCGTGCAGACGGGAAACGGCCAGACAGGCGCAACGTTCCAGTTCGGCTGGTAGCGGTCCGGCGGCTGTCGCACGCATGGGTGGCGCGGCGCTCCATTGCTGCGCCACCCTTAAATCGCCGGGTTCCGCCCGTCGGCGGCGTTGACGCAGTCTTGCACCAATTACTAATCTCCTGTTGCTAAGGCTTTGCCGCGACCTTGGTTCCACGGGCCGGGAACCGGGACAAGCGGCGGCGCCGGCCTTTTGCCGGAGCAGCGAGCGGGCGGGATTTGGTCCTTTAGGGGCGTTGATGGCGGCCTCATCGCAGATTGAAGACGCGCTCCGCCGGCTGGCGGCGGCCCTCGACCTGCTGGAAAGCGCCGTCGATCGCCGGCTCGAGGGCGCCAGGGACGTCAGCACGCTGGAAGGCGAACTGCACAAGGTGGGCACGGATCGTTCGCGCCTCGCCCAGTCGCTGGACGCGGCCGAGGCGCGGTCGGCGCGGTTGGAAGAGGCCAACAAGGAAGTATCGCGTCGCCTAGTGGCGACGATGGAGTCAATTCGCGAGGTGCTCACTCGCCACGGCGCGTGAGATGACGCGGGAGGGCGCGTATGGCCCAAGTCAATGTCACGATCAGCGGCAAGCACTATCGCATGGCCTGCGACGACGGCGAGGAGGAGCACCTCGCTGCGCTCGCCGAGCGGCTCGACGAAATGATCGAGCAGCTTCGCGAGCGGTTCGGCGAAATCGGCGACCAGCGGCTGACGGTGATGGCGGCGATCACGTTCGCCGACCAGTGCACCGAGGCGGAGCGCCGCCTCGATGAGGTCGAGGCGGAGGTGGCGCGGCTGGTCAATTCGCGCACGGCCGATGCCGAGCGCGCGGCGGAGTCCGAGCGCGGCATCGCGGCGGCGATCGCCGCGGTCGCCGAGCGCGTAGAGACGATGGCGTCCAAGGTCTCCGGTTCCGAAGGTGACGCCACCGGTTGACGGACGCTGGTGCGCCTCGCGGCGGCGGCTTATATCTCGTGTCGGCGAAGCTGCGGCGTTCGACAGGAGGACAACTTCCCCGGGGCCTTATCGATCCTGACGGGAGCTGTCCCTGGATGAGCCCGTGGGCTCATCCATACGGCGCCCACCTACGTTGTAGGTCTCCGGGATCGGCTCCTCCACCGACGTCGCGGCTTCGCTCAGTTCCTGTGGCATTGGGGCCCGACCCTTTCGCGAATGAGTCCACCTGCCGGCTCGGCGACGACCAAGACGACGCTGCGGGAGGCGGCCCTGAAGCGGCGCGCGGAGCTTTCGCCGCGGACGCGGGAGCTCGCGTCGGCGGCGATCGCGGAACGGGTGGTCACCGTTCTCGGCAAGACGCGTCCGCGTGCCATAGCGGCGTATTTGCCGTTCGGCGGGGAGGTGGATCCCGGCGCCATCCTGCAATGGGCCGCGGCCAATAAACTTGTGACGGCGGTGCCCGCAATGGTCGATACCGGCCACATGGTGTTTCGCCGTTACGTGCCGGACGACCCATTGGTGAGGGACGCGTTCGGCATCGCTTCGCCGACGGCGGAGGCGCCCGTCGTTGATCCGGACCTCCTCGTGATGCCGGTCAGCGGATTCGACCGCAGCGGTAACCGGCTGGGGAAGGGACGGGGGCACTACGACCGCGTGATCGCCGATTTGCGGGCGCGCGGTTTTGCACCGCTTCTTGTCGGCGTGGCGTTTTCGGTCCAGGAGGTGCCGTCGGTCCCTGCGGAGCCGCACGACGTGCGGCTCGATATGGTAGTGACCGAGACCGAAACCGTGGCGTTTCAAAGGTGAGCTGAGGGGCAGGACGGGTGCGATTGTTGTTCTTGGGCGACCTGGTCGGGCGAACCGGTCGTCACGCTGTCGTCGAACGGCTGCCAAGTCTGATTGCGGACTATCGGCTCGATTTCGTGGTGGTCAACGGCGAGAACGCCGCCGGCGGTTTCGGCATCACCGAGGACATTCTGAAGCAGGTGCTCGGCGCCGGCGCGGACGTGGTGACCACCGGCAACCACGCCTTCGATCAACGCGACGCGCTGGTGTTTGCCGCGAGGCAGGAGCGGTTCCTGAGGCCAGCGAACTACCCTGAGGGCACACCCGGTCGCGGCGCCGGCATGTATGTGGCGCGGAACGGCGCGACGGTGCTCGTCATCAATGCCATGGGCCGTGTTTTCATGGACGCGCTCAACGATCCGTTCGCGGTCGTTGACGCCGAACTCGCCGCGTGTCCGCTGGGCGAGCAGGCCGACGCGGTGGTCATCGATTTCCATGCCGAGGCGACCAGCGAGAAACAAGCGCTCGCCCATCATCTGGACGGACGTGTGTCGTTGGTGGTCGGGACGCACACGCACGTGCCGACCGCCGACTACCGCGTCATGCCGGGTGGAACCGCCTTCCAGTCGGACGTCGGGATGTGCGGCGACTATCATTCCGTGATCGGCATGAACGCGGCGGAGCCCCTCCGCCGGTTCCTGCACAAGGTGCCGGGCGAACGCTTCACGCCCGCGGGCGGGCCGGCGACGATCTCGGGGCTTGCCGTCGAGATCGACGATTCCACCGGGCTTGCCACCGCCGTGGCGCCGCTGCGCCTCGGTGGCGTGTTGGCCGGGGCGATGCCGCCTTTCTGGCTCGATTAGCCGGTTCGCGTGCTACACTCGCGTGGCGGAGGGCGAATCTCAGCCATGCGGCCAGACATCCTCTTCATCCACGGCGCGTTTACGCGAGCCGAACGCTGGCAGCCGTGGATCCGGTTCTTTACCGCCGCCGGCCACCGCTGCATCGCGCCGTCGCTCCCAGCCCACGATCCGCCCGACCGGGACGCGATCGCGCGGCTAACGTTCGCCGACTACGTCGACGCGATGGAGGCGGTACACGCCACCTGCGAGCGCCCGCCGATCGTCATCGGTCACTCCATGGGTGGGCTGATCGCCCAACATCTCGCGGCGCGGACGGAGTGCGCTGCGCTCGTGCTGGTGTCGTCGACACCACCGTGGCGCACGCCGGGCACGCGCCACGCGGCGCGCTACCTGCTGCCGTATCTGCTGCCCGTCATGACGGGGCGGCCGATCCGAGCAAACCCGAAGGCGGCGCTGACGCTGGTGCTCCACGACCTTCCGGCCGAGGAGCAGCAGCAATTCGTGCCGATCTTTGCGCTGGAGTCCGGCAAGGCATACCGCACGGTCGTGTTCGGCCGGGCGCGGATTCCGCCCGGCGCCGTCAAGTGTCCGGTACTTTGCGTCAACGGTCTCGCGGACCGTATGCTCGCTCCCTCGGTAGGCGGACGCTTGGCGAAGTTCTACGACGCCGACTATCTCCCGGTCCCTGGCCACGGCCATTCGCTGGTGGCGGATTCGCTGGTCGGCACGGTCGCAACCGCGGTTCGCGACTGGCTGGATCGGCAAGATTTCGCCGAGCCCGCCGACGCTTCCTTTCGGCGGGTCGCGGTCGTATAACGCCGGCGATCCTTTGCACCTTGGGCGGCTGCGGCCGTGCGCCCCAAAAGGGCGCGGCCGTCGCCTCTTTTGTCCCGGCGGAGAGCGACCATGGCGGGCCATTCCCAGTTCAAGAACATCATGCACAAGAAGGGCGCCGCCGACGCCCGGCGCTCCAAGATATTCTCCAAGCTCGCGCGCGAGATCACCGTCGCCGCCAAGCTCGGCACGCCAGATCCCGATATGAACCCGCGGCTCCGCCTCGCGATCCAGAACGCCCGCGCCGAAAACATGCCGAAGGACAACATCGAGCGCGCCATCCGCAAGGCCGCGGGCGGCGAGGCCGACACGTACGAGGCGATCCGCTACGAGGGATACGGCCCGGGCGGCGTCGCCATGATTGTCGAGGCGCTCACCGACAACCGCAACCGCACGGCGGCGGCGGTGCGCTCGTATTTTGCCCGCTACGGCGGGGCGCTCGGCGAAACGGGGTCGGTGGGCTTCCTGTTCGATCGGGTCGGCGAGATCGTCTACAGGCTGGGAGTGGGTACGGCCGACCAGGTATTGGAAGCGGCGATCGAGGCGGGCGCCGACGACGTCGAGAGGAGCTCGGACGGCCACGCAGATCACGTGCGCGTTTTCCGCGCTTGGCGACGTCGCCAAGGCGCTCGAGGCGAGCCTCGGCGAGGCGGAGACGATCAAGGCGGTGTGGCGACCGCAGACGATGACCAGCCTCGACGAAGAGAAGGCATCGACCATGATGAAGCTCATCTCGGTGCTCGACGACGACGACGACGTGCAGGACGTCTACTCGAACTTCGAGGTTCCCGACGACGTTCTGGAGAAGCTAACGGCCGCCTGAGCCGCCGCTCGGCTTCGCCGGCGCGATGGCCAACCGCGCCGTTCGGCGCTACGCCGTCTGCCATGCGCGCGGCGATTCGCATCCTCGGCGTCGATCCTGGCCTCCGCCGCACCG
The DNA here is from genome assembly GCA_963749755.1 of uncultured Alphaproteobacteria bacterium. Lineage (GTDB taxonomy): Bacteria > Pseudomonadota > Alphaproteobacteria > Rhizobiales > Kaistiaceae > JBBDMC01. Next base: position 303,650 of record CAVVOK010000005.1, read on the forward strand.
GCTGGGGCGTGGTCGAGGTCGCGGGCAATGCGCTCGGCTTCGTCGCGGCGGGCACGGTATGGCGCCGGTCACCGGCGCGCTCGCCGGGCGGCTGGCGGTGCTCTACGAGGGGCTGGCGGCGGTGGTCGCGGCGTGGCGGCCGGACGAGGCCGCCGTCGAGCAGACGTTCGTCAATCGCGACGCGGCAGGCGACGTTGAAGCTCGGACAGGCGCGCGGCATCGCGTTGCTGGTGCCGGCGCAGGCCGGCCTCGACGTCGCCGAGTACGCGCCGAACGCGGTCAAGAAAGCGATCGTCGGTGCGGGGCACGCCGAAAAGGCGCAGATTCGGGCGATGGTGCGCGTGCTGCTGCCGCGCGCCGAGTTCGACAGCGATGACGCGGCGGACGCGCTTGCGATCGCGATCTGCCACGCTCATCATCGGCAATCGGCAAGGGCAAGAGCCGCGGTGTCATGATCGGCAAGCTCACCGGCGTGATCAATTCCTACGGCGAGGACTGGGTGATCGTCGACGTCGGCGGCGTCGGCTACGAGGTCCATTGCGCGCGCGCGCACCTTGCAGGCGCTGCCCCCGGTGGGCGACCTCGCGACGCTGTCGATCGAAACGTACCTCCGCGAGGATGCGATCCGGCTGTACGGTTTCGCCTCAGACCTCGAGCGCGAGTGGTTCCGCCTCTTGCAGACGGTGCAGGGTGTGGGCGGGCGCGTTGCACTCGCTGTGCTCGGCGTGCTGAAGCCCGGTGAGATCGCCAGCGCCATCGCGCTCCAGGACCGCGCCACGCTCCAGCGCGTACCGGGCATCGGCAAGAAGGTCGCCGAGCGCATCGTCGCGGAACTGCGCGACGCCGCGCCGAAATACGCGACGGTTGATCCGGCAGCTATTCGCCTCCAGACTGATCTCGCGGAGCACCGCGCACCGCGTGCGATCGCCGATGCCGTCTCGGCGCTCACCAATCTCGGCTATCCGCAGGTCCACGCGGCCGCGGCGGTTGCCGCCGCGGCGCGGGCGGCTGGTGAGGCGGCGACGGCCGAGCAGCTCATTCGCGCCGGGCTGAGGGAGCTGGCGCAGTGAGCCGGCTGGTCAATGCGGAAGAGCGTGATGACGATGCGCCGGAGGCAACGCTCCGGCCGCAAACGCTCGCCGAGTTCGTCGGGCAGGGGCAAGCGTGCGCCAACCTTAAGGTGTTCATCGATGCGGCGCGGGCGCGCAAGGAGCCGCTCGACCACGTGCTGTTCGTCGGGCCGCCGGGGCTCGGCAAGACGACGTTGGCGCAGATCGTGGCGCGTGAGCTAGGCGTCAACTTCCGCGCCACCTCCGGGCCGGTGATCGCGCGTGCCGGTGACCTCGCGGCGCTGCTCACCAATCTGGAGGAGCGTGACGTTCTTTTCATCGATGAAATCCATCGCTTGGCCCCGGCGGTTGAGGAGATTCTTTATCCGGCCCTCGAGGACTACCAACTCGATCTGATCATCGGGGAGGGGCCGGCGGCGCGCTCAGTGAAGATCGGACTCGCGCCGTTCACGCTGGTCGGTGCGACGACGCGTCTCGGCCTCATGACGACGCCGCTTCGTGACCGGTTCGGCATTCCGATCCGGTTGAACTTCTACGACGTGGACGACCTGACGCGCATCGTGAAGCGCGGTGGGCGCGTCCTCGGCATGAACCTTACCGACGACGGCGCGGCGGAAGTCGCGCACCGCTCGCGCGGCACGCCGCGGATCGCGACGCGGCTGCTCCGCCGTGTGCGCGATTTCGCCGCCGCGGAGAAGGCAGACTCGGTGGATACCGAAATGGCCGACCGCGGGCTCAACCGGCTGGAGGTCGACTCGCTCGGGTTCGACGCGCTGGACCGCCGCTACCTGACGCTGATCGCGGAGAGCTTCGGCGGCGGCCCCGTCGGTATCGAGACGATCTCGGCGGCGCTCTCCGAGCCGCGCGATGCGATCGAGGAGATTGTCGAGCCGTTCCTCATCCAGCAGGGTTTCGTGCAACGGACGCCGCGGGGGCGTCTCATCACGCCGCATGCGTTTCGCCACCTCGGGCTCGAGATGCCGGTGGCCGGCGCGACGCAGTACGGCATGTTCCCCGATGGCGGCGATGACGGCGAGTGACCACTGGCCCGATCTCGCTGGCCGGCTCACCGAGCATGGCCACGTGCTGCCGGTCAGGGTCTACTTCGAGGACACCGATTTCTCCGGTCTCGTCTATCACGCCAGCTACCTGCGCTTCATGGAGCGTGGGCGCTCGGACTTCCTGCGGCTCGCGGGCGTCGGTCACGACGCGTTGGCGGCGGGCGAATTCGGCGAGCCGCTGATGTTCGCGGTCAAGCGGCTTACCGTGGAGTTCCTCAAGCCGGCGCGGATCGACGAGGTGCTTACGGTGGAGACACGTATCGCAGAGCTCGGCGGCGCGCATGTTGCGCTGGCGCAAACGGTGCGGCGGGGAACCGACGCGTTACTCACGGCGGACATCGATGTGGTGCTGGTGAACGCTGCCGGGCGACCGCGGCGGTTTCCGGCGGAGGTGCGCCGGAGGCTGCAGACGACTGTGGACGACTTAACCCGCGATTAACCGTGCTATGCCTAGCAATGCTTGGGGTTTTTCGGGCTGAAGGGCGGTGCGGACGCCCTCGTTTTGACAAAATTGAAGGCGAGAGAGCCGCGCCGAAACGGAAGCCCGGCCAACCGTTTGCAGCAGCACGCTGGCGGCGCATCGACCGCCGAGCGAAGCGCATCCCGCCGGTCGAAACCGCGGGTCACACGTTGACGAGGCCCGTCCGATGTCCAACGAGGCGGTGACGCAAGTGATCCTCGCCGCACCGAGCGGCGATATCTCGCTCGTCGCGCTATTCCTGCAGGCGCACATCGTCGTCAAGGTCGTCATTGTCGGCCTTCTGCTGGCGTCAGTATGGTCGTGGGCGATCATCGTGGACAAATCACTGCTCTATGGCCGTGTCCGTCGGCAGATGGACCGCTTCGAGCGCGCCTTCTGGTCGGGCCAGTCGTTGGAGGATCTCTACCGTTCGTTCGCCGAGCGCGCGCCAACGGGTCTCGCGTCCGTGTTCGTGGCGGCCATGCGCGAATGGAAGCGGAGCTTCGAGGCGGGTGCGCGCTCGCCGATCGGGCTCCAGACGCGCATCGACAAGGTACTGGACGTGACGATCGGCCGCGAGACGGAGCGGCTGGAGCGCCGGCTGCTGTTTCTCGCCACCGTTGGGTCGTCGGCGCCGTTCGTGGGTCTATTCGGCACGGTGTGGGGCATCATGTCGTCGTTCCAGGCGATCGCGGCCTCCAAGAACACGGCGCTGGCGGTGGTGGCACCGGGCATCGCCGAAGCGCTGCTCGCCACCGCGCTCGGGCTGCTTGCCGCCATCCCCGCCGTGATCGCGTACAACAAGCTCGCCAACGAGGCGGGCAAGATCGGCCAGCGCATGGAGGGTTTCGCGGACGAATTCGCGGCAATCCTGTCCCGTCAGGTAGACGAAAGGGCGGCCTGAGCCATGAGCGCCATCGTCGGACCCACCGGTTTCAGGAGCGCGAGGCGCCGTCGCCGCCACCAGAAACCGATCAGCGAGATCAACGTTACGCCGTTGGTGGATGTCATGCTTGTGCTGCTGATCGTGTTCATGGTCACTGCGCCGCTGCTCTCGGCGGGCGTGCCGGTCGATCTGCCACAGGCACCGGCCGCGCCGCTTGCCGTGGAGAAGAAGCCGATCACGGTGACGGTCGACACGGAGGGACGGGTGTTCGTCGAGGATGAGCAGGTGCCGGTGGACCAGCTCGTCGCTAAGCTCGCGACGGTAGCCACGGCGGGCCTCGACGAACGCATTTACGTTCGTGGCGACAAGTCGGTGGACTACGGCAGTGTCATGCGCGTCATGGGAACCATCAATGGCGCGGGGTACCGCCGCATCGCGCTCGTGGCGCTGAGCGAGCCAGACGGGTGACGGGTCATGCGCGCGGCGCTCACGGTCTCGGTCATCGGACATGCGGTGCTGATCGCGTGGGGTCTCGTGTCGTTGCCGGCGAAGCCGCTCGACGCCAGCCATATCGAGTCGATCCCGGTGTCGTTCGTCACGATCGACGAGAAAACCAGCGTACCGGAGGGCGTGGCCACGGCTGCATTGGCCCCGGAGCCGGCTCCCACTCCGCCTCCGCCGCCCAAGGAGCCGCCGCCGCTCCCCAGGCCCGAACCGCCGTCGCCGCCGCCGACGCCTCCAGCGCCGGAACCGCCCCCGCCGCCGGAACCGAGCCCGGAGCAGCAGACCGCCACGGAGCCGGCGCCTGTCCCGACGCCTACGCCCGCAGCGGAGGCAGAGCCGCCGCCGCCCACGGCCGCCGCGCCCTCGTTCCCGGATGTCGTGCCGGTGCCGCGGCCGCGTCCACCACGCCCGCCGACGGCGGTCGCCAAGGCGAAGGAGGAGGAGCCGTTCGATATCGACAAGATCACTGCCGTGCTCGACAAGCCGAAGACGGATCCCGCGCCGCAGGCGCCCCGGCCCGATACGGTTGGCTCGTTGATCGCCAGCACAGACGCCAAGATGACCGCGAGCGAGCTTGATTTGCTGCGCGCGCGTCTCGCGCAATGCTGGAGCCCACCGATCGGGTGGGTCGATCCCTCAGAGGTGCGCGTGGTGCTCCTGTTGTCGCTCAACGCGGACGGTTCGGTCGCTGCGACGCCGCGGGTGCTCGAAGCACCTGTGGGCCGGTATCGCGACACCGCGCCGGAGAGTGCGGTACGTGCCGTGGCGCGGTGCGCGCCCTACAATTTGCCCCCGGACAAGTACGCGGCATGGAAGGAAGTGAAGGTCACCTTCGATCCCACGGACATGCGCGGTGCGGGATGACGCGGTCGAGGCCACGATGAACATGAACGGACTGGTTGGCGCGATGCGCCGGAGCTGCGCCGTTGTGCTGGCGGTCGTCGCCTTGGCGCTGGGTGCGCAACCGGCGTCGGCGCTCATCGAGATCGACATCAACCGCGGCAACGTGCAGCCGCTGCCGATCGCCATCCCCGATTTCGTGGGGGCCGGAGGCGACGAAGAGCTTGGCGCCGACGTGGCTTCCGTCATCTCGGCAGATCTCGGCCGCTCGGGGTTGTTCCTACCGCTCGACCAGACGTCCTTCGCGGAGCGGATCGTCAATCCGGACGTCCGTCCGCAATTCGCCAACTGGACGGTGATCAACGCCCAGGCGCTCGTCGTCGGGCGCGTGGTGCGCCAATCCGACGGGCGGCTCAGGGCCGAGTTCCGCCTGTGGGACGTGTTCTCCGGTCAGCAAATGACGGGCCAACAGTTCTACACCAGCCCCGATAACTGGCGCCGTCTCGCCCATATCATCGCGGATTCGATCTACGAGCGGTTGACTGGCGAGAAGGGCTACTTCGACACGCGCATCGTGTTCGTCGACGAGAGCGGTCCGAAGGACAAGCGCGTCAAGCGCCTGGCGATCATGGACCAGGATGGCGCCAACGTGCGCTACCTCACGCGTGGCGACGACCTGGTGCTGACGCCGCGGTTCAATCCGTCGAGCCAGGAAATCACTTACATGTCCTACGGCGTCGGACAGCCGCGGGTGTTTCTGCTCAACATCGAGACCGGGCAGCGCGAGACGGTCGGTGACTTCCCGGGCATGACGTTCGCGCCGCGCTTCTCGCCGGACGGGCAGCGTGTGATCATGAGCCTGCAGCAAGGCGGCAACGCCAATATCTACACGCTCGACCTCCGCTCGCGCCGCACGACCCGGCTGACGGACGACGCCGCGATCGATACCAGCCCGTCCTATTCGCCGGACGGCTCGCAGGTGGTTTTCGAATCCGACCGCGGCGGAACGCAGCAGCTCTACGTGATGAACGCCGACGGCTCGAACCCGCACCGCATCACGTTCGGCACAGGCACGTACTCGACACCGGTCTGGTCGCCACGCGGCGATCTCATCGCTTTCACGCGGCGAAATGCCGGGCAGTTCGCCATCGGCGTGATCCGCCCCGACGGCTCGGGCGAGCGCATCCTTACGGAGGGCTTCCACAACGAGGGGCCGACCTGGGCGCCCAACGGCCGGGTGATCATGTTCTTCCGCGATACGCCGGGTGCCAACGGTGGTCCGCAACTGTGGACAATCGATCTCAACGGCTACAACGAATATCGCTTGGCGACGCCTTCGTTCGCGTCCGATCCGGCCTGGTCGCCCTTGATCAACTGAGTCCCGACCGTTAGCCTCCTGATTTGCGGGGGGCGTCAGCCGGTTGTGTGTCGGCTGAGTTGAGACGGAAACGGGGACGCCGGTACGTCGCTTAACGCAATTTTAACCATCGCGCTCAACGGGCGCTTAACCATGCGCTGATAGCTCTGCGCGTGGGGCGGTATGGTGGACGAGGAGTTACACCGAATGACGAATCTGGCGCGGATGGCTCGCGGGGCAGGGCTGGTAGGGGTCGCGCTGCTGGTGCTTCTTGCCGGATGCGCCAGGGATCCGGAGTCGGAGCCGGGCGGGTTGGCGCTCGGGATCGGCAGCGGCGGCTCGGCCGCGCCGGGTAGCGCCCAGGACTTCGTCGTCAACGTCGGCGATCGCGTGTTCTTCGAAACCGATTCATCCGACCTGAGCGCGCAGGCGCGCTCGACCCTCGACGCGCAGGCCGTCTGGCTCGGCCGCTACCCGAGCTTCCGCTTCACCATCGAGGGCCATGCCGACGAGCGCGGCACGCGCGAGTACAACATCGCGCTTGGCGCCCGTCGCGCGGCTACGGTGCGCGATTATTTGGTTGCGCGCGGCATCGGCGCAAACCGCATCCAGACCATCTCCTACGGCAAGGAGCGGCCGGTGGCGGTGTGCAACGACGTTTCATGCTGGTCGCAGAACCGACGCGCGGTGACGGTGCTGAACGGCCCGGGAGCCTGAGGCAGGTCGTCGCGGGTGCCTGCCGCACCCGCCCAAATTTGGCCGAACTGGGCTGACTTATGTTAGGAAAACGGCGTGCGCGCCGCTTTCGGCGCGCGAGAAAGCCTTTTCAGCGCGCGAGCCAGCGGATGATGCCGACCAAGAAGGGACTGCTCACGGGCGCGGCCGTTGTCGTCGCGCTTGCCGCTACCACCACCAGTCAGGCGGCGCTGCTCGATTTCAAGTTCGGACGGAACGCGGCCGAGCGCCCGGCCGCCGCCGGCGAGCAGGTGGCGCAGGCGGCCGATGCCGACCGCCTCAACCGCATCGAGGCGCAGATTCGCACGCTCACCGGGCAGATCGAGGAACTGAGCAATCAGTTGCGCCAGCTCCAGGATCAACTCCAGCGCACCCAGGCCGACACCGACTACCGGCTCGGCAATCTCGAGGGCGCGGGTGCCGGAACGCAGCCGCAGCAGCCGACGTTCGTGCAGCCGCCGCCCGCCTTGAATCCGCCGGTCGGCAACCAACGCGTCGAACTCCTTGGCCACGAACCAGCCACCGCCCACCACGTTGGGATCGGGCGCCCGGCTCGGCACGCTGCTCTCGTCCGATCCTGAGCCGGAGCCGCTCACCAGCGGTCAGCCGCTCGACCTGTCCGCGCTTGCCCGCGGGGGTGCGCCAACGGTCGATACGCCGCCGCCGGTCGATGTCCCGGCAAGCCCCCCGCCGCAGACGCAGCTTGCCGCGATCGCGCCGACGGGCGATGCGCGCACCGACTACGACCGGGCCTACAATCTCATCATCGCCGGCAATTACGACGTCGCCGAGGCGTCTTTCCGGCAGTTTCTCCAGACATATCCGAAGAACGACCTTGCCGCCGATGCCCAGTACTGGCTCGGTGAGAGCCTGTTCGCGCGCGCCCGCTACGACGAGGCGGCGGTGGTCTTCCGCGACGGGTACAAGGCCTATCCGAAGAGCCAGCGCGCGCCTGACACGCTGCTGAAGCTCGGGTTGTCGCTGGCGGGACTCGGTGAGCGCGATCAGGCGTGTCAGATCTACGCCGCCGCGCTCAAGCAGTACCCGCAGATGTCGAATGCACTCCGCCAAAGGGTGGCAAACGAACGGGCCACCTCTGCCTGCTAACGCGACCGACAAGCCGCTCGTCGACGACGAACTCGACGAACTGTTCGAGCCGCTTTCCCATGCGCGCCTTATCGCACTCGCCGTGTCGGGTGGCGCGGATTCGCTTGCGCTGCTCGATTCGATCGATCGCTGGCGCCGTCGTGCCGGCACTCGACCTATTGTCGTCGTTCTGACCGTCGACCACGGCCTCCGCGCCAGCTCGGGCGAGGAAGCGGACGCGGTAGCGGCGGTCGCACGGTCACGCGGCATGGCGGTGGAGGTGCTGAAGTGGACCGGCCCGCATCCCAAGGCGGACCTCGAGGCGGCGGCGCGCACGGCGCGCTATCGGCTGCTGACCGGCGCGTGCCGCGGAGTTGGGGCGAGTCATCTGGTGACCGCCCATCACCGCGACGATGTGGCCGAAACGTTCCTGATGCGGCTCGCGCGTGGGTCCGGCGTGTTCGGGCTGGCCGCGATGCGATCGCTGGTGAAATCCGCGGCGCTGACCGTCGTGCGGCCGCTGCTGGCGATCCCGCGCGACCGGCTGGTGGCGACGACGGCCGCTGCGGGCCTGACACCCGTCATCGACGCCATGAACAGCGACCCGCGCTTCCTGCGCGCGCGGGTGCGTCGCTTCATGCCGCAGCTCGACGCGGAGGGGTTGAAGCCGGACGTCTTCGCGGAAGCGGCCGCGCGGTTGGCGGACGCGGCCGACGCGATCGACGCTGCGGCGAGTGCGCTGATCGCCGATGCGGTCGCGTGTGACGATCATGCGGTGGCGCACGTCGAGGCGGCGCCGCTGGCGGCGGCGCCGAGCGAAGTCCGGCTGCGGATGCTCGTCCGCGTGCTGAAGGCGATCGGCGGGGAGGACCATCCGCCGCGCTTTCGGCGGCTCTCCGGCCTGGCGGACGCGATGCTCGCCCGGGCCGGCCGCGCGACCTTCAAGCGGACGCTGGCCGGGACGGTCGTCGAATGGCGACGGGGCCGGTTCGTGCTGTACCGGGAGGCCGGTCGCAACGGGCTGCCGGAGATGCCGATCCCGCCGGGCTTCGCCGGGACGTGGGACCGGCGCTTCGCGGTCGCGATCCCCAAGGGCGCGCCCGAGGGGCTGAGCGTGGCCGCGCTCGGTGAGGAGGGGCGGCGAGAGCTCGGGGCGATCGTGGCCGACGTGCCCCCGGCGGCGCTGGCGGCGGTGCCGGCCATCCGCCGCGGGCGGCGTATCCTGGCGGTGCCGAGCCTGGGGTACGCGGCAAAGGGAAGCCCGACCCTCAAGGCAGAGGTGCGGTCGCTCCTCGGCGAGCGGCTGGCGGAACCTCCGCTTTTCCCCGATTTTTCGACCGGCGGCTGACGAAAACCGGTCTCGCGCCGCAATGGAACCAAGTTTGTGCGTCAGTGCGTTAAGGAGGGTTAGGGTTTCATTTCGCGAGGCATTTATTGGCTTCGTAACGCCCGCAACCTATCTTATGGTCGTCGGCAGCCTCCGACTGGTACCGGCGGCAGCCCCCGCCGCCTCGCCAAGGGACCGTGATGAACGCCAATTTTCGTAATTTTGCCCTGTGGGTGATCATCGGCCTCGTCCTGATCGCCCTGTTCAACCTGTTCCAGAACACCGGCCAGCATGTCGCCGGCCGCGATGTCGCGTACTCGCAGTTCATCGCGGACGTAAACCAAGGGCGCGTGCGGAACGTCGTCATCGCGGGTCAGCAGATTTCGGGCTCCTATTCGGACGGCAGCTCGTTCCAAACGTTCGCACCCACCGATCCGGACCTCGTGAAGCGCCTGGAAGACCACGGCGTGCAGATCTCCGCGCGGCCCGCGACCGAAGGCGGCCAGTCGCTCGTCGGCATGCTGGTGTCGTGGTTCCCGATGTTCCTCATCCTGGCGGTGTGGATTTTCTTCATGCGTCAGATGCAGGGCACCGGCGGCAAGGCGCTCGGTTTCGGCAAGTCGAAGGCGAAACTCCTCACCGAAGCGCACGGGCGCGTGACGTTCGAGGATGTCGCCGGCGTCGACGAGGCTAAGGAGGACTTGCAGGAGATCGTCGAGTTCCTGCGCGATCCTCAGAAGTTCCAGCGCCTCGGTGGGCGCATCCCGCGCGGCGTGCTGCTCGTCGGCCCTCCCGGCACCGGCAAGACGCTGCTCGCACGCGCCATCGCCGGCGAGGCGAACGTGCCGTTCTTCACAATCTCCGGCTCCGACTTCGTCGAGATGTTCGTGGGCGTCGGCGCGAGCCGCGTGCGCGACATGTTCGAGCAGGCGAAGAAGAACGCGCCGTGCATCATCTTCATCGACGAGATCGATGCTGTCGGCCGTCACCGTGGCGCCGGCCTCGGAGGCGGTAACGACGAGCGCGAGCAGACGCTGAACCAGTTGCTGGTCGAGATGGACGGCTTCGAGGCGAACGAAGGGATCATCCTCATCGCCGCGACCAACCGGCCGGACGTGCTCGACCCGGCACTGCTCAGGCCAGGCCGGTTCGATCGCCAAATCGTGGTTCCCAACCCCGACGTGGTCGGCCGCGAGAAGATCCTCAAGGTTCACGTCCGGAAGGTGCCGATGGCGCCGGACGTCGATCTCAAGGTGGTTTCGCGCGGCACGCCAGGCTTTTCCGGCGCCGACTTGATGAACCTCGTCAACGAGGCGGCGCTGCTCGCCGCCCGGCGCGGCAAGCGTCTCGTCACCATGGCCGAGTTCGAGGACGCCAAGGACAAGGTCATGATGGGTGCGGAGCGCCGCACGCTGGTGATGACCGAGGACGAGAAGCGGTTGACCGCCTACCACGAGGGTGGGCATGCGGTGGTGGCCCTGCACGTGCCGGCGACGGACCCGGTGCACAAGGCGACGATCATCCCGCGCGGCCGCGCGCTGGGCATGGTCATGCAGCTCCCGGAACGCGACAAGCTCTCCATGAGCGTCGAGCAGATGACCTCCCGCCTCGCCATCATGATGGGCGGGCGCGTCGCCGAGGAAATGATCTTCGGCAAGGACAAGGTCACGTCCGGCGCCGCGTCCGACATTGAGCAAGCGACGCGGCTTGCGCGCATGATGGTGACGCGCTGGGGTCTCTCGGAGGAGCTCGGTCTGGTCTCCTACGGCGAGAATCAGGAAGAGGTGTTCCTCGGGCACTCGGTGTCGCGTCAGCAGAACATTTCGGAAGAGACCGCGCAAAAGATCGACTCGGAGATCCGCCGGTTCGTCGAGGCCGGGCTGTCTGAGGCGCGCCGCATCCTGACGGAGCACCGCGAGGAACTGGAAACGCTGGCGCAGGGGCTGCTCGAGTACGAGACGCTTTCCGGCGACGAAATCCGCAATCTGCTCGCGGGGCGGCCGCCGGTGCGCGACACCTCGGAGGAGACTGCCTCCACCAAGACGTCGGCGGTGCCGGTGACCAAGAAGGCGAAGCGGCCACCGTCCGGCGAGCCGGGCATGGAGCCGCAGCCGCAGGCGTAAGTCGCAGGGCGTCTCTCTCGCATCGAAGGGCCGCTTCGTCGAAGCGGCCCTTTTCGTTGGGGCGTGTGTCGAGCCCGCGGACCCTCCGCCCAACCGTGTCCCGTTTTCGCGGCCGCGTGCAGAATCGCAATGGGCCGTTGGAAATCTGTGGCTTCGCTGCCACGCGGCGCAGTTAACGGACGTGGTTAACATCGCCTTAAGCTTTGTTGACGACACTCACCCTCGGGTTTTCGCCGCGGAAGAGCTTCCGGGCGCGCGAAAGAGACTGAAGAGGGACGGCAAATGCGTGCGAAATTTGCGGCGCTGGTGGGCGCAATACTTCTGGCAGCGCCGGGCGTGGCGACGGCCGCCGATTTCACACAGCCGGCGGCGGTGGCGACTGGTCACTGGTATTTCCGCGCCGACTTGGGCCTGAAGCTCTACGTTCCGCCGACTGAGACGATCCTCAATGCGGAGCCGGCGTTCGCCGGCGGTTCCTATCCGGTGCCGGGCGCCGGCGAACTGTTCGATGAGAGCATCAGCCATGGGTGGCTGATCGGGGGTGGTATCGGATACGACCCGGCCGGTCCGCATCGCTTCGACGTGACGCTCGACTACGAGCGCGGTGACTTCTACGGCCGGCTGACATGCGGCGGCTGCGGCTTGGGATACAGCCAGGAGACGGCGACGCTCGGCGCGTGGACCGGCCTGTTCAATTTCTACCATGACTTCAATTCGATGCATCACGGCTTCGCGCCGTACGTCGGTGCCGGCATTGGCGCCAGCTACGTGGTCAGCAGCAACGTCGCGAGCGACAACCCGCCGAACAGCTTGTATCCGGGTGCAGGGCACTGGAACTTCGCATGGGCGCTGATGGCAGGCGGCACCAAGCAGATCGGACCGTCGCTGATGCTCGACGTTGGGTACCGCTTCCTGAGCCTCGGCGAGGGAGTCTCAGGCGAAATCGACGATGGCGGCGGCAATTTCGCGCACTTCGAGTACAAGAATATCTACGCCCACGAGTTCCGCATCGGCATCCGCAAGATGTTCCACTAGGCCCGGCGCTTCCTCCCTAGCCTCCGGGTCTAAATGACGAACGCGGCGAATTGTTCGCCGCGTTCGCTTCTTTTCGCCGGTGATGTCGGCCGCTCGCTAGACCAGCATCTGCCGCACGCGCTCCACGAAACCGGGCCGCGCCATCCCCGCCACTACGCCCCGGACCGCCCGCGCCGCCGTATCGGCGGACATGGTGGCACCGTAGTGGCAGTAGCACAGCACGTGGTGGAGCTGATGGTCGGACAGGTCAAAGAAACGCTTGGCCTCACCGTACGTGTCGTCGCCCAAGCCGGCGGCACGGAGCGTTGGGTCGGCGAACGCCACCGAGATCGGTGACTCGCCGGCGCGCATGGCGTCGCGCATCTCAGGGCGTTGGTACTCGGTCTGAAAGAAGGTGTTCAGACGGCGGCCGGGGTGTCGTTCCAACAACTCCGCCCACCGCTGCAGGCGCTGCATCTGCGTCATGGCCGGCGCGGTTTGGGTCTCGGCATCAACCGTGGCAACCCGCGCCAATTGTTCAACGGACTTGTACTCCATGGTTGCCTCCTTGGCAGTGCGGCCGTGAAGCGTCCCCCGTCTCGCAATTTGGCGATAACCATTGTCGTCCTCGGAAGGTGGCAGCTTTGTGACCCATTTTGGGATTCGCCGAATCGTGATTGCGCTGCGCGCGCGAAATCTGTAGAAGCGCCGGCGGGACACCCCTCCCCAACGAGGGGCATCTATCTGGAAGGATAGGCGCGATGACCAACCCCGCCATGCCGGCCGTGCGGCCGGAAAACCCCAACTTTTCGTCTGGACCATGCGCCAAGCGACCCGGCTGGTCGCTGGAAGCGCTCAGCGGTGCGGCGCTCGGCCGTTCGCACCGGGCGAAAATCGGCAAGACCAAACTCAAGCAGGCGATCGACCTCACTCGCGAAGTGCTGGAAGTGCCTGCCGATTACCTGATCGGCATCGTGCCGGCCTCCGACACGGGCGCGATGGAGATGGCGCTCTGGTCGATGCTCGGCGCGCGCGGCGTCGACGTGCTCGCCTGGGAGTCGTTCGGCCTTGGCTGGGTCACCGACATCACCAAGCAGCTCAAGCTCGAAAACGTCCGTGCCATCAAGGCCGACTACGGCAAGCTGCCCGATCTCGGCACGGTCGATTTCAAGAACGACGTGGTGTTCACCTGGAACGGCACGACCTCGGGCGTGCGCGTGCCCAATGGCGACTGGATCGCGGCCGACCGCGAGGGTCTGACGATCTGCGACGCGACCTCGGCGGCGTTCGCGCAACCGCTCGCCTTCGACAAGCTCGACGTTGTCACGTTCTCCTGGCAGAAGGCGCTCGGCGGCGAGGCGGCGCACGGCATGATCGTGCTGGCGCCGCGCGCGGTGGAGCGGCTCACGACCTATTCGCCGCCGTGGCCCCTCCCGAAGATCTTTCGGATGACCAAGGGTGGCAAGCTGATCGACGGCATCTTCGTCGGCGAGACGATCAACACGCCGTCGATGCTGTGCGTGGAGGACTACCTCGACGCGCTCAACTGGGCGAAGTCGGTGGGTGGTCTCAAGGGCCTCATCGGCCGCGCCAACGCAAACTTTCAGGTGCTCGCCGACTGGGCGGCGAAGACGCCGTGGGTCGACTTCTTCGCCGAAGACCCGGCAGACGCGGTCGAACACGTCGGTGACGCTCAAGATCGTCGATGCCGACGTCGGCAGGCTCGACCGGGATGCGCAGGTGGCCTTCCTCAAGGCGGTCACCGCGCGGCTCGATAAGGAAGGCGTCGCCTTCGACATCAACTCGCACCGCGATGCGCCGCCGCACTTCCGCATCTGGGCGGGCGCTACCATCGAGGCGTCGGACCTCTCCGCGCTGACCGGTTGGCTCGAGTGGGCCTTCGCGGTGGAGAAGGCCGCGCTGAAGGCTGCCGCCTGACGCTTACTGCATAGCTGCCCGCGGCGTCGGCCGCGGGCGTTCCCTTCGAACCCGTTTTCAAAGTGCACGTCGAAATGCCGGCGATGTCCGGCCGTGCCGCAAGAGAGAAGCCGCCATGACCGCTCCCCGCGTTCTCGTTTCCGACAAGCTGTCCAAGACCGCCGTGCAGGTGTTCAAGGACCGCGGTGTCGATGTCGACTACCAACCCGATCTCGGCAAGGACAAGGAGAAGCTCCTCGCCGTCATCGGCGACTACGACGGCCTCGCCATCCGCTCCGCCACCAAGGTGACGGAGAAGCTGATCGAAGCCGCGACGAACCTGAAGGTCATCGGCCGTGCCGGCATCGGCGTCGACAACGTCGACGTGCCGGCCGCGACCAAGCGCGGCATCATCGTGATGAACACGCCATTCGGCAATTCGATCACGACGGCCGAGCACGCGATCGCGCTGATGCTGGCCGTGGCGCGGCAGATTCCCGCCGCCGACGCCTCGACCCAGGCCGGCAAATGGGAGAAGAACCGCTTCATGGGCGTCGAGATCACCGCCAAGACGCTCGGCATCATCGGCTGCGGCAACATCGGCTCGATCGTCGCCGACCGCGCGCATCGGCCTGAAAATGCGGGTGATCGCCTTCGATCCGTTCCTGTCGGCCGAGCGCGCGCATGGAACTCGGCGTGGAGAAGGTCGAGCTCGACGAACTGCTCCGCCGCGCGGACTTCATCACGCTGCACACGCCGCTGACCGAGAAGACCAAGAACATCATCGACGCGGAGGCGATCGCGAAGATGAAGGACGGCGTTCGCATCATCAATTGCGCGCGCGGCGGGCTGGTGGAGGAGGCGGCCCTCGCCGACGGCGCTCGCAGTCGGGCAAGGTCGCCGGCGCCGGCGTCGACGTGTTCGAGGTCGAGCCGGCGAAGGAGAGCCCGCTGTTCGGCGCGCCGAACGTGGTCTGCACGCCGCACCTCGGCGCGGCGACCACGCGAAGCGCAGGAGAACGTCGCGCTCCAGGTCGCCGAGCAGATGTCCGACTACCTGATCACCGGCGCGGTCTCCAACGCGCTCAACATGCCGTCGATCACGCGCGGAGGAGGCGCCGCGGCTGAAGCCGTTCGTCGCGCTGGCGGAGAACAGCTCGGCTCGTTCGCCGGGCAGCTCACCGAGACGACGATCCTCGGCGTGCCGCATCGAGTATGCCGGCGACGTGGCCGACATGAACACCAAGGCGCTGACGGCGGCGCTGCTCGCCGGCGTGCTCCGGCCGCTCCTGACGGAGGTCAACATGGTCTCCGCGCCGATGGTGGCGCGCGAACGCGGCATGGCGGTGGACGAGGTGCGGCAGACGCAGCGGGGCGCCGTACGAGACCTACATTCGTCTCACGGTGAGGACCGAGCGGCAGGAGCGGTCGGTCGCCGGCACGGTGTTCTCCGACGGCAAGCCGCGCATCATCCAGATCAAGGGCATCAACCTCGAAGCTGAGGTTCGGCGCCGCACATGCTCTACGTCACCAACCAGGACACGCCCGGGTTCATCGGGCGCCTCGGAATGGTGCTCGGCGACGAGGAAGTGAACATCGCGACGTTCAATCTCGGCCGCTCGGGCCCCGGCCAGGACGCGATCTCGCTGATCGAGGTGGACGGACCGGTCTCCGACACGGTGCTCGCCAAGGTGGCGGCGTTGGAAGGCGTGATCCAAGCCAAGCGGCTGACGTTCTGAGGCGCGGGGCTACGCCGGGACAAGTTCCGGTGGAAGCGGCCGGCCGGCGATCCATGCCTCGACCATCTGGACGTGGAGATCCGGTTCGCCGGCGACCCAGCCGTGCCAGCGGCGGGGCAACACAAACGCTTGGGCGTTCGGCATAGCGCCGGCGAGGTAGCGGTTCGAGGCGAGCGTCGAGGGCGGCTCGTGGCCGCCGGCAACGAACAGCGTCGGGCAGGGGGCGGCGAAGAGTCCGGGAGGCTCGCGGAAATCGAGCGCCTGAGCGAACGCTTCGGCGAAGGCTGCCGACGACATGCGGCGATAGTCGTTGCGGAACGCGGGTATCTCGGCTGCGGACAGGCCGATGCGGTGCGCCACCATCCTGACCACCGGTTCGCTCTTGATGACGAACGATGAGAGCCGCACGCCAAGCTTGGCGAAGGCCAACGCCGGAACGGGCAACACGCTGGCGCCGTCGATCACCGCGCGATCGACCAGCTCCGGCGCGTCGGCGATGATCTTCATGCCGACGATACCGCCGAGGCTCATGCCGACGAGATGGACGGGGCCATTGGCGTGCGTGCGTACGATCTCGGTCACCTCAGCCGCGATGCGCTCGATGGATGTCCAAGGCTCGTGCGTACTGTCGCCGAAGCCGGGGAAGTCCGGCCGCAGGCAGCGGTATCGGGTGAAGGCGCGGAGGTGCGGCCGCCACATTCTGGCGCTCGATGCGACGCCGTGCAGGAAGACGATGCTCTCGGCCCCGTCAGGACCGCTTTCGTGGACGTGCATGGCGATCTCGTTACGGCCCGAAGCTCAGGCGGCGGACTTCCGGCGCCACGCCTGCGCGATGAAGATGCCGCCGATAATGAGCGCGTAGCCGACGGCGTGGAACGCTTGCGGCCGTTCGCCGAGGAAGACGATGGCGATGACCGAGCCGAACACCGGCATCAGGTGGAAGAACGGCCCGGCGCGGTTGGCGCCGATCAGTTCCACACCGCGATTGAAGAACAAGTAGGCGAGCAACGACGGGAACACGGCGACGTAGGCGAAGACCGCGAAGGCGGCGGGCGTCGGGTGGATGCGGCGGCCCGCGGTGAACTCGATGACCGCGGCGGGGAACAGCATGATCGCGCCCGCTGCCATCGTGAAGGCGAGAAACGAAATCGGATGGATCGGCGGCCTGCGGCGAAGCGACGCCGCGTAGAGCCCGTACACGACCAGCGCGACCAACATCCACAGGTCGCCGGGATTCAGGTGGAGGCTGAGCAGCGCCGCCGGATCGCCGCGCAGGATGATGACCAGCACGCCGAACAGCGACGTCAGGATGCCGAGCAACTGGCCGGCGGTGAGCCGGTCGCGGAAGAGAACCAGAGACCACAGCGCGATGAGCAGCGGTCCGGCGGACTGCATCAGCAGCGCGTTGATGGCCTCGGTGTACTGCAGGCCGGTGTAGGCGAGGGTGTTGTAGGTCGCGATGCCGGTGAGGGAGAGGAGCAGCATCATCGGCAACGTGTGGCGGATCAGCGGCCAGTCGCGGCGGAGATGATCCCACGCGAAGGGCAGCGCGATAAGCGCCGCGCATGCCCACCTGATTTCAGACAAGATGACCGGAGGAATCGTGCCGGCGATGAACCGCCCGAGTACGATGTTGATCGCCCAGAACAGCGACGTGAGCGACAACAGCAGGTACGGACGGTCGAAGAAAGAGCGTCCGTGGGCGGGCGAAGCCTGCAACAAGATCGGGTCTCTTCGGTGCGTTTCGGCCGGCGCAGGGCAGGGCATCCTTAGACGACGCATTGGGGGTTAAGCAACCGCGGCCAGGGAATGGCTGCCGGTCGCACTGGGCGGGGGGAGCGGCTATAGTCCGCCCGCTCCGCCCCGGCCAAACGCCGGGGCAAATCACGCTACGGCAAGGGGAATCTCGGGAAGATGGCGAACGTGGTCGTCGTCGGTGCGCAGTGGGGCGACGAGGGCAAGGGCAAGATCGTCGATTGGCTCAGCGAACGCGCCGACATCGTGGTGCGGTTCCAGGGCGGCCACAACGCCGGCCATACCCTGGTGATCGACGGCGTCAGCTACAAGCTCAGCCTGCTGCCTTCGGGAGTGGCGCGGCCGGGCAAGTTGTCGGTGATCGGCAACGGCGTGGTCGTCGACCCGTGGGCCTTCGTCGACGAGATTGCGCGGCTCCGCGCTCAGGGCGTGCCCGTGACGCCGGAGAGCCTGCTACTCGCGGAGAACGCCGCGCTGATCCTGCCCGTGCACCGCGATCTCGATGTGAGCCGTGAGACGGCCGCAAGCGCCGGTCAGGCGATCGGTACGACGCGACGCGGCATCGGGCCGGCCTACGAGGACGTGTCGGGCGCCGCGCGATCCGGGTGGTCGATCTCGCCGATCCTGCGACGCTGCCGGCCAAGGTCGAGCGGCTTCTCACCCACCACAACGCGCTCCGCCGCGGCTTGGGCATGGAGGCGGTCGGATGCGGAGGAACTCGTCGCCGCACTTCGCGCGGTCGCGCCGGAGATGTCTGCCATTCGCTGGCTCGGCATGGCGGCGCCTCGACGAAGCGCGACGCGACGGCAGGCGCATCCTGTTCGAGGGCGCGCAGGGCGCGCTGCTCGATGTCGATCATGGCACCTATCCGTTCGTCACTTCGTCCAACACCGTTGCCGGCCAGGCGGCCGCCGGCTCCGGCATCGGGCCGCGGGCGATCGATTACGTGCTTGGCATCGCCAAGGCATACACGACGCGGGTGGGCGAGGGGCCGTTCCCGACCGAGGACAAGGGGCGAATGGGCGAGCGGCTCGGCGAACGCGGGCGACGAATTCGGGACCGTAACCGGCCGCAAGCGGCGATGCGGATGGTTCGACGCGACGCTGGTGCGGCAGATGGTCCGTGTGTCGGGCGTCGACGGCATTGCGCTCACCAAGCTCGACGTGCTCGATGGGCTGTCGTCGATATCGCATCGCCGTCGGCTACCGGCTGGGCGGGCGAACGCTCGACTATCTACCCGTCGACCAGGCGGCGCAGGCGCGTGTCGAGCCGGTGTACGAGGAAATGGAAGGGTGGCAGGAGACCACGCAGGGCGCCCGGACGTGGAACGACCTGCCGGCGCAGGCCGTTAAGTACGTGCGCCACGTGGAGGAATTGATCGGCGCACCAGTCGCGCTATTGTTTCGACGAGCCCCGAGCGCGAAGGATACGATTCTGGTGCATGATCCTTTCCAGGGTTAACGCGAGCCGCTAAGACGGACCGGGGTGAGCGAGCACGAATGGCCGAGTACTACGCCGTCCTGAACAAAGCCGTCGCCGGCCTGCAGACGAGCACGCCAGAAACGCGGCGTGCGGTCTACGACAAGGCCCGCAATGCCTTGATCGGGCAGCTCAAGGCCATCGATCCCCCGCTTCCGACGTCGGAGATTTCCCGCCAGCGCCTGGAACTCGAAGAGGCGATCCGCCGGGTCGAGCGCGAGGTCGTGACGGGCACCGCCGCACCACCCGCTCGGGTTGTGATGGCCGTGCCGGACGAGGACGCCGACGAAGCGCCGGCGGTGGAGTCGGAGCCGATCCGCCGTTCGCCGCAGGAGATCTTCCGGCGTGCGATCCGTGACGCGGAGACCGGCAGTGCCGGTCGCTCGGGAATCGAGCGAGCGCCGCAATCGCCGCGCATGACGCCTCCGCCGACGCGCGGCGATCGGATCGAGCCGACGCCGACCCCGAGCATCACGCCGTCGCGGCCGTCGCCCCGCGGCTTCAGCGAGAACCCGCGTCCGCCGGAGGAGGCGCGGCTCGCGCCGGACTACGCGTGGGACGAGCCGCAACAAGAGGAAGCGGACGAGGCCGAGCCGGCGACGATGGAGCCGGTGCGCCCGTTCAGGGCAGCGCCGGAGCCGCCGTACCGTCGCTTCGAGGGCGACCGCGCCGACGACCGCGCGGCGCGGGTGCACGCCGACTTCGACGAGGACGAGGGGCCATCGGGCCGTCCGCGGCGACGTTCGCGCGTGCCGGCGATTATCCTCGTCATTCTCATCCTGATCATGGCGGGCGGCCTGGGCGTGCTGGCGTGGACGCAGCGGACGATCGTGTCCGAAATTCTCACCTCGTTCGACAAGGCCGACACGGCGGCGCCGGCCGTGGTGGCGCCGCCCGCGACCGATGCTGCGTCCAACAAGAACGACGACCGCCTGTTGCCGCCCGGCGAGCAACCTCCGCAGCGGTCGGTGCGGGTGGTCGGGCCGGAGCCGGGCGGGGCGCCGAGCGATTCCGGGACAGCGGTCGCGACGCTGCCGCCGGTGACGGCGCCACCGGCGACGACCGAGCCGCAGGCGCCACCGCCGCTGAACCTTGCACCGACGGATGTCCCGGCCGTCGAAAAAGCGACGCTCTACGAAGAGCCGACCGATCCCGCGGCGGCGGCCGCGGGCGCCGTGGCCATCGACGCCTCGGTCGATTGGAGCTTCGTGGCGTCCGGGCCCGACGGACCGGAGATCGTCGGCAACATCACGGTCCCCAGCCGTGGCATGACGATCAAGCTCACCATCCGCCGCAATACGGACGCGAGCCTGCCGGCGAGCCACCTCGTCGAGGTGCTGGTCACCACGCCGGCGGATTTCCCGGGCAAGGGGATCGACAGCGTACCGCGGCTGATGCTGAAGCCGACAGAGGGTGCGCGCGGCGACCCGTTGATCGGCGCTGCTGCAACGGTCGCTCCCGGTTTCTACTGGATCGCGCTCTCTGGCGCGCCGACGGACGTGACTGCCAACATGGGGCTCTTGCGCGACCGCGATTGGATCGACCTGCCGCTGCTCTACCAGACCGGCCAGCGGGCGATCGTTACGATCGAAAAAGGCGCGGGCGGCGACGCGGCGTTCGCCCAGGCTCTGGCCGCCTGGAAGGCCGGTTAAACCGCTTTTCATCGAGAAACCGCTTGCGGCCCGCGCGCCGGGCTGCGATGCTCGCTGCGTTCCAGGGGTGCTCGTTCGAGCTGAGACGGCTGACCGCCGAACCCTTCGAACCTGATCCGGGTAATGCCGGCGAAGGGACGGGACTATTTCCCAGCCGCGCAAACTTCGCCCGTGCCCGGACTCGCCAGAGCGGAAGTCCGATGGCCGCAGGGTCGTTCATCGCCGGTGACAAGTTGGCCGCCCGGCCGGAGACGCGGCCGTGATCGCCGTGCGCGCGCTCGGCGTGGCGGTCGCGCTGCTCGTGCTGTGGCAGGCCGTCGTGATCGTGTTCGCGCCGCCGCCGTTCATGCTGCCGGGACCGGAGCGCGTGTTCGCGGCGCTGGTGGCGCGGCCGGAGCTTTGGCAGGTGCACGCCGTCACCACACTGACGGAAAGCCTGATCGGGCTGGTCGCGGGTGCCACGCTCGGCGCGACGCTGGCGCTCGCCATGAGCTTTCTGCCGATCACTAAGCGACTCCTGCTGCCGGTGATGGTGGTGAGCCAGGCGGTGCCGGTGTTCGCGATCGCGCCGCTGCTCGCCCTCTGGTTCGGCTTCGGCCTAGCCTCAAAGGTCGTGATGGCGACGATCGCGATCTTCTTTCCCGTCGCGTCGGCATTCGCCGACGGGCTGACGCGCACCGACCCGAAGCTGATCGACCTCGCGCGGCTCTACCACGCCAACCGCTGGCAAGTGGTCACGCTGCTCCGCGTGCCGAGCGCGCTGCCGTCGCTGATCACCGGGCTCCGCCTCGCCGCGGTGTACGCGCCGATCGGGGCGCTGATCGGCGAGTGGGTCGGCGCCTCGTCCGGCCTCGGCTACGCCATGCTGTTCGCCAATGCGCGGGCGCAGACCGACGTGATGTTCGCGGCGTTGATCCTGCTCGCCGCGATGTCGGTGCTGCTGCGCGCGACGGTCGATCTCGCGACCGCCAACCTCACCCCCTGGGCCCCGGAGACATCGTGAAAGGACCGGATATGAGACGTCTCACTATCATTGCATGCGCCAGCGTCGCGCTGGCGTTCGCTGGGCCGGCGGCCGCCGCCGACAAGCTCACGGTGATCCTCGATTGGTTCGTGAACCCCGACCATGCGCCGCTTGTGATCGCGCAAGAGGGCGGCTACTTCGCCAAGCACGGGCTCGACGTGGAGCTGATCGCGCCGGTGGATCCGAGCGCGCCGCCGCGGCTGGTGGCGGCCGGGCGGGGCGATATCGCCATCACATACCAGTCCGACTTGATGCTGCAGGTGAACCAGGGGCTGCCGCTCGTCCGCTTCGGCACGTTGATCGAGACGCCACTCAACTGCCTGATCGTCCTGAAGGACGGGCCGATCAAGTCGCTCGCCGATCTTAAGGGCAAGAAGATCGGCTACTCGGTGGCGAGCTCGCAGCAGATCTATCTCGACGCGATCCTCGGCTCGGCCGGCCTCTCGACGAAGGACGTGACTCTGGTCAACGTCAACTTCAACCTGGTGACGGCGCTCGCCTCGGGCCAGGTCGATGCTGCGATCGACGGCTACCGCAACGTTGAGATGATCCAGCTCGAGGCGCTGGGGAAGCCGGGCGTGGCGTTCTACCCGGAGGAGAACGGTGTGCCGCCGTACGACGAGCTGATCTACGAGACGAGCACCAAGCTCAAGGACGACCCGCGCCTGCCGCGCTTCCTGGCGGCGGTCGAGGACGCGACGATCTTCCTCACCAACCATCCTGACGAGGCGCTGGCGATGTTCCTCAAGGCGCACACCGACCTCGACGACGACCTCAACCGCAAGTCGTTCGCGCTGACCCTGCCGCGTTTCGCCAAGCGTCCGGGCGCGATCGACGTGCGCCGCTACGAGCGCTTTGCGGAATTCATGCACGAGGAAGGGCTGATCGACAGAGTGCCGCCGATCGAGACGTACGTGGCGGTGGACGCCGGCCGGCCATAGGGAGGCACGGCGGTTTCCCTGAGGTGCCCCCTTGCCAAGGTCACCAACGGTAACCTACGTGGGAGAGAAGCTCACGGAGGGGAACCGCCATGGCCGATACGCTCGTCGAGACCGCCGCGCCGCGGGTGCTGGCGCCTAAGGGCACGCACCTCGGACCCGTGCAAATCGCGGTGACGGACGCGGAGCGCGCGCTCGCGGTCTGGCGCGACATGGTCGGGCTGACGGTGCTCTCGCGCGATGCAAACGCGATCGCGCTCGGGGCGGGGGACAAGACGCTGATCGTGCTCCATCCCGGCGCCAAACGGCCGGTCGTCGCAAATACCAGTGGGCTCTACCACGTCGCGATCCACCTGCCGGCCCGGCGCGATCTCGCGATTGCCATCGCGCGGCTGTTCACCAACGGCTTCCGCAACGCACCGACTGACCACCTGGTCACGGAGACGACGTACCTCTGGGACCTCGACGGCAATGGCATCGAGCTGACCTTCGAGACACCGTGGCGCGGGCGGCTGACGACCGGAGCGGACGGCTTCTACGGTGTCGACACAGAGGGGCGGCGCCATTCGGGACGCGAACCGGTGGACCTCGATTCGCTGCTCGGCGAACTGAACCCCGGCGAGGACCTGTCGGTGTCGCTTCCCGCCGGCACACGCATCGGCCACGTGCACGTGCACGTCGCCGACCTCGATGCCGCGATGGCGTTCTACGCCGATGCGATCGGCTTCGACCGCCAGATGCTGAGCCACGCCATCCGCATGGGCGACGTGACGCTCGACTATCCGCCGCATATCATGGCGTTCAACACATGGGCGGGCGACGGCGCGCCGCAGCCGCCGCCGGACTCGGCCGGGCTAAGGTGGTTCACCATCGTCCTGCCGGACGGGCCCTCGCGCGACGCCATGCGCGCGCGCCTCGCCGCGGCGGGCGCGCCGCTGTCGGATGTCGATGGTGCGATTGAAACGGCGGATCCCGCCGGAAACCGCCTGCGGCTGGTGGTCGGCTGACGGGAAACCGCTGCACAGGCTGGTCACAAGTAGGCGTCAGAGCCCGGCGGCGCGCATCCCGGCCGCCATGCGCTCGCGGTCTTCTTTCCGGGCGTAGGGCATTTTTTCGACGTACTCGTCGGCGGAAAACGTGCCGCACTCGCGCTTGAATTCGGCCACGGCGGCGTCGGCCTCGTCGTCCAATCCGTCTTGTTTAAGACTGGCCGCCATTTCGGCGCGTCGGCCGCAGTTGGCGGAGGACATCGTGCGATAGGCCCGCGCGGCTTCCTTGTAGCGGCCGGCGCCGTAGTAGGCGCGGCCCAACAGGTGAGCCCGCCCGGGTGCGTCCAGCGGGTCGAGGCGGATCGCCCGCTCCACCCACTCTGCGCCTTCCTCGGGCTTGCCCAACCAGGTCAGCAGCTCCCCGCGCTGCGCCACGATGCGCGGATCGTTGGGGTTCAGGGCCAGCGCCCGGTCGGAGTGCACCATCGCCTGATCGAGCTTGCGATGGATCATGAAGACCTCGCACATCAGCCGGTGGCACTCGACGTTGCCGTCCTCCAACGACATGGCGTGGTTGACGGCAAGGACGGCGCGCTCCAACAGCGCGCGAGGATCGTCGGAAAAGCCGTACTGGATCGCCTGGCCGAGCACGCAGGCCTTCCACGCGTAGGCGGGCGCGTAGTTGGGATCGAGCTTGATCGCCCGGTCGAGCAGGTCGAGCGCCTTGGCGTTGTCGTCGCGGGTGCCGCGGTGGTGGTGGATCCTGCCGGCGACTACGCAATCGTAGGCCGCCAGATCCTGGAGGGGCTTGCGGCGAATACGCTCGGCCTCTGCGGTGCGGAGGCGGCCCGGCAGCGTCGCCACGACGCAGCGGGTGATCTCGTCCTGGAGCTCGAAGATGTCGGCCATGTCACGGTCGAAGCGCTCGGCGCAAACGTGGCTGCCGGTGGCCGCGTCGATCAGCTGGATGGTTACCCGAACGCGCTCGCCGCTCCGCCTGACGCTGCCTTCGACCAGGTAGCGGACGCCGAGATCCTTGGCGATGTCCTGTACCTTGACGGCGCGGTCCTTGTAGGAAAAGGCCGAGTTGCGGGCAATGACGAACAGGTCGGGGAAGCGCGAAAGCTCGGTGATGACGTCCTCGGTGATGCCGTCCGCAAAGAACTCCTGCGCGGCGTCGCCACTCATGTTCTTGAACGGCAGAACCACCACCGACGGCAGCGTCGATTCAAGGGCGGGGGTCGGCCGGACGGACGCCTCGCCGCTATCGAGCGAGACGCTGAACGCGTGCACCGGCTCGCGAATGTTCTTCACCTGTTGAGGGCCGAGGTCCTCGAAGGTCTGAGGCAGCTTGCCCTTGACCTGATCGTAGATGCTGGCGGCGATGGCGATGCCGCCAGGCGGGGCCACGCCTTCCAGGCGGGCGGCGACGTTGACACCGTCGCCGAACACGTCGCCGTCATCCTGGATGATGATGTCGCCGAGGTTGATGCCGATGCGGAAGCGCAGGCGCTTGTCTTCGGGGGCCCCTTCGGCGCGGCGCGCCATGCCCCGCTGAAACGCGACGGCGCACTGGACCGCGTCCACGGCGCTGGCAAACTCGGCCAGCAGGCCGTCGCCGAGCGTCTTGACGATGCGGCCGTGAAAATCGCCGACCAGCGGTCGAATGAAGCCGTCGAGATGGGACTTGACGGCGGCAAAGGTGCCGGCTTCATCGACGCCCATCAGGCGTGAATAGCCAACAACGTCAGCGACCAGGATCGCCGCAAGCCGCCGCGTTGGGTGGGCTTCGGGCATCGGCCGGTTTGTATTGGAATTTTGGGAGTCCCGCTACCTCGGCGGTGATCATGGTAAGGACCACGATCGCGCCTTTCGGCGGCGTCCATCCGGATTTGACCCGTCGCCCCGTTGACCGGCGCGCTAGCCCGCCGCGCCGGCCTCGGCGCGGGGGCGTTCCTGCTCCCGCGCGCCGTTCTGCACCGCTTTCTGCACCTTCTCGAAGGCGCGCACCTCGATCTGGCGGACCCGCTCGCGCGACACGCCGAACTCGGTGGAGAGCTCCTCGAGCGTGATCGGGTCGTCGGCGAGACGGCGCGCCTCGAAGATGCGCCGCTCGCGGTCGTTGAGCACGCCGATGGCGTCTTTCAGGAGCTGACGGCGGTTGTCGAGTTCCTCGTGCTCGGCGAGCTGTGCCTCCTGGTCCGGCGCCTCGTCCACCAGCCAGTCCTGCCATTCGCCGCCGGTCTCGCCGTCGCTCCTGAGCGGCGCGTTGAGCGATGCATCGCCGCTGAGGCGGCGGTTCATCGACACCACCTCATCCTCGCTGACGCCGAGCTTGGTGGCGATCTGGTTGACCTGGTCGGGCCTGAGATCGCCTTCCTCCAGCGCCTGGATCTGTCCCTTCACCTTCCTGAGGTTGAAGAACAAGCGCTTCTGGTTGGCGGTGGTGCCGAGTTTCACCAGGCTCCACGAGCGCAGTATGTATTCCTGGATCGCCGCCCTGATCCACCACATGGCGTAGGTGGCGAGGCGGAAGCCCTTCTCGGGCTCGAACCGCTTGACGGCCTGCATCAGGCCGACGTTGCCTTCCGAGATGACCTCGCCAATCGGCAGGCCGTAGCCGCGGTAGCCCATGGCGATCTTGGCGACCAGCCGGAGGTGACTCGTCACCAGCCGATGGGCGGCATCGCGGTCGTCATGCTCTTTGTACCGCTTGGCGAGCATGTACTCCTCGTCAGGCGAGAGCATGGGGAACTTGCGGATTTCCGCGAGATAGTGCGATAGGCCGGATTCGCCGGCCGCGATCGCGGGCAAACTGACTCGGGCCATGAACAAAGCGCCCCTTTCCGCTCCGGATCCGGACCCCCGGCCAATCCCGGCAGGTCCGCCCCTGACCGTCGAAGCGCACCAGGGGCATGTGCACATATAGGGACAATTCTGCCGGATACACGCCCCGCCAGACGACGAATTGAATGAACTCTTGGTTAGGTCGCGTTGAACGCCGCCAGCAGCGCCTGCAAATCGGCGGGAAGCGGGCTTTCGAAGCGGAGCTCCTCGCCGGTTATGGGGTGCGAAAAGCCGAGCAGATATGCGTGAAGCGCCTGGCGTGGGAAGGCGCGCACAAGCGTTCTAGCCGGCTCCGGTAGCCGCTCCGCCTTGGTGGCGAAGCCCGAGGCATAGGTGCGGTCGCCGATCACCGGGTGGCCGATTGACGCCATGTGGACGCGGATCTGGTGGGTGCGGCCGGTCTCCAGCCGGCATTCGACCAGGCTCGCCTCGTCGTTCGCGTAGCGGGCGACGACGCGGTAGCGGGTGACGGCGTGGCGGCCGCCAGCGCGTTTCACTTCGATCTTCTCCCGGTTCGCGGTCGAACGGCCAAGGGGCGCGTCGATGACGCCGGCCGCGCGCGGCGGTACGCCCCACACCAGCGCACGGTAGGCACGAACGAGCAAACCAGCGCGACCGTGGTCGGCGAACTCGGCGGCGAGACCGCGGTGGGCGGCGTCGGTCTTGGCGACGACCATCAAACCCGACGTGTCCTTATCCAGGCGATGCACGATGCCCGGACGGGAGACGCCGCCGATGCCTGACAGGCTGTCGCCGCAATGGGCAAGGAGCGCGTTGACCAGCGTGTGGGCCGCGTTGCCCGGAGCGGGATGCACGACCATGCCCGCCGGCTTGTCGATCACGAGCAGCGCGTCGTCCTCGTAGACGATCGAAAGGGGGATCGGTTCCGGCCGCGGCGTCGCCGGCTCCGGTGGCGGAACGTCCACAGCCACGCGGTCGCCCGGTTTGACCGGCCTTTTCGGCTCCACTATCGTTTCGCCGTCGATCGCGACGTGGCCTTCGAGTATGAGGCGCTTGGCGCGGTTGCGCCCGAGATCGGGCACGGCGCCGGCAATCCAGGCGTCGAGCCGTGTGCCGGCGGCGTCTTCGGCGACGGCCAACTCCAACCGCGTCGAACCACCGTTCCCCATCATGACCACTTCAATGGACAATCCCGAGAAGCCGATCGACCCGGCGGTGCTGCGCATTCAGCGGCGCTTGCGGCGGCTGATGCTGATTTCCGGCCTGACGCTCGGGGTGGGCATCGTGGCCGTATTCATCGCGATCCTCTATCGGATCAACAACGACGACGCCAGCCGCGTGCTGGCGCAGGCGGCGCGCGCGCAAAACCAGGTCTCCGAGCAGGCGCTGACGCTTTCCGAGATGGGACTTCCGGCGGACGCGCGGCTGATCTCAACGGCGCTCAACGGCAACCGGCTGGTGCTGACCTACGCACATTCGGCGGGGAATACGCTGGTGTTCCTCGACGCCAACCTGCTGACCATGACGGGGAAGCTGGAGCTGACCGGGCAATAGCCGCGCCGGTCGCGACCCGCGCCTCTCGATGCGGCCTCGGGGCGGGGCGGGAGCCCCGAGTCAGATGACCCGGAGCAGCCCGATGATGACGACACTGAAGGCGATGAAGGCGAGCATCGGAGTCGGTGCGCCGGCGACGTGATCGGTGAAGCGCGGCAGGCCGTACTGCTGGAAATAGACCAGGAGCGTGCCGACGCCGAGAACCGGGACGAATAACTGACGAACCCTTGTCATCGCGACCTCCATTTCACCGCGGGGCGTTAACTTTCGCGCCGCGTTGTTCTGATCGACGCATACCAAAATTCGCGGCTTTGGCGACCCGCGCGATGATTCTATCGGCCAACGCAGTAAACGTCGGCGCGATACGGCGCGTTTGCGCGCACATCACAAAAAATGCCGATCGAATTTCACCGCGTTCGTGACGCGCGGCGGTCGACCTCATCGCGCACAGCGTGAATACGCTCCGCACCACAACCGGACATGCCCGGAGTGGCGCGCCGACGTCGCGTGGGTGACGTGGGTGTCGGCGCCTATCCGCCCGAGGTCGACGCCGCGCCGTCCTTGCGCGTCCACACGCCGACATAGAACCTGTCCTGGTCGGCGGCATACACGTCGTACCCACCCGATTCGAACGTTAGAGACTTCAGGTCGGGCGACAGCGTCGCGTTGTTGTCGCAGTTGACGAAGTTGATGCTCAGGCCGGAATTCCACTGGGCCTGCATGAATTGCCCGGTTTCGTTGACGAACAGAAACCGCCCGCCGTTCTGGACAACCTTGGTCGAGGCTCCCTCCAAGCCGGGCGCGCATCCCTGGCTGCAAATCCAGTCTTCGCCGTCGATATTCCACGGCGGTATATCGGCGGATTGCTGCGCGACGGCGGGCGCTGCGCCGGCGATCAGCACTGTCAGTGCCATAATGAGGTGCACGGCTTTTCGCCTCCGCTCGGCCCTTGGCATCGCGCCAAGGCTCTCCCTGGAAGCATGGCGTAACACCCCCCGGCGTGCACCGGCAATATTCGCGCAGCCCTTGACCTTCCCATGATGGGAACCCTTATCTACGGGGCGACCATCGGACATTCGACCATGAGCACGACCACCCTCCCGACCAAGGCGCCCGCCGCCGCGGGACGCCCGGACATCGCCTTCAACGTTGAGGGCATGACCTGCGCGTCGTGCGTGAAGCGCGTGGAGACCACGGCGCTGAAGGTGCCGGAAGTCGAGGACGCGCGCGTCAACCTCGCGACCGAAACGCTGACCGTCCATCCGGGGACGGGGTTCGACCCGCGGCGCCTCGCCGAGGCGGTCAAGGCGTCGGGTTACGACATCGCGACGGAGCGGACCGAAATCGGTGTGGAGGGGATGACGTGCGCCTCGTGCGTGGCGCGCGTGGAAAGGGCGCTCCGCGCCGTCCCCGGCGTGAGCGGCGCGGCGGTCAACCTCGCGACGGAGCGCGCGACGGTCGAGGTCGTTGGTGCGATCGATTTCGCGGCGCTCGCCACGGCCGTCGCGGACGCTGGCTACCACGCCATTGATCTCGGTCAGGCGAAGGCCGCCGATGCGCGCGCCGAACGCAAGGCGGACGAACTGCGAACGCTCCGCCGCGATCTCGCGATCGCAGTGGCGCTAACGGTACCGCTGGTCGTGCTGTCGATGGGGGCGGACCTCGTGATGCCCCTGGGCGCGTGGCTCAGACGGCGTTCGGCACCGAGGCGCTCACGTCCTCTACTTCGCGCTCGCGACGGCGCGTGCAGTTCGGGCCCGGGCGGCGCTTCTTCGAGAAGGGCGGGCCGGCGCTTCTGCGCATGGCGCCCGACATGAACTCGCTCGTCATGCTCGGCACCGGCGCGGCGTACGGCTATTCGGTCGTCGCGACGTTCGTGCCGGAGCTGCTGCCCGGCCGGCACCGCGCCACGTCTACTACGAAGCCGCCGCCGTCATCGTCACGCTCATCCTCGCCGGCCGCTTCCTCGAAGCGCGCGCCAAGGGACGCACCGGCGAGGCGATCCGCGCGCTCGATCGGCCTGCAGCCGCAAGACGGCGCGCGTGTGCGCGACGGCGAGGAGGTCGAGGTCGCCGCTCGAGGCCGTCGCCGTCGGCGACATCGTCGTCGTCCGGCCCGGCGACAAGGTCCCCGTCGACGGCGAGGTGATCGAGGGCGCGTCGTACGTCGACGAGTCCATGATCACCGGCGAGCCGATGCCCGTCGCCAAGGCGGCGGGCGACCGCGGTCGTCGGCGGCACGATCAACAAGAACGGCGCGCTTCCCGTTCCGCGCGACGCAAGGTCGGCGCGCGACACGGTGCTGGCGCAGATCATCCGCATGGTGGAGGCGGCGCAGGGCGCCAAGCTGCCGATCCAGGCGCTGGTGGACCGCGTGACGGCGTGGTTCGTGCCCGCCGTGCTGGCGGCGGCCGCGCTCACGTTCGGCGTGTGGATCGTCGTTCGGGCCCGACGCCGGCGCTCACGTTCGCGCTCGTCAGCGTGCGTCGCGGTGCTCATCATCGCGTGCCCGTGCGCGATGGGTCTGGCGACGCCGACCTCGATCATGGTCGGCACCGGACGCGCGGCCGAGCTGGGCGTGCTCTTCCGCAAGCGGCGACGCGCTGCAGCGCCTCGCACGACGCCGACGTGGTCGCGTTCGACAAGACCGGCACGCTGACCGGGGCCGGCCCGAACTGACCGACGTCGTCGTCGCCGACGGCGTCGCCGAGGACGGCGTGCTGCGCGCTGGCGGCCGCCGTCGAGGCGCGGCTCCGAGCACCCGATCGCGGGCGCGATCGTCGAGCGCCGCGCGAGGCGCGAGGGCGGTCGGTCGCGCGACGGTCGCAGCGCTTCGAGGCCGTGCCCGGCTTCGGCGTCCAGGCGCACGGTCGGCGGGCGCACGGTCGACGTCGGCGCCGAGCGCTTCATGGAGCGACTCGGCATCGACGTCGCGCGTTCGCCGAGGCCCGACGCGCTCGCGCGGCGAGGGCAAGACGCCGATCTACGCGGCGTCGACGGCCGCGTCGCGGCGCGTGATCGCGGTCGCCGACCCGATCAAGCCGAATCGACGCCGCGCGGCGTCGCACGCGCTGCACGGCGCGCGGCCTGAAGCTGGCGATGATCACCGGCGACGAGCGCGCGCACGGCCGAGGCCATCGCGCGCCGGCTCGGCATCGACGAGGTCGTGCGCCGAGGTGCTGCCCGACGGCAAGGTCGACGCGCGTGAAGCGCTCGCAGGCCGAGGGCGGCCGCGTCGCGTTCGTCGGCGACGGCATCAACGACGCGCCGGCGCTCGCCGCAGGCCGATGTCGGGCGTCGCCATCGGCACGGGCACGGACGTCGCGATCGAGGCGGCCGACGTGGTGCTCATGTCGCGGCGACCTCCGCGGCGTCGATGAACGCGCATCGCGCTGTCGCCGCGCGACGATGCGCAACATCCGCCAGAACCTGTTCTGGGCGTTCGCCTACAACGTCGTGCTGATCCCGGTCGCGGCGGGCGTGCTCTATCCGGTCGTCGGCGATCCTGCTCTCGCCGATGCTGGCGGCGGGCGCGATGGCGTTGTCGAGCGTGTTCGTCGTCACCAACGCGCTGCGGCTGCGCAGGTTCAGGGCGGACGACGGAACGCGAGGCGAGATGGCGATGCCGCTCGCGGAGGGAGTGCAACGATGAACATCGGCGAAGCATCGGCGGCTTCCGGCGTCTCCGCCAAGATGATCCGCTACTACGAGTTGATCGGGCTGATCGAGGCGCCACCGCGCACGGCCGGCAACTACCGCGTCTACGGCGAGGACGACGTGCACACGCTGCGCTTCATCCGGCGGGCGCGGAGCCTCGGATTCTCGGTCGAGGAAACGGAGCAACTCTTGAGCCTCTGGCGCGATTCCGCGCGCGCCAGCGCCGAGGTAAAGGCGATCGCGCTCAATCACGTGGCGGACCTCGAACGACGCATCGCCGAGCTGGCGGACATGGCATCGACGCTGAAGAAGCTCGCCAAATCCTGCCACGGCGACAGCCGCCCGCATTGCCCGATCCTCAACGATCTCGCGGAGCAGGGGGACACGCCTCCTGTCCGGTCTAACGGACGCGGCGGCGTGCCGCGGGCCGGCAAGGATATGCGCGCCAAAACCGCTTGACCTTGCCACGGTGGCAAGGCGCACCGTTCCATCCGCGTTCCTTCCAAGGATCACAGAGTCATGCACGAAGATCATTCCCACGGCCACGATCGCCACGAAGAGAATTCCCAGCCCACCGGCGCGTTCGCGGGCACAACCTTCACGGTCGCCGACATGACGTGCGGGCACTGCGTTGGCACAGTGCGTTCGGCCATCGAGCGCGCGCTGCCTGGCGCCAAGGTCTCCGTCAGCCTCGACACGCACCGCGTTGTCGTGGACGGCGACGCGGCGAAGGCGGCGGAGGCGATCCGCGAGGCCGGCTATACGCCCGAGCTGGTCACCGGCTAACGCCGACGGGCGGCGGGGAGCTCGGGCTCGCCAGCGCGGCGTGCGGCGCTCCTTAGGCGATCATTCAGGATGGGATAAGCTCGCAGGATGAACGGGAAGGTTCTGCCGGGCGACGTCCACGAGCATAGCCACGGAATTCTCGGGACTCTCTTTCACGGATTTATCCATCCGAGCGGGAAAGGCGCGCCGGTCGCGGACGACGCGGCGATCGCCGGCGGGCGCGGTGCGGCCGGGCGTGCGCTGGCGATGCTCACCGTCGCGGCGGCGGTGGAATTCGCCGGAGCGTGGTTCACCGGTAGCTCGGCGCTGGTGTCCAATTCCGTGCACGCGCTCGCCGGCGCGGTTTTGACGGTCCCGATCCTCGTCGCGGCGCCGCGCGCGCCATCGTCGAAGCAGTTCACGTACGGCCGCGACCGCGCCGAGGACGTGGCGGCGCTGGTCGCGGTGGTGGTCGCGGCGATGCTGGGGCTCGGCGCGCTGGCGTGGGCCATCGTCCGCTGGGCGACGGGGGCCGTGGCGCACGACCCGATCCTCCTTGGCGTCGCGGGTGTCATTGGGCTCCTCGGGTACGAGATCGCCGCGATGGTGCGTCTCAGCGCGGGGCGCGCGATCGGGAGCACCACGCTCCGCGCCGACGGACGCCGCGCGACCGGCGGCGGATGGACGAGCCTCGCCGTGATCCTCGCGGCATTCGGCGTCTGGTTCGGATACTGGTGGGCGGACCCCGTCATCGGCGTCGTCATCGCCGTCATCGTCGTCCGGAACGCATGGCACGCGGCGCAGCCGGTCGCGGTACGGCTTCTCGACGGGGTCGAAGAAGACCTCACCTGGCGGATCGCGCGGGCGGCGGAGGAGGCGGGGGCGCCTGCCATCACCGACGTGCGCGCGCGCTGGGCCGGTCATCGGCTCCACGCGGAGGTGAGGCTGGCGCTCGCCGGCGACACGACGCTCGCTCGCGCGCGGGCGACGGAGGAGGCGGTCCGCGACGCGATCGGGGCGAAGTTCCCTTCGGTCGGCAGTGTCTCAGTGGCCGCTACCGTCGGCGGTCCGACGACGGCGCCTACACCGTTCGAAGTCCACGGCCGAAGGCGCGGCGCAAACTCCGCCGCCCGAGCAACCCGCGACCTAAGGCGGTGGGTCGTCAGCCGCGCGGCGCACGCGGTCGCATCCTTGCCAAAGCATCGCCGCCGCCGCTATATGCGAGTGGTCCGCGCTTCGCGGTCCCGCTGCTCCCTTCGTCTAGCGGCCCAGGACGTCGCCCTCTCACGGCGAAAACAGGGGTTCGAGTCCCCTAGGGAGCGCCAATTATTTCAAATACTTAGAGTCTTTTGCGCCCTTCGTGCCCAACAATTGGCCAATAAAGAGGGGCGTTCTCCGCGACGTTGAGATTTCCGCCGCGCTTGAGGCACCACCCGGCGGCAGCCCGAGACACAACCCAGCCCGACCTTTGCGAAGGGGTGGAAGGCCTTGTCCGGCATCAGCGCCTATGGGCCCGATTGAGCTAATTGCGTAGAGGAGGATTTGCGGCTCATCGTTTCCAGTTTGGAGGAAGACGATGAGGCGAGAACCGATTGATGCCAAGGACGCCGCCGAGCGGACGGTCAGGGATATCCGGCGGCGGACCCGTAAGCAGCATTCTGCCGAAGAGAAGATCCGCATCGTGCTCGCGGGGCTTCGCGGCGAGGAGTCGATCGCTGCGCTGTGCCGCCGCGAGGGGATTGCCGAGAGCCTCTACTACAGCTGGTCGAAGGAGTTCCTGGAAGCCGGCAAGAGGCGGCTGGCAGGCGACACCGAACGCCAGGCCAACAGCGGAGAAGTGAAGGAGCTGCGCCGCGAGATGCGCGACATGAAGGAACTGGTCGCCGACCTCACGCTGGAGAACCGGCTGCTCAAAAAAAGCACGCTTGCGGATGGGGGCGATGGCGAATGAGATACCCCGCCTCCGAGAAGATCGAGATCATCCGCCTGGTCGAGCAGTCGCACCTGCCGGTCCGTCGCACGCTGGACAAGCTCGGCGTCGCGAAGACCACATTCTATCGCTGGTATGATCGCTATCAGGCCTTCGGCATGGCCGGGCTTGCGGACCGCAGCAGCGGGCCGGGCAGGATCTGGAACCGCATTCCCGATGATGTGCGCCGGCAGATCGTTGACCTTGCGCTTGAGAAGCCGGACCTGTCCCCGCGGGAACTGGCCGTCACCTTCACCGATGAGCGCGGCTACTTCGTGTCGGAAGCCACGGTCTACCGGCTGCTCAAGGCGCACGACCTGATCACCAGCCCGGCCTTCATCGTCATCAAGGCGGCCGATGCCTTCCACGACAAGACGACGGCACCCAACCAGCTGTGGCAGACCGACTTCACCTACCTGAAGGTCATCGGCTGGGGCTGGTTCTA
Organism: uncultured Alphaproteobacteria bacterium; assembly: GCA_963749755.1. Classification (GTDB taxonomy): domain Bacteria; phylum Pseudomonadota; class Alphaproteobacteria; order Rhizobiales; family Kaistiaceae; genus JBBDMC01. Next base: position 338,802 of record CAVVOK010000005.1, read on the forward strand.
TCTGTCGACGATCCTCGACGACTACTCGCGCTACATCGTCGCCTGGAAGCTGTGCACGACCATGAAGGTCGAGGATGTCACCAACACGCTGACCTTGGCACTCAAGGCATCAGGCTGCGATCAGGCCCGCGTCGTTCATAAGCCGCGGCTGCTCTCCGACAATGAACCGTACCGGCTTTGCCGGAGGCGGTTTCGTTTGAGTCACGCGGCCATGGGTGGCTCCTCCAGCATTGCGTAATAGCGTTCCTCGGCTTCGGCGGGCGGGATGTTGCCGATAGGCTCCAGCAGCCGGCGATTGTTGAACCAGTCCACCCATTCCAGCGTCGCGAACTCGACAGCTTCAAAGCTTCGCCACGGCCCGCGTCGGTGGATCAGCTCAGCCTTGTAGAGGCCGTTGATCGTGTCGGCGAGAGCATTGTCGTAGGAATCGCCAACGCTGCCGACGGAGGGTTCGATGCCGGCCTCGGCCAAGCGCTCTGTATAGCGAATGCTGACGTATTGAGACCCCCTATCGGAATGATGCACGAGCCCGTCCCGATGCATGGGCTGTAGATCGGCGTGGAATAAGGACCCCGTTTTCGGGGTGATCGGCGTCCAAACGGGACCCCCGTGACGAAGGGGTCCACAAGTGCTCCCGAGTTTCATCGGGGGCCTGGTTTGGGATGCTGGTTGTGGAGACGATCGCGAAGATCCGTCGCGGCTATTTTGTTCAGGGGAAGTCGATCAAGGCGATCTGCCGCGAACTGAGAGTGTCGCGGAAGGTGGTTCGGAAGGTGCTGCGCAGCGGTGCGACGGCGTTCGAGTACGAACGGGCGGTCCAGCCACAGCCGAAGATCGGTCCATGGAAGGACGAACTGAACCGGCTTCTGGCGGCGAACGCGACCAAGTCGGCGCGTGAGCGTCTGACGCTGATCCGGGTCTTCGAGGAGCTGCGGGGCCTTGGCTACGAAGGCGGCTACGACGCGGTCCGGCGCTACGCCCGAGGCTGGCAGCGGACGCGGTCGGCCTCGACGGCCGATGCCTATGTGCCGCTGAGCTTTGCGCCGGGCGAGGCCTACCAGTTCGACTGGAGCCACGAGGTCGTGCTGATCAACGGGACGACGGTGACCGTGAAGGTCGCCCACGTCCGGCTCTGCCACAGCCGCATGCCGTTCGTGCGGGCCTATCCGCGCGAGAGCCAGGAGATGGTGTTCGACGCCCATGATCGGGCGTTCGCCTTCTTCAAGGGCGCCTGCCGGCGCGGCATCTACGACAACATGAAGACGGCGGTGGAAGCGATCTTCGTCGGCAAGGAGCGCGCATACAACCGTCGCTTCCTGCAGATGTGCGGGCACTACCTGGTGGACCCGGTCGCCTGCACGCCGGCTTCGGGCTGGGAGAAGGGACAGGTCGAGAACCAGGTCGGCAACGTCCGTGAACGCTTCTTCACGCCGCGGCTGCGGGTGAAGAGCTACGAGGAGCTGAACGCCTGGCTGCTCGACCGATGCATCGCCTCGGCCAAGGGCGCATCGCCATCCCGAGTTCCGGGACCGGACGGTCTGGGAGGTGTTTGAGGAGGAGCGGCCGGGCCTGGTGCCCTACCCCGGCCGCTTCGACGGCTTCCACGCCGTGCCCGCGTCGGTCTCCAAGACCTGCCTGGTCCGCTTCGACAACAATCGCTACTCGGTCGCGGCCAGCGCCGTCGGCCGCCCGGTCGAGATCCGCGCCTATGCCGATCGGATCGAGCTGCGCCAGGACGGCCGGCTCGTCGGCGAGCATGCGCCGCCGCTTCGGCCGCGACCAGACCGTCTACGACCCCTGGCACTACGTTCCGGTGCTGGCCCGCAAGCCGGGTGCGCTGAGGAACGGCGCGCCGTTCAAGGACTGGGTGCTGCCGGCGGCGATCGGAACGCGTACGGCGCAAGCTCGCGGGCGCCGCGGATGGCGACCGGCAGATGGTCAAGATCCTCGAGCGCTGTGCTGACCGACGGTTTCGCCGCGGTCGAAGCCGCCTGCGCCGAGGCGCTGCGCGAGGGCGTCCACTCCGCCGACGTGATCCTCAACATCCTCGCCCGGCAGCGGGAGCCGGCATCCGCCGATCACGATCATGACCCCGGAGGCGCTGCGGCTCAGGCACGAGCCCAACGCCGACTGCGCCCGCTACGACAGTCTGAGGAGGGCCCTGTGATGGAGCGTTCCGAGATCCTGACCGCCATGGGCGAGCTCAAGCTCTACGGCATGAAGGCGGCCTTCGACGAGATCGTCACCACCGCCGTCAAGCGCCAGCACGAGCCCCAGCGCGTCGTCGGCGACCTGCTCACCGCCGAGATCGCCGAGAAGCAGGCCCGCTCGATCAAGTACCAGATCACCATCGCCAAACTGCCGCTGGCCAAGGACATCGACGACTTCGTCTTCGATGGCACGCCGATCAACGAGACCTTGGTCCGCGACCTCGCCGGCGGCGACTTCCTCGCCCATCAGCGCAACGTCGTCCTGGTCGGCGGCACCGGCACCGGCAAGACCCATCTGGCCATCGCCATCGCCCGCGCCTGCATCCGCGGCGGCGCTCGCGGTCGCTTCTTCAACGTCGTCGATCTCGTCAACAAGCTCGAGGCCGAAGGACGTGCCGGCAGGCAAGGACGCATGGCAGACTCGCTATCGCGCAAGGACCTCATCGTCCTCGACGAGCTCGGCTACCTGCCCTTCGCCCAGTCCGGCGGCCAACTCCTCTTCCACTTGATCAGCCAGCTCTACGAGCAGACCTCCGTCGTCGTCACGACCAACCTCGCCTTCGGCGAATGGCCGAGCGTCTTCGGCGACGCCAAGATGACCACCGCTCTCCTCGATCGCCTGACGCATCACTGCGAGATCGTCGAGACCGGCAACGAAAGCTGGCGGTTCAAGAACCGCGCCTGATCCATCCTCAAAGCGCCGACCCGGCCCGCCGCTCCGCCCTGACCGCTCCCGCGGCGGTCCGGTCGGCGCGCCTCCCGCCTCACAGAAAGAGGGGTCCCTTTTGCGCGCCGATCTGGGGTCCCCTTCCAACGCCGATTGACAATCTGGGGGCGTCCCCCGCGAACGGATCTGAGATGGTGCCGACGCGAGGTTCGCGGTCGTGACCTCGCAGACCCGGACCCGTCGGCGCTCGTCAATTGGAGCACTTTACCCATGACGCTGACATTGGCGTAGCCGGCGATGGCAGAACTCCGGCGGAGGCGTTCGAGCAGGCGGCGCTGGCGTTCACCGCCGTCGTCACCGGCGCGACCGTCCGGCCTTTGGCCCGCGTGGACGCTGCGAGCGCTCGGTCGGACCTGGAACTCCTGTTCGTGGATCGGCTGGACGCCATCATCTAAGGCCATGGATGTGCATCGAGGGCTAGGTTTCCGCGCCGAACGCCAGGGTGCTCCCGCGGGCACCCATGGCCGTGGCGATTTTGCGCTCGTTGATTCCGGTCAAAGTGGACGCTGCTATCCGATGGCACGATGAATCCCGCAGCGGAGGAGATGGAGCATGTTGGGACTGACCGCGACGACCGGTCATTCGGCGGCTGAGGATCCAGCCACAGATCGGCGCGACGTCACCATTACACCGCGCGGACTGCCCGGCGTGCTGCGCATTCCTGCAGACGCGGCAGGACTGGTCGTCTTCGCGCATGGCAGCGGCTCGAGCCGCCACAGTCCCCGCAACAACGCCGTCGCCGACCGCTTCGCAACGCGGCGGATCGCGACGCTGCTGCTCGACCTGCTCACCGAGGACGAGGAGAAGGATCGCCGCAACGTGTTCGACATCGCGATGCTCGCCGGCCGGCTAGTCGAGGCGATCGACTGGGTCGGCCAGCGGACCGACGTCGGCGGCCTGCCGCTCGGTTTGTTCGGGGCGAGCACTGGTGCGGCCGCGGCATTGGCGGCTGCGGCGAGGCTGGACGGTCGCGTGGGCGCCATCGTTTCGCGCGGGGGTCGTCCCGACCTCGCTGCCGACGCCCTCGAACGCGTTGCGGCTCCGACGCTGCTCATCGTCGGCGGTGCCGACTATGGCGTCATCGAGCTGAACGAACAGGCGTTCGCAAGGCTGAACGCTCCCAAGGCCCTGGAGATCGTGCCAGGCGCGACGCATCTCTTTCCCGAGCCCGGCGCGCTCGATGCGGTCATCGATTTGGCCGCTGGCTGGTTCGCCAAGCATCTTGGGTTCCCGGAGCCAAGAGCCGCGAGCTAGGGAGGAAACCAACGTGTCTTTCATCGACCGACACGAAGCGGGCCGCAAGCTTGCCGCGGCCCTCGGCGCGTACAAAGGGCAGCGCGCCGTCGTACTCGCCCTGCCGAGAGGCGGTGTGCCGGTAGCGCGGGAGATCGCCGCCGCCCTGGGGGCCTCGCTGGATCTGGTGCTCGTGCGCAAGATCGGCGTGCCGGCGCAGCCGGAACTCGCCATGGGCGCCGTCGTCGACGGTCCCGAGCCGCTCACCGTCCGCAACGAGGACGTCATCATGCTGGCCGGAGTGAGCGAAGCCGAATTCGCGGCCGTGCGTGACCATGAACTGGCCGAGATCAGGCGTCGCCGGGCGGAGTATCTCGGCGAGCGCCGTCACCCCGACCTTGAAGGTCAAGTCGCCATTGTGATCGATGACGGCATCGCTACCGGCGCGACAATGCGGGCGGCCCTCAGGGCCTTGCGCAAGCAGAGGCCGAGGAAGCTGGTTCTGGGGGTGCCGGTCGCGCCGACAAGCACCCTGGCGGAACTGAGAGATGAGGTGGACGAGATCGTTTGCCTCGAGGAGCACGAGGCATTCGGCGCCATTGGCTTCTATTATGCCGATTTCCGGCAGGTCTCCGACCAGGAGGTCACGGACATCCTTGCCGAGTTTCCCGTGGGAGGGACAGAGCCAACCGCGCAGCAGTCCGAGACGGTCGTCGGGTCAAAATGATCGCCGGCGCGTAAACCACCTACCGGATCGCATCGTCGCGCCAAACGGAGATCCGCATCCGACCGCTCCTTCATCCAAGCCTGGTCAACGGGCGCTTTGGCGACCCGGCGCTCTACGTCGATCGGTTGTTCGAAAGGAGCGCGCTTCTCTTCGACCTCGGCGACATTTCGGCGTTGCCGCCACGGAAGATTTTGCGCGTCGATCGGGTCTTCGTATCGCACGCCCATATCGACCACTTCATCGGATTTGACCGTCTGCTGCGGCTGCTTGTCGGCCGTGAGAAAACGGTGACGCTTTACGGTCCGGCAGGTTTCATCGAGCACGTCGGCCACAAGCTGCGCGCCTATCAGTGGAACTTGGCTGCCGGCACCATGACCGACCTGATCTTCGTCGTTGTCGAAGTAGTGGCTGCGCACGCCTGCCGGACGGCGCGCTTCCGGCTGAAGAATGGCTTCGCGCGCGAGGATCTCGACGAGGGACGGCTCGACGGCGGCGTCTTGCACGCGGAACCGATGTTGCGCGTCACGACCGCGATTCTGGAGCACCGAACGCCCTGCCTGGGGTTCGCGATCGAAGAGACACTGCACGTCAACGTCTGGCGGAACCGGTTGGCGGAGCTTGGTCTGCCGGTTGGGCCGTGGTTGCAGTCACTCAAGCGCGCCGCGATCGAACAGCGGTCGGACGACTACCCAGTCGTCGTCGAAGGCCCGCCCGCCGACCCGCCGCGCCAGTTGCCGTTCGGCGAGCTCCGCAGCGTGCTCAGTATCGCACGAGGGCAGAAGATCGGTTACGTTACCGATGTTGCCGATACGCCAGCCAATCGGGCGGCGATCCTGCGACTGGTCAAGGATGCCGACATCCTTTTTATCGAGGCGGTATTCGCCGCAGCCGATGCCGCTTTGGCGGCGGTGAGGGCGCACCTGACAACGGCTGCCGCCGGGGAAATTGCCCGCCAGGCGGGTGTGGGCCAGGTCGAGCCGTTTCATTTCTCGCCACGCTACGCCGGTGAGGAGGATCGCATGAGGACTGAGGTCACCGACGCATTCGCTGGCCAACGAGAACCCGGCGTGGGCGGCCGAGAATGACTATCGCGCCGCAGCCACGTATCGTTAGCCGTCTTCAGGGGTGGAAAATTCAGCTCTTCTGAAGCGCGGTCGGCCATCGGCACGACTACGCAGGAGGCTCGTGATGATCAGTCTGGAGGACATGGTCGCTCTGAGCGGACTTACGGAAGCGGAGATACTTGCGGTCGCCGAACACGAGCACATCCCGGAGGCCTGCGCCTGTGGCCTTGCCAGCTACCTCGCCAGGCAACCGAGGGGCAGCGAGATCATCCGGCAGATGATTCTCGAAGACATCCGCGATGCCCAGAAACGGGGGGATCGCGCGCACGTGCTTCAGTTGCTGCATCTGCTTCATCATTTCTTTCGTGCTCATCCGGATTCCCGGCCACGTGTACATCCATGGAGCAGCATCTTTTGACCCGGTTCAATTGCCGCCTGGTCCATGTTGGGAACTGGGCTTCGATCGTACGACTGCTCGTTTCATTTCCGCCGAAGCTCCATGGGGGATCCGCGTAGATCGCGGCAAGCTTGGCTGTCGGCAGTCATGCGTTCTGCTTTCGGAGAGCATCGTTCCGGCGGATTCTCTCGGCGGCGCTTAGAAGATTGGCGGCCACTCGCCCGTGCCCATGGCTAACGACAGCGCGCCAATGCCTGAGCATCGCTTCGAAGTCGTCGCGCGAAAGCCCGGTTACCCCCGCGCGCCGTCGGCGAGGCTTTTTGTGATGCCAGCTTCTGCAAGGGTCGGCCGCATATCCTTAGGCGGGTTTTGATGCGACCCGCCTAATTTGGGCCGACCCTTACCGGCGATGCCGTGCAGCCGATCTTCGTGGCGATTGACGTAACCGCCGCCCACCGCGACGGGTGCTCGCGTTCGTGATCCAGAACCAGCCGAACCGCACGGGCCCGGACCTCGGGAGAGAACTTGTTCGTCGTCTTGCTCATGATGGCTCCACCTTCTCAAGAGTTGGAGCCTCCGGCAAACCCGGCGAGGTTCAGTTCGGCGAGTGGAGGCCGGTCATTCGTGCCGTGAGGTGGCGGAGACCCTTCGGTGTCAGGGTCGCCAGCGTTGTTCGCTGGTCGCAGCGCTCAACCGACGCGGTCGGAGTTGCAACTCGCGGAGGTTCCCGGCCGGCGCCCGGGAACCTTCGCGAGCGCAATCGCGTATGGCGCGCTAGCTGCTGCTGGTGCCGAACAGCTTCTTGAAAAGGTCGGGAAGCTGCAGGGCGCTATCCACTTTCACGAGTGGAATGTTGTTGTCTTTCGATATCTTCGTGAAGATGCCGTCCTCATCACTCGCCGGAACGACGATGAGAAGATCGGACTGGGGGGCGATCACCTGGATCAGCTGGTTCGACAGGTCGTCGCGGCGGTCCTGACCGCCCATGTGTAGGGCGACGACCTTGATGCCGTCCTTTTTCGCCTCGTCGAGGAAATGATGCGCCCGGGCCAATTCGTCCTCGATGCTGATGCCGGCTTCACCAAAGCCCTTCACGCTCGCGCCGACGGCGAGGAAGAGCGTCTTGGTGTCGCCGAAGTCGGACGGTTCGAAGTGGTTGTCGTATTTGAAGGTAATGCCTGCACGCCTGACCTGGAGCTGGATCGAGAAGGCGTCCAGGCTCTGGCCCATCGACGTCACCATGACCGGTTGCTGCAGCGTTGGGAGGTCTTGCGCGCCTGCCGGCGACGACAGCATCGCCGCGCTTGCGGCAAGGCCAAACGCCAGCGCAGCGCTGCGGACAAGGCGGTTCATCGGACCGGATATTTCGAGCATTAGCTTTTCTCCTCTCTGAAATTCACCGAACGATAGTCCTTTGTAGGGGCACAAATAAACCCCTTGGGGCGTGTGCAAATGCCGCGCCCAGGGTGCCGTCGCTGCTGATGGTGAATTGGGAGACGATAGTCGGTGCACGATGTTCTCGCCGAACGTGTATGTATTCGTTGAACGTTATGTCTGCCACGGCGCGCATGGCCGTTTGCTGTTCCCGACCGGCAGATTTGCGTGAGGTGACGGTGGTCACAATTCGTTCGCATTGCCTCACCGGATTTACCGCCGAGTTAAGCTCGTTTGGCTAGGTTCGCATCCCATGAGACCCCGGGGTGGCCTCCATGGTCGAGCGCATGAAGCTGATAGTCGCGGCAATTTTAGGATTTATCTCGGCTGGTGCGGTGACCTTGTTCGTGTCCGGTGGCGGCGATGGCATAATGAAGGCCGGGTTGTCGGCCGTTCCGTGGGCGTCGGCGGCCGAGGGCTGTCACAGCAGCTATCGTGGGGCTTGTCTGCCGTCCAACGGGCCGGACATCGATTGCGCCGGCCAGAACGGGGACGGCCCGCTGTTCGTCATGGGACCGTTCAAGGTCGTTGGCGACGACGACTACGACCTTGACGTGGACAAGGATGGGGTCGCTTGCGAGTACTACCCGGCCGAAAGTCCGCTGCCGCGGGTCGCCGGCGTCCTCAGCCGGGAGGATGTTCCGATCGGGCGGTAGGCCGCGGTCGCCGGGGGCTTCGCCCCGGTCACGGGGCCCGTTGAATTCGCGTGTCGCGCCCGCGCCGAAGGAGTAGAATTCGCTCCACCGATAGCCAAGGGGAGCGAATCGATGCGTGCCATCGCATTGTTCGTGGGATTTGGATTGGCGACGACGCCCGCCGCGGTCGAGGCGCATCATTCCATCAGCGCCCAATACTTCACCGACCGGACCGAAGTCATCGAGGGCGTGTTGACCAAGGTCGACTGGCAGAACCCGCACGCGTGGTTCCATTTCAAGGTGACGATGCCGGACGGCACGGTGCAGACGTGGGCGACGGAATTGATGGGGCCCGCTGGGCTGCGCCGCATTGGGGTGACAGAGGAGCGGGTGCCGCTCGGCGCCGTCTACAAGGTCGAGTTCAGCCCCGACCGGTCCGGCCAGCGGTTTGGGTTCACCCGGTCGCTCGTGCTTCCCGACGGCGATACGATCGAGTTCCGCCGCCCGCGGTAGCCGTCAGCCGCCCTCGACGTTTCCCGGGCCAAGGCCCAAACCGCAACTCGCCTTTAGGCGAACCCAGTTGCTCGTGATGCCGCTGCCGCCGCCGACGAGGAGGCGATACTCGGCATCGACCGAGGTGAGGATCGGAATCTTCCGCGTGTAGACCGCGACGTACTGGCCGTTCGATGCCGGCTGGGTCTTCAGCGTGATCGGTGCGCCGACCGCCTGGCCCTTGCGCGCGATCATGATCGTCACGTTGCCGGCGAAGTTCGTATAGACCCAGCCTGTCGCGGTCGCCTCGTTGGGGCAAATGCTGTTGGTTGGGCTTTGGATGCCGAACTGAGCCGACAGCACCTTCCCGGCGCCGATGCCGGGCGCGATATTCTGGTTGGCGGGTTGAGCGACTGCCGGCGCCGCGGCGATCAGAGCGGCGATGCCCGCCGCCAGTAGACCGTGAATGCGTGACATGTTCGGTCCCTCCACTCGGTTTCGACGGACGTGCCGCCCCCATAGGCTTCTGGGCCGTGTCCTGTGGCACGGCCGAGCTTAGCGGCGTCTGTCGCGGATTTCACATGAACGGCCGCTGAACGCGGGGACGGCCGCCGGGCAACGCGAAAAGGCGTTGCGCCGGATACCCGCGCGGTATCATCCTTAGGTCGGGTGGCGGTCGTAGCTCTTCCAAACGGGAGTCGTGCCATGGCCCATGGTCTCGGACATCGGACAAGCGCATCGCGGCGGCGTTACGTCGGGGGGTGGGTCGCGGGCGCGTCGGTGGCGCTGGTCGCCGTATCGCTCTTTGGACCGGTTGCGGCGCAGGAGACGGGAGCGGCCGACGTCGACCTGCAGCTCGTCCTTGCCGTGGACGTGTCCCGCTCCATGGACTACGGCGAGCAGAAGGTGCAGCGCGACGGGTATGTCGCCGCCTTCCGCAGCAAGGAGGTGCAGGACGCGATCGCCTCCGGACCGCTTGGCCGCATCGCGGTGACGTACGTCGAATGGGCGGGTGCGTTCCACCAGGCAGTGGTGCTGCCATGGACGCTCATCTCCGGCCCCGAGGACGCCGACGCGTTCGCCAGCCGGCTCGAAACGGCGCCGATCTCACAAGAGATGTGGACCTCGATCTCCCAAGGGCTGCGCTACGCGGCGGCGCAATTCGACGTCAGTATTGCCGACAGCGACCGGCGGACCATCGATGTGTCCGGCGACGGTGCGAACAACGAGGGCCTGCCGGTGGCGCCGATCCGCGACCAATTGATCGCGCGCGGTATCACGATCAACGGCCTGCCGATCATTATCCGCCCCAGCGGCCGCAGCGCCTACACGAGCATTCCGCTCGACGTGTACTACGAGGATTGCGTCATCGGTGGGCCTGGCGCCTTCATGGTGACTATCGAAAGCGCCGAGGAATTCCCGGCCGCCATCCGTCGCAAACTGGTGCTGGAAATCGCCGGGCTGCCGCCGCGGATCATTCCCGTCGCAGCAGCTCCCAAGACACCTCGGATCGATTGCATGATCGGCGAGAAGACTCGGCCGGACTTCTGATATCCCTCGGTCAGCGACCGACGTTGGCGTGCTGCAAGGCGCGCAAACGTTCGCCCAACGAGCGCGGCTTTCCTGACGCTCCCGGCGGCTCGACGATGCGCGGGGGGACGGTTGGCGCGGTCGCCGGCGCGGCGGGCGCATGGGCCGCGCTGTTGCCGTTTTCGGCGACCGGCGCATTCGCCTTGGTCATCACCTTCGTCAGGCTGACGACGTCGGCGGCGATCTCGTTGAGCCGTTCGCGCAGGCGCTTGGTCTGCTCGCGATCGCTCTCCCACTCGGCGCCGGCGACGTGACGAAGCTCGATGTTCTCGGCGCGCAATTCGCCAATTTCCGCCTCCAGAGCCGTGACGCGCGCGAGCGCGGTCTTCTTCGCGTCCATTGCGGTGGCCGCCGCCTCGCCGCCGCGTTGGTTGATCGCGATCGCGCCGCTTCCGGCGTTCGAAGCGGCGATGTCGTTGGTGCGCGTGTCGAGGGCGGCGGCGAGGGCCTCGCGCCGCTCGCGCTCGGCGGCGATCTCGGCGTCGCGCGCCTTGAGGGCAGCGGCATGGCGATCGAGCTCCGCTTGGCGGTCGACGCGCTCGGCGCGCACGGCATCGAGGCCGGCCTCCAGCACGCCAATGCGCCGCGCGGCGTCGGCGAGATTGTCGCGCGCTTCCTCGTTGGCGGCCTTCATCGCCTCCAGCTGGACACGCTCGGCGGCAAGCTCGGCCTCGAGCGCCGCAATCTCCTCGGCGCGCCGGCCAAGCTCGGCGATGCGCTCGATCCGCTCCGCCTGCAACTCCGCGAGCGAGATCTCGAGGCTCTGGACGTGCCGTTGGGTTTCGGCGAGGCGGGCGCGCTCGTTGGCGAGCGTGGCCTGCAATTGGTCACGGGCAAACACCACCAGGGTCTCCGACGCCGCGGCGGCGGTGAGGCGGTCGGTCAGGTTGTCGATGGTCGTCGCGCGGGCGACCAGCTCGAGACGCTGCTCCTCGCCGAGTTGCTCGTGCTCGGCGATATTGGCGCGCAGCCCGCCGATCTCGGCGGCGCGCGCGGCGAGGCGCTCATCGCGCAGCGTCACTTCGGAGTTGGCTGCGGCGACCCGGTTTTCCGCCACGCGGAGCGAGGCGGTGATCTCCGCGTCGCGTTTCTCCAGGGTCGCGACGTTCTCGGTCAGCTCCGCCTGGCGGCGGTTGAGTGCACCGATTTCGTCCTTCTGCTCGCCGACCTCGATCAGGCGCCCGGCGAGCTTCTCGTTGAGACGGCTAATGGCCATCTCGAGGCGCCGGTTGGTAACGGCGAACCGCGCACGCAACTGGTCCTTGTCGGCGTTGATCTCAGCGCGGGTGGAGGGGAGCGCTGCTTCGACGCGGCGCTGCGCAAGCCGCTCCGCGCGCCGCCAAAGGACGGGCGTTACGAGGAGGGCAACAAGGCCCGCGGCGAGCAGGCCCAGGACGAAATACATGACCGCCTGGATCAATCCCAGCCTCCAAACCGCGGCGGCGTGGCCCCAAAAGGACCATGCCACTTGTCGCGTGGGCGCGCCACCTCGACAGGCGATTTACTTAGCGCGGCACGCGCCACGTGTGAAACGGGTCACACGGGCGGGAGGCCTGAAACCCAGGTCTCAGAACGGATTGAGCGTGCGGCGGTCGGTGAATTTGAGGTAACCAACGTTCACGCCGAGCCGTCCTCCCACCCCGGAAACGATCGGCACGATGGTCACACCATCGCGGGCGACCACCGTCATGCCAAACCCGGCCACGACGTGGGCCGAGCCGGCGACGCCGGGGTAGCGGTTGTAGAGCGCGGCGACGGCGGGGAGGTCATAGACCAGCATCATGACGCGGTCGCCGTTGCCGCCGATGTCCGGTCCGATGGACGGACCCTGCCAATAGACGTGATGCTGGCCGGCATTCTTGGTGTAGAGCGTGCCCTGGCCGTAGCGCGCCCCGCCGATGATGGCGAAGCTGCCCTCCTGGCCGAGGATATAGCCGTTGGGCAGGCCGTAGTCGGAGACCGCGCGCTCAACGACGCTGGCCAATCCCTGGGAGACATCGCCGAAGAAGCGGCTACCTTCGGCGACAAGCTCGTTGGAGCTATAACGGGTGTCGTAGCTCTGGGCGGCCGCCGGAAGAGCCGCGACCGCGGCCACGGCGGCGAGCATGATTGCATGGAACGTTCTCATCAACTGCATCGAACTGGTCTCCCGACGGTTCGTTGACCGGCACGCGATTCGGCGGCCGAGTTTAGTCGAAATTGGGGCGGCGGGATGACTGCAACGATGGTGTTGGCAGCGTGGAAAGGGCAGTGTATCCCCGGTTTGGTGCCGGTGGGGGGCACGATTCGCCGCGCGGGCCGCGGCTTTCGGGTGGGGAGAGCGAATTGAGCGAACAGGTCGAACTGAGCGCGCTCGACCTGGCGGCGCTTCTGTGCAGCCGGGTGTGCCACGACATCATTTCGCCGGTCGGCGCCATCATCAACGGCATGGAAGTGCTCGAGGAAGACAACAGCGAGGACATGCGGGAATTCGCCTTCGGGCTGATCCAGCGCAGCGCCCGCCAGGCTTCCGCCAAGCTGCAGTTCGCGCGCTTGGCGTTCGGCGCGGCTGGCTCGGCTGGGGCCGAGATCGACCTCGCCGACGCCGAGAAGGTCGCCAAAGGCTACATGGACGGCGAAAAGGCCGACTTCTCTTGGGAGTCGCCCCGCGTCCTGATGCCGAAGAACTTGGTCAAGCTGCTGCTCAACCTGATCCTGCTCGCCAATGCCGCCGTGCCACGCGGGGGCTCGGTCAAGGTGGTGGTCGAAGGCTCGACATCGCCGAAGTTCGTGCTGAGGTCCACCGGCCCGAGCGCGCGCGTACCACCGGCCTTCGAGAGCCTGGTGCCGGGTAAGCTGGAAGGCGTGCAGGTCGACGCGCAGTCGGTGCAGGCCTACTACACCGGCGCGCTCGCACGGGCGGTGGCGATGTCGATCGCCGCCGATCGTGACGGAGCCGACGTGGTGATCACGGCCGCCCCGCAGGCCTAGGCGACCGTCTCTTCAGATAATCTTAACCCGACGCACCCTAGCGTGATCGCTACGATGGTCCGTTGCCCGCGGCAAGGCGGGCGGGCCTTGGGGGTGCCATGCGACATTGTCTGGTCGTCGACGATTCGAGCGTCATCCGCAAAGTGGCGCGGCGGATCCTGGAGGATTTCGGCTTCAGCGTGGCGGAGGCCAATGACGGCCGCGCCGCGATCGACCAGTGCATGCGGCGGATGCCCGACCTCATCCTGCTCGACTGGCAACTGCCGGTGATGGACGGGATCGACTTCCTGTCGAACCTCCGCCAGATGGACGGCGGGAAGCGCCCGAAGGTGGTGTTCTGCGCGAGCGAGGCGGACGTCGCGCAAGTCGCGCGGGCGTTACGCGCGGGCGCGGACGAGTACCTGCTCAAGCCGTTCGACCGCATGGCGGTCGAGACCAAGCTCCACGAAGTCGGAATGCTCTGAGGGTCGGCGAAAGCCTGTTAGGCGAGAGAAAAGCCCCGCCAGGAGGAGACAGCGGGGCTTTCCCGAATTTCGCGCCCAGGGAGAAAAGGTGAGGGCGCGAGGAATTCGTCGGTTCAAGCGCTTTCGCGGATTTCGTGCTCGTCGGGCTCACGCAGCACGTAGCCGCGGCCCCACACGGTCTCGATGTAGTTCTGCCCGCCGGTGGCGGCCGCGAGCTTCTTGCGGAGCTTGCAGATGAACACGTCGATGATCTTCAGTTCCGGCTCGTCCATGCCGCCGTAGAGATGGTTGAGGAACATCTCTTTGGTGAGAGTGGTGCCCTTACGGAGCGAGAGCAGCTCGAGCATCTGGTATTCCTTGCCGGTCAGATGGACGCGCTGGCTGTTGACCTCGACGGTCTTGGTGTCGAGGTTGACGGTTAAGTCGCCGGTGGTGATGACGGATTGGGCATGCCCCTTCGAGCGGCGCACGATGGCGTGGATGCGCGCCACCAGCTCGTCTTTGTGGAACGGCTTGGTCATGTAGTCGTCGGCGCCGAAGCCAAGACCGCGCACCTTGTCCTCGATGCCGGCGAGACCGGACAGGATAAGGATCGGCGTCTTGACCTTGCTGAGGCGCAGCGAACGAAGAACCTCGTAACCCGACATGTCGGGGAGGTTCAGGTCCAGGAGAATGATGTCGTAGTCGTAGAGCTTGCCGAGGTCGACGCCTTCTTCGCCAAGGTCCGTCGTGTAGACGTTGAAGTTCTCGGACTTCAGCATCAGTTCGATGCTCTGCGCAGTGGCGCTGTCGTCCTCGATCAGAAGCACTCGCATGCCATCCCCCTGGCTGTTCCGGTCCGGCCAACGCACCGCCAACACCGGCGCCGAGACGCGGTTAACCCCCGATTCGCTACGCTATCAGTCACTGGTTAACAAACCCTGATTCAGTGGCACAAGCAAATTAATCAAAAGTCTAGAAAATTGGTTACAGACCGTTGAGATGACGTGGAATTCCATCGGTCAATTCTTTCTTAACCAACTTCAAGACTTCGCGCTAAGCGATTCACACGACTCGCGGTTTCAGGGTCGAGCGGAGACCCGCCGGTTTACCCCGAATTAAGCGATCCTCGGCCATGATTAACGTCAGATGTAAACGAAACGTTTAATCGGAGCGCCCGCCATCGATTGCCGCGCGAGTGCGGCGAAGAAGGAACAACGAGGCGCCACAAAAATGAGCGGCCGTCCGGACGGGCGGACGCCACAGGCGGGGCGTAAGGAGTACGGAGTATGAAGTCGCGTGAAGGTCTCATCCGTCTGAAGCGCTTCCATGTCGATGAGAAGCGCCGGCAGGTCGATCAGATCCAGGCCATGATCGTCGAGTTCGAGCGCATGGCGAAGGATCTCGACGACCAGGTCAGGGCGGAGCAGGAGCGGAGCGGCATCTCCGACATCAATCACTTCGCCTATCCGACTTTCGCCAAGGCGGCCATGCAGCGGCGCGACAACCTCAAGGCGTCGGCCGACGAGCTCAAGGAGCAGCTCGACGGGGCCAAGGCCGAGTTCGATGCGGCGGTGGCGGACCTCGAGAAGCACGAGGCTATCGTCGAGCGCGACATGGCCCACGATAAGCACGTCGAGCAGGCGGTCGCGGCGCGCTGATACGTCAGCCGCGGTTGTTCGACTCATCGTCCAGTCGGTCAGACCTATCGTCGTGAGTGAGCGGGCGCGCGATTCGCGCGCTACGTGCGGGGTTCGAAATTTGCACGCATTGTATGCCAGTTCGTCTAAATCTACCGCCGCCTTTCTGACGTTGCGTTTGCCTTTCTGAAATGAATCCCTACTAGCTTGGCCATACAGGGAAGCGGCGGACAATAATCCCGCCCCGAGCCGGCTGCTGCTGCCGGCAACAGGGATCGAGCCTGATGGCCAAGACGGTCTTGGTCGTGGAAGACAACGAGCTCAATATGAAGCTCTTCCACGATCTCTTGGAAGCCAGCGGATACAACATCGTTCAGACCCGCAACGGGTTGGAGGCGATCGATCTGGCGCGTGAGCACCGGCCCGACCTGATCCTGATGGACATCCAGCTGCCGGAAGTGTCGGGGCTGGAGGTGACGAAGTGGATCAAGGAGGACGACGACCTGCGCACGATCCCGGTGATCGCGGTGACGGCGTTCGCCATGAAGGGTGACGAGGAGCGCATTCGGCAAGGCGGCTGCGAGGCGTATTTGTCGAAGCCAATCTCGGTCAACACCTTCCTGGATACCGTCAAGTCCTACCTTGGCGACGGCTGAGGTCCGGGCATGACCGCGCGCGTGCTCGTCGTCGACGATCTCGTCGCAAACGCCAAGCTGCTCGAGGCGCGGCTCACCGCCGAGTACTTCGACGTCTTGACGGTGACGAGCGGGCAGGAGGCGCTGGACGTTTGCGCCAGCGGCCAGTGCGATATCGTTCTGCTCGACGTGCTGATGCCCGGACTCGACGGGCTTGAGGTCTGTCGGCGGCTGAAGAGCGATCCACGCACGACACACCTTCCCGTCGTCATCATCACCGCGCTCGACGAACCGTCCGACCGCATCGCGGGCCTCGAGGCGGGAGCAGACGACTTCCTGACCAAGCCGGTTAACGAACTGGCGCTGATCACGCGCGTGAAGAGCCTCGTCCGGCTGAAGATGCTCACCGACGAATTGATGATGCGGGCGACGACCTCGAGCGACATGGGATTCGACGAAGCGTTCGATCCGTTCACGCTCGGGGGAAACGGCGGCAAAGTGCTGCTGGTAGACGACGCCGACGTGAGCGTCGACCGCATCCGCCAGGCGCTCGCGCCGCACTACACGCTCACCATCGAGGCCGACCCAGACGAGGCGCTGTTCCGCACCGCCGACGAGGACTACGACCTCGTCATCGTCAGTCTGGGCCTCAAGGGAGTCGATGCCCTCAGGCTTTGCTCACAGCTCCGCTCGCTCGATCGGACGCGGCTGCTGCCGATTTTGGTGATCGTGGACGCGGGCGACAACCTCAAGCTCATGCGCGGGCTCGAGCTCGGCGTGAACGACTATCTCGTGCGGCCGATCGACCGCAACGAACTTGTGGCGCGGGTCAAGACACAGGTGCGCCGCAAGAGGTTCTCCGACCGGCTGCGCGACACCGTACAGGCGACGATCGAGATGGCCGTTACCGACGGCCTCACCGGCCTGCACAATCGCCGCTACCTCGAGCGCCACCTCGCGACGCTGGTGCAGCAGGCGATGGTGCGCGACAAGGCGCTCTCGCTGCTGGTGCTCGACATCGACCACTTCAAGGCGATCAACGACGGCTACGGTCACGCGGCCGGTGACGAGGTGTTACGCGAGTTCGCGCGCCGGGTGGAGAAGGCCGTACGCGGCATCGATCTCACCTGCCGGCTCGGCGGCGAGGAATTCGTCATCGTGATGCCCGATACCGATGCAGCGCTGGCGCGCCTCGTCGGCGAGCGGTTGCGGCAGAAGATAGCCGGCGAACCATTTCGCGTGACGAGCGAGCCGGAGCAGTCGATCGGCGTGACAGTATCGATCGGCGTGGCGGTTCTTCTCCCGGCGGACGACACGCCAAGCCAGCTCCTGAAGCGGGCGGACGATGCCCTCTACCGTGCAAAGCGTGACGGGCGCAACCGAGTGGTCACGGCCAGCGCGGCCTGACACGGTACAGTTGCATACCTGAGGCAAAATCGGACGGGTTAACGCTAAAACTTTACTAAAAAGGAGTTTTCCAGTTTTTGCCGGTTTGCTAAACCTTCGGCTAGGGATAAAGTCCCCCCCGGGTCGAGCGAGCGGGATGTTGCGGCAGGTTGGTACGCTCAATGACCGAGCACGCCGCGGCACACTCTCTCCTCGAACAACGCAATTTTGGAAACCCTGCGGAGTGCTCAGGTCCGCCGCATCTCCTGGGTCCGTAGGGTCGGCCGGTTCCAGAGCGGGCTGAGTGGCCTCCTCGTACAAACCCGTTTTGGGCCGGCCACAAATCTCCGCCGCGACCGCGGCGAAAAGAAAGAGCACCGCTTTGGCGGTGCTCTTTTTTTGGGCGCCGCTCGCGCGGCGCCGGCTATTTTATCTTGGCTTCGCGAAACTCGACGTGCTTGCGCGCCACGGGGTCGTACTTCTTCAGCACCATCTTCTCCGTCTTGGTGCGGGAATTTTTCTTGGTGACGTAGTAGAACCCGGTATCGGCCGAGCTGACCAGCTTGATCTTGACGGTGGTGGCCTTGGCCATGATGGTTTCCCGAGAGGTGGCGAGGGCGTTGCAGTTGGCGGGCATTAACGGAATTGACTGGCGGAATGTCAAGCGCCGGTGGCGTGTGGCGGGCGGCCTTCTCGTCGCGGCGTGTCTCGTTGCGACGATGGGTGCCCCGGTGGCGGCCGATCAGCCCATTGTCGTCAATCCGCGCGCGCTCTACCCGGAAGGCCCGCTCGCCGACGGCGGCGGCTTCTATTACACCGAGATGGGAGCCGACACGGTCAAGTACTGGGACGGCAAGAGCAACCGAACCGTGTGGAAGCGCGACGGGTGCGGGCCGACCTCGGTCGCGCGGATCGGTCCCGACCTGTTGATCCTTTGCGACATCGAGCAGGTCGTCGTGCGCATCTCGCGCTCCGGCGTAACGCTGCGTGTGATCGACAAGGATCGCGACGGCAACCGGTTCCAGACGCCGAACTTCGCCGTCAACGACGCCCGCGGCGGCGTGTATTTCTCGGCCGCCGGGCCGTTTTCGCCGAACTACCCACCGCAGGGCGCGGTGATGTATCTCGACCGATCAGGAACGCTCAGCCGGATGGCGGAGAAAATCCACTACTCCAACGGAGTGGCGCTGAGCCCGGATGGCAAGACGCTATACGTTTCGGAGCACCTCAACCGGCAGGTGCTCGCCTACGACGTCGCGGACGACGCAAGCCTGTCGAACAAGCGCGTCTTCGTGCGTCTCGACGATCTAGAGCCGGCCGACCCCAACCGGACGTGGGAGGTCGGACCCGACGACCTCGCGGTCGACCGGAAAGGGAACATTTACATTCCGGAATATGGCGCCGGGCACATGCTCATCGTCGGCCCGGACGCGAAGCTCAAGGCAACGATCGAGGTTCCCGAGCGATACATCACGGGCCCCGCGTTGACCGCCGACGAGAGCCACATCTTCATCACCGCGCCGTCGTCGACGCTCGACCCCACGATGCCGGGCAAGGTGTATCTGGTCGAGAACCCAGTCTTCCAGAAAGACTGAAGGGCTCAGTTCACGGGCCGGGGCAGCACCGCGGCCGGTGCGTCTGGGTTCTCGCTGCCGTCGAAGCCGTGCATCCTCAGCGCCCACTGCAGCGCGATGATCGCGCCCTTGATCGGCTGGAGCAGGCCGAGTGCGAGCAGCCCGCGTCGCCGGCAGCCAGATGGCCAGCAGTGCGGTGGAAGAAAGGTTCGTCTCGATCGCGGTCAGAAGAAGCAGCGGCACGGTTACGTGGCCGACCACGACCATCGTGAAATACGGCGCGGCGTCGTCGGAGCGCTGGTGGCTCAGGTCTTCGGCGCATACAGGCACACCGTTGCGACGGGCTTCAGAAAGCTGCCGAAGAGGGCGCCCGTGCCGCAACGTGGGCAGCGGCATCTGAGGCCGCGCCTCAGCGATCGGAAGATCGGCCTGGGCGTTTCGGTTCCAACGATCTCGACGGGCATTGGGGATATCCTGAGCGGCGTGTCCGTCAGGTAAGCCTTCCCGCTACGCGGGGCAAGCGGTCAGCGACGGCCGCGGGCGCGGCGCGGCGGAGGGCGAGACCGCCCGGCTCGGGTGCTCAGGCGCGGCCGCTCACGCGGCGGAACGACACGGCCCTCCGACAGCAGCTCGAAGCGGAGTGCGCCAGCGAGCGGCGCCGCTTCCAACAGCCGCACCTCGACGGAATCGCCCAGGCGGTGCATCTCGCCGGTCTGCGAACCGATGACGGCGTGGCGCGCCGCATCGTGGATGAAGCGGTCGTGCTCGAGCGAGCGCATCGGCACGAAGCCGTCCGCGCCGGTCTCGTCGAGCTTCACGAACAGCCCGGCGCTGGTGACGCCGGCGATGCGGCCGGGGAAGGTCGCGCCGATGCGGTCGGCGAGCCAGTTTGCGACGAGGCGGTCGATGGTATCGCGCTCGGCTGCCATGGCGCGGCGCTCGGCGGCGGAGATGCGCGCGGCGATCTCGGGAAGCGCGGCCGCCGCGTTGTCGGGCAGGCCGCCGTCGCCGAGGCGCAGCGCGCGGATCAGGGCGCGATGGACGATCAGGTCGGCGTAGCGCCGGATGGGCGAGGTGAAGTGGGCGTAGCGCCGGAGGTTCAGGCCGAAGTGCCCGATGTTCTCCGGGCTGTACTCGGCCTGCGCCTGCGTCCGCAGCACGACCTCGTGGAGCAGCGGTCCGTGCTCGCTCGCCGTGACGCGGTCGAGGATGCTGTTGAAGTGCGATGGGCGAAGGTTGCCGCCGCGCGGCAACGACATTTCGATCGATTTCAGGAAGTCGCGCAGCGCTTCGAGCTTGGCGAGCGATGGCGTGTCGTGGATGCGGTAGACGAGCGGCGAGCGCTTCGCCTCCAGCGTCTCGGCGGCGGCGACGTTCGCCTGGATCATGAACTCCTCGATGAGGCGGTGCGCTTCGAGCCGCTCCGGCACGACGATGCGGTCGATCGTGCCGTCGGGCTTGAGCATGACCTTGCGTTCGGGGAGATCGAGCTCCAGCGGCGCGCGCTCCTCGCGGCCCCGCCGCAGCGCAAGGTAGGCCTCCCAGAGGGATGCGAGCGCGGCGGCGACGCCTTCGGGCAGGTCGCCGGCGCGGCCGTCGAAGGCGGCTTGCGCTCGAGCGTAGCTCAGCCGCGCGGCGGAACGCATCATGACGCGGTGGAAGCGATGGGCCAGTTTGCGGCCGTCGGCGGCGAACACCATGCGCACCGCGAGCGCCGGCCGGTCCTCGGCCTCGCGGAGCGAGCAGAGATCGTTGGATATGCGCTCGGGCAGCATCGGTACGACGCGATCCGGGAAGTAGACAGAGTTGCCGCGCTCCTCGGCTGAGCGATCGAGCGCCGTTTCCGGCCGCACGTACCAGCCGACGTCGGCGATGGCGACGGTGACGATGTGACCGGCGGCGTTCGCCGGGTCGGGGTCGGGGTCGGCATGGACGGCGTCGTCGTGGTCCTTCGCGTCGGCCGGGTCGATGGTGACCAGGGCGAGGGCGCGCCAGTCCTCGCGGCCGGCGAGCGGCGCGGGCTTTGCGGCCGCCGCCTCGGCGAGCACGGCGGGCGGGAAGACGTGCGGGATGCCGTGCGCGAGAATGGCGATCAGGCTCACCGCCTTCTCGTCCTTCATCGAGCCGACCACCTCGATGAGGCGCGCGCGGTCGAGGCCGAATCGCGTCGAGCGTGTGACGCTCGACGCGGACGAGGTCGCCTTCCTTGGCGTCCCCGGGGTCTTCCAGGATGAGTTCCTTCTGCTTGCGGTCGATCGGCTCGACGCGGGCTTCCCGCTCGCCGAGCCGCACGACGCCGAACGACGCCTCGGGCGCGCCGGCAAGAACCTTGATGACGCGCGCGACGTAATCCGGGCCGTCCGGTCCGCCCGGCGCGAGGCGGGCGAGAACGCGATCGCCGAGGCCCGGCGCAGGGGCGCCGCGGCGCGGTCGCGACAGCACGATGCGCGGCGGGTCCTGTTCGTTGGGCCACTCCGTCGGGCGGGCGATCAATTCACCGTCGCGGTCACGCGCCGCGATGGTGAGCACGGTGACGGGCGGCAGGTCGCCCGGGCGTGCCAGGCGTCCGTGCTTGCGCTCCACCAGCCCCTCTTTGCCGAGTTCCGCGATCAGGTCGCGGAGCGCGGCGCGCTGGGCGGTACCTTTGACGCCGAAGGCGCGAGCGATGTCGCGCTTGGCGGCGCGGCCAGGATGTTCGGCGATGTAGGCGAGGATTTCTTCGCGGGTGGGGAACGGCCGGTCGGTCTTTTTGTCGGCGCGCTTGGTGGTCACGTCAGTTCGCTTCGGCGGGTTGCTTCGCCTTGGCCGCGGGCTTGGCCTTCGCGGCGGGCCTTGCTTTCGCCGTCTTGCCCGCGCGCGCCTTGCCGGCGGTCTTCGCCTTTGCCTTGCCGCGCGATGGCGCGCCGCTCTTGGCGGCGATGAGGGCGACGGCGGTCTCCATCGTCACGCTTTCCGGGTCCACGTCCTTGGGGAGCGTCGCGTTGATCTTGCCGTGATTGACATAGGGCCCGTAGCGCCCCTCGCGAACGGTCACGTGCCCGCCGCCGGCCGGGTGCTCGCCGAGGTCCTTCAGCGCCTTCGGCGTGCCGCGCCCACGGCGTCCACCGCCGGCGAGCTTCTCCGCGATGAGCGTCACGGCGCGGTTCAGGCCGACCGAGAACACTTCCTCGACCGAATCGAGATTGGCGAAGGTGCCGTCGTGGAGCACGAACGGGCCGTAGCGGCCGATGCCGGCGGTGATCGGCTTGCCGGTCTCCGGATGGACGCCCGACTTCGCGCGGCAGCGCGAGCAGCGCCAGCGCGCGGTCGAGGTCGAGGGTCGGCGGGTCCCAGCCGCGCGGGCATGCTGGCGCGCTTCGGCTTCTCGCCTGTCCCGGCCTGTTCGCCGAGCTGGACGTACGGGCCGAAGCGGCCGGTCTTGCAGCGTGACTTCGAGCCCGGTGTCGGGGTCGCGCGCCGAGCACGCGTGCCGTCGGCGCCGGCCTCGGCATGCCGTTCTCGCCCGACGTCGGCGAGCTGGCGGGTGTAGCGGCACTCGGGATAGTTCGAGCAGCCGACGAAGGCGCCGAACTTGCCGACCTTCAGGGAAAGTTTGCCGTTGCCGCACGAGGGGCATTGTCGCGGGTCGCCGCCGTCGGCGCGCGGCGGAAAGACGTGCGGCCCGAGCAGCTCGTTCAGGTGCTCCAGCACCTCGGCGACGCGCAGGTCCTTGGTCTGGTCGACGTCGTGCGAGAACTGGCGCCAGAAGTCGCGCAGCACCTCCTTCCACGACAAGTCGCCGTTGGAGATCTTGTCGAGCTTCTCCTCCAGGTCGGCGGTGAAGTCGTACTCGACGTAGCGGTCGAAGAAGCTCTCCAGGAACGCGGTGACGAGACGGCCCTTGTCCTCGGGCACCAGTTGGCGCTTGTCCATGCGCACGTAGCCGCGGTCGCGAAGCACCGACAGCGTGGCGGCATAGGTCGAGGGCCGGCCGATGCCGAGTTCCTCCATCTTCTTGATCAGCGTTGCCTCGGTGTAGCGGGGCGGCGGCTCGGTGAAGTGTTGCTCGGTCTCAATGCCGTGCTCGGTCAGCGGGTCGCCTGCGGCCATCGGCGGTAGCCGGCCGCCGTCGTCGTCATCCGACTCCGGTCGTTGCGATGCCGGCTGGTCGTCGCGGCCTTCCTGATAGGCGGCGAGGAAGCCGTCGAAGCGAACCACCTGGCCGGTCGCGCGAAGGTTCACCGGTCGGGCGACGCCGCCGTCAATGTCGACCGTGGTGCGCTCCAGCTCGGCGGACGCCATCTGGCTCGCGACCATGCGCTTCCAGACGAGGTCGTAGAGCTTGGCCTGATCCGGCTCGAGGCTGTGCGCAATCGAGTCCGGCGCGGCGGACAGATCGGTTGGGCGGACCGCCTCGTGCGCCTCCTGCGCGTTCTTGGCCTTGGTCTGATAGAACCGCGGCTTCTCCGGCACGTAGGAATGGCCGTAGCGGCTTTCGATCAGGCGGCGGGCGGCGGTTATCGCCTCCGGCGCGACCTGCACGCCATCGGTGCGCATGTAGGTAATGTGGCCGTCCTCGTAGAGGCGCTGCGCGGTCTGCATGGTGCGCGAGGCGGAGAAGCCGAGCTTGCGCGATGCTTCCTGTTGCAGGGTCGAGGTGGTGAACGGCGGCGCGGGGTGGCGCTTGACCGGCTTTGCCTCGACGGCGGCGACGCGGTAGGCGCCGGACTTCAGCGCTGCCTCGATCCCATGCGCGGTGGTGGCGTCTGCAATGTCCAGTCGGCCGAGCTTCTTGCCGTCGAAGCCGACGACGCGGGCAACGAAGCGCCCGCCGTTCGGCGGCTCGAGCGTCACCGCGACCGACCAGTATTCGCGCGGCTTGAAGACCTCGATCTCGTTCTCGCGCTCGCACACCAGGCGCAGTGCGACCGACTGCACACGACCGGCGGAGCGCGCACCGGGGAGCTTACGCCACAGCACCGGCGACAGCGTGAAGCCCACCAGGTAGTCGAGCGCGCGGCGGGCGAGGTAGGCGTCGACCAGCGCCTCGTCGATCACACGCGGGTGGCGCATCGCGTCGAGCACCGCGTCGCGCGTGACGGCGTTGAACACGACGCGTTCGACCGGCATGCCGCCAAGCGCCTTCTTGGCCTTCAGCACCTCGAGCACGTGCCAGGAGATCGCCTCGCCCTCGCGGTCGGGGTCGGTGGCGAGGATCAGCCGGTCGGCGCCCTTCACCGCCTTGGTGATGTCCGACAGGCGCTTCTGGGCCCTGCCGTCCACCTCCCAGCGCATGGCGAAATCCTCGTCGGGATCGACCGAGCCGTTCTTGGATGGCAGGTCGCGCACGTGGCCATAGGAGGCGAGCACCTGGTAGCTGGGCCCCAGGTACTTGTTGATGGTCTTGGCCTTGGCGGGCGATTCGACGATGACGACGTTCATGGATGCGGGAATTTAGCGCCGCTGGATGCTGGGCGGCCCCTGGCTATGGGTGAGATGCCGGCGACCGCGTCGGGCATGCCGGGGTGCCCGGACGGCCGTGGACAATCCAGAAATCGGTTGAGACTGTCAAATGGGCTCGCGGTGCAGGGCAAAGATGGGGTCACCAACCGCTTGCCGCAATCGCGAAAAGGTTGTGTTCCGCTCCCGCACTGCCGCAACGGTAGTTGTGTACAAATCGCGATGGTTGCAGCATCCTCGCTGTAAGTCATTGCCGGCAACGGCAATCCTGGGGTTGGATAGTCTCCCCGCCTATAGGTTGGTGGGGGCCGGATGCGGTCACGTCCGCGGCTACGTTGCGGCGATCACAAGGGGAACAAGTCACGCACCAGAGCGGTGCCTTTATCGCGGGCTCTTTGCACGACGAACGGCGAGCAATCGCCCCGGAGGGTGTCTGTGCAGTGGAATATCGCCCAGTCTGAGGCCTTCGGCCTCATCGAGGAGATGGATCGCATCGCCGATCCGCATGAGATCGTGCGCCGCATGCGGAAGGTAATCGGCTCGGTTGGATTGCAGCATATCGTCGTTGGCAATTTCCCGAGACTGAACGAACGGTTCGAGGCTTGCGTCCTGGTCAAGCACACGCCGGGCGAATGGTTCAATCGCTACGTCGAACGCGGCTATTTCACCTTCGACCCAATGGTGGCGCGAATGCGGGCGTCGACCATGCCGTTCGCATGGCACGTCGATCAGTCCGACTATGACGGCGCGTCTCCGGCTGGCGAAGTCATGCAAGGGCGACGCGAATTTGGCACGCTCACGGGCTTTGCCGTCCCGGTCCTGTGCCGAACCGGAAGCAGCTACGTTTGGATGACGGGCAAGAACCTGGACCTTTCGCCGCGGGCCAAGGCATCCCTGCACTTACTCGCCCTTTATGCATTCCGCCGGCTGCAGGATCTGCTCCCATCGGATCGCCGGCCGATCGCGCTGTTGACCCGGCGCGAGTGTGAAGTGCTGACGTGGGCAGCGGAAGGCAAGTCGGCTTGGGAAATTGGCGAAATTCTGAACATCGCGAAGCGAACCGTGGATGGACACACGCAGACCGCGGCGCGGAAGCTCGGCGCTGCAAATCGTACGCAGGCGGTCGCGCATGCGCTCCGCGACCGGTTGATCGCGATCTGATCGATGTCAACGTCACAAATGACTATTGCCGTCAGTCAACCGTGCTCCACCATCAACATTGGATCGAATTGCACCTGAATTCGGATTGGGAGGTGAGCATGTCGAACGCACGGCTAAGAGACGAACGCCTCCAGGTGATGCTGACGCCGGAAGAGCTCGCGTTGCTTGACGATTTTCGTTTCGAAAACCGGATGCCAAGTCGTGCGGCGGCGATTCGCGTTTTGCTGCAGCGCGGACTTAAATGCGTGACGGATGACAATGGCGTATCTCCCCACACGAAGTCGGGTGATTTCGGAGTGGCCCCCGGCAGCGCGAACGGGGTCTTCAAGGAAGGGTAAGTCAGGCAACGCCGAGCGCCGGGCCGCGATCGGCGCCTTGTCAGCCCCCGGAGGCTGCCTGTCGCGCGGGCCGGCCTGCCGTGGCCTCCGCTTCTTCCACGACCATCGCCAATAGATACGCCAGGAAGCCCAAGTCCTGCCTCATCGCCATGCCGCGCAGCTCGTTCGCGAGGCTGCCGATGTACCGGGCGGTGTCGTCCGGGTCGATAGGTTCGCCGCGGCCATCTGCGGGGGTGTGGCTTTGCGACCGGTTCAGCGCCATGCCAACGATCCGCTTTTCGCAACCTAGGATAGAATGTTTCGAACGAATTTAAACCATGGGGAGCATTGTCTTCAAGTCCTCCTTTCCGAGAGGCGCAAAAAACGGCCCAATCTGGGCATCCGGATTTCGCCAACTGTGGTAGGCCATCGTCATGTATGCCTTTTGAGTATAATTAGTATTATACTGTATTGTATCTTCTTGCGCTCTATCTTTTATTGAGTCATTTAGTATTGAATTGCTTAATTGTTTGGTAATATATGAAATGCAGCTTATTGTCAGATGTAATTCAAATCGCGTCGTCGCAATAACGCTTCAGGAAGACATGGCAGGCGGTGTCGCCACTAGAAGCGATAGTCGAGGGCTTCGCAATGGACATGACTTTGCACGGGTTGCCTTTCGCGCCGAGTGGAGAAACGGAAAGCGACGCGAGGCGCTACATTCACTTGATGTCCTCCCATCTGATGAAAGTCGCGGACGGTGAGGGCCTGGAATTCATCGCATACCTTCTGTCGATGGTCACGGAAGAGGCCGGGAAGGACGAGGCGAAAGCCGCGGGCAAGCCGACGCGGAAGCGTGCCTAATCCACAAGCGATACGCGCTGGCCGCCGTGGCGTTCAATTCGGCCGGCAAGATCAAGCTCCAGCAGGACGAGATGGACGACGGCGGGCCTCAAGCCCGTGAAGCGGATGATGTCGTCCAGCGCGACCGGCGTTTTCCCCAGGGCGTTGACGAT
This sequence comes from uncultured Alphaproteobacteria bacterium, assembly GCA_963749755.1. GTDB lineage: Bacteria > Pseudomonadota > Alphaproteobacteria > Rhizobiales > Kaistiaceae > JBBDMC01. The sequence goes on from CAVVOK010000005.1 coordinate 365,892, forward strand.
GGTGGCGCGGTCGCTGTCGTTGGCGTCCGTGGCGATGGCGCGCTCGCCCTCGTCCTCGTTCGCGCTCGCCACGAGCGGCGGACGTTCGAGCATCGGCGCCACCTCCGCCAGGATGTCATCGATCTTGGTGACGAGGATCGCGCCGTCCTTGATGAGCCGATTGGTGCCTTCGGCGCGTGGGTCGAGCGGCGAGCCGGGAACGGCGAATACCAGCCGGCCCTGTTCGCCGGCGAGGCGGGCGGTGATCAGCGATCCGGAACGGCGCGCCGCCTCGACCACCACGACGCCCATCGCCACGCCCGAGATGATGCGGTTGCGGCGTGGAAAGTCGCGGGCGCGCGGCTCCCAACCCATCGGCATTTCGCTGACGTGCACGCCTTCCGCGAGGATCTCCGCGGCGAGCTCCACGTTTTCGGCCGGGTAAGGGCGGTCGAGGCCGCCGGCGAACACGGCCGCGGTGCCGTTTGCGAGCGTGGCCCGGTGGGCGGCGGCGTCGATGCCGAGGGCAAGGCCCGAGGCGACGACCAGACCGGCGTCGCCTAGTCCGCGCGCGACTGCGGCGGCGAATTTCCGGCCGGCGATGGAGGCGTTGCGGGAGCCAACGACCGCCACCATCGGTCGGTCGAGTGCGGCGAAATTGCCGCGGATTGCGAGCAGCGGCGGTGCGCCGTCCACCGCGCGCAGCCACGGCGGGTACTCCGGCTCGCCGACCGCGACCAAGCGCGCGCCAAGCGCCGTTGCTGCCTTGACCTCGCGTTCGGCGTCGTCGGCTGCGTAGAGGCGGATGCGCCGTCCGCCGCGTTCGGCGAGCGCTGGCACGGCATCGAGGGCGGCGTAGGCGCTGCCGAAGTGGTTGATCAACTCGCGGAACGTGACCGGGCCCACGCCCTCACTGCGGATCAGCCGCAGCCAGGCGAGGCGCTGCTGATCGTCGAGGCGCACGCCCTCCGTCACCGTTTCTCGCCGATGCGCGATTCGGTGCCGTTGAGGAGGCGACCGATGTTGCCGGTATGGCGCGTCCACAGGATGACGGAGAGGAGCGCGAAGGCGAGCGCCGCGGCCGGTCCGGTGACGAGCCACGCCACCGCCGGCGCGACCAGGCTCGCGGCGAGGGCGCTCGCGGAGGAAAACCGCGACAGCGCGGCGACCGCGAGCCAGACGAGGGCAAAGGCGAGAGCCGCCGGCCAACTCGCCGCGGCGAGCACGCCGAGATATGTCGCGACGCCCTTGCCGCCCTTGAAGCCGAGCCAGACGGGGAAGATGTGGCCGAGGAACGCGCCGAAACCGGCGACGAGCGCGTAGGCTTCGCCCAGTGGCGCGAGCAGCAGGACGGGTACGGCCCCCTTGGCGGCGTCGAGGAGAAGCGTCAGCGCCGCCAATGATTTGCGGCCGGTCCTGAGCACGTTGGTGGCCCCAATGTTGCCGGAGCCGATGGCGCGGATATCGCCGAGGCCGGCGAAGCGGGTGATGATGAGGCCAAACGGGATCGAGCCGATGAGATAGCCGAAGACGGCGGCGGCGATAGCGAACGGCACGCCGTTGGCGAACGTTACGATGTCAGACATCGGCCCCCATCATCCCGCGCGGTCCCCGTGGCGAGGCGCGGAGTATCCTCGTTTCGGTGAAGGCGGCACAAGGGGGCGCTAGCTAGTCGCGTACCAGCTTTGCCAGCGTCTCCAGGCGGTCGGCCTCGGACGGCGGCTTGTCCCATCGCAGGCGCGCGATGCGCGGAAAGCGCATGGCGACGCCGGACTTGTGGCGCGTGGAACGGGCGAGGCCTTCGAAGGCGACCTCGAAGACGAGACCCTGGCTCGCGTCGTGCACCACCTCGCGTACCGGGCCGAAGCGGTTGACGGTGTTGTTGCGCACGAAGCGGTCGATCTCGGCGAGTTCGGCATCGGTGAAGCCGAAGTACGCCTTGCCGACCGGCACCAGTTCGTCGCCGTCCTCGCCCTCGGTCCACACGCCGAAGGTATAGTCCGAGTAGTACGACGAGCGCTTGCCGTGGCCACGCTGCGCGTACATCAGAACGGCGTCGATGGTGTGCGGGTCGCGCTTCCACTTGAACCACGGCCCCTTTGGGCGGCCGGGCTCGTATGCCGAATCCCAGCGCTTGAGCATGACGCCCTCGATGACGCGCTCCGGCGGCGAGGCGCGGAGTCTCGCCAGTTCCTCGGTCGTTCGGAACGTGAGCAACGGCGAGAGATCGATGCGGCCGGAGAGCGAGTGGGCGACCATCGCCTCGAGTCGTTGCCGGCGTTCGCGGAAGGCGAGGGGGCGGATGTCCTCGTCGCCATCGACCAAGCAATCATAGGCGCGCAGGAACGCCGGGTGCGTCTGCATCAGCTTGGCTGACACGGTCTTGCGGTTGAGGCGTTGCTGGAGGTCGGAGAACGAGCCGACCACGATGCGGCTCTCCTCGCGCGCGCCGATGAGCAGTTCGCCGTCGAGCGCGCCCTCCACGTCGAGGCCAGCCACGAGATCGGGGAAGGTGTGGGAGATGTCGTCGCCTGTGCGGGTGAAGAGCCGTACGACGCTCTGATCGCGCACCGCCTGGACGCGGATGCCGTCCCACTTCCATTCGGCCGCGTAAGACTCTGGCGTGATTGTGGACAGTTCGTCGTCGGCGATTGCGTGGGAGAGCATCACCGGCCGGAACGGCGCCTTGATGCGTGCCTCGGGCCGGCCGCCACGGCCTTCCAGCCACGCGAACAGCTCGACGTAGGGCGGCGTGAGCGCGTGCCAGATCTCCTCGATTTCGTTCACGGGCTGATCGGCAAGGTTGGCGAGCGCCTGCTTAGCGAGGCGGGCGGAGACGCCAATCCTCAGGCCGCCGGCGACCAGCTTGATCAGCGCCCAGCGTCCGCTCGCGTCGAGGCGGTCCAGCCATTGCTCGACCAGCCGCGGCCCTGCCAATCGCGAGGCGGCGTGGAGTTGCTCGACGATCTCGGAGAGATGGAGAGGGGTGCCGGCAGGCTCGCCCTTCGCCGGCCAGATCAGCGCGATCGTCTCGGCGAGGTCGCCGACGTAGTCGTAGGCGTATCCGAAGAGCACCTCATCGACCCGCTCGGCGACGAGCGCGCGCAGCATGGCTGGTTTGACGCTGGCAATGCTGAGGTCCCCGGTGAGGGCGGCGAGCGCGTAGCCGCGGTCAGGATCGGGCGTGGCGCGGAAGTAGTCCGCCATCAGCCGGAGCTTGGCGTTCCGCTGCGGCGTCAGCACCAGCCGGTCGAGGAGGGCGGCGAACGCGCGCATCGGCTACGCAATGCCTGCCGGCCGCGTCGGCCGGTGCCTGCGCCCGGTTTGGGTTATACTCGCGCCATGTCGCGGCCCTACGACAGCGCCAAGGCAACGCTCCGGCGGTTCTACGCCCGTCGCGTCGAGGCGCCGCCGATCCTTGACGCCGCCGTCGCCTTCCCGAACCACGTGAAGTTCGCCGCGGCCTGGCGCGACATCCGCGACGAGGCGCTCGCCGCGCGCATCGAAACGATGCCGCGCTTTCACGAACTGATGCCGACGCAGAAGGGCATCTCCGCCGTCGACAACCGCGACTGGCGGATGCTGCTCGTCAAGGGATACGGCGTCACGGTGCCGGCGAACGCGACGCGGATGCCGACGCTCGCCCGGCTGCTTGGCCAATGCCCGGAAGTCACGTCGGCGACCGTCTCGTTTCTCGCGCCGCGCAAGCACATCCCCCGGCACACCGGTCCGTTCCCCGGTATCCTGCGGTTCCATCTCGGCCTCAAGATGCCGCTCGGTCCCGACGGCCAGCCGGCGACGGTGATGACCATCGCCGACGAACCGCATCGCTTCGGCGACGGCGAATTCCTGCTGTGGGACGACACCTACCCGCACGAGGTGGACAACGCCGCCGACGAACCGCGCATCGCGCTGTTGCTCGACGTGTGGCGTCCCGGCATGCCCGCGAGCCTGGAAGCTCTGTCGCGGATGATCGCCGGCTCGGTGCGCCTCGCGATGCGTGTGCGCGGGCCGTCGTACGCTGGCTGAACGCGGCCTGTTCATTCTTCCTCGTCCTCGTAGCCGACCATGTGCAGCGGGCGCGCGGCGATCCCGTTGATCTCGCACCAGCGCACCAGCGCTTCCTCGCGGCCATGGGTGACCCACACCTCCTGCGGCGCGATCTCGGCAACGGTGTCGGTCAGCTCGTCCCAATCGGCGTGGTCGGAAAGGATCAGCGGCAGCTCGACGCCGGCCTGCTTGGCGCGCTGGCGGATGCGCATCCAGCCCGACGCGAAACAGGCCACCGGCTCGGGGAAGCGTCGCGCCCAGCGCTCGGCGATCTCGGTCGGCGGGCAGATGACGACCGCCCCGGCGAAGTCGCCCTTGTTGCCGGCGGCGACGGTGGCCGGGGCGAGTGGCCCGAGCGCGATGCCTTCCGCCTCGTAGAGGCGGCAGAGCTTCTCCATGGCGCCGTGGAGGTAGATCGTGCGGTCGTAACCCATGTCGCGCAGCATGCGGATGACGCGTTGCGCCTTGCCGAGCGAGTAGGCGCCGACGAGATGGGCACGCTCCGGGAACTGCCCGAGCGACTTCATCAGCTTGGCGATCTCGTCGGCGGGCTCGGGATGACGGAATACCGGCAGGCCGAATGTCGCCTCGGTGACGAACACGTCGCATTTCACCGGCTCGAACGGGCGGCAGGTGGGGTCGGCGCGGCGCTTGTAGTCGCCAGAGGCGACGACAGTAACGCCGCCGTTGGCCACGGCGATCTGCGCGGAGCCGAGCACGTGGCCGGCGGGGTGGAAGGTCACGCGCGCGCCGCCGATGGTCATCGGCTCCCCCAGCGTCACGGCTTGCGTCCGCTCGGCGAAGTTCTCGCCGTAGCGCACAGCCATGATCTTCAGCGTTTCCGCCGTCGCCAGCACCGCCCTGTGGCCGGCGCGGGCGTGGTCGGAATGGCCGTGGGTGATCAGCGCGCGGTTGACCGGCCGCGTCGGGTCGATGTGGAAGTCGCCGGCGGGCGAAAAGAGTCCGGCGGGGGTTGACGTGAGGACGTCTTCGGGGCGCATGGCTAGAAGATAGTGATACGCGGCGTACCCGTCATTGCCGGTTGGCGATAGACGGCCCGGACCGACCGCGCTACGCCTTTGCCATGACCGCCCGGGCCGCAGTCACCGACGCCGCGGCGCTGTTGCCCGCGCCGTTCGCGGCGTGGTTCGCGGCGCGCGGGTGGACGCCGCGGCCGCACCAGATCGACCTGCTCGCCAAGGCGCGCGATGGCCGTTCGGTGCTGCTCATCGCGCCGACGGGGGCGGGCAAGACGCTCGCCGGCTTCCTGCCGAGCCTAGTTAAGCTCCACCAGCGGCCGAAGCGGGCGCCCGTCGGCGGGCGCGGCATCCATACGCTCTATATCTCGCCGCTGAAGGCGCTCGCGGTGGATATCGCGCGCAACCTCGAGGCCCCGGTTTCCGAGATCGGCCTCGGCGCGCGGCTGGAGACGCGCACCGGCGACACGTCTGTTCACAAGCGGCGGCGGCAGAAGCTCGATCCGCCGGACATCCTGCTCACCACGCCGGAGCAGGCGGCGCTACTCGCCTCCGCGTCCGACGCCGACCGCTTCTTCGCCGACCTCGACACGGTGATCCTGGACGAGCTGCACGCGCTGGTCACCAACAAGCGCGGCGACCTCCTGTCGCTGGACCTCGCGCGCTTGCGCCGCCTCGCGCCGGGGCTGAAGACCATCGGCCTTTCCGCCACGGTCGCCGACCCCGACGCGCTCCGGGCGTGGCTGGTGGGGCAGGGCGGCGCTGACCGCAATCTCGCTGACCTAATTACCGTCGCGGGTGGGGCAAAGCCTGAGATCGCGATCCTGGAATCGGCGGAGCGCGTCCCCTGGGCCGGGCACTCGGCGCGCTACGCGCTCGCCGACGTGTACGACGCGATCGCCAAGCGCCGCATGACGCTGATCTTCGTCAACACACGAAGTCAGGCGGAGCTGATCTTTCAGGAGCTGTGGCGGATCAACCGCGACGCGCTTCCGATCGCGCTGCACCACGGCTCGCTCGACGCAGGCCAGCGCCGCAAGGTCGAGGCGGCGATGGCGGCGGGCAAGCTCCGCGCGGTCGTGTGCACGTCGACGCTCGATCTCGGCATCGACTGGGGAGACGTCGATCTCGTCGTCCACGTCGGTGCACCGAAGGGGGCGAGCCGGCTCGCGCAGCGCATCGGCCGCGCCAACCATCGCCTCGACGAGCCGTCGCGGGCGCTGCTGGTGCCGGCCAACCGGTTCGAGGTGATGGAGTGCCGCGCCGCGCTCGACGCGAACTACATTGGCGCGCAGGACACGCCGCCGATCCGCGACGGCGCGCTCGACGTGCTCGCCCAACACGTGCTCGGCATGGCGTGCGCCGCGCCGTTCGACGCCGATGTACTCTACGGCGAAGTGACGTCGGCCTACCCGTACCGTGCGCTGCCGCGCGCCACGTTCGACCGCGCGGTCGATTTCGTCGCGACGGGAGGCTACGCGCTCCGCACCTACGAGCGGTTCGCCAAGATCAGGCGCGGCAAGGACGGCCTCTGGCGCATCACACACCCGCGTATCGCGCAGCAGTACCGGCTGAATGTCGGCACGATCATCGAAATGCCGCTCCTCAACGTGCGCGTGGCGCGGAACCGCGGCCACGGCTTCGCCGGGCGCGGCGGGCGCGTGCTCGGCAAGATCGAGGAGTACTTCATCGAGGGGCTGACGCCTGGCGATACGTTCCTGTTCGCCGGCATCGTGCTCGCCTTCGAAGGCCTCCACGAAAACGAGGTGATCGCGACGCGAAGCGCGGATGACGCGCCGAAGATCCCGCTCTACGCGGGCGGCAAGTTCCCCCTCTCGACGTACCTCGCGGCGGGCGTGCGCGCGATGCTGGCCGACGAGCGCAAGTGGCGGACGCTGCCGGATCAGGTCGCGGAGTGGCTGGTGATCCAAAAGCAGCGCTCGGTGCTCCCGAAGGTGGACCAGCTCCTGGTCGAGACGTTCCCGCGCGGCGCGCGTTTCTACATGGTCGCCTATCCCTTCGAGGGACGGCTGGCGCATCAGACGCTTGGGATGCTGCTCACACGGCGCTTGGAGCGGGCGAGGCTCCGCCCGACCGGGTTCGTGGCGACCGACTATTCGCTCGCGGTGTGGGGCCTCGGCGACCTCGGGCAAGCGTTCGCGCGCGGAAAACCGAGCCTCGCCGCCCTCTTCGACGAGGACATGCTCGGCGACGATCTCGAGGCGTGGATGGCGGAAAGCTACCTTCTGAAGCGCATGTTCCGAAGCTGCGCGCTCATCTCCGGCATGATCGAGAAGCGCCATCCGCAGCAGGAGAAGAGCGGGCGGCAGGTGACCATTTCCTCCGACCTCGTCTATGACGTGCTGAGGAAGCACGAGCCCGACCACATCCTCATGCAGGCGACGTGGGCCGACGCCGCCTCCGGGCTGCTCGACATCTCGCGACTCGGCGATATGCTCGCGCGAATCAGGGGCCGAATCATTCACCAGCGGCTCGACCGCATCTCGCCGCTCGCCGTGCCGGTGATGCTCGAGATCGGCAGAGAACCCGTCTCCGGTGGCGGGGCTGACGAGCACGTGCTGCGCGAGGCGACCGAGGATCTGGTGCGGGAGGCGATGGGGGATGGCTGAAGCGCTGCGGCATACGCTCGACGAGGCCGAGCCGACCTTGATCGGCGTGTTCGGAGTGGTGCTGGAGGCATTCGCGGAAGGGGCCCTGTGGTGGGACCACGAGCGGCTGCTGGTCGTCTCGGACCTGCACCTCGAGAAGGGGTCAGCTTTCGCAAAGCGCGGCCAGCTCGTCCCGCCTTATGATACCGCCGAGACGCTGGCGCGCCTCTCGGGGCTCATCGCGCGGCTCGCACCGCGCTTGGTGGTGGCGCTGGGGGACTCGTTTCACGACCGCGACGGGGCGCTCCGTCTTTCGCCGCGCGACCGGTTGACCCTCGCGGCATTGCAGGCGCAGCGCGACTGGGTATGGATCGCCGGCAATCATGATCCAGAACCGCCGGAGGGGATCGGCGGCACTTACGTCGACACGCTGTCCCTCGGGCCGCTGACCTTCCGGCACGAGCCGGCGCCCGCGCCCGCGGAAGGGGAAATCGCCGGCCACCTCCATCCATGCGCCCGTGTCATCGGCCGGGGGCGTTCGGTGCGGCGGCCGTGCTTTGCCGGTGACGGCTACCGGCTGATCATGCCCGCCTTCGGCGCCTACACCGGCGGTCTCAACGTGCGCGACCGTGCGTTCGCCGGCCTCTTCGCCGACGACACGTTCCGCGTGTTCATGCTCGGCGACGACCGCGTCTATCCCGTAGGACGTCGCGCGCTCGGGCGCTGATCGCGGGCAGGCTCACATCTTCGGCTGCAGCAGGCTGACGCGGTTGCCTTCCGTGTCGACGAACGACACGTACCAGCCGATACCCGGGATTTCGACCGGTTCGCCCATCACCTTGCCGCCCGCGTCCGCGACCTTCTTGGCGTGGGCCTTGATGTCGCCAACGCCAATCACCACCGACGGCAGGGAGTTCTCGGCCGACTTCTGGAAGAAGCCTCCATTGATCGCGCCGGGCGCCTTGGGACGGCCGTCCTCGCCGGTCTCGGTGGTCGAGACGACGACGTAGTTCCCCATTTCCTCGCCGAGCATCTGCGTCTGCCAGCCGAAGACGCTGCTATAGAAATCGGCCATCCGCTTGCGGTCTTCCGCCGGCATTTCGAAGTGAACGACGGGGTTCATGGTGCGCTCCCTCGGGGTTCTGAATCGAAGGCGCGCAGCAAACGCCGAGATTTCGGCGTGGGCAAGTCAATATTGTGCGACGGTTCGGACGTGCGTTCGCGCTAGTCGCGGCGGAAGATGACGCCACCGAGCCAGCCGATGAAAAGCGCCAGCGTCGCGCACATCAGGCCGTAGATGAGGGACTGGCCGGTGGCGAAACCGGCGACCACCTCCTCGAAGCCGATCTTCGACACGGTGATCGACGATTCGGCGCGCGCGACCAAGGCCCTGTCGGAGAATAGATAGGCCAACACGGTGTAGCGGCCGTCGGGGATGTTTGCCGGAAGAAACGTATTGGAGCGGAAGATGGTGTCGCCGATGAACTCGATGCCGGTCTGCTCGTGGTAGAGATTCGCTCGCGCCTTGAGGCGTAGGAATGCGTCGCGAAACTCGGCGATGTCCGCGCTCCTCACGCCCTCGCCGTATGGCATTTCGATGTTGTCGAAGCCGAGCTGTAAGCGGCTGAGCGTTGCCGTAGGCGCGATCGCGGCAATGGCCGCGGAGGAATCGACAGCGTAGAACGATGGAACGCCGATGATCGTGGCGGCGCCGCTGTTCGCCCAGATCCCGACTAGGCGGTCCTTTCGTCGCGCGACCACGGATTCGGGCGGCCCGAGAACGACCAGCGCCACGTCGTACTGCTGCTCCAGGGGCGAAGTGCCGGCGGTTCCCTCGATGACGCCGAACACGGTGACGGTGGCGCCGGTGAAGTTCGAGCTGATGCTGACTTCAGGCGTCGAGACGGCGATGGTCAAGCGCTGCGCGTGGGCGTTGACCGGCAGCACGAGAGCCGCGACCAGAATCGCGAAGGCGGCGAGCGGTTCGTTCAGCATCATCCCGCACCAAACGCAGCTAGCGAGTACCGCTCGGCCGGGGTCACGACGAGGCCGATCAGGAAGCGCAGCGCGACGGCAAGAACAAGCAAGGCGAGTAGGGCGCGCAGTTGGTCGCCCCGCAGATTCTGGCCGATGCGGGCGCCGAACTGCGCGCCGACGACGCCGCCGATCATCAGGACCAGCGCGAGGATGATGTCGACCGATTGGCTGGAAAGCGCGTGCAGCAGCGTCGCCACCGCCATCGTCCCCATGATTTGGACCAGCGATGTGCCGATGACGACGTTGGTCGGCACGCGCAGTAGGTAGATGAGGGCCGGAACCATGATGAAGCCGCCGCCAATGCCGAGCAGAGAGCCGAGAAAGCCAATGCCGAGGCCGAGGCCGACGACGGGGATGACACTGACGTAGAGCCGCGACCGCTTGAAGCGCATCTTCAGCGGCAGGCGGTGGACCCAGGTGTGTTGCCCTGGCCGGCGCAGCGGCGCGGGGCGCCCACGCCGCGTGTTGAGGATGGCGCGGGTCGATTCGGCAAGCATCAGCCCGCCGACGAGGCCCAGGAACGTTACGTAGGAAAGCGACACGATCAGGTCGAGCTGACCGAGGCTTCTGAGCAGGGCGAAGACTTCGACGCCCAGCGCGGAGCCGATGACACCGGCCATGAGCAGCACGCCGGCCAGCTTCACGTCGATCATCTGCCGTCGCCAATAGGACAGCGCGGCCGAGGTCGAGGAGGCGACGATCTGCGGCGCGACGCTCGCCACCGAAACCACCGGCGGGATGCCGGAGAAGATGAGCAGCGGGGTGAGCAGGAAGCCGCCGCCAACGCCGAACAGGCCGCTCAAGAAGCCGACCGCGCCGCCCATGCCGAATACGATGAACATGTTCACCGACAGTTCGGCAATGGGGAGATAGATCAACACGGGTCGGCGGCGGAATCAGCGGTGAACGGAGGCGGGCATCGTACCGTGCGCCCCGCGGTTGGGCGGGATAAAGCGCCGCGTCCTCGCGGCTGTCAACGGCAGGATCGGCGCACGTTAGCGCCAGCGTGCGATCAGCGCTCGCCGTCGCCGAGCGCCGCCAGTAGCGTCTTGTCGATTTGGCCGGTCTGCGGCGCGCCGAGCGTGCGCTGGAATTCCTTCACCGCCTGAAGAGTCCGGGGGCCAGGGACCCCGTCAGCCGGGCCGGGATCGTAGCCCTGTTCGGCGAGAAGCGTCTGAATCTTCATCACTAATGCCTGCTGATCCGCCTCGCTGACGACCTGCTGTGGCCCGTCCCAACCATCCTGCGATGCCGCGACGGCGTTCGCCTCGATGATTGGGGTCCGGGGGCTGAAGGCCTGGGACGCGACGCGGGCTCTCGCCAGCTCGTCCTTGGTCATGGCCGCGGCCACTTCGTCACGCCGGGCGGCGGCGTCGGCGTCGCCCTGCTTGGCGGCCGCCGCGAACCATTTGTACGATTCGACCAAGTTGGGTGGGGTGCCAACTCCGCGCGCGTAAATCACGCCGAGGTTGTATTGGCTGTCGCGGACGCCATAGCCCGCGGCGCTGAGGAACCATTCCAACGCCTTCGCCTCGTCGCGCTGCCCGTCGACGCCCTGGCTCAGCAGTACGGCGAGATTGTGCATCGCGTTGATGTTGCCCTGGTCGGCGGCACGCCGATACCACGCGACCGCCTGCTTCACATTCTTGGCGACGCCGCGGCCGCGCTCGTAAAGGCTGGCGAGGCGGTACTGCGCGACGGCCACCCCGTCCTCCGCGGCGCGGCGGTACCACGCAGCGGACTTGGTGAGATCGACCGGCACGTAGCGCCCTTCGGCGTAGCGGACGCCGATTTCGAACGCCGCGGTCGGGTCTCCATCGAGTGCGGCGGCGGTCAGGCGCTGCGATCCGATTTCAAGGTCCAGCGGTAACTGCGATGCGGGCGGCAGCGCGGGGTCGGCCGACACGGTGATCGGGGTTAGGGCTGACGACGCGGGGTTCACGGACCCGGTGCCGCCCGAATCGACGCCCGGGGCACTCGCGACGGGCGTAAGTCCGTCGTTCGTGTTCGTTGTGAAGTGTCCGCCGTAAACAGGTTCGGCGAAAGCGATATCGCGGTCCACGCGCGCCGCGGGTGGGATCGTTGAGACAGGCTGGCTGGGCGCGGCGAGGGCCGCAACGTCCGAGGCCGGTGCCGGCGCCGAGTTCGCGACCGCGGTTGGCGTGCTCGCGGCGAGCAGGGTGTCATTGTCGCCGCCGGCCTCGATGCCGGCGTAGATCTGAAGCGCGCCGATGGCGAGCACGATCGCCGCCGCGGCCAGGAGGACGCTCTTCTTACGGCTGAGGATCGACCGGCTGATACGCGACAGTCGGACTCTTTTCGCCCTTGGCGGCCTCGGCGGCCTCCTCGTTCTTGGCGGCCTCTTCCGCCGCAGCCTGAGCCGCGCGGCGGGCGGCGGCGATGAAGTCGGCACGGCTCGACCGCGGATCGGACTGCGGCGCTTCGTTCGGCGTTGCCTCCATGGCGTCCTCGAGCGCCGGCTGGTCGGCCGGTTCCTCGATCGCCGGCGGCATGGCCGCAGCGGTCACCGCAGCCTTCCGTTCGGGCGATGACACGGGTTCGCGCCCGGCGGGGGTCGCGGCCACCTGTGCTGGTGGCGCTGATGCAACCGGGGCGGCTGGCGCCGATGCGGGCGCGACCGACCGGGCGGTTTGCGTGCGCGCGCCGGCCCCCTCGAGTTGGCTCAGACGCGCCACCACCTGCGCGAGGGTCTGGTTGACGGCATCCAGCTTGTTGCGCAGCTTCTTGTCGGTGTCGGCGGTCGAATTGCGCAGCGCGTCAAGGTCCTGCATCAGCGCGCCAACGATGCTCGCGTCGATCTCACCGCTGGTCGCCATCTTGGACAGTTCGCGCACGGCGGCGCGCGCCTCGGCCTTCGCCGCCTCCATCGACTCGTTGCGATTTTCGTCGAGGTGGGATTGCAGGCGTGCGATGCGCTCCTCGAGCTGCTGCAATTGCGCGCCCCTTGGCGCGAAGTCGGTCGCCGCGACCGGACGCCCGCTGCCCATCTGACGCGACAGCTCGGCGATTTGCTGCTGAAGCGGCTCGAGGTTGGGCGAGCGTTTCGCGGCGACCTCGGTCCGTATCGCCACGATGTCTTTCTTGATGTCCTCCAGCACTGCGGTCGGTGCACGCTGGATCGCCATGCCCTCGACGCGTTCGGCAAGCGCCTGGAGCTGGCCCTGAACTTCCTGGATCGCCTCGACGCCGGTGCGCATCTCGCTCAGCGCGCCGGCCGGGTCACGGACGCCGGCCATGGCGTCGAACCGCTCGGTCAGCGCTTCCAGGTGCTCGTTGATTGCTCGGATGCCCGTGATGCCCTGCTTGAGCTGATCCATGGCGGGTGCCGGATCTTCTGGCTGGCGCTCAGGCGGTCGATGCGGTCGGTCAGCGACTGCATGCGGTCGTGCATCGCGCGGATCGCGCCGATGCCGTCCTTGATCTCGGCGACGGCGAGCAGCGGCTGGTGCTGTACCGAGGCGATGTTGTCGATGCGCTCGGTCAGGGTCGCGAGCCGTTGGTGGACCGCGCGGATCGAGGCAACCTCGGTCTTGATGTCCTGGAGATCGATCTCGAGATCGCTCTGCGGGATGTTGAGGTTGTCGATACGCTCTGCGATGGCTTGCAGGCGCGTGTTGAGTCCCTCGATCTCGGCGACCGGCGGCGCGCGCTGCACGAGCGTGTTGAGGCTTTCGGAAAGCTCCTCGATGCGCCGGTCGAGGTTCGCGATGCCGGCACCGGCGCCCTGCGCATTGAAATCCTGGAGGCTGGCGGCGATGGCGTCGAGCCGCTGTTCCAGCGGCGCGAAGCTCATGGCGCTGCTCGACGTGCGGATTTCGCCGATCTCCGCGGCAAGCTGCTCGAGCCGCTGGTCGAGATGCGCCTGGAGCGGCGTCAGGTCGACCGATGGCGCCGCGTCCGCCGCGGCGCGCAGCTCGCCGATCGCGGCGGCGATCTGGCCGATCCGCTGATCGATCTGGCGCGTGCTGGTGGCGGCTTCCGGATCGCCCGCGGCGATCTCATTTATGCCGGCGGTGAGCTGGTCGAGGCGGTCCTCGATGGCCGTCAGATCGATCGCGGGGGAGGAGGGCTGGGTGCGTACGTCTTCGAGCGCCGAGACAATCTCGTCGAGACGCGAGGCGAGTGGCGCGAGATCGACTTCGGCGGCGGTGGGTGCGTTCCGCGCCTCGCCGAGGGCTTCCACCACCTGATCGAGCCGCGCTTCGATTGGTGCGAAATCCACGACGGCGGCAGGGGCCTCGCGGTCATGTGCCAACGAGGCGGCGATCTCATCGAGACGCTTTTCCAGGGCGCTGAAATCGACGGCGCCTTCGGGGATGGAGGGTGTGGCCTGCGCCTCGCGGAGCGCTTCGGCCATGCGGTCGAGACGTTCTTCCAGCGGGGCCAGGTCCACGGCCACGGCGGCCGGCTCGGCGCGCGCTTCGCCGACGGCGGTGGCGATCTCGTCCAGGCGCGCTTCCAGCGGCGCAAAGTCGATTGACGCTCCGCTTGGTGCCGACTGCACCTCGCCAAGGGTAATGGTCACCTGGTCGAGGCGCTCTTCGAGACGCTTGAGAACCGAGCGGGATTCGGTCGGCGGCATGCCCATGAACAGGCTGTTGACGCTCTCGGCGATCTCGTCGAGGCGCGTCTGAAGGCCCGCCGCGACGGATGCGTCGCCGCCGCTCGCCTCGCGCGCCATGAGACCGTCGATGTTGGTGGCCATTTGGCCGAGGCGGCCTTCGAGCGCCGCCACGGTCGGGCTCGCGTTCGCGGCGTTGGTGCGTTCGATGAGCGCGCTGAGGCTGGTGGCGAGGCTGTCGAGACGCTCGCCGAGATCGGTCCCCGTTGCGACCGCTGCTTCTGGCCGGTTAAGCGCCGCGCCGATGGTTTCGGCGAGCGATTCCAACCGCTGTTCGAGCCGTTGGATGCCGACGGCTTCGGCGAGGCCGCCTTGCTCGGCCGGACGCGCCGTCATGACCGTTTCGAGGCTGCGGAAGAGTTCCCCCATCCGCTCCTCGATGCGGAGAACCGCGTCGGACTTGCCCCCGTCCTCGATGGCGCGGCGGAGCGCCGAGACCTCTTCGCCGAGGGCGTCGAAGCGCCCGCGGTCCGGCGTCTTCTTGAGAAAATCGTCCATGCGTTCGGCGAGGTCGGCGTAGCGTCCCTCTAGGTCGCTGATCGATGCCTGAAGCGAGGCGTCGGAGACGGTCTCCTTCACCTGGCCGAGGTCGGCGCTGATCTGCGTGAGCAGTTGCTGGCTGACGGGCCGGTCGGCGGCGATCTCGTCTATGCGCTTGGCGAGCTCGGCGACCGAGGCCTTGTCCTCGGCGCTGTGCTCGCCGAGAGCCGTCACGTGCTCGGTCAGCGCCATGACGTCGGCGTGGAGCGTCGCCATCGCGGCACCGAGCGCCTTCTGGTCGCGCCGCATGCTGAGCGTTTCCGCCCGGTCGTCGATAGTGCGCTGGTGCGCGGAGATTTCCCGGATGGCGGCCGCGAGGTCGACGTCCTTGCGCGGCGGCAGCCGTCCGCTCATCTCGGACAGCCGCTCCTCGATACGTCGAATTTGGTCCGCCGCGCCCGACGGGGAATCGGCCGAAGGCTCATTTCGGCGTCCCGTCGATTGGGGGCCTTCGGCTTGGTCGATTTCGGCCTCTTCGGCCGGAAGCGTCGCTTCGACGGCAGCGGCGCGCGGCGGCGGTCCTTTGACCTGCTCGGATTCCTCGTTCAGCAAGGCATCGAGCTGGGAACGGATGTCATCGAAGCTCGCGGCGGGGTCGCGGACTTCCGCGCCCTTCTCCACCTTGGCTTCTTTCATTTTCTTACCGCGTGCGGCTGTGACGCCGGTCTCGGTCTCCAGGCGGGCGCGCTCGTCGTTTTCGTCGAGGTCACGCACAAGCGCATCGACAATGGCGGTCGCGTCGCTCAGCGCCTGGGCGCGGTCGGGCTGACCCTGCGGGAGCTCGGCGAGCAGGCCAAGGCGCGTTTCGATGTCGGCGAGCCAGTCGGGGAGGCCCTCGACGGCGGCGCGCGCGTCGTCGTCCATGGCGTCGAGGCGCTCGGTCAGCCGTGCGATGGCGTCGCCAAGGGCGTGCGAGCCGGCGCGCTCGGCTTCCCGCGCGTTGTCGGCCGCCCAAGCCTCGGCATCGGTGTCGGCCTCCGCATCGGTGTCTGCTTCAGCCTCGCTCTCAGCTTCCGCCGCCATGGCGTTGCCGGGCGGGGCGAAATCGTCGTCATTCGGACCGAGATCGGCAGGCGGTTCATGGCCGGCGGAGGCCTCCTCCGGAGCGCTCTCCGCGAACGGGTCGTCGTCGGTGTGGCCGAGCCACTCGGTCACCGTCAGGCCCGATCGTTCCGCCGCCTTGCGCAGCGCCGACCGAGTTTCGTCATCGACGTCCTTGAGACTCCAGGACTTCCCCGATTTCATCGCTCTCGACCCCTTGCCGGCCACCGGTCAAACCCGGAGGCATGGGCGAAGCCAAGAGATTCGGCATTCGCTCCACGGCTTGGGAGAGAGTTCGTCAAACATGGTAAACAACGGGTTAAGCCACGGCAGCGGCGCAAAAGCATTGGTAACTAGGCTTAAGAATCTCTAGCTACCGTTGAGACTGCGGCAATGGGACGGAGCGCACGGAGGCCACGCCATGACCGTATACAAGGCGCCGGTCGAGGAGGCGCGTGTTCATCCTCGATGACGTGCTCGGCCTCGAGCGCCATGCGAACCTCGCCGGATTTGCCGATGCCACGTCCGACGTGGTTGCGGCCGTGCTTGCCGAGGGCGGCCGCTTCGCCGAGGAAGTGCTGGCGCCGCTGAACCGCGTCGGGGATACCCACGGGTGCGTGCGCAACGACGACGGCAGCGTGACGACGCCGCCGGGCTTCCGCGACGCTTATCGTGATTTCGCAGCCGGCGGTTGGATCGGGCTGTCGGGGAGCCCGGAATACGGCGGGCAGGGGCTGCCTTATGTGCTGGCAGCGGCGATCAACGAGTTCGTCACGTCGGCCAACATGGCGTTCGGCATGTATCCGGGCCTCATCCAGAGCGCGATCTCGGCGCTGGCGCTCCACGGCAGCGACGCGCAGAAGGCGCTGTACCTCCCCAAGATGATGAGCGGCGCGTGGGCCGGCACGATGAACTTGACCGAGCCGCAGGCGGGCACCGACCTCGGGCTCATCCGCACGCGCGCGGTCCCGCAGGAGGACGGCAGCTTCGCCATCACCGGCTCCAAGATCTTCATCTCCGGCGGCGAGCACGACCTGACGGAGAACATCGTGCATCTCGTGCTGGCGCGTATCGAAGGCGCGCCGGCCGGCACCAAGGGCATCTCGCTGTTCGTGGTGCCGAAGGTCCTGCCCAATGGGGACGGCTCGCTCGGCGCGCGGAACGCCGTCCAATGTGCCTCGATCGAGCACAAGATGGGCATCCACGGCAACGCCACGTGCGTGATGAACTACGACGGCGCCACCGGCTGGCTCGTCGGCGAGCGCGACAAGGGGCTCCGCGCCATGTTCACGATGATGAACGAGGCGCGGCTCGGCGTCGGCATCCAGGGCCTGGCGCTGTCGGAGGCGGCGTACCAGAACGCGGCACACTACGCGCGCGAGCGCCGGCAGGGGCGGGCGCTCGCCGGGCCGGCCGAGCCGAGGGAGGCCGCGGATCCGATCATCGTCCATCCGGACATCCGCCGCGCGCTCGTTACGATCCGCGGTTTCAACATCGCGGCCCGCGCGCTGGCGCTCTCCGCCGCGCTCGACGCCGACATCGCCGAGCGCGCGCCCGACGAGAAGGCGCGGATGGCGGCGGAGGACCGGCTGGGCCTCCTCACGCCGGTCATCAAGGGCGTGCTCACCGACCGTGGCTTCGACAACGTGGTGGCGGCGCAGCAGGTGTTCGGCGGCATGGGCTACATCGCCGAGACCGGCGTCGAGCAGTTCGTGCGCGACGCGCGCATCGCGATGATCTACGAGGGCGCCAACGGTATCCAGGGACTGGACCTCGTCGGACGCAAGCTCGCCAAGGACGGCGGTCGCGCGGTGACGGCCTACTTCAAGGAAATCGCGGAACTCGCCAAGGACCACGAGACGGGGCCGCTCGCCGAGGATTTCGCCGCGCCGCTTGCCCGCGGGCTGGACGATCTCAAGGCGGCCACCATGTGGTTTATGGCGAACGCGCTGGAAGATCCCGACCAGGCGGGCGCCGGCGCGACCGACTACATGCACCTGTTCGGGCTGGTCGCCCTCGGCGCCATGTGGACGCGGATCGCGGCGGCGGTCAGCGCGAAGATGGCGGCCGGCGACCCGGGCGCGCGCGACCTGAAGGCCGATCTCACCGTCGGACGCGCGTTCATGGCGCGCACGATGCCGGAGACGAAGCTTCGCCTCGCGCGAATCACCGCCGGTGCCGGCGCGATGATGTCGCTGCCGGCCGGCGCTTTCTGAAGGAGGCTTGGATCCCAAGGACCGACAAATGACCGAGGCATTCATCTACGATCACGTGCGCACCCCGCGCGGGCGCGGCAAGAAGGACGGCGCGCTGCACGAGGTCTCCACCTCAGCCCTCGCGGCCGGCACGCTTTCCGCGATCCGCGACCGCAATGGGCTGGACCCGGCGGCGATCGACGATGTGGTCCTCGGCTGCGTCGATCCGGTGGGCGAGGCGGGCGGCGACATCGCGCGGAACGCCGTGTTCGCCGCCGGCTTCCCGAACTCGGTGCCCGGCATCCAGGTGAACCGCTACTGCGCCTCCGGCCTTGATGCGGTGAACCTCGCGCACGCCGCGATCACGAGCGGCCAGCACGACATGATCGTCGCCGGGGGCGTCGAATCGATGAGCCGCGTCGGCATCGGCGCGGCTGGCAACGCCTGGGCGGTCGATCCGCAGGTCGCGCTCCCGGGCTACTTCGTGCCGCAGGGCGTCTCCGCCGATCTTATCGCCACCAAGTACGGCTTCAGCCGTGCCGACGTGGATGCCTACGCGGTGGAAAGCCAGAAGCGCGCGGCGGAAGCGTGGGGCGACGGGCGCTTCGCGAAGTCGGTCGTGGCCGTGAAGGACGTCAACGGCCTCACCATCCTCGACCGCGACGAGCACATGCGTCCGGATACCTCCATGCAGGGGCTGGCGGCGCTGTCGCCGTCGTTCACGCTCTACGGCGACGTCGGCGGCTTCGACGCCGTGGCTGTCGCGGCGCATCCGGATGTCGAGACGGTGGAGCACGTGCACCACGCCGGCAACTCGTCGGGCATCGTGGATGGCGCCGCAGCGGTGCTGCTGGCGTCGAAGCGCGCCGGAAAACGCGCCGGGCTCACGCCGCGGGCCAGGATCCGCGCCTACGCCAATATCGGCTCGGAGCCGGCGATCATGCTCACCGGCCCGGTGGATGTGACCGAGAAGCTCATGAAACGGGCGAAGATGAACCTCGCCGACATCGACCTCATCGAAATCAACGAGGCGTTTGCTGCCGTCGTACTGCGCTACCTGCAGGCGTTCGACCTCGACCCCGCCAAGGTCAACGTCAACGGCGGCGCGATCGCCTTCGGCCACCCGCTTGGCGCGACCGGTGCGATGATCCTCGGGACGGTGATCGACGAACTGGAGCGGCGCGACCTCAACACCGCGCTGGTGACGCTCTGCATCGGTGCCGGCATGGGCACCGCCACCATCGTCGAGCGGGTGTGACGTGACCTTCGCCAACTTCACCCGCGAGATCGACGACGGCATCGCCGTCTACACCTGGGACATGGGCGGCAAGTCGATGAACGTCATCGACCAGTCGGTGATGGATGAGATGGAGCGGGTCGTCGAGGAGATCAGGGGCGACGACGCGATCCGCGGCGCGGTGATCACCTCCGGCAAGGAGGCGTTCTCCGGCGGCGCCGACCTCGCCATGCTGCAGGCGCTGCTCGCGACGTTCGCGCCGCTTGCCGCGGAGATGGGCCGCGAGGCGGCGGTGAAGCGGCTTTTCGACGAGGCCGGCCGGCTCGGCCGCATATACCGCAGGCTGGAGACATGTGGGAAGCCGGTCGCGGCGGCGATCAACGGCACGTGCGTCGGCGGCGCGTTCGAGCTGGCGCTCGCCTGTCACGCACGCTTCGTCGCCGACGACGATAAGATCAAGCTCGGGCTGCCGGAAGTGCGCGTGGGGCTGATGGCGGGCGCCGGCGGCTCGCAGCGCGTGGCGCGCCTCGCCAACCCACAGGACGCGCTGCAGATGCTGCTCCGCGGTGAGCAGCTTTCGCCGGCGCGCGCCAGAGCGATGGGTCTCGTCAACGGCGTCATGCCGCGCGATGAGTTGGTCGATGCGGCGAAGGCGTGGGTCAAAGAGACGCCGCGGCATGTGCAGCCGTGGGACGACCCGGGCTCCAAGCTTCCCGGCGGCAAGGTCTATTCGGCGGCGGGCTTCAACGTGTTCCCGCCGGCCGTCGCGCTCTACCGCCGCGAGACCCACGACAACTACCCGGCGATGCGCAACACGCTGAAGGCGGTGGTCGAGGGGCTGCAGGTGCCGTTCGATACGGCGCTCCGCATCGAGCAACGCTATTTCACGCAAGTGCTCCAGACGAAGGAAGCGGCGGCGATGATCCGCTCGCTGTTCGTCTCGACGCAGGAGCTGAACAAGCTTGTGCGCCGCCCGGCCTCCGTGGCGATCGCGCCCATCCGCAAGGTCGGCATCGTCGGCGCCGGCTTCATGGGCGCCGGGATCGCCGCGGCGAGCGCGCTCGCCGGCATCGACGTGGCGCTCATTGATCGCGACGAGCTGACCGCTGCGAAGGGCAAGGCGACGGTCGAGGCCGGCTTCGCCAAACAGGTCGGGCGCGGGCGGTTGACGGCGGATGCGGCGAAGGCGGCGCTTGCGCGCGTCCACACTGGCGCGGATTTCGTTGCGCTCGCCGACGCCGATCTCGTGGTCGAGGCGGTGTTCGAGGACCGCGCCATCAAAGAGGACGTGATCCGCCGGGCCGGCCCGGCGATGGCCAAGGACGCGGTCCTCGGCTCCAACACCTCGACGCTGCCGATCACGTCGCTCGCCAAGGCCGCGTCGCGGCCGGCGAACCTCATCGGCATCCACTTCTTCTCGCCGGTCGATCGCATGCGGTTGGTCGAGGTGATTACCGCCAAGAAGACCGGCGACGTGGCGCTCGCCCGCGCGCTCGATTTCGTGCGCGCGCTTCGAAAGACACCGATCGTGGTGAATGATGCGCGCGGCTTCTACACCTCGCGCGTGGTGACGACCTACATCGGCGAGGGCCAGCGCATGCTGATCGAGGGCGTCCCGGCCGCGATGGTCGAGAACGCGGGACGGATGGCGGGGATGCCGGTCGGGCCGCTGGCGCTCAACGACGAGGTGGCGGTCGACCTCACGCTGAAGATCATGGATGCGACGCGCGCCGATCTTGGCGCCGACGCGGTGCCCGATGCCGAGTACCGGCTGATCGCCGAGATGGTGACCAAGCGCGGCCGCTTCGGGCGCAAGAACGGCAAGGGCTTCTACGACTACCCGGAGACCGGCAAGAAGCGGTTGTGGCCGGATCTCGCCGAGCTTTGCCCGCCGGTCGCCAATCCGGACGCGCTCGACTTCGCCGCGCTGAAGCAGCGCCTCCTGGTCATCCAGGCGCTCGAGACGGCGCGCTGCTTCGCCGAGGGCGTGCTCACCGACGTGCGCGAGGCGGACGTCGGCTCGATCCTCGGCTTCGGGTTCGCGCCGTTCACCGGTGGCACGCTGTCCTACATCGACGGCATGGGCGCGGCGGCGTTCGTGGATGTCTGCCAGCGCCTGGCCCGGAAGCACGGCGCCCGTTTCCGCCCGAATCGGCTCCTCAAGGAGCTGGCGGCGAGCGGCGAGACGTTCTACGGCCGTTTTCCGCCGTCGCCGGGGCGCGCGGGCCGCCTGACTCGGCGGATCCATGGTTAGCGGAATC
This sequence comes from uncultured Alphaproteobacteria bacterium, assembly GCA_963749755.1. Taxonomy (GTDB): domain Bacteria; phylum Pseudomonadota; class Alphaproteobacteria; order Rhizobiales; family Kaistiaceae; genus JBBDMC01. The sequence goes on from CAVVOK010000005.1 coordinate 387,460, forward strand.
TTGCACCGATTGCAGAACTCGCTAACCAGCTTTCCTATTTTGCCGCTCGGAACGACCCGTTATTCGCCAAACCACGTTGGCGAGCGGCAACCGTTCGTTGTAAGGGAAGGGCGATACCCGGGCGCCGATTGCGCATCACCGCTGGACATCGCCGCCGCGGCTGGGTTAAGTCAAAACAGGCATAAATTCCTCTCAACCGGGCGGGCCGGTACGGGGACAACGTTCATGCTGTCGCACAACCGTATCTGGGCCGCGATCGACTTGCTCGCCGCGCGCCACGGTATGACCCCTTCGGGACTGGCGCGTCGCGCCGGTCTCGATCCGACGACGTTCAACCGCTCCAAGCGCGCCACGGCCGAGGGGCGGCAGCGCTGGCCGTCCACCGAAAGCATCGCCAAGATTCTGGCGGCGACGTCGTCCGAGCTCGACGATTTCGTCGCGCTCATGGAGCACGGGAGTGCCGGCGGCAGCGGTCGCCTGCGCAACACCGTGCCGTTGATCGGCTTCGCGCAAGCCGGCGAGGGCGGCTTCTTCGACGACGGCGGGTTTCCGGTCGGGCAGGGCTGGGATCAGGTCGATTTTCCCGGCGGCACGGACGAGCACTCCTTCGCGCTGGAGGTCTCCGGCGATTCGATGCTGCCGCTCTATCGCCACGGCGATACGATCATCGTGTCGCGCGAGGTGCCGTGCCGGCGCGGCGACCGCGTGGTGGTCAAGACCATCGGCGGCGAGGTGATGGCGAAGATCCTGCGGCGGAAGACGGCGCGCGTCATCGAGCTCGCGTCGCTCAACCCGGACCACCCCAACCGCACGTTCGATACCGCCGACGTCGACTGGGTCGGCAGGATCATCTGGGCGAGCCAGTGAGGCCCCGCCTTGGCTCGGGCGTTGGCGCTGGTTCTTTCGGCGTCGGTCGCATGCGCGCAGAACGGGCGGGATCGTACCGCCACCGGACCGCGACGTGACGCCGCCGGGCGTGACCCCGCCGCCCGCCGGCGACGGGCCGCTGATCCGCATTCCCGCACCGCTCAGGCCGCCTGAGCCGCCGCGCTGGTGGCGTTTCGAGCTGCCGATGACGACCGACTCGGCCACCTTCGAGAAGGACGGCATGACGATCCGCGTCTCCGGGGTCACGGCGCCGCGGGTGGACGAGGTTTGCGCGGATGGAAGCGGCGGCACTTGGCCGTGCGGCCGGCTGGCGCTCACCAATCTGCGGAAGTTCCTCCGCGGCCGCGCCGTCGAGTGCTACTTCCCCTACGTCGGCGAGGAGGCGCGGATAACCGCGCCCTGCCGCGTCGGCAGGACCGACATCGGCGATTGGCTGCTGACGCAGGGGTGGGCGGCGCCGGACGGTCTCGCCACCGACGACTACCGGAGCGCCGCGCTCGCGGCGCGCTGCGCCGGCCGCGGCATCTGGCGGGGAGAGACGCCGCCCGACGCCTGCCCGCCGGCTGGTCTGATCAGGCGGCGAGTTCGCCGGCGAGCGCCCTGGCGATCAGCGCGCGCGTCTCCGGGATGCCATAGATCGCGACGAACGAACCGAAGCGGGGACCGCGCTCCTGGCCGAGCAGGATCTGGTAGAGCGTCGAAAACCACGCCACCGACACGCCGGGGCCGCCGCTCGGACCCTGTCGCGCATGGTCCTGATAGCGCGGGTTCGGCGCGTGCAACGTCGAGCACCGCGCTCTGGATCGTCTCGCCGTCGGCATCAGCGGGAAGCGCCGCGAGCCGCTGGTCGAGCGCGGCGAGCGCGTCGCGCTCCACGTCGTCCGGCGCGCGGAACACCTTCTTCGGCTTCGACGAAATCGTCGTAGTAGTGCACCGCGTAGCCGACCAGTTCGTCGAGCTTCGGGATGGCTCTCCGGCGTCACGCCCGTCACGTGGCGCGAGGATGAAGCCCCACAGCACGCCCTTGTCGTGGGCGTTGGAGGCGCTGGCGAGGTTGAGCAGCATCGCGAACGAGACCGGCATTTCGATCGTCTGGCGGCGCGCCGGCGTGGATGTGCCAGACCGGGTTGGCGAGCCGCTGGTCGTCGTCCTGGCTGCGCGATACGCGTCGAGGAAGGTGAAATACTCGTCGACCGCCTTGGGGATGACGTCGAAATAGAGCCGCTTCGCCGCCTTCGGCTTCTGGAACATGAACAGCGACAGGCTTTCCGGCGAGGCGTAGGTCAGCCACTCGTCGATGGTGAGGCCGTTGCCCTTCGACTTGGAGATCTTCTGGCCGTTCTCGTCGAGGAAGAGCTCGTAGTTGAAGCCTTCCGGCGGGTCGCCGCCGAGCGCGCCGCAGATGCGGCTCGACAGCTTGACCGAGTCGATCAGGTCCTTGCCCGACATCTCGTAGTCGACGCCGAGCGCCGCCCAGCGCATCGCCCAGTCGGCCTTCCACTGGCACTTGACGTGGCCGCCGGTGACCGGCACCTCGGTGAGCTTGTCGGTCGTCGGGATCGGCGAAGACGATCGTGCCGGCGTCGGCCTTGCACTCGACGATCGGCACCTGCAGCACCGCGCCGGTCGTCGGGCTCGATCGGCAGGAACGGCGAATAGGTCTGCTGGCGCTCCTCGCGCAGCGACGGCAGCATGATCGCCATCACCTCGTCGTAGGTGGCGAGCATCTTGAGCAGCGTCGCGTCGAAGGCGCCCGACCTGTATAGCTCGGTGGCGCTCATGAATTCGTACTCGAAGCCGAAGCGGTCGAGAAACTTCCGAAGCCGCGCGTTGTTGTGGTGGCCGAAGCTCTCGTACTCGCCGAACGGGTCGGGCACCCTGGTCAGCGGCTGGTTGAGGAACGCCGCCAGCATCTCCTGGTTGGGGACGTTGTCGGGCACCTTGCGGAGGCCGTCCATGTCGTCGGAGAAGCAGAGGAGCCGCGTCGGCACCGTGTCGCCGGTCAGGACGCCGGAAGGCGGTCCTGACCATGGTGGTGCGGGCGACCTCGCCGAAGGTGCCGATATGCGGCAGGCCGGACGGGCCGTAGCCGGTCTCGAAGATGACGTCGGCGCGCGGTGCTCGCTCGCCGTTGCCGAGGCGCGCGACGATCTTGCGGGCCTCCTCGAACGGCCATGCCTTCGACCGCTCCGCCGCTTCGCGGAGCGCGGCGAAAGGTCGAGGCGGTGGCGGGTGGTCTGGCGGACACGGTAAGGCTATCCATTTGAAGCGCGCGGAACCTAGAAAGGTCGGCAGGCCGCCGTCAACGCGCACGGCCTTGCGGTTGCCCACGGTCCAGCGCCATAGGGTCCGGCCAATGCGCGCCCCTTCCGAAGGACCTCCGATGAACAAGACATGGCCAACGCCGGTCTCCCAGCACGAGGCCCTGATCTACGCCATGGTGACGCTGTCGGCGGCCGACAGCACCATGACCGACCGCGAGCTTGGTGAAGATCGGCGATGTCGTCGCGGACGCTGCCGATCTTCAGCGATTTCGACCCGGAGCAGCTGGTCGCCGACCGCCGAGGCGTGCGGCGCGCTGCTCCAGGACGAGGACGGTCTCGACGCGGTGCTGGCGACGTCATCGCGTCGCTGCCGACGCGACTGCACGACACCGCTTACGCGCTGGCCGTCGAGGTCGCCGCGGCCGATCTTCACGTCGAGCAGGAGGAATTGCGGTTCCTGCAGATGCTGCGCGACCGGCTCGACCTCGACAAGCTCGACCGTCGCGGCGATCGAGCGCGCGCGCCCAGGCGCGCTACCGCACCATCGAACGCAAATCAGAAGAATCCGACCGGGAAATAGCGCAGGTAAAGCTCGGCGTAGATGCCCTTCTCGTGGATCGCCTGCGAGCGCCGCGTTGAGCGGCCTGCTTCAGGTCGCGCCGCGCCCTGGCGACCGCGATGGCGTAGCCCTGGCCGAAGAAGCGCTGCTCGAGATACGGCCCGCCGGCGAACGCGCAGCAGCCGGCCGGCCGACGCGGCTCTCCAGCCAGAAGCTGAGCTGCAGCCCGTCGCCGAAATGGGCGTCCGCCTCGCCGTCCTTGACCGCCTGGCGGGCCGCGTCGGCGGTCGGGTAGAGCTTGCGCTCGACCTCGGGGAACATGGCGGCGAGATAGGCTTCGTGGGCGGTGCGCGCGACGACCGCCAGCGTCTTGCCCTTAGTCCCTCCGGCGTCGTCTCCAGGCCGGCATCGTCGCGGCGCACGACGAAACGCGCCGGCGAGCGCAGGTAGACGTCGGAGAAGTCGAGCGCATTGCGGTTCTCGGCCGTGATGGCGATGCCGGCGATGACGGCGTCGGCCGATCTCGTCGAAGAGATGGTCGACGAGATCGTCCCACGCGCGCGCCTGGATCGTGCAGCGGATGTCGAGCTCGGCGCAGATGGCGCGGGCGAGATCGACGTTGAAGCCGGTCAGGCGGCCGGTCGTCATCGAGGAAGTTGAACGGCGGAAAGTCGTCGGTGGTGAGGAAGCGGATCGCGTGGACGGTGCCGGGGAGCGGGCGCTCGATGCGCCGTCGTGGGTCCCAGAAATCCGGGATGACGACCTCGGGCGGCTGAGCTTGTTGGGCGCGCGCGCTGTGCGTCGTCGGACGGTAGCGACGGTGCGAGACGTGAGCACCGTCATCGCCAGCACGGCCAACGCGAGCGTGCGTCGCAGCACGCCGCGAAACGAATTGGGCTTCACGAGCGCGCGCATTTCCGGTTCACTGTGTTCCGCGGCGAGCACGGCGCGCAAAACGACGCCGGCCGCGCAAGGGGGGCTGCGTGGCGAGGCTCGATCCATTCGATCGGCCACGAACGGCGAGGCATAGCGTCGCGGGAGAAGCGGAGATCTACCGCGACCGCGCGCGACGGCTCGGCTTGCCATTCGTGACCCGCGTGGACCTGCCTCCCGGACCTGCCCCCCACGTCGAGGCGATCCATCGCGGCGCGATCGCGATTGCGTCGGGGGGCGACCGCGCCGCCTACATCGCGCCGGAGGAAGACGCGCTTCCCTCCATTGCCGACTGGCTGGTGCGTTATCGCGGTGCGCGCCCGCGCCTGAGCGTCGCGACCCCTTCGGTGATCCGCGCCGGGTTGATCGCTGCGGGCGCCGCCGAGTTCGCCGACGCCGCCGTGACGCGGCTTCGGCGGCTCGATCCCGACCTTTCCGCCCGTCACGTTCTCACCTCGCGCCAAGTCGCCACGGGGCTTGCCACCGCGGCGTGCCTGGTCGGGCTCTTCGCGGCGGCGCCTACGGCGACGCTGGTCGGTTTGAACATGGTCGGCGCTCTCTTCTTCTTCGCCGTCACGGTGCTGCGCTTCGTCGCCGCGGGGCTGGTCGCCGGCCGCGTCCCTATTGGACGCGCGATGGCGCACCGCAGCGATGACGGCCTTCCCGTCTACACCGTCCTGGTGCCATTGTACCAGGAGGCGGAGATGGTGCGCGACCTCGTGTCCGCCCTCGACCGCATCGACTGGCCGCGCGACCGGCTGGATATCAAGCTCATCGTCGAGGAGGCCGACATGGCCACCGCCGCCGTGGCGCGGGCAGCGATCGGCGGCCGCCATACGAGGTGATCGTCGTGCCGCCCCTCGGGCCGCGCACCAAGCCGAAGGCGCTTGCCTTTGCGCTGCCGTTCGCGCGCGGCGAATACGTGACGGTATACGATGCCGAGGACCGTCCCCACCCGCGTCAGCTCCGCGAGGCCTACGCCGCCTTCCGCCGGCACGGTGCCGACGTCGCGTGCCTGCAATCGCCGATCGTCGTGGATCAGCCCGGAGAACGCGATCTCGCGCCTGTTCGCGGTGGAGTACGCGGCGCTGTTCGACGGGCTGCTGCCGGCGCTCGCGATGCTCAACTTGCCGCTGCCCCTCGGCGGCACGTCCAACCACTTCCGCCGCCAGGTGCTGGACGAGATCGGCGGGTGGGACCCGTTCAACGTTACCGAGGACGCCGACATCGGCATTCGCCTCGCGCGTTTCGGCCATCGCACGGCGACGCTGGACCTGCCGACGCTCGAGGAGGCGCCGGATGCACCGAAGCTATGGATCAAGCAGCGCACACGCTGGTTCAAGGGCTGGCTGCAGACGTGGCTGGTGCACACGCGCCGGCCGCTCGCAACGGCGCGGCAACTCGGCTGGCGCGGTGCGCTTGGCTTCAACCTCGTCGTCACCGCGGTGGTCGTCTCGGCGATGGTCCACCCGCTCTATCTGGCGACGTTGGCGGTGATGGCGACACACCCGTTGATGCTGTGGGGCAACGGCGGCGTGCTCGCGGCGGTGGTCGTCGGCGTGAACCTGTTCAATCTCTGCGCCGCGTACGCGGCGATGACGTTGCTGACGCGGCGGGCGTTGGCGCTCCGCGGGCGCATCCGCGAGGCATGGGTGCTGGTGCTGTTGCCGATCTATTGGCTGATGATGTCGGTGGCCTGCTACCGCGCGGTCGGCCAGCTCTTCCGGCGTCCGCACCATTGGGAGAAGACGCCCCATCGCGGTCGACGCATGGCCGAGGCGCCGCGAACGCCGTCGCCAGTCGTCAAGCTGGTGCGGTCGTGGGCATCGCTTTGGTCGTTGTGATGCGCCGTCAGCCGGCGCGGGCCGGCAGCCGGCGGCGGACGCGCTCCGCCGCGAGGCGCAGCGTGGGATTGCCCTTGACGATGCGCTTCACTGCCCTCCCGCTTCTCAACGCCGCCGCAAGGGCAATGCTGCTGCCGCCGAGCGCGGCGACGCTGTCATAGAGCGGCTGGCTAACCTCGCACCACCGCGCCTTGAAGTCCTCGTCGCCGATGGTGAAATCGAAGATGCGCGCGCCGCGCGCGATCGCCCATTGCATGAGGTGGTACATGAGGTGGCGGCCAGGCGAGAAGCGTCCCGCCGGGCCGGCACCGCAGAACGAGTGCATCACGTAGTAGTAGCGATCGCCGCGCATAAGACCCCAGTTGGCGGCGACGATGTCGTCGCCGCATTCCAGCGCCGCGACGTGGCACGGGCCGTCCGGATAGGGGTTGCGGGCGAGGGCGGAGTAGAAGTCACGCACCGCAGGGCTCGCGAAGAATCCGGCTGCGCCGCGTTTGTCGAGGCCGCGTTCCTTCTGCGCGAACAGCGCCGTCATGACGCGGTCGGTCTCTTCCGGCGTCGTCGCGTCGAACACGCGCACCTCGCCAAGTGCGGTGAGGTTGCGCAGCTTGGAACGGTCGTGGCGGCGCGAGCTCGAGTTGCGCTTGGCGCGGTAATACGTCTCCCAGCATGCGCCAATGCGCGTCTCGTGGCGGTCGTCTGCGTGGCGCGAGGCGCGGTACGCGGCGAACGGGTTGGGTAGGCCGTCGATGGTCGCCGGCTGACGGATGAAGTTGATGAGATCCGCTTCGCCCGCCGCGAGCGTGACGATCGTGCGGCAGAATTCGTTTCCGGCGCCGGGTTCAGCCAGCGTGGCGAGGAACCGCGGCGCGAACAGGCCGCAGTGGTAGTCGGCGTGCTCGCCGCCCAGCCATTCCAGTTGCCGGCGGCCGAACCGCGGGCGGATACCGAGCGGCAGGATGAAAAGGATCGCGCCGCAGGCGTCGCGGCCGACGACGATGAAGGGTGCCATCCCCCGATCGACGCCGACCGTGGCGGTCCACGGCGCGACGAAGTCGAACGTCTGGAAGACGTGGCCAAGAGCGGTCGTCTCGAAACGCCGCCAATCCAACTCGATCGCGTCGAGGGAGTGAATCACATCGATCGCGGTCGCCCGCGCCGTCGCGCCGTGCTTCTCTCGGTCTGCGACCGTGGGCTCGGCGTCTAGGGCGAACGAGAGCATGGCTTGAGGCATTCCTGTCTTCCGGCCGCGCCGAAAGGCCGTCCGGAACCCGCGGTTTTGCCACGATTAGGGGGCCGGAGCGGGAGCGGCAACCGCGATCTTAAACATCGGTTAACCGCGCCCGGCGAGGGCGCAGCGGCGGTTGACACGTGCCGGGCGGTAGCCGACTGAAAAGGATATTTGGGGCGGGGCGGAGGCATTAACGATGGCCGAAGTGGCGCTGCTTGGCGCACGGGTGTTCGACGGGGATCGCTTCGTCGAGGACCACGCCGTGGTGCTCGACCGCGACCGCATCGCGGCGCTCGTACCTGCGGATCGGCTGCCGGCGGGGATCGCGACGCGTTCGGTGGCGGGCACCCTCGCGCCCGGTTTCATCGACGTTCAGGTGAACGGCGGCGGCGGCGTGCTGTTCAACGATGAGCGCACCGTCGAGGGCATCGCGGCGATCGCGCGTGCCCACCGGCGCTTTGGTACGACCGGGCTCCTGCCGACGTTCATTAGCGACACGCGTCCGCGCATGGCCGAGGCGATGCAAGCCGCACGCGCGGCGCTCGAGGCCGGCGTTCCGGGCGTGCTCGGCATCCACGTCGAAGGGCCGTTCCTCAATCCTGAGCGGGCAGGGGCGCACGAACCCGCACTCATGCGGCCGATGGCGGAGGAAGACGTGGCGCTGCTTTCCTCGCTCGGCCGCGGCCGCACGCTGGTCACGCTCGCGCCGGAGATCGTGCCGCCGGAGACCATCGCGCGTCTGGTCGCGGCGGGCGTCGTCGTGTCGGCGGGGCACACTGCCGCCACGGTTGAGCAGGTCCGCGTGGCCCGTGCGGCCGGGCTCACGGGCTTCACGCATCTCTTCAATGCCATGCCGCCGCTCGCTGCCCGCGCACCCGGTCCGGTCGGGGCCGCGCTCGATGACGCGGACGCGTGGGCGGGCCTGATCGTCGATCTCCATCACGTCGCGCCGGTCACCCTCCGCGCGGCGATCGCGGCGCGGGGCTGGCGGCGGACGATGCTCGTCACCGATGCGATGCCGACGGTCGGGTCGGACCTTGACGATTTTACCCTCACCGGCCGCGCGATCAGTCGCGTCGAGGGGCGGCTGGTGACGGAGGAGGGCACGCTCGCCGGCTCCGACCTCGACATGGCGACCGCGGTGAGGAACGGCGTTGCGCATCTCGGGCTACCGCTCGAAGCCGCGCTCCACATGGCCTCGCGCGCGCCAGCGGAGTTTCTTGGGCTCGGCGGCGAGCTTGGCCGCATCGCGCCGGGCTATCGCGCGAGCTTCGTGCTCCTCGACGACGACCTACGCGTTGCCGCGACGTGGCTCGACGGCGCGCCGTCGGACGCGTGAGCCGCGCGCCTCACGTTCCAGCGACGACGTTCTGCGGCTTGCCGTCGATAAACGATTCGATGTTGGCGACCGTCGTCGCCACGATGCGCCGGATCGCCTCGTGCGTGTTGAACGCGCTGTGCGGCGTGATGATCACGTTCGGCATGTTGAGCAGCACGTGGTCGGCGACTAGCTCCAGCACGTCCGCCTGGTTCGCGAACGTGGTCGAGACCAGTTCCGCCTCTTCGCGGATCAGCGGCTCGTCGGGCAGCACGTCGAGACCGGCCGCGGCAACCTGGCCCGAGCGCAGCGCCTGGATCAGCGCGCGGGATTCGATGACGCTGCCGCGGGCGGTGTTGATCACAACGGCGCCGTGGCGCATGCGGGCGAAGGTCGCGGCATTCAAGAGGTGCTCCGTCTGGGGGATCGCGGGAACGTGCAGCGTGATCACGTCGGAGCCCGCGAGCAGCTCGTCCATCGTGACGTAGCGCACCTCCGGGTCGACCGCGAGCCGCGGATCGGGCTTCACGTCGAAAGCCAGCACGTGCATGCCGAAGCCGCGGCCGATGCGGATGACGTGGCGGCCGATGCTCCCGGTGCCGATGACGCCGAGCGTCTTCCCTTCGAGATCGAAGCCCTCCAAGCCTTCCGGCGAAAAGCGGCCGGAGCGCGCCCGTTCCATCGCCTCGCGCAGGCGGTGGCTAATGGCGAGCAACAGCGCGAACACATGCTCGGCGACGGTGTTCTCGCCGTAACTCGGTACGTTGCTCACCTTGATGCCGTGCGCGGCGCAGTATGACGTGTCGATGTGATCGTAGCCGGTGGAGCGCGTGGCGATCAGCTTCAGCGCGGGAAACTGCTTCAGCACCTCGGCGTCGAGCTTCGAATAGATGAACGTCGAGACGATCTCAGCGTCGGCGTAGCGCGACGCGCCGACGGCGCGGAGCGGCCGGTCCGTCAGCACCACGTCGTGGCCGCGGATGAGGGCGTCGAACTCGGACGTTTCGCGCGGCTCAGTCTCGAATATCACGATCTTCATGACGCTCCCCCGTCCGCCATATCCGCGGCCCTTAGCCGCGCTGCGTCGTCCTCCGGGCGCGATGGGTTGATCGGCAGCCCGGTGCCGATCTCGAATCCGCCCCACGTGACGACCTCGGGCATGATGCGCAACCGCCAATGAAAGTACGGCGCCGTGAAGTGGTTGCGCGGCGCGGTTTCAAGAACGAAATGATACGACGGGTCGCCGAGCTCCGTCTCGATCCGCCGCAAGGTGCGCGCGAGCACCTGGCCGAAGGCGGAACGTTCATCGTCGCCGATCTCGATGAACGAGGCGCGGTGTTCCTTGGGCACGATCCACATCTCGAACGGCCGCTCGGCGGCGAACGGCACGAGAACCGCGAACCGATCGCCGTCCTCGACAACGCGCGCACCGGTTGCGATCTCAAACGCAAGCTCGTCGCACATGGCGCAACGCGCGTTCCGCTCGAAGTACGCGCGGCCCGTCTCAACCATCGCCGCGAGACGAGGGGGGACGAGGCTCAGGGCGATGATCTGCGCATGCGGGTGGGTGAGCGAAGCGCCGCTGGAACCACCGTGGTTTCGGAATAGTACCGTGGCCTCGATAGCCTGCTGCAACGCCAGCGTCGCGACGCGGGCCCGGTACGTTGCGGTTATCGCGTCGATGTCCGGCGCGGAGAGATTGGGGAGGTCGGCGTCGTGCCGACGGCTCTCGATCACGACCTCGTGGAACCCGTGGCCGGGGCGCGCGTCGTGATTGGGGTGCCGCGGGGCGCCGGCCGACAGCGGGACCTCGAGCGCCGGATACTTGTTCGGCACGACACGGACGCTCCAGCCTGAGCCCACATCGCCGGCTGTTGTCTCGGCGAGGATCGCCGGCAGTTCTCGCTCATTCCCCGGGCAGAACGGACATTTCGGGTCGAAGCGGACGGAGGCGCGTCGGGTGTCGGTGTGCTTTGCCGGCGCGCCGGGCCGGTGGCCGCGATTTGGCGCGACAATGACCCAGCCGCCCGTCGTCCGGTCCTGCCTCAACTCGCTCATGCGGCGATCAGGACCCGCCCGCGCCCTTCAACGTGAAGTGCGCCTCGAACGACCCGACAAGGTCCAGCCAATCCTCCAAGAGCCGGGTCATAAGGAAGCGCTGACGAACGGACTCCTTCGCGTTCTCGCCGAGCCGCCGGCGCAGCGCGTTGTCCTTGACGATGTCCACGATACGCGCCGCCGCTTCATCCACGCTATCCACCAGGAAGCCGGACACGCCGTCCTCGATCTGGTGCTTGATGCCGCCGACGTTGCCGCCGATGACGGCGGCGCCTTTCCACATCGCCTCGGTGACGGTGAGGCCGAACCCCTCGCGCAGCGACTTCTGCAGCACCACCGTCGCGCGACGCTGGAGCGCGTTGACCAGCGCCGAATCCTGCACCGAGAGGACGCGGATGCGTTCTTCCGCGCAGTTATTGATCGAAGCGAATACCTCCTGGCCTTCGGGATCGTCGGTGGCGACGTTGCCGACCAGTACCAGCGTGGCGTCGACCTCCTTTCGTGCGATCTTGAACGCCTCGACCACACCATGAGGATCCTTCCAGGTGTCGAAGCGCGACACCTGGACGACCAGCGGTAGGTCGGTGGGGATGTCGTAGTGCGTCATCCGGTCCGCGATCTCGTCGTCGGTGAGTTCCTTGTTGGTGGTGGAGAAGGGATCGATCGCCGGCATGATGAAGCGCTGCGCGGTCGCGAGGTTCTGCGCGTACTCGGGCAGCGAAAACACGACCGCGTCGTACCGCTCGATCAGCGGTGCCAGGTAGTTCCACAGATCCGGGTTGGGACGCGATAGGTCGACGTGACAGCGCCAGATCCACGGCGACTTCTTGCGGAAGTGCCGGATGAGCGGCAGCGGCTGCGGGTCATGGACGATGACAAGATCATGGTCGAGGTGGGCGCGCGCGGCGTTCTCGTAGGCGACTTCCTCGTAGATCTGCAGCTTCAACTCGGTCAGGTTGATGTCACTGCCCTGGAGCGCGTTGTGCATCTTCTTGGTGATGGTGAAGAAGTCGGGTCGGCCCTGGATGACGCGCCAGCCGGTCCGGAGACCGAGGCCATTCATGAGAAGCGTGAGCGACGACAGCAGCTCCGCGACGCCACCGCCGTAGTAGGTGGAGTTGATGTTGACGATGTGCAGGTCCCGCAGCCGTCGCGCCTTGGCGAGGATGCGCTCGACGGTCTCGGCGCCGACAAGCGACGCGTAGTCCTCCACCGACGGTAGACTGACGCCGTCCGGCGCGCCGTCGTCGTTCAGCTGAAACATCGAAAGCGATCTCCGGTGTGAAACGCCCGATGGTAGCGCGATGGGGTTAATCGTGTCCGCTCGGCCGTCGGGGCTGGAGGCGGGCGGTACGATGCGGTCATTTCGCTAGCTTCTTGCGCAGTTCGAGCAGGGTCTTGCGCCGCTCGGCGGTGACGCGCGGATAGCGAAGGTCCATGGCGTCCAGCGCACGCAGGATGATGTGGGAGACGATCAGGCGCGCGTTCTCCTTGTCGTCGGCGGGGACGACGAACCACGGCGCGTCGGCGGTGCTGGTTCCGCCAAGGCAGGCGGCGTAGGCCCGCATGTAGCGGTTCCAGGATCGTCGTTCTACGATGTCGGCCTGGCTGAACTTCCAATTCTTCTCCGGTTCGTCGATGCGATCAAGGAAGCGCTTGCGCTGTTCGTCCTTCGACAGGTGCAGGAAGAACTTCAAGATCTTGGTGCCGCTTGCGTTCAGGTGGCGCTCCATGTCGACGATCGACCGGTAGCGTTCCGCCCAGAAGCCGTTGCGCTTCTCGACGCCGCGCGGCAGGCCTTGGTTGACGAGAAGCTCCGGGTGCACGCGCACCACCAGCACCTCCTCGTAGTAGGAGCGGTTGAAGATGCCGATGCGTCCGCGCTCCGGCAGGCGGCGATAGGTGCGCCACAGGAAATCGTGCTGCAGTTCGGTGTAGCTCGGCTGCTTGAAGCTCGACACCTCGCACCCCTGCGGATTCACGCCGGACATGACGTGGCGGATGACGCCATCCTTGCCGGCCGTGTCCATCCCCTGGAAAATTAGCAGCAGCGCGCGGCTGTCGTCGGCGTAGAGCACGCGCTGCAGTTCGCTCAACCGTTTGACATCGGCGCGCAGCAGATCCTCGTAGCCGTCCTTCGTCTTGTAGATATCGTCGATCTTGGTCGGTCGAACCGCGAGGTCGATATCCTCGCCTTCGTGGACGATGAAGTCGTCGAGGGTAATGTCCATCCGGTCGTCCCGCGATTGCTTCGCCGCCGGGGAGGCGCGCGCCGATTGGTGCTTGCGCGCGAAGAAGGAGGCGGCTTGTCCGCGCACGGATTAAGCCGCCTTCCACCGGTGTTCAACCGGGCATCGTCGTTGCGGCGGCGCGCACATTTCGCGGACGGCGGCGGTGCGCGCCGCGAGGCTACCTCGAGGAGCTATCCCGGAGGGGTCGTTGCCGGCGGCGGCGTTGTGTCAGCCGGTGGCGTCGTGTCGGCCGGCGGCGGGGTGGTTGGTGGTGGCGTTGTGGTCGCCGGAGGCGGTGTGGTCGCCGGAGGCGGTGTGGTCGCCGGAGGCGGTGTGGTCGCCGGAGGCGGTGTGGTCGCCGGAGGCGGTGTGGTCGCCGGAGGCGGTGTGGTTGCCGGAGGCGGTGTGGTTGCCGGAGGCGGTGTGGTTGCCGGCGGGGTTGGCTCCGGCGCCGCGGTGGTGGGAGTGGCCTGAGGTTCGGTAGAGACGGTGTTAGTGCCGCCGCCGAACCATCCGGCTCCCCACGCGATCACGACGAGAACGACAACGATGGCGCCGGCGGTCCACCAAAAGCGCCTGTCTTGCAGCCAGTTCATTGGGGGTCTCCTTGTATCCTGGAAGTGTCCCCACGCCCCAGTGCGTTGCCAGTTAAGCCGGGCGATGCGGCGAAATCAATGCGCGCAGGGGAGTTGACCCCCGTCGTCTCGCCGGCCCCAATGCTAAAAGCAAAAGAAAAGCGGGGGTGGGACGAACCCACCCCCGCTTTCTTGTTCAGGCCAGATCCTTCAGTTCAGGATCCGAACCCCGTTCGCCGCTCAGCGTGCTGCCTGCGCGGCCGGGAAGATGTGCCATGTCTCGAGCTTGGCCTGCTGGCCAACGCCCGGCTTGGTCCAATCGCAGACGCCGTCCGGGAACGTCGCCTTGAGCTGGGCCATCTGATCGGCATTCGGTGCGGTCTTGTAGTCGGCCGCGTCGATCGGCTTCAGCTGGCACTTGAAGATGTCGTCGGTCATCGGACCGCCGGCGGCAATGCGCGCGTCGGAGTGGATGGGGAAGATCTCATTGCACTTCGCCCAATCCGTGCTCATCTCGACCTTGCCCTTCGGATTCTCGGGCTTGGTCCAGTCCTGCATGTTCTTGCCGTCGATCGTCCAGCAAGAATTGACAAGACCGGTCGGCTTGTTGGCAACGACCTTCGCCGCCATCGTCTTGTCCGACTTGTCGCTGGCGATGGCGGTCATCCACTTGTCCATCATCGAGACCGCGTAATTCGCCTGTTCGTTGAACGGCGAGCCGACCGTACCTGGGTTCGGGCCATAGCCGGGGCCGATGGTCGCGGCAAGGAACTCGACGAGGTTGTCGCTCCCGCCGTTGTACTTATCCATCCGGGCCCGTGACACGGCGCTGTGATACCGATCATGCACGTCGACGTTGGCGTCGCCGCGACCCCATGGATCTTCTTCCAAGTTGTAACGCGTGATGACGATCGGGATGTCCTTGTTGCCGCCGTTGTACTCGTTCACCTGACCGGTGGCATACGCCGCCGCCAGAGCCTGCGGATCGCCAACCTGACGCTCGGCAACGATGTTGCCGTCGAGGTCGTGGCCGCCGATGCGCTTGTTGATGTCGATGAACTGCGCGAAGTTGATGACGCCATCGTTGAGCGCCTTCAGCCCGTACTGCACGCCGACGTTATCCCACGGCGAGCGCGCGACGCCCGTCTTCGGGTCGACCCCGAACACCTGCTTCAGGTCGTCCTGGAACGTGCAGCGCGGCTTCCCGTAGTCGGGGTTCTTGTCGTACATCTCCAGCACGACCGTGTCGCAGTTGTCCGCGAGCTGGCCGGGGTAGCGGGTGCCGTTCGACACGCAGTAGCCCCAGTACTTGCCGGACACCGCGTCCAGCTGCTCACGCGTCCAGTCGCCTTCCTTGAAGACGTTGACGAGCAACTGGCAGTCGAACAGCGGCTGGAAGAACGTCATGCCATCCGAGTATTGGATTGACGGAACGAGCCCATCGATGATGCCCGGATAGGCGTTGCCGATGATGTTCTGCTGCATGGAGCCGCCGGAGGCGCCGTTGCCGACCGTGAACATCGGCGGGCCGAACTCCTTGATGAACTGCTCCTTGACCTTGTACGCGGTCTCGGCCGACACGACTGCGTCGGTCGATGTGCCGAACGAGTTCAGCGACGCGGCCGCGATGGCATAGCCGTTGTCGATGTACCAGTTCATGCTCCCGTTCGAATCCGCGGTGAACTGGCCGCCGCGAAGTCCACCGAAGCCGCGGCCTTGGTGGTGGCCGTCGCCGCGGGCGCCGGGCCCGAACGAGTACATCAGCTTGCCGTTCCACGCCGAACCGCCGCGATCG
This sequence comes from uncultured Alphaproteobacteria bacterium, assembly GCA_963749755.1. Classification (GTDB taxonomy): domain Bacteria; phylum Pseudomonadota; class Alphaproteobacteria; order Rhizobiales; family Kaistiaceae; genus JBBDMC01. The sequence goes on from CAVVOK010000005.1 coordinate 403,156, forward strand.
GTCGGGGTCGGCGTCGCGCCGGCGCCCGGATCGTGCGGGATCGTGATGACGAACGCGGCGCGGTTGATGACGCCGACTTCCTGGCGGATGATCATCGCCTGGCCCAGCGCACCCTTGTCGATGTCCGTCGGACGCGCGTCGCGCGGGTTGAACGGCTTCCATTCGCCGCTCGTGTTACGATAGTAATACGACACCTTGGTCGGTGCGGCGCAGTCCGCCCGCGTCGGGTCGAGGATCGTCTCGATCGTTGGCTTCAAGCCGAACGAATCCAACTCGCACAGGAACGGCGAGTCCTGCGGGCCGGCGAACAGCGGTCCGTTGATGTCGTGGTCGATGATCGACAGCGTTGCGGTGTTTGTGCCGCTGCGCACCACGATGTCGTTCTTGCCGACCTGGAAGCCGTGGATCGTACCCAGCTGCTTGAACGGATCGGCCGGGTTGATCTTGAACTCGACGTTGGCCGGACGGTTGTTCAACTCAACCCGCGGCGGGGACGTGACCCCCGTCAGCTCCAGCAGTGCATCGTTGCCGCTCACCAGCTCCGGTGCCGACGACAAGACCTTGACCTCAAGGCCCCACGCCTGCGCCCCGGCAAAGCCGGCGAGAATGACGGCGCTCGACGCCGCAAGGCGCCAGTTCCCGATTCTCATGTGACAGTCCTCCCTAACTTGTCCAATTCCTCGCTCCGGCGGAGCGACGCTCCTCACTTTGTCAGGTGTGCGCTCCGCAAGTCGGACATTGCCGCCCCGGAACGCTCATGCCCGGACCGGCGTGCCGGTCCGGGCATTGCTAGCGACCTACTTCGCGGCGACCTCCGACGGCACCGGGAAGATCAGGTACGGATCGGCGTGGAAGTAATCGAGATTCCACGAGATCAGCGGCTTGCCGTCCATCTGGATCGACGCCTGGAACGGGAAGTGCTGCTCCATGTCCATGCGATCGTTCAGGAAGTTCGAGAAGTCGCCGGTGTACTTCTTGCCGTCCACCGTGATCTCGGTGTGGACCGGACGGCCGGATGCATCCAGCGTCGCCACGAGCGTGGCGTCGTTCAGCTTGTGCACCGGGATGGTCAGAACGTCGTTCGCCTGATCGTCCTTCGACAGCTTCATGACGTCGGCCGCGTCACGACCGGCGAGGACCACGCCCGACGGCAACGTGTAGGCGATCGCCAGCAACTCGTTCGACGGCATCTTCGACGGACCGGCGTAGACACCGGCCGGCTCTTCCATCCACGTTACCTGCTGAACGCCATCGAGCGCACCGTCGCCGTAGATATCCGGCTGCTCGAGGTGGCCGGTGCGGCCCCCCGGCGGCTTGCGCGGATCGGTGGTGACCCAGATGTTCTCCTTGCCGTCGGCGCCGGTGACGTAGAGGCGGACCGCCGGAATGCGGTAGTCCCACTCCAGCCTGAGATCGGCATCCTGGCCCATCCATTGGCCCTTGCCGACCACGCGCGAGAACGCGGTGGTGTCGCCCAACACCAGCCAACCGTTGGGGCCGTTGGCGAAGCCGTAGGCGTTGTTGCGGAACTGGCCGGTCGACTGCGCCGCCTTGATCAGCGCACGCAGCGCATCCGGGTTGTTCTCCGCGCCACGGGCCAGGCAGCCGCCGTAGCGGAAGCCGTCGAAGGCGAAGTGATCCTCGCCATAGACCTTGTCGGAGGCCGCGCAGCCGTACTGCTCGAGACCGGCCAGGCCCGCAGCCGGCTTGACGACTTGACGCACGGCGTCGGGATCGGTGACGCCGGCAGCCTTGGCGGCAGCCGCGATGGCAGCCGCGTCCGGCGCGCTTTGGGCGAAAGCGCCCGTCGAAAGAGCCGCCGTGGCCACTCCGGCCAGCATCGCGGCGATGTAAGTGCTGTAACGCATTCGAGGTTCCTCCCAGGAGATATCGGTGCCCACCGGCCCGGCGGGCTCGAGCCCGCCGACCGGCGTTCAGGCGTCGGTTTGCGGCTAGCCGCTGCGGACGTGCGAGGTCAGCGGCTCGACCACGAGGCACGGATTGCTCTGGTGGATGTAGTTGTCCGTGGCGCGCAGCTTCGCGACCATCGGTGTCATCCGCCAGGGCTGCATCAGGTACTCGGGATCGTCGACCGTGGCCTCCCACACCAGCGTGTCGCCGACGCGGGTCAGGCGTTCCGTTACCTTCATGTCGAAGCCGTGGACCCAGCCGTTCTTGTGCAGCCAGCTCGTGTCGGTGAAGCCGACCGACTCGATGACCAGCGAGTTGCCTTCCCAATGGCCGATGCCGTCGCCGTTGAGCGTCTCGGCGGCAACCGACTGCTGGTCATGGTCGCGGCCGTCGGTCCAGATCCAGCGGAAGCCGTCCCAGCTCGAGTAGCTGCCGTTGTAGCCGTTGAAGCCCGAGTGGTAGATCAGGATCACCGCCGGCTGACCCTCGACCTTGACGATCTGGTGCGGGATGCCGAGGCGCGGCACGCCGAGCGGCAGGCACGAATAGACCGGGTCGTCCCAGTTGCCGTTGTAATCGTTCTCGGTGATCTGGTCCCAATACTCCGGCTTGTAGATCGGCCAGTTGTCGTTGCTGGTGCGGCGCAGGCCGCCGTCCGCTTCGAGGCCGACATAAGAGTTGCCGCGGCCCTGGAAGTTATTGGCAACGTCGCCCACATCCTCAGTCGAAATGCCACCGACGCCCGGCGAGGCGTAGAGCCCGGCCAGAATCGGATGCCCGTCGGCGTCCCGTGGCGTGTCGGCCGCATGCGCTACCGTCGCGCCCGCCGCCATCCCGCCGAGGACTGCGGCCCCGAAGGTCAAAGCTGTGCGAGAATTGTTCGTCAAGTCAGTACCCTCCCTTTTATTTGCAGCCGAGCAATCGCGATCTGCCGACTACAAATCCTTGCACACTCGTCATGTTAAGTGTTCCCACTCCTGGGTGGGACAGTCAACTACCGAGGCTGTGCAGCGGGTTCTTTTCTGTCGCGCCGCGCACGATCTCTTTAATTTCCTGGGCGGCTGTTCGCTGCGGCGCAGCAAAGGTCTCCGAACGCCGTGGGTAGCGAGCATCGGCGTGCTGGACGCCCGGCGGCCCGTTGTGGCGACCTACTTTCCGACGTCCCGGCGACCGACGCGTGGTAGCCGAAATGGCCAACCGCCGTTCGCTCGCGAACGTCGAGCCGACGCTCTTCCAGCTCCACGGCGCTAAGTCGGACCGTGAATTCGCAATCGTCAGCCACTGCCGCTGCGAACAAGCGACGCCGCGCTTCTTTTGCGGCGGCAAACGAAGGTGCGGTAGCCTCAAGGGATCGCACCGAAGGGGGCTCCCCATCGCCAGCAATCGATCCAAAGTGGCGGTGCGAGACTTCTGACCAGGCGACAAATGTAGCGCGGACCCTGCCATGTGTCGCGGTGAGGAAAACAAATGGTGCCCAGGGGCGGAATTGAACCACCGACACGCGGATTTTCAGTCCGCTGCTCTACCAACTGAGCTACCTGGGCAAAGTCCGCGAGGACTGAAATTCGCCTCCCCGCGGAGCGTCGGGTTTATATTGAAACGGCCGCTGGGTGTCCAGTTATCGGCACGCCTTGTCGCGGAGGCGTTTGGTTGGCGGAACGCCCTCGCCGCAGGTTCAACCGTCGACGATCTCCGTGACCCAACCTGCCAGCGTATCGGCGAGTTCGGCGCGCACGTCGGTGTCGTTGCGGCCGCTCGTCGCGCGAACCTTGAACGAGTGGTTGCCGTCTTCCACAAGATGTAGCTTCGCGCTGCGACCGAGCTTGGCGACGACCGGCTTGAGCAACGCCATCTCGGCGAACTCGTCGCGTGTCCCCTGCAGGAACAGCATCGGTACCGTGACGCTGGCGAGATGTTCGCCGCGCTCGACCGAGGGCCGCCCCGGCGGGTGGAGCGGAAATCCGAGAAAGGCGATGCCGTGCACGCCGGGGAGGGGAGTTTCCGCCGCGGCCTGCGATGTCATGCGGCCGCCGAACGACTTGCCCGCAGCGAACAGCGGCAGCGGCGGCGCGCGCCGGCGCGCTTCGTCGACCGCGGCGCGCACGGTCGCGTGCGCGACTTCTGGGCGAGTCCGGCCGGCGGCTGCCTTTCTCCATGTAGGGGAACTGATAGCGCAGAGTGCCGATGCCGCGCTCGGCGAGATCGTCGGCGACATGGGCGAGGAACGGGTGGGCCATGCCGGCGCCGGCGCCATGCGCGAGAACGACAAGGGCGCGCGCGTCTGGCGGTAGGTGCAGCAGGCCGGAGACCCGTTCGCCGGGGTCGACATCGAACGCGACCGGCTTCGCCTCAGCCCTCGTCATGGTCATCGACAGCGGGCGCGGCGTTCTCGTCGTCGTGGCCGGGGATGACGTAGCGGCCGGAGAGCCAGCGGTTGAGATCGACGTCGGCGCAGCGTTTGGAGCAGAACGGATGGTACGCGCGCACGCTGTCCTTGCCGCAGACAGGACACTTGCGCGAAGGACGCAGCGGCACCACCTCGGCGCCTTGACGCGCCGTCTTCTTCGGCGCGCTCACGTCTGACCCCCGCTCAGCCAGCGAAGTGGACCGGATAGCCTTCGCTCGAGAGGAGCGAAACGGTCTCGTACAAAGGCAGCCCGACGACGTTGGTGTAGGACCCGATCAGCTTCACGACGAAGCTGCCGGCGATGCCCTGCACGGCATAGCCGCCCGCCTTGCCGCGCCATTCGCCCGACGCGAGGTACGCCTCGATGTCCTCGCGTGACAAGCGCTTGAAGCGCACGCGCGTCTCGACCAGGCGGCGGCGGATGATGCCCTCGGAGTTGACGAGGCTCACGCCGGTGTGGACGCGGTGCGCGCGACCGGAGAGCAGACGCAAGCATGCCGCCGCGTCCTCGATCGTCTCGGTCTTGGGCAGCACGCGGCGGCCGACACTCACCACCGTATCGGCGGCGAGAACCAAGGCACCGGCGTATTCCCTCGTCACCTTGCAGCCGCCCCATCGCGGCATCGCTCTTCTCGCGGGCAAGGCGGCGGGCGACGTGGCGCGCCGTCTCCTTGCGCTTCGGCGTCTCGTCGATCGTTACCGGCATCAGCCGGTCTGGCTCGATGCCGATCTGGCCGAGCAGCGCCAGGCGGCGCGGCGATCCGGAGGCGAGAACCAGCTTGGGGCGTCCGGCCATGGTGCGAGGTCCGCGCGGCGCGCGACGCGGCGGCTATCTGAAGCGGTAGGTGACGCGGCCCTTGGTCAGGTCGTAGGGCGTCATCTCGACCAGAACCTTGTCGCCGGCGAGAACGCGAATGCGGTTCTTCCGCATGCGGCCGGCGGTGTGGGCGATGATTTCGTGGTCGTTCTCGAGCTTCACGCGGAAGGTCGCATTGGGCAAAAGCTCCGTGACGACGCCGGGCAGTTCGATGATTTCTTCCTTCGCCATGAGGTCCTTGATCGATGCGGTTCGGAGCGCGGGACGGTAGCGGATAATCCTGGGAAAGGGAACTGAATCTCAGGTCATGCGGTGGAGCGCGGTGACCAGGGTGAACAGCCGCCGCGCGGTCGCTTGGTCGAGCGAAACCTTGCCTTTCAGACGCTCTTGCAGGATCTCAGCGCCCTCATTGTGGAGGCCGCGCCGGCCGACGTCGATCGCCTCGATCTGCGATGGCGTCGAGGTGCGCGCGGCCTGATAGTAGGCGTCGCAGACGACGAAGTAGTCCTTCACGACGCGGCGGAGCGGAGTGAGCGACAAGACGTGGGTGATCACCGGCGTGTCGTCAGCGTCGCTGATCGCCAGCATCAGCTTGCGATCGACGACTGAAAGCTTCAGCCGGAAGCGGCCCTCGCGTTGGCCGGCCGGGCTGAACACGTTCTCGGCGATGAGGTCGCGGACGGCCGCTTCACGTTCCTTGAGGAACTCGTCGGGGCCCTGCGCGATCGAGGTCGCGTCGATCTCGACCGAGATCAAGCGTCCATGTGGCGATGGCCGGTCGTCGCTCACTGCCGTCCTCAGCGGTTGAGGCGGATCGCCACCGAGCGGGCGTGACCGCCGAGGCCCTCGCTCTCGGCCAGGGTGATCGCCGTCTCGCCGAGCGAGCGGAGTTGGTCGACGCCGAGCTTCAGGAGCGACGTCCGCTTGACGAAGTCGAATACGGAGAGCCCGGAGGAGAAGCGCGCCGAACGGGCCGTCGGCAGCACGTGGTTCGAGCCCGCGACGTAATCGCCGATCGCTTCGGGCGTATAGCGGCCGAGGAACACGGCGCCGGCGTTCCTGAGCCGCACGAGCAGCGCTTCGGGCTCGGCGACGGCAAGTTCGATGTGCTCCGGCGCGATGCGGTTGGCGAGCTCCATGGCGGCGGCGATGGAGCCGACGGTGATGAGCGCGCCGTGGTCGCGCCAGCTCGCCGCGGCGACGGCGCCGCGGGGGAGCGTCTTCAGTTGCCGCTCGACGGCGGCTTCAACGCGCGTAGCGAGGTCGGCGGTGTCGGTGACGAGGATCGCTTGAGCCGCAGGATCGTGCTCCGCCTGGGCGAGCAGGTCGGCGGCGAGCCAATCGGGGTCGTTGTCGGCGTCGGCGACGATGAGCACCTCCGAAGGGCCGGCGATCATGTCGATGCCGACGGCGCCGAACACCTGTCGTTTAGCGGCGGCGACGTAGGCGTTGCCCGGGCCGACGATCTTGGCGACCGGCGCGATGGTCTCGGTGCCATAGGCAAGGGCGGCGACGGCTTGCGCGCCGCCGACGCGGTACACCTCGTCGACGCCGGCGAGTTTCGCCGCGGCGAGCACCAACGCCGCGATCCTGCCGTCGGGGGCTGGCGTCACCATGACGATGCGCTCGACCCCGGCGACCTTCGCGGGCACCGCGTTCATCAGCACCGACGACGGGTAGGCGGCGGTGCCGCCGGGAACGTACAGCCCCACCGCCTCGATCGCGGTCCAGCGCGTGCCGAGTTCGACACCGAGGTCGTCCACGTAGCGGTCGTCGGCCGGTATCTGGCGGCGATGGTGCGCCGCGACGCGGTCGCGGGCAAGCGTGAGTGCCGCGCGTTGCTCGTCGCCGACGGCGGCGTCTGCTTCGCCGAACTCCGCCGGCGAGACCTTCAGACGGTCGGGGGAGAGGCGGACGCGGTCGTATTTCTCGGTCAAGTCGATCAGCGCCGCGTCGCCGCGCGCGCGCACGTCCGCGACGATCGCCTTGACGGCGGCGTCCACGTCCTCGGCGATCTCGCGCTTGGCGGACAGGAGCGCACGGAAGCGCGCATCGAAATCAGCGTCCGTGTGGGCAAGGCGGACGGCCACCGTCGTCTCTCCTTCGGCTTCGACGGCCGCGTCTTACCACGTCGTGGCGGCGGAAGGGGGGGTCAGATTGTCGGGGCGCCGAGCGTTTGGTGCCAGTGCTCCACGCGGTCCTTGAGCGCCGTCTCGCGGGCGGAAGGCGCGAGATCGTCCTTGAGCCGCTCGACTTCCGCGAAGGCGAAAGCGTCGGCGCCGTGGGCGTTCCATGCCTTCTGCATCGCCGGCCACGGGCTGCGGCCGGTACCGAGCGAGAACCAGATGCGGTTCTTCACGGTGCCAAGGTCGTTGGCGCCGCCGAGCCATTTCTCGCCGGTCGCGACGCACGACACGGCGTAAACGCCGCCGACGACCTTGCGCTGCTTGTAGGCGTCGACGGCCGCCTTGCGGTCGGGCTTGCTGACGGCCATGGCGTCAAGCGCTGCGCTTGGCGGTGTCGTCGAGGTCGTGCTCGGGCTTGGCCGTCGTCGCCCACGCGGCACCGAGGTCGGCGAGGCGCACCTCGATCACCTCGACGTCCAGCCGCACCGCGCCGCCGCCGGCGAACACCAGCGTCACACATCCGGCGGGTGCATCGGTCGCCTCGAACTTCACCGCCAACAGCTCCAGCACCGCGTCGGGGCGGCCACGGTCGATGCGGGTCACCTTGGCGCCCGTCACGCGGTCGAAGGTCAGCACGGCGCGGCGGCGCTCGTAGCTGGGTGCGTCGCCGTCCGTGGTTTCCCAGGCGAAGCGGTTCATCGCGACGGCGAACCGCCGTTCGCGGGGAAGGTAGGTCATGTCGCCGACTTTGAGCACCGCGTCCTGAACGCAGGCGGAGATGACGGCGAGGTCCTCCTCGTCGATCGCCGCGAGCCGGATCGGGATGGCGTCTTTCATGGCCGACAGGTAATGCGCTCCGCGACGGCACGCAATGGCGGCGCTCAGTCGATAATGCCGTGTTCGCGGTAGACAGCCCTCTCATCGCCGGCGACAAATCCGAAGATGCGTGCGCCATCCGCGAACGCCTGGACGAAGTAGGTCAGATCAAAGTCGATGCTGAGAGCGGTGCCGTCCTTCTTCTCGTAGTCTGCTCGTCCTTGGCCCCGCATTTGACGCCGAGAGGCCCCGCGGCAATGAACCAGTCGGTGAAGTACGCCGCTATGCCTTCCGCATCGACGGGGCCGCGAAGGCAGCGGTTGAACGCCTCCACGTAGCCTTGAAAGAAGGCGTCAAGGTCGATCGCCGCCGAGGTTCAGCCGTTCAGGCGCTCGATCGCCGCCCCGCAGGCGCCGAGCTTCTGCTCGATGCGCTCGAAGCCCCGGTCGAGGTGATACACGCGGTTGACCGTCGTCTCGCCTTCCGCGCCGAGTCCCGCGATCACCAGCGATACGGACGCCCGCAAGTCCGTCGCCATCACCTCGGCGCCTTTCAGCTGGCGCACGCCCTTTACCGTCGCTACTTGGCCGTCGAGGTGGATGTCGGCGCCGAGGCGCGCCAGTTCCTGCACGTGCATGAAGCGGTTCTCGAAGATCGTCTCGCGGATGTGCGATGTGCCGCCGGCGGTGGTGACCAGCGCCATGAGCTGGGCTTGGAGGTCGGTCGGGAAGCCGGGGAACGGCGCGGTGGTCACATCCACCGGGGCGAGGCCGTTGCCGTTGCGCTTGATCAAGATGCCCGAGTTGGTGACGCTCACTTCCGCGCCGACCTCGGTGAGCACTGACAGCGGACGCTCGAGCAGCGCCGGGCTCGCGCCTTCCAGGAATACCTCGCCGCCGGTCATGGCGGCCGCCATGGCGTAGGTGCCGGTCTCGATGCGGTCGGGCATGACCGAGTGCTTCGCCGCGCCGAGGCCCGCGACGCCCTCGATGTGGATCGTGTGCGTGCCGGCGCCGGCGATGCGCGCGCCCATCTTGGTGAGGCAGGCGGCGACGTCCACGATCTCCGGCTCGCGCGCCGCGTTCTCGATGACCAATTCGCCCTTGGCGAGCGACGCCGCCATCATCGCCACGTGGGTCGCGCCGACGGTCACCTTGGGAAAGGCGATGCGTGCGCCGCGGAGGCCGTTCGGCGCCCGCGCCAGCACGAAGCCGCGGTCGATGTCGATCTCGGCGCCGAGCGCGCGGAGCGCATCGATGAAGAGATCCACCGGCCGGGTGCCGATGGCGCAGCCGCCTGGCAGCGATACGCGCGCCTGACCCATCCGCGCGACCAGCGGGCCGATCACCCAGAAGCTCGCGCGCATGCGCGAGACGAGTTCGTAGGGCGCGGTGGTATCGACGATGGCGCGGGCGGAGAGTTCCAGCGTCTCGCCCTTCATGCCGTCCTGCCCGGCGCGCTTGCCAAGCACCATGCAATCGACGCCGTGATTACCGAGGATGTGCTTCAGCATCGCCACGTCGGCGAGGCGCGGCACGTTCTCCAGCGTCAGCGTGTCGTCGCTGAGCAGGCTGGCGATCATGAGCGGCAGCGCCGCGTTCTTGGCGCCGGAGATGGGAATCGTGCCGTTCAGGCGATTGCCGCCAACGATGCGGATGCGGTCCAAAAGCGTCGCGCCCCCGGGATCAGGCCGAAAAGGAGGAAGCTTCGGCGGTCCTGGCGGTCTAGCCCAGGATTGGGGCAGCCACAAGGACGGCGGTTCAGCCCTTGTCGGGCCGGCCGCTGGCGTCGGCGCGGGGCTCTTTCGCCTCGCGCGGTTTCGCTGCCTTGCGCCGGCGGAGGTTGGCGCGCAGCGCCTCCGCCAGCCGCTTCTCGCGCGCCTCGCGCTCCGCTGATTTGTCGGACCGGTTGGTATCGTCGTTCATCGGCGCCCGGCGTCGCTTGAACCGCCCCTGCCGGTATGGCAGTTAGTCCGCCGGCTTCGCAAGGTTCCGCTGCCGTAGCTCAGTGGTAGAGCACTCCCTTGGTAAGGGAGAGGTCGACAGTTCAATCCTGTCCGGCAGCACCACGTTCGCCAGGCCCGCCTTTCGCTTTGGTGGAACTTGTGGCCGGCGCCTCACCACCCACATCTATTGCATGATCTTCCAGCAGCAGCCCCGATTGAACGGCCCTCAGGGGTCGTGGAAAGTGAGGCTGGGCCTCATTCTTTCGCTCGCCGGCGCGATTGCGCTGGTGATCGCAGTGGCCGTCCTCGCTCTCGGCTTAGCGATCGTGCTGCTTCCCGTGATCGCGGTTGGTCTTCTGATCGGCTCCTGGCAACTTCGGCGGCTGCGCAGGCGGGCGATGGCGCAAGGGGCGGACGCGGCGTGGCGGCAGCAGCGGGGCGCAACGCCGGTCATCGACGGCGACTTCACCGTCATCGAGAACGACGCGGTCGATGAGCGTCGACGCACCTGACTGGGCCTCGATCCCGGCGCCTCTCGACGATGGAGCCGCAAGCCACCTTCTCGGAGCGAGGAGCCGAACGCTTGCACCTGCCATTCCCGATCCTGTCGGATGAGAATCTGCGGTGTGACTCGAAAAATGAGCCTGCCGACGTTCAACACAGATGGGATGACGCTGCTGAGGCGGCTGACCCTGGTCATCGACGATGGCGCCGTGGCGCACGTGTTCTACCCGGTGTTTCCGCCGGATCAAAGCGCGAGCGACGTGATCCGGTGGCTTTCCAAGGGCGGCGAGGCGGCTTAGCCTCCGAGCGCGGGAGGGCTCACCGTGAGCAGGTGCATGGCAATCGCGCTCGTTGTCGTGGCGGCGCTCGTTCAACCGGCGGCCGCGACGGTGATCGGCGGCATGGTCACCGAGTACATGGGCGTGCGGACCGAATCGCACTTCGTCAAGCTGAAGGTACCGTTCGACGAGTCCGACCCGGCCAATACCGTCGGTTACAACACCTTCCAGCAATCCAACCTCTACGCGTTCGATGAGGACCAGAACCTCCTGCTGACGGCGGACGTCCGCGTGGACGTCGGTGCGAGCCCCAAGGCCGGGGAGATCGTGGCCAGCCACTACGTCTTCTTCGACCCGATGTGGGGGTCGCGGCAGGTCGGCTACGTCGATTTCGACGCGACGATCTACGGCGTCGCCACCTCGACCGAAAACCTCGAAGCCAGCGACTTCCTGGCGAACACGGGCGTCATCTATTTCAATCCGGGCCTCCGCGGTCTCGAGGGGAACGACCGCGTCTGGATCGATCCGGACGATCCCCGCCGCCTCTGGGTCGAGTGGGTCGCGGAAACCCCTGGAGACTATGTGCGCGTGTTCACTATGGAATCACCTCTGGCCGCGGTTCCGGCACCGTCGGCGGCGGCTCGCGTATTTCCGGCGCGGTTTGTCCCGCTCTGGCGCTGACGCGATTGGACAAATGCCCGGTTGTCGCGGTATTTGATCGACCGCAAAGCGTAGCCGCCCGAACGTGGCAATGTGCCGATGGACTTGGGTCGGTCGCACGACTACTTTTTGGGCGTTTTGGAGCGGGTAAGGCCGTTTGATGGACTACCAATCGATTTTCGAGCAGGCGATTGCCGCGCTCCACGCCGAACGGCGGTATCGTGTTTTCGCGGATCTTGAGCGCATCGCGGGGCGGTTTCCCCACGCCCTGTGGCACTCCGACGAGGGTACCCGCGACATCGTCGTATGGTGCTCCAACGACTACCTCGGCATGGGCCAGAACGCGAAGGTCGTCGCGGCGATGACCGAGGCGGCCCGTACGATGGGCGCCGGTGCAGGGGGCACGCGCAACATCTCCGGCACGAACCATCCGCTGGTCCTGTTGGAGAACGAGCTCGCCGATCTTCATGGCAAGGAAGCGGCGCTGGTCTTCACCTCCGGCTTCATTTCCAACGAGGCGACGATCTCGACGGTCGCCCGGCTGCTCCCCGATTGCATCATCTTCTCCGACGAACTGAACCACGCCTCCATGATCGAGGGCGTGCGGCGCTCTGGCGCGCAGAAGATGATTTTCCGCCACAACGACCTGGAACACCTGGAGTCGCTGCTGAAGTCTGCGGGGCCGGACCGCGCCAAGCTGATCGCGTTCGAGTCGGTCTATTCGATGGACGGCGACGTCGCCCCCATCGGCGCGATCGCCGATCTCGCCGAGAAGTACGGTGCCATGACGTACCTCGATGAGGTGCACGCGGTCGGCATGTATGGTCCGCGCGGTGGCGGTATCGCTGAGCGCGATGGCGTCATGGACCGCATCGACATCATCGAGGGCACGCTGGCGAAGGCGTTCGGCGCCCTCGGCGGTTACATCACGTCGAGCCGCGCGATCGTGGACACCGTCCGTTCCTACGCGCCTGGCTTCATCTTCACCACCGCGCTGCCGCCGGCCGTCGCCGCCGCGGCGCTCACCTCGATCCGCCACCTCAAGGCTTCGTCGGCGGAGCGCGCCGCGCAGCAGGCCAATGTGGCGCGCGCCAAGGCGGCGCTCACCGCGGCTCGGCTGCCGGTGATGCCGACCGATACGCACATCATCCCGGTGCTGGTGGGCGATGCTGACCTCTGCAAGCGCGCAAGCGACATGCTGCTCGCCGAGCACGGCATCTACATCCAGCCGATCAACTACCCGACGGTGCCGCGCGGGCAGGAGCGGTTGCGCATCACGCCGACGCCCCTCCACGGCGAGCTTCTGATCGCGGAACTCGTCACGGCGCTTTCCGCCGTGTGGGAAAAGCTCGGCCTGCCGCGGTTCGTCGACACGACCGAGCCGCCGGAAATGACCGAGCCGGCTTCGCGGCTGGTATTTCCGCCGGCCGGCGGTTGAACCGCCGGCCAGCGACGCGTCCGCGTCAGGTCGTCCGTGTCTTCAAGAGATCGCGAATCTCGCCGAGGAGCACTTCCTCGCGCGTTGGTGCAGGCGGCTCTGCCGGCGCCGGCGGCGGCTGACGTTTCAGCCGGTTCATCGCCTTGATCACCATGAACAGCACCCACGCCACGATCAGGAAGTTGATCAACAGCGTGATGAAATTGCCGTAAGCGATCGTCGCGCCGGCTTCGCGTGCCTGGTCGAGGGTCGGTTGCGGATCGCCGCTCAACTGCACGTACATCTGCGAGAAGTCGATGCCGCCGGTGACGAGGCCGATGATCGGCATCAGCAGGTCGTTGACCACCGATTGCACGAGCCCGCCGAACGCCGCGCCGATGATGACGCCGATGGCGAGGTCAACCATGTTGCCCTTAAGGGCGAATTCCCTGAATTCTTTCAGCATCCGAATCTCCTCGGCAGGTACCGATGCGGCTAGTATGCGCTTGGACGAGGCCGGCGCAATCGGGGCTGCGTCCGGGTGAAAGAGGACTGAATGACCGATCCGGATCAGCACGAATGGTGGCGGGAAAGCGCTCGCCTCGCCGGCTCCTTGATCGTGGGCATAGCGGTATTGGCGGCGATCCCGCCGTTGCTCGCCGGATGGTTCGACCAGGGGACGCTGTTCGCGCTGCCGTTCGGCACGTTCCTCATGGCGCTCGCAACGCCGGTGGTCATCGCGATCGCGATCTTCTGGTTCAGTGACGTGCAGGCGCGGCTCGACCGCGACACCGGCGTGACCGAGGATTAGGTGCCAATGGTCGGCGTCGACAGGACCGCGCAGATGGCGAGGAACCCGGCGCTTCTCGCCGGTGCGCTGGTGGTTCTCGCCGGCATCCTTATGCTGCTCGGCCGGTTCGGCGTCAGTGACGAGGCCCTCGGCGGTCTGCTGGTCGCCGGCACCGCCGCCGCGTTCCTGGCGCTTGCCATCGGCGCCCGCACCATGGACGCGGCGGAATTCTACGTTGCGCGCCGTGCCGTGCCGCCGCTCGCCAACAGCGCCGCCACCGCCGCCGCGTTCGTCTCGGGCTGGACGTACCTCGGCCTCGCCGGCGCGTTCTTCCGCGACGCGCAGTCGGCGATGGCGCTGACCATCGGTTGGTCGCTGGGCTTCCTGCTGCTGGCGGTGATGTTCGCGCCGTACGTCTGGCGCTCCGGCGCGATCGGCGTGGCGGATTTCCTCGCGATACGTTTCGGCAGTCGACTCGTTCGCCTCGCCGCTGCGGTCGTCCTGGCTCTCGCGCTGTTCGCGGCGCTGGCCGCGGCTTTCGCCGCGGCGACGTTTGCTGCCGGCGCGGCGTTCGGATTGCCGGCGGGGCGCGACGCGGACCGCCGCGGTGGTGTTGGTGCTCGCCGCGACGGTGCTCGGCGGCATGCGCGCCGTCACCGTCGCGGGCATCGTCGCAGTACATCGTGGCGGCCTCGCCTTGGTGGCTGCCCGCGGCGATCGTCTGGCGCAACGTTTTCGGGATGCCGATCCCGGCAGTTCGCCTTCGGGTCCGCGCCGACGGTTCGCCGCCGGCCTCGCCGAAGGCATCGGCGGAGCACTCGCCGCACCGCTGCCGGGTACGCTGCTCGAGTTCGCGCCGTCCGGCGGGTTCGCCGTCGCCGCCACGGTCATCACTCTCGCGGCGGGCGTCGCGGCCTTTCCCCACCTCGTCATGCGAAGCGCCACGGTCGCGGACGTTCCGACCGCGCGCCGCTCGGTCGGCTGGGCGCTGCTGCTTCGTGCTGGTCATCGCGCTGACCGCGCCGGCGTACGCGGCCTTCGCCAAGCTCGCCATCCTCGCCGACATCGTCGGCAACGGCGTCGCCGACCTGCCGCCTGGATATATCACGTTCGGGCAAGCTCGGTCTCGTGCAGGTTTGCGGCGCCGACGCCGTTTCGCTGACGGTGGTCAACAACGCGTGCAGTGGCGCGGCGGTGACCGGCGCGCTCGGTCCGGCGGAAATCGCCGTCAGCGGCGACGCGGTGGTACTCGCGTGGGCCGACATCGTCGGCCTGCCATACGTCGCAAGTGCGCTGATCGCGGTCGGCGCGCATCGCCGCGACGCTCGCCACGGCCGGCGGCCATCGCCTTCGCCATCGGTGGCGCGCTCGGCCACGACCTCTACGGCCGGCTCATCGCGCGGCGCGTGTCGGTCGGGCGGCAGCTTGTTCGTCACGCGCGCTGCTGATCGTCGTGGTGGCGATCGCCGCGGCGTGGCGTGTCCAGCCGCGACGCGGATGCCGTGTCGCGCTTTGCGCTGACCGCCGATCTCGCTTCTCGGCCGGCGGCTTGTTCCCGGCGCTGTTCGCTGGCGGTGTGGTGGCGGCGCGCCAATGCGTGGGGCGCGTTCGCGGGCATCGTCACCGGTTTCGCCAGCCACGGCCATCATCGTCGCCGACCTGCACATTCCCGGCCTGCTGCCGGCCGCTCGACCCGGCGGCCTCGGGCCTGTCGGAACTGTCCGCCGGTCATCGTCGGGCTGCCGGTCGGCTTTATCGTCGCCGTCGTCGTCAGCCTCGCCACGCCGCGCGCCGTCGGACGGAGGACGTGGCTCGTGCTCGATGCGATCCGCCGCCCACTCCGCGAACCGCTTGTCCAGAAGGGCAGGGCTGATCGCCAAATGAGCCGAACTTCGCCGCGGCCTGTTCCCGCCGATCCAGCCCTACGCCACCCATCGGCTGCGCGTCTCGCGACTCCACGAGATCTACGTCGCCGAGTACGGTAATCCGGCGGGCAAGCCGGTCGCTGGTCGTTCACGGCGGGCCCGGCGCCGGCATCAACCCGATGATGCCGCGTTTCCACGATCCCGCCGCCTACCGAATGGTGCTGTTCGACCAGCGCGGCTGCGGCCGCTCGACGCCCTACGCGGAGCTCGAGGAGAACACCACCTGGCATCTCGTCTCCGACATGGAGGCGATCCGCCGCACCTCGGGATCGAGCGCTGGCAGTTGTTCGGCGGCTCGTGGGGCTCGTGCTTGGCGCTCGCCTACGCCGAGACGCATCCGGAGCGGGTGAGCGAATTGATCGTGCGCGGCATCTTCACGCTTCGCCGTTCGGAGCTTCGCTGGTTCTACCAGGAGGGCGCCTCCGCATGCTGCCCGAGGCGTTCGAGGAATACCTGAAGCCGATCCCCGAGGACGAGCGCGGCGACTGGTCGCGGCCTACTACCGCCGGCTGACCGGCGACGACGAGGCGGCGAAGCTCGCTGCGCGCGCGCGTGGAGCATGTGGGAGGGCGCCTCGCTGTCGCTGCATGCCCGACCCGGCCCGTGTCGCCGCCTTCGGCGAGCCGCGCTACGCGATCGCCTTCGCGCGCATCGAGTGCCACTATTTCCAGAACCGCGGCTTCTTCGAGTTCGACGGCCAGCTGATCGCCAACGCCGGCCGCCTGGCGCGATATCCCGGGCGTCATCGTCCACGGCCGCTACGACCTCTGCACGCCGATCGCCATCGCGTGGGATCTGCACAAGGCGTGGCCGGAGCGCGGACTTCCGCGTCGTGCCCGACAGCGGCCACGCGATGACCGAGCCGGGCATCGTCGCACGAGCTGGTGGCGGCGACCGACCGCTTCAAGGGTCGCCCGGCCTGAGCGGACGGTCAGCTCGTGCCGGCGTCGTCGCCGTGCTTCATCCGGCGCACCATGTCGAACAGCGGCGAAACGATCCGCTCGGCGAGGCTCGGCTCGCTCGGGCCCTCCGGCGCGACGGCGGCGGTCTGCGACGGAATGGCCGCCGCGACGTCGTCTAACCGCATGGCGAGCGCGTCGAGCCGGTGCCGATAGCGCCGCGACAGTCTCGGACAGCCGCTCGACCTTGCCGTTCAGTTCGCCGACCGTGGCTTGGAGGCCGGCGTCGCCGCCGGCGAGCGGCTCGCAGTACCACGTGCCGTCGTCGCGCCGCTCGCAATGCGATACGGCGCCTGTGCGGGTGTCGAGCCGGGTGAAGCCGTCCTCGCTGGGGCTGATCTGAAAGCGGCCGGCATCGGTGCGCCGCCTGCTGGGCGGCGGCCGGCGCGGCAACAGACGAAGGCCGGCGAGCGGCATCGAGCGGTCAGCGCATGGAACGACCTCCGTGCCGAAACGTCGGCGGCCTCGCTCGCCTCTGTCTAGCACGGGTGAGGGCGGGTCCGACAGCAGTTGCCGGTTGCACGGCCGGCCGATAGGGTCGCGCGCGCCGACCGGGAGCGCATAAGGGACGATGGGGACGATCTACAAGATTTGCCCGGCGTCGCAATGGCAGGCATGCGGTCCGCGCCGGCGTCTATTCAGGCTCTGCCGTCGATCGCGAGGACGGCTTCATCCATTTCTCGACCGCCGGCCAGGTCGCGGCGACCGCCGCGAAGCACTTCGCCGGTGAGCGCGACCTCGTACTCGTCGCGCTCGACGAGGGGCGGCTCGGGCCGGCGCTCCGCTACGAGCCGGCGCGCGGCGGCGAGATGTTCCCGCACCTCTACGGGCCGCTCGATCCCGCCGCGGCGCTATGGGTGAAGCCGCTGCCGGTTGCGTCCGACGGCCGCCACGTGATGCCCGATCTCGCGCCGTGATGCTCTACCCGCTGCTCCGCCCGATGCTCTTCGCGCTCGATCCGGAGACGGCGCACGGGTTGAGCCTGCAGGCCCTGAAGACCGGCGTCTATCGCGCGACGGCGAAGCGCGACCGGCGGCTCGACCGCCGGCTCCTCGGGCTCGAGTTTCCCAATCCCGATCGGTCTCGCCGCCGGGCTACGACAAGAACGCCGAGGTGGCGAACGGGGCGTTCGCCCTCGGCTTCGGTTTCGTCGAGGTGGGTACGGTGACGCCGCGGCCGCAGCCCGGTAATCCGCGCCCGCGTGTCTTCCGCCTCGAGCGCGACGGCGCCATCGTCAATCGCCTCGGGTTCAACAATGCCGGCTTCGACGCCGTCCATGCTCGGCTCGCCGGGCGGCGCGACGGCATCGTTGGGGTGAACGTCGGCGCCAACCGCGACAGTGCCGATCGCGCGGCGGACTACGCGGCCGGCGTCGCGCGGTTCGCCGACGTTGCCGATTACATCACGCTCAATGTGTCCTCGCCGAATACGCCCGGCCTCCGCGACTTGCAGGAACGCAACGCGCTCGCCGATCTCCTCGCGCGTGTGGGCGAGGCGCGTGCCGCCGCCGCGCGACGCGTGCCGCTCCTGCTCAAGGTCGCGCCCGATCTCGACGACGCGGCGCTTGCCGCGATCGTTGAGGCGGCCGTGGAGGCCGGTATCGACGGGCTGATCGCGACCAACACGACGCTCGCGCGCGACGGCGTCAGCGATCCGCGCGGCGCCGAGGCCGGCGGTCTCTCCGGGCGGCCGCTCTTCCGCCGCGCGACGTCGGTGCTCGCCAAGGCGCGCAAGGCGGCCGGCGACCGGCTGGTTCTGGTCGGGGTGGGGGGCGTCGATTCGGCCGCGGCGGCGTGGGAGAAATTTGTCGCCGGCGCCGATCTCGTGCAGCTCTACACGGGGATGGTGTTCGAGGGACCGGACCTGCCGGCGCGTATCGTCGAAGGCCTCATCCGCCGACTCGACCGCGAGCGCGTCAAGTCGTTCGCCGATGTAGTCGGCAGCGAGACCGACCGCTGGGCGGCGGTGGGGCTCTAGGCGACCGTCAGATTTCGGATTGGCGGCCGCGGCCGACCTTCAGAAGGCGCGAGACCAGCCAGATCGGGAACACGATGACGGCGCCGATGAGGAAGTAGCGCCAGGCCCATACCACAGCGTCGAAGCCCATGTGGTAAATGCGCTCGAACAACGCGCGGAACGAGTTGACGAGGTCGAATGGCGTCACGCCGAGCGCGCTCAAGACGACGCCCAGGATGAACGAGAGAACGACCAGCCGCACGATGACGGCGGCAGGCGAACCTCCGAAAAAGCGGACGACCCAATCCCGCTGCATGTTTGCTCCACGACGCTTGTTCGCCCCTTATATGGCGGCGAGGACCGATCCGTCCAACCCTCGGCGCGTGGGCAGCTGCGCCGCTTGACAGGACGGGGCGCGCTCCGTTCTATCCGGCGACAGGCGGGTGTAGTTCAATGGTAGAACGGCAGCTTCCCAAGCTGCATACGAGGGTTCGATTCCCTTCACCCGCTCCACCCACCCGGCACAAAAATGCCGGCCACCGCATCCGGTGGCCGGCACGAGTAAGTATGATCCGTCAGGCTACTTGGACGCCAGTGCCTGCGGGATCGCCCAGGGAGAGTAGGGTCCGGGCACGTGACTTTCCACTGTCAGGTCGGCGACCGTTTTCCCGTCGACCTTCTCGACGATCTTGTGCGGGAAGTAGACGTGGTACTCCATCCGGTCGCTCTGACGGTCGGAGAAGTCGGCCGAATAGAGCTTCCCGCCGACCGCCATCTCGGTGTGCACGATCTCGTTCTGGTCGTTGACCAGCGCCTTCAGCTCGGTCTGGTAGCGCGGCACGGGGATGGTCAATTCGCGCATGCCGTCCTTCGTCGCGAGCTTCATGGCGTGAGCCTGGTCGGCCCCCTCATGAATGACGAAGTGCGGCAGCAGCCACAGCGACATCAGCCGCTCGTCCGCCGATGTCTTGCCGGGTTGCAGGTACACGCCCGGCGTGGACTCGTCCCACGACTTGTCGCCCGACGCGACGGTCACGGTCCGTGACTTGTCGGCATGGGTGACGTCCAGGCGGATCGCCGGCATGCGGTAGTCGAAGGTGGTGACGAAGCTGACGCTCTCGCCGCCCATGGTGCCGGTGCCGCGGTACTCGAGGCTCATGACCGTCCCGCCGACCGTGCGGGTGACGTTCCTGACCATGCCCGCATGGTCCGCAACCTTGATCAAGACCCGGGCCGCGTCGAGGTTATTGGCGGCGCCTTCAGGAAGCACATACGGAACGTTGTCGATGGTGACCACGCCATAGTCGCCGGCGTTTTGCGCCCAGGCGGTCGGAGCGACCGAGACGGCGACGAAAGTGGCTAGCGTCGTGGCCAGCCGATAGTTGATGTGACGCATGCTTGTCTCCAAGAGTTGACGATCGGCTGCACCGCCGAGGCGCAGCGCGTCGAATTCAGGGGATCGAAGAAGCCTCAGTGCACGTGGCCGCCCTGCGGGTTCGCTTCCGTGCCCCAGTGCTCTCCGATGCGTGAGTCACACGGCAGTGCTTCCGCCAGGAACGCGTTCGGCCTGGTATTGAGGTAGACCGTCTGCGGCGAGGGGTGCCATGGCTCTTGGAGATACTCCGGGTCCTCGACAGTGGCCTCCCAGCGGAGCGCGTTGCCCTCGCGGGTCAGCCGCTCGGTCACCTTCATGTCGAAGCCGTGGATCCAGCCGTCGGGGCCAAGCCAGCTCGCGTCGGTGAAGCCGATCGATTCGATGACCAGCGTGTCGCCTTCCCAATGTGCGACCGGGTCGCCGATAAAGGTCTCTTGTGCGACCTGTTGCGGGTTGTGTTCCCGACCGTCGGTCGGGATCAGCCTGTGCGCATTGAACGTGTAGAACGTCTTGTTGTAGACGAGATCGATCATGGGCCCGCCGGCGATCTGCATGATCTGGCTGGGAGCACCCATGCGCGGCACGCCGTAGGGCAGGCAGTAGCCCATCGGGTCGCGCCAATTGGCCCAGTAGTCGTTCTCCGCGACTTGGTCCCAGTACTCCGGCTTGTAGAGGGGCTTATTGAGGTCGTTGCGGCGGAGAAGGCGATTGTCCTCCTCGTAGCCGAGAAACGTGCCGTCGCGGGCCTGAAAGTCGATGAACTCATCGCCGCGGGCGATGGGCTGCCTGGAATTGATCACGGCCGCTGCGGACCGTTCGCCACCACCCCTCGGGGCCGACCCAGTCCAGAGTTCCCGCGAGGATCGGATGCCCCGCTTCGTCGCGCGGCGTCGGTGTCTCGTCCGCTGTTGCCACGGCGAACAACGCGCCGCCCAACAGCATTCCTCCGGCCAAAAGAAAGGTGCTTGCTGCGAATTTCCGCTGCTTGGTCTGCATGTCTTGCATCATAGTCATCATCCTCCCATGACTGACTAATCAACTTCACGACGTGGTGAGTATAACATTGCTGAGAGAAAACCCCGACGACTTGTTTCGATGCATCGCATACCACGCACCGATTGATACGAAGGAAGGCCGTTGCGGTCCTTGCCTTCGCAAGTCGCGTCAGACCGGCAGCCTCCGCCGCTGATTGCCTCGGCGCGGTGCCTCGCCTACCGTTGGCCCCAAGATCCCCGAATAGGGAACGATGCGTGATGGCTGACATCGGCCTCGTCGGCCTCGGCGTGATGGGGGCGAACCTCGCGCTGAACATGGCGGACAAGGGGAACGCCGTCGCGGTCAACGACCGCGCGGCGGATGTCGTCGATGCGTTCGCGGCGAAGGCGGGCGACCTCCGAAGCCGGTTCACGCCGTGCCGCACGATGGCTGACGTCGCGGGGGCGCTTTCGCCGCCGCGTGCGATCATCATGCTGGTACCGGCCGGCGCGCCGGTGGACGAAGCGGCGGAAGCGCTCGCCGCGGTGCTCGCGCCGGGTGACATCGTCATCGACGCGGGCAACTCCAACTTTCGCGATACGCGCCGGCGGGTTGAAACATACGCGGCGCGGGGCATCGCGTTCCTCGGCGTCGGCGTCTCGGGCGGCGCGGAGGGGGCGCGTCACGGGCCGTCGATCATGGCGGGCGGCGATGCCGCGGCGTGGCGGCGGGTGGAGACGATCTTCCTTTCGATCGCCGCCAAATTCGGGGACGAGCCATGCGCGGCGCTTGTCGGCCCCGACGGGGCCGGCCACTTCGTCAAGACGATCCACAATGGCATCGAATACGCCGACATGCAGATGATCGCCGAGGTCTACGGCATCATGCGCGACGGCCTCGGCATGACGGCGGCGGAGATGGCCGACGTCTTCGCCGGGTGGAACCGCGGCCGCCTCCAATCGTACCTCATCGAGATCACCGCCACCGTGCTCGCGGCGCGGGACCGCGATAGCGGCGGACCGCTGGTCGATGTCATCCGCGATACCGCCGGGCAAAAGGGCACCGGGCGCTGGGCCGCGATCGAGGCGCAGGAGCTCGGCTACCCGGCGACGGTGATCGAGTCGGCGGTCGCGGCCCGCGCGCTCTCCGCCGACCGCGAGGCGCGACAACAGGGAGCCGCACTCTTCGGCGACGCGCCGCGCGCCATCGGCACCGCGCTCGGCGACCGCGCCGCTGCGCTGGCGCTGCTCGAGCAGGCGCTCATCGCCGGCAAGATCGCCGCCTACGCCCAAGGCTTCGCCGTCATGGGGGCGGCGTCGGAGACGTGGGGTTGGGGCATCGACCTCGGGATCGTCGCGCGCGTCTGGCGCGCCGGGTGCATCATCCGCTCGGCGTTTCTCGACGACATCGCCCGCGCGTACAAACGCGACATGCGCATTGCCGATCTGATGGCTGCCCCGCCGTTTTTGGACATGCTCCAGGAGGGTGCGCAGGCGCTCCGTCGCGTCGTGGCGTCGGCCGCGCTCCACGGAATCGCCGTGCCGGCGCTGTCCGCCGCGCTTGCTACATTCGACATGCGACGCACGCTGCGCACCCCTGCGAACCTCATCCAGGGGCTGCGCGACTACTTCGGCGCGCACGGCTTCGAGCGCACCGACCGCGAAGGCTCCGGCCTCCACGGCCCGTGGTCGGACGAGTTCGAAATAGTCTCGTGATATCAGTTGTTTACTCGACGAATATCGTCACGCGGTCCGACCGTCCGGCGGCGTCCAGAACCGACAGCGTCACGTACCCCGGACCGTCCGGCCGCCACGTCTCGGACCGCGCGAACGGCGCGCGCCCGATCGGTAAGCCATTGGCGAAAAAGGTGAAGGTGGCGCGCCCGCGCGTACTTTGATGGTCAGCGCGCCCGGATCGCCAGCCGCCATGCCGAGGTCCACAGCGACGCCATCCTGCGGGTAGGCGATCTCCGGCCGGTCGCGATCGGCGGGATCCGCTTGGCGCGGGTCGCGGAATTCCTGAAGCGGGCGAGGGAGTTGCGCCGTGCTCGCGACGATGGTGCCGGCCGGCGCGGCTTTCAGGGGGGCGCGTTTCGGCCCGATCCGGTCGAACGCCTCGAACAGGATCGGTGCGGCGCTGGTGATGCCGGAAAGTCCGGGAACCGGCGTGCCGTCCGGCCGCCCGACCCACACGCCGACGACGTACTGTCCGTCGAAGCCGACCGCCCACGCGTCGCGGTAGCCGTACGATGTGCCGGTCTTGTAGGCGATGCGCCCGGGCGAGCCGTTAACCGGCGGCGGTACACCGGCGAGGATGTCGCCGACGTACCACGCCGCGCCGGGTGCGAGGACGGGCGCGCCAGATTGCGCCGCGGCCGGATGGACGCCGTCGCGGAGCGCGATCGCCGTGCCGCCGCGGGCGATCGCCGCGTAGAGCGACACGAGATCGCGCAGCGTAAGGCCGACGCCGCCGAGGCCGATGGCGAGGCCGGGCGCGGATTCGTCGGGAAGCTCTGCCGTCACCGAAGCGCGCTTCAGGCGCGCGACGAGGTTGGCGGGGCCGACGGCGTTCAGCACCTCGATCGCCGGGACGTTGAGCGATTGGGTCAGCGCCTCCCGCACCGTCACGGTGCCGCGGTGGACGCCATCGAAGTTCTGCGGCGCGTACGCTCCAAAGCCGACCGGCCGGTCCTCGATCAGGCTTTCCGGGTGCGCGAGACCTTCCTCGAAGGCGAGGCCGTAGATCAGCGGCTTGAGCGTCGAGCCCGGCGAGCGCACCGCCTCGGTCATATCCACGTGTCCGTCGCGGGTGTCCTCGAACAGGCCCGGCGAGCCGACCGAGGCGAGAACCGCGCCGGTGAGGTGGTCGGCGACGACGATCGCCATCGACGCCTTCGGCCCGAAACGCGCTGCGCGGTCGGCGGCGAGCGCTTCCAGCGAGGCCTGCAGGTCGCGGTCGATGGTGAGCCGGTGAACTTGTGCGGCCGGGTCGGCCGCGACCGCCGCAACGGCGAGGTGGGGCGCCAGCATTGGGAAGGCGCGGCGCGCGTCTGGCACCGGCTCGGTCTTTGCCGCGGCGGCCGCGTCGGCGGTGACGACGCCGGCGCCGACGAGACGGTCGAGCACACGGTCACGCGCGATCTGGGCGCGGTGGGCGTCGCGGTCGGGCCGGCGCGTTTCGGGCGATTGCGGGATCGCGACGAGGAGGGCAGCCTCCGCCGTCGTCAGCCGCGCCGGCTCCTTGCCGAAGTAGGTGAGGCTCGCCGCGCGGATGCCCTCGATGTTGCCGCCGTAGGGCGCGAGCCGCAGATAGAGATCGACGATCTCGCCCTTGGAGAAGCGACGTTCCAGCGTCAGCGCCATGGCGATCTGGCGGAGCTTGCCCGTGATCGAGCGCGTGTCGCCGCCGTCTATCAGGCGTGCGACCTGCATGGTCAGTGTCGAGCCGCCGGATACGATGTGGCCCGACACGACGAATTGCACGGCAGCGCGCAGCAGCGCGCGGAGATCGACGCCGTGATGGGAGTAGAAGCGCCGGTCCTCGTAGCCGACTAACATTTCGAGAAAGCGCGGATCGACGTCGGCACGCGCGACCGGGAGCCGCCAGATGCCGTCGGCGGTGGTGAATGGGCGGAGCAGCCGCCCATCACGGTCCACCACCACCATCGAGGTGGGGATCGACGCAGGATCGGGGAGGGGCGGCAGCGACGCCTCGATATCGCGGAACGCGATCACGCCGCCGGCGCCCGCGGCGAGGGTGGCTCCCACAACAAGGATCGCCGCGATCGCGACGAAGCGCATCCTACGGGATCGACCCGGCATCGCGTACCTACCGCGTCGGACCGACGACCTCGACCGTGCCGGTCGCGGTACGGGCGGCCCGGTCGGGGCGGTACATGTCCTCGACGGTCGCCGCGGGCGCGGCGAATGTCCCGGGCGACACCGCGCGCATGGTGTAGGCGACGCGGTACTCCAGCGGATCGCCGGTGCGCCGGTCGAGCGCGGCGACGAAGCGGTCGGTGCGCGCCTCGGTGAGGTCGGCGAGGGTGTCGATCTTCAGCCACGGGAACGCGGAGGTATCGCCGCTCGACGAGATATCCGGGTTCTCGATCTCGAAGCCCGCCGGGATCGGATCGGCCACCATGATGTGCCCGCCGTCGGCGTTCTCGGCGGTGACGGTGAGTACCACGACGAAGCGGTCGTTCTGCGCGACGGTGGCGAGGTCCACGGGTTTGCCCTCCGGCGTGTAGACGTCGCGCGTCAGTCGGAAGCCGTTGCCGCCCGACGGCTCCGGCGTGAGCGGCACGCCGCTCGCCGCCACCACCGCGTTGAGCGGCTCGCTGCCGAGGTTCGCAACCGTCACCGGTGTTGCAAGGCGCTCGTCGGTGAAGCGGCGGAACAGCGGCGCCGCGACGGTCGCCCCGTCGATCGTGAAGCTCGCGCTGGAGGAATCCTCGATCAGCGCTGCCGCCGCGAGCAGCAGCCACGCGTTCTCCTGCGTCGTCGTCTGGCGCATTTCGGCGGCCGTCGCGATGCGCGTGGCGAGCGCGCGCACGTCCACGCCGTCGGTGCGCGTTTCGGCGGCGAGCGTCAGCACCGCGGCGTTGTCGCGGAGCCACGAGCCGTAGTCGGAGCGGTAGGCCGTCGCGGCCGTCTGTGTGCGGTCGAGATCGGCGAGCGCGGCGGCGAAGGCGCGTTCGGCGCGCGGCTTGTCGCCGTAGAGCGAGATCGCGGCGCCGATCTGCGCCTTGGCGAGCGGCGTCGAGAACGCGGCGAGCTTGGCGTCGGCGTAGTAGCGGAGGTCGCCGATCGCCGCGCGGCCGGTGCGTGCGAGCACGTAGAGTGCGTAGGCGATGTCCTCGCCGCCGTGATCGAAGTCGGCGGCGTAGGCGATGCGGTTGGCGAGGTTGTCGAGGGCCAAGCGCCGCGCCACGTCCGGCACGTCGTAGCCCTTGTCGGCGGCGCGCGTGAGGAAGTCGGTGACGTAGGCATCGAGCCAGAGATCGCGGCCGGCGCCCTCGGGGCCCCACAGGCCGAACGCGCCGGACGCCGCCTGGTCGGCGAGCACGCCGGAGATCGCATTCTGAACGCGCTCTTTGACGGCCTGGTCCGCCGCGATGCCCACAGAGACGGCGACGTCGTCGAGGTAAACCAGCGGCATGGCGCGGCTGGTGATCTGTTCGGCGCAGCCATACGGATAGCGGTCGAGTTCGGCGAGGATGCCGGCAACGTCGAGCGGGCCGGCGCCACCGAGCGATAGCGCCACCGAGCCGGTACCGGGCACGAAGTCGGCGGTGAGCGCGCCGTCGAGCGTCAGCGAGCCGCCACCCGCGACCGGCAGGAACGTGCGCCGCGTGACCGGCAGGCCGGGCGGGCGCACGCCGAGCGACACGCTCGACGCGTAGCTCGCGCCGGTGGGTGTCACGAGGGTCACGGCGATGGAATAGTCGCCGACGGCATTCGCCTGCATCGGCAGCGTGAAGGCGAGGCGCTGCTTCTCGTCGAGATGGAACGGTGTGGCAAGCGCGTCTCGCCCGATGGCGAGGTCGTCGCCGGTCGCTACCGACAGGCGATAGTCGCCCGCCGGGCCGGCGACGTTGTTCATCTCGACCAGGAGGCGTGATGAATTGCCGAGGGCGAGGAAGCGCGGCAGGCTTGCCGTCACTACCACCGGGTCGCGCACGAATACGTCCGTGGCGGCATGGCCGACGCCGTCGGTGGTCCACGCCATCGCCATGACGCGGACGCTGCCGTTGAAGTCGGGAAGGTCGAAGGTGACCGACGCCTTGCCGTTGGCATCGACCTTGAGGATGCCGGAATAGAATGCCAGCAGCTTCTGCGTCGGGGGCGGCGCGGAGAGGCGGACGGCGCCGCTGTCGCCGCCGGACCTGACCGTGCCGAGCGCGCCTTGCGTGCGGTCGATCAGGAAACCGTAGACGTCGCGGATGTCCATACCGAGGCGGCGCTGGCCGAAGTACCGGTCGTCGGGCGCGGGCGTGGCGAAGTTGGTCAGGTTGAGGATGCCGACATCCACGGCGGCGACGGTGACGTACGCCTCGGCGCCCGGCGTGAGATTGCGGATGGAGACCGGGATCGTCATCGGCCCGCGCGGCCGCACCTCGTCCGGCAGGTCGAGCGATACGGCGAGCTGGCGGTCGCCCGGATCGACCTTGGCCCACGTCAGCCCGATGGCGCGGCTCGGCATACGCCTCGCCGGCAGGTCCATCGGACGGTAAAGCGTGGCCGTTACGTATGCGCCGGGGCCCCACTGATCGGTGACATCGAGATCGACGGTTGTCCCACTCTCCGGGACTTCCACCGACTTCATGGCGATGAGGCGGTCGTCCACGACGGTGATCAGTGCGATGCCGGCGAACTGCGGGTCGAGGCGCAAGTGGGCCGTGTCGCCGATGCGGTAGGTCGGTTCGTCCAACGCGACTTGGAGCGTGTCAGGCGTCTCGGACGTCGCCACGGCGCGATACCAGCCGGCGTAGAACTCGACGCTGGTCGCTGCGGGCGCGGTGTCGTCTTCCACCGTCAGGCGGTAGCGGCCCCAATCGACGCGCGCGGCGATGCGCGCTGGCTCAGCCGCGGCGAAATCGACCGTGCCGCCATCGACGCGGGCGGCGTTGGTAATCAGCTCGTAGTTCCACGTGCCGTTGCTGCGGTACCACTGGTAGTCGGTTTCCAGCCGTTCCAGCTTCCACACGACTCCGGCCTTGGCGGCGCGTGCGCCGTCGGCGCCGACGAGGATTGCCTCGAAGCTGGCGGTGGCGCCCTCGCCGACCTCGCCGTCGAACAGCGGTTTGACGCCGATCATCGGTGCGGTCGCCTTCACGGGACGCGACAACGTCCGTTCCACCGCGCGGCCGTTGGTGTCGGCGATGCGGACGGTGAGTGAGGCGGTGAACGGATGGCTCGACGCGGGCGGCAGCGGCACAGCCACGTCGAACGTCGCCTTGCCGTCGGCGTCGGTGGCGACGCCCACCGTCACGGGCTCGCGTTCGGGCTGGACGCTTTCATCGGTGAGCCCGAAGCGGTAGCCCGGGTAGGCGGCGAACGTGTCGGTCGGTTTGAGCGTCACGTCGCCGTCGATGGCGAGGTCGGGCGCGGGCGCGCCGTAGAGATAGCGGGCGGTGACATTGACCGGGGCGGGGGTCGCTGGGTCGAAGGCCTCGGCGGTGGTGGCGAGATCGAATGCCAGCCGTTCCGGTTCGAAGTCCTCCACCAGCACCGACGTCTCGGCAAGCGCGGTGCCCTTCGGGTCAGCGTAGACCTTGACGCGCCACGCGCCGCGCATGGCGTTTTCGTTGAGCGCCACGTCGGCGCTGTAGCCGCCGAGGCCGCCGTCGTTGAGCACCCGGCGCTCGGCCTCGACGCCGTCGGGCCGGTCCACGACCAGCGTCAGCGGCAGATCGCCGACGGCGTTGGCGCGCGCGTCGCGCACGAGCGCAGTCAGGTGCACCGTCTCGCCCGGCCGGTAGATGCCGCGCTCCGGCGTCAGGAACACGTCGAGAGGCGACGGCGCCGGCCGGCCCTCGACGCCGCGGTCGGTGAGGTCGAAGGCGGCGCGTCCGAGATCGAGGAACGCGTAGTCGTCGTCGGTTTCGGCGACGACGAGTTGCGGCGCACGTCCGCCGGTCCCACGCGCGAGGCCGGGCGCGAAGCGGGCGTAGCCGTCGGTGTCGGTGGTGGCCTCGGCGAGCACCTCGTTGTTGACGGCAATCAGCCGCAGGCGAACTCCGCCGACCGGCTGGGCGGATGAGAGAGCGCGCACTATGGCGTGGACACCGTCGCTCGCGGAGAGAGCGGTGAGCCCAAGGTCGGAAACGACGAACCATTGCGTTGCAAACGGGCCGAACGTGTCGGGCGCGCCGGCCCCCGGTGCGGCGGTGATCGCGTAGACGCCGGGCTTCATCTCGGGCAGCGCGTCAGCAATCGGAATTGCCGTCGTCACGGTCTCATTGAGACGCGGGGCAATGCCGATGGTACCTTCCCAGACCTTTTCGCCGCGCTCGTCCGCGATCTGCTGCGCGGTGTATCGCGATAGTCCTGAAAGGAAGCGGCCGTCGCGCACCGCCTCGGCCACGCCGCGGTCGCCGATGCGATATATCGTCGCCTTGGCGGTATCGGTGTTGACGGAATCGAGCGGGATCGATGCGCCCGGTCCGGCCGGCAGGATGTAGCTGTTTCCGGCGAACCCGACCCACGGCGCGCGGTCGCGCACGTAGGCGCTGATCTCGACCGGGTGGAGCAGCGACTCGCCGTCCTCGGCCGGGAGGCCGGCGCGCAGGCGGACAACGTACGTGACGCCGTGCTTCACACCGTCGATGCAGATCTGGCTCTCCTGCGGCTCGATCGCGAGGCCGTCGCCGCCATCGACAGTCACGTAATCCGACAAATCGGTGCGGGCGGTGGCGAGCGCGTCGGAGAAGCGCACGCAGATTTGCGGCACGGCGCTGTCAGCCTCGATCTCGTGCGAGATGACGCGGAAGCCATGCTCCGCGACGGCCTGCTCGTAGGCATCGCGCACCGGAGCGGCCTCGATGAGCGCGAGGCTCGCGCGGTAGGCGCGGATGGCGGGTTTCCATATGGCGCGCCGGCCGAGTGCGTCGGCGGCGAGCGCCAGGGCCTGTGCGCGGTCGGCGTCGGTCTCGGACCGAAGGTAGGCGTTGATCGCGGCGCCGGTTGCGTCGGTCAGCGCGCGAACCTGGTCGGAAAAACGCGAGGGATTGCGCGCGAGGCTTGCGCGCGAGAAATCGAGCCAGCCCTGTGCGTCGTCGTCGGCGAAGAGCAGGGCGCGGGCGAAGTCGCTCGCCGCCTCGTCGGCGCGGTTGGCGCGGCTCGCGATCGCTGCCGCCGTGCGGAGCGCATCATGGCTCGATACCACGGTCGGGTAGCGGCGCTTCAACTCGCCGACCAGCGCTCGCGCCTCGTCGATCTGGTCGTCGGGGAGGATCGCCAGTTCGGCAAGCCGCGTGCGCTCCAGCGTCGGGGTCAACTCGGGACTGACGACGACGCGACCGGCGGTGGCGCCGTCGAAGGCGGTCAATGCGCCGAAGTCGGACTTCAGGAAACAGCGCGATGCTTTCGCGTTGAACGTGAAGGCGCGGCACATCGCGTCGCCGAGGCACGCCGATTGGCACGTGGCCAGGTCGGCATTGTTGATTTGCCGGAAGTCGAAGCCGGAATAGTCGGCGTTGGGCGTAACGATCAGGCGGCGGTCGGCGGCGTCGGCGCAGCTCGCCCCGGCGAATGTGGCGACCGCGAGCACCGTGACGATGGCGAGGGAAAGGCGTGTCGCAAACGCGTTCGGGCGCATGATTTCACTCCGATGACGCCCACCCAGGGACGAATACTACGGACGGGCGGGCCGAGGGTAAAGCCGGCGGTAAAGCCGACGGCCGGCGGTGATGTGAGCGCGTTCCAGGGATTCGATCCTGGCCGCAATCTTTTTCTTCTCCCTTCCAGCAGATTGGAAACGCAGCCGTCGCGGTGGGCGGTGCATTCGGGGACTCTCCGCCCAAAGCCGTCATTGGGCGCGCTGGCGCACAGCGTTCCGCGCCCCACGGAGTGCTCCGATGCCTCAGAAACGTAAGCTCGCAGTGTTTCCCGCTTTCCACAAAGTCGATGGGCGGCGCGTGGTCGTGGTCGGCGGAGGGGCCGCGGCTGCGGCCAAGATCCGCCTTCTGGCCGAGACCGGCGCTGAGATCGTCGTCTTCACCGACCTCCTGACAAAGGAGACCGGCGCCGATCTCGTCGCGGCGAATGGCGAATGGCGCGGCCGGTGGCCCACCCGCGCCGATCTCGAAAACGCGGCGCTGGTATTCGCGGCGACCGGCGACGCGACGCGCGACGCGGAGATCGCGGGGCTGGCGCGCGAGACCGGCGTGCCGGTGAGCGTGGTCGACCGGCCGGAGCTCTGCGATTTCTACACGCCGGCGCTGGTCAACCGCGCGCCGCTGCTGGTCGCCATCGGCAGCGAAGGGACCGCGCCGGTCCTGACGCGGCACGTGCGTGCGAAGATCGAAGGACTGCTCGCCCCGGCGTTGGGCGACCTCGCCGGCCTTGCCGAGCGGCTGCGCGCCCGCGTGACCGGCGCGTTCGACACGGTCGGCGCGCGGCGGCGGTATTGGGCGCAGTTCTTCTCCGGGCCGGTCGCTGAGAAGGTGTTCGCCGGGCGCGTCGAAGACGCAGAGGCGGACGCGGTGGAGATGCTGGCGGTATCGACGCCGACGTCCGGCCACGTGTCGCTGGTGGGCGCGGGGCCGGGCGCGGAGGATCTCCTGACGCTGCGCGCGCAGCGCGCGCTCCAGGAGGCCGACGTCATCGTCTACGACCGGCTGGTGCCGGACGCGGTTGTCGCGCAGGGCCGCCGCGAGGCGCGGCGCGTGTACGTTGGCAAGGCGAAGGGTGCGCACGCCGCGTCGCAGGACGAGATCAACGCGCTGATCGTGCGCGAGGCGCGGGCCGGCAACCGGGTCGTGCGCCTCAAGTCGGGCGATCCGCTGATCTATGGCCGCGCCGGCGAGGAGATGGCGGCGCTTCGCGCCGCCGGCGTCTCGTTCGACGTCGTGCCGGGCATCACCGCGGCGTTCGCCGCCGCCGCCGAAGCGGAGATTCCGCTGACGCTCCGCGAGCAATCGTCCGCGCTGGTGTTCGCCACCGGCCACGACGTGGACGGTGAGACGTTGCCGGATTGGGCCGGCGTCGCGCTCTCCGGCGCGACGGTGGCCGTCTATATGGGCCGCACGGTCGCGGCGAAGGTCGCGGCGCGGCTGATCGCGGCCGGCCTCGCGCCGTCAACGCCGGTCGCGGTGGTGGAGAACGCCTCGCGTGCGGACCACCGAGCTTATGCCGGCCGTCTCGACGAACTCGGGCGGGTCGCCGCGCGAGCTACCGACAACGCGCCGGTGCTGATCTTGATCGGCGACGTGGTCGCGGCCGGCAACATCGTCGAGACGCAGTCGGCGCTTGCCGATCTCGCGGCGGCGTAGGCGGGAGGCGGTTCCATGTTCAAAGCCGCAAAAGAAGGGCCGACGAAGGTGATCACGGCGAATGATCTCCGCGACGGTCGCGTGGTGTTCCTCGACGCGATCGGCGGATGGACGCTCGATATCGCTGGAGCGCGCCTGCTCGCCGATGGGCCGGACCTCGACGGCGCACTGGCGCACGCCGCCGTGCAGCAAGAGGCGCGCGTCGTGATCGAGCCGTACGCGGTGGACGTCACATCCGCCGACGGCGCGCCGGTGCCGGTGCGGCTCCGCGAGAAGATCAGGGCCGACCGTGGCCCGACGATCGCTTACGGCGAGGCGGAGCGGGCCAAGCTCACGCTCGGCAAGGACGCGACGCATGTATAGGTACGATGAATTCGACCGCGACTTCGTCCAGGAGCGTGTGGCGCAATTCCGCGGCCAGGTGGCGCGGCGGCTCTCCGGCGAGCTGACGGAGGAGCAGTTCAAGCCGCTCCGGCTGATGAACGGCGTGTATCTGCAACTCCATTCGTACATGCTGCGCATCGCCGTTCCGTATGGCACGCTCAATCCGGCGCAGCTCAGGATGCTTGCGTTCATCGCGCGGAAGTACGATCGCGGCTATGGCCACTTCACCACGCGCCAGAACCTCCAGTTCCACTGGCCGGCGCTGAAGGACATCCCGGACATCCTGGAGCACCTCGCCGCGGTCGAGATGCACGCCATCCAGACGTCGGGAAATTGCATCCGCAACGTGACCGCCGACCACTACGCTGGGGCCGCCGCCGACGAGGTGGTCGATCCGCGGCCGTATGCGGAAATCCTGCGCCAATGGTCGTCGCTCCACCCGGAGTTCATCTTCCTTCCGCGCAAGTTCAAGATCGCGGTCACGGGCGCCGCGCGCGACCGCGCCGCGATCCAGGTGCACGACATCGGGCTTCACGCCAAGCGTGACGCGGCGGGCAACTTGGGCTTTGCCGTCTACGTCGGCGGCGGGCTGGGGCGCACGCCGATGATCGGCCACAAGATTCGCGACTTCCTGCCCGAGCAGGACCTGCTCTCGTACGTCGAGGCGATCCTGCGCGTGTACAACCTGTTCGGTCGCCGCGACAACAAACACAAGGCGCGCATCAAGATCCTGGTGCACGAAGAGGGCGCCGACGAAATCCGGCGGCGGGTGGAAGAAGAGTGGGCGCGCGTCCGCCACGGCGCGCTAGCGCTGCCCGAGGCGGAGATCCGCCGCATCCAGGACTATTTCGCGCCGCCACCGGTCGCGCCGCGTCCGGCGAAAAGCGTCGTGCTGGAGCGCGCCCGCGCCACGAATCTGGCGCTCGACGCGTGGGTGAAGCAGAACACCGTTCCCCATCGCATCACCGGCTACGCGCTCGCGACGCTGTCGCTGAAGCCGATCGGCGGCACGCCGGGCGATCTCACCGCCGACCAGATGGAACTCGTGGCCGACCTCGCTGAGCGCTTCAGCCAGGGCGAAGTGCGGGTGAGCCACGAGCAGAACTTGATCTTCCCGCACGTGGCGCTCGACGATCTGCCGACGGTATGCGATGCGCTCGCCGCGGCGAACCTCGCGACCGCCAACGCCGGCCTCGTCACCGACATCGTCGCGTGCCCCGGGCTCGACTACTGCGCGCTCGCCAACGCGCGCTCGATCCCGATCGCGCAGCGCATCTCGGAGCGGTTCGCCGACGGCGATCGGCAGCGAGAGATCGGCGATCTTAAGATCAAGATTTCCGGCTGCATTAACGCATGCGGCCATCATCACGTCGGCCACATCGGCATCCTCGGCGTCGAGAAGAAGGGCGAGGAGTTCTACCAGATCACGCTCGGCGGCTCGGGCGACGAGAAGGTGTCGGTCGGTGAGATCATCGGGCCGGGTTTCTCGTACGAAGCGGTGGTGGACGCGGTGGAGTCCGTGGTCGACACCTACCTCAAGGTGCGCAACGGACCGAAGGAGGACTTTCTCGCGACCTATCACCGGCTCGGCCAGGCTCCCTTCAAGGAGGCGCTCTATGGCGCCGCTTGACGCTCTGGCGCTTGCCGTCGATCCGGTCGGCGACGTTCGCAGCGAGGCGGCCGCACTCAACGCCCGCTACGGCGCGCGCGACACTGAGGCGTTGGTGGCGCTGGCGGTCGAGGATCTGTTCCCCGGCCGCATCGCGCTGGTGTCGAGCTTCGGCGCGGAGTCGGTCGTGCTGCTCCACATGGCGGCCGAAGTCGACCGGTCGGTTCCGGTGATCTTCCTCGACACCGGCTGGTTGTTCCCGGAGACGCTGGAATACCGCTCGCGGCTCGTGGAGCGCTTGGGGCTCACCGAGGTGCGCGCGGTGAAACCGGATCCGGCCGACCTCGTCGCCCACGATCCGCACCGCGCGCTGTGGATGACCAATCCGGACCGCTGCTGCCATATCCGCAAGACCGAACCCTTGAAGCGCGCGCTCGCCGGCTTCGACGCGTGGTTCACCGGGCGCAAGCGTTTCCAGAACGCCGGGCGCGCGACGTTGGCTGTGTTCGAGGGCGATGGCGCGCGGATCAAGATCAATCCGCTCATCGCGTGGTCGGCGGACGACCTCAAGGCCTATGCCAAGCGCCACGACCTCCCGGCGCATCCGCTGGTCGCCAAGGGCTATCCCTCGATCGGCTGCGTGCCCTGCACTTCGCGGGTGGCGGCGGGGGAAGACGCACGCGCCGGGCGTTGGCGCGGCCTCGGCAAGACGGAGTGCGGCATCCACACCGCTCTTGAAAGCGACGGCAGCGGCATCTGACCATGCCTGTGTGGAAGGACGGACGCTTCGTTGACGATGGCTGGCGCGTCGTCGCGGATGACGCATCGCTCGACGACGGTGACAAGGTCGTGGTGAGCCTCAAGCGCTGGCGCGCCGATCGCCCGATGCTCGTCGGTCGTAACGCGCCGCTGGGCCTTCTGATCGCGGCCGGGGAGGCGTGGGACGACGTGATCGCGGACCTGGCGCGCTTTCCGCTGATCGTGGTAACGATCCCGAAGTACGCGGACGGGCGGGCATTTTCGGTGGCGCGGTTGCTCCGCGAGCGCGACGGATACGCTGGCGAAATCCGCGCCACGGGTACGTACATCATTGATCAGGTACCGCTGATGATGCGGGTCGGCGTCGATGCGTTCGAGACGAGCGACGCGGCGCTGATCAGGGCGTTCGAGACGGGCGAGTGGCCGGAGGTGCCGCACTACCTGCAGCCGGCAATCGGCGGCGGCGAGGTGCCCGCCGGCACGCGCCCCTGGGCGCGGCGGAAGGTGCGGGGCGCCTGAACGGTCAGCGTTAGTCCGCCGTCCGCCGCTTGTGCTCGCGCCAGAGGTAGAGGACGAACACGGCGAGCGCGATCGCCCAGATCGCGAGCCCCCACCAGAGAAGCGTCCAGCCCACCGGTCGCCTCAGGACATCGGATCGTGCCAGATGCGGCCGTCGCGCGCGATCAGCGCCGTGGCCGCCGCCGGCCCCCAGCTCCCGGCGGGGTATGGCTTCGGCGCGTCGTTCAATTCGTTACACGCGGCCACGATCGGATCGACCCACGCCCACGCGGCCTCCACCTCGTCGCGGCGCATGAACAGCGTCTGGTTGCCGCGGACGGTGTCGAGAATCAGCCGTTCGTATGCGTCGGGGCTGCGTACCCCGAAGGCTTGGGCGAAGCTCATGTCGAGCGGCACGTAGCGCAGCCGCATGCCGCCGGGACCGGGATCCTTGATCATCAGCCAGAGCCTGACGCCCTCGTCGGGTTGCAGGCGCAGCACCAGCCGGTTCGCCTCGATGGCGCCGGCCGCCTCGTCGAAGATCGAGTGCGGCACGTCGCGGAAGGTGACGACGATCTCGGAGGCATGGGTCGCCAGGCGTTTGCCGGTGCGGAGGTAGAAAGGCACACCCGCCCAGCGCCAGTTGCGGATATCGACCTTGAGCGCGACGAACGTCTCGGTGGTGCTGGCGCCGTTGTTGACGTCTTCCGCGTATCCCGGCATCGGGCCGTCCAGTCCGCGGCCGGCGCGGTATTGCCCGCGGATGATGAGCGCCGTCGCGGCGGCGGCGTCGATCGGCGCGAGGCTCCGCAGCACCTTGATCTTCTCGTCGCGCACCGCGTCGGCGTCCATGTGCGACGGCGTCTCCATCGCCACGAGGCAGAGAAGCTGCATCATGTGGTTCTGCACCATGTCGCGCAGCGCACCCGCGTTGTCGTAGTAGTCGCCGCGCCCGGCGACGCCGATGGTTTCCGCGACGGTAATCTGGACGTTGTCTACGTGGGCGGCGCTCCACAGCGGCTCGAACAGAGCGTTGGCGAAGCGCAGCGCCATCAGGTTCTGGACGGTCTCTTTTCCGAGATAGTGGTCAATCCGGTAGACTTGGTTCTCGTTGAAGACGCGCCCGATGGCTTCGTTGACGGCGATGGCGGACTTCAGATCGTGACCGACCGGCTTCTCGATGACGACGCGTGTCGCGTCGGTGACGAGACCGTGCGCGCCGAGCCGATCGGAGATCGGGCCGAAGAGTTCGGGCGCGACGGCCAGGTAGAAGGCGCGGATGCGATCCTGTGCTGTCGCCAGCAGTTGGCCCAAGACGTCCCAGCCTTCATCGGCCTGGGCGTCGACCGACACGAAGTGCAGCCGCTTCAGGAACGTCTCGATCAGGGCGCGGTCGCGGTCGCCGGGCGGGACGTGCTCGGTAAGCGCGTTCTCGGCCTTCGTGCGGTATTCGTCGTCGCTGAGGGGGCGGCGCGAAACGCCGACGATGCGGGCCACGGGCGGGATCTGGCCGTCGCGGTGGCGCTGGTAGAGCGCGGGAATGATCTTGCGGAACGCGAGGTCGCCGGTGCCGCCGAACACGACGAGGTCGAACGGCGCCACGGTGATGATGCGGCTGGTCATGGCAAATATGGCTTTCCGGAATGCATCGGGAGCACGCGCGGTGTGGAGGAGGCATCGCGCGTCGCACAGGTTAGCGCCGACAGGATGCGCGTCAACGCATTGCGGCCAACTGGCGGCCGGAACGAGCCTTCTTACGTCAGCCGATGGCGGAACATCCAAGCGGCGACCGGCAGCGTTGCGACGGCGATTACGACGAGCGGCCAGAGGTCCGACGTGATCTGACCGAGCCCGACGCCTTCCAAATAGACGCGCCGCGTCAAATCCACCGCGTAGCGGAGCGGGTTGATGAACGTCAGGTACTGGAAGAGCGGCGGCATGTTTTCAATGGGCGTGGTGAAACCCGACAGCAGGATGAACGGCATCAGTAGAACGAAGGAGAACAGCATTGCCTGCTGCATCGTCGCGGCGAGCGACGATACGAACAGCCCGATGCCCACCGCGGCGATCACGAACAGCACCAGCCCGACGTAAAGCGTAAAGAATGAGCCCTCGAACGGGATGCGAAACCAGAGTTGCGCGACGAGCAGGATCAGCGTCGCCTGCGCGATGCCGACCAGCGTCGAGGGAAGTGCCTTGCCGATCATGATCTCGCTCGGTCGGATCGGCGTCACGAGAAGCTGATCGAACGTGCCGTCCTCGCGCTCGCGCGCCACCGATAGCGCGGTCAGCAACAGTGTTTGCAGGAGCGTGATCGTGCCGATCAGGCCGGGTATCATGTTCCAGCTCGTCTCGAGATTTTCGTTGTACCAGGCGCGCACGCTGACCGTGACGGGCGGCTCGGTCATGTTGTGGCTCGCGCGCCAGTCGGCGTTGAACGCTTCGACGATCGAGTTGACGTAGCCGGCGGCGGTGCCGGCGGTGTTGGAGTTCCGGCCGTCGACGACCACGAGCACGTTGGCCTGCTGTCCGGCCGCGAGGTTCCGCTCGAAGTCCGGGCCGATCTCGATCGCGAGCAGCGCGCGGCGGCTGTCGATGATGTCGCGGAACTGCGTGGGGCTGTCCACGTTGGCGACGCGATCGAAGACGCCGGAGCCATCGAAACGCGCCAGAAGATCTCGCGAAGCGGCGCTGTGGTCGCGGTCGTAGGCGGCGTACGGCGCATGGTTCAGGTCGAAGCTCGCCGCGTAGCCGAACAGCAGTGACTGGACGATCGCCGGCGCGAACAGGATGACGCGGCTGCGGGGATCTCGCAGCAGAGCGAGCATCTCCTTGCGGACGAGGGTGACGATGCGGAGGAGGGCGGCGCGCATTGGAAGCCTCACGCGAGCTTCTTCTGCGTCGTGGCGCGGGCGGCGCCCAGCAGCACAACCGCCATCACCGCGAGCACCGCGGCGTTTGGAAGGATCACGCTCCACACGTCGCCGGCGAGGAAGATCGTCTGGAGCAGCGCCACGAAGTAGCGCGCCGGCAGGATGTAGGTGATCACCTGGACGACGACCGGCATGGAGCGGAGGTCGAACAGGAAGCCGGAGAGCAGCATTGCCGGAAGGAATGTGGCGAGCAGCGCGATCTGGCTCGCGAGGAACTGGCTCTTGGTCGCCGACGAGGCAACGAGCCCGATGCCGAGCGAAACCAAAAGATAGAGCGTCGAGACGCCGACCAGCACCAGCAGCGAGCCGCGCAACGGCACGAAGAACACGTACTTTGCGGCCAGCACGCAGAGCGCGAGGCCGATCATGCCGAGAACGAAGTAGGGGACGATTTTGCCGAGCAGGATCTCGTTGGCGCGCACGGGGGTGACGAAAATTGCCTCGAGCGTGCCGCGTTCCCATTCACGCGCCATGACGAGCGCGGTCAAGAACGCGCCTATCAGCGTCATGATGAGCACGATGAGGCCGGGTACAAGGAAATAGTGGCTGTCGTTCGCCTCGTTGAACCAGATGCGTGTTTGAGCCGTCACGGGGCCGACACCCGTCACCGGGTTTCCTTCCGCGGCGCGGCGCTGGATCGATTGGCCGATGGCGCCGAGTGCATAACCCTGGATAATGCGGGCGGTGTTGGCATCGGTGCCGTGGAGCAGCACCTGCACGGTCGCGTCGCCCTCCGCGGCCTTGGCCGCGAAGTCAGCGCTGAAGTGCACGATGCCGCGCACCTCGTGGTTCAGCATCGCCTGCTCCGCCTCCGACATGGAGGTCGTGACACGCGCGTCGAAATACGGAGACAGCAGAAAACCGGCCGCGATCTCGCTGGCGTCCGCCGACGGGTTCTCGACCACGATCGAGATCGGCGCGTTCTTCACGTCCAGCGACAGCGCGAAGCCGAATAGCACGATCAACATCACTGGCATGACGATGCCGAGCGCGATGCTGCTCGGGTCGCGCAGGATCTGCCGGCTCTCCTTGACGATGAGCGCGGCAAGCCGGCCGGGGCTGATCGAGCGGGAACGGGTGGACACGGCCATGGCGGTTACGCCGCTACTGGTGCGGCGCGCCGCCGCGCCTCTTCGACGACTGCGATGAAGGCGTCCTCCATCGTCGCCTCGCGGTCGGCGATCTCGGGCGCGCGGCCGCGAATCTCGGCCGGCGTGCCTTCGGCGAGCACCTGGCCGGAATCGAGGATGACGACGCGGTCGCAATACTCGGCTTCTTCCATGAAGTGCGTGGTGACGATCACCGTCACGCCCTCCTCGGCGAGTGCGGTGATGCGCCGCCAGAACTCGCGGCGCGCCAGCGGGTCGGCGCCGCTGGTCGGTTCGTCGAGGAACAGGATGTCCGGCTCGTGCATCAGCGCGGCGGCCATCGCCAGCCGCTGCTTGTAGCCGCCGGGAAGCTGGCCGCTCGGCAGGCGGGCGAGGTCGGCCAGTTCGAACTGGTCCATCGCCCAGGCGATGCGGTTGGCCTTGCGCCGGCCAGTGAGGCCGTAAGCGCCAGCGAAGAAATCGAGGTTCTCGGTGACCGAGAGCTGACCGTAGAGCGAGAACTTCTGCGCCACGTAGCCGACGCGCTGCCGGGCGGAGGCGCGCGCGGTGCGCAGATCGACGCCGGCGACGCGCAGCGAGCCGCTGGTGGCTGGCAGCAGGCCGCACAGGATGCGGAATGTGGTGGTCTTGCCGGCGCCGTTCGGCCCCAACAGACCGAAAATCTCCCCGGTGCGCACGTCGAAGCTGATGCGGTCGACGGCGGTGAACGCGCCGAAACGGCGCACAAGCTCGTGGACCTCGACGGCCATCCCGCGCTCGGAGGCGTGCGGCGCTGCCTGCGCCAGCGTCATCCCGCCGGGTGGTGTCCGCTGGACCGTCTCGCCGAGGAGGATCATGAAGCCGTCCTCGAAGTGCGGCGCGACGGCTTCCGGACTGATATCAGGCGGTCGTCCGCCGCCGGCTGCGGTCACGAGGCGCACGCGCCCGCCCTGCGGTACGGCGTCGACGATGGCCGGGTCGTCGAGCAGGCGCGCCTGAAGCGTGCGCGCCGGCTGACCGGCGGGGGGCGTGGCGACGAACGTGCGGCCCGCCGCGGTCCTCGTCACGTTGGCCGGAGGTCCGGAGGCAAGCATCTTACCGGCATGCATCACGGTGACGTTCTGGCAGCGCTCGGCTTCGTCGAGGTATGAGGTGCTGATGAGCACCGTCAGCTCCTGCTCGTTGACGAGCTTCAGGATGATCTCCCACAACTCGCGGCGGGAAAGCGGATCGACGCCGACGGTCGGCTCGTCGAGGAGCAGCAAGTCCGGTGCGCGCACCAGCGTGCAGGCGAGGCCGAGCTTCTGCTTCATGCCGCCGGAAAGGCGGCCGGCGAGCCGCTTGGTGAACGGCCCGAGGTCCGTCATCTCCATGAGCCGCGGATAGGTGGTGGCGCGCTCGGCCGGCGGGACGCTGTTGAGGTCGGCGTAAAGGTCGAGGTTCTCCTGCACTGTCAGGTCTTCGTAGAGGCCGAACTTCTGCGGCATGTAGCCGATGCGGTCCTGGACGGCCTGCGGGTCGGCGGCGACGTCGATGCCGAGCACGTTCAGCGCGCCGCCGTCGGCGGTGAGCAACCCGGCGACGAGACGGAGGAGCGTGGTCTTGCCGGCCCCGTCCGGTCCGACAAGAGCGGTCAACCCGCCATGGCGCACGTCCAGCGAAACGCCGTCGAGCGCGATCACGGTCTCCCCCGTCTCGCGCTTGAAAGTCTTGCGAATGGCGTCGCCCTGGATGGCCTGCGTGGAGTCCGGCATGGTCACTCGCTCGCGCCGGCGGTCGCCGTCTGTCCGGTCAGCGTAACCGTCGCCGGCATGCCGAGGCGCAGCACGTCGTTTGCGTCGGTCACCACGATGCGGACCTCGTAGACGAGGCTGGTGCGCAACTCCTCGGTCTGGATCGAGCGCGGCGTGAACTCCGCCACCGGCGAAATGAAGCCGATGCGGCCAGGGAGAGCGCCGGAAGCGCCGTCGATCGAGACGTTGGCGTCGGCGCCGAGGTGGACCTTGGGAAGGTCGGGTTCCGACACGTAGGCGCGCACCCACTTCGGATCGACGATCGCGAGCGAGAACACCGGCCGCTGCGGCGAAGCGATCTCGCCCGGTTCGAGCAGGCGCGAGCGCACCACGCCGCTTTCCGGCGCGACGAGATCGGCGTCCTTGATTTGCTGCTTGATGAGGGCGACGGCGGCCTTGCCGGCATCGAGTTGCGCCGCGGCCTGCGCGATGTCTTCCTTGCGCGGGCCGGCTTCGGCGAGCGCCAGCGATTGCTGGGCGACGTCCTGTTGCGCCGCCGCCGCATCGTACGCTGCCTTCGCGGCATCGATCTGGCTCATGGTGAGGGTCGCCTGTCCGCCGGAGCTGGACGACAGCATCATCAGCCGTTCGTAGTTCAGCCGGGCGTTGGTGGCGTTTGCGGCGGCGGCGTCGACGTTGGCGCGCGCCTGGGCGATCTCTTCCGGCCTGCTGCCGTTGTTGAGCTTGTCGACGACGGCCTGCTGCGCCGCCATCTGCGCCTTCGCCTGGTCGAGTTGCGGCGTCAGGCGGCTCGTGTCCAGTCGCGCGAGCACCTGACCCTGTTGGACGCGGTCGCCCTCGTCGACGAGCACTTCCGCGATTCGGCCGTTGTCGTTGAACGCGACCGAGACCTCGCGAAGGTCGACGTTGCCGTAGAGCACCAGCGCGCCGTTCTCGGCGGCGCCGTGGTTGAACCACCACCAGCCGAAGCCGCCACCGGCGGCGAGCAAGACGACAGCGATGACAATGAGCCTGCGCCTCATGGCGAGCTCCTTTCCAGGATCGCCGATACGTTCTCGTGGACGACCCGCTTGATGTCGTCGCGTTGACGGTCGCCGATCGAACGCCAGCCCATCCGGCGCAACACCAGCGTCTGGCCGACGCGGAAGACGAGGACCTGCCCCATCAATGTGAACACGCGAAGCCGTATTTCGTCGCTGAGCGGCCTGCCGAGGACGGTGGCGATGAGGCGAGCGCCCGTTTCCGCGGCCCCGCCGAGGATGCGGTAGATAACGTCGAAGGCGGCGGTCGGCTGCATCTGCTCGCGGATAATGAAGCGCGCCCACCGTTCGGCCTCGGCGGACCCGAGGATGACCTCGATGAAATTGTCGATCAGCCGGTCGAGCGCCGCGCGCGCCGCTGCCGGAGTCGCGACCGTCGTCGGATCGGTCGCAACGGCAAGCGTCGATCCCATCCTGCTCGCGATGCTTGCGGCGACGTGCTCGGCAACGGCGATGTGCAGCGCCTCCTTGCCGCCGAAGTGGTAGACGATCGCCGCCAAGTTGGCGTTGGCCGCTTTCGCGATCTCGCGCGTGCTGGCGCCCTCGTACCCAAGGCGCCCGAACACATCGAGCGCGGCCTCGATGAGTTGCGCGCGCGTCTCCGCGCCGCGGTCGCGCCGCGCGCGCTGGTGTGGCGAGGTGGCCGCCCGGCGGGGGGCCGCGCGCGGCGGCCGCCCCGTTTCCATGCGCGCCGGTTTTGTTTTCTGTCCCGCCATCAATGCCGACCTGCCGCTCGCCTTTATACAGTCGATTGAATTACTAATATCAAACGTTTGATTGACTTCGCAAGCGGAAATCGGGATGAGGGTAAATCGTACGTTACGTCAGAGGCTTAACGGATCGTGATCGCGCGGCGTCACAGCGTGTCGCGCAGCCGATACCACGTCATGGCGGCGACAAGCGTCGGGTAACGCAGCAGCCTGCCGCCGGGAAAACGGGGGACCGGGAGGGCGGCGAACGTATCAAGACGAGAGGTGTCGCCGGCAATGGCGTCGGCGAGGGTCTTGCCCGCAAACGGCGCGAGCGCCACGCCCTGGCCGGAGTAGCCGGCGGCGGCGTAGACGCCCGGACGGACCCGGCGGATGAACGGCACGCGGCGGAGCGTGATGGCGAGCCGGCCTCCCCACGCATAGTCCACTGGCGAGTCGGCAAGCCGCGGATAGACGCGCGTGAGGTGCTTGCGGACCATCGCGGCAATATCGCTTTGGGCATGATCGCCGTAGGTCTCGCCGCCGCCGAACACCATCCGCCCATCGGCGCTGGGGCGGAAATAGTAGACGACGAAGCGCGTATCGGACACCGCTTCGCCGCTGGGGATGAGGCCGCCGGGCTGGCCGGCGCCAATCGGCGCGGTGGCGAGGATGTAGTTGTCGATGGGCATGACACGGGCTTCCACCTCACCATCGATCCCTTCCAACAGCCCATTGCCGGCGAGGATGACGATGTCGGCGCCGACTTCGGCGCCGTCCCTGGTGTGGACAGTGAAGCCACCCGTCGCGGTTCCGGTGAGCTTCGCGGCGCGGGTGCCTTCGTGGATGCGCGCGCCGGCCTTGGCGGCGGCGCGCGCCAGCCCCTGCGCGAACGCCAATGGGTCGAGGTGGCCGGCGCTCATATCGCGGCGGCCGCCGAAATAGACGCCGGTGCCGATGGCGTCGGCGAGCGCGTCGCGGTCAAGCCAAGTGGTGACGTGTCCATAGTCGCGGGCGAGCTTGTCGACGTAGGCGCGCTCCTCGTCGACGAGCCGGCGCTTGTGCACCGCTTCGATCAAACCGGCGCGCCAGTCGCACGCAATCGCGTGCCGCGCGATCAGATCCTTGGCGCAGGCCTTTGCCTCCTCGGCGAGCGTCCAGAGCCGTCGCGCCTCGTCATGGCCGACGTGCGCCTCGAGCCAATCTTGGTCGCGGCGCTGCCCGGAGTGGAGCTGACCGCCGTTGCGTCCCGACGCGCCCCAGCCGACGCGCTCGGCCTCAAGCACGACGGCGTCGATTCCGGCTTCGGCCAGCGCCAGTGCCGCCGAGAGGCCGGTGTAGCCGCCGCCGACTATCGCGACGTGAGCGCGCTTGGACTCGCTGAGCGGGGGGAAGGAGAGCGCCGCATCGGCGGTCGCGGCGTAGAGGGAGGGGACGTGGGCGCTCGTCACCCGCTCGTCCGCTTCTGCGGCAGGTAGGGCGTGGCGTCACGATGGGCATAGCCAGCGCGGCCAGGCACCGCGACGAGGTCGATATCGGGATAGTACGCCCCGTCCTCGGGGATGCGGCTGCCGACCTCGAGAATCACGACGTCCCGGTCGGAGTGGTTGCGGAGGGAATGCCCGTTGGCGTCGCCGCCCTTGAAGCCGGCGCAATCGCCGGCCGTCAGCATCTCCTCGCCGTCGTCGGTGACCAGCGTCACCTCACCTTCGAGGACGTAGACGAACTCGTCCTCATG
This sequence comes from uncultured Alphaproteobacteria bacterium, assembly GCA_963749755.1. Lineage (GTDB taxonomy): Bacteria > Pseudomonadota > Alphaproteobacteria > Rhizobiales > Kaistiaceae > JBBDMC01. Next base: position 447,505 of record CAVVOK010000005.1, read on the forward strand.
GGTGTGCCAGTGGCGTTGGCTGGACCACGTACCGGGCGGCAGTCGGCGGAGGTTGACGCCGAACTGGGTGAGGCCCGCCGCATCGCCGAGCCGGTTGCGGAAGCGCGCGCGGCAGGGTTCGTCGAAGGGCGGCGGGTAGCGCGTGCCATGCGTCTCGGGCGCGGCGGCGACGTCGATCTTCTTGGGCATGGGGTCGTCTCTACACGTTGAGCAGCAGGTACTCGCGCTCCCAGGGGCTGATCACCTGCATGAAGGTCTCGAACTCGGCCTGCTTGATGGCGCGGTAAGCGGCGACGAAGCGCTTGCCGAAAATCTCCACTAGCTCATCGCACTCCTCGAACAGCGCGACCGCTTCCAGGAGGCCGCGCGGCAAGGCAATCGTTTCCTCGTTGGCCGCGCCGGTGACCGGTTCGGACACGGCCGAGCCTTCGATCATGCCGAGGTAGCCGCACGCGAGCGACGCGGCGATGGCGAGATACGGATTGGCGTCCGATGACGGGATGCGATTCTCGACGCGCCGCGCTTCGGGCGGCGAATAGGGCACGCGCAGGCCGACGGTGCGGTTGTCGTAGCCCCACATGGTGTTGACCGGCGCGGAGGCCGCCTTCGTCAGCCGGCGGTACGAGTTGACATACGGCGCGAGAATGCAGGTCACTGCCGGCAGGTACTTCTGCGAACCGCCGATGAAGGAGAAGAACTCCGCCGTCGGATCGCCCTTCTCGTCCGAGAAGATGTTGTTGCCGGTCGCGATGTCGATCACCGATTGGTGGATGTGCATCGCGGACCCCGGCTCGTGCGTCATGGGCTTCGCCATGAACGTGGCGTACATGTCGTGGCGGAGCGCGGCCTCGCGGATGGTGCGCTTGAACTGGAAGACCTGGTCGGCGAGCACCAGCGGGTCGCCGTGCCGGAGGTTGATCTCCATCTGCGCCGCGCCTTCCTCGTGGATCAGCGTGTCGATCTCGAGTTCCTGCACCTCGGAGAAGTCGTAGATGTCGTCGAACAGCTCGTCGAACTCGTTGACGGCGGCGATCGAATACGATTGGCGCGCGGACTCCGGCCGCCCCGAACGTCCAGACGGCGGCTCCAGCGGATAATCGGGATCGGTGTTCGGCTTGACCAGATAGAACTCGATCTCCGGCGCGACCACGGGCCGCCACCCATTGTTCTCGTAGAGCTCGATGACGCGGCGGAGCACCTGGCGCGGGGCGATGTCCACCGGCCGGCCGTCGGCGGTGTAGGCGTCGTGGATGAGCTGCGCGGTCGGGTCGTCCTCCCACGGGACGAGCGTCAGCGTCGAGAAGTCCGGCTTCAGATGCACGTCATGGTCGGCGCGGTCGTTCTCGAACAACTCGTCGTCCTGCGGCCAATCGCCGGTGATCGTCTGGGTGAAGATCGAGCCGGGCATGGCCATGGTCGGCCCGGAAAGGAACTTCGACACCGGCATCATCTTGCCGCGCGCGACGCCCGCCTGGTCGGGCACGATGCATTCGATGTCCTCAATTCCGCGGGCGGCGAGCCACCGGCGCGCCTCGTCCTGCGAATCCACGCCGCGCGCCTTGAGCGCGCCGGTCTTCTTGATGCTTTTCTTAGCAGCCACGGGTCACCTGTTTCGGATCGGCCAAATCGGCCGGAACCGTAGGCTTTCCGCCCATCAGCCGGCGAGGATCGACCATCCCCGGATTATTCACTGAGGCCAGCGAAGGGAATCAAGCCAGCCGTTCGTTTCACATATTAGCATCCCCGAGACGATGACGGTTGTCGGTGGCAACAATCAATCTTAACGTTCGGGGAAGCATTGGCCCGGCGATTGCTTCTTCTTGTGGCAGTCGCCGGTTAGGCAGGGAGAACCCAATGAAAGTGCGTTTGCTCGGGCTGGCCCCTTTGGCGCTCCTTCTCGCGTCAGGTGCGTTTGCTCAGGACAAGGTCGTCAACATCTACAACTGGTCGGACTACATCGACCCGGACATGCTCACCAAGTTCACCGATGAGACCGGGATCAAGGTCGTCTACGACGTCTTCGACAATAACGAGATCGTCGAGACCAAGCTGCTGGCCGGGCAGTCGGGATACGACGTCGTCGTGCCTTCGGCGCCCAACGTGGCGCGGCAAATCCAGGCGGGCACGCTCCAAAAGATCGACAAGTCCAAGTTGCCGAACCTTAGCCACATCTGGCCGAAGATCGCGAAGAGCCTGTCGGTCTACGACCCGGGCAACGAGTACGCGGTCAACTACATGTGGGGTACCACGGGCATCGGCTACAACGTCAAGATGATCACGGAGCGCATGGCCGACGCACCCGTCGATTCCTGGGCCATGATCTTCGACCCGGCGGTCGTATCGAAATTCGCCGACTGCGGCGTCGAACTTCTGGACACGCCGGAGGAGTTGATGCCGGCGGCATTGAACTACCTCGGGCTCAACCCGGATTCGAAGGATACCGACGACCTCAACAAGGCCGGCGATCTGCTGCTCGAAGATTCGGCCGTACATTCGCCGGTTCCACTCGTCGGACTACATCGATGGGCTCGCCAACGGCGATATCTGCATGGCGGTCGGCTACAACGGTGATGTCCTGATCGCGCGCGATCGGGCCGACACTGCGGGCAATGGCGTCGAGATCAAGTACGTCATCCCCAAGGAGGGCGCGAACAGTGTGGTTCGATTCGTTCGTCGTCCCCAAGGACGCGCCGCACCTCGACGCGGCCTACGCGTTCATCAACTTCATGCTGGAGCCGGAGGTCGCGGCGGCGCAATTCGAACCTACGTGTTCTATGCCAACGGTAACATCGACTCGCAGCCGTTGCTCTCCGACGACATCATCGAGGATCCGGTATCTACCCGCCGCCGGAAGTCCTGGACCGGCTGTACACGACCACGCCGTACGACGCGGCCGTGCAGCGGGTGGTGACCCGGCTCTGGACCAAGGTGAAGAGCGGCACCTGAGCGCCTGACGGCGGCGGTGGGGCGGAGGCGCGAGTGGTCGCCAAGTCGCTCGGCCCGGTCAGACGGAAATTCGCGCCCTGGGACGACCCCGGGCGCGAAACCGTTTATCGAGTTCCGCGACGTCACCAAGCGGTTCGGTGACTTCACCGCCGTCGACGGCGTCAACCTCACCGTCTACGAGCGTGAGTTCTTCGCGCTGCTCGGTCCGTCTGGCTGCGGCAAGACGACCCTCATGCGGATGATCGCCGGTTTCGAGGAGCCGACGGAAGGCCAGGTGCTGCTCGACGGTCAGGACCTCGCCGGCGTGCCGCCCTACCGGCGGCCGACCAACATGATGTTCCAGTCGTACGCGCTGTTCCCGCACATGTCGGTCGAGGCGAACGTTGCGTTCGGACTGAAGCAGGAGGGGACGCCGAAGGACGAAATCGCCGCGCCGCGTGGCGGACATGCTGGCGATGGTCAAGATGACGCCGTTCGCCAAGCGCAAGCCGCAGCAGCTCTCCGGCGGTCAACGGCAGCGCGTGGCGCTCGCCCGCTCGCTCGTCAAAAAGCCGAAGGTGCTGCTTCTCGACGAGCCGCTCGCCGCGCTCGACAAGAAGCTCCGCGAGGAGACGCAGTTCGAGCTCGCCGATCTGCAGCAGACGCTCGGACTCACCTTCATCATCGTGACGCACGATCAGGAAGAGGCGATGACGGTCGCCGACCGCATCGCGGTGATGGATCACGGCCGCATCATCCAGGTGGCGACGCCGGCGGAAATCTACGAGCAGCCGATGTCGCGGTACGTCGCGAGCTTCATCGGCGACATCAACCTGCTGGACGGCCGCATCATCGAGGCAAACGGCGCGTCGGTGCGCATGGAGTGTCCCGGTACCGGAGCCACGGTCGCGGTCGATCAGGCGATCGACGCGGAGCCGGACGATGCCGCTTGGTTCGCCATCCGCCCGGAGAAGGTATCGATCTCACTCGACCACCCGGCGGATGTCAGCGTCAACTGCGTATCGGGCGAGGTGTGGGACATCGGCTATCTCGGCGACGTCTCGATCTACCACGTGCGGCTCCAGTCCGGCGCAACGGTCAAGGCGACCGTGACGAACCGCACGCGGCTCGTCGAGCGGCCGATCACTTGGGACGACAAGGTGTGGTTGTCGTGGACGCGCGACGCCGGTGTGGTGCTGACGAGCTGAGCGGGCGGATGGCGGCGAACCCGAAGGCGGTGGGGAGGGGGGACACGGCGCCCAGCCGGGCGCGCTGGCTGGTCGTGCTGGTTCCTTACGCCTGGCTGGCGGTGTTCTTCCTTATCCCATTCATCATCGTCGTGAAGATATCATTCTCGACGACGGCGATCGCGCAGCCTCCCTACACGCCGGTGCTCGATTTCGGCGTCGGACTGGCTGGGCTGTTCGATCAGGTGCGGCAGTTCACCTTCGACAACTACCTCTTCCTGACGCAGGACCCGCTCTACATCCGCGCCTATCTGTCGAGCCTGTGGATCGCGCTGGTATCAACCGGGCTGGTGCTCTTGTTCGGCTATCCCATCGCCTACGGGATGGCGCGCGCACCGAAGCGCTGGCAGCCGACGCTGCTCATGCTGGTCATCCTGCCGTTCTGGACTTCGTTCCTGATCCGCGTTTACGCGTGGATCGGCATCCTGAAGCAGGAGGGGCTGCTCAACCAGTTCCTGCTCTGGCTGCACGTCATCAACCAGCCGCTGACCATCCTCAACACCAACAGCGCGGTCTACATCGGCATCGTCTATTCGTACCTGCCGTTCATGGTGCTGCCGCTCTACGCCGCGCTCGAGCGGATGGACGAGTCCCTGCTGGAGGCCGCCGGCGACCTCGGCTGCCGTCCGTGGCGCGCGTTCTGGCAGATCACGTTTCCGCTGTCGTTGCCAGGCGTTGTGGCGGGCTGCTTCCTGGTGTTCATCCCGGTCACGGGTGAGTTCGTCATCCCCGACCTGCTCGGCGGGTCCGACACACTGATGATCGGCCGCACGCTGTGGGCGGAGTTCTTCAGCAACCGCGACTGGCCGCTGGCGTCGTCGGTTGCGGTCATCCTACTGCTCATCCTGGTGGTGCCGATCGTCATCTTCCAGAACCAGGAGATGGTGCGCACGGAGCGCGAGTCGCGATGATCCGCACCTCGCGCTTCAACATCGTCTCGGTGACGCTCGGGCTTGCGTTCCTCTACCTGCCGATCCTGCTGCTGGTCATCTATTCCTTCAATGCCTCGCGGCTGGTGACGGTGTGGGGGGGCTTCTCGACCCGTTGGTACGGGGCGCTTCTCGGCGACCAAGCGCTGCTCGACGCGGCGTGGGTGACGATCCGCGTGGCGCTCCTGTCGGCGACGATCGCGACTTTGCTCGGTACGCTCGCCGCCGTGGCGTTGGTGCGCCTCGGCCGCTTCAAAGGGCGGACGCTGTTTTCGGGCCTCATCTACGCGCCGCTGGTGATGCCGGATGTCATCACCGGGCTGTCGCTCCTGCTGCTGTTCGTGGCAATGGGGTTCGCGCGCGGCTTCTGGACCATCATTCTGGCGCACGTCACCTTCTCGATGTGTTTCGTGGCCGTGGTCGTCCAATCGCGGCTCGCGACCTTCGACCGCAGTCTCGAGGAGGCCGCGGCGGACCTCGGTTGCCGGCCGCTGAAGACGTTTCTGGTGGTGACGCTGCCGATCATTTCGCCGGCGGTGATCGCCGGGTGGATGCTCGCCTTCACGCTATCCCTGGACGACTTGGTGATCGCCTCGTTCACAACCGGGCCTGGCGCGACGACGCTGCCGATGAAGATCTACAGCCAGGTGCGCCTCGGGGTGACGCCGGAGATCAACGCCGTTTGCACGATCCTCATCGGATTGGTGACGATCGGCGTGGTCATCGCGGCGGTCGTCAGCCGGCGTCAGGCGATGGAGCGGGAGCGGGCGGAGCGCATGGCCGCCGCCACGGCGTAGCGCGGAACTACTTCAATCCGACCGGCGTGGGCTCGGAACCGCGCGGCGGCTTGATGCGCCGGCGCGTCTCCGGCGAGGCCTGCGCGATGGCGCCGGCGACGAGCGATTGGCTTGCTTCCTGCAACGCATCGGTCTTCGTCCGCACGTCGGCGAAGGCCGCCTCGAGCGCGGTCTGGTCGAAGGGCTGCGCGCGCATCGCGTCGTACATCGTCCGGCGGGCGGCTTCGACGTCCATCAGCCGCGCGCGAAGGTCCGCGCGTTTCTGCCGGGTCTGTTCCGCGACCGCGCGCTGGATCTCCGGCGGAAACGAGCGCACGCCGAGGGCCACCAGCCGATCGATGTCGCTTTGCGGTCGGGGGCCGTTGACCCGCGCGGCCACGAAGCCCGCGATCATCAGGTTCGCGGCCAGCGATACGAAAAGGAGCAACAGCACGACGGCGGCGTACGGTCCGCGAATGATCATAGCAGGCTGCCCATGCTGTCACCGACGCTCGTCCCGAACAGGAGGCCGGCGAGCGCGTCATCGTTCTGATCGGCCGGCACCGCCAAGCCGATGGCGAAGCCGACGACCAGGAACGCGGCCATCATGACGCCCGCCCACGCGGCGAAACGCGGCGTCGGACGAAGCGTGACGTCGTGCGTGTGGCCGTTGTCGATGCCGACGATGATATGGCCGAGCGCGGCGGACGTGACGGGCTCGGCCCTGACGATGTCGGCGAGCCGCGCGTCGAGCCGTGCCGCCTCCGTATGAAGAGCCGCGGCGCGCGCGTCGCGGGCGACAAGCGCGGTCGCCTCGGCGGCGAGCGCCGCCGGCCATCGTTCCAGTCTGCTCCCGTGGAGGCTCAGCGCCTCCTCGAACCGATCCAGTGTCATCATCGCCCTTCTCCTTCCGCGTCGCGCGCGGCGAGGCGGCTTCTTAGCGTCCGCCGCGCCCGCACGAGAAGTTGCTCGACCGCCCCGACCGACAATCCCATGGTCCCGGCGATCTCAGCGTTCGATTGCGCGCCGTCGGCCGCTAGCAGGATCGCCACTCGCTGCCGCGCCGGCAAGTCGCGCAAGTCCCGCGCCACCGCCGCCAACTCGCTTCCCGCCACCATGCGGTGATCGGCGGCGGCGCCGCTGTCAGCGACATCGGCGGCGTCCTCGATGCCGAAGAACGACCGGACCTTGCGGCGGCGAGTCAGGTCGATGGCCCGGTTCACCGCGATGCGCGCGAGATACGCCGACAGCGGCCGTCCATCGGGCTGCCAGCGCGCTGCGTTCCGCCACAGGCTCCAGAACGTCTCCTGGACGATATCGTCCGCTTCGGCCGCCAGACCGCTGAATCCGAGCGCCAAGGCGCGCAGTCGTCCGGCGTGGCGGCGCACGATTTCCGCGAACGCGCGTTCGTCGCCGGCGACGATCCGCGCGACAAGCCTCTCATCCGTTTCCTCGTTCGTCGTCTTGGCCGACAAGCCCGACCCGCTCGCTGCGACGCGCGGCGCGTCGGTCCGCGTCGTCAATGTCTTGTTGCGCGGGGACAGCGCCGGAGCAAGGGCGGCGACGATTTCCATCGGTCCTACTTGTCCCTAGCTCCGGCGCATGGTGGCGCTAGCGGGCGCGGGGCACGCGCTGGACGGCGGCCGCGAACTCGTCCTCTGAGATCACGCCGTCACCGTTGGTATCGAAGGTGCTGAACCGCTGCTGCAGGCGTTGCTGCAGGTTCGCGCCTTGCTGCTGGGCCGGCGGCGTGTTGGTCGCGCCACTGGCTGGAGGATTGGCGGGCGGGCCGCCCTGCGGGCCAGCCTGCGGCGGTACGGCGGGCGGAGTGCCCTGCGGTCCGGCCTGCGGGGGCGTCCCCTGAGGCTGGCCACGGTAGTGGCGGAACTGCGCGGGGCCGCTGTGGTGGTCGCCGCGCTGGCGGAATTCGGGCCCATTCCGGCCGTCGAACTGTTGCTGCGGGCCGCGACGGACCGTCGGGCCCGCGCTGCGGTGGTCGTCGGAACGTGGACCACCACGCTGAACCGTTCCGGGGCCGACGTGGCGTTGCTGGGCCCCGAAATGCATGCGCATCATGGCGGCACCGATCTCGGTCTTCGACAGCTTACCGTCGCCGTCGCGATCGACCGCGTCGAACATCGCGGTGAACAGGGCGTCGGCCTCGGTCTTGTCGACGTAGCCGTCGCCGTTCTTGTCGATCAGGTTGAAGGCGACGACGCCCCCAAGCCCACCCGGGACGCCGCGCGCGGCTGGCGCATTGGGAGCCGTCGGGGCGGACTGGGCAAGTGCCGGCTGTTCCGCGGCGAAGGCCGCGATAATCGACGCGCCGGCGATGAGAAGAGTCTTTGCGGGCATCAGCAGGTCCTTTTGTTGGCGGGGCCTCTTGCGCCCCGTCAGCGTTGCAGCCGTAGGCCGCGCCGCCCGGCGGCCTGTGCAACGATCACGCAGGACCGGCCGTCGCCCTACGGTGGGCGCCCGGTGGGCTTAACGATGTCGCTTGGATCAGTCCGCGGGAACGCGCGCGGCGTCGATCTCGAACTGTGGACGCCGCCAGGTTCCGGTGATCGCGACCGGGATGTCCTGCACCTTGTCGGCGGAGGTCGCCATCGCGAGCGACGACTTGGCTTCGACCAGCCCGCTCACCAGCGAGCCCCAGCCCGAAAGGGCGACGTCAAACCCCTTGCCGCTGACGGTCAGGTTGTCGGTCTGAAAAGTCCCGCCATTGACCGCTATGGTGCCGGCCATGCGCGAGAAAGGCATGACGCCGTAACCCGGGCTGACCGGCTCGTACGGCGCATCCGCAGCGGCGGCCGCGAGGGCGTTCAGATCGACGCCCTGCAGCGAGCCGTCAGCAAGCGTGAACTTGATCGAGCCGGCGACGTTCTGCGCGAACTCGGCCCACGTCTGCCCTTGCCCGCCGAGCGCGACGCTGGCGGTGGCCGAGCCGTCGATCGCGCCGATGGTCGCGAGGTCGGTGAGCGCGGGGCGCGCCGACACGTCGTGGACCTGCGCTTCGGCCCGGGACCACAGGAACTGGTCCGTGATGCCGCCGGTGATCTGCGCCTCCAGCGTGCCGCCGTAGAACCGCGCCTCGCCGACATCGACCGTGATGCGGTCTTGGTCGACGGTCGCGGTGACCGCGGCGTCGTCGAGGCGCACGGCGCCGATGAGCATCTGATCGGTCGAGAGGCGGAGGTCCGCCTCGAGCATGTTGACGATCGGCAGGCTGACAGGCGCGATCAGCCACTGGCCGTCGGACTTGATGTCGGCGCGGAGCGCTTCGATGTACGGTGACAGGTCCAGCTTCTTGGCGGCGAGCGTGCCCTGGATCTTGGGGAGCGGTCCGGCGAAGTCGGCCGACAAGGCGCCCTCGGCGCTATTGCCGTCGAGCTCCACGGTTGCGTTGGTGAAGGACACGGTCGGGCCCAGCCACTTCACGGCACCCTTGATCGATGCGGCGCCGAGCGTCGATCCGTTGCCCATCGGTGGCCCCAACCACTCGATTGCGCGCCTGAGCGCCGGTGTGGTCACCGTCGCTTGGCCGTCCAACTGCGCGCGATCGAGGCTCGCCACTGTGCCGTTGAACGACACCCGCACCGGTTTGGACGCAATCGCCGCGCGCAGCGGCGACGGCTTGCCGGCGGTGAGACCGATCGGATCGGATAACAGGCCGTTGAACTCCATCGCCTCGCCGCGCCATTGCAGGCGGCCAGCCGCGGTCAACGCGCCTGTTGCGTCGGGCCAGATCACGTCGAGATCGACTTTGGTGAGCTCTTCGTGGTGCGCGGAAACGAGGTCGTCGTAGACCACTGTGCCATCGGTGACCTTGAGATGCCCAAGGGCCGCGGCGGCGGCAGGCGTGCCCGCATCCTTCGGCGTCGCGTCGCGGGGCAAGTGCCAGTTCGGTTGGCCGTCGGCGTTCACCACGAGGTGGATGCGCGGCTTGTCCAGCTCGAACGCATCGACGCGCGTGCGCCCCAGGATCAGCGGCATCAGGCGCAGCGTTGCCGTCAGGCTGTCGCCTTCGACGAAGGCGTCGCCGCCCATGCCGGGCGGGTTGGCGATCGTGACGTTGCCGATGGTGATCGCGAGATGAGGATAGATCGAGAGCGTGGGCTCGCCGGCGAGCGTGACGGTGCGGCCCGTGAGGTCGGAAAGCTGATGGGCGATGCGTTCCTTGACGAAATCGGCTGACATCAGCCGCGGCACCGCCGCAATCGCCAGGGCACCCAGTCCGACGACGAAGATGGCCAAGAGGGTGAAGCGTCTCATACGATCAGGGCTTCCCTCGCCGCGCCCCTTCCCGATAGGAAAGATAGCCAGAAAGCGCAAGGAATTTCTGACCGTTAGTCGGCGCAAATCAGCAGGATACAAGGATCGACCATGAAAGACGACGGCCCTCTGTGGCGACCGGATGCCGAAGCGGCGGCGGCGGCCCCGATGATGCACTTCGCGGCCGAGGCGTCGCGGGTCGCGAAGCGGCCGCTGCCGACGTTCCGCGCATTGCACGCGTGGTCGGTCGAGGATCCCGCTGCGTTTCTGGGGCCTCGTTTGGGACTTGACGGGGGTGATCGGCGGCAAGGGCGCCGCGGGCGCTGGTGGACGGCGGGCGGATGCCCGGCGCGCACTTTTTCCCGGATGCGCGGCTGAACTTTGCCGAGAACCTGATGAGGCGGAATGATGCCGGCGAGGCGATCGTGTTCCGCGACGAACGTGGCGCCACGCGGCGGCTCGCGTGGCGCGAGCTTGCGCGATCTCGTCTCACGGCTTCAGCAGGCGATGCGCGCGGCCGGGGTCGGCGAAGGCGACCGTGTCGCGGCGCTGCTGCCGAATATCCCGGAAGCGATCGCCGCGATGCTTGCCGCCGCGTCCATCGGCGCGGTGTGGTCGTCGGCCTCGCCGGATTTCGGTGTCGGGGGGGTGCTCGACCGCTTCGGTCAGATCGAGCCGAAGTTGTTGATCGCGTGCGACGGCTACCTCTACGCCGGCAAGGAGATCAGACTCGACGACAAGCTGCCGGAGATCGTCGCGGGGTTGCCAAGTCTCGCGGCGACGATCGTCGTGCCCTTCCTCGGGCATGCGGCGAAGCTCGCCGACGCGCTGCCGAACGGCCGTGCGCTCGACGCGGCGCTGGCGCCGTTCGTCGCCAATCCAGTGACCTTCGCGCGGCTTGCCTTCGCGCACCCGCTCTACATCCTGTTCTCGTCGGGCACGACGGGAATACCGAAGTGCATCGTGCACTCGGCCGGCGGCACGCTGCTCCAGCACCTGAAGGAGCACCGCTCCATTGCGGCATCATGCCCGGCGACCGCGTGTTCTACTTCACCACGCTGCGGGTGGATGATGTGGAACTGGCTGGTCTCGGCGCTCGCGTCGGAGGCGACATTGCTGCTCTATGACGGCTCGCCCTTCCATCCCGGAGCGGAGACGCTGTTCGGCTATGCCGACGAGCGAATGCATGACGTTCTTCGGCACCTCGGCCAAGTTCATCGACGCGGTCAAGAAAGCGGAGTACCGCCCCCGCGACCATCACGATCTCGTCGTCGCTCCGCACCATCGCGTCGACCGGCTCGCCGCTCGTGCCGGAGAGCTTCGATTTCGTCTACGACGCGATCAAGACCGACGTGCATCTCGCATCGATCTCGGGCGGCACCGATATCGTGTCCTGCTTCGTGCTGGGGGTGCCGACCGAGCCGGTGTGGCGCGGCGAGATTCAAGGACCGGGACTGGGCATGGCGGTCGACGTCTACGACGAGGACGGGCGGCCGCTCGCGACCGGCAAGGGCGAGCTGGTCTGCACCAACCCGTTCCCCTCCATGCCGCTCGGTTTCTGGCGCGACGACGACGGCGCGCGCTACCGCGCGGCGTATTTCGAGCGCTTTCCCGGTATCTGGTGCCACGGCGATTTTGCCGAGTGGACCGCCCACGGCGGCATCGTCATCCACGGCCGCTCCGACGCGACGCTGAACCCCGGTGGGGTCAGGATCGGCACGGCCGAGATCTACCGCCAGGTCGAGCAGATTCCCGAGGTAATGGAGGCGCTGGCCGTCGGGCAGGATTGGCAGGGCGACGTTCGCGTCGTCCTCTTCGTCCGGCTCGCCGCCGGGGTCGCGCTCGATGACGAGCTGACGAAGCGGATCAAGTCGCGCATCCGCACCGGCGCGAGCCCGCGCCACGTGCCGGCGAAGGTGATCGCCGTCGCCGACATCCCGCGGACCAAGTCCGGCAAGATCGTGGAGTTGGCCGTGCGCAACGTTGTCCACGGCGAGCCGGTGAAGAACAGCGAGGCGCTCGCCAACCCGGAAGCGCTCGACTACTTCCGCGACCTGCCCGAGCTGACGCAGTGAGCGCGCTCAGCCCGCCAGCACGCGGGCGGTGGGGAAGGTGATCTTGACCAGCGTGCCCTGGTTGATGGCGCTGTCGATCGCGAAGACGGCGCGATTGGCCTCGACCATCGCCTTGGTCAGCGGCAGGCCGAGCCCGGTGCCCTTGTCGCGGTCGTCCTTGTCGACGGAGACCTGACGGAACGGCTTCATCGCGGTCTCGATATCCTTGGCCGACATGCCGATGCCGGTGTCGCGGATGCGCACCACTACCTCGCCCGAACTCCTCGATCGTCGGTCGAGACGATCACCTGTCCGCCGGGCCGGGTGAACTTCACGGCGTTCGACATGAGATTGAGCAGGATCTGACGCAGCGAACGCGGGTCGGCCACGACGTTCGGAATGTCGGCGCCGAGCGACGTGCGGATGATGATGCGCTCGCGGTTGGCGAGCGGCTGCATCAGCGCCACGCACTCCTGGATGAGACCGTTGAGCGGCACGGCCTCGAACTGAAGGTCGAACTTGCCCGCCTCGATCTTCGACAGGTCGAGCAGATCGTTGATCAGGCTCTTCAGGTGCTCGCCGGAGATATGGATGTCATTCAGGTACGAGCGATAGCGGTCGTTGCCGATCGGCCCGAAGCGCTCACCCATCATGATCTCGGAGAAGCCGATGATGGCGTTGAGCGGTGTGCGGATTTCGTGGCTGATCTTGGCGAGGAATTCCGACTTCTGCGCGTTGGCCGTCTCCGCCGCCCGGCGCGCGGCGATCAACTCTTCCTCAGCGTTCTTCCAGTGGGTGATGTCGCTTAGGACGGCGCAGAACCGATCGGACTCGTCGATGCGCCCCATGGTCATGAACAGCGGGATGAGGCCGCCGTGGGGGACCTTGCCGATGACTTCGCGCCCGTCGTTGAGGACGCTCGCGACGCCGTTGGACGCGAGGCCGTCGAGGTAGTCGAGCGCGGCACGGTGGCTCTCCTCGGCGAGGAGATCGGTCAAGCGGCGCGCGCGCCATTCGTGCGCGTCGATGCCGAACAGCGCCTCGGCGGCGTGGTTGATGCTGACGATACGCGCCTCGCGATCAACCACGATGACGCCGTCGGTGGCGGTGTCGAGGATCGCCTCGAGGTCGCCGATGCGGCGTTCCGCGGCGGCGAGCGTCTCGCTCTCGCTTTTCGGCTCCGGAGATGGGCGGCGCGGCATCACCGACAGCATCAACGCGGTTGCGCCGACCCAGGTGACGGCGTTCAGCCGCGCCTCGACCACGATCCGCACGCCATCCGCGCGGACAAGCTCGACATCGCCGTCGGAGCGCTCACCCGCGGTCTCGGTCCAATCGTCGGCCCCACCGGGGAACGCTGCTTCGATCCCGCCGGCCGCGACGAAGGCGGCGAGGGATTCGTGACCGAGGAGATCGACCAGCGGCCGGCTGGCGAACAGCGTCTGCCGGTCGCGGAAGATCGCGACGCCGATCGGGAGGCGATCGAGGAGGCGCGTGTCGTAGTCCGACGTGGCGCTCGGTTCGTGGCGTGCCCGTGCACGTTTCCGTTTGCCTTTGGCCTGCGTCTCGGGCGCCAGCACCTCGCGGATCTGCCGGAAGGCGTCAGCCTCGCTGCCGGTGAGCGTTTCCGGCGCTTCCGCGACGCTACGATCCGTGCCGGGCAAGGGTACGCCGTTGGACGGGGGTTGCGCCTCGCTCGGCGCGGCTTCCGGGGGTGTCTCGGAGATACCGCCTTCGATGCTTGCACGCGCCGCATCATCGAGGTCGCCGTTGGCGCTCGGCTCGGGCGGATGTGGCGGTGGCGCCGTCTCGATCGCGGCGAGTGTGACGCGATCCCTTCTCAAGTCTTCGCGCCGATCGTCCGACCGGTACGTTCCAAAACCGTGATAGCCCCCGCCAGGGATGGGCGTCGCGGCGAGATCGACGGCGACCGCCGCGTCGCTGGTTTCCAATGGCCAATGGACCGTGGCGGACCACGGCGCGCCGCGCGCGAGAGCGGCGGTGACGGCGCCCGCGGGATCGAGAGCGAGCGCCTCGGCTACGGTTGGCCAGGTCTTGCCGACGACCGCCGCGTTGCCGGCGCCGACAACGTCGCCAAGCTCAGGCGACACGAACGTGAAGCGGCCTTCGCTGTCGGTCGCCCAGGTGAAATGCACGGTCGGTGCGAGTGGCGCCCATGGCGCGACTTGTGATGGGGCCGGAGGCGGCGGCGGCGGCTTGGCCGCGAACGGGGCGGATGGTTCCCCGGCCGGTGCGATATCGCGCGGCGGTGCGGTCGGCGGCGGCGCCGGTCCTGGCTCGGACGGCGCAGTGGTCCGAGCGACCTCGGCGGGGCCGAGCAGCACGAGTACGCACGTGTGGCCGTCGGCGGGGAAGCGGATCGCAGCGCCGGGACGCGTGCCCCCGCCGAGCTCGACGGTGTGTTCGACAACCGCTTCGCGGGTGCGCGCGGCTTCTATCAGCGGGGCTATGCCGCTCCGTTCGGCCTGTCCGAATCCGGTCGAGGTTGCCAGGGGCGTTCCGTCGTCGTCGATGACGGCGACCGCGCCGTCATCATTCGCCAACGCCCCGGTCAAATGTTCGGCGCGGGCACGCAGCGACCCCGTCGCGGCGGCGGCGGCACCGACGATCAAGACGGCGCGTTCGTCACCCGGCAGGTTCAGGCGCTGGCAGGCGGCGGTGAGCGTCGCGAGCCGGACGCCGAAGCCGAAACGCAGCATCTCCAAGGTCGGATGATCGGACGGCAGCAGTCGCGACAGACGGGCGATCTGCGCCCGCGCGGGGTTTGATGCCGATAGGTCGTGTCCGAGCAGGGCTGGAATTTCTGCCGCGCCGAAAAACGCCGCGCCGCTGACGTTCGCCCAAAGCACGCGCGCGCCGTCGCCGCCCACCACGAACGCCGGACGTGGATCGAGCAGCAGCGGTCCGACGGCGGCGAGCCGCGCCAACTCCAGGTACGCCCGCGTGCCCTCCATGCCCGTCGCCGATCGCCCGACTGGTCCACAACGCTTCTTCGCGGCCGCTCGCGAGGCTTAACCGTTCGTTAATACCGCCGCGGAGCGGGCCGGTCCATGCGTGCCGAGGCGCTGGACCGCGTTGGCGTCGAACAGGGTTAACCGCGGCCCGCGTTTGGCCTATCATCGGCCTCAGAAAATGAACGTGAGGGAGGAGGCCGACAGATGCAGCCGACCCGTTTCGATATCCCGGACAATATGCGTGACATGGCCGATCGCAGCGTCGATCAGGCGAAGAAGGCGGTCGAGCAGTTTCTCGATGCGACGCAAAAGGCGGTCGCAACGGCGGAGGGCTCGACGCGTTCGCTGAGCGAGGGCGCCGCCGACGTCAATCGCCAGGCGTTGGCCTTTATCGAGGACAACGTCTCCGCCTCGTTCGATTTCGCGCAGAAGCTTGTGCAGGCGCGGACCGTCGAGGAGATGGCGGCGCTGCAACAGGAGTTCGTTCAGCGGCAGATGTCCGTGTCGACGCAGCAGGGCCGCCAACTCGCCGAGATGATGGGCAAGGCCGCGTCCAGTACGGCCAAGATGGCGAAGTAGGGCGTCGCGCCCCAAGACAACCGCAGGCCACCGTTGTGCATTGCAACATTAATGTTGCAATGCACAAAACGCGCGTATATATAGACGTAATCGGATCGTGACACCCGGCGGCGAGTCTCGCGCGGCCGGCCGACGGTCGTAGAGATTTTTGCGTTGGCACCCACACGAGGAAGGCACCCACAGCCATGACCACCCCGAAGACGACAAAGACCACGAAGTCCCCAGCCACCGCGCCGACGCCGTTCGAGGCGTTCAGCATGCCGACGATGCCCGCGTCGGCGTTCGAGGTTCCGACGGCGTTCCGCGAGATGGCGGAGAAGTCGGTGGCGCAGGCGCGCGATACCTACGCCAAGATGCGGAGCGCCGCCGAGGACGCTACGGATCTGGTCGAGAGCACCGTGGAGACCGCGCGCGAGGGCATGTTCGCGATCGGTGCGAAGGCACTCGACGCGGCGAAATCGAACAGCGATGCGTCGTTCACGCTGGCGCGCGAGCTGATGGACGCGAAGACGCTATCCGAGGTGATCGAGCTGCAGAGCACGTTCGCGCGGAAGCAGTTTGAGGCGGCCACCACCCAGTTCAAGGAACTTCAGAAAATGACCGAGAAACTGGTCACGCAGACCACGAAGCCGGTGACCGAGAAGGTCGAGAAGACCATCAAGGAGCTTCAGGCGGTCGCCTGACCGCCAGCGCCTGTCGATCGGCGGGTCCGGTTGGGCCGCCGTCCTATGCCGCCGCGCCCCCCGGACGCGGCGGTTTTGCGCTTGAACGCCACTGCCGTTGCACCTAGGTTCGCCGTCCGTGCAGCCGTAGCTCAGTTGGTAGAGCGGCGGATTGTGGATCCGTAGGTCGCTGGTTCGAGCCCAGCCGGCTGTACCACGACCGCGAGCGCGGTCTTCGCTGCGCGCGCAATAAGAACGACCGATGGCGGGGGGCCATGATGGATCCGTTCTTCCGGTGGATCGAGGAAGGTGCCGTTGGCACCTGGGTCCGTGAGTCCAGTTCTTTTCTGGCGTTTCCGGGAATCATCAGCGTCCATGCAATTGGCTTGGCGCTTGTCGTCGGCACCTGTGTCGCGATTGATCTCCGCATTCTGGGCTTCATGCCGAAAGTGCCGGTCGCGGCCATGGATCGGTTCGTGCCGGTGGCGTGGTTCGGACTGGTCCTCAATGTCGTTTCCGGCTTGCTGCTGCTCGCGGCGTATCCCACCAAAGCGCTCACCAACCCCGTTTTCGGCGTCAAGATGATCGGCATCGTGGCGGGCCTCTCGTTGCTCGTTGCGATCCGGCGCAATGTGCTGGCGGTGGCGGCGGTCGGTCCGTCGACCGGAATGATTCCGGGTCCGGCGCGCGTGCTTGCGATCTCGTCGCTCGTCGCATGGGCGGTAACGATGACGGCCGGGCGACTGCTTGCCTATACGTGCACGCGATTGCTTGTCGACTTCGGCTCTTGTTGAAGGAGGGACGTCCATGCCAATGCCGACGGTCGTGGCGCATTGGATCCAAAGCGTCATCGTGTTCCTTTCGTCGACCGAGCTATCGCACTACATCAAAGAGAAGTCGTTCTGGGTGTGGCCGACGCTGGAGACGCTGCACTTCACCGGCATGTCCGTGCTCATCGGAACGATCGGCCTTTTCGACCTTCGTGTGCTGGGTCTTGCGCGGTCGATCCCGCCGGGTGCGCTCCACCGCCTGATCCCCTGGGGCATCGCCGCGTACCTCCTCAACCTCTGCACCGGCATCCTTTTCTTCATCGGCAACCCGGACCAATACGCCTTCAACATCGCGTTTCATTTCAAGCTGACGTTCATGGCGTTGGCCGGCGCCAATCTCATCCTGTTCTACTCGACGGTGTTTCGTGACATCAAAACACTGCCGGCCGGCGCCGACGCACCGACGCTCGGCAAGGTCCTCACCGGGATCTCGCTCTTTTCCTGGATGTCCGTGATCGTCTGTGGCCGCCTGTTGACGTGGTTTCGCCCGCTCTATTTCAGTTGACTTGAGCGTACGACAGGAGGGCGATCTCCAAGTCGACCCTCAGGCCGTTACTTAAGCTCGCCTAATATAGATCGATAGAAGTTTAGGCATTTGCGAGCCAAACCGCCGCATCTCGCAGGTGCGGTATGTCTTGCAGACAATTGCTTGCGTCCATTTGCAAAAAGATAATAACTTATACGAGTATTATGCGGGCATGTACCCGCTTCGGTTGAAAGCGCATCTTGAATGACGGCTTCGACTTGGGAAATCAGCAGCAGGCAGGCGGACGCCCGCTCGGTGCGGCGTCGAGGCGTGGTCTCTGGCATGGGCCTCGTCGGGCGGATTGCCGTGCCCTCGGTCGCCGTTGCCGCGGCGGTGGTGATCATACTCAGCATGGCCGGAGCCGAACTGCGCTGGATCGCGCTGGCGGTAGCACTTCTTTTTGTCGCGGTGGCGGGTGTCGCCCGGGCCGTGGGGGCGATCGCCGTGCCCTTGCACGCGCTCAGCGAGGCCGCCGGTCGCATCTCGTGTGACGATGCCGAAGTGGATGTTTCCGCGTTCAGTGCGCGTGGCGACGAGGTCGGCGATCTCGCGCGGTCGCTCGCGGCGCTCGCCGAGCGCGTCGGCGAGCAGCACGCCGAGGCGTCGCAGCGCATCGCCTCGCTCGCGGCGACGGAGCGGTCGTTGCGCGCCATGGTCGATGCGGCGCCGAGCGGATTGATCGTTGCCGACGCGCACGGTGCAATCGAACTGGTCAACGCCGAGATCGAACGCATGGTGGGGCACCGGCGCGGCGATCTGATCGGCCGGCCGATCGGAACGTTCCTGCCAGTCAACTTCAACGGTGAAAGGGGCGGTCCACAGCAGGCGATGCTGGCCGGCCCGCACCATGCGAGCGGTGTCGCGGCGATCCGCGGCGACGGCGCGCGGTCGCCGGTGGATATCATGCATCGGCGGGTCATGCTCAGCGGTGAGGGCAAGGTTCTGGTCGCCGTGGTCGATGCCAGCGAGCGCCGGCAGGCGGAGCGGCGGCTCGCGGTCCGTGCCCGCGACCTTGAGCGTTCGAACACCGATCTTGCGCGGCTCGCGACCGTCGCGGCGCACGATCTACAGGAGCCGCTCCGCACCATCGCAACCTATCTCGATCTGCTCAAGGTGCGCTGCCGCGACAAGGTCGATACGGAGACCGTCGAGTGCATCGACAACGCGGCCGATTGTGCGGCGCGATTGAAGTATCTTATCGACGACCTGTTGAAGTACGCGCGCGTCGGAAGCGACGCGATGGTCATCGAGTCCGTCGATACCGACGCGGTGGTCGCCGCCGCCGTCGACGTCCTCGCCGGGCCGATCGCCGAAAACGACGCCGACATCGTGTTTGGACCGTTGCCTTGGGTGCGAGGCGACGTGACGCAACTGGAGCGGCTGTTCGTCCGGCTGATCGAGAACGCAATCAAGTACCGCACCGCGGCGCGACCGGAGTTGCGCATTTTCGCCGAACCGGACGGAGCGTTCTGGCGCTTCGCCGTTCGCGATAACGGGATCGGTGTCGATCCGCGCTATGGCACGGCGATCTTCGAGCTGTTCAAGCGCCTGCACGAGGAAAGCGCGTATCCCGGCACCGGCATCGGTCTTGCGGTCGCCAAGACGATCGTCGAGCGGCATGGCGGACGGATCTGGCTCGAGCCGACCGAAGGCGGCGGGTCGACCTTCCGCTTCACGCTTCCCGCGGCGTTCGGTGCCGAGGACGAGGGGGACGAGCAGGGGGTCAAGGACGATGAGGAGCGTGGGGTCGATGTTTCGAGTTCACGGGAGTGAGATTGTGCGCATGCGAGCTGCACCCGGCATCGATGCCAAGGTTCTCCACGTCCTATTGATAGAGGACGATCCCCGGGCGTCCCGTCTGGCGGAAATCGCCCTCCGCGACGCCGCCTACAACAACCATATCGCTTGTCGGATCGATACGGCCAGTACCCTGGCGGAAGGGATTGCCAAGATCGGTCAGGCGGAGGCGCCGCTAGACGCGGTGCTGCTCGACCTCAGCTTGCCGGATGCGACCGGCCTCAGCGGCCTGCGCGCCATCCGCAACATCAACGCGCGGGTGCCGATCGTGATCGTCACGGCGCAGTCCGACCTCGAGCTTGCCACGGCTGCGCTGAAGTACGGCGCCAGCGACTACCTCGACAAGAGCGAGGTGCAGCCGCGCACGCTGCTGCGCGCCATCCGCTACGCCATCGAGCGCAAGAAAAGCGAGTCCGAGTTGATCCGCCTGGCGCAGACCGATCCGCTCACCGCCTTGCTCAATCGACGCGCGTTCTTCGAGCGGCTGGAGGATGCGCTGGTGCAGGCGCGACGCACCGAGCTCGCCTGCGCTGTGGCGGTGTTCGACATCGACCGCTTCAAGGAGATCAACGACCTGTTCGGCCACAAGACCGGCGACGATCTGCTGGTGGCGGTGGCAAGGAATCTGAGGGCGAACCTCCGCGAGACGGACAGCATCGGGCGCATCGGTGGTGACGAGTTCGCGGTCCTGGCACCTAACCTCAAGTCGGCCAACGACGCCATGGAGATCGCCGACAAGGTCGCCATGTCGGTGCGCTCCATCGAGGAGCTGAACGACGTCCGCGTCAATCCGAGCATCAGCGTCGGCATCTCGGTGTTCCCGATGGACGACAGCGATGCGGAGGCGTTCGTCTCACACGCCGACATGGCGATGTACAAATCGAAGGCGAGCAAGAAGGGCTCGGTCAATTTCTACGACGCGCGCATGGACGCCTCGGTCAAGGAGCGCCATACGATGAAGCGGCGCATCCGCCTCGAGATCGACGAGGGCCGCTTCTTCCTGCTCTTCCAGCCGATCGTCGATGCGCGTACGCACCAAGTGATCGGCGCGGAGGGCTTGGCCCGGTGGCGGGATAGCGACGGCACCGTGCTCGCGCCGGACCGGTTCATCCCCCTCGCGGAGGAATCGGGCGTCATCGCGTCGCTCGGCACTCGCCTGCTTCAGGAGGCGTGTGGGTTCATCCGCTGGTGTGGCGAGAACCACAAGCCGATCGTGCCGATCTCCCTCAACATCTCCACCATACAGTGCCGCGATCCGAGCTTCGGCCTACGGCTGGTGTCGGCGATCGAGGACTTTCAGATCCCGCCGACGATCATCAACGTCGAGATCACGGAATCGACGATCATCCAGAACATGGAGGTGACGCGCGACAACCTGAGGCTGATGAAGCAGTACGGCGTCGGCGTCCACCTGGATGACTTCGGCACGGGATACTCCTCGCTGTCGCTGCTCCGCGATCTGCCGCTCGACGCGTTGAAGATCGACCGCACGTTCGTCCGTGACATCGGCAAAGTTGGGGGGTCGGACGCCCTCGTCCAGGCGATCGTGGGGATGTCCCGGCGGCTCGGTTTCACCACTGTCGCGGAGGGTGTCGAGACCAAGGAGCAGGCGGCGTTCCTGCGCGATATCAACGTTACCGCGTTGCAGGGCTTTCTGTTCTCCGAGCCGGTCACGGCCGAGGAGTTGGTTGGTCGCCTGGAGGGCGGCGGGCCGGTCTCCCTCGTCGCCTGAGGCGTCTTTCCGATCGGGTCGGCAAGGCCGAACTGGCAGGACGAGGGGGCGCTCTGCTAGGTTGCCCCCACGTTGGGCCAATCTCGGAGCCTGGAATGCCGGCCAGCACGCTGAAGACCATCCGCCTCGACCTCGCCCGCTCGCCTCAATTTCCCGAAGGTTCGAACCAGCATTTCTATCGCTTCGCCGCGCCGCTCGATGGCGACGGTCACCTCGACGCCGACGCCTGGAAGGCGGTGCGCGAGCGCTGCCGTGTGGTGCGATCGTGGGGCGGCGAGGAGGAGGATATCGGTCACCTTGTCCATCGGCCGGGCGGTTCCTGGGGCTTCCACTACGATATCGAAGGCGACGAAGGCGACGAGGCGGGCTTCAAGCTCGGCAGTCATCGTTTCGTTCTCGGGGAGTATGTCTCGATCCGGGACGATGAGGGCGACCTTCACACGTTTCGGGTGGTCTCGGTTGCCAATGCCTGATCCAAATCAATGTTCCAGCGTTTCGCGGAGGTTACCTTCGCGCGGTCAGATGGGAGTCCCGTGATGCGTTTGCTGTTCGCCGCACTGATGTCGTCGTCGCTCGCCGCGGGGCCGGCGTTTGCCCAGAGCGGCGATGTGGCCCGGGGCGAGGTTCTCGCCATGAGTCTGTGCACCGATTGTCACGCAGTCACCACGGATGCCGAACCAAGTCCGAATGAACAGGCGCCGGCGTTC
This sequence comes from uncultured Alphaproteobacteria bacterium, assembly GCA_963749755.1. GTDB lineage: Bacteria > Pseudomonadota > Alphaproteobacteria > Rhizobiales > Kaistiaceae > JBBDMC01. The sequence continues at coordinate 469,516 of CAVVOK010000005.1, forward strand.
CCGAAAGTTGCCAACACGTCCGGCACGACATCCCTGTCGCTGACCGTGTTCTTCCAATCGCCGCATCCCAACATGCCCAACCTGATCATCCCGCCCAACGACGCGCGCGATCTCATCGCCTACATCCTCAGCTTCAAGGATTGACGTGACAGCGCGGCGATCGCCGCGGTCGGACGGCTCGCTCGGGGCGCTGACATTCCGCCCCGTGACGCGCGCGACCCAGGCCGACTTCGAGCGCTTGTTCGAGGCGCCGGGCGCGCCGAAGTATTGCTGGTGCATGGTGTGGCGCCGGACGCCCGCGGAGGCGAAGAACTGCGACGGTCCGAACCGCAAGCGGCAGATGATGCACCGCATCGGCGACGGTGTGCCGGTTGGCCTGCTTGCGTATTCGGGCGAACAGCCGACCGCGTGGGTTTCGATCGCGCCGCGCGATACGTATCGCGCGCTCGGCGGTCCGCCGGCGGAGCCGGGCGAGGTGGTCTGGTCGATCGTCTGCTTCTTCGTGCCACGCCGTCTGCGTGGCCAGGGCACGTTGCGCCGGTTGATCGCCGCGGCTGTCGATCATGCGCGTCAGGAGGGCGCGACGGTCGTGGAGGCCTATCCCATTGACGACGCGTCGCCGAGCTACCGTTTCATGGGCTTCGTCAGCGTGTTCGTCGGCGCCGGTTTCGTCGCTCTCGGTCGTGCGGGGACGCGCCGGCACGTGATGCGGCTACAGCTGACTTGACGCGCTACAGCAGGTTGCCCTGCGAACCGTCATCGCGTGTGCGGCGCTTGCGCCGTGGCGGCGCCTGCGGCCCGTTGGAGACGGCGGCGACGTGGCCGTCGTGGAACTCGATATCGAGGGGTTTGCCGCGCGGCACCGCCGACGCCGAGCGGACCGGCTCGCCGTCCTGGTCGCTGACCAGCGCGAAGCCGCGTTCGAGCACAGCGCGATAGGAAACGACCTCGATGAGCTTCGAGCGCGGCGTCCAGCCGGGCGTGCGCCCGCTCGATGCTGCGCGCGAGCGCGCGGCCGCTCCGCGCGGTAAGCGTGGCCAGCCGCTCGTGGGCCCGCGCCACGCTGCGATCGAGGCCGGAGACGGCCAGCTGCGCCGCGGTGCGCTCGTAGCCGGTGCGATGCAGGCGCGTGTTGGCGAGAAGTGCCAACCCGATGCGGTTGGCGAGTTCGTCGAACGTGCGCCGCGCCATGGCGAAGAGGTCCTCGGCGCGCGGCAGCGCCCGCGTCGTGCCGCGCAGTTCGCGACGTGCCCCCTCGACGCGCCTGAGCGCGGCTGCGGCGAGCCGGCCGCGAAGTTGTGCGACGCCGGCGGCAAGTTCGGCGCGCACCGGCACGGCCATTTCCGCCGCGGCGGTCGGCGTCGGGGCCCGGCGGTCGGCGGCCATGTCGATCAGCGTGAAGTCCGTCTCGTGACCGACGGCGGCGATGAGCGGGATGGCCGACGCCGCAGCGGCGCGCACCACGACCTCCTCGTTGAAGCTCCACAGATCCTCGAGGCTGCCGCCGCCACGCGCGACGATGACGAGGTCGGGCCGTGGCAGCGGACCTCCGGGGGGCAGGGCGTTGAAGCCCTCGATGGCGGCGGCGACTTCCGTCGCCGACGTTTCGCCCTGCACGCGCACCGGCCAGACCATGACGCGCGTCGGGAAGCGGTCGGCGAGGCGGTGGAGGATGTCGCGGATCACCGCGCCGGTTGGCGAGGTCACCACGCCGATGACGCGCGGCAGGTAGGGCAGGGGCTTTTTGCGCGCGTCGGCGAACAAGCCTTCGGCGGCGAGCGCTTTCCGCCGCGCTTCCAACAGCGCCATCAGCGCGCCGACGCCGGCCGGCTCCAGCGCGTCGACGATCAACTGGTACTTCGACTGGCCGGGGAAAGTGGAAAGGCGGCCGATCGCCACCACCTCGATACCCTCCTGGGGCTTGAAGCGAAGGTCCTGGTAGGTCGATCGCCAGACCACGGCTTCGAGGCGTGCGCGGTCGTCCTTGAGCGAGAAGTAGGCGTGGCCGGAGGAATGAACGCCACGGAAACCGGAGATTTCTCCGCGTACGCGGACGTAGCCGTAGGCGTCCTCCACGGTACGCTTCACCGCCGCCGAGATTTCGGAAACGGTGTATTCGGCGGTATTGGCGGCGGTGTCGACCATCGGCGACACGTGCCGCCTCACGTCGGTGCGGTCAAGGGGCGCGCGCTTGCATGCAGGGTCGGGCGCGGCTATGCGGGCCGGCCATGAGCCAGATCGATTTTCGCGCACCGCGCCTGTTCGTACGCGCCGACCTCGCCGCCGACGGCGAAATCGATCTCGACCGCGATCAGGCAAGCTACCTGGCGACCGTGCTCCGCATGAAGGATGGCGACGGTGTCCTCGCGTTCAACGGCCGCGACGGCGAATGGCGGGCGCGGCTCGTCGCCGCCGGCAAGAAAAGCTGGCGGCTGCTGCCGGTGGAGCCGACGCGCGCGCAGCCTCCCGCGCCGGACCTCCACTACTTGTTCGCACCCCTGAAGCAGGCCCGCCTCGACTACATGGTGCAGAAGGCGGTGGAGATGGGTGTCGGCCACCTGCGGCCCGTCCTCACGCGCCACGGCCACGTCACGCGCGTCAACCTCCGTCGTATGGAGGCGAATGCGATCGAGGCGGCGGAGCAATGCGGCATCCTCTCTATCCCGGAGATCGACGAACCCGCGGTGCTTGACGATATCGTCGACGGTTGGGGCGAGCGCGAGGGTATGCGCCGGATCGTGTTCTGCGACGAAGGCGACGGCGGCGGCGATCCGCTCGGCGTGCTCGCGGCGATGCCGCGGTCGCCGCTCGCGGTCCTGGTCGGCCCCGAGGGCGGATTCGCGGCTGACGAGCGCGCGATGCTGCGCGTCGCGGCTGTTCGTCACGGCCGTTCCGCTCGGCCCCCGCATCCTGCGCGCCGACACGGCCGCCGTGGCGGCGCTGGCGTTGGTCCAGGCAGCCGCTGGGGGACTGGCGAATGGCCCGCGACCACCCCACATTGAGCCGATCCACCCGCGATTGCCGGCTGCCCCGGCCGTCGTTAAGGTGCCCACCCGCCGTTCGAAAGACCGCCCCGCGACATGGCCCGTGATGCGTCCGACGCGACGCCGATCGAAACCCGCGATCAGCTCATCGCCAGCCTGGAATCGGGCGCGAAGCCGAAGGCGGCGTGGCGCGTGGGGACCGAGCACGAGAAGTTCGGCTTCTACTTCGCCGACCATTCGCCCGTTCCATACGACGGCCCGCGCGGTATCCGGCGGCTGCTCGAGGCGATGGAGGGGCTGCTTGGCTGGAAGCCGATCGAGGACGACGACCGCATCATCGGCCTGACCGATCCGCTCGGCCTCGGCGCGATCTCGCTGGAGCCCGGCGGGCAGTTCGAGCTTTCCGGCGCTCCGCTCCAGACGATCCACCAGACCTGCCGCGAAGTTAGCGCGCATCTCGCGCAGGTGCGCGAATGCGCCGACGCCGCTCGGCATCGGTTTTCTCGGCGCCGGCTTCTCGCCGAAGTGGACGCTTGCCGAAACGCCGCGCATGCCGAAATCGCGCTACGCCATCATGGCGCGGTACATGCCCAAGGTCGGCGCCCACGGCCTCGACATGATGTTCCGCACCTGCACGATCCAGGCGAATCTCGATTTCTCCGACGAGGCGGACATGGTGAAGAAGATGCGCGTCGGCCTGGCGCTACAGCCGGTCGCCACCGCGCTCTTCGCCAATTCGCCGTTCACCGAGGGCAAGCCCAATGGTTTCGCCTCGTTCCGGTCCGAGATCTGGCTCGATACCGACCCGCACCGCACCGGCATGCTGCCGTTCGCGTTCGAGGACGGTTTCGGGTTCGAGCGCTACGTCGATTGGGCGCTCGACGTGCCGATGTATTTCGTCAAGCGCGGCGAGGTCTATCACGACGTTGCCGGCGCATCGTTCCGCGACCTGATGGCGGGCAAGCTCGCGACGCTTCCCGGCGAGCGCGCCACGATGTCGGATTGGGACAACCACCTGACGACCCTCTTCCCCGAGGTGCGCCTGAAGCGGTTCCTCGAGATGCGCGGCGCCGACGGCGGCCGGGCCGGCGCATATGCGCGCTGCCGGCGCTATGGGTGGGCCTCATGTACGATTCGGTCTCGCTCGACGCGGCGTGGGAAATGATCAAGGACTGGACAGCGGAGGAGCGCGAGGGGCTGCGGCGGGCCGTGCCGCAGACGGCGCTCGACACGCCTTTCCGCAACCGCACGGTGCGGGACATCGCCGCGCGATGTCGTCGAGCTCGCGCGCGAGGGGCTATCCGCCGCGGCAACCTCAACGAAGAGGGTCTCGACGAGACGATGTACGTCTCCTCGCTGGAGGAGATCATCGCGACGGCGAACTACCCCGGCCGGCGGCGTCGCTGGACGCGTACGAGAACGAATGGCAAGGCGACATCGACCGGATGTTCGATGACTATGCGTACTGACGGGGCCGGCGGCTCGCTTGATCCTTGTCAAGGCGGCTGCGGGCCGCGATGCTCACGCACGAGCACGCAGTTCGCGGAGCGGAAGTCATGAAGAAGCTCGACCAGTTCCATCGCCGACATGCACGTTGTGGTCGATCTTGCCGGCGAACGCCGGGCGGTCGCGATCGCCGCCGACATCGCCAGGCGCCTCGACGCGCACCTGACCGGGCTGGCGCTGTCCTTCGAGCCGCTCATCCCGGTCTATACGATGGCTGCGCCGGTACCGACCGACTTCATCGTCCAGGCGCGCGAGCAGGCGATCGCCGAAGGCAAGGCGGCGGCCGACGGCTTTCGACAAGGTCGCCGCGGCGTGCGGGCATCGAGTTCGAAACTCGCGTTGTGGAATTGATCGCCGGCGAAGGCTTCATCGAGGCGGTGCGCGATCTCCGGCTGAGCGACCTGGTCGTCGTCGGCCAGGACGATCCGGACAAGCCGGAGCCGATGCGCCCGGCGCTGATCGAAGCGATCCTGTTCGATGCCGGCGGCGCCGACGCTGGTCGGTCCCCGAGCACGGGCGCTGACCGAGTTCACGGACGGGCGGGCCGTCGTCGCCTGGGACGGCAGCGCCCCGGCGGCGCGCGCCGTCCGTGCGGCGATGCCGCTGCTCAGTTCGCCAGGAGGTCGCTGGTGGTGATCGTGGAAGAGGCGCACAAGTGGACCGGCGGCGTCCCCGGCGCCGACATCGCCGACCATCTCGCGCGCCACGGTCTCAAGGTCCGAGGTCAAGCGGATCGACGACGCGCTCGCATAACGTCGGCGCGACGCTGCTCAACTACGCCGCCGACGAGACGGCCGACTGGATGGTGATGGGCGCCTACGGCCACAGCCGCGTGCGCGAATTGCTGCTCGGCGGCGCCACGCGCGGCATGCTCGGCGCAATGACCCTGCCGGTGCTGATGGCCCACTGAACCAGTCGCGGCCAATCCGGAACGGAATGCTTCGCGCCGGAGCGATCCGGCGCACGGCTTTTTCCGTCTTCGCCCGTGCAGGCGAAATGCGCATCCTTGCCGGTCGTCGGGCCGCCGCCTACATGCCGATCAAGCTACGCAATCAGCAAGGAGAAGAACCATGGCATTTCGCATCGGCGACACCGCCCCCGACTTCGAGGCCGAGACCACCGAGGGCCGCATCCGTTTCCACGAGTGGCTCGGCGATTCCTGGGGCGTCCTGTTCTCGCATCCCAAGGACTTCACGCCGGTCTGCACCACCGAGCTCGGCGCCGTGGCCCGGCTCAAGCCCGAGTTCGACAGCGCGGCGTCAAGGTCGATCGGGCTCAGCGTCGATCCGGTCGACCGTCACGCGGCTGGGCGAAGGACATCGAGGAGACGCAGGGCACCGCGCCCAACTTCCCGATGATCGGCGACCCCGAGCTGGAGGTGTCGAAGCTCTACGACATGCTGCCGGCCGTCGGCCGGCGACACGTCGGAGGGCCGCACCGCCAACGACAACCAGACCGTCCGCAACGTCTACGTCATCGGGCCGGACAAGAAGATCAAGCTGTTCATCGCCTACCCGATGAGCACCGGCCGGAACTTCGACGAGATCCTGCGCGTCATCGATTCGCTCCAGCTCACCGCCAAGCACAAGGTGGCGACGCCGGCGGACTGGAAGCAGGGCGACGACGTGATCATCGGCGGCTCGGTCGGCAACGAGGAGGCCAAGAAGATCTGGCCGGCGGGCTGGAAGGAGCCGAAGCCCTACATCCGCATCGTGCCGCAGCCGCGCTAGCAATTCCTCAGGGCATCAGGAACACGAGCGGCGCGCCTTGGGCGCGCCGCGTCTTCTTTGCCATGTGTCACCGCGATGCGAAATTGCAGATCGGTCTGGTTCTGTTGGAGCGCGGCCGACCGCCGACCCGACAGGTAGCGCAACACGACCGTCTCGGTGTTGTTGCCGATGCCGTGAAACTCGATGGACACGATGCTCACCGGCGGCCTCAAGGAGCTTAGGCGTTGCCTTCGCGCCGCTTGGTGAGAATCATTTGACCGGGACCGATCGCGCTCGCGGCGCGCGTCACGGTGCTGCGTCACCGAGTTGAGTTCAATCCAGCCCTCGTAGACGCGGGTTTTTGATTTGCCGTCGACGCCGGCGATCTTCGAGGTATTGCGCGGCGGCTGGCGTGCGACGCCACGATAAGCAAGGACGCCGCCGCAGCGGCCGCGGTCGGCCATGGTCTGGTCGCCATCGGTATCTCCTGGATACGGCGCCCCTGCCGACGGGCGGTGTATCACCGCTGCGCCGGGTCTCAACTCGGCGGGACCGACAGAAAGCGGTGGTTGGCGCCCTCCAGCACCAAGCACGTGAGCGGCCCGCCGTAGACGGCGCCGGTGTCGATATCGATGCGGTTGGCGCGCACCTCCGGTGCCGTCACCGGCGTGTGGCCGTGGACGACCACGACACCGTGATCGCGTGGGTCGCGCAGGAATGGATCGCGGATCCAAATCAGATCGTCCTGGGTCTTGCCGGTCCAAGGGCACACCGGGCCGAATGCCGGCGTGGCAGAAGAAGTAGTCGCCGAACCGGACCGAAACCGGCAACGCGGAGAGGAAGCGCGCTGCGCGGTCGGCATCGCCACGGCGAGCCGTGCGGATAGCGCTAGATAGTCCGTGGCGTTCGGTTCCATCACGACGCCGTAGGAACACAACGTCTCTCCGCCGCCGTTCGGCGAAGTACATTGCGCCGCTGCCGATGCGGATCGTCGAGGAAGCCGGCAAGTAGTTCGTCGTGATTGCCCTTGAGGCAGACGACGCGCTGGTCGTTCCGCGTGAGATGCACGAGCCGTTCGATGACGGCCGCCGTGTCCGGCCCGCGGTCGCAGTAGTCGCCGACGTGGACGATGCGATGGTCCGGCGTCGGACGGTCGGCGAGGTCAGCCGCGATCTTGTCGTGCAGCGCCGCGAGCATCGTGTCGCAGCCGTGCACGTCGCCGATCGCATAGAGGCGCATGCCGGCCGGCGTTCTCGCTTCGCCGACGCGCATCGTCTCATCCCACCAGGACGATCTGCAGCCGTCGCGGGCCATGCGCGCCGAGGAGCAGCGTCTGCTCGATATCGGCGGAGCGCGACGGGCCGGTGATCAGGTTCACCGTGCGCGGCATCGCCGCCTTGCCGTACCGCGCGCGGAGCTTCGTCCAGGCCGCCTCGTAGTCGCCGACGATGTCGTTGCCGTCGAGCACGACGACATGCGTTTCCGGCAGAAACGTGAGCGTCGTCGGGTTGTCGCGGCCCGAGGTGAGCATCAGCGTGCCGGTCTCGGCGACCCCGGCGATGGCGCGGCTGACGCCAACGGCGTCGTTTCCGTCCGATGGGCCGTGGGCGATGCCGAGCTGCGTCTTGCTCCAGGGCAGGGCGCTCGAGCACGCGCGTCGTCGCCCATCCGCACGTTGGCGGGGAGGTTGTGCGCGCGGAGGTAGTCGGCGACGGCCTGCGGGTACGGCGCTCGGAGGTCGCGACGCGCGCGACGGTTGCCGACACCTTCTCCGCCATCTTGACGAACAGCGCCACGCGCTCGGCCGGCGGCAGTTGCCCGCGCGAGGGGATGACGCCCTTCGGCGCGCGCCGCATGCGGTCGTCGACGGTGGCGTTGCGCACGATCTCCTCGCCCGTCACGCCGAGCGAGCGGCGGATGCTTGCCAGAACGGCGTCGCGCGCGTTCATGGTCTCCTCGCGCGGTCGGCCCACATTTCCTGGAACGTCGGGCCTTGCGGGCGCGGGGAGGTCGCGGTGCGGCGGTCCAGCTTCCGGCGAACGGCAGGCGGCGGAAGCGGCCCTTGCGCCCGCCCATGTTGCCGAGCACGCGCATGGCGAAGCGCGTCGCGGCGAGATAGAGCCGCGGCCGCTTGGCGAAATGCGCCCAGATGCCGAAGCCCGGCGCGGTAGGTCGTCGGCGTCAGGTGACGCTCGAACTCACGCTCGCGCCAGTGGCGCATCATGTTCGGCAGCGGGATTTCCATCGGGCAGACGGCTTCGCACCGCCCGCAGAAGCTCGAGGCGTTGGGGAGATCGCCGGCCTTATCGATACCGACCAGCATCGGTGTCAGCACCGCGCCCATGGGGCCGGGATAGACCCAGCCGTAAGCGTGACCGCCAACCTCCTGGTAGACCGGGCAGTGGTTCATGCAGGCGCCGCAGCGGATGCAGCGCAGCATGTCCTGGAAGTCGGCCCCGAGCACGGCCGAGCGGCCGTTGTCAAGGATGACGACGTGATATTCCGTCCGGCCCGTCGGGATCTTCGGGGCGCTGCGGCCCGGTGGAGAATGTCGTGTAGACCGACATGTCCTGGCCGGTCGCCGAGCGCGCCAGCACGCCGCAGGATCTGGCTCACGTCCTCCAGCGTCGGGACGATCTTTTCGATCGAGGCGAGCACGATGTGCACCCGCGGTAACGTTTCGGTGAGGTCGCCGTTGCCCTCGTTGGTGACGATCACCGACTGCCGGTCTCCGCCACGAGGAAATTGGCGCCGGTGATGCCGACGTCGGCGGCGAGGAAGCGCGCGCGAAGAAGACCACGTGCCTCCGCGAGCAGCGACGTCGGTTCGCTCAGGTCGCGGCCGGCGGGCAGCGACGTGTGGGCCCGGCGGAAGTCGGCTTCGATCTCGTCGCGCGTCACGTGGATCGCCGGCGCGATGATGTGGCTCGGCGGCTCGTGGCGGAGCTGGATGATGTATTCGCCGAGGTCGGTCTCCACCGGCTCGACGCCGTTCGCTGCGAGGTGCTCGTTGAGCGCGATCTCCTCGGCGATCATCGACTTGCCCTTGGTGGCCGTGCGCGCGCCCGCTTTGCGGCAGATCGAAAGGATGAGATCGCGCGCGCGTCGGCCGCCGTCTCCGCGTAGTGCACCTCGCCGCCGGCCTCGCTTACCTTCTCCTCGTACGCTTCGAGGTAGAGGTCGAGGTGGGCGAGGGTGTGGTCCTTGATGGCGCGCGCGGCGTGGCGGAGCTCGTCGAATTCGGGTAGCGCCGCCACCGCCTTGGCGCGCCGCTCGATGAAGCCCTCCTGCACGTGCCCGAGGGCGCGTTGCAGTTGCGCGTCGGCAAGCGCGTGGCTGGCGTTCGCCTTGAACTGCGGGGAGGCGATGTCCATTAGTCGCCCGCTTCGCCGATGGGCGGCGCCTCGGTCATGCCGGCGAGCACCTCGGCGACGTGGCGGCTCGCGACGGCGCTCCCGTCGCGCTTCAGCTTGCCCGCGATGTTGAGCAGGCAGCCGAGGTCGCCGGCGAGCACTGTGCTGGCGCCCGTGGCGGCGATCGCCGCCACCTTCTTCTCGACGATGGCGTTGGAGATGTCGGGATACTTGACGCAGAACGTGCCGCCGAACCCGCAGCATGCCTCGGTGTCGCGCATCTCGGTGAGCTTCAGGCCGTCGATCGACTTCAGCAGCCGCCGCGGCTGGTCGCGTACCTTCATCTCGCGGAGGTTGGAGCAAGAGTCGTGGTAGGTGACGGCGCCGGTGAACGCCGCGCCGACCTCGGTCATGCCGCGCACATCGACGAGGAAGCTCGTCAGCTCGTGGACCTTCGCCGCAAACGCCACGACGCGCTCGCGCCACGCCTCGTCGCCGGCGAACAGCGTCGGGTAGTGCACCTTGAGCATGCCGGCGCAGGAGCCGGACGGCGCGACGACATATTCATATGGCGCGAAGGCGGCGATGACCCGCTCGGCGATGGTCCGGGCATTGCGCCGGTCGCCGGAGTTGTAGGCGGGCTGGCCGCAGCACGTCTGCACCGGCACCTCGACCCGGCAGCCCGCCCCTTCGATGAGCTTGACCGCCGCGAAGCCGACGCTTGGGCGGAACAGATCAACCAGGCAGGTCACGAACAGGCCGACAGTGGGGGGGTCTTCGGAATTCGCCATTGTCGCTCGCATTCGGTGGGGAGGGACCCCCACGCGTGGGGATCGATAGCAGTCGCCCCCGTCCGCGATCAACTAAGCAGCCGTCGTCCCCTTGTCCTACCGTGGCCGACCCGCCAAATTGGGCTATGATGTCGGTCACACACAGCTGACCAAGGCCACAATCGCCCTTGTCCATTCCATTTCCGACGCCCGATCCCGCGGTCCTTGCCCGCGCCGACGAGATCATCGCCCGGCTGATGGCGATTCTCGGTGCGGACGGCGTGATTTCCAGCGAGGACGAGCGCCGCGCCTACGAGACCGACGCGCTGACCGCCTACCGCGCGGTGCCGCTGGCGGTGGTGCTGCCGACGTCCACGGAGCAGGTCTCCGCGGTCCTCAAGTACCTCAACGAGAACCGCGTCAAGGTGGTCGCGCGCGGCGCTGGCACGTCGCTCTCGGGCGGCGCGCTGCCGTCGCCGGATTGCGTCGTTCTGGGCCTCGCCAAGCTCAACCGCATCCTGTCGGTGGACTACGAGAATCGCGTCGCAACCGTCCAGGCAGGCGTCACGAATATTAACATCACCAACGCCGTCTCGGGCCATGGGTTCTTCTACGCCCCCGATCCGTCGAGCCAGCTCGCTTGCACCATCGCCGGCAACCTCGCGATGAACTCAGGCGGCGCGCATTGCCTCAAGTACGGCGTCACCACCAACAACGTGCTCGGCGTCAAGATGGTCCTGATGGACGGAACGGTGGTGACGCTCGGCGGTGAGCACCTCGACGCGCCGGGCTACGATCTCCTTGGCCTCGTCGTCGGATCCGAGGGGCAGCTCGGCGTCACGACCGAAGCGACGGTGCGCATTTTGCGCGCGGCGGAAGGCGCGCGGCCGATGCTGATGGGATTCGCCACCGCTGAGGACGCCGGCGCCTGCGTTGCCGCGATCATCGCGTCTGGCATCATCCCGGTCGCCATCGAGTACATGGACCGCCCGGCCATCAAGGTCTGCGAAGCGTTTGCGCACGCTGGCTACCCGCTCGACGTGGAGGCGCTGCTGATCGTCGAGGTCGAGGGCTCCGAGCCCGAGATCGACGACCAGATCGCGCGCATCCTCGCGGTCGCGGAAGGCTGCCGGCCGATGACCGTCCGCGTCTCCAAGTCGGCGACGGAGAGCGCTGCCATCTGGAAGGGGCGGAAGTCGGCGTTCGGCGCCATGGGCCGCCTGTCGGACTACATGTGCATGGACGGCGTCATCCCCACCAGCCGCCTGCCGGAAGCGCTCACCCGCGTGGCGGAGATTTGCTCGGGCTACGGCTTGTCCGTCGCCAACGTGTTCCACGCGGGCGACGGCAACCTGCATCCGCTGATCACGTTCAATGCCAACGATCCGGAGGAGCTCCGCAAGGCGGAGCAAGCGGGCGCCGACATCCTGAAGCTCTGCGTCGAGCTTGGCGGGTGCCTGACCGGCGAGCATGGGGTTGGGGTCGAGAAGCGTGACCTGATGCCCTTCCAGTTCACCCGCGAGGATCTCGATCAGCAGATGCGGGTGAAGACGGTGTTCGATCCGCACTGGCTGCTGAATCCCGCAAAGGTATTTCCGCTGGAGGGGCGGCCGGTCGCGAACTGACGGGAGTTGGTGCGATCAGCGACGCCGACGCCAAGACCCGCGTCAAGGTGAGGCCGAAGACCGAGAGGCCACGGCTGCACAAGGTCATTCTCGTCAACGATGACTACACGCCGCGCGAGTTCGTGGTGACGGTGCTGAAGGGCGTGTTCGCGATGAGCGAAGACCAGGCGCACAAGGTGATGATCACCGCGCATCGGCTCGGCACCTGCGTCGTCGCGGTGTTCACCAAGGATGTCGCGGAGACCAAGGCGACGATCGGCACCGACGCCGGCCGTCGCGCCGGTTACCCGCTGCTGTTCACGACCGAGCCGGAGACCTGAGGCTGCTTGCGCTGGATCAACGATGGAGCCGCCGGTTGGCGGCAGGGTGACGAACATGGCTGAACGCATCAGAATTGAACAACACTCGTCGATCGGGCTGCTCTGGTTCGCCGGTTGGCTTTTCACCATCGGCTTCCTGAAGCTCACCTTCTGGAAGGGCGTGCTCGCGCTCATCGTGTGGCCGTACTTTATCGGCGCGCATTTCGCTCCGCTGCCGCCCGTCTGAGGGCGGCGGCTTTTCAACCCGCCCGTCGCTCGACTATAGCTTCCCCCGGATACCCATCAGGGCATTGGGAACGAGGGCGATTTTGAGCGCGGCGCTTAGGCCAGCCGACGAGATGGAACTAACGGCCGCGGTCCGCGCCGCCGTTGCTGCGCGCACGCCGCTCGCCGTGGAAGGGGGTGGCACGCGCGCTGGCCTCGGACGCCCGGTGCAGGCAGCGGCGACCTTGTCGGCCACGGGGCTCACCGGGATCACGCTTTACGAACCGACCGAACTGGTGATCGCGGCGCGCGCCGGCACTCCGTTGGCCGAGGTCGAGGCGACGCTCGCCGAGCGCGGCCAGCGGCTGCCGTTCGAGCCGATGGACCACCGTTTCATTGGCGGCAGCAGACGGGGACCCGACCATCGGCGGCGTGGCTGCGACCAACGCCTCGGGGCCACGGCGTATCGAGGTCGGTGCCGCCCGCGACAGCCTGATCGGCGTGCGCGCCGTCACCGGCCGCGGCGAGGCGGTGAAGTCCGGCGGGCGCGTGATGAAGAACGTCACGGGCTACGATCTCGTCAAATTCCTCGCCGGCTCGCACGGGACCCTCGCCGTTTTGTCGGAAGTGACGTTCAAGGTGCTGCCCATCCCGGAGACCGAGACCACGCTGGTCGTCGCTGGCCTCGACGAGCGGACGGCGGTGGGGGCGCTCGCCGCGGCGCTCGGCTCGCCCTACGCGGTGAGCGGCGCGGCGCACATCCCTTCGCTCGGCGTGCGGCCGTCCGAGACGCTGATCCGCGTCGAAGGATTCTCGGCCTCGGTCGCCCATCGCGTCGAGCGGCTCGCCGCCGACCTCGCCCGTTTCGGCAAGGTCGAGACGCTGGATGCCGCGACGTCCGCGCAGACCTGGCGCATGGTGCGCGATCTCGCCTCGCTCGGCGCGCCGCAGAACGCGCCGGTCTGGCGTCTCTCGGTCAAGCCGAGCGACGCTCCGGCGATCGTCGAGCATCTGCACCGCGCCTTCGAATGCCGCGTGCTCTACGATTGGGGCGGCGGGCTGGTATGGATCGCCGGTGGCGACGGGACCGACGCCGGTGCCGCCGCGGTGCGCGCGGCCGTCGGCCGGGTCGGCGGCCATGCCACGCTCGTGCGCGCGCCAGACGGTGTGCGCAACGCCGTCGATGTGTTCCAGCCGCTTCCGACGCCGCTCATGGACCTAACCCGCAAGCTTAAGGCGGCCTTCGACCCGGAAGGCATCCTCAATCCCGGCCGCATGTACGCGGGCGTCTGAAGACCGATGCAGACCAACTTCACCCTGGCGCAACTCGCCGATCCCGACGTCGCCAACTCGGAACGGATTCTCCGCTCGTGCGTGCACTGTGGCTTCTGCACGGCCACGTGCCCGACGTACGTCCTCCTTGGTGACGAGCTCGATAGCCCGCGCGGGCGCATCTACCTGATCAAGGACATGCTCGAGGGCGGCAAGGCGGCCAACGAGGAGGTGACGCTTCACATCGACCGCTGCCTGTCGTGCCTCGCATGCATGACCACGTGCCCTTCGGGCGTGGACTACATGCACCTCGTCGATCACGCGCGCGCGCACATCCACAAGACGTTCCGCCGCCCGGCGTTCGACCGGTTGGTGCGCGCGACGCTCGCCCTGATCCTGCCGTATCCCTCGCGCTTCCGCCTGGCGATCGGCGCGGCGCGGCTGGGGCGGCCGTTCCGACGGCTGGTCCGCCTGATTCCGGGCACGTCGCGCCCGGCGGCGATGCTCGACCTCGCACCACGGAAGCTTCCGGGGCCGTCGCCGACGCAGGAGCCGGGCGTGTTCCCGCAAATGGGCAAGCGGCGTGGGCGCGTGGTGCTGCTCCGCGGCTGCGCGCAATCTGTGCTCGATCCCGGCATCAACGAGGCCGCAATCCGGCTCCTCAACCGCGTCGGCGTTGAGGTGGTGCTCGCCGAGGGCGAGGGCTGCTGCGGCGCGCTGGTCCACCACATGGGCCGCGCGGAGGAGTCCCACGCCGACGCCCGCCGCAACATCGATGCGTGGCTCCGCGTCGCCGACGAGGGCGGGCTCGACGCGATCCTGGTCACCACGTCCGGTTGCGGCACGACGGTGAAGGACTACGGCTTCATGCTGCGCAACGAGCCGGAGTACGCGGAGAAGGCGGCGCGCGTTTCGGCGCTCGCCAAGGATATCTCCGAGTATCTCGACACGCTCGACCTTGGTTCACCCCAGCCGATGGGCGACCTCAACGTCGCGTATCACGCCGCCTGTTCGCTCCAGCACGGCCAACAGGTCACGGTGGCGCCGAAGGCGCTTCTCACCCGCGCCGGGTTCGCCGTGCGCGAGGCGGCGGAGGCGCATCTCTGCTGCGGCTCGGCGGGCACCTACAACATGCTCCAGCCGGAGATTGCGCGCCGGCTCCGCGACCGCAAGGTGACCAATATCAAGGCGACGGAGCCGGACGTGGTGGCGGCGGGCAACATCGGCTGCCTGATTCAGATCGCGAGCGGCATCGACAAGCCGGTGGTGCACACCGTGGAGCTGCTCGACTGGGCCTACGGCGGGCCGAAGCCGGCGCGGCTCGGGGCCTGACCCGCACGACGGACTTGATCCACGTCATGCCGCCGTGGCGTGCGAGGTGCGAGGGAAGAGGCCCGTTCGCACTCCAGAGGCAGCCATGAAGCGTAACCTCGACCTCTCCGTCTACATGATCACCGACCCCGATCTCTGCGGCGTGCGCGGGGTGGTGGATACGGTGCGTGACGCGATCGCTGGCGGGCTCTCCGTGGTGGAGCTCCGCGATTCCGCCTCGCGCACGGGCGCCCTGGTCGATCAGGCGCGGGCCATCGCCGCGCTCGCCCATGCCGCCGGGATCAAGTTCGTGGTCAGCGACCGCGTGGACGTGGCGCTCGCCGTCGGCGCGGACGGCGTCCACCTCGGCCACGGCGATATGGCGCCCGCCGACGCCCGCAAGCTGATCGGCCACCAGCGGCTGCTCGGCCTGTCGGTCACGGAGGAGACGGAGCTCGACACCGTCGACGCGAAAGTCGTCGATTATCTCGTCGTCGGGCCGACCTACCAGTCGCTGGTGAAGCCCGACGCTGCGCTTCCGATCGCGGTCGGCGGCCTCGCCGAGATCAAGGCCCACACCCGCCTACCGGTCGTCGCAATCGGCGGTCTCCATGCCGGCAATGCGGGTGATGTCGTCTCCGCCGGTGCGGACGGCGTCGCCGTTGTGTCGGCGATCTGCTCGGCGGTCGATCCGGCGACAGCCGTGCGCGAGATCAGGGAAGTCGTCGAGGCGGCGCGGCGCTGACTACGTCTTCAGCCGATAGCCGGTGCGGAAGATCCAGGCGACGACCGTCAGGCAAACGATCATGAACACCGCTGTCATGGCGAGGCTCACCCCGACACCGACGTCGGCGATGCTGTAGAAGCTCCAGCGAAACCCACTGATCAGATAGACGACCGGGTTGAACAGCGTTACCGTCTGCCAGAACTCCGGCAGCATGTTGATCGAGTAGAAGCTGCCGCCGAGGAAGGTCAGCGGCGTCACGATCAGCAGCGGCACCAGTTGCAGCTTCTCGAAGCCGTCGGCCCATATGCCGATGATGAAGCCGAGCAGGCTGAAGGTGAGGGACGTCAGCACCAGGAACGCGATCATCCACACCGGGTGGTCGATCCGCAGTGGCACGAACAACCCGGCTGTCGCCAGGATGATCAGGCCGAGGATGATCGACTTGGTGGCGGCGGCGCCGACGTAGCCGACGACCGTCTCGAACGGCGAAACGGGAGCCGACAGCAATTCGTAGATCGTGCCGGTAAACTTCGGGAAATAGATGCCGAACGAGGCGTTGGAGATGCTCTGCATCAGCAGCTGCAACATGATCAGCCCGGGCACGATGAAGGCGCCGTAGCTGACGCCGTCGACCTCGCTGAAGCGCGAGCCGATTGCCGCGCCGAAAACGATGAAATAGAGCGACGTGGAAATCACCGGCGCGACGATGCTCTGGAGCAACGTGCGCGCGGTGCGCGACAGCTCGAAGTGGTAGATCGACCAGACGGCGCGGAGATTCATCGGCGGGTGCTCACAAGGCTGACGAAAATGTCCTCGAGAGAGCTTTGCGTCGTCTGGAGATCGTTGAAGCGGATGCCCGCCGCGCTCAAGTCGGCAAGTAGCGCCGTGATGCCCGTGCGCTCCGCTTTGGTGTCGTAGGTGTAGACGATCTCGCAGCCGCCGTCGGCAAGTTCCAGCGCGTGTGGAGCGAGGGCGTCGGGAAGACGCGCGAGCGGCGATTGCAGGTTCAGTCGAAGCTGCTTTCGGCCGAGCTTGCGCATCAGGTCGGCCTTTTCCTCGACCAGGATGATCTCGCCCTTGTGGATGACGCCCACGCGGTCGGCCATCTCCTCGGCCTCCTCGATGTAGTGGGTGGTGAGAATGATCGTCACTCCGTTCTCGCGGAGCCGGCGGACCATCTCCCACATGTCCTGGCGCAATTCCACGTCGACGCCCGCCGTCGGCTCGTCCAGGAAGAGCACCGACGGATCGTGCGACAGCGCCTTGGCGATCATCAGGCGCCGTTTCATGCCGCCGGAGAGGGTGATGACCTTGCTGTCCTTCCTGTCCCACAGGGACAGATCCCTGAGGATCTTTTCCAGCCGTGCGGGGTCAGCCGGCTTGCCGAACAGGCCGCGGCTGAACGAGACGGTGGCCCACACGGTCTCGAACGCGTCGGTGGTCAGTTCCTGCGGTACGAGGCCGATCATCGCCCGCGTCTTTCGGTAGTCGCGGATGATGTCGTGGCCGCCGACGGTGACGGTGCCGGACGTTGGGTTGACGATGCCGCAGACCACGCTGATCAGCGTCGTCTTGCCGGCGCCGTTGGGGCCCAGAAGCGCGAATATCTCGCCCGAACGGATTTCCAGGTCGAGGTTCTTCAACGCCACGAATCCCGAGGCGTAGGTCTTGCTGAGGTTCGCGACGGTAATGACCGGTTGCATGGGCGATCTCGGATGGAAGCGGGAGCTGGCGCGGTCACGCGCGGCGGACGCAGGCGGTGGGATATAGTCTCTGGCGCCCGCGCATACCAGACCGGCTGTGATCGGCCTCACGCCGGGTTTAGTCTCGGCCGAAGGTGTGCCATACACCCGCCGGGCGCGGCAGGGATCAGCCGTCAGTATGTTGGAGAACAGGATGTCCGTGGTCGAGACGAATTCGAAGGTTGCCGGGGTCGAGATTCGGGGCGGGCTCGGCCCGCGTTTCGACGAGATCATCAACGACGAATCGTTGGCGTTCCTCGCCGATCTCCACCGCAAGTTCAATCCGACCCGGCTCAAGCTGCTCGCGGCGCGCGAGGAGCGCCAGGCGCGCCTCGACGCCGGCGCGCTGCCGGATTTCCTGGAGGAAACCCGCTCGGTCCGCGAGGGCGACTGGCGCGTGGCGCCGATCCCGGCCGATCTCCTTGACCGCCGCGTCGAGATCACCGGCCCCACCGACCGCAAGATGGTGATCAACGCCCTCAACTCGGGCGCCAAGGTGTTCATGGCGGACTTCGAGGATGCCAACGCGCCGACTTGGCACAACATGATCGAGGGTCAGGTCAACCTGAAGGACCGGTGGGCGAACCGCATCGACTTCACGGACCCGAACTCGGGCAAGGACTACAAGCTCTCCGCCAACCCGGCCGTGCTACTGGTCAGGCCGCGCGGCTGGCACCTTCCGGAGGACCACCTCCTCGTCGACGGCCAGCCGATGTCGGGCGGGCTGTTCGACTTCGGCCTCTATTTCCTCACCAACGCAAAGGCGGCGATGGCGGCCGGCTCGGGCCCGTATTTCTACCTGCCGAAGATGGAGAGCCACCTCGAGGCGCGGCTGTGGAACGAGGTGTTCACCCACGCCGAGAAGGCGATCGGCATCCCGGTCGGCACGATCAAGGCGACGGTGCTCATCGAGACGCTGCCCGCCGCGTTCGAAATGGACGAGATCATCTACGAGCTTCGCGATCACATGGCCGGGCTCAACTGCGGCCGGTGGGACTACATCTTCTCGTTCATCAAGACGCTCAGGAACAAGCCGGAGTTCCTGCTCCCCGACCGCGGCCAAGTGGTCATGGGGAAGGCGTTCCTCAAGGCGTACTCTGAGCTGCTCATCAAGACCTGCCACCGCCGTGGCGCGTTCGCCATGGGCGGCATGGCGGCGCAGATTCCCGACCGCAAGAATCCGGCGGTCAACGAGGCGGCGTTCGCCAAGGTGCGCGCCGACAAGGAGCGTGAGGCGAAGGCGGGCCACGACGGCACGTGGGTCGCTCACCCGGACCTCGTGCCGGTCGCGCAGGAGGTCTTCGACAAGTACATGCCGCAGCCGAACCAACTCGACAAAATGCGCGAGGACGTTCAGGTCGGGCAAAAGGAACTGCTGGAGGTGCACGACGGCACGCGCACCGAGGCGGGCCTCCGTGAGAACATCCGCGTCGGCGTGCAGTACATCGAGGCGTGGCTCGGCGGCCGCGGCGCGGTTCCGCTCTACAACCTGATGGAAGATGCGGCCACCGCCGAGATCAGCCGCTCGCAGATTTGGCAGCAGCTTCACTTCCAGGCGACGCTCGAGAGTGGCCAGAAGGTCACGCCCGAGCTGTTCGAGACGTGCCTCAAGGAAGAGATGGCGCGGGTGAAAGGCGAGATCGGCGAGGGCGCCTACGCTAACGGGCGCTTTGCCGAGGCGATCGAGCTATTCCGCTCGATGTCCACCGCGAAGGTGCTATCGTCTTTCTTGACGCTGTCCGCGTACCGTCTGATCGTCTGAGCGGCGGAAAAGCGGCGGGGGGCGAAGACATGAGCGCGGCGAAGGAGCAAATCGGTGCTTCCGCCGCGGCTATTCAGTCGCACTACGACGTCAGCGACGACTTCTTCCGCCTGTGGCTGGACCAGGACATCGTCTATTCGGCCGCGCTATTCGAGGACGGTGACGACGACCTCCACCGCGCGCAGCTCCGCAAGCTCGACCATCACATCGCGGCCGCCAACGCGGCCGGCGCGGCGCGCGTGCTGGACGTCGGCTGCGGCTGGGGCGCGATGCTCAAACGTCTGGTCAGGCACGCCGGCGCCGGCCACGCCGTAGGCCTGACGCTCAGCGCCAGCCAGGCGGAGTGGATCCGCCGCATGTCGCTTCCGAACGTCGAGGTGCGCGAGGAGAGCTGGCGCGACCACGTGCCCGAGGCGCCCTACGACGCCATCGTCTCGATCGGCGCGTTCGAGCATTTCGTGCAACCGGGCCTGACCCCCGCGGCCAAGCTCGAGGCCTACCGGGAGTTCTTCGCGTTCTGCGCCAACGCGCTGAAGCCGGGCGGGCGCTTGTCGCTACAGACGATTGCGTGGAACGCGTCAGGCATCCCGATGCCGGCGTTCATCTCGTCCCGCATCTTTCCCGAGACCGAACTGCCGCTGGTGTGGGAACCGATCGCCGCCGCCGACGGTCTGTTCGAATTGGTGGCGCTCCGCAACGACCGGCAGCACTACGACCGCACGCTGCGCATGTGGGTGCGCACGCTCACCGCGCGCGAGGCCGAGGCAGTTGCGATGGTAGGCAAGGAGACCGTCGCCGACTTTTTGCGCTACTTGAAGATGTCAGCGCTGTCGTTCGCCCGGGGCGACATGGCGCTGTTGCGC
Source organism: uncultured Alphaproteobacteria bacterium (assembly GCA_963749755.1). Lineage (GTDB taxonomy): Bacteria > Pseudomonadota > Alphaproteobacteria > Rhizobiales > Kaistiaceae > JBBDMC01. The sequence goes on from CAVVOK010000005.1 coordinate 489,663, forward strand.
ATGAGTTTCGCCAAGCGCTGAGCTGTTGCTCACCCGCTCTGCGCGTGGTGACGCCGGAGCGGCTTCTCTTCCATCGCGACCATACCGACGAACGCCACGGCGAGGCAGATCGCGGCGGCGGCGAAGACGCCGCTGAACACCGGCCCGAAGTCCGTGCCGGTCCGCGCGCCCTCGAGGATAGCCATCTGGACCGACGCATGCTCGCCGGCGCCGAGAGCGGTGAGGAAGATCGCGCCGAAGGCCGCGACCAGGATCGCTCCACCGAGCGAGCGGAAGAAGTTGAGGAGCCCCGTCACGGTGCCCATCTGGTGGGGCGGTACGGCGTTCTGCACGGAGGTCGTCGTGATCGGGAAGATCGTGCCGATGCCCATGCCTGCGACGACGAGGACCGCCTCGACCGCCGCGAACGGTAGCGCGGTCGGCCAGGCCGCCAGCACCGCCATCGCCGCGGCGCCCAGCACCAGCCCAACCAGCGATGGCCACTTGTAGCGCTCGAAGCGCACCATCACGCGGCCGGTCAGCGTCGCGCCGAGTACCGTGCCACCGAGCAGCGCGATCAGCGCCAGCCCCGACTCGCTCGCGGTCAGGCCGGTCACCGCCTCAAAATACATCGGTAGGAACACGCTGAGCCCGACCATCGTGCCGACCGCGAAGAATGTGGCGAACACGCCATTGCGTACGACGCCGTTGGCGAGCACGCTCAATGGGATGAACGGCTCCGACGCCGTCATCAGGCGGAGCGCGAACAAGACCCAGGCGACGAGCGAGCCCGCGGCGAGCGCGAGGATCGGCGCGGAGACCCAGGCGTAGGTGGTGCCGCCCCAGCTCAACGTGAGCAACAGCGCGACGGTCGCGACGGCCATCAGCAGCGCACCGGCGGCGTCCACGCGGTGCGGGTGGTCGTGGCGCGGCAGCAGGCGCAGCACGCGGTTGGTCATCCAGTAGGCGGCCGCGCCGAGCGGCAGGTTGATCCAGAAGATCACCGACCAGTGCAGGTGCTCCGCGAAGAAGCCGCCGAGAATCGGACCGGCGATGGACGACGTCACGAACACCGAGGCGAAGTACGCCTGATAACGTCCGCGTTCGCGCGGCGCGATCACGTCGCCGACGATGGTCTGGCCGAGCGACAGCAGCCCGCCGCCGCCGAGGCCTTGCACGGCGCGGGCGGCGATCAGCACGAAGATGTTGCGCGACAGCGCGCAGGCGATCGAGCCGCCGAGGAAGATGGCGATCGCCAGCATCACCATCGCGCGGCGGCCGTGCACGTCGCTCAACTTGCCGTAGAGCGGTGTGACGGCCGTCGCCGTGACGAGGTATGCCGTGACCACCCACGATAGGTTCTGCACGTCGTTGAGTTCGCGGCCGATGGTCGGCAGCGCCGTCGCGACGATTGTCTGGTCGAGCGCGCCGAGGAGCATGGCGAGCACGACGCCGAGCAGGATCGTGCGAATTTGGGCGGGGGTCAGCGCTGGCGCGCTCACCGTCTCGGGTCGGTTCATGCGGGGCTTGTCCGGCTTGGCGCGGGAGAACGCGCGGCCACGGTCGTACGCCGCGACCATAGCAGAGCGCAAGCTTGCCTGTCCGCGTCTCGAGCGCGAGCGGGCGCGGTTGTCGGGTAGGAACAGCGCCCGGAGGCGCCGCGCCGGCTTCCTAGAGGACGACGACCTTGGCGCCGACGCCGGCGCGCGAATAGAGGTCGATTACGTCGTCGTTCACCAGCCGGATGCAGCCCGACGATACGTCCAGGCCGATCGTCCACGGCTCGCTGGTGCCGTGGATGCGGTAGCCGGTGTCGGAACCGCTACGGTAGAGGTAGAGCGCCCGCGCGCCGAGCGGATTGTTCGGGCCGCCGGCCACGTACGCCGGAAGCTGATGGCCGCGCTTCGCCTCGCGGACGATCATTTGCGGTGGCGGGGTCCAGCCCGGCCACTCGGCCTTGCGGGCGACGCGCACGGTGCCGTGCCAGCCGAACCCGCTGCGTCCGACGCCGACGCCGTAGCGGACGGCGCGCCCGTTGCCGAGCACGTAGTAGAGGAAGTGCGCCCGGGGATCGATGATGATCGTGCCCGCAGCCTCGTTGGTCTGGTAGGCGATGGTCTGGCGGCGGAATTGCGCCGGCACGATGCGTCCGGGCGACACGTCCTCAGGGTAGAGGGCGCGTCCGGAAGGAACGCTCGCCTGATAGGACTGGCCCGCCTGGCCGGAAAACAGCCTGTCCAGCGCCTGGAAGAAACCCTCGGCGCTCGCCGTCCCGCTGAACGCCGTCGTCGCTGCGGCCGTCGCCGCCAGCATGAGACCTCTACGCATCACAAACACCCCACGCCTCATACGCTACCCACACGATACGAACGGCGCGGCAAACGGGCAATCGACCGGTGGTCACGAAGTGATGATCGTCACAAGGCCGTTCGTGGCGCCCCCGGCCCCCGAAATCCGCCTCCCCACCCGTCGATCGGCCAAGCCCCGCCGCGTCGCCAGCCACGATATCAGCCGATGGCAACTGAAAGGTGAACGGCGTTCGGCGAGGGTGAGGATGCCGCGCGGACGGTGTAAAATGGCACTGAGATGAGTGGGGGCGAGGGGTGTCGGACCGCGAGGGGTTGGCCGCCGGAAGCGACGGGGAGCTGCGCTGCATGTGGGGCGCCGCGCCGCCGGAGTATGAGGCATACCACGACGACGAGTGGGGCCGGCCGGTCGCCGACGACCGGCGGCTGTTCGAGAAGGTGTGCCTGGAGGGATTCCAGTCCGGCTTGTCGTGGCTGACCATCTTGCGGAAGCGCCAGAATTTTCGCGCCGCCTTCGCCGATTTCGATTTCGCGCGGATCGCGCGCTTTGGCGAGAAGGACGTCACGCGGCTCGTTGCCGATGCCGGCATCGTGCGTCATCGTGGCAAGATCGAATCGACGATCAACAACGCCCGGCGCGCGCTCGACCTCGTGCACGAAGCCGGATCGCTCGCCGCCTTCTTCTGGCGTTACGAGCCGGACGCGGCGTCGCGACCGAAAAAGATGGACTGGCAGACGCTGAGGGCGATGCCGACCACGCCGCAATCGGTCGCGCTGTCGAAAGACCTCAAGAAGCGTGGCTGGACGTTCGTCGGCCCGACCACGGTCTACGCCTTCATGCAGGCGGTCGGTATCGTCAACGACCACGTGGACGGCTGCTGCCGCCGCGCTCCGGTGGAACGGGAGCGGGCGGCGTTCCGCCGTCCGGGATGATGCTGGAGGCGGCCTAGCGACGCGCGAGTTCTGCCGCGCGGATGCCGATCGCGTCGCGGGCGAGACCGATGTCGGCGAGCTGGCGGTCGTTCAACTCGTTCAGCACGCGGCGGTACCGGGCGGCGCGGACGCCCACCGAAAGATCGGCGAAAAGCTTCAGGAACGTGTTCATGTCAGTGCCCATGTCTCTTGACTGGGCATCAGATGGCGCGGGTCGCGGTCCCGCGAAAGCGCTAATGTTGCATTGCAGCAATGCGACGGTCGCGGGGCCTAGCTGGAGGCGCGGGCCCGCGCGGCGGCAGCCTTCAGCCGGGCCATGAGCGTGCGGAGCGCGCTCCGCTGCTTGTCGTCCCAGCGCGCCACGCGGCTCGCCACGAGGTGCGCCTGCGAGGCGAGGATGAGGCCGTCGGCGAGGACTTTCAGCCCGTTGGCGCGGAGCGTCGCCCCCGTCGAGGTGATATCCACGATCAGGTCGGCGGCGCCGGAGCCGGGCGCGCCCTCGGTCGCGCCGAGGCTCTCCACGATTCGGTAGTCGGCGATGTCGTGCCCGGCGAAAAAGCGCCGTGTGATGTTGACGTACTTGGTCGCAACCGTCAGCCGGCGGCCGTGGCGGTGGCGGAAATCGGCGGCGACGTCGTCGAGGTCCTCCATCGTTTCCACGTCCATCCACGGCTGCGGAACCGCGACCACCACGTCGCAGTGGCCGAAGCCGAGGGGCGCGACGAGATCGACCCTGCGCGCCCAATCGGCGACGCTCTCCTCCACCTGATCGCGGCCGGTGATCCCCATGTGCACCGCGCCGGCGCCGACCTCGCGTGCGATCTCCGGCGCGGACAGATACGCGACCTCGATGCCGCTCACGCCGACGATGCGGCCACGATAGCTGCGCGCGGCGCCGGTGCCGCCGACCGGCACGATATCCAGCCCGGCGCGGGTGAAGAACGCCTGCGCATCCTCCTGGAGCCGGCCCTTGGAGGGGACGGCGAGGATCAGCGGCCCGCTCACTTGCGCGCTCCGATGCGGTCGAGCCAGATGGCGAAGCCGACCGCAGGGACCACCGGATGCTTGGCCGACGCGCCGTCGGGGTGCGGGATCAGCGCCATCAGCCGGTCGTAGCGGCCGCCGCCGATGATCGCACCGGTCTTGGCGCGCTTACCCCGGTGAAACTCGAAAACGAAGCCGGTGTAGTAGTCGATGCGGCGGCCGAAGTTGGCGGCGAAGGCGAGCTTCTCGACGTCGATATCGCGCTTGGCGAACGCGTCGATGCGCTTGCCGAACCGGTCCACCGCCTTGCCGATGTCGGCGTTGGCATCGCGGGCGATGGCCGCCACCTCGTCGATCGCCTTCGGCGGTGGGCCGGCGATGGCGAGGAACGCCGTCAGCACGTCGCGCGCGCGTTCGCCGATCCCGTCGCCGAGCACGCGTTTCTCGACGAAGCGGTCGGCGATCTCGTCGGCGGTGCGCCCGCCGATGACGCCGAGGCCGGTAGCGGCGAACAATTCCGCCGCTACGTCGCGGATCGTCGCGCGGTCGGCCTTGGCGAGCGCGGCGAGCGCGTCGTCGGGTTCCGGCGCGGGCGGCGGCTCGTCGGCCTTGGCGATCAGCATCTTCAGCCGCGCCGCGTCGCCGAAGGCGCGGGCGAGGCGCCGCTTCCACGGTTCGCTCACGTCGAGCGCGCCAAGCAGCGCCGAGAACAGACCGGAGTCGCCGATCTTCACTGCCGGCTTCGCGACGCCGAGGTGCTTCGCCGCGGCGAAGGCCAGTGCCAGAACGTCGGCGTCGGCGGCGATCGAGTCGGTGCGGCCGAGCGACTCGATGCCCGCCTGGAGGAATTCGTCGGCGCCCTCGGCGCGCTGGCGGAACACCGGGCCGAGGTAGGCGTAGCCGGCCTTACGCGTGGCGGCACCGGTGGCGAGGTGGTGGAGGCAGACCGGGATCGTGTAGTCCGGCCTGAGCGCCAGTTCGGCGCCGTCGGCGCTTGTCAGGAACATGCGGCGGCGCAGGTCCTCGCCCGCCACCTCCACGAACACCGTTGCGTCGTGCAGGATCGGCGGCTCCACGAACGTGTAGCCGGCCTGCTCCAGCAGCGCGCGCAGCGAGGCGTAAGCGTCGGCGGTCATGCCGGCCCCGCGCCGCTCGCGAATCCGCCGCCATTTCTCCCTCCCCCTTGTGGAGAGGGTGGCCGCGAGCAATGCGAGCGGCCGGGTGGGGGTGATCGCACCTACCGGCGGCGATGCAGGCACCCCCACCCGCCTCGCGCCCAAGGGGCCGCTTGGCACCCTCCCCGCAAGGGGGAGGGAGGATAGAGGTGCGGCCGTCGAGGTCACTATTCGCGCGCCCCGCCGCGCCCGAGCATGCGGGCGACGGTCGCGACCAGGTCGGCCTCGGCGACCTCTTCCTGGCCGGGGCGCTCCTCGCGCCACTGCACGTTGTCGGCGACCGTCGCGGAGAGCTTCTTGCCGAGCGCCAGGTCCTTGATCTGCACGACGCCGCGCGCCTTCTCGTCGCCGCCCTGAATGACAACGAGCGGCGCGTTGCGGCGATCGGCGTACTTCATCTGCGCCTTCATGCCCGACGAGCCGAGGTACATCTCGGCGGGGATGTCCGCCTCGCGGAGGCGCGCGACAATTCGTTGGGTGTCGCCCACCCGGTCGCGGTCCATGACCATCACGACCACCGGGCCGGCGCCGTCCTTGGTGTCGATCTTGCCCAGCGCGGCGAGCGCCGCCTGCAGCCGCGACACGCCGAGCGAGAAGCCGGTCGCCGGCACGTTCTCGCCCATGAACCGCCCGACTAGCCCGTCGTAGCGCCCGCCGCCGCCGACCGAGCCGAAGCGCACCGGGCGGCCCTCGTCGTCCTTGATCTCGAAGGTGAGGTCGGCCTCGAAGACGGCCCCAGTGTAGTACTCGAGGCCGCGCACGACGGAGGGGTCGGCAACAATTCGATCCAACCCATATCCTGCTGCCTGAACCATATTGATCAGGTCACCAATGTCGGCCGCAGCTTCCTTCGCTAAGTCAGATTTTTCGAATAGGTAGTCCACGTGATTCAGGAATTTCGTTGAATCATACGGGCCATCTCGGTCAACGAGCCGGGTCAGCATGTCGATTTGGACCGACGCAAGCCCGGCCCCCTTCGTAAAATCTCCGCTCTCGTCCTTGCGTCCGGTGCCAAGTAGCTGGCGCACGCCCTCGATTCCCAGCCGGTCGTATTTGTCGATCGCCCGGAGCACGGTCAGCTTCTGGCGCTCGTCGGTGACGCCGATCGCCTCCATCACGCCATCGAGAACCTTCCGCGAATTGACCTTGATGACGTACTGCCCGCGCGGGACGCCGAGCGCCTCCATGGTGTCGGCGGCCATCATGCACATCTCGGCGTCGGCGGCGGGCGAGGCCGCGCCGACGGTGTCCGCGTCGAACTGCATGAATTGGCGGAAGCGGCCCGGCCCCGGCTTCTCGTTGCGGAACACCCAGCCCCAGCGATACGTCCGGTACGGCTTCGGCAGGCGCTCGTAATTCTCCGCGACGTGGCGGGCGAGCGGCGCGGTCAGGTCATAGCGCAGCGACAGCCATTCGCCCGGCTCTGCGTCACCTTCGACCGCGGGATTGCGCACGTCCTCGTCGCGGAACGAGAACACGCCCTCGTTCGGCCGGTCCTGGTCGGGCAGGAACTTGCCGAGCGCGTCGGTGAATTCGATCAGCGGCGTCTCGACGGGCTCGAAGCCGTAGCGCTCGTAGACCGCGCGGATCTGCGCGACCATGCGCTCGGTCGCGCGGATCTCCGCCGCGGTGCGGTCGGAAAAGCCACGCGGCAGGCGTGCCTTGAGCTTCTGGTCCTTGGCGATCATCGGAGAGCGGTCAGGATTGGGTGGAAAGCCGCGCGCTTCCTAACGCATTTGTCCGCCGAGCGGCAAGATTTCGGCCGGATCATCCCGGCCTAGCCACGACCGAGGCGCGCGTCGAGCGACCAGTCGCCCGGTCCCGACGCGACCAGGAAGAGAAAACCGCCGGCCATCGCGAAGTCCTTGCCGAACTGGATCGCCTCGCTGCCGCTCTGTACGTCGTTGTGGAAGATGAGGGCGGTCAGCACGCAGAAGCCGGCGAAGGCGAGCGCCACCGGTCGCGTCAACAGGCCGAGCACCACAAGGACGCCGCCGCCGATCTGGAGGATCACCACCAGCGGCAGCAGGCCCGCAGATATGCCGAAGCGCTCCACGTAGGCGGCGGTCGCCTCCCACCCGCGAATGATGACGGTCCCGTCGTAGATGAAGACGCCGGCGATGAAGATGCGGCCGACGAGAAGGGTAAGGGCCTTCGCAGCTCGGATCATGGCGGGGCCTTGCGGCGAGGAATCGCCGTCGCGCCATCATAGCGCAGGGCCGGGCGGCAAAAAACGAAGGCCGCCCGGAGGCGGCCTTCGCGCGTTTCGTTCCGGTTGCGCGGCGGACTAGAAATCCATGCCGCCCATGCCGCCACCTGGCATCGCGGCGGCCGCCAATTCCTTCTTCGGATGTTCGGCGACCATCGCCTCGGTGGTGACCAGGAGGCCGGCGACCGACGAGGCGTCCTGCAGCGCGGTGCGCACGACCTTGGTCGGATCGACGATGCCCGCGGCGACGAGGTCCCCGTAGGTCTCGTTCTGGGCGTCGAAGCCGTAGTTGTCGGACTTCGCGTCGAGCACCTTCGCCACCACGATCGAGCCCTCCACGCCGGCGTTCTCCGCGATCTGGCGGATCGGCGTCTCCAGCGCGCGCAGCACGATGTTGATGCCCGCCTGGATGTCGGCGTTGGCGGACTTCAGCTTCTCCACCGCCTTCTTGGTGCGAAGCAGCGCGACGCCGCCGCCGGGGACGATGCCTTCCTCGACCGCCGCGCGGGTGGCGTTGAGGGCGTCGTCGACGCGGTCCTTCTTCTCCTTCACCTCGACTTCGGTGGCGCCGCCGACGCGGATCACCGCGACGCCGCCGGCGAGTTTGGCCAGCCGCTCCTGCAGCTTCTCGCGATCGTAGTCGGAGGTGGTCTCCTCGATCTGGGCCTTGATCTGATTGATGCGGCCCTCGATCTCCTTCTTCTTGCCGGCGCCGTCGACGATCGTGGTGTTCTCTTTGGAGATCGTCACCTTCTTGGCGCGGCCGAGCATCTGCAGCGTCACGTTCTCGAGCTTGATGCCGAGATCCTCGGAGATGACCTGGCCGCCGGTCAGGACGGCGATGTCCTCCAGCATCGCCTTGCGGCGATCGCCGAAGCCCGGCGCCTTCACCGCCGCGACCTTGAGCCCGCCGCGCAGCTTGTTGACGACCAGAGTCGCAAGCGCCTCGCCCTCGACGTCTTCTGCGATGATGAGCAGCGGCCGCGACGACTGCACCACGGCCTCGAGCACCGGCAGCATCGCCTGGAGGTTTGAGAGCTTCTTCTCGTGCAGGAGGATGTACGGATCCTCGAGTTCGGTCACCATCTTGTCGGCGTTGGTGATGAAGTACGGCGAGAGATAGCCGCGGTCGAACTGCATGCCTTCGACCACCTCGAGCTCGGTCTCGGCCGTCTTGGCCTCCTCGACCGTGATCACGCCCTCGTTGCCGACCTTCTGCATCGCGCGGGCGATCATCTGGCCGATTTCCTTCTCGCCGTTGGCCGAGATGGTAGCCAACCTGGGAGACTTCCTCGGAGGTCTTGATCTTCTTGGAACGGCGCTGAAGTTCGGCGACGGCCTCGATGATGGCCATGTCGATGCCGCGCTTCAGGTCCATCGGGTTCATGCCGGCGGCAACCGCCTTGGCGCCTTCCTTGACGATGGTGTGCGCCAGAACGGTGGCGGTGGTGGTGCCGTCACCGGCGATGTCGTTGGTCTTGGACGCGACCTCGCGGACCATCTGCGCGCCCATGTTCTCGAACTTGTCCTCGAGCTCGATCTCCTTGGCGACGGTCACGCCGTCCTTGGTGATGCGCGGTGCGCCGAACGACTTGTCGAGCACGACGTTGCGGCCCTTGGGGCCGAGCGTGACCCTCACCGCGTTGGCGAGGACGTCCACGCCGCGCAGCATCTTGTCGCGCGCGTCGGTGGAAAAACGTACGTCTTTGGCAGCCATTTCTGTTTATACCTTCGTTTTGCTTGGGTTGATCGAGATTAGGCCGCCTTGCGGCTGGAGGATTTACCTTCGATGATCCCCATGATGTCGCTCTCTTTCATGATCAGCAGCTCCTCGCCGTCGATCTTGACCTCGGTGCCCGACCATTTACCGAACAGGATGCGGTCGCCGACTTTCACGTCGAGCGGCACCAGCTTGCCGGCCTCGTCGCGGGCGCCGGGGCCGACCCCGGTTATCTCGCCTTCCTGCGGCTTCTCCTTCGCGGTGTCGGGAATGATGATGCCGCCGGAGGTCTTCTCTTCGGACTGTACGCGGCGCACGACGACGCGGTCGTGGAGGGGGCGGAATTTCATTGGATTTGCTTCCTTCGTTGGGCGCGATCCGGCTTTGGATCGCGGCAATTTCCGCGGACTGGTAGCACTCGCTTGCGACGAGTGCCAGAATGCGTGCCGCATTTAGAAACAGCGCCGAACGGTGTCAAGGCCCGGCGGCGGAGAAACCGAGCCAGGACGAGTACTGGTTTCTTGCTTCGGGGTAACGAGACCCTAACCAATGCCGCCAGTATAAGCGCGAGTCATGAACGCGTTTATTGGGTAGGGCCCGCTTTAGACGATCGGTTTAACCATTGCGCAAGACGGCATGGTTAGCATGCGAGCCAGTCACCCAGTGGAGGCTCATGTGGCCCCGTTGTTTGCGCGGTTCTTCTCCAATCGCCGTGGCGACGTCCTGCCGACGTTCGCCATCGCCTCGATCCCGCTCATTGTCTCGATGGGCGCGGTGGTCGATTACACGAACGCCTACGACAAGCAGATCATCGTCCAGGACGCGATGGATTCCGCGGCGCTCGCCGCCGGGAAGAAAATCGGCCTCCTGTCGATGACCGAACTGCAGCAGGACGTCGACAACTACTACCAGTCAAATCTTGGAAACCGCATCTCGCGATCCGCCGGTGCTCGAGACCTCGGTCAACCTGTCGACGATCACGCTGACCACAGACTTGTCGGTGCCGACCTACTTCCTCGGCATCATCGGCCTCAATTCGATCAACTTCCACCTGAAGTCGCAGGCGACGCTCGCGCTCGGCACCCTCGAGGTGACGATGGTGCTCGACAACTCGGGGTCGATGAACACCGACAATAATATCGGGACGCTCAGGACCGCCGCCACCAACCTCGCCAACACCGTCTACAATCTCGGCGCGACGTCCACGAAGACCGATCCGGTGAAGGTCGGGCTGGTGCCGTTCGCGGCCGCCGTCAACGTCGGGCCGGCGTTCGCCACCAACTCGTCGGCCACATGGCTCGATAAGACCGCGATCGCGCCGTACAACATGGATGCGATGGACGGCAACGCGAACACGTCTAACGGGTTGACGTACCTGTCGCACATGAACAAGCCCTCCGGCGCGGCGTCCAACTACGTCACGTGGGGCGGCTGCGTCGAAGCGCGCAAGATGCCGTACGACGTCACCGACGACGCAGGCTCCTCCAGCAACACCTCGACGCTGTTCGTGCCGATGTTCGCGCCCGACGAGCCGGACAATTGGACCTGCTCGACCGGCTCCTGCAGCTACACTGGCTCCTCCTCGAGCCGGCGTTACAACGGCGCGCCGAGCGGCAACCAGAACTACAACAACTACCTGCCGGACTTCGGCGGCACGTGCAGCGGCACCAACTCCAACTGGACCTGCGCCAACGGTTCGTGCAGCCAGGGCGCCAACGAGGACGTCGCCTTCGAGCGCACCTGCAAGTACGGCGACGCGTCCCACAAGGTGACGCCCGCCCACATCACCGTCGGCGGCATCCCCGGCGGACCCAACTTCATGTGCACGACCGGCGCCATCACGCCGCTGACGACGAGCAAGAGCACGGTCACCACCGCGATCTCCAACATGATCGCGCTCGGCGCCACTAACATCCAGGAAGGTCTGATGTGGGGTTGGCGGACGCTGTCGCCGGGGGCGCCGTTCGACCAGGGCCGCTCATACTCGGTCAACGACAATCAGAAGATCCTGATCCTGATGACCGACGGCTTCAACACGTACTACCCGAAGACCAACAGCAGCCTGCTCAAGTCCTGGTACGGTGCGTGGGGCTTCGTCGCGCGGAACCATCTCGGCTCGACGTCGACCAACCAGAGCACGCTCATTTCCAAGATGAACGACCGCACGGTCCTGGCGTGCGACAACGTCAAGGCGGCTGGCATCACGATCTACACCGTTGCCTTCCAGGTCGATGACGAGGACACGGTCACCATGCTGCGCAACTGCGCCACCGACCCGTCGATGGCCTTCGTCTCGACCAGCCAGAGCGCGCTGCTCAGCGCGTTCTCCGCGATCGGCGACGACATTACGCTGCTGCGCATTTCTCAGTAACCCAAACCGCCTCCTGGGTTGCAGCAGCTCCCGGCCGGGCCGGCAAAGCCCGGCCGGGAAACTGCTCGGCTCATTTTGCTCAATTCGTTACCCAAGCCTTAAAGCTTCGGCAGCAGGCGCCGACGCATCTTCACCTCCAAGTCACTCTCTTGGAGGCCGTGTAGATGTGGTGCGAGACGTTCAAGCGCTTTGAGCGGGCAACGGGCGGCAGCGTCCTGCCGACGTTCGCCATCGCCTCGATCCCCCTCATCGTCGCCATGGGCGCGGTGGTGGATTACACGAATGCCTACGATCAACAGACCGTCGTTCAGGATGCGATGGACTCCGCCGCGCTCGCCGCCGGCAAGAAAATCGGTCTCCTGTCGATGTCGGAGCTCCAGCAGGACGTCGACGACTACTACGTGACGAACCTCGCCGGACGGCTCGAGCAGCCGCCGCCGCTTGAGACGTCGGTGAACGCGTCGACCATCACGCTCACCACCGACTTGTCGGTGCCCACCTACTTCCTCGGCATCATCGGCCTCAACTCGATCGACTTCCATCTGAAGTCGCAGGCGACGCTGGCGCTCGGCACGCTCGAGGTCGCGATGGTGCTCGACAACTCCGGGTCGATGAACACCGACGACAACATCGCCACGCTGCGCCAGGCGGCGACCAACCTCACCAACACGCTCTACGACCTCGGGGCCACCTCCACCGAGCCGGACCCGGTCAAGGTCGGCCTCGTGCCGTTCGCGGCGTCGGTCAACGTCGGCCCGAACAACAGCGGCGCTGCGTGGATCGACGGCAACGGCATCGCGCCGTACCACGCCGATTCCATGGACGGGAACACGAACACCGTCAGCAACTTCGATCTCCTGGCTGGGATGAATGGCGTGTCGTGGGGCGGCTGCGTGGAAGCGCGTCCGATGCCGTACGACGTGACCGATGACGCCGCGTCGGGTGGTACGCCGGCGACCATGTTCGTGCCGATGCTGGCGCCCGATGCGCCGGACAACTGGACGTGCTCGACGGGCAACTGCAACTACGCCGGATCGTCCTCGTCGCTGCGCTACAACGGCGCGCCGACCGGGAACCGCAACTACAACAACTACCTGCCGGACTTCGGCGGCACGTGCAGCGGCACCAACGCCAACTGGACGTGCGCCAACGGCTCATGCACCGGCGGCGCCGACGAGGCGACTGCGTACGAGCGACTCTGCAAGTACGGCACGACGACCAACAAGGTGACGCCGGCATCGGTGTCGGTCGGCGGCATTCCCGGCGGGCCCAACTTCATGTGCACGACGACCGCGGTGACGCCGCTCACGTCGAACAAGAGCACGGTGCTCAACGACATCTCCAACATGATCGCTCTCGGCGCCACCAACATCCAGGAAGGACTGATGTGGGGGTGGCGCCTGCTTTCGCCGTCGACGCCCTTCAGCGAAGGCAGGTCCTACAGCATCACCAACAACCAGAAGATACTGGTGGTGATGACCGACGGCTTCAACACGTACTATCCGAAGTCCAATAGCTCGCTGCTCAAGTCGTGGTACGGCGCGTGGGGATTCATCGCCGAGAACCATCTCGGCACGACGTCGATCAACCAGGACACGATCATCCAGAAGATGAACGAGCGCACGGCGCTTGCCTGCGAGCACGTCAAGGCGGCGGACGTCACCGTCTACACCGTCGCGTTCAACATCAGCGACGAGACCACGGTCAACATGCTGCGCGAATGCGCGACAGATCCGTCAATGGCGTTCGTCTCAACGGGTCAGTCGGAGCTTGTGCAGGCGTTCAACGCAATCGGCGACGACATCTCGCTGCTGCGCATCTCGCGCTGACCGCGCCCACAGCGTCGTAAAGCGTCTGTGAACGTCCCCGCGACCTGACAGCAGGTGCGCGCAACAGAACTATTACCGCTTTCGTTAAGTTTTATGCAGGTCGTTGCTGCTTTTATCGGCGTAGCAATGCGTTTCTCAAATGGGGTACGCCGATATGTTTCTTTCGCTCACGAAGCGATTTGGGCGAAGCCATCGTGGCGATGTTTTGCCAACCTTTGCGATCGCCTCAATCCCGCTTATTGTCTCCATGGGCGCGGTCGTCGACTATACAAACGCGTACGATCAGCAGATCGTGGTCCAAGACGCGATGGACTCCGCTGCATTAGCGGCCGGAAAGAACATCGGCCTCCTGACTATGTCGCAACTCCAGGAGGACGTGAACAATTACTACACCGCCAACCTCGGCGGTCGCATCGAGGAGCCGCCACAGCTCGCGACGGCGGTGAACGCGTCCACGATCACGCTGACGACCGATCTGTCGGTGCCGACGTACTTCCTGGGCGTGATCGGACTCGATTCCATCGACTTCCACCTCCGGTCGGAGGCGACGCTGGCGCTCGGCACGCTCGAAGTGGCGATGGTGCTCGACAACTCCGGTTCGATGAGCGACCACAACAACATCGCGACGCTGCGCGAGGCGGCGACCAACCTCACCAACACGCTCTACAATCTCGGCGCGACGTCGACCAAGCCGGACCCGGTCAAGGTCGGGCTGGTGCCGTTCGCCGCCGCGGTGAACCTCGGTTCGCAGTACGCTGGCGCGTCGTGGATGGATACCGGTGGCATCGCCCCGTATCACGCGGATTCCATGGATGGGAATACCGATAACGTCAACGCGTTCGATCTGCTCGACGACATGAACAACGCCTCGTGGGGCGGGTGCGTCGAAATGCGTCCGCAACCGTACGACGTCAGCGACGACACGCCGACCACGGCAAACAGCTCGACGCTGTTCGTGCCAATGTTCTCACCGGATGCGCCCGACAACTGGACGTGCTCGAGTGGGGGAGGCGGCCGTCATCATCATAGCGGCTCCAGCAGCGGTTGCTCGGGGGCCGCCTCCGGCAGCGTGAGCTACAACAACTATCTGGCCGACGACGGCGGCAGTTGCAGCTACAGCGGCGGTACCACGAGTTCGAACGAGGCGGACCGCTACGCGGCAACCTGCAAGTACCACAACGAACAGCCGGCCAACATCACGGTCGCTGGGATTCCCGGTGGACCGAACTTCATGTGCACCACGACGTCGGTGACCGACCTCACCACAAATCAGAGCGACGTCACCGACGGAATTTCGGCTATGCAGGCCCTCGGCGCCACCAATCTCCAGGCGGGGCTGATGTGGGGTTGGCGGATGCTGTCGCCGGGCGCGCCGTTCACCAACGGACGCGCGTACTCGGTCAACGACAATCAGAAGATACTGATTCTGATGACCGACGGCTTCAACACATACTATCCGCAGAGCAACATGCTGAAGTCCTGGTACGGCGCGTGGGGCTATGTCGCCCAGGGTCACCTCGGCACGACCTCGACGAGCCAGAGCTACCTCATCGAAAAGATGAACGACCGCACCAAGCTCGCCTGCGAGAACGCCAAGGCTGCGGACGTCACGGTCTACACCGTTTCGTTTCAGGTGAGCGACGCGGACACTCTGCAGATGCTGTCCGATTGCGCCACCGATCCGACGATGGCCTACATTTCGACCAGCCAGTCGGAGTTGCTGTCGGCCTTCCACGCGATCGGCGACGACATCTCGCTATTGCGTATCTCGCGCTAGCTGCGGATCACTCGGCGATCGTGAAGGGCAGGTCGAGTGTGGCGGCCTTGGCGCTGGCGCGGTCGGCGAGCGACAGGCGGAGCACGTAGCTCCCAGCCTTCAGGGTGGGAAGCGCCACGTCGATGTCGACGTTGACCTCGCGGCTCCTGTTCGGTCCCTGCCAAGAAACGTCGCCGAAGTCGTCCGTCTTCGCGAACACGAGGCCGCCGGGGCTACGGATCTCAATGCCGGTCGCGAAGGTCACGCGGTAGCTGTCGCCGGCCGCGATAAAGCCGTAGCCGACCGGAGCCAGGTGCACTCTGGCGGTATCGCCGGTGTGGAAGGTGCCGCCGTGTCGCTGGTAAGGGCCAATTCCCTGCACCGGCTCGACAAAGGATGCGGCCCGGAACTGGAGCGGCGTCTCCTCCCAGAAGGCGCTCACCGCCTTGTCGAAGGCCGCCAGCGCGGCGGCAGCTCTTCCGTCGTACAGAAATTGTTCGGCACGGTCTGCTTCGTCGGCTAAGGCGCCGGCTAAGGCGGCGTTGGCACCGCCGAGGCTCGCGGCGCCAAACGCGGCAACCGCCACGGCGGCCATCGCGAGCCGCCGGCTAGGCATTGGCATTCTCCAGTCCCCCGGTTTCGCTGAACCGAACCCAGGGGCATGATCGAATTTCGCAGCGGCTGACGCAAGTGACTACTGCGCCAATCTTTTTTCACGGCGAAAGACGCGTCCGCTCCTGCCACGACTGCCGCTTGCGGTAGATGGTCGATGGGCTGATCTCGAGGGCAGCGGCAGCCCGCGCGATGTTGCCGCCGTATGCTGCGAGCGCCGTTTCGATGATTTGCCGCTCGTGCTGCCACAGCGGCATGAGCGAGGCCGTGGGCAAGGAGGTGAGGGCGCTTGTCCGGATTTCGGCCATCGCGTCGGCGCGCGCGATCGCCTCCGGCAACATCGCCGGCGTCACCTGGAGCCCGTCGTTGAGCACCACGATCCGCCGGAGGACGTTGGCGAGCTGGCGCACGTTGCCGGGCCAGTCGTAGCCGACAAGAAGCTCGATCGTCGCCGGCGCGAAGCCGTGGAAGCTGCGGCCCTCTTCGTCGGCGTAGTGGCGCGAGGAACGATTCGGCCAATTGCATAATGTCCTCGCGCCGTTCGCGGAGCGGCGGCAGGTGGATCGGCAGCACGTGCAGCCGGTAGAACAGATCGGCGCGGAACCGGCCCGCCGCCACCTCGGCGAACGGGTCGCGGTTGGTGGCGCATACGATGCGCACGTCCACGCGCTTCGTCTCGCTACCGCCGACGCGCTGCAGCGTCCCGGATCTGGAGGAAGCGCAGCAGCTTCGCCTGGAGGCCGAGCTCCATCTCCGCGATCTCGTCGAGGAACAGCGTGCCGCCGTCGGCGCGCTCGGCGGCGCCGGCGCGGTCCTCGGTCGCGCCGGTGAAGGCGCCGCGCACGTGGCCGAAGATCTCGCTCTCCATCAGGTCCTTGGGGATGGCGCTGCAATTG
Organism: uncultured Alphaproteobacteria bacterium; assembly: GCA_963749755.1. Taxonomy (GTDB): domain Bacteria; phylum Pseudomonadota; class Alphaproteobacteria; order Rhizobiales; family Kaistiaceae; genus JBBDMC01. Next base: position 506,433 of record CAVVOK010000005.1, read on the forward strand.
ATCGCGACGAACGGCCGTTCGCCGGTGCCCGCGTGCGGCGTGGATCGCCTCGGCGGTCAGATTCCTTGCCGGTGCCGCTCTCGCCGGTGATGAAGACCGGGCGCGCGCGACGGCGCCATGCGCCTGATCTGCGTCGTAGACCTGGCAGCATCGCCGGCGAGCGGCCGATGAAGCCGGCGAAGTCCGTTGCGATCGGCGCCGGGTCGCTGGGCGGTGGCGCCGCGCTCGGCGTCTTCGCGGCGCGGGGACGGGCGCCAGGCCTGCACCGCCGCGTCCAGACGCTCCATCAGCATCTTCGCGCCGATCGGCTTGGGCAGAAAATCGACCGCGCCGCCCTTGACCGCCGCGACGGCGGCGCGGAGTGAGGAGTGTGCGCTGGTCGCGATCAGCGGCACCGCCGCCATGTCGCCGACGTGGTCCGCGCCGCCGATCGTTTCCAGGTCGGCGATCATGACCGCGTCCGGCGTCGTTGCCGATTTCGGCTAGAGCCTCGCCGGCCGTTGGCACAGGCGCGCGGGCGAACCGGCCGGTGGCGTCCCGCGCGAGCAGGCCGGCGAGCGCGCGGCGTTGCGCGGGATCGGCGTCGACGAACGATGACGTAAGCGGCCGGGAAAGCGGCCGTGCGGATGCCATGAGCCGAGCGACCCCGCTCTCTGTCGGCAATCGGTGGAGACGTTGAGATGGATGCTGCCCGATCACGGTAAATAAAGCGTGTTTCGTCGTTCGGCGTTCTGTCCCGATTTGGCATTGTGGCCGAATGGCTTGACCCGAACCCGGCGAACTCATACGCGAACGCCCGTGGCCAACATGCCGAATCCTCCGCTGGTCGCCGGTCTGAAGGACCTCGCGCCGTCCTACCGTGCGTTGCTCTGCGACGTGTGGGGCGTCGTCCACAACGGTGTCGTCGCGTTCAAGCTCGCGACGGAGGCGCTTACGGCGTACCGGGCCGAGGGCGGAAAGGTGGCGCTTCTGACCAACGCGCCGCGTCCCAAGGGGCCGGTTCTCGATCAACTCGCGCGGCTGGGCGTCCCACCGTCGGCGTTCGACGACGTGGTGACCTCGGGAGAGGCGGCGCGCGCGACTTCTCGCAGAGCGTCCGGGGCAAAAGGTGCTGCACGTCGGGCCGGAGCGCGACGTGCCGATCTACGACGGCCTTCCAATCACCCTCACCGACGAGGCGAACGCCGATCTCGTGTCGTGCACCGGGCTCTATGACGACACGACCGAGACGCCCGACGATTACGCCGCCGGCCTCACCCGCTGGCGGGCAAGGGGCCTGCCGATGCTGTGCGCCAACCCCGACATCGTTGTCGACCGGGGCGGCCGGCTGATCTGGTGCGCGGGCGCGCTCGCCGAGCGCTATCGTGCGCTCGGCGGTGAGACCATCGTCGTCGGAAAGCCGTACCCGAAGATCTACCGAACGGCGCTCGCCGCGCTGGCGCGGCTCGGTGCGTCCGAGCCGGTGCTCGCCATCGGCGACGGCATCGACACGGACGTGCGCGGCGCGATTCGTGCTGGCCTCGACGTGGCATTCGTGACCGCCGGCATCCACGCCGACAAGTTCGGCGACCGTGACCGGCCGGACCTCGCGGCGGTTCACGCCGTTCTCGCCGAGGCCGGCATCGGCGCCGTCGCCGTCATGCCGCGGCTGACTTGGGCCGGGTCTTGACCGACGCGGGGCGAACCGGCACGTTCGCGACCTGCCCAGCGGACGGACGTCGACCATGACATCTGGCGCCCGCCTTCAGGCGCTGACCCCAATCAAGCTCGATGCGTTGCCAGCCCGCCTCACCGGCGGCGTCGTTGCGATCGGCAACTTCGACGGCATGCACCGCGGGCACGCGGCGCTGGTCGAGGCGGCCCGCGACGAGGCGATGCGGCTCAGCGCGCCGTCGCTGGTGCTGACCTTCGAACCGCACCCCCGAACGGTATTCCAGCCCGAGGCTCCGGTGTTCCGGCTGACGCCGCTCGACGCCAAGGCGCGCATCCTGCGCGCGCTCTCGGTGGACGCGCTTGTCGTCGCCGATTTCGACCGGTCGTTCGCCGCGACGCCGGCGGAGCGGTTCATCGATGGCATCGTCGTCGATGCGCTGCGTGCTCGGGCGGCGGTGGTTGGGTTCGACTTCCGTTTCGGCCAGGGGAGGGCTGGGACGCCCGCGCTCCTTGCGGAGGCAGGGCGGAGCCGCGGCTTCACCGTCACCGTCGTCGATCCGGTCGGCGACGATACCGGTACGACCTTCGCGTCCCGCGATATTCGCGAAGCGCTTGCCCGGGGCGATGTCACGGGCGCGGCCGACCGGCTCGGCTACCGCTGGTTCGTCATGGGCGAGGTCAAGACCGGCGACGCGCGGGGTCGCGTGCTCGGCTACCCGACCGCCAACATCGCGCTCGCCGCCCGATTGCGGGCTCCGCCATGGCATCTACGCGGTGCGGATCGAGCGACCGGGCGGGACGATCCACGACGGCGTCGCAAGCTTCGGCCGCCGGCCGATGTTCGACAATGGAAACCCCGTACTCGAAGTGTTCCTGTTCGATTTCGACGGCGATCTCTACGGCGAGCAGCTCGCGGTGACGTTTTTCGCGTGGCTGCGTGGGGAGGACGACCTTCCCCTCGGTGCCGGCCCTCATCCGGGCGATGGACCGGGATTGCGAGAAGGCCCGGGCGATTCTCGCCGCCACGGGCCCCGGGACGGCGTTGGACCGGGCGCTTTCCGCGCTGCCGTGACGTCCTTGCCACAGGTTGTGGCAAAACGCCGATTCGGATACGAAGGATGTGGAGGCCGGCCGGATTTTCGCCGGTATTCGGGGTGAGAGGTGGTATGCGGCCTCTCAAGACGGTTAGCGGGACGAATGACCTTGTTGCCCAGAACACATGCCATAGCCGCGATCGCGGCCGGCGGCCTCGCGCTGGCGCTTGCCGGGTGCTCGGCGACCACCTACGGCACCGGTCGCCCGCAGGGTCTGCAGACCATCACGGACCTCGTTCGCGCGCCGTCGCTGAAAGGTGAGGCTCGCACGCCCATCGAATACGCGCAGCGCCCGCCGGTGGTCGAACCGCCGTCCACCGCTTCGTTGCCGTCGCCCGGCAGCGATACCGTCGCGCTTGCCGCCAACTGGCCGAACGATCCGGACCAGCAGGCGGAGGCGACCAAAATCAAGATCGCCGAGGCGCAAGCCAACGGCGATCCGTTGAACTTGCCGAAGCTGCCGGTGCGCACGCGCGCCGATGGCCCAACGCGCAACCAGCTCGGCATCACGCCCGAGGACGAGGCGCTCACCACGCGGGAGCAGGCCGCCGAGGTGCGCGCGCGAATGGCCGCCGCGAAGGGCGTCGTCAAATACGATCAGTTCGGCAATCCCGTACGCCAGTACCTGTCGGATCCGCCGTCGGAGTACCTCGAGCCGGATCCGGAGGCGCCGCCACCGACCGAGGTCGCCGCCGCCGACAAGAAGTCGAAGGTCAAGTGGCCGTGGCAGTGGTTCTCGCGGTCGAACTAGGTCGCGTCTTCTCGGCGTGAACGGAAGAAATCCCTGAGTAGCATCGCCGCCTCGCTTGCGGCCAGCCCGCCGTACGTCTCCGGCGCGTGATGGCATGTGGGCTGTGCGAAGAAGCGCACGCCGTGTTCCACCGCGCCGCCTTTCTCGTCGCTCGCGGCGAAATACAAACGGCGAATGCGCGCGAACGAAATCGCGGCGGCGCACATCGTGCAAGGTTCGAGCGTCACGTACAGATCGGCGCCGGCAAGGCGCTGCGAGCCCAAGCGTGCCCCCGCCGCGCGGATCGCCACCATCTCCGCGTGCGCGGTCGGATCGTCCAGCTCGATGGTACGGTTCCCGGCGCGCGCGACGATCTCGCCGTCCCTGACGACCACGGCGCCGATCGGCACCTCGCCGCGGCGACCCGCCGCGGCGGCTTCCTCGAGCGCCACCGTCATCGCATCCACCGCTTGCGCTTCCTTCGTCATCTCCTCGCCTCCGGGCGGGGGCTCTGCTATCAGCCGCGCCATGAAACGCCCCCCTGAGGTGACCGCCGCGTCCGGCGAGCGCATCGCCAAAGTGCTCGCCCGCGCCGGCCTCTGCTCGCGCCGCGACGCGGAGCGCTGGATTGTCGCGGGCCGGGTCGCGGTCAACGGCGTGTTGCTCACCACGCCGGCCGTGACCGTCTCGCCCAGCGACCGCATCTCCGTGGACGGCGAACCGCTGCCGGTGCGCGAGCGCACGCGGCTGTGGCTTTATCACAAGCCCCGTGGCCTGGTCACAACCGCCCGCGATCCGGAGGGGCGGCGGACGGTGTTCGACGCGCTACCCAAGGAGTTGCCACGCGTGGTTACCGTCGGGCGCCTCGACATCAACACCGAGGGTCTGCTTCTCCTCACCAACGATGGCGGGCTCGCCCGCGTGCTGGAGCTTCCCTCCACCGGCTGGCTCCGCCGCTACCGCGTGCGCGCGCACGGCGTGGTGGACGAGCCGGCGCTTGCCGCGCTCGCCAACGGCGTCGCGATCGATGGGGTGCTCTACGGTGCCATCGAAGCGCGGGTCGACCGCGTGCAGGGCGGCAACGTCTGGCTGACGCTCGGTCTCCGCGAGGGCAAGAACCGCGAGATCAAGCGCGTGCTGGCCCATCTCGGCCTCGACACCAACCGGTTGATCCGCGTGTCGTACGGGCCGTTCCAGTTGGGCGAGATCGCGCCCGGCGAGGTGCGCGAAATGCGCGGCCGCGTGCTTCGTGATCAGCTCGGGGCGACGCTTGCCGCGGCGGCCGGCGCCGATTTCACGGCGCCGCTGCGTGATGACGCGCCCCGCGAGGATGAACGGCCGCCACCGGTGCGCCGCAAACCCATGCCAAAGCGTCGTGCGGATCGTCGGCGGTAGCCTCCGCGGGCGGGCGATCACGGCGCCGCCCGGCGTGGCGACCCGGCCGACCGCCGACCGGCTGCGCCAGACGGTGTTCGATATCCTCGTGCACGCCTACGACGACCCGGTGGCGGCCGCGCGCGTGCTCGATCTCTTCGCCGGCAGCGGCGCGCTCGGGCTGGAGGCGTTGTCGCGGGGTGCGGCCTCCTGCCTGTTCGTCGAGAACGATGCGGCGGCGCGCGGCGTTATCCGCAACAATGCCGAGACGCTGGGCCTCACCGGACGCACACGCATCTACCGCCGCGACGCGACCCAACTCGGTCCGGTCGGCGGCATCGCGCCGTTCACGCTCGCCTTCGCCGACCCGCCCTACGGCCATGGGCTCGGCGAAGCCGCGCTTTCCGCCGCGGTCGCGGGAGGGTGGCTTGCGCCCGGCGCGCTGGTGGTCCTGGAGGAGGCGGCGACGGCCGAAATCGCGCCGATTGCCGGCCTGGCGCGACTGGAAACGCGGCGGACCGGCGGCTCCCAAATCGTGTTCCTTCGCCGGGAGACCGATATCGCTGGATAGGCGGATGGCAGCCGCTATATGCTTGCGGCACTCAACGTTCCGTCAGGAGACCTTCATGTCGCACGCTCGTTTGGCTGCCGCCGCGGTCCTCGCCGCGGCGTTGTCCGTCGCCTCCGGCGCGTCCGGCGAAGAACCGATCTACGCCCCCAACGTCACCACCTTCGCGCTCGACAACGGCCTGCAGGTCGTCGTTATCCCCAATCATCGCGCGCCGGTGGTCACGCAGATGGTCTGGTACAAGATCGGCGCCGCGGACGATCCGCCCGGCAAGTCGGGCATCGCGCATTTCCTCGAACACCTGATGTTCAAGGGTACCACCACCTACCCGGACGGCGATTTCTCCGAGCGCATTTCGATGTTGGGCGGAAACGACAACGCCACCACCACGGATGAAACGACCACCTACTACCAGACCGTCGCCAGCGAGCACCTCGGCGTCGTCATGTCGTTCGAGGCCGACCGCATGGCGAACTTGCTCATCACAGACGATCGGCTGCTGCCCGAACGCCAGGTTATCCTCGAAGAGCGTGGCCGCTCGATCGACAACAGCCCGGGCGCGACGCTCAACGTCATGATGAATGGCGCGCTCTTCATGAACAGCCACTATGCCACCCCGACGATCGGCTGGGCGCACGAGATGGCGACGCTCGATCGCGCCGACGCGCTCGCCTTCTACGACAAGTACTACACGCCGAATAACGCGATCCTGGTGATCGCCGGCGACGTCACGGAGGACGAGGTGCGCAAGCTCGCCGAGGACACGTACGGCAAGCTGCCGCGCCGTGCCGAGCCGCCGCCGCGCATCCGTCCGCGCGAGCCGGAGCCGCTCGCGGCGCGCACCGTCACGCTCTCCGATCCGCGCGTGACGCGCCCCTCGTGGCAGCGCCTCTACCTCGCGCCGTCGGAAATCAGCGGCGAGCCGGGAGAAGCGGCGGCGCTCGATGTGCTCGCCGAAATCCTCGGCGGCAACGCTTCGAGCCGCCTCAGGCGCCTCGTCATCGACGAGCCCATTGCCTCCGGCGCCAACGCCGGCTACGGCGGCTCGAACATCGGCGATGACGCCTTCCGTATCTCTGCCTCGCCGCGCGAGGGCGTGACGCTCGACGAACTGGAGAAGGACGTCGATCAGATCGTCGCCGACGTTGTTGAAAAGGGCGTCACCGAGGAGGAGGTGGCGCGCGCCAAGCTTGGGGTGAAGGCGGCGGTGGTTTACGCCGAGGACAGCCCTGGGTCGCTCGCGCGTACCTTCGGATCGTCGCTCGCGCGCGGCGAGACCGTCGAGTACGTGCAGCACTGGCCCGACCGGGTCGCGGCGGTCACCGTCGACGAAGTCAACGCCGTGGCGCGCAAGTATCTCGACATTCGGCGTTCCGTCACCGGCCGTTTGCTGCCGGCGGGCGAGACGCCCGATGCCAACCCGAACAGGTCGTAGTCGTCATGGGCAAGCCGCTCCGTTATGTCACCGCCGCCGCTGGGCTTATTTTCTCGCTCGGCGCCTTTTCGCCGGCGGCGCGCGCCATCGATATCCAACAGGTGGTCAGCCCCAGCGGCGTCCACGCCTGGCTGGTCGAGGACCACTCCATTCCGCTGATCGCGCTGTCTTACGCCTTCCTCGGCGGATCCGCGCAGGATCCGACGGACAAGGAGGGCGTCGCCAATCTCGTATCGGGCCTCCTCGACGAGGGCGCCGGCGACCTCGACCGCTTGGCGTTCGCCACGCGCTTGGAAGAGCTGTCGATCTCACTGTCCTTCGACACGGACGAGGATACCTTCTCCGGCTCGCTCCGCACGCTCACGGAGAACCGGGGCGAGGCTGCGCGGCTGCTGCGGCTGGCGCTCACCGAGCCACGTTTCGACGCGGAGCCGGTGGAGCGGATCAGGGCGCAGGTGCTGGCCGGCCTTCGTGCGCGCGAGCGCAGTCCGAACCAGATCGCATCGCAGAAGTTCAATGATGCGCTCTTCCCCGGCCACGTCTACGGCAAACCGACCTCGGGCACGGTAGAGAGCGTCGCGGCGGTCACCGTGGACGACATGCGCGCGTTCATGGGCAAGGTATTCGCGCGCGACGACCTCAAGGTCACCGTTGTCGGCGACATCGACGCGGCCACGCTTGGCGCGATGCTCGACGATATCTTCGGGGCGCTACCTGAGACCGCCGACCTCGCGCCGGTTCCGGACGCGCCGCCGCCGCTCGCGGCGCGTATCGACGTCGCGTCCAACACGCCGCAGACCTCGATCCGGTTCGCCGGTCTCGGGGTCATGCGCGCCGATCCCGATTTCGTGCCGGCGTTCATGGCGTCCTACATCCTTGGCGGCGGAAAGGTCGGCACGCGGCTCTACGATGCGGTGCGCGTGCAGCGCGGCCTCACCTACGCCATCTCGCTCGGCCTCGACACGATGCGGCACGCGGGCTGGTTCACCGGCAGCACGCAGACGCGCGCCGATCAGGCGGACGCGGTGCTGGCGCTTATTCAGGACGAGGTGACGCGATTCGCCGACGAGGGGCCGACCGAGCAGGAACTGGCTGACGCCAAGGCGTATATGATCGGGTCCTACCCACTGCGCTTCGTCACTTCGCGCGGGATCGCTTCGCAGCTCATGGCGATCCAGCTCGACAACCTCGGCGTCGAATACGTCGACAAGCGAAACGACATGATCGCCGCGGTGACGGTCGATGACGTGAAGCGCGCCGCGAAGCGGCTTTTCGGCGACGGGCTGCCGATCGTCGTCAAGGTCGGACCGCCGGCCTCATGACGCGACTGAAGGGAGATTTGCGATGACCGAGATCCTCGACCAGAGCGACCTGACCGAACGTGCCGAAAACTTGGTGCAGGCCGCCAAGCGCGCTGGCGCCGACGCGGCCGATGCGGTGTGCGTGCGCGGCGTCGCCATGTCGGTCGAGGTCCGGCTCGGCAAGGTCGAGGAGACGCGCCGCGCCGAGGGTGACGACTTCAACTTGCGGGTCTTCGTCGGCAACCGGTCCGCGACGGTATCGGCCAACGTCTTCACCGACCCGGCGGAACTCGCGGAGCGCGCCATCGCCATGGCGAAGGTCGCGCCGGAGGATCCCTACGCCGGCCTCGCCGACGCCGACCGACTGGCGAAGACCTTCCCGGACTTCGACCTCCTCGACGAAACGATCCCGACCGCGGAAGAGCTGACGCAATCGGCTCTGGCGGCGGAGGATGCGCTCCGCGCCGTTCCCGGCGTCGCCAACTCCGGTGGCGCCAGCGCCGGCTGGTCGCTCGGCGGTCTTGTCCTTGCCACCTCGCATGGCTTCGCCGGCTCGTACCTCGGCTCGCATTTCGGCCATTCCGCCTCCGCCATCGCTGGCACCGGCACTGGCATGGAACGCGATTACGACGCGGAATCGAAAGTTCATCGGTCCGATCTCGCCAACCCCGCCGATATCGGTCGGCGGGCGGGGGAACGCGCCGTCAAGCGCCTCAACCCGCGGCAGATGGCGACTGGACGCGTCACCGTCGTCTACGATCCGCGCATTTCGCGCGGCATCCTTGGGCATCTCTCCGGCGCAATCAACGGCGCGGCGATCGCGCGCAAGACGAGCTTCCTGCGCTCCAAGCTCGGTCAGCAGATTTTCGCGGCCGATATCCAGGTCAACGACGATCCGACCCGCCTGCGCGGCCTCGGTTCGCACCCGTTCGACGGGGAGGGGGTCGCCGGTGCACCGCTCGAGGTGATCAGGGACGGCGTACTCCAGACCTGGTTCCTCGATTCGGCGACGGCGCGGGAACTCGGTATGCTCACCAACGGCCGCGCGGCCCGTGGCGGCGGCAACCCGCATCCGGGTTCGACCAACCTGACGCTGCTCCCGGGCGAGCAGGCGCCCGAGGCGTTGATCGCCGCCATCGACCACGGCATCTACGTGACCGAGCTGATCGGCCACGGAGCCAATCTTGTGACCGGCGACTACAGCCGCGGTGCAGCCGGTTTCGCGATCGAGAAGGGCGTGCTAGGGCCTCCGGTGAGCGAGATCACCATTGCGGGCAATCTCGCCGATATGTTCGCTCGGATGGTGCGGGCCAACGACCTCGAATATCGCTTCGCGGTCAATGCCCCGACCATCGCGATCGAGGGGATGACCATCGCCGGTCGTTAGGCCGGCGGCAACCAAGACGGGGTTCATGACGAAAACCAGCCGTAAGGCGGGCGCCGAAAACCAGCTATTGCACCTGGTGTTCGGCGGCGAATTGGAACGCGTCGACAACGTCCGCTTCGCCGATCTTTCCAAACTCGACATCGTGGGAATCTTTCCCGACTATCGCAGCGCCTACCGCGCCTGGCAGGCCAAGGCGCAAGCGACGGTGGACAACGCACACGTGCGCTACTTCATCGTACACCTCCATCGGTTGCTCGATCCGGCGTCGGACGACGTGCCGGCGGGTGACGCCGTGGCAAAGCGCAGCTAGAACTGACCGAGGCCTCCCGTCGAGGCGTCGGGGAGTTCGATGTCGGACCTGCCACAGCGGATCACGCCGTCCGGGACGCGGGCCCGCCGTCGCGGGTCCCGTGCGCGCTGGATCACGCAGTTCGCGCAGGCGGATTTCGTGACGCGGACCACCGCGGCGATCGCCACGGGGTACCTCCGCTTGGTGCAGGTGACGAGCACCATGGAGTACGAGCCGGGTAGTCCATTTGTCGTCAACCGCGATATCCTGCCCGGCATCGGCACGATATGGCACGGCCACAACCTGATCCTGCCGCTCTTGCGGCCGGAGGGGTACCCGGTGCGGGTGATCATCTCCAACCACCGCGACGGCACGATCTTCTCCATCGTCGCAAGGCGGTTCGGCGTCGGAACCATCCGCGGTTCCGGGGGGCGCGAACCCCGGCGCTGGCTGGAGAAGGGGGCCGTCACCGGCTTCCTCGGCCTTCGCGCCAGCCTCGAGGAAGGCTACAACGTGTGCATGACCGCCGACATCTCCAACGGTGTCGCGCGTCAGGCGGGGCTGGGCATCGTCGCGCTCGCCAAGGCGACCGGACGGCCGATCCTCGAACTCGGACTCGCGGCGAGCCGGCGGGTGGTGTTCAACTCTTGGGACCGCGCGGTGTTGGCGCTGCCGTTCAGCCGCATCGTGTGCGTGGTCGCGCCGCCGATCGGCGTACCGGCCGACGCCGACGACGCGGTCATGGAGGCGAAGCGCCGCGCGCTGGAGGACGCACTGAATGCGGCGACCGACCGGGCCTATGCGATCGCAGACCGGCGTGCTGGCTGACTGGACGGCGGAAATCGTTCTCGCTGGCTACCGCGGACTCGGGCTGGCTTTGTCGCCCGCGATGCCGCTCGTCGTGGCGCGGCGGGCGGCTCTCGGCAAGGCCGACCGGACACGCGCGGGTGAGCGCTATGGCCACGCATCGCTGGCGCGCCCGGCGGGGCGCCTCGTCTGGGTGCACGCGGCGAGCGTTGGAGAAACGATCGCGGTGCTGCCACTCGTCGCCCGTCTCCGCGATGCGGGCCTGGGCGTGGTGCTGACAACGATCACGGTCACGTCGGCTGAGATCGCAGCCGCCCGCCTTCCGCCGGGCGCGCTCCACCAGTTCGCGCCCTTTGACATCTGGCCGTTCGTCGTCCGCTTCCTCGACCACTGGCGGCCTGACCTCGCCGTCTTCGTCGAACAGGAACTGTGGCCGACAATCATGGTCGAGCTGTCGCGCCGGGAGATCCCGCAGGTGGTGGTGAACGGACGCCTTTCCGAACGGTCGTTCGGCCGCTGGCGGCGCGTGCGCGCTCTTGCCGCTCCGCTCTTCCGGCGGATCGACCTCTGCCTCGCGCAGGCGGCGGCCGACGGCGCGCGCTTCGCCGAGCTCGGCGCGCGGCTGGTCGTCGTCACCGGCAACGTCAAATGGGATGCGCCACCGCTCGCCACCGATGCCGCCGAGTTCGCCCGCCTCCAGGGCGCGATCGGGGCGCGGCCGGTGTGGCTCGCCGCCAGCACCCACGAGGGGGAGGAAGCGATCGCGGCGGCAACGCACACGCTCGTGGCCTCGCCGCGCCCGCACCTCCTCACGATCGTCGTGCCACGCCACCCGGCACGCGGCGACGAGATCGCGGCGATGCTGGAGGGGAAGGGGCTCACGCTCGCGCGGCGAAGCCGCGGCGAGCTGCCAAACGCTGAAACCGACGTCTATCTTGCCGACACGCTCGGCGAGCTTGGCCTCTTCTTTCGCGTCGCGCCGGTCGCCTTCATCGGCAACTCGTTGATGCCAACCGGAGGTGGTGGGCACAACCCGATAGAGGCGCTTCGCTTGTCGGCGACGGCGCTGCACGGACCGGCGGTGGCGAACTTTGCTGAAATCTATGCCGCGCTCGATGCGGCCGACCCTTCCTCGCAGGTCGCCGATGCCGCGAGCCTCGCCACCGCCGTCGGCGCGCTTCTCGACGATCCCACGGCGCGGGCATCGCGCGTACGGCTCGCTGCGGCGGCGCTCGCACCGCTCACCGGCGGGCTCGACCGCACATGGGCGGCGCTTCAGCCATACCTCGCCGCTGAGGCGGTCGCATCGTGACGCGGGCCGCGCCCGAGTTCTGGTGGCAACCCGGAATCCCCGCCCAGGCGCTGGCGCTGTGGCCGGCGGCGAAGCTCTGGGGCGCGGCCGCCGCGTGGCGCATGTCGCGCCCGCCCCGGTTTCGCCCAGCGGCGGCGACGGTCTGCGTCGGCAACTTTGTCGTCGGCGGCGCGGGCAAGACGCCGACGGCGGTGGCGCTCACGCGCGTGGCACGGAGCCGTGGGCTGAAGCCCGGCATCCTCGCGAGCGGCTACGGCGGCAGCCTCCGTGGCCCGGTCCTGGTCGACCCCACCGTCCACCGCGCCGAGGACGTTGGCGACGAGGCGTTGGTGCTCGCCGCGGCCGCGCCGACGGTGGTGGCGGCGGACCGTGTGGCCGGGGCGCGCGCGCTCGTCCGCGACGGCGTCGATCTCATCGTCATGGACGACGGGTTCCAGGATCCCGCGCTCCACAAGGACCTGACGCTCGTCGTGGTCGATGCGTTGAGCGGCGTCGGCAACGGCTTCACGATTCCGTCCGGGCCGCTCCGCGCGCCGCTTTCCCGCCAGCTTCTCCACACCGACGCGCTCCTGGTGATCGGCGAGGGGGTGGCGGGGGAACACCTGATCCGCGCGGCGGCGCGTGCCGGCCGTGCCGTGCAGCGGGCGCGGCTGAAGCCCGCCAAGGTGCGCGCGTGGCGGAAGGAGCCGATCCTCGCGTTCGCGGGCATCGGCCGGCCGGAAAAATTCTTCGCGACGCTCGCCGAGATCGGAGCGACGGTGGCGAAGACGCACGCGTTTCCCGATCACCATCCCTTCACCGACGCGGAGGCGGCGGAGTTGATCGCCGCCGCCGACAGCGAGGGTCTGAGGCTGGTGACGACGGAGAAGGACGCGGCGCGGCTCGCCGGCAAGGACGGTGTGCTTGGCGCGCTCCGCGAGCGGACCGATGTATTCGCGGTGTCGCTGGAATTCGACAACCCCGCGGCGATTGACGAGATGATCGACACGGCGGTCAGAAAGGCCGCGCTGGCGGCCGCCTGAGCGCCGCGGCGCCTACATGCTGCCGGTTTCCTCGTAGCGCTTCAGCGCCGCGGCGGCGTCGACGTAGGGCTCCTGCCGCACGACGCTCCAGTATTTCAATTCGTCCAGTGGAATTTCGGCGCCGGTGACGGCACAGCGTACGTACGAGCCCAATAGCAGCACCTGGAAGTCGCCGTCCAGGTAGCGGAGGCGCGCCTCGTCGTGGCGGCCGTGTCTGTCGATGCGGTTCATGCCTAGTCCTTCCGGGACGCGACCTTAACGGCTTCAGCGCCGTCCGAACAAGCGTTCGATGTCGCCGAGCTTGAGCTCGACATAGGTCGGCCGACCGTGATTGCACTGGCCGGAGTTAGGCGTCGCCTCCATCTCGCGGAGGAGGGCGTCCATCTCCGCCGGCTTCAGCCGTCGGCCGGCGCGAACCGAGCCGTGGCAGGCCATGGTCGCGGCGACGCGGTCGAGCTTCTCCTTGAGGCCGGCCGCGCGCTCCCACTCGGCGATCTCGTCGGCGAGGTCGCGGACCAGTGCGCCGGCGTCGATGGCGCCGAGCATCGACGGCGTCTCGCTGACCGCGACGGCGCCGGGGCCGAACGGCGCGAGCACGAGGCCGAGGGCGGCGAGTTCGTCGGCGCGTTCGGTCAAGCGCGCCACATCCTCCTCCGGCAGTTCGACCACCTCGGGGATGAGCAGGATCTGCCGTGCCATGCCCTTGGCGGCGAGCGCCTGCTTCAGCCGTTCGTAGACCAGCCGCTCGTGGGCGGCGTGCTGGTCCACCACGACGAGCCCGTCCTCGGTCTGCGCGACGATGTAGGTGTCGTGCACTTGCGCCAGCGCGGCGCCGAGCGGGCGCGCGATATTCGTCGGCTCGGGTGCGGGGGCCGGTGCGGCGGACGGAGCGAAGGCGTCGAACGCGGCCTGCGCCTCCTCGGCGAAGCCGGAGGCGAGCGCCGCGTTCCCCTGGCTCGACGGCAGCGAGCGCCAGGTGACGCTCGTCGGGCGCTCGCGCCGCGGCACGCCCGGGCGGAAGGCGGCGACTGTCGCGCCGGCGGCGGCGGTCGAGGCGCGCGGGCCGCCGCGGGCCAACGCCTCGCGGATCGCGGATACGATCAGTCCACGCACCAGACCGGGATCGCGGAAGCGCACCTCCGCCTTGGTCGGGTGCACGTTGACGTCGAGCTGCTTGGGATCGAGGTCGATGAACAGCGCGGCGGCAGGGAAGCGGTCGCGCTTCATCACGTCGGCGTAGGCGCCGCGGAGCGCGCCGTGGAGCTGCTTGTCGCGCACGGGGCGGCCGTTGACGAAGAAGAACTGGTGGAGCGAGTTCGCCCGGCCGACGGTCGGTAGCCCGGCGTGGCCCGTGAGCCGTACGCCCTCACGAACCGCGTCGATGACAACGCTGTCCGCCGCGAATTCGGCGCCCATGACGCGGGCAACGCGAGCAGCGCGCGCGCCGGCGCCGGTCTCGACCGCGTAGTCGATCTCGGAGCGGTCGCTTCCTGCGAGCGTGAAGCGGACGCCCGGATGCGCCAGCGCCAGCCGCTTCACTACGTCGGTGATTGCCGATGCTTCGGCGCGCGCCGACTTCAGGAACTTGAGCCGCGCCGGCGTCGCGAAGAAGAGGTCGTGGACCTCGATGCGCGTGCTTTCCGCGAGCGCCGCCGGTCTGACCGGGCCGACGCGGCTACCCTCGACGGCGATCTCGAACGCGCCGTCGCTTCCCCGGCGGCGCGAGGTGAGTGTCAGCCGCGCGGCGGCGCCGATGGCGGCCAGCGCCTCGCCGCGGAAGCCGAGGCTGCGGATATCGTCGAGGCCGCCCGCGAGCTTCGAGGTGGCGTGGCGCTCGACCGCCAGCGGCAGCTCGCTCTCCGTGCATTCCCTCGCCGTTGTCGGTGACGCGGACGAGGGCAACACCACCGGCGGCGGTGACGATCTCGATCCGCGTCGCGCCGGCGTCGAGGGCGTTCTCGACGAGCTCCTTGACGACGCTCGCCGGCCGCTCGACGACCTCGCCGGCGGCGATGCGGTTGACCATGTCCTCGCTGAGGCGGTGGATCGCCATGACCGTGATTCTGGCGGATTCGAACCGGAGAGGGAAGGGCGGTCAGCCCTTCATCGGTCAATCGCCCGCGCGCCGATGTCCGTGCGCCAGAAGCCGTCCGGCCAGTCGATCGGCGGCGACGCCGCGAATAGGCACGCGTCTGCGCTTCCGCGACGGTCTCGCCGAGCGCCGTGACGTTCAGTACGCGGCCGCCGGCGGAGACGAGCGTGCCGGCCTTCGTCGCCGTGCCTGCGTGGAAGACCTTGACGTCTGGAAGCGCGTTGGCGCGGTCGATGCCGGCGATCGGCGTGCCCTTCGCGTAGGCGCCCGGGATAGCCCTTGGCGGCCATCACCACCGTCAGCGCCGCATCGTCGCGCCAGCGCGGCGTGAACCCGGCGAGGTGCCCCTCGGCGGTTGCGCTCATCAACTCGAGAAGGTCGCTCTCCAGGCGCATCATCAGCACCTGCGCTTCCGGGTCGCCGAAGCGCACGTTGTATTCGATGAGCTTCGGTCCGTCCGCTGTGATCATCAGTCCGGCGTAGAGCACGCCCTTGTACGGCGCGCCGCGCTTCGCCATCGCATCGACGGTTGGGCGCACGATCCCGGCCATGGAGCGCTCGATCAGCTCGGGCGTCATCACCGCAGCCGGCGAATAGGCGCCCATGCCGCCGGTGTTGGGGCCGGTGTCGCCGTCATGGGCGCGCTTGTGGTCCTGGGCGGTGGCGAGCGGCACCACGTTCGCACCGTCGGAGAGGGCGAAGAAGCTCGCCTCCTCGCCGACGAGGCATTCCTCGATCACGACCGCGGCGCCTGCTGCCCCATGCGCGCCATCGAAGCACGCGTCGACGGCGCGGCAGCGCCTCCTCGACGGTCGCCGCCACCGTCACGCCCTTGCCGGCGGCCAGCCCGTCGGCCTTGACGACGATCGGTGCGCCCGTCGCGCGCACGTAGGCGCTCGCCTCGGCGCGCGTCGGTGAAGCGGCGATACGCAGCGGTCGGGATGCCGGCCTCGGCGCAGAGGTCCTTGGCGTAGGACTTGGAGCCTTCCAGTTGCGCCGCGGCCCGGCTCGGCCCGAAGGCGGCGATGCCGGCCGTCGGCGAGATCGTCCACGAGGCCCGCTACCAGCGGCGCTTCCGGGCCGACGACGACGAGATCGATCGCGGCATTCCGGCAGAAGGCGACCACCGCGCGGTGATCGGCGACGTCGAGCGTGACGATGCTCGGCGTGCTCGGCGATCCCCGGGTTGCCCGGCGCGGCGTAGAGGCGCGTGAGGCGCGGCGATTGCGCGAGCTTCCAGGCGAGCGCGTGCTCGCGTCCGCCGCCGCCGATGAGAAGGACGTTCATTCAGGCTTTGCTCCGCCGCACCATCGTGTCGCAGGTACCAAGCGACGCCGGGTGAGTAAAGGAACGCTCCCGATTTTCGGGAGGCGTTTTGACCTGCTTTTCGCGCCGCGCGGAAGCGCCTATGAGTGGCGGCGATGCAGGCTCAGAACGATATCCCGGTCGCCGATCGCGTCCGCGGCCATTGGGCCGACCGGATCGTCCCGGTGGGATTCCGCCCATACGCGCGCATGGCGCGGTTGGAGAGGCCGATCGGTTGGTGGCTCCTGCTGTGGCCGTGCTGGTGGTCCTCGGCGATGGCAACCGATGCCGCCGGCGCGCCGCCGAATCTCTGGCACCTCGTGCTGTTCATGATCGGCGCCGATCGCCATGCGCGGCGCCGGTTGCACGTACAACGATATCGTCGACCGCGACCTCGATGCGCAGGTGGCGCGCACGCGATCCAGGCCACTGCCAAGCGGGCAAGTGACGGTGCGGCAGGCGCAGGTGTTCCTCGCGTTGCAGGCGCTGATCGGCCTGGTTGTGCTTCTCCAGTTCAACCGCGCGACCGTCCTCCTCGGCCTCCTGTCGCTCGCGACGGTCGCGATCTATCCGTTCATGAAACGGTTCGTCGACTGGCCGCAGCTTTTTCTCGGGATTTCGTTTTCCTGGGGGGCGTTGATCGGGTGGTCGGCGATCTTCGGCGGTCTCGGTTGGCCGCCGGTGCTTCTCTACGCGGGCGGCATCCTGTGGACTATCGGCTACGACACGATTTACGCCCATCAGGACAAGGAGGACGACGCGCTGATCGGCGTGCGTTCCACCGCGCGGCTGTTCGGCGCCCATACCGGCCGCTGCTGGCGCTGTTCTACACCGGTGCGACGGTGCTTTTCGCGGTGGCGTTCTGGGCCGGCGGACTGGGCATCTCGCCTATGTCGGCCTTGCGGCCGGCGCCGGCCATCTCGCCTGGCAGGTCGATGGTCATCGACATTGAGGATCCGGACAACGTGCCTGATGCTGTTCCGCGCCAACCGCGACTACGGCTGGATCGTGTTCGCGGGGCTGGTCGCGAGGGCGCCTGGCGGCTCGCTGGCTGAGCGTCAGTGTTCGCGCGGAGATCTCGCACTTTGTCCGTGCGCACGCGATGCCGACCGGTGCTTGCCCGCGCCCCCGGCCTCCGTCGCGCCAGGAATCGCGGGCGGCGGGCGGCGAAGAACGAGTGGTGGCGGCGGGGCTTCGCCGGCGCGACGGTAACGGCGCCGAGCTAGCGCTCGCGGCGCGGTGACGGTGCCGTCCGGGGCGACGCCGAGCAGCGGCAGGTTGAGCGACGCGGCCCCATTCCTGCCAGTCGGCGGCGACCTCTTCCGGCATCGTCGGTGACGACCAGGGCAAAGCGTAAGCGCCGGGTCGACATGGAAGGAGTTCGACGAACACGCGGACTTCGCCGCGGATTGCCGGCGGGCTCGATGCGCACGGCGACGCCGGCGTAGCTGGCGAGCGGCACGGAGCGCGTGGCCGCCTGCGCAGACCCGACGGTCCGCAGGACGATCGCGCGCTCGCGGTCGATAATGAACGCCGCGTTTCCCGTGCCCCGCCGACGTGATCGACGGCCGCGCCGGCAAGGAAAGCGGGTCGAGCCGGTAAGCCCGGCTCGACCCCGCGGCGGTTGCTCCGCCGTTCATGTTTGACGCCTCTAGACTGCTCCCTGCGGGCCCGGTTTTTCTTGATGGACCTCGCGTCATTTGCGATGAAACTATGCCACGCGCACGTTGGCGCCGGCTTAACCGGTTAGGTAAAATTTGAGTGATTTTCGCAGAGGGTTAGCAGACCCTCGCTGAACGGTTCACAGAACCTTGCCGGGGTTCAGGATGCCGTTGGGATCGAGGGCGGCCTTCAGCCGCCGCATGAGGTCGATCTCGACCGGGCTCTTCACCTCGTGAGAGCTCCCGCTTGGGCGGCCGATGCCGTGCTCGGCCGAGATCGTGCCGCCAAGCTCGCCGACGATGGCGTACACGGCGGCGTTGACTTCTCGCCGCGGCGAGGAATGCCGCGCTTGTCCATGCCGGCGGTTGGCGACGTTGAGGTGGATGTTGCCGTCACCGAGATGACCGAACGGGAAGGGCCGGGCGCCGGGCACGAGCCGGCGAGGGCCGCGCTGCCCGCTCGATGAGCGCCGGCACGGCGGCGACGGGCACGGCCACGTCGTGCTTGATCGAACCGCCTTCTCGCTTCTGCGCCTCCGACAGCGCGTGGCGCATCCGCCAGAACGCCGCCGCCTGGTCGAGCGACTGCGCTCGCACGCCGTCCTCGACGATGCCCTTTTCCGCGGCGGTCGGCGAAGATCGCCTCGACCGTTGCCTCGGCGTCCGTCCTGCGACGAGCCGGACGAGACCTCGATAAGCACGTCCAAGGGTGCGGCTCCGCGAGGGGGTCGCGGCCCCGGGCACGTGACGGAGCACCATGGCCTCGATGCGATCCGCGGCATGATCTCGCACGCGGTGAGCCCGCCGCCGGCGCGGTCGCGCGCGATGCAGGAAGAAGTCGAGCCGGCGGCCGGGCTCGCGAGCCCGACGAACGGCGACGCTCAGCCCGCGCGGCTTCGGGAAAAGCTGAGCGCCGCGGCAGTGATGATGCCGAGCGTGCCCTCCGCGCCGATGAACAGGTCCTTGAGGTCGTAGCCGGTATTGTCCTTGCGAAGCGGGCGGAGGCCGTTCCACACCTCGCCGGAGGCGAGCACCACCTCGACGCCGAGCGCTGAGGTCGCGGGCCTAGCCGTAGGCCAGCACCGCCGTGCCGCCGGCGTTGGTGGAAAGGTTGCCGCCGATCTCGCAGGAGCCTTCGGAGGCAAGCGACAGCGGGAACAGGCGGTCGGCCGCCGTCGGCGGCCGCCTGCGCGTCGGCGAGGACCACGCCGGCCTCGGCGATCATGGTGTCGGTCTCGGCGTCGACGGCGCGGATGCGGTTCAGCCGCGACAGCGAAACGACGAGCTCGTCGCCGTCGGCGGACGGCATTTGGCCGCCGACGAGGCCGGTGTTGCCGCCCTGCGGCACGATGGCCGTGCGCGTCTCGTTGGCGAGCCTCAGGATCGCCGCGACCTCGTCGACGCTGCCGGGCTCAGCACCAGCGGCGTGCGCCCGGCGAACTTGTTCGCGCGGCTCGGCGAGGTACGGGGCATCGACGGCATCGGCCTCGCGGATCGCGTGGCGGCGTACCGACGATGGCCGCGAACCTGTCGAGAAGGGCGGAATCGGGCCCGGCATAGGTGCCGGATACTAGGGGCGGAGAGGTAGGGTCGTCGAGATTCGCGGCCGGCGGTGTCGCGTTTCGCGAACCGCCGCCGGCCGGATGTCATCGGTCAGCTACTTCACGACGTGCCAGACGCCGCCGACGCCGTCGCCGGTGGTGTCGCCGGGCTTCTGTCGTCCTTGACCAGAAGTAGACCGGCATGCCCTTGTAGGCCCACATCTTCTTCGCCTCGCCGTCCTTGTCGGCACGTTAACGACGGTCCAGTCGCCGTCGGCTGCCGCGTCGGCCGGGGCGAGGAAAGGCGGCCAGTGGCGATGCATCGGCCGGCGCAGGCAGAGGCTGCTGCGCCCTTCGTATCGTTGTCGAAGGTGTAGAGCACCATGCCGTGATCGTCGGCCAGGACCTTGCCGAGCGACGTGTCGAGCATCTGCGTCGCGGGGGCCGCGTGGGCGACGCCCGCGGTGAGCGCTGCGGCCGCAAGGCCGATGAGCAAGCGTTTCATGGGTAGTCGACTCCCTTGTTGCACCTTCAGGTGATGTGGATGGAACGCCCCGTCCCCCGGTGGCAGACCCTTCTAGCCACCGAAATATTAGCATGTCGCCGCACAGCCCCGTAACCTCGGTTCCCGCACCGGCGGAATGGTCCCCGCGAAGGTGGAAGCGCGCACGACCCTGTGCGATACAAGCGCCGCTCTTCGACGGGTGGAAACGCAGCGAAATGGCACAGGCGGGCGGAATTATGGCGGGCAAGCGCGGCCTCGTGCTGGGTGTTGCCAACAACCGGTCGATCGCCTGGGGAATTGCCAAGTCGTGTCGCCGCGAAGGCGCGGAACTCGCGCTGACGTACCAGGGCGAAGCACTGCAGCGGCGGGTCGAACCGCTCGCCGCGGAGATTGGCGCGACCGTGGTCGGGCATTGCGACGTGACCGACACCGCGTCGGTCGACGCGGTATTCGCCGCGGTGGAGGCGCTGTGGGGCGGCTTCGATTTTCTCGTCCACGCGGTCGCCTATTCCGACCGCGAGCAGCTCACCGGCCGCTACCTGGACACGACGGCCGAGAACTTCGCCACCACGTTGCTCATCTCGTGCTACTCGCTCACCGCGCTCGCGCAGCGTGCCGAGAAGCTGATGCAAAACGGCGGCTCAATCCTCACGCTGACGTACTACGGTGCGGAGAAGGTGATGCCGCACTACAACGTCATGGGGGTCGCCAAGGCGGCGCTCGAGGCGAGCGTGCGCTATCTCGCCGTCGATCTCGGCAAGCAGGGCATCCGTATCAACGCGCTCTCCGCCGGGCCGATCAAGACGCTCGCCGCCGCGGGCGGCATCGGCGACTTCCGTTACATCCTGAAGTGGAACGAGTTGAACGCACCGCTGCGGCCGCACCGTCACCATCGACGATGTCGGCGATGCGGCGCTCTACCTCCTGTCGGATCTTTCTCGCGCGGTCACCGGCGAGGTCCACCACGCCGACTCCGGCTACCACGTGGTCGGGATGAAGTCGGTCGACGCGCCGGATATCGCGACGGTGAAGGACTGACGCCGCGGACGCGGCGAGCCTTCCGATGGCACCGACCGTCCCGACCCTCGCCTTCCTTCGTCACGGCGAGACCGATTGGAACGTGGAGGGTCGCCTCCAGGGGCAGCGCGACGTGCCGCTGAACGACAAGGGCCGCGGCCAGGCGCGGCGGAACGGCGAGGCGCTCATCGCCAGCGTCGAGGGTGTGGCGGGCTTCGATTTCGTGGCGAGCCCCCTCGGTCGCGCGCGCGAGACGATGGAGATCGCGCGGGCCGCGATGGGGCTCGACCCCAAGGACTACCGCACCGACTATCGGCTGCGCGAGATCACGTTCGGGAGCTGGGAGGGCTTCACCACGGAGGAGCTTCGCCAGCGCGATCCGGTCAGCGTCGCCGCGCGCGCCGCCGACAAGTGGGCCTTTTTGCCGCCCGGCGGCGAAAGCTATGAGTTGCTCGCCGACCGTTTGCGGCCGTGGCTCGATGGACTCGAGCGAGCGACGGTGGTCGTCGCCCACGGCGGCATCGGGCGCGTCTTGAGGATTGAGCTGACCGGCGTCGATCCCGCGACGGCGGTGGCGAGCGATATCCCGCACGATCGCGTGTTTCTGTGGAAGGATGGCCGGGCGACGCTGATCTGAAGCCGGCGGCCTTGGCCGTTTTGCTTTGACGGGACTCGGGGCCTTGCCTAGAAGGGGCGCGGCCCATCCCCGAGCGACCGCCACCCCATGTCCCACAACACCTTCGGGCACCTCTTCCGCGTGACCACCTGGGGCGAAAGCCACGGGCCATCGATCGGCTGCGTAGTTGACGGCTGTCCGCCGCGGATCGCGCTGTCCGAGACGGAGATCCAACGTTACCTGGACCGCCGCCGGCCGGGGCAGTCGCGCTTCACGACGCAGCGGCGCGAGCCCGATACGGTACGCATCCTCTCCGGCGTGTTCGAGGATGAGGAGAGCGGCGGGTTGCTCACGACCGGCACACCGATCTCGATGGTCATCGACAACATGGATGTGCGCTCGAAGGACTACGACGAGATCAAGTCCGGCTATCGCCCCGGCCACGCGGACTTCACCTACCAGGCGAAGTACGGCATCCGCGACTGGCGCGGCTCCGGCCGCGCCTCCGCGCGAGAGACCGCGACACGGGTCGCCGCCGGCGCGGTGGCACGCAAGGTGATCCCCGGCGTGACCGTGCGCGGCGCGCTCGTCCAAGTCGGCCCGCACGCGATCGATCGCGCCAACTGGGATTGGGAGGAGGTCGACCGCAATCCGTTCTTCGCGCCGGACGCGAAGGCGGCGGCACGCTGGGCCGACTACATCGACGAGGTTCGGAAGCGCGGCTCGTCCACCGGTGCGGTGATCGAGGTGGTCGCGGAGGGCGTGCCGGCCGGTCTCGGCGCGCCCATCTACGCCAAACTCGATCAGGACATCGCCTCGGCGATGATGTCGATCAACGCGGTCAAGGGCGTCGAAATCGGTGCCGGGTTCGGTGCGGCGGTCCTTTCCGGCGAGGAGAACGCCGACGAGATGCGCATCGACGCGGAGGGGCGTCCGGCGTTTCTCTCCAACCACGCCGGCGGCATTCTCGGCGGCATCTCCACGGGACAGCCGGTTGTCGTGCGCTTCGCGGTCAAGCCGACGTCGTCGATCCTCAGCCCGCGGCGCACGGTCAACCGGGCGGGCGCGGAGGTGGAGATCGCCACCAAGGGCCGCCACGACCCGTGCGTCGGCATCCGAGCGGTGCCGATCGGCGAGGCGATGCTGGCGATCGTCCTCGCGGATCATTTCCTCCGCCACCGCGCCCAGGTCGGCTGAGTACGCCATGGACGCCCAACGCGAGCGGGTCGCCGATGCGGTCGCTGCGCTGAAGCGCGGCGAGATCGTGGTCGTCACCGACGACGAAGACCGCGAGAACGAGGGCGACCTCATCCTCGCGGCGGTGCACGCGAAGCCGGAAAAGCTCGCCTTCATCGTGCGCCACACGTCCGGCATCGTGTGCGCGGCATTGCCGCGCGAGACGGCGCGGCGGCTCCAGCTTCAGCCGATGGTCGCCGACAATGACGCACCGCTTGGCACCGCCTTCACCGTGTCGGTCGACTTCCGCCACGGCCTCACCACCGGCATCTCGGCCGAGGAGCGCTGCAACACGGTGCGCGCGCTCGCCAATCCCAACGTGGGCATCGCCGACTTCGTGCGGCCGGGCCACGTGTTTCCGTTGATCGCGCGCGACGGCGGCGTGCTCATCCGTACCGGTCACACCGAGGCGGCGGTCGATCTTTGTCGTTTGGCCGGGATCGAGCCGGTCGGCGTGCTCGCCGAGCTCGTCAATGACGACGGCACCGTCAAGCGCGGCGCCGACGTGATCCGCTTCGCGGACGACTACCGCCTCCGCCACGTGTCGGTCGCCGACATCATCGCGTGGCGTGAGCGGAGCGAGACGCTGGTGGAGCGCGTCGGCGATTCGCGGATCGCGACCCGTGCCGGTCCGGCCCGCGCCGTCGCGTACCGCACACCGTTCGACGCGACGCAGCACGTCGCCATCGTCTTCGGCGATGTCGGCGATGGAGAGGATCTGCTCGTCCGCCTGCATCGGGAAGCCGTCGTGGGCGACGTATTCGGTGCGCGTGGCGAAGTCGATGCGTTGATGTCGCGCATGGCGGCGGAGGGTCGCGGCGTTTTGGTCTATCTCCGCGAGGGCGCGGTTGGCGTGGCGGATTCCGGCGGGCGGGCGCGCGACGAGGTGATGCACGAGACGAAACCTTCGTCCACGCGCCAACGCGAGGAGGAATGGCGGGAGATCGGTCTCGGTGCGCAAATCCTCCGCGACCTCGGTGTCAAGTCGATCCGGCTGATCGCGAGCCGCGAACGCCGCTACGTCGGCCTCGATGCGTTCGGCATTGCGATCACCGCCACCGAGGCGATGTAGGCCGTCAGCGGGCGAACGCCGCCACCACTTCGATTTCCGCAGACCATAGGAACTGGTCCACGGGCGTGACGCGTGTCAGCCGGTAGCCGCCGTCGATCAGCGTGCGCGCGTCGCGCGCGAGCGTCGCGGGATTGCACGACACGGCGACGACGATCGGCACGCGCGAGGCGGCGATCGCTTCCGCCTGCCGCTTTGCGCCCGCCGCCGGCGGGTCGAACACCACCGCTGCGAACGCGTCGAGCTCGCCCGCCGACATCGGGTTGGCGAACAGGTCGCGGCGGACGGCGGTCACCGGCTTCAGTCCGTGCGCGCTGCGTGTCGCCGCGTTGAGCGCTTCGATGAGCGCCGCATCGCCGTCGACGGCGGTCACCGTCGCGTGGTGTGCGAGCCTGAGGCTGAACGTGCCGATGCCGGCAAAAAGGTCGGCGACAGGCGACGCCGGGCCGATGTGGGACATGACGGCGTTGGCGAGCGCCGCTTCGGCCGCCGCCACCGCCTGCACGAAGCCGCCGGGGGTGGGGAGGAGCACGTTACCGTCGGCCGCGATCTCTGGCGCGCGGTTCACGAACACGGTCTCGCCGTCGGCGGTCAGCCGCGCGATCGCGACATCGCTCGCGAAGGCGGCGAGTGCGGCGGTCGCGCCACGCGCCAACGCACCACCGCCCTTGAATGCGACGTCGAGGCCGTTGTCGGCGGCGAGAACGACGAGATGCGCGCGCTTGCGCGGCTTGACGGTGATCGCCGCCATCTCGCGCAGCATCGGCAACCGCGTGGCGATGGTCGGGTCGAGGACTGGGCACTCGGTGATCGGGATCACCTCATGCGTACCGCGGCGATTGAAGCCGACGACGGTGCCTTTCGCCGTACGGACCGCCGAGAACACCGCGCGGCGGCGCGCGCCCGGGTCGGTCGGGACGACCGGCTCCACGTCGGTGCCGATGCCGTGCAGGCGGAACGACGCCGCCACCACGTCGCGCTTCCAGGCAAGATACGGCGCGCGCGCCATGTGCTGCAGCGCGCATCCGCCGCACGCGCCGAAGTGAGGGCAGGGCGGCGTCGCGCGGGCCTCGCTCGCCTGCACTACGCGCGTCAGGCCGCCGCGATTGTTCCGCCGCTCCATCTCGACGACCTCGCCCGGTAGCGTGAATGGCACGAACACGCGGCCCTCGGCGGTCTCGACGATGCCGTCGCCGCCGGCGCCGAGCGCGGCGATCGTCACAGTTTCAGCCACGGGTCGCGCCGAGGAGGAATTCGCGGTTGCCGTCGCCGCCGGCGACGGGCGAGGGGATGACGCCGGTCACCCGCCAGCCGAGCGCGCTTTTGGTCCACGCTGCAAGGTCGGCTGCCGCGCGCTCGGCCGCGGCCGCATCGCGCACGATGCCGCGCTTGCCAAGCGCGTCGCGGCCGACCTCGAACTGCGGCTTCACCAGGAACACGCCCCACGCGCCCGCGCGCGTGAGGGCGAGCGCCGGCGGCAACGCGAGCTTGAGCGAGATGAAGCTCACGTCGGCGACCACGGCGTCCACCTCCTCGCCAATATCGGCGGCGGTCAAGTCCCGTGCGTTCAGTCCCTCGCGGCTCGCGACCCGCGGGTCGGCGGCAAGTGCGAGCGCGAGCTGGCCGTGGCCGACGTCGATCGCGTGCACCTTCCGGGCGCCGCGATCGAGCAGCGCTTGCGTGAAGCCGCCGGTCGATGCGCCCACGTCGAGCGCGACGGTGCCCGCCGGATCGAAGCGGAAAGCGTCGAGCGCCGCGATCAGCTTCAG
The DNA here is from genome assembly GCA_963749755.1 of uncultured Alphaproteobacteria bacterium. Classification (GTDB taxonomy): domain Bacteria; phylum Pseudomonadota; class Alphaproteobacteria; order Rhizobiales; family Kaistiaceae; genus JBBDMC01. Next base: position 532,216 of record CAVVOK010000005.1, read on the forward strand.
CGCGCCGCGCGAAACGTAGCCGCTGGCGGGATCGTCGATGGCGATCAGCGCGTCCGGGGCGACGGTAAGCGACGGTTTCGCCGTGGGCGCCCCGTTCACCGTGACGTGTCCGCGCAGGATCGCGTCGCGCGCTCGTGCTCGGCTCGGCGCGAGACCGCGCGTCACCAGCGCCTGGTCGAGACGGGTGTCCTTGTGCGCGAACGCGGTCATGGCGGTGGGGGAGTGCGACCTAGAGGAAGCAGCCGACGAACGAGGCCGCGATCACGTCGAAATAGACCATCCGGCCGAAGGTTGCCCACAGCATCGCGCCACCGCCCACGAGGGCGAGGCCGGCGACGCTGAGGGCGATCTTCGAGGTGAGCGGCATGTCGCATGATAGCACTACGCGCCGCTACGATGTCGCCATCAGCCGCTTGAGCTTGGCGAGTGCCGCGTCCGGCTTGTCCTGGTAGTCCACGGTGCCGAAGAAATCGGCCTTACGATCGAACAGGAAGACCGACGCGGTGTGGTCGTACGTGTACGCGCCATCGCCGGCATCAACCTTGCGCGCGTAGACCCGGTATTCGCCGATCACCTTGTCGATTTCCGTTCGCGGCCCGGTGAGACCGACGATGCGTGGGTCGAACGCCTCGAGATACGAGGCCATGACCGCCTGCGTGTCGCGCTCGGGATCGATGGTGATGAAGAACACCTTCAGCTTGTCGCCGTCTGGACCGAGCTCCTGGAGCCAACTCGTGATGTCGGCCAGCGTTGTCGGGCAAACGTCCGGGCAATAGGTGTAGCCGAAGAACACCGCCGACGGGATGGCCCTTGAGCGCCGCCTCGGTCACCGGCGCGCCGGTCTGATCGGTCAGCGTAAATGGCCCGCCGATGGCGGGTTTGCCGAACGACGCGCTGTCCGTGCCGCCGCGGTTGGCGATCAGCGCCCAGGCGACCGCCACGACGGCGATGAGAACCGCGGCCCATGCCGCGATCCTCACCGCCCCAAGTGTCGAACGCGTCATCGTCAGTTTCCGGCGGCGTGGTCGTGGTCGCCAGCCGGCCCGCTCGCGCCGACCGCCATGACGTGCAGGAACGTCTCCACCGTGCCGGCCTTCTCGAACGTCAGCGTCACGGGCAGTTGCTCCCCTTCCTTCACCTGTCCCTTCAGGTCGACGAACATGAGGTGGAAACCCATCGGGGCAAGGGTCACGCTGCCGCCCGCCGGAATCGCGATGCCGTCAACGGGGTGCATCGAGGCGATGCCGTCCTTCACCTCCATCTGATGGAGCTGGCCGGTGCCCGCCATGGGCGAACTGGCGGCGACGAGGCGATCGGCCTCCGCGCCGGTGTTGGTGATGGTCAGGTAGCCGGAGGCTGTCGGCGCCCCGGGCGGCGTGGCGCGCGTCCAGAGATCGGTCAGTTCCAGAGACCCGACGGTGACGGAGTGGGCGGAAGCGCCACCCACGACGGCAAGAAATGCGGCGACGGCCAGCGCGGCCGCGCGAATGCTAAGCGACATGATAGTTCTCTCTGTGATTTGCCCGCGTCGGGTAAATCGCCCGCGCGGATGGCCTGAACGAATACGAACTGTGGTCGTCAGGCGGAGAGAGGCGGGCCGCGGGGCGCGTGCGCCTGCCAAACGCGCTGCGGTGCCGGTATGCCGACAAAGATCGGCGCGTACGTCGTGTATTGCGCCGGGAGGCTGTGGCCGGCGACGAACGGGGGATTGGGTTCCACCGGTGCCGAGCAGCAGCCGCCGGCGCACCCGAAGAGGCAGCAGGACGTGTCGCTCGTCGGGGCGGGGCCTTGTGTCGTTGCGGCCGCGCCGCCGACGCTGCACACCACGCCGGCCACGGCGCCGGAGGCTGCCGCGCCGGCCATGAACAGATTGATGATGAACAGGACCACCAGCGCCCGCGCCAGCGAGCGGCCGTCGGCCCCCCGCATCTGGGTCATGAGCGAGGCGTGCATGGGCCCCGCTTTAGCAGCCCATTCGGCGGAAGGCGATAGCGCCAGCGTCACGCCGCGTTGTCCTCCGTGTTATCCAGCGGCAGGTCGGGCGGCGGCAGGTCGGGCGGCGGCGGGGCGGCGACGTTGGCATTGTCGGCGTCGAACATGCCCGGCGGGATAACGGCGCCTACCGGGGCGGTGGCAGCGAGGTCGAACTCCGTCTTCTCGCTGAGCGGCAGCGGGGCGCGGCGTCGAAGCCGTGCGTACACGAAGGTGGCGAGGGCGATCTGCATGGCGGCGGTGAACAGGAACAGCGTCGACCCGCCCGTCCGCTGCATCAGCGCCGACGCGATGATCGGCCCGACCACCGAGCCGGCGGCGTTTGCCAGCAGAATGCCGGCGGCGGTCTCGACGTAGCCGCCGCGTGGCGTGTGGTCGTACGCGTGAGCTGCGGCGATGGCGTACGTCGGCAGCGTTGTCGCTCCGAACAGGAACGCCAGCACTGCCCACGACGCGCCGAATGGCGGCACGAACGCCAGGAGAAGGCCGACCACCGCCGCCGCCGCGAGGAACGCCATCAGCACGATGCGCCGGTCCGTGCGGTCGGAAAGCCGACCCGCCGGCCATTGCATGAGCGCGCCGCCGACGGTCGCGGCGCTCATGAATATGGCGGCATCCGAGACGGACAGTCCGTTGCGCACCGCCGCGACGGGGCCGAGGGTCCAGAACGCGCCGTTGGCGAGGCCAATCATGGCGACGCCCGCGACGCCTACCGGCGAGGCGCGATAGAGAGCGCGCGGGTGGATACTCACCAGCGCGATTGGCGCCGGCTGTGCCGAGCGCGTCAGCGCCACGGGGATTGTGGCGAGCGACATGATGAGGGTGGCGAGCACGAACGGAGATATCTCGGTCGGCGGGTAGACAGTGACGGCGAGCTGACCGGCGGTCATCGCTGCGAAGTTCACCGCGATGTAGGCCGACATGATGATACCGCGCGTCTCGTTGGTGGCGCGGTCGTTGAGCCAGCTTTCGATGATCAGATAGAGCGCCGCCAGGCTCGCGCCGGTGACGATCCTGAGCGCGAACCAGACCGGGAAGGAAATCCACAGCGCGTGGGCGGCCACCGCCGCGGTGGCCAGCGACACGGCGGCGGCGAAGGCGCGGATGTGCCCGGCGCGCAGGATCGCGTATGGCCCGCTGACGCATCCGAGCGCGAAGCCGATGTAGTAGGCCGAGCCGATCGCGCCGATCTCCACCGCACCCCAACCCTCCGCCGACGCGCGAAGCGGGATGAGCGTGAATTGGAGGCCATTGCCCGCGATTAGGAACGCGACGCCGAGGAGCAGGGACGAGACTGGGCCGAAGGTCGATTTCATGGCCCGACCGAGCGGTTGGTTCGCCGGCTAACTCCGGCCGGTTGTCAGGCGCGGAGCGAGGTCGAGGGCGCGTCGGCGCGGCCGAGCGCGGCGAACACGGCCTTGACGATGCCGGCCGCGTCGAGGCCGGCGGCGGCGTACATCGCTTCGGGCTTGCCCTGCGCGACGAAGCGGTCGGGAAGGGCGAGCACGCGCGCCTTGATGCCGTGCTCCAGTGCCCCGGTTCGGGCGAGGCGCGTCAGCACGTGCGCGCCGAAGCCGCCGTCGGCGCCTTCCTCGATCGTGATCAGCACCTCATGTTCGCGCGCCAGCCGGTCGATCAGGTCGGTGTCGAGCGGCTTGGCGAAGCGCGCGTCGGCGACTGTGGTGGAAAGCCCATAAGCGTCCAACTCGTCGGCCGCGTTGCGGCACACCGCGAGCCGCGCGCCGAACGACAGGAGCGCGATCTTGTTGCCCTCGCGCACGATGCGGCCGCGGCCGATCTCCAGCGGTATGCCGCGCGCGGGCATCTCGACGCCGACGCCCTCGCCGCGCGGATAGCGGAACGACGACGGGCGGTCGTCGATCGCGGCGGCGGTTGCCACCATGTGGACGAGCTCGGCCTCGTCGGCCGCCGCCATCACCACGAACCCCGGCAGGCAGGCAAGGAATGCGACGTCGAAAGAGCCGGCGTGGGTCGGCCCGTCGGCGCCGACGAAGCCGGCGCGGTCGATGGCAAAGCGCACCGGCAGGCTCTGCACCGCGACGTCGTGTACCACCTGGTCGTAGGCGCGCTGGAGGAACGTCGAATAGATCGCCGCGAACGGCTTATAGCCCTCGGTAGCGAGGCCTGCCGCGAAGGTGACGGCGTGCTGTTCGGCGATCCCGACGTCGAAGCAGCGATCCGGGAACCTCTCGGCGAATTTGTCGAGGCCGGTCCCGGATGGCATCGCCGCGGTGATCGCGACGACGCGCTTATCGTCCTCCGCCTCGCGAACGAGCGCGTCGGCGAATACGTTGGTGTAGGACGGCGCGGTGCTGCCCGCCTTCGTCTGCTTGCCCGTGACGACGTCGAATTTCGCGACGCCGTGGTACTTGTCGTCGGATTCCTCGGCGGGCGCGTAGCCCTTGCCCTTCTTCGTCACCACGTGCACCAGCACCGGGCCGTTCCGCATATCGCGGACGTTCTTCAACACCGGCAGCAGGTGGTCGAGGTTGTGCCCGTCGATCGGCCCGACGTAGTAGAAGCCGAGCTCCTCGAACATCGTTCCGCCGGTCCAGAAGCTCCGCGCGAACTCCTCGGTCAGGCGCAGCTTCTCGCGCACGAACGTCGGCAGCGCGTCGGCGATGCGCTTGCCGAAGCGGCGGAAGCGGCGGTACGTCCGGCCGGAGACGAGCCGCGCGAGATGGGCCGACATCGCGCCCACCGGCGGCGCGATCGACATGTCGTTGTCGTTGAGCACCACGATCAGGCGCGACTTGAGGTGCCCCGCGTTGTTCATCGCCTCGTAGGCCATGCCGGCCGACATCGCACCGTCGCCGATCACGGCGATGACGTTGTTCTCGCCGCCATCGAGGTCGCGCGCCACCGCCATGCCGAGCGCGGCGGATATCGAGGTGGATGAATGCGCGGCGCCGAACGGGTCGTACTCGCTCTCCGCGCGCCGCGTGAAGCCAGAGATACCGCCCGGTTGACGAAGCGTGCGGATGCGGTCGCGGCGCTCGGTCAGAATCTTGTGCGGGTATGACTGGTGGCCGACGTCCCACACCAGCCGGTCGCGGGGTGTGTCGAACACGTAGTGCAACGCAACCGTGAGCTCGATGACGCCGAGCCCGGCGCCCAAATGGCCGCCCGTCACCGAAACCGCCGAAACCGTCTCCTTGCGCAGCTCGTCGGCGAGCTGGTGAAGGTCCGATTCCGGTAGCCGGCGGAGGTCGGCAGGCGTCTTGACCCGGTCGAGAAGGGGGGTCGCGCGGTCTTCGGTCAAATGCGGTGTCCGCTGGGAAATCGCGTGGCGCCACCCTCGCATGGGAGGGATGGCCGCGCAACGCGTTCGCGCCGGTCTGGTGGGCGCGGGCTTAACGGACGCGAGGAGGACATCGGGGCCCGCTACTCGACGTCCAGCGGTTCGCTTCCCTCTGGGGTGCCGTCGGCGCCGACCCTGATCTTCTCGACGCGAGCCTCGGCCTGCTTGAGCAGCGCGTCGCAGTGCCGGCGGAGCGCGTCGCCGCGCTCGTAAATCGCGATCGATTCGGCCAGCGGCACTTCGCCGCGCTCGAGCCGCGTCACGATCTGCTCAAGCTCCGCGAGCGCGGTCTCGAAGCTCAGCGCTTCTATCGGATCGGGCTTGTCGTCGGCCATGTTGCGTCGGTCCTGCGGGCGTCAGGCCGTCATCAGCGTCGCCACGTGGGCGGCGGTCGAGTCGGCGAGACCCTGGAGATCATACCCCCCCTCCAGGAGGCTGACGACCCGGCCCTTGCAGTGTCGGTCGGCCGCGGTCATCAGCGCCGTCGTCGCCCAGACGAAATCGTCCTCGGTCAGGTTGATGTTGGCGAGCGGATCGCGCCAATGGGCGTCGAAGCCGCACGAGATGATGATCAGGTCGGGCCGGAAAACGTCGATCGCCGGCAGCACGCGCTCGTTGAACGCTGCGCGGAACGCGTCGCCATCGTCACCGGCCGCCAGCCGGCAGTTGACGATGTTTCCGACACCCGTTTCGGACGGATAGCCGGTGCCGGGGTAGAGCGGCATCTGGTGGGTCGAGCAATAGAGCACGCTGCCGTCCGACCAGAAGATCTCCTGCGTGCCGTTGCCGTGGTGCACGTCCCAATCGACGATGGCGACGCGTTCCGCGCCGTGCATGCGCTGCGCGTGGATGGCTGCGACAGCGGCGTTGTTGAACAGGCAGAAGCCCATCGCGGAACCCGGCCGCGCGTGGTGGCCGGGCGGGCGGTGCGGCGAGAAGGCGTTGGCGACACGGCCGGCCATGACCTCGTCCACCGCCATCATCGACGCGCCGATCGCGCGCCGGGCGACCATGAAGGAATCGGGCGAGACGTACGTGTCGGATTCGATCTGCACCAGGCCGATCGGCGGGATGCTCTCGCGGATTTCATCCACGTAGCGCTCGCTGTGGGCGGCGAAGATAGCATCGGTGTCGGCGAGCGGCGCGTCGTGGCGAATGAGGCCGGCAAACTTGTCGTCGCTCAGCGCCGCGCTGATCGCCAGCAGCCGCTCCGGGCGCTCCGGGTGGTTCGTCGGGACGAGGTGCCGCAGGAATACCTTGTCCTCGACAAGGAGAGTGGCCAATGCTTCCTCCGTTGACGGTTGCTTCTTCCGCGTCAGCGCTCGGCGTCGATATACGCCATCAGCGCGTCGCGTGCAGCCGGCGAACGCAGAAGATCCACGAATCCAGCCGCTTCCTGGTCGATGCGCGCCACCACCTCGCGGCGGTCGCCCCGCATCAACCGCCGCGCCATGCGCACGGCCTCGGGCGGCATCCTGGCGAGGGCCTCTGCCGCTTCGCGGCCGGCCGCCTCCACCGCGCTCGCTTCCACGACGCGGTTGACCAGACCCACCTGCCACGCGCGCTCGGCTTCGAGTTGTTCGCCCAGGATCAGCAATCCGAACGCGTTGTGGTAACCCATCAGTCGTGGCGCGAGCAGGCTCGCCGCCGCCTCCGGCGCGAGACCGAGCGCGGAGCACCCGGCCGAAAACGTCGACCATTCGCTGGCGATGACGTAGTCGCAGTGGAGGAGGAGCGTGGTGCCGATGCCGGCGGCCATGCCGTCCACCGACGCGACAATAGGCTTTTCGAGTGTCGCCAGCGTCTTCATGAGCCGGACGGTGCTCTCGGAGACGATGCCGCGCTCGGCCGCGTCGTGAAGATCGCGCGTGTCCTGACCGGCGGTGAATATGCCCGGCGTGCCGGTGATCAGGATCGCGCGGACGCGCGACGAGCTCTCCGCCAGCGCCAGCGCGTCGGCCGTCGCCTCGCACATGGCGGCGTTGAGCCTGTTTTGCGCCTCGACGCGGTCGAAGCGGATCGTCTGCACCCCGCCGGCGACCTCGCTGACCACATGGTCGTTCATTCGCTTCCCTCAGCTCCGACGTCTTTTCTGGTTGGCCCGCGGGGTTGGCGGGCTCAATCGCGCCCGCTGCCAAGGACGGCCGCCGCCGCCCGCCGCAATCCGTCCGCCCCTCCGGTGACGGTTGCGGCAAGATTGGCGGTTTCGCCCACGAATGTCTCGGCGAAAAATCGTGCCAGGGTGACAGGCGCCACGTCGCTGCCTTCGGCGGCGAGCCCGCTCCGTGCGAGCAGCGCCCCGCCGAGCGCGAGGCCGGCGAGGTTGAGGTACGGCGTCGCGCCGGCGAGCGCGTCTTCGGCTCGGCCCTCAGCAAGCGCCGTCGTGAGATAGCGGGTGGCCGCCGCGAGATCGCGGCTCGCCGCAGCGAGCCGCGCACCCGTCGCGCCGAAATCGTCGCGGTTGACGGCGGCGACCTCGTCGGCGGTGCGTGCGATCTCGTCGATCAGCGCCGCCACGGGGGCGCCCGCCGCGAGCGTCAGCTTGCGCGCGACGAGGTCGATCGCCTGGATGCCGTTGGTGCCCTCGTAGATCGCGAAGATGCGCGCGTCGCGGAAGTACTGCGCCGCGCCGGTCTCCTCGATGTAGCCCGCGCCGCCATGGACCTGCATACCCGCCGAGGTGACGGCGACGACGGCGTCGGTGGCATACGCCTTGGCGATGGGGGTGAGCAGCGCCGCGCGGTCGGCCCACGCTGGGCGTTCCGCCTCGGGAGCGACACGGCTCATGTCGATGGCGTGCGCGCATGCGTGGCAGATCGCGCGCGCCGCGGCGGTGAGCGACTTCATGCCGAGCAACTGCCGTTGCACGTCGGGGTGCGCGACGATCGGGCTCATCGTTTCGCGCGGTGCCTTGCCTACGTGGCCCTGGCGGCGCTCGCGGGCGTAAGCGAGCGCCTGACCGCAAGCGCGCACGGCGACGCCGACGCCCTGAATGCCGACCGCGAGCCGCGCCATGTTCATCATGGTGAACATCGCGGCGAGGCCGTGGTTCTCTTCGCCGACCAGCCAGCCGACCGCGCCCTTGCCTCTCTCGCCGTAGACCATGGTGCAGGTGGGCGCGCCGTGGATGCCGAGCTTCTCCTCGACGCCGGCCGCGACGAGGTCATTGCGCGTGCCGTCGTCGAGAACTTTCGGCACGAGGAACATGGAGATGCCCTTGGTGCCGGCGGGCGCGTCGGGAAGGCGGGCCAGCACCAAGTGGACGATGTTGTCGGTCAGGTCGTGCTCGCCAAAGGTGATGAAGATCTTCTGGCCGAAGATGCGGTAGCTGCCATCATCGTCGCGCTCGGCACGCGTGCGGATCGCGCCGAGATCGGAACCGGCCTGTGGCTCTGTCAGGTTCATCGTCGCCATCCACCGGCCGGAGACGAGGTGCGGCAGATAGCGCAGCTTCAGCGCCGCGTCCGCGTGCGCGTCGATGGCGTCGATCGCGCCGCCGGTGAGCATGGGCCCGACCGCGAACGCGGGGTTGGCCCAGTTCCACATCTCCTGCACGGCCATCTGCACGATCACCGGCAGCCCCTGGCCGCCCCAGTCGGTGGGCGCGCCGATGCCGTTCCAGCCGGCGGCCGCCCACGCGGTGTATGCGTCCTTGAGGCCCGGCGCGGTGGTCACCCGGCCGTCGGCGAGGCTGACGCCGGCGCGGTCCATGACGCGGTTGAGCGGCGCGAGCATCTCGCCGGCGAAGCGCGCCGCCTCGCCCACGACCGCCTCAACCGTGTCTGCCGTCAGATCGGCGAAGGCACCGGTGGCGAGAGTCTCGTCGAGCCCGCCGGCGGTGTTCATCGAAGCAACGATTTCGGCGACGGGCGCCTCGGGTTCCATGGACTCACCTTGGCTTGACGCGGCCTCCCGCCACCGCGAGAAGGCGGGGCCGGTGAATCGGCCGCTCATCTGACCCGAGGCGCGAGGGAAGCGCAAACGTGCCCCGAACCTACGACATGCGTGACGCCGCGGCGCGGGCCGAGGGGATCGCGGCCGCGTCGGCCGCGCTCACCGCGGGCGATCTGGTCGCGATGCCGACCGAGACGGTGTACGGCCTTGCCGCCGATGCGGGCGACGCGGCCGCCGTCGCGGCGATTTTTCTGGCCAAGGGCCGGCCGCGCTTCAATCCGCTGATCGTGCACGTCGCTTCGTCCACCGCAGCGGACGACATCGGCGTGATCGGCGGCGACGCTGCCCGGCTCGCCGCGGCGTTCTGGCCGGGGCCTTTGACGCTGGTCGTCCCCAAGCGCCCGGGCGCCGCGATCGCCGATCTTGTCACGGCCGGGCTCGACACGGTCGCGCTCCGCGTGCCGTCGCATCCGGTGGCGCAGGCGCTGCTCGCCGCGTTCGACCGGCCGGTCGCCGCGCCCAGCGCCAATCTCTCCGGCCGCGTCACCGCCACCGACGCCGAGCACGTCGTCGCCGACCTCGGCGACAAGGTCAGCGTCGTGCTCGATGCCGGGCCGGCGTCGATCGGCGTCGAGTTCACCATCGTCGGGCTTTCGGGCGACGCACCGACGCTGCTTCGCGCCGGCGGGCTTGCCCGCGCGGAGATCGAGGCCGTGCTCGGCCGGCCGCTCGCTGCCCCGGTCCACGATCCGGAGGCACCGCCCGCGCCGGGCATGCTCGCCTCGCACTACGCACCGGCGGCGCGGCTGAGGCTCGGTGTGAAGGAGGTGCGGCCGGGAGAGGCACTGCTCGCGTTCGGTCCGGTGCTGCCCGCGGGTTCGGAGCACGCGATAGCGGCGATCAATCTCAGCGAGGCGGGCGATTTGACCGAAGCCGCGACGCGGTTCTTCGCCGCATTGCGTGCGCTCGACGCCGGTGCTGATGCGATCGCGGTCGCGCCGATCCCGAACGAGGGGCTGGGCGAGGCGATCAACGACCGCCTCCGCCGGGCGGCGCTCTAAGTCCCCGATTCCTCGTCGCGGACGGCGTCTTTCTTCGTCGACTGGCGCTTCATCAGCAGCGCCTCGAGCTCGTCGTCGATCTTGGTCGGGAGAATGATGCGCGGCGTGACGAGCAGGTCGCCGTGTCCACCGCTGGTCGTCGGCAGGCCTTTGCCCTTGAGGCGCAGCGCGCCGGCGCCGGTCGAGTGCGGCGGGATGCTCAGCGTTACCGGCCCGTCCAGCGTCGCGACACGAATCTTGGCGCCGAGCACCGCCTCGTCGAGCGTGACGTTGACGTCGCGCCGGAGGTTGTCCCCGTCCACGCGGAACACCGGGTGCGGAACCAGTTCCACCATCACAAGCGCGTCCCCCGCCGGGCCGCCGAGCACACCCGGCTGACCCTGGCCGCGCAGGCGGACGGTCTGGCCGGTGCGCGTGCCGGGCGGGACGGTGACCTCCAGCGTCCTTCCGGTCGGCAGATCGACACGCACCTTCTCGCGGTGCACGAGCTGCTCCAGCGTGACCGCCACCATGGCACTCACGTCGTCGCCGCGCACCGCCGTCGGCCGTGGCCGCGCGCGCGCGCCGCCGTGGGTGCCGAAATTGCCGCCGAAGATCTCACTCAGGATGTCGTCGGTGTTGAAGCCGCCGCCCGTGCCGGCGCCTCCCGTCGACCAGCGGAACGATCGACCGCTGCCGGGTCCACCGCCGGGCGCGCCTTGCGTGAAGCCCTCGAAGCCACGGAAGCGCTGCTTGCCGTCCGGGCCGATCTCGCCGGCGTCGTATTGCTTGCGCTTGGCCTTGTCGCCGACGATCTCGTAGGCGGTATTGACCTCGCCAAAACGCTCCTTCGCGGTCGGGTCGGCCTTGGCCCGATCGGGATGGTATTTCTTGGCCAGCTTGCGGAAAGCCGATTTGATCTCGGCCTCGCTGGCCGTCTTGCTGACGCCGAGGACCTCGTAAGGATCGCGCATGGTCCAGAAACTAACAGGTTGCCGTGGGGCTCAGGGAATCGCCTGAGCCCGCCCGGAATATGGTCGTTCCAGCGGCCGATTCCAGAACATTCGGCGGCAATCGGCTAGGAAAGCAGCGCGTCGTCGGCCGCCACGTCCATGAGCTGCCAGCGCCCATCGGTGCGCTGGCACGCCTCGCCGCGGTAGCGGCGCACGCCGCGGATGTCGTTGACGGTGGTGGCGAACGGCCGGCAGAGGGTGCCGGCCCCGGCACTCGGTGCGGCGAGCGCGGCGATTGTGCCGGTGGAGCGGGTGTCGGGATTGCTCCATTCAACATCGGTCGCGCCCATATCCGCGGGGATCTTGGCAACGGCGCGGCGGATGGTCTCCCAGTCGGATGGGTCGACCTGATCGACCACGTCCACCTTGACCGGTTTCGTCGGTATCGACCCGGTGATTTCCGGCGACACGTCTGCGAGATCGGGACCAAACGGCACGCCCATCGACGCGCAGCCGCCGAGCGATAGCGCCAGCGCTGCGGCCGAAACCGCCCGCACGAACGCCGGCGATTGGCGGGGCCTCGATCGGCCGATATATCGTGACGGCGACATCGCTAGGGAACCGGCAGGATCCGCTCCAGAGGGGCTTGGCACCGGTCAGCATCGGAAAACTTCGTTAATGGAGCGTGACTTTACGGCAACATCGGAGCCGATTTCCCTGTTCGCGGCGTGGTTTGCCGAAGCGGGGGCAACGGAGCCGAACGATCCCAACGCGATGGCGCTCGCCACCGTGGACGCCGAGGGCATGCCCGACGTGCGCATCGTCCTCCTCAAGGACTTCGGCGCCGACGGCTTCGTGTTCTTCACCAACTTCGAGAGCGCGAAGGGCAGGGAGCTTCTCGCCCATCCCAAGGCGGCGCTCTGCTTCCACTGGAAGAGTCTGGAACGGCAGGTGCGCGTGCGCGGTGGTGTGACGCGCGTTTCCGACGCGGAGGCCGACGCCTATTTCGCGACGCGCGCTCGCGAGAGCCGCGTCGGCGCGTGGGCGTCGCGGCAGTCGCGGCCGCTCTCATCGCGGAAGGCGCTGGAGGAGGCGGCCTCGGCGTACGCCGCCAAGTTCGGCGACGGGGAAATCCCGCGACCTGGATACTGGTCCGGCTTTCGTCTGGCGCCGGTGGAGATCGAGTTTTGGAAGGCGGGCGCCCATCGCCTGCACGACCGCGTCGTCTTCCGCCGCGCTGACGCCGGCGCGCCGTGGGAGAAGACGCGGCTCTTTCCGTGAAGAAATCGCCGGTGCCGCGGGCACTTCACTCGGCGAGCGCTATGCCGCTCCGGTAGTGCGCCAGACGAGCACCAGGCTGGCAAACAGCATCGCGAGCATCGCCGCGTGCAGCGCTAAGTCCACGCGCGTGCGCGGGCCGATGCCGATCGCGATCAGCGCCAGGCCGACGAAGGTGCCGAGGATCGCGAAGGCGAGGGCGGAGGTCGCCGCCCACCAACCGAACTGGTTGGCCATTCCAGCGAGCAGCGCGCCGGCGAGCAGCACGATGCCGATCACGATTTCCGGGATGCGGGCGCGTTCGTGGGCGTAGCCGTCCAGGACGGCGCCGAAATGCAACCCGGCGGCGCCGAAGAAGATCATCGCAGTCACCAACATCAGGATGCGCACGAGGCCCATCGGTCGCCTCCTGCGGCGCTTGTCGCGCCGTGCTACGTCGCAGTCCCGCCGACGGTGACCTGATCGATCCGGAGCGTCGGCTGGCCGACGCCGACCGGCACGCCCTGACCGTTCTTGCCGCAGGTGCCGATCCCCGGATCGAGCTGCATGTCGTTGCCGATCATCTTGACGCGGGTGAGGGCGTCCGGGCCGTTGCCGATGAGCATCGCACCCTTGATCGCCGGGCCGACCTTCCCGTCCTTGATCAGGTACGCCTCGGTGCAGGAGAACACGAACTTGCCGGAGGTGATGTCCACCTGGCCGCCGCCGAACGAGACCGCGTAGATGCCGTTCTTCACCGATGCGAGGATCTCCTTGGGGTCGGCGCCGCCTGAGAGCATGTAGGTGTTCGTCATGCGCGGCATCGGCGCGTGCGCGTAGGATTCGCGCCGCCCATTGCCGGTCGCCGCCATGCCCATCAGGCGGGCGTTCTGCCGGTCCTGCATGTAGCCGACGAGGATGCCGTCCTCGATCAGCGTGGTCGATTGCGTCGGCGTGCCCTCGTCGTCGACGGTGAGCGAGCCGCGTCGGTTTGGGATCGTGCCGTCGTCGACCACCGTTACGCCGGGGGAGGCGACGCGCTGGCCCATCAGCCCGGCGAAGGCGCTCTCGCCCTTGCGGTTGAAATCGCCCTCCAGGCCGTGGCCGATCGCCTCGTGCAGCAGAATGCCCGGCCAGCCCGGGCCGAGCACGATGTCGAAGGTGCCGGCGGGGGCGGGGATCGCGGTCAGGTTGACCAGCGCCTGGCGCAGCGCCTCGTCCACCGTATGGTGCCACGAGTCCTCGGCGAGGAACTGGCCGAAGCCCTCGCGGCCGCCGTTACCGTAGGAGCCGGTCTCCTGCCGGTCTCCTTCGCCGACGACGATTGAGACGTTGACGCGCACCAGAGGGCGCACGTCGCGCACGAAGGTCCCGTCGGCGCGCAGGATCTCCACTTCCTTGTGCGTGCCGGCGATCGACGCGCTCACCTGGCGCACGCGTTCGTCCTTGGCGCGGGCGTACTGGTCGATGGTTTCAAGCAGCTTTACCTTCTCGGCGAAGGTCGGCGTGACGAGCGGGCTCTCGTCGCCGTAGAGCTTGCGGTTGGTGCCGCGTGGTGGCTCGGAGTAGGTGCCAGAGTGTCCGCGCTTGACCGCCTCAACGGCGTCTGCCGCGCGCGTGATCGCCTCCTCCGAGATGTCGCCGGAGTGCGCGTAGCCCGCCGCCTCACCGGCGACGGCGCGCAGCCCGAACCCCTGCGATGTGTCGTAGCTCGCCGCCTTCAGGCGTCCGTTGTCGAACGCCAGCGCTTCGGATTGCACGTGCTCCAGGTACAATTCGCCGTCGTCCGCACCGGTCAGCGCGCCGGAGACCAGCGCCTCGGCCCGTTTCCTGTCGAGACCGACGCGGTCAAGGATGCTGCGGTTCTGATCGGTCATGTCACATCTCCAGGGCGAGGGGCGACGCTAGTCGATAGATAGGGTGGCCGCAACGTGGGGTGGAGCCGGCGTGGGCGCAACCGTAGTGAATCGTGCCATCGCGCGGTTTCGGCGCATGTCACGGCACTTGGGTGCTTGAGTTGGCACGTTTCGTGGATGGCCCAAGGCCTTGCTCCAATGCGGAGCACCGAACGATCAAATCCGCTTGTATCAACAAGTCACTCGCCGAGTGATATGGTCGCGTCAACAACAATGAGGGATGGCGATGCGTTTCGGGACAAGGGGCCCAATGGCCGCGGCGGCGATCGCCGTGTGCGCCTGCGCTCCGGCTTTCGCCGCGACGGAGAGCGGAATCGCGGTCAAGGTCAACCAAGCCGCCGACGTCGGGCGGAACGGCGGGCAGCTCATGCTGCGCGAACAGGCGCCGGTGTTCATGGGCGACGTCATCAAGACCGGGCCGGTGGGCGAGGCGCAAATCCGCCTCGCGGACGACACCCGTCTGGTCGTCGGGCCGAATTCGCTGATGACCATCGACCGTTTCGTGTTCAGCAACAACGGTAGCTCGGCAAAGCAAGTGTCGCTGAACGCGGTGCGCGGCGCCTTCCGCTTCATCACCGGCAACAGCAACCACGACGCTTACACGATTACGACGCCGACCGCGACGATCGGCGTGCGCGGCACCGGCATCGATTTCACCGTCGACCCGATTGGCACCAGCCTCGCGGTTCTCAACGGCTCCGCTGACCTTTGCGAGAAGCTTCAGCGCAACCGTTGCGAGCGCCAGGTGAGCGGATGCGGCGTGGCGGTCGCGCCGCCGCGCGAGCCGGTGCGGCGCATCGACGAGAACGACCAGCGCATCAAGGCGCTCACCGAACGCTTTCCTTTCATCGTCGATCAGCGGCGGCTGGATTCGTCGTTCCAGGTGAGCGTGGACGACTGCGACATTCCCCCGTCAGTGATCCTGCGTGCGCGCATCGAGGCCAAGATCAAGAGCGATCCCTCGTTTCTCGCGGCGCCGCCAGACCCGGTCAACACCGGATCGGTCGAGCCACCTCCGGAAGAGTGCAACACACCTCAGTGCCCGGGCGGGTAAGCCGGCGGTTGTCATGGTTCAGCAACGCCACTTCTACGGCATGTTGACAAACGGCCGTGTGTGCCGCGAGATGTTCGGGCGGCGGCTGGATAAGCGCGAACAGTCCACTGTTTGGTGGGCGGAGGGGCGGTACGTGAACCGCAAATCGTCCGTGGCCGGCCTGTGGATCCGGAGTGCGTCTGGAGCTGAAACCCGGGCGCCCCGTCGCCGGGGCGCGTTGCTTTCTTGGGTTGGTGTAGCCGGGCTTGGTCTGGCATCCTCCCTTGTGTTGTCTGCACCGGCAGCGGCGATCCCGGTAGATCTGACCGGCGACACCATCACCGTCGAGTATTACTACCCCGATCTCAGCACCCTCTACCGTACCGCCAACGTCCTTGTTGGCGCGGGCGTCGAGATAAATTGCCCGAGTGGGGTTACCACCGGTGTATGCGACGCGCTATTAGGAGACTTCACTCTAGATTTTGGTGCTGACACCGTCAGTTTCAGCCAAACGGGCTTTGCGGGATCCTACAACGCTGGTTCGTTCAACGGGTGGGTTTTCAGTGGATTGGACTACGGCGCGGCGATCGCGTCGGTGGTGCTGACGAGTTCGTCTGGCCTTACCGGGCTCGATCAGTCGCGGGTGAGCTTTACCGGCAACAGCATCTCGCTCAACTTGGCGGGTATCAATCCGGCGGCGAACCCGAACAGCTGGCTACTCACCGTGACCACAGTGACGCCCGTTGCCGAGGTCCCGCTTCCAGCGGCTTTGCCGTTATTCGCGAGCGCTCTCGGCGCCTTCGGCGCGTTTGGTCATTTGCGAAAGCGTCGTCGGCTCCACTAGCCGTTCCAGCAATCGGGATTCGGGAATGGCGTCGCTCATCCCGCCTCAGGGCAGCGCCGCGAAGCCGGGCTGGAAGCCGTCGAGCGAGATCGGAATGCCGATCCCTTCTTCCGGCGTCTGGAAGATGATGAACGTCGCGGTCTTGCCGGTGTTCAGTTGGTCGAGCAGCTTGTCGTCGAGGATCACCTCCGCGACGCAGCCGTTCGGGAGGCAGCGCACGAAACCGGCGCGACCCATGTCGGTATCGTCGATCTTGAGCCCGAGACCCGAGGGCAACAGCACGCCGAGCGGCGCCAGCACGCGCATGATGCGCGCCTGCTTGTCGGCGGTCTTCAGGATGATCACCGTGAGACCGACGTTGTCGCGATCCTCGGCGGTGACGAATTGCATCAAGACGCATTGCTCCTGACTTGCCCCGGCCGGCGTGTCGCAGCGCACCTGCCAGTCGCCGTGGGTGGAGCGGACCGGAGGCTCGGCCTGTACGACGGGGGTAGGGGCGACGGGCGCCTTGGGCACTTCGGTGGTGGTCGCCACCTGAGCCGGCCCCGCAGGCGATGCCGGCGGCGCGGGCGGCGGCGTGGTCGCGTCCGCTTGGGCGGTCGCCAGCTCGGCGGAGGCGTCGTTCGTCGCCACCGCCGTCGGCCCACCGCCGAAGAAGCCCATGGCGATCAGCACGACCGTGATAATCACGGCCAGCGCCAGCAGCGCGGCGACGACCGTCAGGATCGGAACCAACGAACCGCGACGTGGTGGGTCTTCGTACATGCTACCCGTTGCCCCGAGGAGGGCGCGCGAAACGGGGAATGTCCGATTCGCCAAAGCCCCTAAAACCATTGTGCAACAATTCGCGACGCGACGGAAAGTCGCCGGTCTCCCTCGCGTCAAAGCGCCTTCCGAACACGGCAATTCGATGACGCGACGCCCTTTTGCCGCATCGCGCGCCGCGCAAGGCTGTTGCGGTGCGAAATCGCTTGTGGTTTTTCTCTGGCGCGTCTACGGGAACCGGGTCAAAGCGTCGTTAGGGGGACTTCACCAGCTGGCGGTCCCCGTTGCTGGCGCGGTGCCGTCGGACGGCGCGGCGGAAGGAGCAGATTTGGTGAAACGTGCGCTTATCCACGGATTAGTCGCCATGGCAGCCGGCGGCTTCGCCGCGGGTTCCGCCTCGGCCAATCCGGTGCCCTGGGAAATCGGGCTTCAGCCGGCGGCCTCGCCAATCATGGAGATGATCCACCGGTTCAACAACGGTCTGCTCATCGTGGTGAGCCTGATCGTTTTGTTCGTGCTCGCGCTGCTCGTCTACTGCATGGTGCGGTTCAACGCCCGCGCCAATCCGGTGCCCTCGCGCACCAGTCACAACTCCCTCATCGAGGTTCTTTGGACGATCATTCCGATCCTGATCCTGGTCGGCATCGCCGTGCCGTCGTTCTCGCTTCTTTTCGCCGAGCACGATCCGGCGCGCGCGATCGCCGGGTTCGATCCGGAGAACGATCGCCAGGTCACGATCAAGGCGACCGGCAGCCAGTGGTATTGGACCTACGACTATCCGGACAACGGCGACGTCTCGGTCGATTCCTACATGCTCCAGGATGACGAGCGGTCGGCTGATCAGCCGCGCCTGCTGGCGGTGGACAACGAGATGGTCGTGCCGACCGGCGTGGTGATCCGCATGCAGGTGATCGGTGCGGACGTGATCCATTCTTTCGCGGTGCCCGCGTTCGGCATCAAGATCGACGCGGTGCCGGGCCGGCTGAACGAAACTTGGTTCCGTGTCGATCGCGAGGGCATGTACTACGGGCAGTGCTCCGAGCTCTGCGGCCAGGCTCCGCCGTCCGGCCCCAACGACTTGCATGGGCACGCCTTCATGCCAATCGCCGTTCGTGCGGTGAGCCCGGAGGCGTTCGACGCCTGGGCCAAGACCGCCGCCACCGACCTCGCAGCCGCCTATCGCCAGCTCGCGGCCACCGAGGAAACCCGGCACACCACGGTCGCCCAGGCCGCGCAATAAGGCCGTCGCATTCGCTGCGACGGATCGTAAGGAGAGACTGATGGCGACGACCGCCGGATACGAAGCGCACACCGAAGACGCGCACGCCCACGAACACGCCCATCCGACCGGATGGCGCCGCTGGCTCTATTCGACCAATCACAAGGACATCGGCACGATGTACCTTGTGTTCGCCATCATCAGCGGCATCATCGGCGGCTTCCTGTCCGTCGGGATGCGCATGGAGTTGATGGAGCCGGGGCTCCAGATCTTCCGCAACCCCGAGCTGTTCAACGTGTTCACCACCGCGCACGGCCTGATCATGATCTTCTTCATGGTCATGCCGGCGATGATCGGCGGGTTCGGCAACTGGTTCGTGCCGATCATGATCGGCGCGCCGGACATGGCCTTCCCGCGCATGAACAACATCTCGTTCTGGCTTCTGCCGCCGGCCCTTATGCTGCTCATCATCTCGATGTTCATGCCAAGCGCGCCGGGTGCCGAAGGCGTGGGCGGCGGCTGGACCATCTACCCGCCGCTTTCCACCACCGGCCAACCGGGCCCGGCGATGGATTTCGCGATACTCGCGCTGCATCTCGCCGGCGCGTCGTCGATCCTCGGCGCGATCAACTTCATCACCACGATCTTCAACATGCGTGCCCCCGGCATGACGCTGCACAAGATGCCGCTGTTCGTGTGGTCGATCCTGGTGACGACGTTTCTGCTGCTGCTGGCGCTGCCGGTGCTCGCCGGCGCCATCACGATGCTCCTCACCGACCGCAACTTCGGCACGGCGTTTTTCAAGCCGGAGGAGGGCGGTGACCCGCTGCTCTTTCAGCACCTGTTCTGGTTCTTCGGCCACCCCGAGGTGTACATCCTGATCCTTCCGGGCTTCGGGATGGTCAGTCAGATCATCTCCACGTTCTCCAAGAAGCCGGTGTTCGGCTACCTCGGCATGGCCTACGCCATGGTCGCGATCGGGTTCATCGGCTTCGTGGTGTGGGCGCACCACATGTACACCGTCGGCCTGTCGCTTAACACGCAGGCCTATTTCGTGACCGCCACGATGGTGATCGCGGTGCCGACCGGCGTGAAGATCTTCTCGTGGATCGCCACCATGTGGGGCGGCTCGATCGAGTTCAGGACGCCGATGCTCTGGGCTATCGGCTTCATCTTCCTGTTCACAGTGGGCGGCGTCACCGGCATCCAGCTCGCCAACGCCGGCCTCGATTACGTGCTGCACGACACCTACTTCGTCGTGGCGCACTTCCACTACGTGCTGTCGCTCGGCGCCGTGTTCACGATCTTCGGCGGGTTCTACTACTGGTTCCCGAAGATGAGCGGCTACATGTACAACGAGACGATCGGCAAGCTGCACTTCTGGGTCACGTTCATCGGTGTGAACCTGTTGTTCTTCCCGCAGCATTTCCTCGGCCTCGCCGGCATGCCGCGGCGCTATGCCGACTATCCGGATGCGTTCGCTGGCTGGAACTTCGTCTCGTCAATCGGCTCGTACATCTCCGCGCTGGGCGTGTTCATCTTCCTCTACATGTTGTGGGACACGTTCTCGAAGAAGCGGCTGGCCGGCGACAATCCGTGGGGCGAGGGCGCTACAACTCTGGAGTGGATGCTGCCGTCGCCGCCGCCGTTCCATCAGTGGGAGACGCTGCCGCGCATCCGGTGACCGGCCGCGTGGCGTTTCCCGTCAACAGCAACGAAGCGAATTATGGCGTTCTACGAAAGGTCTGAGACCAACGACGCGGTGGCCCACGTCGCGGCGGGTGCCGGCGTGTGGGACTACGTGGCGCTGCTCAAGCCGCGCGTGATGTCCCTGGTCGTCTTCACCGCATTGGTCGGCATGGTCATCGCGCCGGGGTCGATCAATCCCGTCATCGGCTTCGCCTCGCTCCTCGCCATCGCGGTTGGCGCCGGCGCCGCCGGCGCGCTCAACATGTGGTACGACGCCGACATCGACGCGAAGATGCGTCGCACGCTGCGCCGGCCGGTGCCGGCCGGTCGTCTTGCGGCGGAAGACGCGCTCGGTTTCGGCCTGACGCTCGCGGTCGGCGCAGTCACTTTCCTCGGTCTCGTGGCGAATTGGCTGGCGGCGGCGCTGCTCGCCTTCACCATCTTCTTCTACGTCGTCGTCTACACGATATGGTTGAAGCGCACGACGCCGCAGAACATCGTCATCGGCGGGGCCGCCGGCGCGCTGCCGCCGGTGATCGGCTGGGCCGCGGCCACGGGTGATGTAAGCCTGGCGAGCGTGGTGCTGTTCCTCATCATCTTTTTATGGACGCCGCCGCACTTCTGGGCGTTGTCGCTCTACCGGGCCGACGACTACGAGCGCGCGGGCGTGCCGATGCTGCCGGTTGTCGCGGGCCGCGTCGCCACGCGGCGGCAGATCCTGATCTATTCCGTCGTCCTCGCGCTCGCCGGCCTGGCGCCCGTCGCGCTCGGCTTCGCCGGCATCGCCTATGGCGTCGTCGCAGCGCTCGGCGGGGCGGCTTTCGTCGCGCTCGCGCGGCGCGTCTATGTCGCTGGGGACGAGGCGGTCAACGATCGGCCAGCGCGCGACCTCTTCAGCTTCTCGCTGCTCTACCTGTTCCTGCTGTTCGCGGTCTTGCTCGCCGAGGCTATGGGGCTCAGCTTTGGAGGCATCGCATGAACGCGCCCGTGCGTACCGACGGCGACGCCGGCGAGGGGCCGGTGGTGCTCAGCGAGGCCGCGCGGCGTCAGCGCCGCGTGCGGTCCATCGCCGTCGCGTTGACGCTCGGCGCGCTGGTCGTCTTGTTCTACGTCGTCACGATCGTGAAGATCGGCGGCAACATCACTGCTTCCGGGCTCTGAGGGTCTCGTCATGGCGCCCGCACCCGAGCAGACACCGCGCAAAAGACCCCGCGTCGATTTCGCGTTGACGGCGGCGATTTGTGGCGTGTTCGTCGCCGGCATGGTCGGCGCGTCGTTCGCGGCCGTGCCGCTTTACCGCGTCTTCTGCCAGGTCACCGGCTACGGCGGCACGACGCGGCAGGCGACCGCGGCGCCGACCGTGACGAGCGACCGCGTGGTTACGGTGCGGTTCGATTCCAACATCGGCAACGACCTTGGTTGGAGCTTCCGCCCGGTGCAGCGTGAGGTGAAGGTGAAGCTCGGCGAGGTCGGCCACGTGTCGTTCATCGCGGAGAACCGGACCAGCGTCACCGAGACCGGCACTGCAGCCTTCAACGTCACGCCCGACCAGGTCGGGGCGTACTTCAACAAGCTCGCCTGCTTCTGCTTCACCGACCAGACGCTGAAGGCGGGCGAGTCGGAGGAGCTTGGCGTGACGTTCTTCGTCGATCCGGCCTACGCCAAGGATCCGGACCTCGCCAACATCACGACCATCACGCTGTCGTACACCTTCTTCCCCGCCACGAACCCGGCGAAGCCGGTGGCCGCGACGGACACCGCCAAGCAGGACCAATCGCTATGACCGCCGTCATCTCGCCGCGTTCACTTCGGAGCATGATCGATGGCTGAGGCTCACACGCCCAACCACCCCTACCATCTCGTTCAGCCGAGCCCGTGGCCAGTCGTCGGCGCCATTTCGGCGTTCGCGCTGGCGCTCGGCGCCATTTCCTACATGCACGGCGGCAGCCTTTGGCTGATCGCGCCGGGCATCCTCGGCGTGCTCTACACCATGCTCGTCTGGTGGCGGGACGTCATCAAGGAATCGAACGAGGGGTTTCATACGCCGGTGGTGCAGCTCGGCCTGCGCTACGGCATGATCCTGTTCATCGCCTCTGAGGTGATGTTCTTCGTCGCGTGGTTCTGGGCGTTCTTCGATGCGAGCCTTGGCGCCGATGCCGCGAAGCAGGTCGCGCGCGCGACGTTCACCGGCGGCCACTGGCCACCGCAGGGGATCGAGGTGTTCGATCCCTGGCATTTCCCGCTGCTCAACACGCTGATCCTGCTCACTTCCGGCACCACCGTGACGTGGGCGCACCATTCGCTTATCCACAAGGACCGCCAGGGTCTGATCTGGGGGCTGGTGCTCACCGTCTTACTCGGCATGACGTTCACCATGGTGCAAGCCTACGAGTACGCGCACGCCACGTTCTCGTTCGGCGGCAGCATCTACGGCTCGACCTTCTTCATGGCGACCGGCTTCCACGGCTTCCACGTCATCGTCGGCACGATCTTCCTGATCGTCTGTCTGATCCGCGCGGTGCGCGGCGACTTCGTTCCCGAGCAGCACTTCGGATTCGAGGCGGCGGCGTGGTACTGGCACTTCGTCGACGTGGTGTGGCTGTTCCTGTTCAGCTGCATCTACATCTGGGGCGGCTGGGGCGCACCGATCGCCGAATAGCCGCCTGAATCGGAGACACATGACCTCGGTAGAGGACAAGGCGCTCTATCCGCCGCTGCCGCCGACGGCGACCGGTATGCGCGGCCTTTGCCCCCGCTGCGGCCAGGGGCGGCTGTTCGACGGCTTCCTCAGCGTCCCTCCGCGCTGCCAAGTCTGCGGCCTCGATTTCTCGTTCGCCGATTCCGGCGATGGCCCGGCCGTGTTCATCATGATGATCGTCGGCTTCATCGTGGTCGGCTTGGCGCTGGTGGTGGAGTTCACGTTTCATCCGCCGTATTGGGTGCACGCGGTGCTGTGGATTCCGCTCATCCTGATCCTATCCGTCGGCCTCTTGCGGCCGCTCAAGGGGCTGCTCATCGCCCAGCAATACCGACGCCGCGCGGAGCCGGGCCGTCTCGAGGACGCCTGAGGCCGTGCGCCGTCTGTTGTGGCCCGCGATCGCGGCGCTCGCCGGTGTCGCCGCGCTTCTCTCCCTCGGTTTCTGGCAGCTCCAACGCCTGCAGTGGAAGGAAGGTCTGATCGCGCGCGTCGAGGCGGGGCTCGACGCGCCGCCGGTTCCGGCGCCACGCCCCTCGGATTGGCCAACGCTTGACGTCGGCGACGCCGAGTACCAGCCCGTATCGGTCACCGGTCATTTTCTCAACGACGACGAGATCTTCGCCAACGAGACGCTCACCGAGCCGCAAGGCGAGCGTGGCGGGTTCGGCTTCTTCGTCATGACGCCGTTCGAAACCGACGAAGGTTGGATCGTCTACGTCAACCGCGGCTTCGTGCCGCGTGAGTTCAAGGCGCCGGACACGCGCGTTGGCGGTGAAATCGAGGGCGCGACCGCGGTCGCCGGGCCGCTTCGGGTGCCGCGCCGGCGCGCATGGTTCATGCCGGGCGACGATGTTGCGGGCAACGAGTGGTTCTCGCGCGATCCGGCGCTCTATGCCGAGGCCCAGGGCCTGCCGCGGGAGCGAGTCGCGCCATACTACATCGACGCCCGGTTCGACCCTGCGCTTCCCAATGGGCTGCCACAGGGCGGCGAGACCATCATCGACCTGCCCAACAACCACCTCGGTTACGCGATAACCTGGTTCGGTCTGGCGGCCGGTCTCGCCGCGGTGTTCGGCGTGTTCGCGTGGGGGCGGCTGAAGGGGGGCCGCGATACGCTCGTCTTGCGCGGCTAGGTGCTTCAGGCGTGGCCGGCTTCGCCGACGAGCCGGCTCGCATCGATGCCGATTAGCGCCAGCGCTCGTACGTACTTGCTGTCGAGATCATCGTCGAAGATCAGCTCCGGCTCGGCCGGGCAGTGCAGCCAGCCGTTCGCTTGGATCTCCTCTTCCAATTGCCCCGGTGCCCAGCCCGCGTAGCCGAGCGCGAGCAGCGCATTCTCCGGTCCCGTGCCGGCAGCGATCGCCTTCAGGATTTCGAGCGTCGCGGTCAGCGACACGTGCTCGTCGATCGGCAGCGTCGAGTTCTCGATGAAGTAGTCGGCGCTGTGCAGCACGAAGCCGCGGCCGGTTTCGACCGGTCCGCCGCGGTGGACGGTCATGCGGTCGACCGGCTCGGGCAGGCGGATCTGCGGCCCTTCCGGGATGATGTCGAGTTGCACAAGAAGGTCGCGGAAGGTGATCTTCGGAGCCGGCCGGTTGATGGTGATGCCCATCGCGCCTTCCCGCGAGTGGGCACAGACATACACCACCGTCCGCGCGAAGCGGTCGTCGACCATGCCCGGCATCGCGATGAGGAATTGGCCGTCGAGGTAGCTCCGATCAGCGTTCCTCTCCAGTTCGCGTCTGGCCATGGACAAAGCCTAGCACGCCGTCGCCAAAATGAAAGGCGCGGCCGATTTTCACCGGCTTTTCACGAACAAATGAAGGTTCTCTCGCAGAGGTTCGTCGCGCGTTTACCGCGCGCCGCCTAAGCTGTCGGCATGATCGATTTGGCGACTTGGCGGGGCGTGCTGGGCGTGGCTGCGGCCGTCGCCGTTCTCGCTGACGCGTCCGCGTCGGCCGCGACGAGCGACTGGGTGTCGGGCTCCAAGGCGCGGGTGCGACTCGTTGCCGCCGGTGTCGACGGCGATGGGCGCCTGTCGGCCGGCATCGAGATCAGGCTGCCGCCGGGATGGGACACCTATTGGCGTTTTCCCGGGGACTCCGGCATCGCGCCGACCATCGATTTTTCCACCTCCCGCAATGTAGGTGTCGTTGATGTGCGCTTCCCCGTGCCGCAGCGCATGGACGACGGTTTCCTGATCACCAACGTCTATACCGGCCGTGTCGTGCTGCCGGTGAGCGCGGAGGTGCTCGACAAGGGGAGCGCGATCGACCTCGCGCTCAGCCTCGACCTCGGCGTATGCCAGGCAGTGTGCATCCCCGACCATGTCGAGGTGCGGCTGCTCGTTCCCGCCGATAAGACCGATCCAGCCGCGGCGAAGGTTCTCGCTGACGCGCGTAGCGCGCTTCCCGGTCCGGCGGAGCCGGGTGTGTTCGCCGTCGATGGCAACGCCGTGCGCGACGGTGGCACCGACAAGCGCCCGGCGTTTCGTTTCTCGTTGACGGCGCCCGACGTGAAGGACGCCGTCGTGTTCGTCGAAGGACCGGACGACTGGTTCGCCGCTGCGCCCGAGTTGGTGGACGCGTCCGGCGACAGGGCGACGTACACCGTCAAGTTCGATCGGCTGGTCGCCAAGACGCCGATCGCGGGCGCGACGATCCACGTCACCGCCGTTTCCGGCGGTCGCGCCATCGAGCAGACCGTGGGACTCGACTAGGTCCCCCGCCGCCGCTATTTCCAACGCGGGTCCTGCTTTTCACAACAATCGGTGATGTCATGATTGCGGTGGGAGACCGCTTTCCGGAAGGCGTGTTTCGTGTCAAGGACGAGGACGGTTCGGCGCGGGAGGTCGCGACGGCGGAATTGTTCGGCGGCCGGCGCGTGATACTGGTAGGCGTGCCTGGGGCGTTCACTTCGACCTGCCACAACGCCCATATCCCGCAGTTCGTCACCAACGCCGCCGCGCTCAAGGCGCGTGGCGCCGACCAAATCGTGGTGATGGCGGTCAACGATCATCACGTCATGCGGGCCTGGGGGACGGCGCTCGGCGCGACCGGCAAGATCGACTTCGTCGCCGACGGCGACGGGGACTGCGCCCGCGCGCTCAGCCTCGCCGTGGATATCCCCGGCATGGGCACGCGCATGCGCCGCTTCTCCGCGCTCATCGACGACGGCGTCGTCAAGACGCTGAACTTCGAGCCGCAGGGGAGCCGCGGCATCGAGGCGACCGGCGCGGCGGTGATGCTCGCGCAATTGGGCGAGGTCAGCCGGGCCGCCGCCGCTTCCTCGGCTTGAACGTCTCCATGCCGTCGCGCGCCAACTGGTCGGCGCGTTCGTTGCCGTCGGTGCCGGCGTGGCCTTTGACCCAATGCCAGCGGATGTCGTGACCGGCGCGAAGCCGGTCGAGCTCCTGCCAGAGGTCCACGTTCTTCACCGGCTTCTTGTCGGCGGTCCGCCAGCCGTTCCGCTTCCAGTTCGTGATCCAGTTCGTGATGCCGCCGCGAAGGTACTGCGAAATCCGTGTGGAAATCGACGGCGCTCGGTCGCCTCAGCGCCTTCAGCGCCTCGATCGCGGCGGTCAGCTCCATGCGGTTGTTGGTGGTGTCCGCTGCGCCGCCTTTCAGTTCCTTCTCGTGCCCGTCCGTCATGAGCACGGCGCCCCAGCCCCCCGGGCCGGGATTGCCGGAGCAGGCGCCGTCCGTCCAGACCGCGATGCGGCTCATCGGTCGAGCCCGTAGGCGCCGGCGTCGGCGACGCTGCGGTGGAAGCGAAGCTTCCGCCAGTACTCGAGCGGGTCTTTCGGCACCACCAGGGCGCCCTCCGGCACCGTCAGCCAATCGTAGAGCCGGGTCAGCAGGAAGCGCATCGCGGCGCCGCGCGCGAGCAGCGGCAGCGCGTCGACCTCTGCCGCCTCGAACGGCCGCCGCGGGCGGTACCCGGCCAGCAGCGCGCGGGCCTTGGTGATGTTGAGCGAGCCGTCCGGCTCGAAGCACCAGGCGTTGAGGCAGACCGCGACGTCGTAGGCCAGCATGTCGTTGCACGCGAAGTAGAAGTCGATCAGCCCCGACAGCTTGCCGGCGAGGAAGAACACGTTGTCGGGGAACAGGTCGGCGTGGATGACACCGTCCGGTAGTTCGCGCGGCCAGTGCGCTTCCAGAAACGTCAGTTCGCCCTCGATCTCGGCGGCTAGGCCGGTGGCGACTTCGTCGGCGCGCCCGTCGCAGAGGTCATAGAGCGGGCGCCAGCCGTCAACGGACAGCGCGTTGGTGCGCCGGTCGGCGTAGTCCTTGCCGGCGTTGTGGAGGTCGGCGAGGGCGCGGCCGACCTCGGCGCAGTGCTCGGCCCCCGGTCGGCGCACCGAGATGCCGGAGAGGAACGTGACGATCGCCGCCGGCCGGCCGGCGAGACGGTTGAGCGCGTTGCCCCTCCGGTCGTGCACGGGCGTCGGACAGGTGAGGCCGCGCGCGGCGAGGTGCTCCATCAACCCGAGGAAGAACGGCAGGTCCGCCTCGGCGACGCGGCGCTCGTAGAGTGTCAGGATGAACTGACCCCGCTCGGTCGAGAGCAGGTAGTTGGAATTCTCGACGCCCTCCGCGATGCCCTTGACCGAGGTTACGGTGCCGAGGTCGTAGCCCTTGATGAAGGCGTCGAATTCCTCGTCGGTGAATTCGGTGTAAACCGCCATCGCCGGTCGGTCACTCGGCGGCGTCGCGGAGCGCGCGCGGTAGGTTGAACACCACGGCCTCCTCGGCGGCGGCGACCACCTCCACCTTCACGTCGAAGCGCGCGGCGAATGCGTCGATGACTTCCTCGACCAGCACCTCCGGGGCCGACGCACCGGCGGTCACGCCGATGCGGCGGATATCGGAGAGGCGTGACCAGTCGAGATCGCTCGCGCGCTGCACCAGCATCGAAATCGGGCATCCGGCGCGCTCCGCCACCTCGCATAGACGTCGCGAGTTGGACGAGTTGGGCGCGCCGATCACCACCATGGCGTCGACGGTTGTGGCGACGCGCTTCACCGCCTCCTGGCGGTTGGTGGTGGCGTAGCAGATGTCCTCCTTGTGGGGCGCCACGATCTCGGGAAAGCGCGCGGTCAGCACCGCGACGATGGCGGCCGTGTCGTCCACCGACAGCGTCGTCTGTGTGATGAAGGCGAGCCGCGCCGGTGATTTCGGCGCGAAGGCGCGCGCGTCCGCCTCGGTCTCGATCAGGCTGATCGCGCCGGACGGAAGCTGCCCCATGGTGCCGATCACCTCCGGGTGGCCGGCGTGCCCGATGAGCACGATCTGGAAGCCCTTGCGGTGCAGGATTTCCGCTTCGCGGTGGACCTTGGTCACCAGCGGGCAGGCGGCGTCGAGCTGGAAGAGATTGCGCGCGGCGGCCGCCGCCGGCACGGCCTTGGCGACGCCGTGGGCGGAAAACACCACGGGCTGGTCACCGTCGGGGATCTCGTCCAACTCCTCGACGAACACGGCGCCCTTGGCCTTCAGCGAATCCACCACGTAGCGGTTGTGCACGATCTCGTGGCGGACATAGACCGGCGCGCCGAATTTCTGCAGCGCTAGCTCCACGATCTGGATGGCACGGTCGACGCCGGCGCAGAACCCGCGCGGGCTGCACAGAAGCACGTCGAGGGGAGGCTTGGCGGACATGGCTGGGGAATAACGGGTCGCCGGCGGCTGTCAAGGCGCGGGCGAGGGGTTCGCCCGGCGGGCGGGTTACACGCGGACCGGCTCGTCCTCCGCGGGCTCGTCGTCGATCTCCTCGAGGTCCTCGATCTCGTCCGGTTCCGACTGCCGTGCCGCCGTTGGCTGCTCGGTCCGTTGTTTCGTCTCGCGCGCATCCTCCGGGCGGAAAAGCAGCTTGCTCGCCTCGGTGGCGGACATCGGCTGACCGTACAGGAAGCCTTGCACGTACTCGCAGCCGAGATCGTAGAGCTCCAGCGCGTCATCGTCCGATTCGGCGCCTTCCGCCACCACGTCCATGCCGAGATCGTGGGCGAGCGCGATGATCGATCTCAGGATCACGCGGCGGTCGCCGAGGCCGGTGCCGCGCACGAAGGTCTGGTCGATCTTGATGGTGTCGAACGGGAAACGTTGCAGGTAGGCGAGGGACGAGTAGCCGGTGCCGAAGTCGTCGAGCGACAGGCCGGCACCCAGTTCGCGGATACGGATCAGCACCTGCGCGGCGTACTCGGGGTTCTCCATCACCAGGCTTTCGGTCACCTCCAGCTTGAGCGAGCCGCGCGCGATGTTGGAGCGCACCAGCACCGACTTCACGTCGTTGATCAGGTCGTGGCGGAGCAGCTGGCGGCTCGACACGTTGACGCTGGCGAACAGCGACGCGGATCGGCCGAGCGCCTCCTGCCAGTCGGCGAGCTGGCGCGCGGTGCGATCGAGCACGAACATGCCGAGCGGGATGATCAGCCCCGTCCGCTCGGCGAGCGGGATGAAGTCGCTCGGCGGGATGCGCCCGAGCTTCGGATGGTCCCAGCGCACCAGCGACTCGAAGCCAGCGATGGTCTTGTCGTCCAGCCGTACGATCGGCTGGTAGAGCACCTTGATCTCGTCGCGGCCGAGCGCGCGGCGGAGGTCCGATTCCAGCGTCGCGAGGTCGCTGCCGTGTTGGCGAAGCGCGGCGCGGAACGCCTCGATGCGGTCGCCACCCATGCGTTTGGCGTGGTAGGTGCCCATCTCGGCGTCGCGGATCAGCTCCTCCGGCTCGGCGCGCTTGCCGTCGTGCATGGCGATGCCGATCGAGGCGGTGAGGAAAATCTCCCGCTCGCCCAGGGTGATCGGCGCGCGCAGCGTGCGGCGGACGGATTCGGCGAAGGCGGCGATCCGCTCCGGCAGGCTCTCCGAGATGAGCAGGAAGGCGAATTGGTCGCCGCCGAGGCGCGCCAGCGTGTCCTGCGGTTTCAGCAGCCGGGCGAGGCGGCGCGCGATGGTCAGCAGGATCGAGTCGCCGACGGCGATGCCGAAGCCGTCGTTGACCTGCTTGAAGCGGTCAATGTCGAGGACGAACACCGAAGGCCGCGCCCCACCCTCGGCGTTGCTCCGCGCCATCGCCGCCTTCAGGCGGTCGAGGTAAAGCTCGCGGTTGGGAAGGCCGGTCAGGTTGTCGTGCACCGCGTCGTGCAGCAGCCGTTCCTCGGCGTTGCGATCCTCGGTCACGTCGAGCAGCGTGCCGACGCAGCGCAGCACCTCGCCGTCGCTGCCGATCACCGGGCGGGCGCGCAGGCGGAACCAGCGGTAGTGGCCATCCTCGGAGTGCAGGCGGAAGTCCTGGCTGATCCGCCCGCGTCGCAGTTCCACCACCGTGTCGAGCGTCGTCTTGAAACGGTCGCGGTCGCCGGGGTGGAGCACGTCCAGCCAGTCGCGCGCCGGGCCTTCAAGCCTGCCGCGGGGCAGGCCGAGCAGGTCCTCGGCCTGCGGGCCGGTATAAATGCGGTCGCGGGAAACGTCCCAGTCCCACACGATGTCGCCGGAGCCGGTCAGCGCCAGCGCCTTCCGCTCCGCGTCGCCGATCGGTCCCTCCGGGACGACGCCTCCGGCGAAGGCGTGTTGCATGACGGTGAAGCCGATCAGCAGCACGATCAGCACCAGCCCGCCGGCGAGGGCCGGCTGCACGACGTCGTTGACGAGTTGTCCGGTGACCGTGAGCTAGGCGGCGAACGTCCACACCAGCAGCAGCACCCACGTCGGGATCAGCATGATGGCGCGGTCGTAGTTGTGGGTCGCGAGGTAGACGATCACCACGAAGCCGAGCACGGCCGTCAGGCCGATCGAGAAGCGCGCGATGCCGGCGGCGATCGGCGGATCGACCACCGCAACGCCGAGCAGCACCACGAGGCCGACCAGCCAGCCGATGGTCACGTGGCCGTAGCGCACGTGCCAGCGGTTGAGATGGAGATAGGTGTAGGTGAAGATGAGCAGCGTGGCGGCGAGGAACACCTCGGCGCCGGCGCGCCACACCTGGTCGTCGCCCGCGCTGGATGCTGATCACGCTGGTTCCAGAAGCCGAAGTCGATGCACAGATAGATCAGCACGGCCCAGGCGAGCGCCGCCGTCGCCGGGAACATGGCGCGTACCCTTGACCACGAAGACGATGGTCAGGAACAGCGCCAGCAAGCCCGGAAATGCCGAGCACGATGCCGCGGTAGAGCGTGTAGCTGTTGACCGCGTCCTTGTAGGCGTCGGCGTCCCACAGATAGAGCTGCGGCAGGTCGGGCGTGCGCAGTTCCGCGACAAAGGTGACGACGGCGCCGGGATCGAGGGTGATGCGGAAGACGTCCGCCTCCTGGCTCGGCTGGCGGTCGGGCGCGAAGCCCTGGCTCGGCGTGATGTTGGCGATGCGCGAGGCGCCGAGGTCGGGCCAGAACAGGCCCGAGCCGGCGAGGCGGAAATGCGGCGCGACCAGCAGCCGGTCGATCTGCTCGTCGCCGTTGTTGGCGAGCGCGAACACCGCCCAGATGCGAGCCGCCGTCGCCCTCGCGCGCGCGGACCTCGATGCGCCGCACGATGCCGTCGGCGCCCGGGCGCGGTCGAGACCTGAATGCGGTCGTCGGCCTGGCGGATAGAGCTGCACCGCCTTGGTGAGGTCCAGCGTGCGTCCGTCCAGCGGCACGCGCATGGCTTCAAGCGCCTTCGCCGCGCGGCAGGCACGCGCGGCGAGACACGCAAGGCAATATGAGACGCGCAACCAGGCGAACGAGCGGCAACCGATCCTCCAAAGGCCCCAGCGCAATTCGAGATTACTATTGCTGCAGCCGCGGCGCGACAAGCTGGTCCCAATGCCGTTAGCGTCGGGCGCTTCACGCGCCGCGGATCGTCGCGGACCAGGCCGTAAGAGGACATGGTCCTGCCAGCGTCCGTCGATGCACAGATACCTCCGGGCATAGCCCTCGCGCGCGAACCCGACCTTTTCGAGGAGGCGGATCGAGGCGGCATTGTGCGGCAGGCAGGCCGCCTCGATCCGGTTGAGATGGAGCGTGTCGAAGGCAAAGCCGATCACGGCCGCACGGCGGCGGTCATCAGGCCCTTGCCGGCATAGGGCTCGCCCATCCAGTAGCCGAGCACCGCCGATTGGGTGACGCCGCGCTGGATCTGCGCGAGCGTCAGCCCGCCGAGCAGCGTGTCGCCGTCCGGCGAGAAGACGAAGAAGGGATAGCCGGTGCCGTTGCGGATCTCGCGCTGGTAGCGGCGGATGCCGGCGGCGGAAGGCGAGCTTGGTGAGATCGTCGGCCGGCCAGATCGGCTCCCACGGCGCGAGGAAGGCGCGGCTCTCCTCGCGCAGCCTCGCCCACTGCGGGTAGTCGGCGAGCGTGCGGCGTGCGCAGCGAGCACCCGGTCGCCGCGCAGGATCGGCGCCGACGGTGGTTGTCGAGATCGAGCGCAGGAAGGCCATGGCGACGCTTGCCCGTCGCGCCTCAGGCCTCGACGCGGAGCGCCGAAGCGCTCGGCGATGTCGTCGGATCCATCAGGCCGTCGAGCGGACCGACCGCGGCGAGCGTCGGCGCGCTGCCCGGTGATGAGTTCGCTCGGCGAGGTCGCGCACGTCCTGCGACCGTGATCGCGTCGATCTTGGCGACCAGTTCCTCCACCGGGATCGGCCGGCCGAACAGCAGCATCTGCCGGGCGATCTGGCCGGCGCGCGCCGCCGGGCTCTCCAGCGTCATCAGCAGGCCGGCGCGGAGCTGCGCCGGCGCGCGGTCGAGTTCGCGCTCGGTGATGTCGTGCGGCGGCGCGCTCCAGTTCGTCGATGATCACCGGCATCAGCTCGCGCCACGTCGTCCGGCCCGGTCGCGGCGTGGATGCCGAACATGCCGGTGTCGGCGAAGGCTCCAGTGGAAGGCGTAGATCGAGTAGCAGAGCCCGCGCTTCTCGCGCACCTCCTGGAAGAGGCGCGACGACATGCCGCCGCCGAGGATCGCGGCGAGAACTGGGCGGTGTGGAAGTCGTTCGACGCGTAGGGCGCGCCCTCGAAGCCGAGCATGATCTGCGCCTCCATCAGGTCGCGCTCCTCGCGCTTCGTCGCCGCCGCGATAGCGCGCGCGCCGACCGGCTGCGGCCCGGCGTCGGCCGGCGAGGTCGCCGAAGCTTTCGCCGGCGAGCTCCGACGAGCGCGGTCGTGATCGACGGCGCCGGCGGCCGAGAGCACCATCGCCGGGCCGCGGTAGTGGCGGTCGAGATAGTCGCGCGAGCATCGGCGGCGCGACGGCGCGCACCGTCTCCGGCGTGCCGAGGATCGTCCGGCCGATCGGCTGGCCGGATAGGCGGCCTCGGCGAACAGGTCGAAGACGCGGTCGTCGGGCGTGTCGAGCGCGGCGCCGATCTCCTGCAGGATGACGTGCTGCTCGCGCTCCAGTTCGTCGGCGTCGAAGACCGAGTTGCGCAGGATGTCGCTGAGGATGTCGAGGGCGAGCGGCACGTCGTCCTTGAGCACGCGCGCGTAGTAGGAGGTCGTCTCGACGCTGGTGGCGGCGTTGACCTCGCCGCCGACCGCCTCGATCTCCTCGGCGATGTCGGCGGCCGTGCGCGTCGCGGTGCCCTTGAAGGCCATGTGCTCGAGCAGGTGCGACAGGCCGTGCTCGTCCTCGCGCTCCGAGCGCGAGCCGGCGCCGACCCAGACGCCGAGCGCGGCGCTCTCCAGATGGTCCATCGCGTGGGTGACGACGCGTCAGGCCGGAACTGCAGACGGCGACATGCGAACGGTCATCGACTCAGACCTCTTTCGGCGACGGCGCGCGCGTGCGCCAGCGATGAGTGCCTCGACCGCCTCGCGGTCGTTGGCGAGCGTGACGAAGCGCTCCGGTCGCGTCGATCGAGATCGCCGAAGCCGGGCCGGCAGCGGCGGCTCGATGCCCGGTGGCCGCCTCGACCGCGGCGGGGAATTTCGCCGGATGGGCGGTCGCGAGCGTCGATCATCGGCACGCCGGCTCGGCGAAGCGCGCGCGCGACGGCGAGCCCGACGGCGGTGTGCGGGTCGGCAGGAAGCCGGTCTGCGCGGTAGGTGTCGCGGATGGTTCGCCGCGGTCTCGGCCTCGTCGGCGCGGCCGGCGGCGAAGTCGCGCGCGGATCGCGTCGAGCGCGCCGTGCGCGATGGCGAAGCGCGCCGCGACTTGGCGAGCTCGTCCATCAGGCCGGCGACGGCGGCCGCGTCGCGGCCGTAGGCCTCGAACAGCAGCCGCTCGAAATTCGACGAGACCTGGATGTCCATCGACGGCGAGGTGGTGGCGGTGACCGCCGCGCAGCTCGTAGCGCCCGCTCTCCAGCGTGCGCGCCAGGATGTCGTTGACGTTGGTGGCGATCACCAGCCGGTCGATCGGCAGGCCCATGCGCTTGGCGGCGTAGCCGGCGAAGATGTCGCCGAAATTGCCGGTCGGCACGGTGAACGAGACCGGCCGGTCGCGGCGCGCCGAGGGCGACGGCGGCGGTGAAGTAGTAGACGATCTGGCGCGAGGATGCGCGCCCAGTTGATCGAGTTGACGCCGGCGAGCGCCAGTCCGCTCGCGGAACGGCGCGTTGTTGAACATCGCCTTCACGATCGCCTGGCAGTCGTCGAAGGTGCCCTCGACCGCGATGCGCGTGGACGTTGGCGGCGCCGGCGGTGGTCATCTGCCGCTGCTGGATCGGCGAGACGCGGCCTTCCGGGAAACAGGATGAAGATGTCGGCGTTGTCGCGGTCGCGGAACGCCTCGATCGCCGCGCCGCCGGTGTCGCCCGAGGTCGCGCCGACGATGGTGGCGCGCGTCGCCGCGCTCGGCCAGCACGTGGTCCATCAGCCGCGCCAGCAGCTGCATCGCCACGTCCTTGAAGGCCAGCGTCGGCCCGTGGAACAGCTCCAGCACCCATTCGCCCGGGCCGATCTGGATGAGCGGCGCGACGGCCGGGTGGCGGAAGCCGGCATAGGCGTCGCGGCACATGCGCGCGGAGCGTCGGCGTCGGCGATCTCGCCGCCGACGAAGGGCCGGATGATCTCGAAGGCGACATCGGCATAGGGACGGCCGGCGAAGCCGGCGATGGTCGCCGGCTGTCAGGCTGCGGCCAGTCCTCGCGGCACATAGAGGCCGCCGTCGCGGGCAAGCCCGGCGAGCAGCACGTCGGAGAAGCCGAGCGCGGGCGCCTGCCCGCGCGTACTCACATATTTCACTCGGGGCGAAGCCTTCCCCGCCGGGGGGCAGAGCGCTCCCGTCTTGTCGACCCTATCCGCCGGACAGCGGCCGGCAAGCATTGGCACGGGAGCGGCGCCGTTTGGCCGTTGCCCTTCGGTCGCCAAAAAGCCGATGACGCTGATATAGAGGCGCCGCAGAAATGGAAGGGAATCGGGGA
The DNA here is from genome assembly GCA_963749755.1 of uncultured Alphaproteobacteria bacterium. Lineage (GTDB taxonomy): Bacteria > Pseudomonadota > Alphaproteobacteria > Rhizobiales > Kaistiaceae > JBBDMC01. The sequence goes on from CAVVOK010000005.1 coordinate 567,173, forward strand.
TGCGGCTGTATTTCGTCAGCGGCAATTCCGCCTATTCGTGCGATACCTGGTCGCCGCCGGCTTGGCCTGCGGCGGCTGGCGGCGGTGCCTGCTCGCTGGCTGCGCCAGTACGTCTGCGCCAGCGCCGCGGCCGCGCCGACGACTCGTCGCCAGCGGCTCTTCGGCGGTCCGGCAACAAGGCCAGCCCCACGGGCGCGGCGACCTCCCAGTCGACTATCCATCCGGACTACTTCCTGAAGCCGGGCTATTGCCCGCCGGTCCGCGTCAGTGCCGGCACCGAGGCGCTTGACCATCTACGAGCGCGGTCATGACGGGGATGCCGACTTTGTCCGCTATCCAGGGCTCGATCGCCAAGACCGCCCGCGAATGCCGCAAGATGTGGACGGCACACCTGACGTCAAGATCGGCGTCGCCGGCCGCGTTGTCGCCGGTCCGAAGGGCGGCGCCGGCAAGGTGACGCTGCCGCTGCGCGTCGCGGTGGTCAAACAGGCACGGCGCCAAGGTGCTCTACTCGAAGGCTCTACAAGGTGCCGGTGACATCGCGGCGCCGGATTTCGCCAGCGATTTCGCGAGGTGGTCGAAACGTTGTCGTTCACGGTCGCGCCCGACGACCACGATCTCATCATCTACGTCGGCTTCGACGCAGGGACAAGAAGCGACAGGCGCGGCCGGCCCGCTGATTGACTCGGCCGTGGCCAGGCTGCCCTACAGCTGGCGCCCGCCGGGATGGAGTCGCGTCCCGGCCGGTCGGCTGTGATCGCCGGCGACCGCGACGACCGCCGGGAGAGACCGGGCCGGCTTCAGCCGGTCCGGCGCCGAAGGAGCAACCGCCCCGGAAACTCTCAGGCAAAAGGACCGGACGGTCGGCGACGCTCTGGAAAGCAGCGCGGCGCCGTGTGCCGCGCTCACCGAAGGAGTAACCGCGCCGAGCGGTCTGCGGAAACGTGCAGGAGCACGCATCCGGCGTTTTTCGGCGGGGGAAATCTCTCAGGTTCTCGGACAGAGGGGGCGCGGGCGGACTGATCGGCCCGCGTTCGCGTGCGCGTCACCTCTGTCGAGGACCGCCATGGCTGAAGCCACCGAACGCAGTACCTTGCGCGAGACGCCGCTCGCCGCGCTGCACCGCGAGCTCGGCGCGCGCATGGTGCCGTTCGCCGGCTACGCCATGCCGGTGCAGTATCCGACCGGCATCATCGCCGAGCACAAGTGGACGCGCGACGCACGCCGGGCTGTTCGACGTCTCGCACATGGGCCAGCGTTCCTGACGCTCGATCGGCGCCCGACCGACACGAGCACGACGGTCGCGGGCGCTGTGAGGCGCTGACGCCGCGGCGACATTCGTCGGGCTGAAGCCCGGGCGCGATCCGCTACACGCTGCTGCTCAACGACGACGGCGGCATCATCGACGACCTGATGGTCACGCGCCCGCCGGTGCCGGACGACGACGGCACGCTCTATCTCGTCGTCAATGCCGGCGCGCAAGGACGTCGACTACGCCGCATCTCGCGCGGCGCCGGCTGCCCGCCAACGCTGCGCTCGAGCCACGACGACCGCGCGCTGCTCGCGCTGCAGGGGCCGAAGGCCGCCGCGGTGATGGCGCGCCACGCGCCGGACGCCGGCGAGCCTCGGCTTCATGACGCACGCCGGCGTATTCGACGGCATTCGCCTGCCACGTCTCCCGCTCCGGCTACACCGGCGAGGACGGCTTCGAGATCTCCGTGCCGGCCGAGCGACGCCGAGGCGGTCTGCCGCGCGCGCTGCTGGCCGAGCGCGGGTCAAGCCGATCGGCCTCGGCGCCCGCGACTCGCTGCGCCTCGAGGCCGGGCTGCCGCTCTACGGCCACGACATCGACGAGACGACCTCGCCGGTCGAGGCCGATCTCGCCTTCGCCATCTCCAAGCGCCGCCGCGAGGCGGCGGCTTTCCCGGCGCCGAGCGCATCCTGCCGAGCTCGCCGACGGGCCGCCGCGCGTCCGCGTCGGCCTCGCTGGTGGACGGCCGCGCGCCGGCGCGCGAAGGCGCCGAGATCCGCGACGCCGCCGGCGCGGCCGTCGGCGCGCGTCACCACCGGCGGCTTCGCCCGACCGTCGGCGCGCCCGATCGCCATGGGCTACGTCGCGCCGGCGCTCGCCGCGCCGGGCACCGCGCTTGTACGGTCACGGTGCGCGGCCGCGCCGCAGCCCGCGACCGTGGCGCCGCTGCCGTTCGTTCCCCACCGCTATTTCCGCAAGCCAGCTTCCTGACGAGGTGATCTCGATGACCACCCGCTACACCCGCGACCACGAATGGATCCGCCTCGACGGCGATATCGCCACCGTCGGCATCACCGACTACGCCCAGGAGCAGCTCGGCGACATCGTCTTCGTCGAGCTGCCGGAGGTCGGCAAGACGCTCGACAAGGGCGCCGAGGCGGCGGTCGTCGAATTGGTCAAGGCGGCGAGCGAGGTCTACGCGCCGGTCGCCGGCGAGGTGGTCGAGGTCAACGACGCGCTCTCACGCGAGCCGGGCCCGGTCAACACTTCGCCGAGGGCGACGGCTGGTTCCTGAAGCTCAAGGTCGCCAACACGGCCGACCTCGAGGCGCTGATGGACGCGGACGCCTACAAGCCGTTCCTGGAGACGATCTGACCATGGTCGAGCATCGCGCGACGGTCGAGTGGCGGCGCGGCGAGGGCGACTTCGCCAAGGGGCACTATTCGCGCGTGCACGTCTGGCGCTTCGACGGCGGCGCGGAGATCACCGCGTCGGCGTCGCCGGCGGTGGTGCGCGCGCCGTGGTCGTCGGAGGCGGCGGTCGATCCGGAGGAGGCATTCGTCGCCGCGCTCGTCGCGTGCCATCATCCTGACGTTCATCGATATCGCCCGCCACGCAGGCTTCGTCATCGACGCCTACGACGACGAGGCCGTCGGCGTGCTCGAACGGCGTGAGGACGGTCGCCGCTGGATCGCCGAAGTAACGCTCCACCCGCGCATCGTCTTCTCCGGCGCCGCGCCGGACGCCCAGGCGATCGCCGCGCTCCACGAGAAGGCGCACGAACACGTGCTTCGTCGCCAATTCCGTTACCAGCAAGGTCGCCATCGCGCCGCGCGACTGACTTCCTGCCCCGGAGAAACTGCCCATGCGTTACCTGCCCCACACCGCTGCCGACCGCCAGGCGATGCTCGCCCGCATCGGCGTCGCGGACATCGACGACGCTGTTCGCCGACATTCCGGCCGACAAGCGGCTCGACGGGCCTGCCCGAACCTGCCGACGGCGAAAAGCGAGATCGAGGTCGAGCGTATTCTCGCCGGTCTCGCCGCGAAGAACGTGCCGGCGGGCTCGGTGCCGTTCTTCGTCGGCGCCGGCGCCTACCGCCACCACGTTCCGGCGAGCGTCGATCACCTGATCCAGCGTTCCGAGTTCCTGACGTCGTACACGCCCTATCAGCCGGAGATCTCGCAAGGGACGTTGCAGGCGCTGTTCGAGTTCCAGACGCAGGTGGCGAACCTGACCGCGATGGAGGTCGCCAACGCCTCGATGTATGACGGCTCAACCGCGACCGCCGAAGCGGTGCTGATGGCGCACCGCGTCACCAAGCGGCGGAAGGCGGTGCTCTCCGGCGGGCTCCACCCGCAGTACCGCGCGGTGGTCGAGACCGTGTCCGAGATGGCCGGCGACCCGGTCGTGGCGCTCGCGCCGGACCCGTCCAGCACCGAGGCGATCCTCGACGCCATCGACGGCGACACCTCGTGCGTCGTCGTGCAATCGCCCTCGTTCTACGGCCACCTGATCGACCTGAGACCGATCGCGGAGAAGGCGCACGCGGTCGGCGCGCTGCTGGTCGCGGTGGTGACCGAGGTGGTGGCGCTGGGCGCGATCGAGCCGCCGGGGGCGCAAGGCGCCGACATCGTCGTCGGCGAGGGCCAGTCGATCGGCAACGCGCTGTCGTTCGGCGGCCCTTACGTCGGCCTCTTCGCGACGCGGCAGAAATTCGTGCGCCAGATGCCGGGCCGCCTGGCCGGCGAGACCGTCGATGCCGATGGCCGCCGCGGCTTCGTGCTGACGCTTTCGACGCGCGAGCAGCATATCCGCCGCGACAAGGCGACCTCCAACATCTGCACCAACTCCGGCCTCTGCGCGCTCGCCTTCACCATCCACATGACGCTCCTCGGCGAGGCCGGCCTTACGCGCCTCGCGGCGCTCAATCACGCCAACGCTGTCAGGCTCGCCGATGCGCTGTCGGCGATCCCCGGCGTCGCCGTCCTCAACGAAACGTTCTTCAACGAATTCACCGTCCGGCTGCCGCGTCCGGCGGCGGAGGTGGTCGATGCGCTTGCCGCGCGGGACGTCCTCGGCGGCGTGCCGGTGTCGCGGCTCGAACCGGAGCGGCCTGATCTCGCCGACCTGCTCGTCGTCGCCGCGACCGAGCTCAACACCGACGCCGACCGCGCCGCCTACGCTGCCGCCGTCAAGGAGGTGCTCTAGATGCTGAACACGGAGACACGTGCCGCCGCCAACGCAGTTGACGAGCCTACCTTCACCGCCAACCGTGGGCTGGAGATGGAGGAGGGGCTGCTGTTCGAGATCGGCCGCCTCGAGGTCACCGGCGTCGATCTGCCCGATCTTCCGACGGCCGCGAGCAAACTCGGCAAGCACGCCCGCCGCACGCCGATTGACCTTCCCGGCCTGTCGGAGCCGGAGGCGGTGCGCCACTACGTGCGGCTGAGCCGCATGAACTACGCCATCGACGCCGGCATCTATCCGCTCGGCTCGTGCACGATGAAGCACAATCCGCGGCTCAACGAAAAGCTCGCGCGGCTTCCCGGATTCGGCGACATCCACCCGCTGCAGCCGCTCTCTACCGTTCCGGGCGCGATCGAACTCATCGCGGAGCTGGCGCGGTGGCTGATGGAGACGACCGGCATGGCGGCGGTGGCGCTCAGCCCCAAGGCGGGCGCGCACGGCGAACTGTGCGGCATGATGGCGATCAAGGCGGCGCTCGCCGCGCGCGGCGAGGCGCGCTCCACCGTGCTGGTGCCGGAGTCGGCGCACGGCACCAACCCCGCGACGGCGGCGCTCCTCGGCTACCGCGTGGTCTCAGTGCCCGCGCGTGACGATGGCACCGTCGATCCGGCCGAAGTCGCGGCGCGGCTCGATGATGACGTCGCGGCGATCATGCTGACCAACCCAAACACCTGCGGCCTGTTCGAGCGCGACGTGGTCGAAATCGCCGAGGCAGTGCACGCGGTCGGCGCGTACTTCTACGCCGACGGCGCCAACTTCAATGCCATCGTCGGCAAGGTGAAGCCGGGCGATCTCGGCGTCGATGCGATGCACATCAATCTCCACAAGACGTTCTCGACCCCCCACGGTGGCGGGGGCCCTGGCGCGGGCCCGGTGGTGCTGTCGGAGGCGTTGGCGCCCTTCGCGCCGCTGCCGTTCCTGCGCGTGAAGAACGGCCGCGCGGAGCTGGTCGAGACTAGCGACGCGTGCGCCGATGGCGAGCAGCCGTTCGGTCGCATGACCGCCTTCCACGGGCAGATGGGCATGTTCGTGCGGGCGTTCGCCTACATGCTCTCGCACGGAGCCGACGGTCTCCGCCAGGCATCCGAAGACGCGGTGCTCAATGCCAACTACGTGCGCGCCCTGCTCGCCGACGTCATGTCGCAGCCCTTCGGCGACAAGCCGTGCATGCACGAGGCGCTGTTCGACGACGCGTTCCTGGGAGGCACCGGCGTGTCGACGCTCGATTTCGCCAAGGCGATGATCGACGAGGGCTTTCACCCGATGACGGTGTATTTCCCGCTGGTCGTGCACGGCGCGATGCTGATCGAGCCGACGAAGTCGGAATCGAAAGCCTCGCTCGATCTCTTCGCCGCGACGCTGCGCGCGTTGGTCATGCGTGCCAAGCGCGGCGAGGCCGAACGTTTCCACCGCGCGCCGGTGCTCGCGCCGCGTCGCCGCCTCGACGAGACGCGCGCCGCGCGCCAGCCGCGGCTCAAGTGGGAGAAGCCGCCGCCCTACAGCGAGGCGGCGGAGTAGCACCGCGGCCGATCCCGGCGGGCTCCGGTCGACTTGGCTAAGAATTTACGGAGGCTGGTTAGCGCCGCGAAAGGCGCTTGCGTTAGCGTTGCACCGGGTCGGGCAGCGCTCGGAGTTGGATCATGCGGAATTGGCTGTTAGTTTCGGCGTCGACCGTGTGTCTCGTCGGTCTCGCTCGGCCTGCCCCGGCCGCGGCCGAGACGACCGGCTTCTGTGGCCCGATCTGCCAACTGATGAAGAATGCCGTCACCGCCGAGGCGTCGCCGGTCGGTGGCCAGGATGGCTCGGCGGGCGTCCGCAGCGGCGATGACTCGCTTGATGGTGTCGACGATACAAACGACGACGTCGACGAAGTCGATGACAGTGCGGACAATTCGTCGGACGATGGCGAGGACGACTCGGAAGACGAGGCGGATGGGGGCGAGGGGGGGCCCGTCCAATAATCGCGGCGTAAATAGACGGCCGCGCTTGCCGCGGCCATCACGCTGCCGGGCATGGTTTGTCGCTGAGTCTCGCGCGGCAGCTCACTTTTCCCGATGGGAACCGATCGCGCCGGCCTGAATTCCGCCCAGGTAGCGACGACGATGGCGGCGCATCTCCTCGATCTCCTCCTTCGGAGCGGCGGTGTCGTAGTACTTCGCGCTCCACACCATCATGTCCACCAGCACGGGTGCGAGATCGAGGCCCTTCGCCGTCAGCCGGTAGCGCACGCGCCGGCCGTCGGCCGCGTCGCGAACTCTTCTCGACAATTCCCTCGACCTCCAGGCGGCTAAGACGATCGGCGAGGATGTTGGTGGCTATGCCCTCCTCCGCCTCGATCATGCTCTTGAAGGTAGCGCGCCCCTTCAGCATCAGGTCGCGGAGTACGAGCAAGGTCCAGCGGTCGCCGAGAACCTCGACGGCCATGTTTACCGGACACCGCGATCGCGGCGGGCGCGTCGTCGTTCGCTTCATCGCTTAAGCCTACGCCACTCGCTTGCAATTCGAAAGCATTCTCGGTATTGCTTGCGAAATGCAAGGGAGGTGGCGATGACATTCGTGCTGACTGTCCTGGCATACGTCGTGGTGACACTGGTCGTTCAGGCGATGTCGCACTTCTGGATAAACGCCGGACACTACGCCGGGGTGTCGTTCATGCGTCCGGAGGCGATTGCGGCGCTCGGCGTCTTCGCGGCCGTGATCCAGGGAGCCGTTCTGGCGTTTTTGGCTCAGCGGGTCCGGATTGCCGGGTCGGGGATCGTGCGGGCGGTAATTTTCGCGTGGCTCGCTGGGGCGGTGCTCGTGAGTTATCAGGCTCTTGTCGAGCCGGCCAAATACGCCGCGCCATCCATTGCACAGTGGTTTGCCGTCGAGTTCGCGGTGGGATTTGTTCAGTTTACGCTCTTCGGCCTGCTGCTCGCAGCAATTCGGCTTGTGGAGTTGGGCCGCGCGCAGTCGCGATTGCCGGCGTGATGGAGGTTCGGCGCGCTCACGCCGCGGTCCGGTCCGCCGCCACCTTGCGCGGCACCTGGCGCTCGCTCTTCAGCGCAGCTTGCGCGCCTGACGATCCCGCCTCGTGGTACTCGGCGTCCTCGTTGACCGCCCACACGTCGTGGATGCGCTTGCCGGCGAGGATGTTTTCCGCCGTCAGCATGGCGGTCATCATGGCGTGGTCCTGGTTGTTGTATTTGTGCATCCCGTTCCGCCCGACGAGATACAGCGTCGGATAACTTGCCTCGAGGTCGCGGCGGACGACGGCCATATTGGCGGCGTAGGTGTCGTCGTAGACGGGATAGGCCTTTTGTTGGCGCACGACGCACGCGTCCACCACGTCGTCGGCGGCGACCAGACCGATCTCACCGATCTCCTTCTTGGCGAGCGCGATCAGTTCCTCGTCGGGCGCGGCCCACAGGCCGTCGCCCTCGAAACAGAAGTACTCGAGGCCGAGGCAGCTCATGCCCGGCTTGACCATCTCCGGCGACCACGAGCGGAAGTTCTGCACGCGGCCGACCTTCACCGACGGGTCGTGGATGTAGATCCAGTTGTCGGGGAAAGCGTCCGGCTTGTTGACGATCAGCGCGACGGTGAGGAAATCGCGGTAGCGAAGCGAACCGGCGTGGAGCCGCGAGATCGGCGAAGGCGTGATCTTCTCCACCAATTCGCGCACCGGCGCGGACGAAACCACGTGGCGCGCGACGTAGGTTTCGCGGCGCCCTTCCGCGGTCGTGACCGTCACGGTCCAGAGTTTCGCGGTCTTGTTGTAGGCGAGCTTGGCGGCCGTGCGGCCCAACATGATGCGTCCGCCGCGCTCGGTCACTTTTTTCGCCGCGGCCTCCCACATCATGCCGGGCCCTTTGCGCGGATACTGGAAGCTCTCGATCAGCGTTTTTACGCCGTCGCCATCGCCGGATTTCTTGGCGCGCTTCGGCCACAGCGTCCGGACGAGCGCGTTCTTGATGGCGACGCCGAGGTCGAGGCCCTTGATGCGTTGGGCCGCCCAGTCGGCGGAAATCTCGTCGCACGACATGCCCCAGACCTTCTCGGTGTAGGTCTTGAAGAAGGTGGCGAACAGCTTCTCGCCGAAGGCATTGCGTACCCACTGGTGGAGCGTGCGCGGGTTCTTGGTCGGGAACATGCGCGCATAGAGAAACGACGCCATGCAGTGGGCGCTCTTCACCGGTCCGAGGTTGAACAGCGCCTCGAATGCGCTCAGCGGGTACGAGTAGAACTTGCCGTCGTAGAAGATGCGCGACAGGCGCGGCCGCTCGATGAAATCGGCGGGCAGGATTTCGCGCCAGAGGTCCACCACGTCCTTCGCCTTAGAAAAGAAGCGGTGACCGCCGATGTCGAACAGGAAGCCGTTGTAGCTGACCGTGCGGCTGATGCCGCCGACGTAGGTCGGGTCCTTTTCGATGACGAGGACCGACGGCATCTTCTTGGTGAGGCAGTAGGCGGCCGTCAGGCCGGCGGGCCCCGCACCGATGATCAGGACCTCGGCGTCAACGCGCATGTAGGCGGCTCCCGCGATGTCAAAGTGGCGAATGCGGGTGGACCGCTTTCGGGGCGAATGAGAGAAGACGATGGCCGTTGTACGAGACCAGCGCGCCGAACACGGCGCCGATCACGATTGCCGCGAGCGGCATGTGCGCAAGGACCGTCAGCACAAGCGCGGCGAAGATGGTGTAGCTCGCGCCCTGCGCCAGCGCCGTCACGATCGCGTAGCGCATCGCTTCCTCGTGCTGGGGGCGGCCGCTGGCGTCGAAGGTGAGCGCGCGGTTGAGCCGCCACGTCACCAGCGTGGCGATCGCCATCGACCCGAGCCGCGCGGCGAGCGCGTGCGGGCCGAACCCCGCGACGATGATGCTGAACGTGCCAATATCGGTGATGAGGCCGAGCGCGCCGATGGTGAGGAACCGGGCCGGTCGCGGCAGCCGCTCGGCCAGCTCGCGGAGCTTATCCGCGCGGTGGTCCGGGGCGGTAGCCTGCACCGCGGCGCCTGGTCCGAATTCGCCGATGGCCATGGATCGATACGTGCCCGCTAGCTGTTCGCCGCCATGGATGGCACGAGGACGTTAATTTCCGCCTTAGCAGCACCGCGAAAAACAGGCTTAACGGCAATCCGAAACGGACGCTCGGCGCCCTTCGTTAAAGCAATCGCAACGCTGATTCGCCAAGGTCGGCGGCGCCGGCGGCCACGGAAATGCGATGAGCGAGACCCTTCCCCTCAGGACCGAGGTTGCGCGGCCGCTGGCCAACTCCGCGGCGGCCGCGGCGCGCTTCCGCCGGCGCGCGGCCTGGGCGGTGATCGCGCTCTCGGCGCTCTATTCGGTTTCCTATCTCGTGATGTGGCTCCCCAATGCGGACGGCGGGGACGACTTCTTCATCTTCTGGTCGGCCGGGCACTGGATGGCGCAATACGGCCTGACGCCCGAACTGTTCGACCTGGAGATATTCCACAGCTACCAGGAGGCGCTGTTCGGCGGCACCGGCCCATACCATCCGCTGCCCTATCCGCCGACGCTCGCGCCGGCGCTGACGCCCTACGCCGCCGTGCCGCTCGGCTGGGCGTGCGTCGGCTCGATGATCGTGACGCTGGCGTTGTTTCTGTTCGCGACCGCCGGCCGGGACGCCATCCGCTCGCTCGCGCTGCTCGTCTCTCCCGCCACGCTCGCCGTGCTGGTCGTCGGCCAGATCGCCTTCCTGAGTTCCGCGCTTCTGCTCGGTGGCCTCCGGCTCGTTCAACGGCGCCCGGTCGTCGCCGGGGTGCTCATCGGCCTGCTGACGATCAAGCCGCAGCTCGGCCTGCTCGTCCCCGTGGCGCTCATCGCCTTCCGCGCGTGGAAGACGTTCGCGGTCGCGACGGTCGTGGCGCTGGTTCTCCCTATCCCGAGCTTCATCATCGGCGGGCCGGACGTGTGGGTAGCGTGGCTCCACCTGATGCCGACTATCGCCGATTTCCTGGCGCGCGGCGTCGAAAGCCCGGCACCGCAAATGGTGTCGCCGGCCGCGGCGCTGATCGTCGCCGGCGTGCCGCTCCATCTCGCCGAGCTGATCCAGATTCCGATCACCATCGCGATCGCGGCGGTGGCTTACGTCGCGTGCCGCCGCTACGGCCATTCCGAGATGGCTGTCGCCATGCTCGGCGTCGGTACGCTCCTCGTGACGCCTTACGCGTGGTTCTACGACCTGCTCCTTGCCGCGTACGCGGCGGTGGTGCTCGCTGAGGCGGGGCTCCGCACCGGCTTGCGTCAATGGGAAGTGCCGGCGCTCGCGGTCGCCTGGGTGCTGCCGGTATTCGCGATCGGCGAGGCGGACCCGCCGGGTCTGTTCCCGCTGGCGCTGCTCTTCCTGTTCGTGATGCTCTTACGGCGCATGGCCGCTGGCGAGGTGGCGCTGGCCGATGCGGCCGGTGACGCGCTCGCTCGCGCCTAGAGCAATTCCAGGAAAAAGTGGGAACCGGTTTTCCGTCCGGAATTGCGAACAAACAAAGAGCTAGAGCGATTTCGCGACTCAAAGAAAAGCGGAAATCGCGCTAGTCGCCGAGACCCGCCCAGCTCGCCAACGCTTCAACCGTCGGCGCCAGATCGCTGAAGCGGTTGATGACCGTCTCCGCGCCGGCGTCGGTCAAGAGGTCGGCGTGGCCCGGCCAGGTGTGCGAGCCGCCGGTGAAGCCGATGACGCGTGCGCCCGCGCCGCGCGCCGCCGTGACGCCCGATACGGAATCCTCCACCACCACCGTGTCTTCCGGCGCGGCGCGGAATTGCTCCATCGCGTAGCGGTAGACGTTGGGCGAGGGCTTCGGCTCGCGCGTTCCGACCTCGACCGCCGAAAAGACGTACGGCTCGAAGACGTCGCCGAGGCCCGTCTTGTCGAACTCGATTTTCAGCCGCTTGCTCGGCGAGTTGGAGCAGACGCAGCGCGGGCCTGCAAGGCGCTCCGCCGCCTCGCGGATGGCAGCGACGGGTTTCAACTCGGCGGCGAGGCGACGGTCGAGCGTCTCTTCATGGTCGTCGAGGAACGTTTCCGGCAGAGCGTGGCCAAGCTCCCGCTCCACCACCGCCTTGATCGCGACGCTGTTCATGCCGGCGAAGCGCCGCGTCACTTCCTGAGCGGTGATCTCGAAGCCGAGCTTGGTGAGCATCTCGGCCTCGACCTCGGAGGCGATAACCTCGGAATCGACGATCACACCGTCGCAGTCGAAAATCACGAGCATGGGACAGTCCGCTGTTGTCGTCTCGCCAAGCGTGGCGTGCCCGGCGGGAGGTGCGAGCAACACAGGAGGTTCTAGTCGAGCGGCGTGGCCGGCGATAGGGCGGCCGCCGCATGGCCGCGTCCCGCGGACCGGCCTCGTTTCACGTTCGCTTAACCATGTCGCCTAACCCGGCATTTACCCTGTTCGGCAACCATCGGCCATCCGCTGCCGTGTGACCGGCGGCGCTGTGCGAGTGGGGTGTTCCGTTGGTTGCGTTGCGTCGCTCTCTGGACCGGCCGGTCTGGCTCGATACGATTCTTCAGGGCGATTGCGTCGCCGCGTTGGAGCGTCTGCCCGCCGCTTCGGTCGATCTCGTCTTCGCCGATCCGCCCTACAATCTCCAGCTCGCCGGCCCGCTGACCCGGCCGGACCAGTCCGAGGTCGACGCGGTCGACGACGACTGGGACAAGTTCCAGAGCTTCGCGGCCTACGACGCGTTCACGCGCGCGTGGCTGCTCGCCTGTCGGCGCGTGCTCAAGCCGAGCGGCGCGCTGTGGGTCATCGGCTCGTACCACAACATTTTTCGCGTCGGCACGGCCCTCCAGGACCTTGGGTTCTGGATCCTGAACGACGTGGTGTGGCGCAAGACCAACCCGATGCCGAACTTCCGCGGTCGGCGCTTCACCAATGCGCACGAGACGCTGATCTGGGCGAGCCGCGATCGAAGCAAGGGCTATACATTCCAGTACGACGCGCTGAAGGCGTCGAACGACGATTTGCAGATGCGTTCCGACTGGTTGTTCCCGCTCTGCACCGGTGGCGAGCGGCTCAAAGGCGGGGAGGGGCGCAAGGTCCACCCGACGCAGAAGCCGGAGGCGCTGCTTTACCGCATCCTCACGGCATCCACCAAGCCGGGCGACGTGGTGCTCGACCCGTTCTTCGGCACCGGCACCACCGGCGCCGTCGCCAAGCGGCTCGGCCGCCACTACGTCGGTATCGAACGCGACGCAACGTACGCCGCCGCGGCGGCGGATCGCATCGCTGCCGTCACCCCGGCGGCCGAAACGGCGTTGGAAGTCTCCCGCGGCAAGCGGGCCGAGCCGCGGGTTCCCTTCGGCGTGCTCATCGAATCGGGTCTGATCGCGCCCGGCGCGGTGCTCACCGATGCTCGCGCGCGCCACGTGGCGGAGGTCCGCGCCGATGGCACGCTCCGCGCCGGCGATCATGTCGGGTCGATCCACAAGGTCGGCGCTCTGGTGCAGGGGCTCGACGCCTGCAACGGTTGGACGTTCTGGCACTACGAGCAGGCCGGCGCCCGCGCGCCCATCGATGCGCTGCGCCAGATCGCGCGCGGCAGCATGGCCGCCGCTGGCGCCTGATCGGTCACGGGCCGGCGACGTTGTAGCGCCTGAGGTCGTCGCGGAATCTGTCCGGCGAGACGAAATGCTCCGCGCGCCAGCCTGCCACGCGTGCGCCCTCGACGTTGGCGATCGCGTCGTCGAAAAACAGCGTTGCGGCTTGGTTGAGGCCGAAGTCCGCCGCGTGGCGGCGGTAGATCGCTGGGTCGGGCTTGGTGAGGCCGACGTGCGCAGAGACGGTCACGCCGCGCAGCCGTGACAGGATCGGAAACCGCGCGAACGCGATCGGGTAGGTGTCGGCGGCGAAGTTGGTGAGGCCGGTTACGTCGGCTCCGCCCGCGAGCATCTCCTCCACGATGACGCGGCTCGCCGCGATCTCGCCGGGAATCATCTCCTCCCAGTGCGGGCGGAACGCGCGGATCAGCTCCGCGTCGCCGGGGAACTTCGCGATGAGGATGTTCTCTGCCTCGCGCCAACTCATGCCGCTGTCGGTCAGCCGCAGCCATTCGCCGTTGCACTCGTCCGCCAGGAACCGCCGCCGCGTCTCTGGGTCGGGGATCAGCCGTCGGTAGGGAATGTCGGGCTCCCAGCGCAGAAGCACGTTGCCGATATCGAGAACGATGTGACGGATGGCGCTCACGCCGCCCGGCCACGCCGGCGCGTCGCGCTAGGCAACGCGGCCTCGATGACCTTGCGCATGACGCTCGGCAGCGCCTCGTCGGCGAGCGTCTCGGCCGGCGCCCACCAGCAGCCGTCGGGTGCGGTGCGTGTGCCGAAGTCCGCCACGTACACGTCCAGCTCTAGCCGGAAGTGGGTGAAGACGTGGATGACATGGCCCGGCACGCGCTGCCAGTCCGCCTCGAGCGGAGCCGCGTCAACATCGGCGCCGCGTATCTGCTTCGCCGACCAGTCCGTTCCGGGCACCTCGGTCATGCCGCCGAGCAGGCCGGTCTCCGGTCGGCCGCGAAGCAGCACCGCGCCGTCCGCGCGTCGCGCGACGAACGCCGCGCCGTACCGCGTCGGCCGCTCGCGTTTCGCGACCCGCATCGGGTAGGCCTCCGCGTTCCCCTCGGCTCGTGCGGTGCATCGGTCGTTCAGCGGGCAGAGCGAGCAGGCGGGGCGTTTCGGCGTGCAGATCGCCGCGCCAAGATCCATCATCGCCTGCGCGTAGTCGCCGGCGCGGCGCTCCGGCGTCAGCTCGGCCTGGTGCTCGCGGAGCATCGCCTTGGCGGCGGGAAGGGGAGTCGCGACCGCGAACAGCCGCGCGAGCACGCGCTCGATGTTGCCGTCCACCACCGCCGCCGGCCGGTCGAAGGCGATGGCCGCGATCGCGGCGGCGGTGTATCCGCCGATCCCCGGCAGCGCCTTTAGCCCCGCCTCGGTGTCCGGAAACTGGCCGCCGTGGTCGCAAGCAACCGCCTCGGCACACGCCTTCAGGTTTCGCGCCCGCGCGTAGTAGCCCAACCCAGCCCATGCCTTCATGACGTCCGCCTGCGGCGCGGTGGCGAGGTCGCCGACCGTCGGCCAGCGCGCGAGGAACGCTTCGAAGTAGGGCTTCACCGCCGCGACGGTGGTCTGCTGCAGCATCACCTCGGAGAGCCAGACGCGGTACGGGTCGGGCCTCACGCCCCGCGCGCGTTCCTTCGGGCCCACCCGCCACGGAAGCTTCCGCGCGTGGCGGTCGTACCAGGCGAGCAGCGCTTCGGCGGGCGTCATCCGGCCTCGCGGAAGCGCTCCGCCGTCTCGAGGTCCACCGAGACAAGCTGCGACACGCCGCGCTCGGCCATGGTCACGCCGTACAGTCGCTTCATGCGCGCCATGGTGATCGGATTGTGCGTGATGACGATGAAGCGCGTGTCGGTCTCGCGCGTCATCTGTTCGAGCAGTGCGCAGAAGCGTTCGACATTGGCGTCGTCAAGCGGCGCGTCCACCTCGTCGAGCACGCAGATCGGCGCCGGGTTGGTGAGGAACACCGCGAAGATCAGCGACATCGCGGTCAGCGCCTGCTCGCCGCCCGAGAGCAGCGTCATCGTTTGCGGCTTCTTGCCCGGCGGCCGCGCGACGATCTCCAGGCCCGCCTGGAGCGGGTCATCGGATTCGGTCAACTGCAGCTCGGCGGTGCCGCCGCCGAAGAGGTGTGTGAACAGCCGCTTGAAATGGTCGTTGACGGTCGCGAACGCCGCCGTCAGCCGCTCGCGCCCTTCGCGGTTGAGGCTGGCGATGCCCTGGCGCAGCCGCCCGATCGCGGCGATGAGGTCGTCGCGTTCGGCGGCGAGCGCGTCGCGCCGCTCGCCAAGCTCGGCCGCCTCGGCCTCGGCGCGGAGGTTCACCGCGCCCAAGCGCTCGCGCTCCTGGCGGTAGCGGTCAAGTCGCGCCTCGACGTCGTCGAGGGCTGGCGACGCGTCGGGCTTGATCTCGGCGATCTCGATAAGCGCCTCGGGGGCGCAGTCGAGCGCCTCCTCGATGCGCTGGGCGAGTTCCGCCAGCCGCTCCTTGCCGGCGGCCATGCGTTCCTCGGCGCGGCCGCGGCGCTCGCGCGCCTCCGCCAGCGCGTCGAGCGCGATGCGCGCGGCCTTGTCGGCCTCGGCCAATGCCGCTTCGCTGGCGACAAGCGCGTCGTTTGCCGTGGCGCGGTTGGTCTCGGCCGTCGCGACCTCCGACAGAAGCGCGCGGCGCTTCTCCTCGATGCGCGCCGGCTCGTCCGCGAGCCGCTGTTTCTCGGTCTCCGCTGCCTCGCGGCGCTCGCCGAGCGTTGCGACCTGGCCCTCTGCGTTCGCCGCGCGTTCGCGCCAGCTCTGGCGCTCGACCGCGATCGCGGCGAGCCGTCCCGACCGGATCTCCGCCTCGCGTGCGAGACCGTCCACGGCGGCGCGTGCTTCCGCCGCCGCGGCGCGTTCCGTCTCGACCGTCGCGCGCGTCTCAGCCAGCGCTTCACCGAGCGCGGCCGGGTCTTCGCCGAGCGCCAGACCGGCGCTCGCCTCGTCGTGGAGCGCGCGCGCCTCTTCCAGGCCCGCGGTCAGCCGCGCATAAGCCTCGTCGAGCCCACTCCGCCTCGCGGCGAGCCGCCCTGCGTCACGCTCGGCGTCGGCGAGGCGCGCGCGGCATTCGTCGAGCCGGCGCCGTGCGTTCTTCTGCGCCTCGCGCGCGGCGCCCTCCGCGGAGGCGGCCTGTTCGGCGGCGCGCTCGGCCGCGTCGAACGCTTCGCGCTTCACCGTCGCGTCGGCGCGGATGATGCTGATCTCGCCGGTTAGCTCGGCGAGACGATTGCGGCTCGCGAGCCGCTGCGCCGCGGCGCCGGGTGCGTCGGCGCCGGCGACGAAACCGTCCCAGCGCCAGAGGTCGCCGTCCTGGCTGACCAGCCGCTGGCCCGGGCGAAGTTGCTTCTGGAGCGCTGGCCCATCCTCGGCGTCGACGATGCCCGTCTGCGCGAGGCGGCGCGCGAGCACCTCCGGCGCCGCCACGTGCCGCGCGAGTGGGGTCGCGCCCGTCGGTAGCGCCGGGTCGCCGGCGGCGGCGATCGTGCGCCAGTGCGCCGGCGCCGTCTCGTCGGCGGGAACGTCGAGATCGTCGCCGAACGCGGCGCCCAGCGCCGCCTCGTAGCCGGGCTCCACCGTCACCAGGTCGATGACCGGCGTGGCATCGCCGCCGCCGGTCGAGGCGAGGAGCGCGGCGAGCGTCGCCGATTCGGTTTCCACCCGGCCGAGCGTGCGCTCGGTCTTGGCGAGCGCGTCGCGCGCCGCGGCCACGCCATCTCGCGTCGCGGCGTGGCGTTGCTCGGCCGACGCGGAGCCGCTCTCGGCGGTCGCGAGATCGGCCTCGGCATGTTCCACCGCCGCGCGCCGTTCGGCGAGCGCGGCCGCCGCGCCGTCGCTGTCGAGCGCGGCGAGGTCGCCGGAGATCGTCGCCATCTCCGCCTCGATGCGCGCCATGCGCTGCGCGGTCTCGGCGATGGTGCGTTCCCATTGCGTCCGGCGCGCCGTCATCTCAGCGTGGCGCGCGGTGAGCGTCGCGAGCGATGTCTCGCTCTCACCAAGCGTCGTGTCGGCGGCGCGGCGGCGGGCCGCCGCGGTCGACTGCCGGTCGGCGAGCGCGGCGTTGGCCGATTCCAGGTCGCGCTCCTCCTCGTCGAGGCGGGCGAGGATGGCGCGGTGGTCTGCGATCATGCGTTGCTCGCGGCCGATGTCGTCGGCGAGTTGGGCGAGTTGTCGTTCCAGTTCGGAAAGCCGGCCGGTGACGCGTGCCTCGTCGGCGTCCAGCGCCTCGCGCGCGAGCGTGATGCGCTGGAGTGCCGCGCCGGCGCGCGCGGCCTCGTCGCGCAGTCCGGGCACCGCGGCGGCGGCCTCGGCCTGGATGCGCCCGGCTTGCGCCTGCTCGGCGGCGCGCGCCTCGGCGGCGGTCTTGGCCGCGGCGAGCGTCGTCTCCGATTCGGTCAGCGCGGACGACGCCGCGACCCAGCGGAGGTGCAGCGCGGCGGCCTCCGCCTTGCGGATCTCGCCGGAGAGGTTGCGGTAGCGCGTCGCCTGGCGTGCCTGGCGCTTCAGCGCATCGAACTGCTGGGTGATCTCGACGATGACATCGTCGAGCCGCGCTAGGTTCTGTTCGGCGGCGCGCAACCTCAGCTCCGCCTCGTGGCGGCGGTTGTGGAGGCCGGCGATGCCGGCGGCCTCTTCCAGAAGGCCACGGCGGTCGGTGGGCTTTGCCGCGATCAGTTCGCCGATGCGTCCCTGGCCGACGATCGCGGGGGAGTGGGCCCCGGTGGAGGCGTCGGCGAAGAGCAGCTGCACGTCGCGGGCGCGCACCTCGCGCGCGTTGATGCGGTAGACAGACCCCGCCTCGCGCTCGATGCGGCGCGTGATCTCGATCGTCTCGGCATCGTTGAACGGCGTCGGCGCTCGGCGCTCGGCGTTGTCGACGACGAGCGAGACTTCCGCGCTGTTGCGCGCCGGGCGGTTGTGGCTCCCTTGGAAGATCACGTCGTCCATCGCGGACGCGCGCATATTCTTGTACGAGCTTTCGCCCATCACCCAGCGCAACGCCTCGACAAGGTTGGACTTGCCGCAGCCGTTGGGGCCGACCACGCCGGTCAGCCCTGGCTCGATGACGAATTCCGTCGGCTCGACGAACGACTTGAAGCCGAGCACCCTCAGGCGCGTGAAGTGCAAATGACCGCCCCGTTCTCCCCAACCGCCTCGCGGGTCCCGGTCAGCCGGTGAGCAGCTTGTCGAGCTCCTCCATCGGCTGCTCGCCTTCCTTCTTCACGCCGTTGACGAAGAAGGCCGGGGTTCCCTGCACGCCGAATTTCTCGCTGGCGCGATTTCTGACCCAGTTCACTCCGTCGAGTATCTCTTGATTCGTCAAGCACGCGTTGAAATCGTCGGTGGTGATGCCGGCCTGCTTGACCAGGTTCTGCAGCGCCGTCTTCGGATCCTGGACGAAGGCCCAGTTAGCCTGCTGGTCGAACAGGAGATCGACAAGCGGGAAGTAGCGGTCGGCGGGCTGGCAGCGCACCAGCATGATCGCGGACGTCGCCAGCGTGTCGAGCGGGAATTCGCGCAGAATGAAATAGACCTTGCCCGTGTCGACGTACTTCGCCTTGAACTCGGGCCAGATGTCGGTGTGCCAGCGCTGGCAGTGCGGGCAAGTCATGGAGACGTACTCGATGACCGTGTTGGGCGCTTTCGGGTCGCCGAGCGCTCGCTCGCCTAATGGACCTGCCACCATCAGTTCCGAGTTCGGTTGCGTCGCCGCGGCCGGCGTCGCCGTTGCATCGGATGAAGCACCGGAGGCGGTCGCCGGCGTGCTCGACGCCTGGATCTCGACCGGCTGCGGCCGGTTCACGAAGAAAAAGGTGCCGCCGGCGATCACGATGATCACGGCCGCCAG
This sequence comes from uncultured Alphaproteobacteria bacterium, assembly GCA_963749755.1. GTDB lineage: Bacteria > Pseudomonadota > Alphaproteobacteria > Rhizobiales > Kaistiaceae > JBBDMC01. Next base: position 586,105 of record CAVVOK010000005.1, read on the forward strand.
GATCATAAGCCACTGTCGGGAGTTAAGCGCCACGGTCGCTTCCTCGATTCTTCGCCGGCAAACCGCCGGCGCGAGGGAACTTATGGTGTAGCCGGCGGCCTGACCAGTCAATCGTCTGCGAGCACACCGCGACCCAGGCGGGCGAGGGCGGCCTTCAGGGCGTCGTCGCCCACGTCGGCGATGGCCTCGGCGAGCCGGCCCTCCTCGGTGGCGTCGAGGGGCCGGGGCGTCGCGACCTCGACAGCCCGCCGCGTCACCGGGCCCTGCGCCAGCTTGATCCGCGCGATGGCCGCGTACCCCAGGAACGCGTTGACGCGCTCAACGATCTGGCCGAGTTCGTGCTGGAAAAGCACCGCTTTCGGTCCTGCGACGGTGACATGAAGCACGCCCGAGGACTGGTCGTCGCCGCGCGGCCAGACGAGCTTGTCCGGCCGGGTGCAATCGGCGTACCCGCGCCCGACGATCTCAGGCCACGCCGCAAGAAGGTCGGCGGTCGCGAAACCGCGCCGCGTGCCGACCGGCGCGATCACGCCGGAGACCAGCTCGGACAATCTGACCGGTCCCTTTCGGCGCCGCCGTTCGGTGGAATCGTGCATGATATGATGCTTGTCGCACACGCGGCGGCGCGGTGGAAAGCGCGCGCGGCGCTGCACCGCACATATACGCGACCGAACGGCGTCGATGTGACCAGAGATATCCCATATTTTTCAGTGTGTTACGATGCATCTTCGGCTTCTTGACACCCTCAGGGGGCAACACTATGGTGCGCCCGCCTTTGACGGGGCAGACCGGGAATCTTCGGTTCTCTTCGACCGGCGAGGAAGTCGCTGATGGACGACAGGAACGGGAAACCGGACCGGTCGACCGCCGAAGAGGCTGAGCTTGCGCGGCGGCTTAAGGCGCTCGATCGACGTCTCGATCAGCACCGCGCCGAGCGCCAGCCGGCCGCTCCAGACAGGGCGTCGACGTCGGGTCCGGGGATGGCGTTGGCGGTTCGTGTTGCGACCGATTTCGTCGCCGGCGTCCTGCTCGGTGGCGCGTTGGGGTGGGGTTTCGACCGCTTGCTCGGCACCTCGCCGTGGGGACTGATGGTGTTCTTGATCCTGGGGTTCGCGGCGGGGGCCCTCAACGCACTCAGGGCCGCAGGCATCGTCAAGCCGGGACCGACGGGATCGCACGACCCCCTCGACCGGGGCTGAAGAGGAAGGCGTTACTTGGCCACCACCGATCCCATCCACCAATTTCGTCTCGAGCGACTGATCCCGATCGACGTGGGCGGCGTCGATTTCTCCTTCACCAATTCCGCGCTGTTCATGGTGCTCACCACCGTCGGCGTGTCGGCGTTCCTGCTCGTCGCCACGCGCCGCCGCGCACTGGTGCCGTCGCGCCTGCAGTTGAGCGCGGAGATGCTCTACGAGTTCGTCGCGGGAACGGTACGAGAAACGGCCGGCGCGGAAGGCATGCGCTTCTTCCCTCTGGTGTTCACGCTGTTCACGTTCATTCTGGTCGCCAACACCTGGGGCATGTTCCCCTATTTCTACACCGTCACCAGCCAGCCGATCGTCACGCTGGCGCTGACCATCCTGGTGATCGGCCTGGTGGTGGTCTACGGGTTCTACCGTAACGGCCTCGGCTTCCTGTGGCTGTTCGTGCCGAGCGGTATCCCGGCGCCGATCCTTCCGTTCCTCGTGTTCATCGAGGTATTGTCGTTCCTGTCGCGCATCCTCAGCCTCTCGATGCGACTGTTCGCGAACATGCTCGCGGGGCACATCACGCTGAAGGTGTTCGCTGGCTTCGTGGTGGGGCTCAGCGCGCTCGGCGCGCTCGGATGGGGCGGCGCGGCGATCGCGCTTCTCACCACCGTCGCGCTCACCGGGCTGGAGTTCCTGGTCGCCGGCCTCCAGGCCTACGTGTTCGCGATGCTTACCTGCCTTTACCTGAACGACGCCATTCACCCGCACCACTAACGGGCGCGCGGGTCAATCCATCAACCAAGCCAACGGGAGTCCTCGACAATGGATCCGGAAGTCGCAAACGCACTCGGCAGCTTTATCGCCACTGCCGGCAAATCAATCGGAGCAGGGGCGGCGTGCATGGGTGTCGGCGCCGCCGGCATCGGTCTCGGGACGCTGTTCGGCAACTTCCTCTCCGGCGCGATCCGCAATCCCGCCGCCGCGGACGCCCAGTTCCCGCGCCTCATCTTCGGCTTCGCGCTGACCGAAGCCATGGGCATCTTCTCGCTGGTTATCGCGTTCCTGCTCCTCTTCACCTGAGCGAGGAACCTTGGCGCGCACCGGAACGGACGGGCTGACGGACCATGAGTGAAGTCGGGATACCTCTGATCGTCCTCGCGCAGGCGGAGACCCAAGCGGTCGAGACGGTTCCGCCGCCTGGGGAGGCGGCGTTTGGCGAGAAGGAGGTCTTCCCGCCCTTCAACACGACGTTCTTCCCGTCGCAGCTCCTGTGGCTCGCGATCACCTTCGTGGTGCTCTACCTGGTGGTGATGCGGGTGGCGCTGCCGCGCCTCGGCGGCATCCTCGAAGACCGCCGCGACCGGATCGTCAACGATCTCGACCAGGCGGACCGGCTGAAGCAGGAATCGAACGATGCGATCGCCGCTTACGAGCAGGCGCTGGCCCAAGCGCGGGCCGACGCGTTCGCGCTCGCCGAGAAGGCGCGCGACGCCGCCAAGGCCCGGGCGGCGGAGAAGCAGGCCGAGGTCGAGGCCGATCTCAATGCGAAGCTCGCCGCCGCGGAAACGCGCATCGGGGAGATCAAGAAGAAGGCACTGGCCGAGGTCGACGCCGTCGCATCGGACGTCGCCGAGGCGGTGGTCGAGCGACTGCTCGGCACGAAGGCCGCGGCCAAGGAGATCAGCGACGCGGTCGCGGAAGTCGGCGGACGGGGGACGAGCAATGCTTGAGGATGCCGCCTTCTGGGCGTTGATCGCCCTGATTCTGTTCGTCGCCCTGGTGCTTTACCTCAAGGTGCCGGGCATGGTCGGCAAGCTGCTCGACAATCGCGTCAACGAAATCCGCAAGGAGCTCGACGACGCGCGCCGGCTGCGCGAGGAGGCGCAGGCGCTTCTCGCCGAGTACCAGCGCAAGGCGCGCGAGGCCGAGCGCGAGGCGGAGGACATCGTCGAACAGGCGCGCAAAGAGGCCGACGCCTACGCCGTCGAGGCGCAGCGCCGCACCGAAGACTACGTCGTGCGCCGCACCGCGATGGCCGAGCAGAAAATCGGCCAGGCGGAGACGCAGGCGCTGCAGGAGGTTCGTGCGCTGTCGGCCGATGTCGCTATCGCCGCGGCGGAGAAGGTGCTGACCGCGCACGTCAAGGGCGACGCCGGCGACGAGCTGATCGCGAAGTCGATCGGCGACGTGAAGGCACTGTTGCAGTAGCCGGCTCCGACTTCCGACGGGAAAATCTGGTCAGCGCGCGGCCCTAATCGGACGGCGCGAACAGATCGACGCCTGCTTCGTCGAGGCGGCCGTCGGGCAGTCCCAGCGCGATGCGGACGGGGGCGAAACTCCGCCGGTGGTGGGCGCACGCCCCATGCGCCTCGAGCGCCAGGAAATGGCCCGGCGTCGAATAGCCCATGTGGCTCTCGAAGCCATAGTCGGGAAACGCCCGCCCGACCGTGGTCATCAGCCGGTCGCGCGTCACCTTGGCGACGATCGACGCCGCCGCCACCGACACCGACAGCGCGTCGCCGCCGACGATCGCCTCAGCCGCGCAGGGAAGACCGGGGGGCAGCATGTTCCCGTCCACCAGCACGTGGTCCGGGCGGCAGGGGAGCGCGGCGACGGCCCGGCTCATCGCCCACAGCGAGGCGTGCAGGATGTTCATGCGGTCGATGCGCGCGCGGCTTGCCATCGACACCGCGACAAATGCCTTGGCAAGGATCGCGTCGTAGAGGCGTTCGCGCTCGGTCGCGGTGAGGCGCTTGGAATCGTCGATGCCCTTCGGGTAGCGCCGCGTTTCGAACACCACCGCCGCGGCCACCACCGGCCCGGCGAGCGGGCCGCGTCCCGCTTCATCGACGCCTGCGACCAGCGCGGCGCCGCGCCTGTGGGCGCGCCGCTCGAAGCGGTCGGTCGGCTCACGTGGCAGGTCGAGCAGAGGTGGCGAATCGGACCGGGGCATGCCGGCCGATGGTCGCGCGGCCGCGGCCGCGAGACAAGCGTCCTCGCTGGTGTCAGCCGGCGGCACCGGTCAGCGCGCGGAAACCGGCCGCGTCGGGCAGCAGGCGGATCATCTCCCGGTAGGCGGCGTCGGGAAAGATGCCGTCGAGCACCAGATGGTCGAACGTCTCGGCGGATTCGACGGCCGCAATCATCACGGCGGATGACCTCATCCGTCGAGACCGGAACGCGGTCCAACATCACGCACCCCACAACGCAACGCTAAACTCGGCCGATTATGAGCCGCCAACGGTCCGCGTGTCGAATTCACAGCAGTGTCAGTTGCCGCGCGTCGGCGCGGTGCGCCTCGAAGAGATCGGTGCGGAGCTTCAGCTTCTCCCGGTTCAGGCCAAGCCGGCGGGCGGCGATCTCGAAGCGCCGGCCGATCTGCCAGGCGTAGGGCCCTTCGCCGCGCATGCGGCTCCCCCACGTCGCGTCGTAATCCTTGCCGCCGCGCATGGCGCGGATCACCGACAGGACGTGCTTGGCGCGGTCCGGGTATTCGCGCTCCAGGAAGTCTTTGAAGACATCGCGGACCTCAAGCGGCAGGCGGAGGAGCACGTAGCCTGCCTCGCGCACGCCCGCGGCGGCGCCGGCTTCCAGGATGCGCTCGATCTCGGCCTCGTTCAACGCGGGGATCACGGGCGCCACCATGATGGTTGTCGGGATGCTCGCTTCAGACAGCAGCCGCAGCGCGTCGAGGCGCCGGCCCGGCGTCGCGGCGCGCGGCTCCATGGCGCGCGCGAGCTTGCGGTCAAGCGTCGTCACCGACAGCGCCACCTTGACCAGCCCGCGGGCCGCCATACGCTGCAGGATGTCGATGTCGCGCACCACCAGCGCCGATTTGGTGACGATGCCCACGGGGTGGCTGGTGCGGTCCAGCACCTCCAGGATCTCGCGCATGATGCGGTAGCGCCGCTCGATCGGCTGATACGGATCGGTGTTGGTGCCGATCGCCATGGTGCGCGCCTGGTAGCCGGGTTTGCCCAGCTCCTTCTCCAGCAGGCGCGCCGCGTTCGGCTTGGCGAACAGCGTCGTCTCGAAATCGAGCCCAGGCGACAGGCCCAAGTAGGCGTGGGTCGGCCGCGCGAAGCAGTACGCGCAGCCGTGCTCGCAGCCGCGGTACGGGTTGATCGAGCGGTCGAACGAGATGTCGGGCAACTCGTTGCGGGTGATGATCTTGCGCGCCTGCTCGATCCGCACCTCGGTCTTGAATGCGGGCAGTAGGTCGAGCGACCCCCAGCCGTCGTCCTCCGCGTCGCGTGAGGTCGGCTCGTACCGTCCCGTCGGGTTCACGCCGGCGCCGCGCCCGCGGCGGCGGTCGGGATCGATGCCGCCGCTGACGTATTCGGGCGCTTCGGCAATTTCCGTGCGGCGATGGTGATTCGCGTCCATGGAAGATATTCCTAGCGCTTGAACCGGAACATAGCAAGAACATGCGCATCAAGTGGCCATTGGTTTTGCATTCCATGCTGCAGCGCATATGAAGCAACGATGATCACGGCGGTTATCCAGACGCTCGACGACGAGCGCCGCCTTTTGCCGACCCTTGTCGCGCTGGTACCGGCGGCGACCGAGGGCGTCGTGCGTGAGGTCGTGGTCATCGACCACGGCTCGCGAGACGGCACGCTTGGGGTCGCTGATGCCGCTGGGTGCTCCGTCGTTGACGGCCGTCAGGACCCGTACTCCGCCCGCCGGCGGGCGGCGGAGCAGGCGCGAGGCGACTGGCTCTTGTTCCTCAGGCCCGGCGCTGTGCTGGAGCCGTCGTGGCTGGGCGAGGCGGTGGCGTTCATCGACGGTGCGTTGGTCGACGGCGTAGCGCGCTCGCGCGCGGCGACGTTCCGCCTCAAGCGCGACAACGCGCGGTCGCGCTCCGGCGAGTGGCCGTCGGCGCTCAGCACGCGGCTGTTCGCCGCGCCGCGCCGCGAACAGGGCCTGCTGATCGGTCGGGCGTTCTATCTCGCGCTCGGCGGTCACCGTCCGCCGGATGGCGTCGCCGACATGGACCTCGCGCGCCGCATCGGCCGGCGCCGGCTCACGTTGCTCGACGCGGCGATCACGGTCAGAGAGCGCGACGTTCCCTCGCCTGGACGCGTGCGCGGTGCGGCGCGGCTGGCGCTTATCGCTTTCCGCGTGCCGCGGCGCGTGATCGGCTGGCTGGCGCTTTAGGTTTGTGGCGCGCCGAGCCGGCGGTCGCGGAGCGTTTCGCCGCGCCCTTCGCCTTCGTCCGCTTCAGGTGCTCGTCCAGTCGCGGCATGATCTCGACGAAGTTGCACGGGTCTTGGCGGTAGTCGAACTGCTTCACCAGGATGCCGTCCCACGCGTCGCGGCAGGCGCCGGGCGAGCCGGGCAGGCAGAACACGAACGTCGAACCAGCCAATCCGGCGGTCGCGCGCGACTGGATGGTAGACGTGCCGATCAGGTCGTAGCTGATGCGGTGGAAGATGGCGGAGAAGCCGTCCATGCGCTTGTCGAACAGCGGCTCGACCGCGTCGGGCGTTACATCGCGTCCGGTGAAGCCGGTGCCGCCGGTGGTGACGATCACGTCGATGTCCGGGTTCTTGATCCAGCGCTTCACCGTCGCGCGGATCTTCCGAGCGTCGTCGTTGACGATGGCGCGGTCTTCAAGGACGTGCCCGGCGCCCTCGATGCGCTCGGCGAGCGTGTTGCCGGAGCGGTCGTCCGCGAGCGAACGCGTGTCGGATACGGTCAACACGGCGAAATGCACCGGGACGAACGGCTTTGGTGCGATCTGTTCCATGGATGCCTCTGTAGCGAATTCGGGGGCGGACTTTACCCGCCCGCGCGCCTCGCCGCGAGCCTCACGATGGCACGGTCGTCGTGGCCTTGACCCACCAGCCGGGCTCGGCCGAGCTCAGCCGGCGCGCGGCCCTTGTCGCAGCGGCGCGGGTGGAAAACAGGCCGAACGCCGCGGCGCCCGATCCGGACATCCGCGCGAACAGGCATTCCGGGTCGCGGGCGAGCGCGGTCGCGGCGTTGCCGGCCTCCCGAGAGACCGCCATCGCCGGGCGCGCGAGGTCGTTGCGCGCTTCGCGGAGCCAGATGGCGACATCCGCGAGGCTCGCGGAGCGTGACGGCAACGCGGGGAGGGGCGTTCCCTCGGACGATTCCAAAGCGCCGAACACGGCGGCGGTCGCCACCGTCACCGGCGGGCACGCAAGCACCAGCGGAAGGGCCGGCACACCCGGAACCAACGCGATTCGCTCCCCGATGCCGCGCGCGAACAACGTCCGCGATACGAGACACGCGGGAACGTCGGCGCCGAGCTTCATCGCCAGCGCTGACAGCGCGATCTGGTTGGGCGGTGTGTGCAGATGGCGTGCGACGAGCCGCACCGTCGCGGCGGCATCGGCCGAGCCCCCGCCGAGGCCCGACGCCGGGGGGAGGCGTTTGACGAGCGCCAGCGCGGGTGTCCGTTCTCCGGCGGCGACCGCCAGTAGCGTCCGCTGCGCGCGTCACGAGGTTGTCGGCGGGCGCCGTCGTGGCCATCAGCGCCTTGCCGAAAGGGCCGCTGACCGTCAGCTCGGCCGATCGGTCGGTGGCGATGCTTACCGTGTCGCCGACGTCGGTGGTGAACGCCACGAGGCTTTCGAGCAAGTGATAGCCGTCGGCGCGGCGGCCGACGACGTGTAGCGCGAGATTGATCTTCGCCGGCGCGAATTCACTTTGCACCGGCACGGATGGCGCCGCGGGGCCGCTGTGCGGCTCCGCCGGAAAATTGCTCTGGCCGGTGCGGATAGGCTGCCTTGTCAGGGAGACTACGGCAGCGTCAAGGTCATGCCCGGAAAGATCAGGTTGGGGTTCTTCACGTCCGGGTTGGCCTGCAGGATCTTGGTGTACTCGCGGGCGTCGCCGTACACGCGAGCCGCGATCGTCCATAGGGTATCGCCGGGCCCGACGGCGACAAAGCCGGTGGGGTCGATCGGGTCCGCGGCAGCGTGCTTCTCCGGTGCGGCGGCGGGCGTTTCCGGCGCGGTATTCGCCAGGCCGTGTTCGAGCTTGTCGAGGATCTTCGGCAGCTCGCCCGGCTCGGGGTTGAAGTCGCGGGCGTGCGCCCACTGGAACGTCGCCTCGAGCTTCCGCCCGACTTTCCAATACGCGTCGCCGAGATGATCGTTGATCGTCGATTCTCCCGGCTGCAGTAGGACGGCTCGCTCGAGCTGGTTCACCGCGTCGTCGTAGCGTCCAAGCCGGTAGTAGGCCCATCCGAGACTGTCGACGACGTAGCCGTCGTTCGGCCGCTGATCGACCGCGTCCTGGATCATCTTCAGCGCTTCGTCGAGGTGCTCGCCGCGGTCCACCCACGAGTAGCCGAGGTAGTTCAGCACCTGCGGCTGGCCGGGGTTGAGTTCGAGCGCCTTCTGGAAGTCCGCCTCGGCCTCAGGCCAATGTCCCGCCATCGTGTTGGAGACGCCACGGAAATAGAGGATACGCCAGTCGGCCGGCGCCAGCGTGCCGATGGCGTCGATGCCTTTGGAATAGGCATCGGCGGCCTTCGCGAACTGTTCGCTGGCGCGGTACACGTTGCCGAGTTGGACGATGGCGTCGATATCCGTCGGGTCCTTGGCCGCGACGCGCTCGGCATACGTCGCGGCGTCGTCAGGCTTGCCGAGGACAACCAGGCAATTGCTCGCCTGAAGTTCGGCGTAGTCCTTCAGCGGCGAGGTGTTTGGTACCGTGTTGTAGACGGGAACCGCCTCTTGGCACAGATCGGTCGCCTGGAAAATGTCACCGATGCCGGAGATGATCATCTCGTCGTTGGGATTGAGGTAGGCCGCCAGCCGAAGGTAGGCGGCGGGCAACTCAGGCCCCTGGTCGGTCCCGATGGCGGTGGCCAACCCGTAGAGCAGCTCGGCCACGCCCTGTTTGGCGTTGGTGGCGATGGGCGGCAGGTCGCCGCCGGTCTTTATGGTCTCCAGGAGCGCTCTGAACCTCGGCTGCACCGGGCCGTCGCCGCTCACGTCAAGGATCGCCTTGGCGGCATTGTCGCGATCACCGTTGCGGGCGAGGATCTGCGCGTAGGCGGTGACGACCTTCAGCGCGGTGGAGTCGGAGCGATAGGCGCTCGAGATCGAGGCAACCGCCTCGTCCCCACGGTTGGCAGCATCCAAGATCAGCGCGCGATGGTATTCCTTGAAAATCCCATACCAGCTCGGTCCGCTAAGCGCGTCGATGGTCGCCAGCGCATCGTTCGTGCGGCCCAGCTTGTATTGGGTCCACGCTATGATCAGCCCTGCCGTGAGGCTTCCGAGCGGCGTGACGCGGATCTTGGCCAGATCGTCCTCGATGTGGCTCAGGTCGCCTTTGCCAATTTGCTGAACAGCGGTGGTGATCAGCGCCATGGGATTGCCGGCATCGAGCGCGCTCACCTCCGAGGCTAGCGAGAATGCACTCGTGATTTCGTTGTCAGCCAACTCCAGTAGCAACAGTCGCTCGCCAAGCGTCACGTTCTCAGGGTCTTGACGGAACGCCGCGGTGTAGTACCGCACGGCCGCGGAAATATCGCGGTTCATGTCGGCGCTTCTTCCCGCGAGATAGCTTCCCGGAAGGCTGATCGGCAGCGCCAATGGAACCAGGTCACTGACCGTTTGCGCGCTTGCGGTGGCACCGCCGGAAAGAAGCAGCACCGCGGCAAGTGTCAGCCGGCTGCCGAATCCTGAATAAATCATCGCGGAACTCGCAGCTGTTGATGATAATCGAACAACACCATGGCCCTTCCAGGCGTTGCGGGCAAGCGTTCCAATTTGGAGCGAGTAACACCCCCATGCCCACGGTTCAATCGGGCTGTCAGTGGACCCGCCCGATGCAGAATTCGACCGCCTCGAGAAGTGCCGACTTGTGCGGTGACTCGGGGAACGGCGCCAACGCGTCGCGGGCGACGGAGCCATAATGCCGTGCCCGCGTCACCGTGTCGTCGATGGCGTTGTGGTGACGCATCAGGGCCAGGGCGTGCTCGAAATCGCCGTCATCGAGCGACTCATCCTCCAGCACGCGCTTCCAGAACGCGCGGTCCTTGTCGCTCCCGCGGCGGTAGCGATAGTACCACCGGCAGCGTCACCTTGCCCTCGCGGAAGTCGTCGCCGGTGCGCTTGCCGAGGGCGTGCGAATCGCCCGCGTAGTCGAGCGCGTCGTCGATCAATTGGAACGCCAGACCGAGGTTGAAGCCGTACGAGCGGAACGCGGCGCGTGCGGCGCGGTCGCTGCCGACGAGCGCCGGACCGACCTCGGCCGCGGCCGAGAACAGCGCGGCGGTCTTGGCGCCGATCACCGCCAGGTACTCGTCCTCGGTCGTGGCGGTATTCTTCGCCGCGCCGAGCTGCATCACCTCGCCCTCCGCGATGACGGCGGCGGCATTCGACAGAATGTCGAGGGCGTCGAGCGAGCCGACCTCGACCATCATCTTGAACGCTTGGCCGAGCAGGAAGTCGCCGACCAGCACGGTAGCCTGGTTGCCCCAGACCATGCGGGCGGCCGACTTGCCACGGCGCAGTTCGCTCTCGTCCACCACGTCATCGTGAAGCAGCGTCGCGGTGTGCATGAACTCGACGCTCGCGGCGAGCCTCACATGGCCTTCGCCGCGGTAGCCGGACATTCCGGCGGCGGCGATGGTCAGCATCGGCCTCAGCCGCTTGCCGCCAGAGTTGATCAAGTGCCGCGCAACCTCGGGGATGAGTTGCACGTCCGAACCGGCGCGCGCGATGATCAGCTCGTTCACGCGCTCCATCGCGTCGCGCGTCAGCCGCACCAGTGGCTCGACGCTCGCGGATGGCTTCTTCAGTCCCTCTTCCAGGGGTACGACGACGCCCACCGCGGCAACTCCCCGTTGAATAACGGCGGGACAATAGGCACCTCGTGCGAAGCGAACAAGGGCAGGGCGGAAGGACGCGATTGTACGCCGCCCCGCGAGCACGTAGGCTGGCCGCGTCTAACCGCTCCCCGGCCGAGGAGGCCCCATGGAAGAGCTCTTGAGAACCAACGATTTGGTTCTCATTTCATTCGCCGAGGCGCTGCTTCGCGAGGCGGGTATCGAGCCGTTCGTGGTCGACCAGAACATGAGCGTCATCGAGGGTTCGCTCGGAATTCTGCCGCGCCGCGTGCTCGTCGCGGAGGACCATTTGGCGCGCGCCCGCGCGGTGCTGGAGAACGCCGGCATCGGCGCGGAGCTGGTCAAGCCCAAGCGGAGCGCCTGGACGTGACCGTATTCGCCTCGCCCCCAATCGCCACCAACACCGTGGATGCATTCCTCGGCGGGCGTGTGCTCGGCGGTCCAGCCGGCCGCCGGCCACCATCGCGCGGGGTTGGAGGCGGTGGTGCTTGCCGCTGCCGTCGATACGGCATTTGCCGGGAGGATCGTCGACCTCGGCGCTGGCGCGGGCGTCGCCGGAATGGCGGTCGCCGCACGCTGCGACGGTGCGCGAGTCGTCCTTGCCGAGCGCGACACGACGGCCATCGCGTGCGCCGAGGCGGCGCTGGCAGAGGGCGCCAACCGGCGGTTCGCCCCGCGCGTCGCGCTCGTCGCGGTGGACATCGCGGCGCCCGAAGCCGCCCGTGAGGCCGCGGGGCTCCATCGCGCCAGCGCCGACGCGGCCATCATGAACCCACCGTTCCACGACGCGGGCACGCCATCGCCGTCCTCGGCGCGCGCTGCGGCGCACGTGCTTGGCGACCAGGGCCTCGAGCCCTGGGTTCGTGCCGCGGCGTCGCTCCTGATGCCGCGCGGACGCCTCATCGTCATCTTTCGCGCCGATCGGACTCGACGTGCTCGTCGATGCGCTTCGCGGCCGGTTCGGTGCGCTCGACATCCTGCCCATCGCGCCGCGGCCGGGAGCCGTCGCGCACCGCGTGCTCGTCGCCGGCGTCAAGGGCAGCCGCGCCGGTGTGCGCCTGCTGCCGCCGCTGGTGCTGCACGCCGCCATCGGCAGCGCGTTCGCGCCGGAGGCGGAGCAGATCCTCCGTGGTGGCGCCGCCCTCGCCGACGTTTGTCCGCAGTGGCGCAGCCGCGCCGGTTGAGGCGGCGCGTCGTGGCCATCTCGCTCAATAGTCTTCTGCCGCCGGGGCTTCGCCGCGACCGCCCGGTCGTCGCTGTGGTCCGGCTCGCCGGAACGATCGGAATGCGCGGCACGCCGCTCTCGCCGACACTGTCGCTCGCGTCGGTCGAAAACGCACTCTCGCGCGCGTTCGGCTACAAGCCGGCCACGGCTGTTGGGATCGTGGTCAATTCACCCGGTGGTGCGGCGGTCCAGGCGCACATGATCTACAAACGAATCCGCGCCCTCTCCGAGGAGAAGGAGAAACCGGTCGTCGTTGCGGTCGAGGACGTCGCCGCCTCCGGCGGCTACATGATCGCGCTCGCCGGCGACGAGATCGTCGTCGATGCAAGCTCCATCGTCGGCTCGATCGGCGTCGTCTCGGCCGGTTTCGGCTTTCCGCGGCTGCTCGAGCGCATGGGGGTCGAGCGTCGCGTCCACACCGCGGGCAAATCCAAGGCGATGCTCGATCCGTTCCAGCCCGAACGTGAAGAAGACGTGATGCGCCTCGCGACGATCCAGGAGGACGTGCATGCGGCGTTCATCGCCATGGTCAAGGAGCGTCGCGGCGCGAAGCTTGCCGACGACCCGGACCTCTTCTCCGGCGCGTTCTGGTCCGGCACGCGGGCGGTCGCGCTCGGCCTCGCCGATCGCATCGGCGACCTTCGCTCCGTGATGCGGGAACGATACGGACCGGAGGTCCGTTTCCGGAGGTTCGGGGGCGAGCGGCCGCTGTGGCGTCGCCGCCTCGGCCTCGCCACCGGCGACCGCGCGCTCGATGTCGCCGATGGGGTCGCGACGCTGATCGAGGAGCGGCTGATGTGGGGCCGCTTCGGCCTTTAGGGGAACGCGCGTGGGCCTTTTGATCGAGATCGCGATCGTCGTCGCCGCGCTGGCGATGGTGTGGCGCGGCATCCGCAGGCAGTTCGGTCCGTCCCGGCCGCGGCGCGCCAAGGCCCGCAGCCGGGATCTCGTGCGAAACCCTGGAGAAGGATCCGGCGACCGGCGTCTATCGTCCGCGTGAGCCGCGGCGAATGAGCACCGGCGGGCCATGCTTGACCCTCCGCGTGGGCGCGGCATAGGTTCCGCTCCGCCGCGCCGGCGCGGCTCAACGCCGAGACCGTCCCCCCGTGTCCGAAATCCCTCCGCATATGCGCCCCGAGCGCTCCTTCCAGGGCCTGATCCTGACGCTGCAGCGCTACTGGGCGGACTACGGCTGCGTCATCCTGCAGCCCTACGACATGGAGGTCGGCGCCGGCACCTTCCATCCGGCGACGACGCTGCGCGCGCTCGGGCCGAAGCCGTGGAGCGCCGCCTACGTGCAGCCGTCGCGCCGCCCGAAGGACGGGCGCTACGGCGAGAACCCGAACCGGCTGCAGCACTACTACCAGTATCAGGTGATCCTGAAGCCGTCGCCGCCGGACCTGCAGGAGCTCTATCTCGACTCGCTCGCGCGCGATCGGCGTCGACATGGCGCTGCACGACATCCGCTTCGTCGAGGACGACTGGGAGAGCCCGACGCTCGGCGCCTGGGGGCTCGGGTGGGAGTGCTGGTGCGACGGCATGGAGGTGTCGCAGTTCACCTATTTCCAGCAGGTCGCCGGCTTCGAGTGCGCGCCGGTGTCGGGCGAGCTGACCTACGGGCTGGAGCGCCTCGCCATGTACGTGCAGGGCGTCGACAACGTCTACGACCTCAACTTCAACGGCCGCGAGGGCGACGACAAGGTCACCTACGGCGACGTCTTCCTGCAGGCCGAGCAGGAGTATTCGCGCCACAATTTCGAGCACGCCGACACCGAGATGCTGTTCGAGCAGTTCCGCCTCGCCGAGAGCGGCGTGCCAGACGCTAGCTCGACGCCGGCTGGGTGGGCGAGGGGGACGCGCGCCGCCAGACGATGGCGCTGCCGGCCTACGACCAGGTGCATCAAGGCGAGCCACGCTGTTCAATCTGCTCGACGCGCGCGGCGTCATCGCGGTCACCGAGCGGCAGAGCTACATCCTGCGCGTCCGCGATCTCGCCAAGGCATGCGGCGCGGCGTGGCTGGCGACCGCCGGCGGCGGTGCGCAGTGATTTCTCCCCATGCCTGATCTCCTGCTCGAACTGTTCTCCGAGGAAATCCCCGCCCGCATGCAGCGGCGCGCGGCGGAGGACCTGAAGAAGCTCGTCACCGACGCGCTGGTCGAGGCGGGTCTCGTCTACGAAGGCGCCAAGGCGTTCGCGACGCCGCGCCGGCTGGCGCTCACCGTCCACGGCCTGCCCGCCCGCTCGCCGGACGCGCGCGAGGAGCGCAAGGGCCCGCGCGTCGGCGCGCCGGAGAAGGCGATCGCCGGGTTCCTGCAAGGCGCCGGCCTCACCTCGATCGACAGGCGAAGGTCCAGTCCGACAAGAAGGGCGACTTCTACGTCGCGGTCATCGAGAAGCCCGGCGCGTCCGCGCCCGAGGTGATCGCCGAGATCGTGCCCAGGATCGTGCGCGGATTCCCGTGGCCGAAGTCGATGCGCTGGGGCGCGGCGTCGGCGACGCCGGGGAGCCTCACCTGGGTGCGGCCGCTCCATTCGATCCTCTGCGTGTTCGGGCCGGAGACGTCGGAGACGGAGGTCGTGCCGTTCGATGTCGGCGGAGTATCGCTCCGGCGACATCACGCGCGGCCATCGCTTCATGGCGCCGGGCGCGATCACGGTGCGGCGCTTCGACGACTACGCGCCGAAGCTGGAACGCGCGAAGGTCGTGCTCGACGCCGACCGCCGCAAGCGAGATCATCCTCGCCGACGCGCGCGACCGCGCGCTCGCGCTCGGCCTCGAGCTGGTCGAGGACGAGGCGCTGGTGGAGGAAGTCGCCGGGCTGGTCGAGTGGCCGGTGGTGCTCGTCGGCGCGTTCGACGCGGCCTTCCTCGACGATCCCGCCCGAGGTGATCCGCACCACCATCCGCGCCAACCAGAAGTGCTTCGTGCTCCAAAAGGCGGGGGAACAAACACAAGAGGCGAGGAGCGCCGGAGGCGCGACAGGGAAGCAAAGAAGTCTTTCAAACCGCTTCGTGCTGGTCGCCAACATCGAGGCGAAGGACGGCGGCAAGGCAATCGTCGCCGGCAACCAGCGCGTCATCGCCGCGCGCCTTTCGGACGCGCTCTATTTCTACGAGACGGATCGCAAGCCGCTTCCCGAGATCACGGACGGGATGAAGCAGGCAGCGCAGCGCCTCGGCCTCGATCTCGATCTCGCCAAGCCGCTCGATCAGCGCATGGCGAAGCTCGCCGCCGCCAACGTCGTCTTCCACGAGAAGCTCGGCACGCAGGGCGAGCGCGTCGAACGCATCGTGCGGTTGGCGCGCGAGATCGCGCCGCTGGTCGGCGCCGACCCCGATCAAAGCGGCGACGGGCCGCTACGCTCGCCAAGGCCGATCTGATGACCGAGATGGTCGGCGAGTTCCCCGAGCTGCAGGGGCTGATGGGCAAATACTACGCGACCGCGCAAGGCGAAGACGCGTCTGTCGCCGACCGCCATCGAGGAGCACTACAAGCCCGTCGGTCCGTCCGACCGCGTGCCGACCGATCCCGTCGCCATCGCCGTCGCGCTCGCCGACAAGCTCGACATCGCTTGTCGGCTTCTGGGCGATCGACGAGAAGCCGACCGGCTCCAAGGACCCCTACGCGCTCCGCCGCGCCGCGCTCGGCGTCATCCGGATTGTGCTGGAGAACGGGGTGCGGCTGCGAAGCTGATACGCACATTCGCGAGTGCAGCCCAGACCGTGGTGCAAGGCAATGGCGAGGCATGCTCTTGCGATTGTCGAGATTACGCCGGAGAACGCTGAACGAATTTCGCGGGAGGTCGCCGAGTTCATCTGGCCGCGTACCCGGTGTCATGGCGCGAGAGCACTGGTCGCTCTCGGCCAAGTGATCATCGATCCGGATAGCCTTCTCTGTCTTCTTCGCCGACCGTCTGAAGAGTCCAGCTGCGCGAGCAGGGTGCGCGGCACGATCTTGTCGATGCGGTCTATTCGCTGCGTGGACAGGACGACCTCGTGCTCATCGTCCGCCGCGTCGAGGCGCTTGGCGGCGTTCCTCGACACCGACGACGGCGCGAACCTGCTCGCCGGCACCAAGCGCGCCGCCAACATCCTGCGCGAGGAGGAGAAGAAGTCGGGCGAGACCTACGACGGCGACGTCGATCCGGCGCTGCTCGACCGAGCCGGAGGAGCGTGCCCTCTTCGAGGCGATCGGCGCGGCGCAAGGCGAGGTCAGCGCCGCCGTCGAGGTCGAGGATTTCGCCGACGCCATGCGCGCGCTCGCGCGCCTCCGCGCCCCGGTCGATGCCTTCTTCGAGAAGGTGCTGGTCAACGCGCCCGAAGCGGACGTCCGCGCCAACCGTCTGCGTCTCCTCAACAAGATCCGCCAGGCGACGCTCGCCGTCGCCGATTTCTCCAAGATCGGCGGCTAGTGGCGATCCTCCCGCTTCAGCGGGAGAGGGGACCGCCGAAGGCGGTGGAGGGGGCGCACGCCCAGGGAACAAAACCCCGCCGTCCGCGGTAATCTGGCGCTGCGACTTATCCGCAACGGAGCGTCCCCATGAACATCGTCCTCGTGCAGCCGCTGATCGCGCTGATCGCCGGCATCCTGATTCTGATCGTGCCGCGCCTGCTCAATTACATCGTCGCGATCTACCTGATCCTGTTCGGCCTCGCTGGGCTGTGGCCGCAGCTCTTCCGCTAGCCGATCTCGACCACCAGCCGGCCGCGCACCTTGCCCGCGACGATGTCGCGCGCGGCCGGAACGATGTCGTCGAAGCCGATCGTCTGTGGTGATCGCTGGCGAGCTTGTCGCGGTCGAGGTCGCGGGCGAGCCGGTCCCATGCCTCGATGCGCACGCGCCTTCGGGTGCGCGGACCGAATCGATGCCGAGCAGTGAGACGCCGCGCAGGATGAACGGCGCGACCGACGTCGCGAGCTCCATGCCACCGGCGTTGCCGCAGGCGGCGACCGCGCCGCCGTAGGCGGTCATCGACAGCACGTTGGCGAGCACGTCGCCGCCGACCGCGTCGATGCCCGCCGCCCAGCGCTCCTTGCCGAGCAGGCGCGGCGCGCCGGTCAGTTCGCTCGCGTCGACGATCACGGCCCGCGCCGAGGCCTTGAGATAGTCGTCTCGCTCGCGCGGCCGGTCACCGCCTCGACGCGTGTAGCCGAGGCCGGCGAGCAGCGCGACCGCCACCGAGCCGAGGCCGCCCGTCGCGCCGGTCACCACCACGCGGTCCGCTTTCCGGGGTCACGCCGTGGCGCTCCAGCGCCATCACCGCCAGCATCGCGGTGTAGCCGGCGGTGCCGATCGCCATCGCCTCGGCGCCGGTGAAGCCCTCCGGCAGCGGGATCAGCCAGTCGCCGCTTGACGCGCGCCATCTGGCTGTAGGCGCCCAAGTGCACCTCGCCGACGCCCCAGCCGTTGAGCAGCACCGTTGTCGCCCGGCTTGAAGTCGGGGTTGGTCGACGCCGTCACCGTGCCGGCGAAATCGACGCCGGGGATCATCGGGAAGCGGCGCACCACCGGCGCGCTTGCCGGTGATCGCGAGCCCGTCCTTGTAGTTGACGGTCGAGTATTCGACCCGCACGTCCACGTCGCCCGGCATCAGGTCGCTCGTCGTCAGCGTCTTCACCGCGACCGATTGCGCCTTGGTCTCCTCGTCGCGGTCGATCACCAGGGCCTTGAACGGGTCCATGCGTTTCTTGCCCCGTCTTGTCCGTTACGCCGCGAGCGGCAGCCGATCGACCGATCGCTCCACGATCGGCATGTGCACGATCGCGGCGAACGACGCCGAGCGCGACCGATAGCCACCACACGACGTCGTACGAGCCGGTGGCGTCGTAGAGCACGCCGCCGAGCCACACGCCGAAGAACGACCCGACCTGGTGTGAGAAGAAGACGAAGCCGAACAGCGTCGCCATATAGCGCGTGCCGAACATGACTACGACGAGCTGCTGCGTCGGCGGCACGGTCGAGAGCCACAGGAAGCCCATTGCCGCGGAGAACAGCAGCACCGATGCGGTGCTCTGCGGCGCGAGCATGAAGACGGCGATCAGCGCGGCGCGCAGCAGGTAGAGCCCGGCGAGGATGACGCGCTTGCGCATGCGGCCGGTGAGCACGCCCGAGGTGATCGAGCCGGCGATGTTGAACAGTCCGATCAGCGCGATCGCGTAGCCGCCGAACAGCGCCGGCATGCCGATGTCGGAGAGATACGGCGGCAGGTGGACGGTGATGAATGCGATCTGGAATCCGCACACGAAGAAGCCCGCGACCAGCAGCCGGTACGAGCGGTGGCGGAAGGCCTCGACCAGCGCCGCCGCGAGCGACTGGTCCGCCTCGCCGTGCCGCGCCGGCGCGGCTTCCGGCTTGCCGCGCACGAAAAACGACAGCGCCGGGATGACGAGTACGATGGCCGCCATGATGAGCAGCGCCGTCTGCCAGCCGTACGCCTGGATGAAGCCCTGGCCGAGCGGGGCGAAGACGAACTGCCCGACCGATCCCGCCGCCGTGCCGAGGCCGTAGCCGATGGTGCGCATCGATTCTGGCAGCAGCCGTGCGAACGCCGCCAGGATGAGCAGGAACGCCGAGCCGGCGATGCCGAGGCCGACGAGCACGCCGGCGGTCAGTTGCAGCGTCACCGGGTCGCTCGTCTGCGCCATCAGCGCTAGGCCGAGCGCGTAGAGCACCGCCGCCGACGCAGAGCACGCGCGCGGTGCCGAACTTGTCGGCGAGCATGCCAACGAACGGTTGGCCGATGCCCCACACGAGGTTCTGGATGGCGATCGCCAGCGCGAATACCTCGCGCCCCCAGCCGTACTCGCCGGAGATCGGCGTCAGGAAGAATCCCATCGTGGCGCGCGGGCCGAAGTTGATCATCGCGATCAGGCAGCCGGCGGCAACGACCGCAGCCGCGGATTGCGCGACGTAGCGTGACTGCGGCAGTGCGGCTTGCGTCATGGCGGTGCCCCAGGAGCCGGTGCGCGGAAGCCGCGGAAGGTACCCGCGGTCGGTGATGATGAGCAATGCGCTTGGTCGAACGGTGCCATGCACGATTTGTGCGGTTGTCGTGCAATTGTCGCATTGGAAATCGGCGCGGCGGATGCTTATATCAGGAGCTGAGCCGGTTTAAACCGGCTGTTTTAGGCAGCTATATATGCTCAAAGTGAGCATATATTGGGGAGGCTGACCATGACGATCGCCACCGTCACGTCCACCGAGACCGAACGCCGTGCCCTGCCGCACGAGCGGCTCCCCATGCCATCGCTGGAATACACCGACAAGGTCGCGCGCGAGACCGCGCACCTTTACGAGCGCGTCAAGAACGTCATCCCGGCGATCGAGTGGCCGACGATGGCGCCGACCATTCACGCGATCAACCGACCTAAAGAAGACGCGCAACGCCGTCATCCTGGCGCACAACTACCAGACGCCGGAGATCTACCACTGCGTCGCCGACGTCACCGGGGACTCGCTCCAGCTCGCCATCGCCGCCGCCAAGAGCGACGCCGACGTCATCGTCCAGTGCGGCGTCCACTTCATGGCGGAGACGTCGAAGCTGCTCAACCCGGACAAGGTCGTGCTGATCCCGGATTCGCGCGCCGGCTGCTCGCTCGCCGCGTCGATCACCGGGGCCGACGTGCGGCTGCTCCGCGAGCGCTATCCCGGCGTGCCGGTCGTCACCTACGTCAACACCTCCGCCGACGTGAAGGCGGAGAGCGACATCTGCTGCACATCGTCCAACGCCGTGCAGGTGGTGGAGAGCTTGGGCGTCGACCGCGTCATTTTCCTCCCCGACCGGTACCTCGCCAACTGGGTTGCGTCGCAGACCAAGGTCAAGATCGTCGCGTGGCACGGCACGTGCGAGGTGCACGAGCGCTTCACCGGCGCGGAACTCCGCGAGTACCGTGAGGCCAATCCCGGCGTGGTCATTCTGGCGCACCCGGAGTGCCCGCCGGACGTGCTCGCCGAGGCGGACTTCACCGGCTCGACCTCGAAGATGACCAACTGGGTGCTCGACCGCCGTCCGCCGAAGGTGATGCTGGTCACCGAGTGCTCGATGGCCTCCAACATCGCCGCCGAGGCTCCGGGCGTCGAGTTCGTGGGTCCGTGCAACCTCTGCCCGCACATGAAGCGCATCAACCTCGCCAACATCCTCGACAGCCTGATCGAGATGAAGGAGGAGGTCACGGTCGATCCGCTCATCGCCGCCCGCGCCCGCCGCGCGGTCGAGCGCATGGTCAACCTGAAGAGCTGAGTGGCGCGGGCGGGACGGGGAGCTTCTGCCGATGTCGGGATCCGGGCCTCACCACGCGAACGGTTCACTCGTCGCCGACGACGTGATCATTCCTTTGTCGACCTCTCCCCTGGTGGGAGAGGTCGGATTGCGTTGGCGAGCGCCAGCGAGTCTACGCAATCCGGGTGAGGGGGATCATCCCTCTCCCGACGCGTTTCAATCCCCTCACCCTCCGCGCCTAATTCGCTCCGCTCCCCCGCTGAAGCGGGGGAGGATTTGTGCGCGCTTCGGAGCCGGCAATGCCTGACCGTACGAACGGCGCACTCGTCGCCGACGACGTGATCATCGTCGGCGGGGGTCTCGCCGGCTTGTTCACCGCGCTTCGCCTCGCGCCGCGTCCGGTGACGGTGCTCACCGCGGCGCCGATCGGCGAGGGCGCCGCCTCCGCCTGGGCGCAGGGTGGCATCGCCGCCGCGGTCTCCGCCGGCGATTCCATCGCGAAGCACCTTGCCGACACCATCGCCGCCGGCGACGGCATCGTCGACGAGGCGATCGCGCGGCTGATGGTTTCCGACGCGCCGGCGCGCGTGCACGACCTGCTCGACTTCGGCGTGCCCTTCGACCGCGACCTTGAGGGCCACCTCGCCGTGTCGCGCGAGGCGGCGCATTCGGAGCGCCGCGTCGTCCACGTGCGCGGCGACATGGCCGGCGGCGCGATCATGGCGGCGCTGGTCGCGGCCGTGCGCCGGACGCCGTCGATCCGTCTTTACGAGGGCTATCTCGGCGAGGAATTGCAGGTGAAGCGCGGCGCGATCTCGGCGATCGTCGCCCGCCCGCGCGATGGCGGACCCGCGCTCCGTTTCCCGGCGCGTGCGGTGGTGCTCGCCTCGGGCGGCATCGGTCACCTCTACGCGGTCACGACAAACCCTGCGGAGTCGGAAGGCGGCGGCCTCGGCATGGCGGCGCGCGCCGGGGCGGTGATCGCCGATGCCGAGTTCGTCCAATTCCATCCGACCGCGCTCGACATCGGTCGCGATCCCGCGCCGCTCGCGAGCGAGGCGCTGCGCGGCGAGGGCGCGACGCTGGTCAACCGTATCGGCGAACGTTTCATGGTCAAGGCGCATCCGCTCGCCGAACTCGCGCCGCGCGATGTCGTCGCCCGCGCCGTTCATGACGAGCGCGTCGCGGGTCGCGGCGCCTTCCTCGATTGCCGGGTCGCGCCCGGCGCGGAAATGGCGGAGGCGTTCCCGACCGTCTATCGCTCGTGCATGGCGGCCGGCATCGATCCTACCAAGGACCTGATCCCGATCGCGCCGGCCGAGCACTATCACATGGGCGGCGTCCTCACCGACGCCGCCGGGCGCTCGACGCTCAACGGTCTGTGGGCGTGCGGCGAGACATCGTCCACGGGCGCGCACGGCGCCAATCGGCTCGCGTCGAACTCGCTGCTCGAGGCGGTGGTGTTCGCGGCGCGCGTTGCGTCCGACATCGCGGTCCACGTGCCGGCGCCGCGCGCGGCGTCCGTTGTCGCAATCGCGGGTCCGGCGCCCAGCGACGCCGATGCCGCCGACGTCGCGACCCTTCGCCGCCTCATGGCCGATCACGTCGGGGTGGTCCGCGACGACGATGGCCTGGCGGATGCGCTCGCGGCCATCGCCGACCTTACGGCGCGGTGCACCGGCGCCCGTTTTGGCAACACGCTCGTCGCGGCGCGGATGATCGCGGCTGCTGCGTTCGCCCGCACCGAGAGCCGCGGCGGGCACTTCCGCGCGGATTTCCCCGAGGCGGACCCGGCATGGCGCCGCCGCACGTACATGACGCTCGCCGAGGCGGAGCGCGTGACGATCGCGGCATCGCGACCGCGGCTGCGCGTGGTCGCGGGATAGCGATGACCGACCTGCCGGAGCTTTCGCCGCTCGCCGTCGCCGATGCCGTGCGTGCCGCGCTCGCCGAGGATCTCGGCCGTGCCGGCGACATCACGTCGGCGGCGGTCATTCCGGCCCAGATGCGAGCGCGAGCGGCGATCGTCGCACGTAAGCCCGGCGTTCTAGCGGGGCTGGCGCTCGCGGAGGCCGCCTTCCGCGCCCTCGATCCCGACGCCGTCTTCCGCGCCGAGCGCGGCGACGGCGATGAGCTCACCGCCGGCGCGGTCGTTGCGCGCGTCGAGGGAAGGGCGCGTGCCATCCTTTCCGCCGAGCGCGTGGCGCTCAACTACCTCTGCCATCTCTCCGGCGTGGCGACTGCCACCGCGGCGCTGGTCGCGCGCGTCAGGCACACGTCCGCCCGAATTGTCGATACGCGCAAGACCACGCCCGGGCTCCGGGCGTTCGAGAAGTACGCGGTCCGCTGCGGCGGTGGGATGAACCATCGCCTCGGCCTCGACGACGCGATCCTTATCAAGGACAACCACATTGCCGTCGCCGGTGGCGTGATCCCGGCCATCGAGCGCGCGCGCGCTGCCGCGTCGCACACGGTCAAGGTCGAGGTGGAGGTCGATACGCTCGATCAGTTGAGCGAGGCGATGGTCGCCGGGCCCGACATCGTGCTCCTCGACAACATGGCGCCCGCCGACATGCGCGAGGCGGTGGCGCTCGTCGCCGGCCGTGCGCTGTTGGAAGCCTCGGGCAATGTGACACTGGAGACGGTCGCCGCGATCGCCGAGAGCGGCGTCGATCTCATCTCATCGGGTTGGATCACGCATTCCGCGCCGGCGCTCGATCTCGCGCTCGACGTCGAGGTCGGCTGACACGGCCGATCAGCTCCAGCCGCCGCCGTAAGTCTTGTAGAAGACGTGGCGGCCGATCTTCTCGACCTTCTGCATCTCGCCGGCCCAGTTCGGACGAACGTAGGTCGCGTGGTAGTGCGTCGCCGCCCCCACGTCGGACATGTACAGCGTCTTCTCGTCGGCGACGACCTTGTTGGCGAGCGCCAGCGCCGATTTCCATGCCGACTGCGAGCTGACGCGGTCGGGGATGCCGTCACAGGCGAACGAGAACTGGCAGCGGTTGCGCTGGTTCGAGTTCTGGTAGACGACGCCGCAGATGGTGCTGGGGTAGGCGGGGTTCTTCAGCCGGTTGAGCACGACTTGCGCGACGGCGTTCTGGCCGCGCTCAGGCTCGCCGCGCGCCTCGAAGTAGATCGCCTCGGCGAGGCACTTGATCTGCTTGGTGTCGTGCGCGCTGTCGGGCAGCGGCGCGTTCAGCCAGGCGTGGTTGGTGTCGATATCGGGGTCGAGGATGGAGCCCTTGCCCTTGTCGGCCATGACCGCGTCGAACGGCGTGTCGGCGTCGGTGCCCTTGGCGGGCGCGTACGACAGCAGCATGTCGATTTGCGCGTCCGGGTCGCGATGGGAAACAGCGTCTGGATCGCGCGGCGCGTAGGCGAGGAGTTGCATCTCGATGTCGGCGCTCTCGCTTGCGGCGGCATCCGGCGCCGGGTCAGCGGCCGCGACGCTCTCGGTCGGCACCGCCTCGGGCGCGCTCGGCGACGTCGGCCGGGCGAAAATCATGGGGGGCAGGCTGGCGGTGTCGGCCGGCGCGAACAGCGCCACCGTCTGGATGACGCCGGCGCTGATCGTCGAACCTTGCTTGTCGACCAGGAGGTCGGATTTGCCGGCGCGATTGATGTTGCCGGCGTCGATCGCGCCGGTCGAAAGCGGGTCGGTCGCGGCGACGGCGATTTCGTCGGCCGTCGGCCCGATCACCATCGCGGTCAGCGTGCGCGCGCCGTCGACGGCTGGGCTGATGAAGAGCGTGGAAGAGGTCGGGTCGGTCGATGGTCTGGCTGGAGAGGAGCAGTACGATGCTGGCGAACAGGAGGCGAGGGCGTAGCTTGCCCCGCCTGACGTGCTGACGCCGCCTCCCCCGTACGACCACGCAACAACTCCCCGCAACGCGTACAAAACACACTCAAGGGCGCGGTCGATGCGAACGGCATCGGCCAGGTTCGGCCCGTGTGCGGCCTATTGATGCTGGATTAACCTTGAAAGTCAGTTAACCCCGCCCCGCAACAATCCCCGGAAGGCAATTGACCCTCGGAATCAGGCAACAATGGGACGGCTGCCTGCCTCGCGCGCAGATTCAGGCCGTTCCCGGCCCGCTACGGCTCCCTTTGGCCTTCAGCGCTGCTTGCGCCGCCGCGAGCCGTGCAATCGGAACGCGAAACGGTGAGCACGAGACATAGTCCAGGCCGATCTCGTCGCAGAAGGCGATCGAGGCCGGATCTCCGCCGTGCTCGCCGCAGATGCCGAGCTTGATGGCAGTGCGCGTCGCGCGTCCGCGCGATACGGCCATCTTGACCAACTCGCCGACACCGGCGTGGTCGAGGGTCACGAACGGGTCGGTGGGGAACACGCCGCGCGCGGTGTAGGCGCCGATGAAGCCCGCCGCGTCGTCGCGCGAGATGCCATAGGTGGTCTGCGTCAGGTCGTTGGTGCCGAACGAGAAGAACTCCGCGGTCTTGGCGATCTCGCCCGCTGCGATCGCGGCGCGCGGCAATTCGATCATCGTGCCGACCTGGTAGCGGGGCTTCACGCCGCGCTCCGCCGCGACGGCGTCCGCCGCCTTGTCGATGATCCCCTTCACCAGGTCGAGCTCGGCCTTCACCGCCACCAGCGGCACCATGATCTCCGGCTCGACCGGCTCGCCGCTCTTGGCATCGACGTCGATCGCGGCCTCGAAGATCGCGCGGGCCTGCATCTCGGCGATCTCCGGATAGGACACCGCCAGCCGGCAGCCGCGGTGTCCGAGCATCGGGTTGAACTCGTGCAGTTCGGCCGTGCGCTCGCGGAGCTTCGCCTTGTCGACGCCGATGGCGGCGGCGACCTCGGCGATCTCCTCCTCGGTCTTGGGCAGGAACTCGTGGAGCGGTGGATCGAGCAGGCGGATGGTCACCGGCAGCCCGCGCATGATCTCGAACAGCTCCACGAAGTCGGACCGCTGCATCGGCAGGAGCTTGGCCAGCGCCGCGCGGCGTCCGGCCTCGGTGTCGGCGAGGATCATCTCGCGCACCGCGACGATGCGGTCCTCGTCGAAGAACATGTGCTCGGTGCGGCAGAGGCCGATGCCTTCCGCGCCGAACGAGCGCGCCGCGCGCGCATCGGTCGGCGTCTCGGCGTTGGCGCGCACCTTCAGCCGCCGCGCCTTGTCCGCCCATTCCATCAGGAGCGAGAAGTCGCCGGTGAGTTCCGGCTGCTTCATGGGGACCGCGCCCGCCAGCACCTCGCCGGTCGCGCCGTCGATGGTGATCGTGTCGCCCTTGTTGAACACACGCCCGCCGGCGCTGAGCGTGCCGGCCGCGTAGTCGACGCGGATGCCGCCGGCGCCCGATACGCACGGCTTCCCCATGCCGCGCGCCACCACCGCGGCGTGGCTGGTCATGCCGCCGCGCGTGGTGAGGATGCCCTCCGCGGCGTGCATGCCGTTGATGTCCTCCGGGCTCGTCTCGACGCGCACCAGGATGACCTTGCGGCCTTTCTGCGCGAGCGCCTCGGCTTCGTCGGAAGAGAAGACGATCTCGCCGGATGCGGCGCCCGGCGATGCGGGCAGGCCGGTCGCGACCAGGTCGCGTTTCGCTTTCGGATCGATGGTCGGGTGGAGAAGCTGATCGAGCGCCGCCGGGTCGACGCGCATCACCGCCTCGTCGTGGTCGATCAGTCCTTCCGCCGCCATGTCGGTGGCGATCTTCAGCGCCGCGGCGGCGGTGCGCTTGCCCGAGCGCGTCTGCAGCATCCACAGCTTGCCGCGGTCGATGGTGAACTCGAGGTCCTGCATGTCGCGGTAGTGGCGCTCGAGCGTGTCGCAGACCTTGCGGAACTCGGCGAACGCCGCCGGCATCGCCGTCTCCAGCGACGGGCGGTCGGAGCCGGCGGCGACGCGCGCCGTCTCCGTCAGGTCCTGCGGGGTACGGATGCCGGCGACCACGTCCTCGCCCTGGGCGTTCACCAGGAACTCGCCGTAGAGCGCCTTCTCGCCGGTGGAGGGGTTGCGCGTGAAGGCGACGCCGGTCGCCGAGGTATCGCCGGTGTTGCCGAACACCATGGCCTGGACGTTGACCGCCGTGCCCCAGCTCTCCGGGATCTGGTGCAGGCGGCGGTACGTGATGGCGCGCTGGTTCATCCACGAGGTGAACACCGCGCCGATGGCGCCCCAGAGTTGCTCCTGCGGATCCTGCGGGAACGGCGCTTTCAGCTCGCGCTCGACGATCGATTTGTACGCCTCGATGATGCGCGCCCAGTCGTCGCCGTCGAGGTCGGTGTCGAGCGTGTAACCATGCTCGGCCTTGTAGTCGTCCAGCCGTTCCTCGAAGTGCGCATGGTCCACGCCGAGCACGACGTCGGAGTACATTTGGATGAAGCGGCGGTAGGAATCGTAGGCGAAACGGTTGTCGGCCTCGCCGGCGAGCGCCTCGACCGAGAGGTCGTTGAGGCCGAGGTTGAGGACCGTGTCCATCATGCCGGGCATGGAGGCGCGGGCGCCCGAGCGGACTGACACGAGCAGCGGCGCGCTGTTGTCGCCGAACGTCCGGCCCGTCAGCTGGGCCATGTCGGTGAGCGCCGCCGCGACCTGATCGTTGAGTTCCGCCGGGTACTCGTGGTCGTTCTTATAAAAGTGTTCGCAGACCTCGGTGGTGATGGTGAAGCCCGGGGGCACCGGGAGACCCAGGTTGGACATTTCGGCGAGGTTCGCACCCTTGCCGCCCAACAGATCGCGCATCTCGGCGCGGCCTTCCGCGCGGCCGTCGCCAAACCCGTAAACCCATTTCGGCATTTATTCTCAGTCCCCGTACAGCGCTGGCCGGGCTTTCGTAGCTAACCATCCGGGAGAGGGCAATGGTGCGCGGAGGCTGCTACGCCCGCACGCCGAAGCGGAAGCCCGGCGCTGGCCGCTCCTTCAGGATCTCGCGGCGGAAGCGGAAGAGCGCTGCCGGCCGGCCGCGGCCGTGCTGGATGCTCGCGCCGGTCGGCTCGACCAGCGCCGCCGATTCCACCAGCCGCCGGAAGTTTTGCTTGTGCAGGTGCCGGCCCGAGATCGCCTCGACGGTCCATTGCAGCTCGGTCAGCGTGAACTCCTCGTCCATCAACTCGAACACGACCGGGCGGTACTTCAGTTTGGCGCGCAGCCGCGAGATGGCAGTGGCGAGGATGCGGCGGTGGTCGAAGCGCATGGCGATGCCGGTGCTGCGCGCCGCTGTCGCGTCGGACACCGGCCGGCCGTCACGGCCGGCCTCGCCGACGAGGCCGGCTTCGTAGAGCAATTCGTAGCGGTCGAGCACGCGTTCCTCGTCCCATTGCGCCTCGCCGTCGCCGAAGGCGAGGCGCACCCGTTCCTGGCGGCCGAGGGGGCGTCGCTCGTCGCGCTTCCGCGCTTCGGTGCGCGCCCAGCGCTTCACTGCCGGCAGGATGGTATCGATGCACGCCGGGCGGTCCTCCCGCCAATCCTCCCACGGGAAGAACTCGTACCAGCGCCGCCACATCGCGCCGAGCCGCTTCAGCGCCTCCGACGATTCCTCACTGACGCGTGTCAGCGCGAGGTAGCCGACCGAGACGACGTGCGGCCCGGTGTCGTGCGGCGTCGCGTGGCGGCCGCGGTCGCCGAACGTGTAGAGCTGCTCGACGTAGCCGAGCTTCAGCGCCGTCTGTTCGGCGACCCACGCCCTCAGTCCCGTGTCGAATGTGCGGTGGGCGAGGGGGTCGAACGGCCCGAATGGCAGGCCCAGCTCCTTCGTGCCGCCGTCGCCCGCGGTGGCGAGGATCAACGGCTGCCAGTCGCTCACCGCGACGATCGCGGCGTTGAGGCCGATGGCGATCGGCGGCGACTGGACCTCGACCATCAATCGTCCTCGACGGCGAGGATGAACGGCACGCCTTCGATAGCGAGCTCGCCCGGGCCGATCGCCTCGATGGCGGCGACCATGCGCCCTTCGCGGCCGAGCAGGCGGTCGGCGAGCGCCACCAGCCGCGCGTTCGGTTTGGCGAAGGCCGACGCCTCGCGGAGCCGAAGCGCGATGGCGCGCTCGTCGTGGTCGGGCCGCGCCACGCACATCGCGATGAACGCCGCGGCCGTCGAGCGACTGATGCCGGCGTAGCAGTGGACGACCAGTGCATGGCTGCGATCCCAAGCGGACACGAAGTCGATCAGGTCCTGCACGTGCTCCTCGTCGGCGAGGATCATGCCATCCATCGGCTCGGTGATGTCATTGATGCCGAGCTTCAGGTGGTTCTCCGGCGGGATCGTCGCCGGACGCGGCACGGCCGTTTCGTCGTTGATGACGCTGATCAGGTGGCTCGCACCGGAACGGTCCACGGTGTTGGCGACGGCGGACAAGGGGCAGACGACGACGAACGGCATGGGGAATTGCGAATCCTGTCGGTGCTTGGGAGCGGTGAGAATCTCACGGCGTCGCGGGCGCGCGGTCACGCCCCGCCGAAGGCGGCGGAAATCTCGCGGAATCGCTTGAGAAACCGCCGTTCGGCGGTCGCCGCCGGCCACGGCGTCAGGTCGAGCGTGCCGCCATCGATGCCGCGCGGGCGGCCGAAGAAGCGCGCCGCCTCGGCGTCGGCGAAGCCGGCGAGCGCCGTCGCCTCGAAGTAGGCGGCGGTCTGGTCTGCCGCCTTCACCTTGGCCGTCATTTTCTCTGGCAACACGGGCGGCAGTCCGAAGCGGAGATGGATTGCCTGGAGCAGCCGCGCTTCCACGGCCTTGTACTCACCGCCGAGCAGCGCCTTGAACGGCGAGATCAGGTCGCCGAGCACGTATTCCGGTGCGTCGTGGAGCATCACCGCCATGCCGGCCGATCGCGCCGATCGCCGGCGCGGTCGCGGCGGCGATGTCGTCCACCAGCAGCGTGTGCTGAGCGACGGAGAAGGCGTGCTTGCCCTCCGTCTGGCCGTTCCAGCGCGCCACGCGCGCGAGCCCGTGCGCGATGTCGTCGATCTCGATGTCGAGCGGCGAGGGGTCGATGAGGTCGAGGCGGCGGCCGGACAGCATGCGCTGCCAGGCGCGCGGCGGAGCGGAGGCGCGCGCCATCGTCAGGCGCGTTCGCCTTCGGGCCAGCCGAAGCGCGCCCACGGCGGGATGGTCAGCGTCAGCGTCGCGTCGCCGGCGGCGATCGTCTCGCCGAGGTCGATCGCCTCCTTGGCGCGGTCGAGGCGGACGAGCGCGAGGCCGGTACCATCCGCGGATGAGCCGAGCGTGCCGAGCGGCTTGTCGCCCGCCGCGATCGGGGTACCCGCCGCCGGCAGCGGTCCGGCCCCGGCCGCGATCACGAAGCGCCGGCGCGCCGTGCCGCGATGCTCCATGCGCGACACGACTTCCTGGCCGACGTAGCAGCCCTTCTTGAAATCGACGCCGCCGAGTTGGTCCATATCGGCGTCGTGCGGAAACGCGTCGCCGAACGCGAAGTCGATGCCGCCCTCTGGCACGCCGAGCGGGATGCGGTGGGCGTCGTAGTCCGCTTCGCTCGCGTTGGCCTCGCCGTCGCCGAAGACGATGGCGCGCCAGCCGAGTGCCGCGAGCCGCGGGTCGGGCGCGACGATGCCAGCGATGTCCGGCGCGGTGTCGCCCCACGCGGTGAGCACGCTGTGGCTCATCGACATATCCTCGATCGTGACCGCGGCGCGCAGCCGGTAGAACGTCAGCCGCTTGACGAAATCGGCGACGAGCGCCCGCGGCAAGTCGAACAGGAACCTGTCGCCGTCGCGGAAGACGATGAAGTCGAACAGAACCTTTCCCTGCGGCGTCAGCAGCCCGGCGTAAACCGCGCGCCCCGACCCCGCAGTCATGTCGGCCGTCACCAGGTCGTTGAGGAATTGCTCGGCGTCGCGCCCGCCAACGGCGACCACGCCGCGCCGTTCCAGCCGCGCGATCCGCCCGTTTCCTGCTGCTTCGCCTTGCATCGTCACGCCGCCTTACGTAAGCGGGGGCGCGCGGGCGGGCAAGGCCGCTCCCAGGGGCCGGTCAGTGGCGGAAACTTTCGACGTCGTCTTCAAGAACGCGACCGTGGTGAACCAGGATGGCGAGGGCATCCGCGACATCGGCGTCGCCGGCGGGCGTATCGCCGCGCTCGGCAGCATCGACGCGGGCCGCGCCGGCGAGGCGGTGGATTGCACCGGGCTGCACATCCTGCCGGGCGTCATCGACACCCAGGTCCACTTCCGCGAGCCCGGCGCCGAGCACAAGGAGGACCTGGAGAGCGGGTCGCGCGCGGCCGTCATGGGCGGTGTCACCGCCGTCTTCGAGATGCCCAACACCAACCCGCTCACCGTCTCCGCCGATGCGCTCGCCGACAAGGTCGCCCGCGCACGCAACCGCATGCACTGCGACTTCGCATTCTTCGTCGGCGGCACCCACGCCAACGCCCACGAGGTCGGCGAACTGGAGCGGCTCCCCGGCGCGGCCGGCATCAAGATCTTCATGGGATCGTCCACCGGCGACCTGCTGCTCGCCGACGACGAGGGCCTTCGCACCGTGCTCTCGCGCACGCGCCGTCGCGTCTCCGTCCACGCCGAGGACGAACCGCGCCTCAACGAGCGGAAGCCGCTGCGCGTCGAGGGCGATCCGTCGTCCCATCCCGTCTGGCGCGACGAGACCGCCGCGCTTCGCGCGACCGAACGTCTGGTGCGTGCCGCGCGGGCGACCGGCGCGCGCGTCCATCTGCTCCACGTCTCGACGGCGGAGGAGATGGACTACGTCCGCGCCCACAAGGACTATGTCTCGGTCGAGGTGACGCCGCAGCACCTCACGTTCGACGCGTCGGACTACGCCCGCCTCGGCACGCGGCTCCAGATGAATCCGCCAGTGCGCGCCGCGCGCCATCGCGAGGCGATATGGGCCGGCCTCGCCGAGGGCGTCGCCGATATCCTTGGGTCGGACCACGCTCCGCACACCCTGGAGGAAAAGGCAAAGCCTTATCCCGCCTCGCCGTCGGGCATGCCCGGCGTGCAGACGCTGGTGCCGGTGATGCTCGACCACGTCGCCGCCGGCCGGCTCGGCCTGGCGCGTTTCGTGGACATGACGTCCGCCGGTCCGGCGCGGCTCTTCCAGATCGCCGGCAAGGGCCGCATCGCCGTCGGCTACGACGCGGACCTGACGGTTGTGGATCTGAAGCGCCGCGAGACAATCACCGACGCGTGGGCGGCGTCGCGCGCCGGCTGGACGCCGTTCGCCGGCATGACCGTCACTGGCTGGCCGGTCGGCACAGTGGTGCGCGGCGCCCGCGTCATGTGGCAGGGCGACCTGATCGCCCCGTCGACCGGTGCCCCGGTGCGCTTCCTTGAGGCGCTGCCGCGCGCTGTCACCCCCGCCTGACGCTTGCCACGCGCCGGTGCTCGTCCCACACTGCCGGTAAACCCGCCGGCCAACGAGCGGGCGGTCGTGCCCTGAAGTGCGCGACCACAGGGGAGGGGCGCCATGACATCGTTTCGGGACGCGCGGCAGCTTCTGCTCGATCACCGCGAGGACTACGAGGGCGCTGTCGCCGGTTTCCGCTGGCCGGACGAGGCCGAGTTCAACTGGGCGCTGGACTGGTTCGACCGCTTGGCCGCGGACCCGGCGCTTGCCGACCGCCCGGGGCTGTGGATCGTCGAAACCGCGACGGGCGCTGAGACGAGGCTGACCTTCGCGGAGCTCGCGCGCCGCTCGACCCAGGCGGCGAACTGGCTCCGCTCGCTCGGCGTGCGCCGGGGCGACCGCATCCTCCTGCCGCTCGGCAACGTCGCGCCGCTGTGGGAGGTGATGCTCGCCGCGATCAAGCTCGGCGCGGTGGTCATTCCCGCGACGACGCTGCTCCCCGAGGCCGACCTCGCCGACCGCATCCGGCGCGGAAACGCGCGCGTGGTCGTTACGTCCTCCGATCAGGTGGGGAAGTTCCACAGCCCCGACGGCGTGTTGTGCATCGTCGTCGATGGCGAACCGCCGAAGGGCTGGCACCGCTACGATCCTTCGGGCGCGAGCACGACGTTCCAACCCGACCGGCCGACCAAGTCGAACGATCCGCTGCTCCTCTATTTCACCTCCGGCACCACCTCGGTGCCGAAGCTCGTGCTCCATTCGCACCGCAGCTATCCCGTCGGGCACCTCTCGACCATGTACTGGCTCGGTCTCCGTCCCGGCGACATCCACTTCAACATCTCCTCGCCCGGCTGGGCGAAACACGCGTGGAGCTCGTTCTTCGCTCCGTGGAACGCCGGCGCTACGATCTTCGTCGTCAACCAGCCGCGCTTCGAGGCGAAGTCGCTGCTCGATGCGGTCGCGAATGCCGGCGTCACCACGCTCTGCGCGCCGCCGACGGTGTGGAGGCTGCTGGTGCAGCAGGACCTTGCCGCGTGGGAGACCGACCTCCGCGAACTTGCCAGCGCCGGCGAACCGCTCAACCCGGAGGTCATCGAGCGCGTTCGCGAGGCGTGGAACCTTACGATCCGCGACGGCTACGGCCAGACCGAGACCTCGTGCCAGGTCGGCAACCCACCTGGGCAGCCGCTGAAGGAAGGGTCCATGGGCCGGCCCATGCCCGGCTACGCGCCGGTGCTCCGGAGCGTGGACAGCGACGAGCCGGCCGAGGAGGGCGAGATCTGCCTGCCCACGGGGCCCAACCGCCCCGCGGGCCTGATGCAGGGCTACGATTCCGGTGAGCCGGGGCTGCCGCTGAAGCCGCTCGGTCCGCTTTACCGCACCGGCGACGTCGCCCGGCGCGACGCCGACGGCTATCTCACCTTCGTCGGGCGCTCCGACGACGTGTTCAAAGCCTCCGACTACCGCATCAGCCCGTTCGAACTGGAAAGCGTGCTGATCGAGCATCCCGCGATCGCCGAGGCCGGCGTCATTCCGTCGCCGGATCCGATCCGGCTCGCGGTGCCCAAGGCGTTCGTCGCACTGGTGCCGGGCAAGGAGCCGTCGCGCGACCTTGCCCTCGACGTCTTCCGCCACCTGCGCAAGGAACTGGCGCCGTTCAAGCGCGTGCGCCGCATCGAATTCGTCAAGGACCTGCCGAAGACTATATCCGGCAAGATCCGCCGCGTGCAGCTTCGCGCCGCGGAAGTCGGCAACGACGATTCCGGATGGGAGCGCGGCGTTGAGTTCATCGAGGACGATTTTCCGGAGCTGAAGCAGGCTGGCGAACGCGACGATTCCGTCGCGGGCACCGCCGGCTGATCGGCGACGGCACGAGCCAATCAAGGAGAAAAGCGAGTCATGCGCCGCATCGGTCATTTCATCGGCGGGAAGGAAGTCGCGGGAAGTGGGAGCCGACAGGGCGAGGTGTTCCTGCCCATGACGGGCGAAGTGCAGGCGACGGTGGATTTCGCCTCCAAGGACGATTTTCGCGCGGCGGTCGAGAACGCCGCCGCGGCGCAGCCTGGCTGGGCGGCGCAGAACCCGCAGAAGCGCGCGCGCGTGATGCTCAAGTACCTCGACCTCGTGCACGGCGAGATGGAGAGCCTCGCCGAGCTCCTCGCGCGCGAGCACGGCAAGACGATCGCCGACGCGAAAGGTGATATCCAGCGCGGGCTGGAGGTCGTCGAATTCGCCGCCGGCGCGCCGCACTTCCTGAAGGGCGAGTTCAGCGATGCTGTCGGGCCGTCGATCGACATGTATTCCATGCGCCAGCCGCTCGGCGTCGTCGCCGGCATCACGCCGTTCAACTTCCCGGCGATGATCCCGATGTGGAAATTCGCCCCGGCGATCGCCGCCGGCAACGCGTTCATCCTGAAGCCGTCGGAGCGCAACCCGTCGGTGCCGATGCGCCTCGCCGAGCTGATGATCGAGGCGGGTCTGCCGGCTGGGATCCTCAACGTCGTCAACGGCGACAAGGAAGCCGTCGACATGATCCTCGACGATCCCGACATCCGCGCCGTCGGTTTCGTCGGCTCATCGGCCGTGGCGCAGCACATCTATTCGCGCGGCACCGCCAATGGAAAACGCGTGCAGGCTTTCGGTGGCGCCAAGAACCACATGATCGTCATGCCTGACGCCGACATGGACCAGACGGTCGATGCGCTGATCGGCGCCGGCTACGGCTCGGCTGGCGAGCGCTGCATGGCGATCTCCGTCGCCGTGCCGGTCGGCAAGGGCACCGCCGACGCGCTCATGGAGCGGCTGGTGCCGCGTGTCGAGAGCCTCAAGATCGGCCCCTCCACCGACCCGTCGGTGGACTACGGCCCGCTCGTTACCCGCGCGGCGCTCGACCGCGTGCGCGACTACGTCGAGCTGGGCATCAAGGAAGGCGCCAAGCTCGCCGTCGATGGCCGCGACTTCACGCTCCAGGGTTACGAGAACGGCTTCTACCTGGGCGGATGCCTGTTCGACGAGGTGAAGCCGGAGATGCGCATCTACAAGGAGGAAATCTTCGGCCCGGTGCTGTCGGTCGTGCGCGCCGAGAATTACGAGCAGGCGCTCAAGCTTCCGTCCGAGCATGAGTACGGCAACGGCGTCGCGATCTTCACCCGCGACGGCGACGCGGCGCGCGATTTCGCCGCGCGTGTCGATGTCGGCATGGTCGGCATCAACGTGCCGATCCCGGTGCCGCTCGCCTACCACACCTTCGGCGGCTGGAAGCGGTCGCATTTCGGCGATCTGAACCAGCACGGCCCCGACGCCTTCCGTTTCTACACCAAGACCAAGACGGTGACGGCGCGCTGGCCGTCGGGCGTCAAGGACGGCGCCGAGTTCGTCATCCCGACGATGCGCTAGGGCCGCGTCGGCGGCGGGGAGGGGCGGGTGGACTTCGAGCTCAGCGAGGAGCAGCGCTCGTTCCGCGAGGTTGCGCGCGACTTCGCGCGTGCCGAGATGGCGCCGAACGCCGCGCGCTGGGACGAAGAGAAGACATTCCCCGTCGAGACCCTCCGCGCCGCCGCCGCGCTCGGCTTCGCCGCGATCTACGTGCGCGACGATATCGGCGGCGCCGGTCTCAAGCGGCTCGACGCGGCGATCATCATCGAGGAGCTCGCCGGCGGCTGTCCCTCGACCGCGGCGTACATCTCCATCCACAACATGGTCGCCTGGATGATCGACCGCTTCGGCGACGACGACCAGCGCCGACGCTTCGTTCCCGATCTGGCGGCGATGCGCACGTTCGGCAGCTATGCGCTGACCGAGCCGGACTCCGGCTCCGACGCGGCGGCGCTCGCGACCCGCGCGGT
Organism: uncultured Alphaproteobacteria bacterium; assembly: GCA_963749755.1. GTDB lineage: Bacteria > Pseudomonadota > Alphaproteobacteria > Rhizobiales > Kaistiaceae > JBBDMC01. The sequence continues at coordinate 621,713 of CAVVOK010000005.1, forward strand.
CAGGGACGGCGACGACTACGTGCTCACCGGTTCCAAGGCGTTCACGTCCGGCGGTGGCGTCAGTGACATCTATCTCGTCATGGCGCGCACTGGCGGTCCCGGCGCGCGCGGCATCTCGTGCTTCATCGTCGAGAAGGGAACGCCCGGGCTGTCGTTCGGCGCCGAGGAGCGGAAGCTCGGCTGGAACAGCCAGCCGACCGCGGCCGTCATCATGGAGGATTGCCGGGTGCCAGCCGCCAATCTTCTTGGCGGCGAGGGCGACGGCTTCAAGATCGCCATGGCCGGCCTCGACGGCGGCCGCATCAACATCGGCGCGTGCTCGCTCGGCGGAGCGGCGTTCTGCCTCGAGCGCGCCACCGAGTACCTCAAGGAGCGGCGGCAGTTCGGCCGGCCGCTTGCCGAATTCCAGGCGTTGCGCTTTACCCTCGCCGACATGGCTACGGACCTCCAAGCCGCCCGACTGATGATCTGGAACGCCGCGCAGAAGCTCGACGCCGGCGCTTCCGACGCGACCGTCGCGGCGGCGATGGCGAAGCGCTTCGCCACCGACGCCGGTTTTTGCGCCGCCGACGCGGCGCTTCAGCTTCACGGCGGCTACGGCTATTTGAAAGACCACCCGATCGAGCGGATCCTCCGCGATCTCCGCGTCCACCGCATCCTGGAAGGCACCAACGAAATCATGCGCGTCGTCATCGCCCGTCAACTTCTGGGAGCGGAGCGGTGAGCGACGCCGAGGTCCTGTTCGAGCGACGCGGCAAGCTCGGGCTCGTCACACTCAACCGTCCGCGCGCGCTCAACACGCTCACCATTGGCATGGTGCGCTCGATCGATTGGCGGTTGCGCGCGTGGGCGGACGAGGCCGGGGTCGCCGCGGTGGTGATCCGCGCGACCGGGTCGCGCGCCTTCTCGGCCGGCGGCGACATCCGTGCGCTCTACGAGCTCGGCACGTCCGGGCGCTACGCCGAGGCGCTCAGCTTCTGGCGCGAGGAGTACATCCTCAACACGCTCATCAAGGAATACCCGAAGCCCTACATCGCGCTGATCCAAGGCGTCGTCATGGGCGGCGGCGCCGGCGTCGCGATGCACGGCAGCCACCGCGTCGCGGCCGGCGCCATCGCCTTCGCCATGCCCGAGGTCGGCATCGGCTTCTTCCCCGATGTCGGCGCCACGTTCTTCCTGCCGCGCCTCCCGCCGGGCGTCGGCATGTGGCTGGCGCTGACCGGCCGCCAACTCGGCGCCGCCGACGCGCTCGCGCTCGGCGTCCTCACCCACCACATTCCCGCCAGCCGCGCCGACGGGTTCATTGACGCGCTCGCTGGGGGCGAAGCGCCCGACACGGCGCTCTCGCGCCTCTCCGCGAATCCGGGCAACGCGCCGGTCGCGGCGTTGCTCCCTGATATCGCGCGTCTGTTCGCCGGCGATTCGGTCGAAGCGATTCTCGCCGCGCTCGACGCCGAGGCGGCGGACAGCACCGGCCCGGTCGCGGACCTTGCCGGCGAGGCCGCCGCCGCGATCCGCATCAAGTCGCCGACGAGTCTCAAGATCGCGTTCGCGCAGATGCGGCTCGGCGCGGCGCTCGATTTCCGTGCCGCCATGCGCACCGAGTACCGCATCGCGGCGCGCATCGTGCGCCAGCACGACCTCTACGAGGGCATCCGCGCGACGGTCATTGACAAGGACAACGCGCCGCGCTGGCGGCCCGGGAAGCTCGGCGACGTGCGGCGCGCGGAGGTCGAGGCGTACTTCGCGGCGCTGCCGAGGGAGGAGCCGCTGGTGTTCCCCGAGTTGCGACCCAAGCGCGAGGGCGCTTGGGCGCTCGGCGCGGGAGACGCCGCCAACAACAACAGCGCCGGCGGAGGGAGCGAATGACCAAGGTCGCGTTCATCGGTCTCGGCAACATGGGCGGTCCGATGGCCGCCAATCTCGTCGAGGCACGGCACGACGTGGCGGGCTTCGACGTGGTGCCCGCGCTGCTCGATGGCGCGAAGGCGGGCGGCGTCTCGCCCGCCGCGTCCGCTCGTGCCGCCGTCGAGGGAGCGAGTGCAGTGGTGACGATGCTGCCGGCGGCCGAGCACGCGCTCCAGGTGTGGAGCGATGTGCTTCCCGTAGTCGCGCCGGGCACCGTCATGATCGACTGCTCGACCATCGACGTGGCGAGCGCCCGCCGCCTCCACGAATTGGCCGCCGAGCGCGGTTGCCCGTCGCTCGACGCGCCGGTCTCCGGCGGTGTCGGCGGCGCCAAGGCCGCGCACGCTCACCATCATGGTCGGCGGCAGCGACGAGGCGTTCGCCGCGGGTAAGCCGATCCTCGATCGCGTCGGAAAGCGCGTGCTCCACTGCGGCGCCGCCGGCGCGGGGCAAGCCGCCAAGATCTGCAACAACATGGTCCTCGGCGTGTCGATGATCGCGGTCGCCGAAGGCTTCATCCTCGCCGAGAAGCTCGGCCTCTCCCATCAGGCGCTGTTCGACGTCGCCTCGACCGCCTCGGCGCAATGCTGGTCGCTCACCAGCTACTGCCCGGTGCCGGGTCCGGTGCCGGCCTCGCCCGCCAACAACGGTTACAAGCCCGGCTTCTCCGCCGCGCTCATGCTCAAGGATCTGAAGCTCGCGCAGCAGGCGGCGGCTCAATCCGGTGCGGCGACGCCGCTCGGCGCCGAGGCGGCGCAGCTCTACGCCTTGTTCAACAACGCCGGCGGGGCGGGCGACGACTTCTCGGGCGTCATCCGCTACCTGCGCGGCGCGAAGGATGCCAATTCATGAACGGCCTCAGTCCGCGTCAGTCCTCCGCCGCGTTCTCGGTCGCGGCCGTGGCGATCGCCGCCGTCTCCGGCTGGATGTTCTGGTCGATGCACGGGGCGGAGCCGATCGTCGCCGGTCCCGGCGTCACGGGCCAGAGCATGCTCAGCGACATCGAGCCGACCCTTGGCGGCGGTCACGGTGATACGCCGGTGTTTGAGCTCGTGGGCGGCCAGCCCGGCGGCACCATGATGGTGCTCGGCGGCACTCACCCGCCCGAGATCGCGGGCATGATGGCGGCGGTGCTGCTCGTCGAGAACGCGCGCGTTACGTCCGGCAGGCTGATCGTGGTGCCGCAGGCGAACCGCAGCGGGTTCACCTACACCGAACCGATGGGCGCGTATCTCCATTCCTTCACGATCGAGCGGCCGGATGGCACGACGCGCTGGTTCCGCGTCGGCATGCGCCTCACCAATCCGATCGATCAGTGGCCAGATCCGATCGCCTACGTGCACCTGCCGAGCGGCGAGCAGATGACCGGCCACGAGTCGCGCAACTTGAACCGCAACCACCCGGGGCTCGCCTCGGGCACGCTGACGGCGGAGGTGAGCTACGCTCTCACCCAGCTCGCCAAGCAATCCGATGTCGTATTCGATCTCCACGAGGCGCAGCCGGAGAACACGCTCAACAACATGATCATTGCCCACGAGCGCGCCTTCGATATCGCGGTCACGGCGCAGATCATGCTCGGCGAGGAGGGCGTTCCGATCACCGCCAATCCCTCGCCCAAGAACCTCCACGGTCTCAGCCACCGCGAGTTCGGCGACCACACGCAAGCGCAGGCCGTGCTCGCCGAGACGCCCAACCCGGCGATGGGCTATTTCCGCGGGCGCCTCAGCAACGAACTGCTGGTGGACGGCAAGGACGCCAACTACGTCCGGGCGGCCAAGCTCGGGCGGCTCTACGTGAATTTTGACGAGAACGGCTGGCCGCTGAAGAAACGCGTCGCGCGCCACCTCGCCGCCGTCCGCGAGATGATCAACGCGTACAACGAGTTCCACCCCGATACGCCGATCGTGGTCGAGGGCATTCCGAGCTACGACGACGTGATCGAGAAGGGCCTCGGCGCGTTCCTGCTTCCGCCGCCCTCCTGACCGCCGCTTGGCGGCTGCGTTCCTGCCTGTGATTCAAAAGCCACGGGGCCGCGAATTCGGCCAGTGCCGTTCCCGCGCTGCCAAATAGGTTGGTAAGGTGCGATTCGCATGCTTTTGCGTGGAGATTCGGTACCATGCTGCTCAGGTCATTCGTCGCGGTCGCGCTGACGTCGTTCGCGGGAACCGCCATCGCCGCCGACGCCGGACGCCCGGTCGTTTATCCCACTGCGCCAGTCGCCACCCCGGGGCCGGTGCTCGCCGGCGACCTCTCGTTGGCCGTGGGTGGTCTCTTCTACGAAGGCTACTCATTGTGGGGCACCTTCAACGTGTTGGGGCGGGTGAACAAGCCGCTGAACGACAACCTCAACCTCGAGGTCGAGGGTGGTGGCGCCGCCGAGTTTTTCTCCGGTGGATCTTCCCAGCCGGCGTATGAGGAGGCGGTGGCGCACCTTTGGGGGATGCATTCTCCGACGGCGGCTCTGGGCCTCTTCGGCGGGGCGATATTTTCGTATGGGCCGATCACATGGCTCGGCGGCGTGGAAGCGAAGCACTTCCTGACCAACGGATCGTGGGCGGTCTCCGCCGCGGCGATGCGCGTGTGCTGCACGACGACCGTCGGCGCGTTCACCGCGTCCTACAACCACTATTTCAACCCCAACCACCGTATTGGCATTCGCGCGGCGGTCCTGACGGACTTCAGCTATTCGTCCTGGGAATTGTCGGCCGACGTCGAGCACCGGTTCATGCACCCGATCAGCCTCTTCGCGGAGGCCTCGCTATTCGGCGAAGATGGGAGCGGCGGATATTGGACGGCGAAGGGCGGCGTGCGGTTCTTCCTGGATGGGTTTGGCGACACGCTTCAGTCGCACGAGAAAAAGGTGCCGTGGACGACGTGGGTCTCGCCCGAATACGTCTTTGCTCGCTAGCGTCGGATACCCACGTCCGACCGGAGAAGATCTGATGTTCTGGAAAGTGACCGTTGCGGCTGCGCTGACCTCGTTCGCGGGATCGGCCTTGGCCGCCGACGTCAGCGCCCCGGTCGTCTATCCGAGCGCTCCGGTCGCCGCACCCGGCCCGGCCCTTGCCGGCGACCTGTCGCTGGCCATCGGCGGTCTTTTCTACGAAGACCAGTGGCTGTGGGGCTCATTCAACGCGCTGGGGCGGGTGAACAAGCCGCTTGGCGGCAAGTTGAACCTGGAAGTCGAGGCCGGTGGCCAGGCCGCTGTCTTGTCCGGCGGCGACAGCGTGCCCGCGTACGTCGATGCGGTGGCCCATCTGTGGGGCATGCATTCGCCGACCGCGGCGCTCGGCCTCTACGGCGGCGCGATCTTCGCTCCGGGCCGGATCAGTTGGGTCGGGGGAGCGGAGGCCAAGCATTTCACATCCTATGGATCGTGGGGTGTCTCCGCCGGCGTCACGCAGTTGTGCTGCACCCGGGCGGTCGGCGCGTTCACGGCCTCGTACAACCACTATTTCAATCCGAACCACCGTATCGGTTTCCGGGCGGCCGTCCTGACCGACTTCAGCTTCGCGATTTGGGAGGTGAGTGCCGACGTCGAGCACCGGTTCATGCAGCCGGTCAGCCTGTTTGCCGAGGGGATGTATCTCGGCGGGGACGGGCCGAGCGGCTATTGGTCGCTCAAGGGCGGCGTGCGCTTCTATCTCGACGATCCGGCCGACACGCTGCAATCGCACGAGAAGAAGGTACCGTGGACGACCTGGGTGCCGACCATTTTCACGTTCATCAACTAGCGAGCTCGGCGGCGCGGCCTAGCCTTCGAGCGCGGTCACGCGCCGGTCGGTGAAATTTCTCCGGTCGGCGGCGAGCGAGCGGACGATCGCCGCGAGTTCCGGTTGCGCGGCGACGACCGCGTCGATCTCCGTCATCTGGTTCATCGCGATGAGGCGCAGGATGTCGTCGCGCGGCGTGCCGTCCGGTCGTCGCGGCAAGGCGGGTGCGCACTGAAGGTGCTCGACACGCAGGCCGGCGAGACGCCGGCGAAGGGCCGCCTCGTTCTCGTCGGTCTCGACGAAGGCGTAGAGCCCGACGCCCTTGGCCGGCAGCGAGAACACCGCGAGCGCGACCTCGCGAACGGCCGGGTCGCGCTTCAGCGCGGCCACGATGGCCGGGCCTTCCTTTTCGATGCGGTCGCCGGTTCCCTCGCCGTCGGACCAGCGGAAAATCCCGCGCGTGACGAGGTTGTATGCCTTCTTGCCCGTCGCGAACCAGATACGCGAGGGCAACGATCGGCGCGCCAGGATGCGTCGCGCCGTCGGTGTCATCAGGTGCGGCGCGAACGCGCGCGTCTGCTTGATCAGGTGCCGGAAATCCTCGTACGCCATGAAGCGGAAGGCGGGGCCGCGGAACCGGTGGCGTGAGGCGAGTTGAAAATCGATGACCGCGGCGCGGCCATCCGGCGTCATCAGCCAGTTCTGCGGCTTGGCGAGATCGTTGTGGGTGATGCCGTTGCGGCGCAGCGCGCGCAGCAATCGATACGCATCGCGGTAGAAGGCGGGATCGGCGGGGCGGGCGAGGTGAAGCGACGTTCCCGCCGTCCAGGAGCGGTAGAGGCTGTCGCGATCGACGGCGTAGAGCTGCGGCACACCCTCCAGCCCGGTCAACGCGCCGAGCGCGCGGATTTCGCGACGGGCGAGAAACCAGGCGAGTGGGCGCGACCAGAGAGGCGTCGCCGTCACCACGCGGCGGATGATGCGCTTCCCTGGCGCGTCGGCGAAATGGCCCGACTGCGTTTCGGAGAAGATGTCGCGTTTCAGCGTGATCTCGGAAACAAACGGAGACATCGTGCCCTCTGGCGCGCGGCTCCACTTGGATGCGATCCGCGCTCGGGGATCCTTCTGCGACGCGTATGCCGCCGCGTCCCGCCAGTCAACGCCGCGAGAGGGGACAACTTCGCCCAAATCGCGAACTTATCCCCCTTCCCCAGTCCCATGAGATGATGCGTTTGTCCCCGCCCGCGAAGGGGCGCGCTCATGAGGCGTCATCAGCGTGGGGCGGGGATGCGGCGCCTGCCGGTTCCGGGTCGCTCCGGAACCGCCGGGAGGTCCGTAACCCGCCAGCCGGCACTACGACCGGCCGCCGACGCCGAAGCGCGCGGTTAAGGGTGCGCGAGGGGCCGGCTCGATGTCGAGCCGGTCGCATGAGGACGGTGCCAGGCGCTAACCATGCCGGCCGCCTCCCTCGCGAGTCCGGGTGCGGGGCGAGGTCCAAAAGCCGCCGCGGCGGGCGTTCGGTGGAACGCCCCTAGACTAACTGGCTTGCGTTCGACCGAGCGCCCGCCACCTCTTCTCGCAAGAGGCGAGGAGGACCGAAAGGTCCGACCGGGAAGCAAAGAATCCCGGCGAGGAGGACCGAAAGGTCCAACCGGGAAGCAAAGAATCTCGGCGAGGAGCGCCGAAGGCGCGACCGGGACGCAAAGAATGCTCACAACCTGGAGCGAGGTTCGCTCGCGGGAACGAGTTGGCGTGCCCGTCCGCGCCTTGTGATTTCGTCAACCCGGATCGATCATCATGACCGCCCCTCGCGAACGAAGCTTCCCGGATGACCGACCCCAAAAACCCGGACTCTCGCGTCCCGCCGCCGCCCCATCCGCGCATGCGCCGCGCGCCGCTGCCGACCGACCGGCCGAAGCCTGCCGAAGAGGATCCGCAGGCGCCGCGGCGGTTGCAGGCGATCCTCGCCAGCCCCAGCTATCGCCGCGCCGATGCCGACCCGGACTTTCTTGGACGCGACGACGTGCGCGGCGTGCGGTTGCAGCTCGACTACATGAAGCCGGAGCTGATGCTGGAGGGGGCCGGCATCGTCCATACCATCGTCGTGTTCGGTTCGACCCGCGTCGCCGAGCCGGCCGCGGCGGCGCGCCGAGGTCGACGAAGCGCGCACGGCGCTCGATGCGAACCCACGCGATCCGGAGCTGGAGCGCCGTCTCGCGATCGCCGAGCGCGTCCTCGCCAAGAGCCACTACTACGACGTGGCGCGCGAGTTCGGGCGGCTCGTCGGCAGCGCCAACTACGGCTTCGACAACCACCGCGTGGTCGTTGATGACCGGCGGCGGCCCCGGCATCATGGAGGCGGCGAACCGCGGCGCATTCGACGTCGGCGCGAAGTCGCTCGGGCTCAACATCAGCCTGCCGCACGAGCAGTATCCCAACCCGTACGTTACGCCGGAGCTCTGCTTCCGCTTCCACTACTTCGGGCTTCGCAAACTGCACTTCTTGCTCCGCGCCAAGGCGCTGGTCGCCTTCCCCGGCGGTTACGGCACGTTCGACGAATTATTCGAGGTGCTGACGCTCGATCCAGACCCGCACCATCGATCCGATCCCGGTGGTGCTGGTGGGCGAGGAGTTCTGGCGCGGCGCGGTCGACTTCGATCACCTCGTCGACGAAGGCGTCATCGACCCCGAGGACCGCGAGCTGTTCTGGTTCGCGGAGACCGCCGCGGAGGTTTGGCAAGGCATCCTTGACTGGTACCGGGCGGCCGGCACGCCGCTGAAGCCGGTCGCCTGAGGCGGGCGAGAGGAAATCCGAAATGCGACTGTCGTTCCACGGCGCCGACCGCAACGTCACCGGCTCGTGCCATCTCGTCGAGTGCGCGGGCAAGCGTGTGCTCGTCGATTGCGGCCTCTACCAGGGGAGCCGCGAGCTCGCCGAGGACAACGCTGAGCCGTTCGGTTTCGAGCCGGCGGAGATCGATGTGGTGATCCTCACCCACGCCCATCTCGACCACTGCGGCCGGCTGCCGCTGCTGGTCAAGCGCGGCTTCACCGGCGAGATCGTCGCCACGCGCGCTACGCGCGAGCTGGCGCGGCTGGTGCTGCTCGATTCGGCGCGCCTCAACGAGGAGGACGCCGAGCGCCGCGCGCGGCGCAGATCGCGCGGGAAGGGTGGCGACGGCGCGGAACCGCTCTACTCGGTGGTCGACGCGATGGAGACGCTCGATTCATTCGGCCGCGCGGTTGCGTTACTGCGAGATCATCGATGTCGTGCCCGGCATCCGCGCGACGTTCTTCGACGCCGGACACATCCTCGGCTCGGCCAGCGTGCTGTTGGAACTGACCGAAGGGGACAAGACGAAACGCGTCGTCTTCTCCGGCGACATCGGCAACGCCGGGCGTCCGCTGCTCGACCCGCCGACGCCTCCGCCGCTGTGCGATGTCGTGGTCATGGAGATCGACTTACGGCGACCGCAACCACCGTCCGTTCGACGTCTCGGTCGAGGAACTCTACAAGGCGATCGAGGACACCTTCCACCGCGGCGGCAACGTCGTCATCCCGACCTTCGCGCTGGAGCGCGCGCAGGAGCTCCAGTACTACCTGCACTTGGCGGTGGTGATGGACGGGCGGCTGCCGCGTTCCATCCAGGTCTTCCTCGATTCGCCGATGGCGATCTCGGCGACCGAAATCTTCCGCCGCTATCCCGAGTGCCTGTCGTTCCAGGCGGCCTCGATGTTCAGCGAGCACGATCCGTTCGGCGTGCCGGGTCTCCACATCACGCGCGACGCGTCCGAATCGATGGCGATCAACCGCATCACGGGGCGGCGCGATCATCCTCGCCGGGTCCGGCATGGCGACCGGTGGGCGCGTCCGCCATCACCTGAAACACAACCTCTGGCGTTCCGACGCCGGCGTCATCTTCGTCGGCTTCGCCGCCAAAGGCACCACCGCCCGGCAGATCATCGACGGCGTCAATCCGGTGCGCATTTTTGGCGAGGAGGTCGCGGTAAACGCGGCGATCTACACGATCGGCGGGTTCTCCGCCCACGCCGGCCAGAGCGAACTTATCGCGTGGCACAAGGCCTCGCGCGCGCCGCTGACGTTCCTGGTCCACGGCGAAGAGAAGGCGATGGAAACGCTGGCGCCGCTCCTCGCCGACACCGAGGTCGTCATGCCGAAGGAGGGCGACAGCGTCGAACTATGACCGCCTGGACGACAAAACGACGCATTGCCCTCGCGGACGCGGCGCGCGAGTCCTTTGCCGGCAAACCGGGCGGCTACCGCCGATCTCGGGGAGGACACGATGCGCGACGAGTTCATCTGGTGGTTTCTAATCGTCGGCGTGGCGCTTGCGCCCTTTGCCGTGTCGCAGCACTGGGCGAAGCGGTGGTTCCGCATCGTCTGGTCGATCGCGCTGGTTGTCGCGCTCGCCGGGCTGCTCTGGTCGATTGGCGTCTTCGGCGCCTCGGCGTAAGGCACCGAGGCGACGACCGTTCTTCGCGCGTTGCGGATCGGCTCTGGTCGATGGAGAATATCGCGCGCGCCCAAGCCGGGACGGCCGAAGACGTACAGGTAGGCGGAGGGAGATCAAGGTGGCTGACCATATCTCCGACGATGAGCTTTCGGCCATCGGGCACCGATGTGAGGCGGCCACCTCGGCGCCATGGAAGTCGCATCGAGGGGCGTGACCACGTGGGCGGTGGCTCGGTGATCACCACCGGGGCGCAGGATGTCTATTTGACCGGCGCCACCGGAGAGGATCAGGATTTCATTGCTCGCGCTCGTCAGGATGTGCCGCGTCTTATTCGCGAATCGTCGTCTAGAGTCAGAGGGATGAGCGATCAGATTTCAAACTGAGGCACTCGATCCGAGGTAGTTCGACCCGATCCGATTGTCCCTTGCCGACGAGAACAAACAGTGTACACTGTCCCGCGTGCGAGGGGCTCTCGGTCGTGCGGCCGTTGTTTGTAACGCCCCGATTCTCATGGAATAAGGAGCGACTACGATGGCGGCTGCGTCTCTTCGGGTGATCGAGGGTCAATCCATGGACAAGGCGAAGGCGCTCGATGCGGCGCTGAGCCAGATCGAGCGCAGTTTCGGCAAAGGCTCGATCATGCGGCTCGGCCAGGGCGCGGCGCCGGTCGAGATCGCGACGGTGCCCACCGGCTCCCTCGGCCTCGACATCGCCCTCGGCATCGGCGGGTTGCCGCGCGGCCGCATCGTCGAAATTTACGGGCCCGAATCGTCGGGCAAGACGACGCTCGCGCTTCACGCGATCGCCGAGGCGCAGAAGAAGGGCGGCGTCTGCGGCTTCATCGACGCCGAGCACGCGCTCGACGCGATCTACGCGCGCAAGCTCGGCGTCAACCTCGACGATCTCCTGATCTCGCAGCCCGATACCGGCGAGCAGGCGCTTGAGATCGCCGATACGCTGGTGCGCTCCGGCGCGATCGACATTCTGGTCGTCGATTCGGTCGCCGCGCTGACGCCGCGCGCCGAGATCGAGGGCGAGATGGGCGACCAGCTCCCCGGCCTTCAGGCGCGCTTGATGAGCCAGGCGCTCAGGAAGCTCACCGGCTCGATCTCGCGCTCCAACACCATGGTCATCTTCATCAATCAGATCCGCATGAAGATCGGCGTGATGTTCGGCAACCCGGAGACCACCAGCGGCGGCAACGCGCTGAAATTCTACGCCTCGGTCCGCCTCGACATCCGCCGCATCGGCTCGATCAAGGAGCGCGACGAGGTGGTCGGCAACCAGACCCGCGTGAAGGTGGTCAAGAACAAGCTGGCGCCGCCGTTCAAGCAGGTCGAGTTCGACATCATGTACGGCGAGGGCATCTCCAAGACCGGCGAGCTGATCGACCTCGGCGTCAAGGCCGGTATCGTGGAGAAGTCCGGCGCCTGGTTCTCTTACGACAGCCAGCGTCTCGGTCAGGGGCGCGAGAACGCCAAGGAATTTCTCAGGGACAATCCCGGCATCGCCGACGGCGATCGAAGCCGCCATCCGCGAGAACGCCGGGACTTATCGCGGAGAAGTTCCTTGAGCGCGGCGACGCCGAGGACGGCGCCGGCTCGACCGAGGATTGATCGTCGGCGCGGCTTGTCGGGAAGCGGTTTCGGTGGACCAGCGGTTGAGCCTTGTGACGCTCGGCGTGGTGGACCTCGCGCGCTCGCGCGCCTTCTACGAGGCGCTCGGCTGGAAGCGGGGAAACAACGACGCCGGTGTCGTCTTCTTCCAGCTTCGCGGGATGGTGCTGGCGCTCTGGTCGCGCGCGGCGCTCGCCGAGGATGCGGGGATCGCCGACGGCGGCGGGTTCGGCGGCATCGCGCTCGCCTACAACGCTCGCTCGAAAGACGAGGTGGATGCTGTCCTGGCCGAGGCGGCGGCGGCGGGCGCATCGATCCTCAAGCCGGCTGCGGAGACCGTCTGGGGCGGCTACTCCGGTTATTTCGCCGATCCCGACGGGCACCCGTGGGAAGTCGCGTGGAACCCGCATTGGTCCGTCGACGAAGCTGGGCGCGTATCGTTGTCGTCGGCGCCGTCGTAGGGGATTGCCGGTCGCACGCTTGTGGACTGGTCGCGCGCGGGGCGGTAAAAGCGCCGGCGGTCTCGCGCGTTGCGGGTCTTGGGTTGCGTCGAGCGTCGATAGGACATGAGCAGCGTCAACGACATCCGGTCGCGGTTTCTCGAGTTCTTCGAGGAAAACGGCCACACGCGCGTTGCGTCCAGTCCGCTGGTGCCGCGGAACGACCCGACGTTGCTGTTCACCGAACGCCGGAATGGTCCAGTTCAAGGACTATTTCACCGGCCGCGTCGGGGCCGTCGTATCCCCGCGCCACGTCGGCGCAGAAGTGCGTGCGCGCCGGCGGCAAGCATAACGACCTCGACAACGTCGGCTACACCGCGCGGCATCACACGTTTTTCGAGATGCTCGGCAACTTCTCGTTCGGCGACTATTTCAAGGAGCGCGCGATCGAGCTTGCCTGGACGCTGGTGCACCAAGGATTTCGCGTTGCCCAAGGACCGGCTGGTGATCACCGTCCACGTTGACGACGATCACGCCTTCGACCTTTGGCGGAAGATCGCCGGTCTTTCGGATGACCGTATCATCCGCATCGCCGGCGGCGACAACTTCTGGCAGATGGGCGATACGGGCCCGTGCGGCCCGTCGCTCGGAGATATTCTTCGATCACGGCGCTGATATCCGCGGCGGGCCGCCAGGCAGCGCCGACGCCGATGGCGACCGGTTCGTCGAGATCTGGAACCTGGTGTTCATGCAGTTCGAGCAGCTTCCGGGCGGCGAGCGCGTCGATCTGCCGAAGCCGTCGATCGACACCGGCATGGGGCTCGAGCGCATCGCGGCCGTCCTTCAGGGCGTGCACGACAACTACGACATCGACCTCTTCCGCACGCTGATTGCTGCGGCCGTCGGCGTCGTCGGCGTTCCGCCGGAGGGCGCGAAGCGGGCGAGCTACCGCGTCATCGCAGATCACCTGCGCGCGTCGAGCTTCCTCGTCGCGGATGGCGTCCTGCCCTCCAATGAGGGCCGCGGCTACGTGTTGCGGCGCATCATGCGGCGCGCCATGCGCCACGCTCATCTCCTCGGTGCGGACGAGCCGGTGATGCATCGGCTGGTGCGCACGCTCGTCGCCGAGATGGGGCAGGCGTATCCCGAGCTTGTCCGCGCCGAGGCGCTGATCGCGGAGACGCTGCGGCTGGAGGAAATACGCTTCCGCCGCACGCTGGCGCGCGGGCTGACGCTACTCGACGAGGCGACGCGCGATCTCGGCAGCGGCGACACGATCGCCGGCGATGTCGCCTTTCGCCTCTACGACACCTTCGGCTTTCCGCTCGACCTGACCGAGGACGCTCTGCGCGCACGCGGCATCTCCGTCGACACCGCCGGCTTCCAGCGGGCGATGGAGAAGCAGCGGGAGGAAGCGCGCGCTGCGTGGGCGGGGTCCGGCGAGGCGCAGACCGAGCCGGTGTGGTTCCGCCTGCGCGAGTCGCTCGGTCCGACCGAGTTCCTCGGCTATTCGACCGAGGCGGCGGATGGCGAGGTGCTGGCGCTGGTCCGCGACGGAGAGGCGGTCAAATCCGCGTCCGCCGGCGAAGAGATCGCGATCATCGTCAACCAGACGCCGTTCTACGCGGAGTCCGGCGGGCAGGTCGCCGACATGGGCGTCATCGTCGGCGACGACGGTGGCGCCGTCATCAACGACGTGCAGAAGCGCGCCGACGGGCTGTTCGTCCATTTCGGCCGCGTCGATTCGGGCAGGCTCGCGGTCGGCGACGCGGTCCGCCTGGCGGTGGACGGCACGCGCCGGACTACGGTGCGCGCCAACCATTCCGCGACCCACCTCGTGCACGCCGCCTTGCGCAACGTGCTCGGTGGCCACGTCGCCCAGAAGGGCTCGCTCGTCGCGCCCGACCGGCTGCGCTTCGATTTCTCCCATCCGAAGCCAATGGACGCCGACGAGATCGAGCAGGTCGAGGACCTCGCGAACGCGGTCGTGTTGCAGGACGACGCCGTCACGACGCGGCTGATGGATCGCGAGGAGGCGATCCAGTCGGGCGCGATGGCGCTGTTCGGCGAAAAGTACGGCGACGAGGTGCGGGTCGTAACGATGGGTACCGTCCCCGGGGCCTCTGACGGCGCGACCCTATTCGGTCGAACTCTGCGGCGGTACGCACGTCGGGCGCACCGGCGAGATCGGTCTCATCGCGCTCGTCGGCGAGAGCGCTGTCGCCGCCGGCGTCCGCCGCATCGAGGCGCTCACCGGCATGGCGGCGCGCAAGCACCTTTCCGACCAGGAGAAGCGCCTGAAGGCGGTCGCCATGACGCTGAAGGTCAGGCCCGACGATGCCGCCGAACGCGTCGCCGAGGTCGTGGAGGACCGTCGCCGGCTCGAGCGCGAGCTTGCCGAGGCGCGGAAGAAGCTCGCCATGGGCGGCGGTAATGGCGCCGACGGTGGTGGCGTGCGCGAGGTCGGCACGGTCAAGTTCCTCGGCCGGGCGGTCAGCGGCCTGGCGCCCAAGGACCTGAAGGGTCTCGCCGACCAGGGCAAGCGTACGGTCGGCTCAGGCGTCGTCGCCATCGTCGGCGTCTCCGACGACGGCAAAGCCGGGCTGGTCGTCGGCGTCACAGACGACCTGACCGACCGGTTCAGCGCGGTCGATCTCGTGCGCCGCGGGGCCGAGGCGCTCGGCGGCAAGGGCGGTGGTGGTCGTCCCGACATGGCGCAGGCGGGCGGCCCGGACGGCGCCAACGCGGATGCGGCGATCGCCGCGATCGAGGCGGTCATCGCCGCGGGCTGAGGCGGCCTGCCACATCCGAAATTGGCCGCCCTTGGCGGTGGCCAGGGGTTGCCTTCGCGCGCGGTGCCAGCGCCCGCTATCATCACCCGAGTCGCGGGTGGTGAAGCGGGATGCTTGAGGGCGGCGTTATCAAGGACTTGATGGTCGTGCTTGCGGTCGCCGGCGTGCTCGTGCCGTTGTTCGGCCGGCTGAGCTTCGGCAGCGTTGCCGCCTTCCTCATCGCCGGCGCGATTATCGGGCCCGGCGGCCTCGGTGGAATGGTGGGCCGTTACCCGTGGCTGGTTTGGGTCAGCTTTACCGACCCCGAGCGCGTGCGCCCGTTCGCCGATCTCGGCGTGCTGTTTCTGCTGTTCCTGATCGGCCTGGACCTGTCGCTGCCAAGGCTGTGGGCGATGCGCCGGTTGGTATTCGCGCTGGGCTCGGCGCAGGTGCTGCTCACCGCTGCGGTGATCGGCGTCGTCGCCGCCTGGTTCGGCAGCAGCTTCGGCATCGCGACGGCGCTCGGCCTCGGATTCGCGTTGTCGTCCACCGCGATCGTCACCGAAGTGCTGATCGAGGGGCGGCGACTGGCGACGCCCACGGGGCGGACGGCCTTCGCCGTCTTGTTGTTCCAGGACCTGATGGTGGTCCCGATCGTCATCGTCGTCGGTCTCCTCAGCGGCGGCGGCGGCACCGTCGCGGTCTCGCTCCTCGCGGCGGCCGGCTTGGCCATCGGCGCCATCGCGATAATCGTCGTGTTCGGGCGCTACGTGGTCGGGCCGCTGATGCGCCTCGCCGGGCGAACCGGAAGCCGCGAGGCGGTCATCGCGATCGCGCTGTTCCTCGCGATCGGCGGCGGCGTGCTCACCGACGCGGCGGGTCTGTCGGCGGCGCTCGGCGCGTTCCTCGCGGGGCTGCTCATCGGCGAGAGCGAGTATCGCCACCAGATCGAAGTCGATATCGAGCCGTTCAAGGGACTGCTGCTCGGCCTGTTCTTCATGACGGTGGGCATGACCTTCGACCCGTCGCTGCTCGCCGCGGGTCTTGGCGTCATCGCCGCATCCGTTGTCGCCTTGCTGGTGATCAAGGCAGCGATCGTGGTTGGCCTTGCGCGCGCCGTGGGCGTGACGACGCCGGTGGCGGTCGAGACGGCGTTTCTCCTCGCCGGCGGTGGTGAGTTCGCCCTTGTCGTGCTGACGCTCGCTCGCGATACGGGCTTGCTATCGCCCGCGTCGCTTCAATTCTTCGTGTCGGTCGCGGCGCTTTCGATGCTGGCGATTCCCGGGCTTGGCGCAATCGGGCAACGCGTAGCTGAGGCGCTGGGGCGCCGCGAAGGCGCGACAAATCGCGGTCCCGACGGAACGACGGCAGATTTCGCCGATCACGTGGTGATCGGCGGGTTCGGGCGCGTCGGCCGTTTGGTCGCCGAGGTGCTCGACGCGGAGCGTATTCCATACGTCGCCCTCGACCTCGATGTCGATCGGATCGCCGCCGAGCGCGCCGAGGGCCGTCCGGTGTTCTACGGCGACGCCACGCGCTCCGAAATGCTTCACCGCATCGGTGGCGCCCGCGCGCGTGCGTTCGTCGTGACGACCGACGCGGCGGAAGCGGAAGAACGCATGGTGCGGGCGATCCGCGGCGCGTGGCCGGAAGCCGTCATTCATGCCCGCGCCAAGGATCAGCGGCACGCGCGGCGCCTGATGGAGATCGGCGCGGCGAGCGCCGTGCCGGAGGCCCTGGAAGGAAGCCTGCAACTGGCGGGGCGGGTGCTCGCCGGCGAGGGGCTGCCGGACGATGCGATCGACGCGCGGCTCGCGCAACAACGCGAGGCGGAGATCGAGCGCCTGAAGAAGGGCGATGTTCCCCAGCAGAAGACCTAGCGCGCGACGATTGCCGGGCCGATCAGGTCGATGCGGTTGGTCCACACGGCGCCGTCGGCGGCGAACGATGCGATGGTGTTCTCGAGGTAGGGGTGCTCAGGCGGGAAGATGCGTTCCGCGGTGCAAGTCTCGCCGGTGAGCCCCTCGCGCGAGAAGGTCTGGCCGAGACCGCGGTGGGCGATGAGCAGCGGTCGTTCGGAGGGCGCCGGCGCGAGCGCGCTGGTGTTCACCAGGAATATCACGAGGGCGGCGGCGCTGCTCCCTGCCACGATCCAGCCCGCGATGCGAAGCGAACGGCGCACGCCGCGACCTCCCCGGTACGGCGTGCTCCGATGTCAGCTAAAGGCGACGAAATGAGGGCATCGGTCCTCTACCGCCGTCAGGCGTCGACCTTTGCCATCGCGGTCTTCAAGTTCTCGTCAACCTTCTCGAGGAAGCCGGTGGTGGTCAGCCACGGTTGGTCGGGGCCGATGAGCAGCGCGAGGTCCTTGGTCATGAAACCGGACTCCACGGTGGAGACGCACACCTCTTCCAACGTCTCGGCGAAGCGCTCGAGGTCGGCGTTGTCGTCGAGGTGAGCACGGTGAGCGAGGCCGCGCGTCCAGGCGAAGATCGAGGCAATGGAGTTGGTCGACGTCTCGCGGCCCTTCTGGTGCTCGCGGTAGTGGCGGGTGACGGTGCCGTGCGCGGCTTCCGCTTCTGCCGTTTGGCCGTCGGGCGACAGCAGTACCGAGGTCATCAGCCCGAGCGAGCCGAAGCCCTGCGCGACGGTGTCCGACTGCACGTCGCCGTCGTAGTTCTTGCAGGCCCACACGTAGCCGCCGTGCCATTTCAGCGCGGAGGCCACCATGTCGTCGATCAGCCGGTGTTCGTAGGTGATGCCGGCGGCGCGGAATTTCTCGATGAACTCGGTGTTGAACACTTCCTGGAAGAGGTCCTTGAAGCGGCCGTCGTAGCGCTTAAGGATGGTGTTCTTGGTGGATAGATATACTGGATACTTGCGCCTCAGGCCGTAGTTCATCGAGGCGCGTGCGAAATCGCGAATCGATTGGTCGAGGTTGTACATCGCCATGGTGATGCCCGCGCCGGGCGCGTCGTAGGCCTCGCGCTCGATGACGTTGCCGTCGGCGCCGGTCCACTTGATGGTGACCTTGCCGGGTCCGGGAAACAGGAAGTCGGTGGCGTTGTACTGATCGCCGAAGGCGTGGCGGCCGATGACGATAGGCTGGGTCCAGCCCGGCACGAGGCGCGGGACGTTGCGGCAGATAATCGGCTCGCGGAAGATGACGCCGCCCAGGATGTTGCGGATGGTGCCGTTAGGCGACTTCCACATCTGCTTCAGGTGGAACTCCTGCACGCGCGCCTCGTCGGGCGTGATCGTCGCGCATTTCACCGCGACGCCGTGCTTCCGCGTGGCTTCGGCGGCCTCGACTGTCACCTTGTCGTCGGTCGCGTCACGGCTCTCGATGCCGAGGTCGAAATAGAGCAGGTCGATGTCGAGGTACGGCAGGATCAGCTTGTCCCTGATCATGTGCCAAATGATCCGCGTCATCTCGTCGCCGTCCATCTCGACGACGGGATTCTTGACCTTGATCTTCGCCATGCTCCGGGCGCCCTCCTGCAACCAAATCGCGGGGAAATGCCGGCCCCGGGCGGGGTCGGCGCGGTGACGGCGCCGCTATAACATTGGCGAATGTCCGTGGAAAGACGGTGGCCGCTACATGGTCGCGAGCCGTCGCGCCGCCATCGCGAGCATGATGTAGCTCCAGCCGCTGAAGATCAGCGAGATGCCGGCGAGCGTGCCGGGGGCCCAGGCGGCCGATAGGGGCCATTGCCACAGGATCATGAGGCCAATGACCACGGAAAGCAGGCCAGCCGCTACGATCCAGCCCCACGCGCCATGGGGACGGAGGCGGAAGCCGAGCGCGAGTTGCGCCGCGCCCTTGGCGACAAACACCAGGCCCAGCAGCAGGGTCAGGGTGACGGCGGCGATGATCGGGTTGATGACCATGGCGATGCCGCCGGCGAGGATGATCAGGCCGATGACGAGTTGCCAGGCGACGCCACCCCACGAGCGGATGCTCCACGCCTGAACCAGTTGCAGCGCGCCGACGAAAATCAACGCCCAGGCGACCACCACTGCAACCGCGATACCTGCGATCAGCGGCATGGCGATGGCGAAGATCCCGCCGATGACAAAGACGATCCCGAGCCCGATGAACCAGCCCGAATGGCGGCCGATCTCGCCGATCGGTTCGCCCATGACTTCCGTGTTGGCCATTGCCGCCTCCCGCAATCCGTGAGCCGAGGCGGGAAGACTACTCCGAATTGCTTTGGCCCGACAGCGGGCAGTGGACTTCGCGGTTGCACTTGGCGGCGGGTGCAATATGCAATGCCGTCGATATGGACGATCCCGCCATCGTGCTGGTCGAGCCGCAGCTCGGCGACAACATCGGCGCCGCGGCGCGCGCGATGGCCAACTTTGGCTTGCGCGACCTCCGGCTGGTGAACCCTCGCGGTGGCTGGCCGAATGCGAAGGCGCGGGCGGCGGCGAGCGGAGCCGACCACGTTATCGATGGCGCACGCGTTTTCGCGGCGTTGCCGGAGGCGATCTCCGATCTCGGTTTTGTGCTCGCCGCAACGGCGCGGGCGCGCGAAGTCGCGAAGGTGGTCATCGGGCCGCACGAGGCCGCGGCGACGCTCCGCCGTTCGCTCGCGGAGGGTGTGCGTCCGGGCATTTTGTTCGGCCGCGAGCGCACCGGCCTCACCAACGACGAGGTCTCGCTCGCCGACGAGATCGTGACGCTGCCGGTCGACCCTCACTTCTCGTCGCTCAACATCGCGCAGTCGGTGCTGATCCTAGCCTACGAGTGGCGGCTGTCGGGTCTCGCCGACGAAGCGAGTGGGCTGCCGTTCGATGGCGGCATCGCGCCCACGGCCGACAAGGCGGAGCTGATGCATCTCTTCGCTCACTTGGAAAGCGCCCTCGACTACGCAGGGTTCTTCCGGCCCCCGGAGAAGCGCGGTCACATGGTTCGGGCGCTCCGCGCCATGCTTCAGCGCGCTCGGCTGACCGACCAGGAGGTGCGGACGCTCCGGGGGGTCATTGCGGCCCTGGAACGCCGGCCGACGCGGCCGCACACGCTGCCGGACGGATCGGTGACCACCGAGCGGACCCGGCGATAGCCCGTCCGTTTGACAAACCGCGGGCTTGGGCAGTATGAGGCTCGCGCCGCACGGAAAGGACCGTCCGCGGCAACTTCCACGCGACCCGTGGCAGAGACGGACGCTTTACCCGTCTCTTCCTGTCGGCCGGTCCAGCAAGGGGCGGTAGAGGAGGGCGCCTAGACCCTAAGAGTGACAAGGGATAAGCGATGACGAAGCGCAGTCCGGCGAAATACAAGATCGACCGCCGCCTCGGGCAGAACATCTGGGGACGACCGAAGAGCCCGGTCAACCGGCGCGAATACGGCCCCGGCCAGCATGGCCAGCGGCGCAAGGGGAAGGTCAGCGATTTCGGCACGCAGCTTCGCGCCAAGCAGAAGCTGAAGGGCTACTACGGCGACATCTCCGAGAAGCAGTTCAAGAACATCTATTACGACGCGATCAAGCGGCGCGGCGACACCTCGGAGCAGCTCGTCGGGCTGTTGGAGAGCCGCCTCGATGCGATCGTCTACCGCGCCAAGTTCGTGCCGACGGTGTTCGCGGCGCGGCAGTTCGTCAATCACGGCCACGTCCGGGTCAATGGCAAGCGCGTGAACGTCCCGAGCTTCCGGTGCAAGCCGGGCGACGTGGTCTCGGTCAAGGATGCGTCGAAGCAGCTCGCGCTCGTGTTGGAGGCGACGCAGCTTCCCGAGCGCGACGTGCCCGAGTACATCGAAGCCGACCACAACAAGATGACCGCGACGTTCGTGCGCCGTCCTGGCCTCGCCGAGATCCCGTATGCCGTGCAGATGGAACCGCAACTGGTGATCGAGTTCTACTCGCGCTAGTTCGCGGTAGCGGCGCTTGTCGCGCAAACAAAAAGGCCGCCGGAAGGCGGCCTTTTGCGTTTGGCGTCGACGCCCGCGCGCTATGCCGACTGCGGCTGTGTGAAGGTGACTCCGCGGTCGGAAAGGTGGCTCTGAAGCTCGCCCTCCTGGAACATCTCGCGAATGATGTCGCACCCGCCTACGAACTCGCCCTTGACGTAGAGCTGCGGGATGGTCGGCCAGTTGGAATATTCCTTGATCCCCTGGCGGACGTCGGCGTTCTCGAGGACGTTGACACCTTTGTAGTCGACGCCGAGGTAGTCGAGGATCTGGACAACCTGGCTGGAGAAGCCGCATTGCGGAAACGTCGGCGTCCCTTTCATGAAGAGCACGACGTTGTTGGATTTCACTTCATTGTCGATCCACGTCTGGATATCGCTCATCTGATCAACCTATTTGGCTTGCTTTGCCTTGGCCTTGTTGTCGGCCGGAATGGGCTGGGGGTCAACAATGGCCTATTCAGGGGCGCTCGTCTGGAGTGCGAGGGCGTGGAGGGCGCCGCCCATGTTGCCCTTCAACGCGTTGTAGACGATCTGGTGCTGCTGGACGCGGCTTTTGCCACGGAAGCTCGCCGAAACCACTTCCGCCGCGTAGTGATTTCCGTCGCCGGCGAGGTCGCGGATGGTGACCTTGGCGTCGGGAAGCGCCGCCTTGATCATCGCCTCGATGTCGCCCGCACTCATCGCCATGGTGGCCCTCGATCCTAGCCGCCGGCCATGAAATCGGGGAACCAGCTCTCATGGGCGTGGCGGAGTTCCGCCACAGATATGGCGCGAAAAGCCCCGAGTTTCAAATCGCTACCGCCGGTCCGGCCGAGCCGTTGGACGCTGACGCCCGCCTTCGCCGCCCTCTGGAGCAGGGTGGACGCCGCGGACCCGGTGACAAGATAGCGCCCCTGATCCTCGCCGAAGAGCGCTGCGGTCGCCGACGAGCCCGGGGGGGCGTCGATGGTCGCCCCAATCCCCGATGCCATCGCCATCTCGGCGAGCGCGACGGCGAGGCCACCATCGGAGAGGTCGTGGACGGCGGTGACGATGCGGTCGTGGATGAGCCCACGGACGAAGTCGCCGACGCGCTTTTCGTGGGCGAGGTCGATAGGAGGCGGTGGGCCGTCCTCGCGTCCGTTCACCTCGCGAAGCCAGATGGACTGGCCGAGGTGCGTGCCCCATTCGGCCGGCGCGCCGACGAGGTAGATCTCCTCGCCCTCCGCTTTGAAGGTCGGCGTCGCGGTGTTTGATACGTCGGCGACGAGGCCGACGCCACCGATCGCCGGCGTCGGCGGGATCGCCTCGCCGTTGGTCTCGTTGTAGAGCGACACGTTGCCGGAGACGATCGGGAAGGCGAGCGCCCGACAGGCCTCGGAGATGCCTTCGATGGCGCCGACCAGCTCGCCCATGATCGGCGGCTTCTCGGGGTTGCCGAAGTTGAGGTTGTCGGTGACGGCGAGCGGTTCGGCGCCGACGGCGGTTAGATTGCGCCAACATTCCGCGACCGCCTGTTTGCCACCCTCGAACGGATCGGCGGCGCAGTAGCGCGGCGTCACGTCGAGCGAGAAGGCGAGGCCTTTTTGCCTCCCTGTCGCGCCTTGAGGGCGCTCCACGCTCTCTTGTTGCTTCCCCCCTACACGCACGACGGCCGCGTCGCCGCCCGGGCGCTGGACGGTGTTGCCCTGGATCAGGTGGTCGTATTGCTCCCACACCCAGCGGCGCGAGCTCAAGTCGGGCGAATGGACGATGCGGAGCAAGTCCGCCGCGCAGTCCGCCGATTCAGGAACATCGTCCATCGACGGCGGCCCGTTGCGCGTGACGTAGGGACGGTCGTATTCGGGCGCCTGGTCGCCGAGTTCCTTGATCGGCAGGTCGGCCTCAACGTCGCCGTGGTGGAGCACGCGGAAACGGAGATCGTTGGTGGTCTTGCCGACGACCGCGAAATCGAGCCCCCACTTGCGGAAGATAGCCTCGGCTTCCGCCTGTTTTTCCGGGCGGAGCACCATCAGCATGCGCTCCTGGCTTTCGGACAGCATCATCTCGTAGGCGGTCATGCCCTCCTCGCGGCAGGGCACGCGGTCCAGATTCAGCTCAATGCCGAGGTCGCCCTTGGCGCCCATCTCGACGGCGGAGCAGGTGAGGCCGGCGGCGCCCATATCCTGGATGGCAACAACCGCGCCGGACGCCATCAGCTCGAGGCACGCCTCGAGGAGCAGCTTCTCCGAGAATGGATCGCCGACCTGGACCGTCGGGCGCTTGGCCTCGGAGTCGGCGGCGAATTCGGCGGACGCCATTGAGGCGCCGTGGATGCCGTCGCGGCCGGTCTTGGAGCCGAGATAGACGACGGGAAGTCCGACGCCGGAGGCTTTGGAATAGAAGATCTTGTCGGCGTCGGCGATGCCGGCGGCGAAGGCGTTGACCAGGATGTTGCCGTTGTAGCCGGGATGGAAATTCACTTCGCCCCCGACTGTCGGCACGCCGAATGAATTGCCGTAGCCGCCGATGCCGGCGACGACGCCGGCGACGAGATGACGGGTCTTGGGGTGCTCGGGCGCGCCGAAGCGGAGCGCGTTCAGTGCCGCCACCGGCCGCGCGCCCATCGTGAACACGTCGCGCAGGATGCCGCCGACGCCGGTTGCCGCCCCCTGATAGGGCTCGATGAACGACGGGTGGTTGTGGCTCTCCATCTTGAAGACCACGGCCTGTCCGTCGCCGATGTCGACGACGCCGGCGTTCTCGCCGGGGCCGCAGATGACGCGCGGGCCGGTGGTGGGGAGCGTCCGCAGCCACTTCTTCGACGACTTGTACGAGCAGTGCTCGTTCCACATCGCCGAGAAGATGCCGAGCTCGGTCAGCGTCGGCTCGCGGCCGATCAGGTCGAGGATGCGCTGGTACTCATCGGGCTTCAGGCCATGCGCGGCGACGAGATCGGAGGTGATACGCGTGGGTGCGTTCATGTGGCGCAGCCCTCGTCGCCCCGCGTCCACCGGTCGACATCGGCCTTGAGGCGCGGACCCTCGGAGGTTCCAAGCAGCGGACCATAGACGTCCACGCTGCTGCCGCCCTTCGGCTCGATGACGAGAACGGGGAGGGCGGTCGGGTTGTCCTTGCGGACGATCAGGATGCGCGACTGGTTGGCGTTCCGCTCGGGCGAATAGCTGTAGTCGGGGAGGAGCGGATTTGCGGGTGCGAACCAGCAGCGGCCGATGACGGCGGCGAGGCGCGTCGAGAGCTCGTAAGCGGCGTCGATCTGCGCGGGCTGCGGCGCTTGCGCCGTCTGGCAGCCGGCAAGGGCCGCGGCAAGCGCCGCGGCCGGGAGCAGCAAGGTCCTCACGCGGCGACGCTCAGCGCATCGGCGATGCCCTCGAACAGCGCGCGCCCATCGGTGCCGCCCTGGAGCGGTTCGATGAGGTTTTCGGGGTGGGGCATCATGCCCAGCACGTTGCGGCGATCGTTGAGGATGCCGGCGATGTTGTCGATGGAGCCGTTGGGGCTGGCGGCTTCGGTGGCGGCCCCGGACTCGTCGACATAGCGGAAGGCGACGCGGTCCTGATCCCGGAGACGCGCCAAGGTCTCGTTGTCGCAGCGGTAATTGCCGTCGCCGTGGGCGACGGGCGCGCGGATCACTTGTCCCTCGGCGTAGCGGCGGGTGAAGAGCGAATTGGCGGTCTCGACGCGGAGGTGCACCTCGCGGCAAACGAAGCGCAGGCTCGCGTTGCGCATCAGCACGCCGGGCAGAAGGCCCGCTTCGCAGAGGATCTGGAAGCCGTTGCATATGCCTAAAACCGGCGCGCCGGCTTCCGCGCGGTCCGCAATTGCACGCATGACCGGGGCGCGCGCGGCGATGGCGCCGGAGCGGAGGTAGTCACCGTAGGAGAATCCACCGGGGACGACGATCAGGTCCGTGGGTGGTAGGTCGGTCTCCATGTACCAGACGGTGACAGGCGGCACGCCGGTGATGGCGGTCAACGCCGCGATCATGTCGCGTTCGCGATTGGAGCCGGGGAAGACGATGATAGCGGACTTCACGTCTCGATCCGTGGTTGTTCGGCCGACGGGCAGCCGGCGGAAGCCTTAGTCGATTCTCGGTCCCTCGAAAGTCAGCCACCTTCCGCGGGGGTTCCGAAGATCGTGATCGCCGCGGCGAGAACCGCCAGACTTCGCGTAGCCGGCGACCAACGTGCCGCGCTGCCGGCGATTGGCGCTGAACGCCGCGACGATGCATTGCAGTGCGTAATAGAGGGCAAAGGAGCGCGACGCCAGCGCGATCAGGCCATAGACGTCCGTGCCCCAGGTGATCGTCGCGGCGATGAACGCGATGAGGGGATAGGTGTGGCGGAGAGCGATCCGTTGCCCACCGATGGCGTGCAGCAGCCCGCCGCCGCCAAGAACGTCGGCAATGGCCGCGCTCGATTGGCTGGCGAGGGCCCCGATCACGACCAGCAGCGGCAGAACGGCGGAGGCCGGCCGTAGCATGTCCACGATCGCGGCCACGCTGCGGTCGCCGCCGGCCGCGCCGAGCAACGGCGTCATGAGGGCGAAAAAGACCAGGTAGATCCCGGCCGCAAGGATTTGAGCGACGCGCATCGTGGCGATGCGGAGCGGCGGGCTGTAGCTGTCGCCGAGGAACCGAGACGTTTCGAAGCCCTGGACGGTGATCAGCAATCCGCCGAGCGCGGACAGGTTCGCCATCTCGAAATGTCCGGGCGGAGGCGGCAGACCGCCGCCGTGGATGTATGCGCCCGCGTCGAAAGCGATCAGGCTCGCGAAAAGGCCGGCGATGACGGCAAGCTTGAGCGAGACCGCGTACACCTCCACCCGTTCCACCGCCTTGAAGCCGCGGATGACGCCGATTCCGCCGATCGCCGCCAGGCAGATCGTCACGACGATCTTCACGGTGAAGGGATCGTCGAGCCCGAACGGCTTGAGCAGGAAGTTGCCGAACAGAACCAGGTAGAAGGCGACCGAAACGAAGTACGCGAAGGTGAGGGCGACGTCCGACAGCCGCTCGACGGAGGCGATGTGCAGCGGGGCGGATTGTCCCTCGATGAGCGGTTCGACGTGCGCGATGTTCTCGCGAATGGCCGCGCCAACGAGTTGCGCCAGGATGAGCAGCGCCACCATCGCGACGATCGCCCAGACACCGACCATGTCGCGGAGGATCGGCACGGAGACGAGGAAGCCGCTGCCGATGATCGAGGCGAGGGGCGTCGCAGTCGCACGCCAGAAATCGGAGCGCGCAACGCGCGGATGCACCAGCATGGCCAGGAATAGCAGCGCGACGAGGATGCCGATGGCGGCAATCATGTGCCGGCACGCCCCCTGTGGGCGACAACGCGCAGCGCGTGCCGCGCTATTGTAGCTCGACCTGGAAGTCTTCGATCACCGTATTGGCGAGGAGCTTCTCGCACATGGCGTTCAGCGTTGTCTTGGCGCGGGCGGGATCAGTCTCGGCGATTTCGACGTCGAAGACCTTGCCCTGTCGGACGCCGCCAACGCCGTCGAAGCCGAGCGCGGTGAGCGCGCCGGCGATGGCTTTTCCCTGCGGGTCGAGGACGCCCGAGCGGAGCGTGACGAGGATGCGCGCTTTCACGTCGCCGCCGGTTCGCTACTGCACCAGCACGGGGCCGGCGCCCCTGGGGCGATCGCCTTCGCTCAGCAGCCCCAGTCGACGCGCCACCTCCTGGTAGGCCTCCAGCAGGCCCCCCATGTCGCGGCGGAAACGGTCCTTGTCGAGCTTGTCCTTGGTCTGGATATCCCACAGCCGGCAGGAATCGGGGGAAATCTCATCGGCGACGACGATGCGCATCATCTCGCCTTCCCACAGGCGCCCACACTCGATCTTGAAGTCGATGAGCTGGATCCCGGCACCGAGAAAGAGGCCCGACAGGAAGTCGTTGACCCGGATGGCGAGGGCCATGATGTCGTCGATCTCTTGGGGCGTCGCCCAGCCGAAGGCGGTGATGTGCTCCTCCGACACCATCGGATCGTCGAGCTCGTCCTTCTTGTAGTAGAACTCGATGATCGAGCGCGGCAGGACAGTGCCTTCCTCAATGCCGAGCCGCTTGGAGAGGGAGCCGGCCGCGACGTTCCTGACGACGACCTCGAGCGGGATGATCTCGACCTCGCGAATGAGCTGCTCGCGCATATTGAGACGCCGGATGAAATGGGTCGGGATGCCCATCTGGTTCAGGTGGGTGAAAATGTGCTCCGAGATGCGGTTGTTGAGCACGCCCTTGCCGTCCACCACCTGATGCTTCTTTTTGTTGAAGGCGGTGGCGTCGTCCTTGAAGAACTGCACCAGCGTCCCCGGTTCGGGGCCTTCATAGAGAATCTTGGCTTTGCCTTCATAGATGCGCCGGCGACGGTTCATGGGCACATACCGCGGTTTGAGAAAATCCATATGCAGGGGTCCCGGGCCAGAAAACCTTGTCGCGCCAGCAGTCTAAGACCGACTCGCGTGGCGACGACGGGCCACGCGCGGACCTTATGCGATCGTCCGCGGCCACACAATGAGCGTCGCGACGCACCGCCCGCCGCATTGACCGTGTCCGTTGATTTAGGGGTTGCCAGCCTATATGCAAATGCCGCCACGGGAGATGTCGCGATGACCACGTTCGATAAGCGCGAAGAGACCTTCGAGAAGAAGTTCGCGCACGATGCCGAGCTTCAGTTCAAGGCTGAGGCGAGGCGGAACCGGCTGCTCGGGCTGTGGGCGGCCGGGCTGCTTCGCAAGAGTGGTGCCGACGCGGCGGCATACGCGAAGGAGGTCGTGGCCGCGGACTTCCAAGAGGCAGGGGAAGAGGATGTTTTCCGTAAGGTTCGCAATGACTTCGACGCTTCCGGCGTCGAGCAGTCGGACCATCAAATCCGCCGGACGATGGAGGAGCTGATGGCCGAGGCGATCGAGCAGATTCGCTCCGAGAGTTGATCTCGGAAAAGCGCGATACGTAGCCCTCATTAGTATACTTCGTGGTTTTTTTGCAACGCGGTAAGCCCAAGCGTTTGCTGCCTATTTTTTGATCTTGCGTCATTAACTGCCTAGCGGTCACAGTCTCTTCGAGGGTCGTCTCGGATTCGGGGATCACCAGGAGAGCTATTATGAAATTGGGGCGTGGAACTTTACTGCGGAGATTTGCTCCGCTGGCAATCGGTGCGACGATTATGGTTGCCGCGGCCGGCTCCGCGAACGCTCAGTCGGCACCGTCGATGTTGGATGTGTCCTTCGGGGTGACCGCTACGTCGGACTACATTTCGCGTGGCTACACGCAGACCGACAACGGTCCAGCCATTCAGCCGTGGATCGAGTTCGACTACGGCATGTTCTACGCCGGATACTGGGGCTCGAACGTCGACGGTGGCTGGGAGAACGACCTGTCCATCGGCGTCCGTCCGATGCTCGGACCGGTGTCGCTCGACCTCGGCTACGTGCGCTACATCTACAGCTACGGCGATTGCTGTGGCGAACTCTACCTGAAGGGTTCGGTCAACCCGGTCGATCCGCTGACGCTTGGTGCATCGCTGTACTACGACCCCGACGCGGCGAGTACCTATGTCGAAGCGAACGCTTCGTACGATTTCGACCACAACATCTCGATTTCGGGCGCCATCGGCTCTTGGGACGGGGAGTTCTCGTGGAACGCGGGCATTTCGTGGTCGCCGAAGGACTGGCTTTCCTTTGACGGCCGCTACTACGGCGGCGTTGACGCGGACAAGTTCGTCGTGTCGGTGTCGCTCAATTCGACCTGGTCGATGCTCAAAGGCAAAGCATACTAGGGGCTGCAAGGGCATCAATCGGGGCCGCTGTCCAAGAGACCGGCGGCCCCGATTTCTTTTTTGGGCCGGCGCTAGCCAGCGCTGCCGAACACCCGGTGAAAGACCTCGTCGACGTGGCGCAAGTGGTGCGCGAGATCGAACAAGCTCTCGATCTCGCTCGTGGATAGTGCGCCGGCGACCGTCGGATCCTGCCTGAGCATGGTCAGGAAGTCGCCTTTGCCGGCCCAGGCCTCCATCGCGTTTTTCTGCACGGCCGCGTAGGCGGCTTCGCGACTTATGCCCTTCTCGGTCAGGGCCAGCATCACCCGCTCCGAGTGCACCAAGCCGCCCAAGCGGTCGAGGTTGGCGCCCATGCGGTCGGGATAGACGACCAGCGTGTCGATCACCGAGGCGAGACGGGCCAGGGCAAAATCGAGCGTCACGGTCGCGTCGGGCGCGATCATCCGTTCCACGGATGAGTGCGAGATATCGCGTTCGTGCCAAAGCGCCACGTCTTCCATCGCCGGCAGCGCCATCGACCGCACCAACCGCGCGAGGCCCGTCAGGTTCTCCGACAGTACCGGATTGCGCTTGTGCGGCATCGCCGACGAGCCCTTCTGGCCGGGGGAGAAAAACTCCTCCGCTTCGCCGACCTCGGTGCGCTGAAGATGGCGGATTTCGATGGCGAGGCGTTCGACAGAGGACGCGATGACCGCAAGGGTGGCGAAATAGGTGGCGTGGCGGTCGCGCGGGATCACCTGCGTCGAGATCGGCTCGGGCCTGAGGCCCAGGGCCCGGGCGACGTGAGCCTCGACGCGCGGGTCGACGTTGGCGAACGTGCCGACCGCGCCGGAAACCGCCGCCGTGCTCACCTCCTCGCGGGCTGCGTGCATCCGCCGGCGGGCGCGGGCGAATTCGGCATAAGCGACGGCGAGCTTCACGCCGAACGTGGTCGGCTCGGCGTGGATACCGTGGGAACGGCCGACGCACGCGGTCCACTTGTGCTCCTCGGCGCGACGGTGGAGGGCGGCGAGGAGAGCGTCGATGTCGGCGAGAAGGAGGTCGGCGGCGCGGACGAGCTGCACGGAGAGGCAGGTGTCCAGCACGTCCGAAGAGGTCATGCCGCGATGGAGATAGCGCGCCTCCGGGCCGACGATCTCGGCGACGTGGGTGAGGAAGGCGATGACATCGTGCTTCACTTCGCGCTCGATCGCGTCGATGCGCGCGACGTCGAACGTGGCGTTGCGGCCCTTCTCCCAGACCGTCTTCGCAACCTCGGGCGGCACGGCGCCAATTTCCGCCATGGCGTCGAGCGCGTGGGCCTCGATCTCGAACCAGATGCGGAATCGGGTCTCCGGCGACCATATGGCCGCCATCTCCGGACGGGTGTAGCGAGGAATCATGAAACGCTCGGGAATGCGTGGTGACGGCGCGGTCTAGCAAAGGGACGAGGCCATCACAATCGGCGAGGGAAACGGTCCGTTTAGGCTTGCGTTTGAATTAACTCGCCCCCGCGTTGTTGAGCGACCGGCAGGAACACCGGCCTAGGCTGCGGACAGAGCATTTTCCGCAGGAGGCAGGAACGTGCACCGACCTCGCCCGATCAGCGCCCTCGGCGTCGTCGGCACCGCTGAGCTACGCCATGCGTTGCGTTCCGCACGCGATGTGTGGTCGATCATGGAAGATCCCGGCGAATATCCGGACGCTTCGCATGCCGAGGAGGAGCCCCGGCAGGGCGATGCGTTCGACCGGGGCGACGACCGCCTCGTCGGCATCGTCGCTGCGGTGGCGATTGTCGGTGTGGCTCTGCTTGCCGTAGCCGGTTCGCCGCTGCCCTGATTCCGCTTGTCGCTGTGCGACGATTTTGCGACAGTATTGTCGCAACACCGATCGTGCGGTGCATCGCTCTCAGCGGGCTGACGGAAGAAGAGATTCTCGCCATCGCGGAACACGAGCATGTTCCGGAGGCGGTGGCATGTGGCGTGGCGCGCTACTTGTCCGAGGCGAACCGCGAGCATCCGTGGAGCAGCGTTTTCTGATCGTTGGTCAGGCGGCGATGGTGACGGCGGCGCGGCGGATCGCGGCGATGTTCACGGCGTAGGCGGCGCTGCCGCCCTTGAACACGGCCGACCCCGCGACGAGCACGTCCGCGCCGGCGCGGGCGATGGGGCCGGCGTTGGCAGGGGTGACGCCGCCATCGACCTGAATGTGGATATCGCGCCCGCCGATCATCTCCCGAATCGTGGCGATACGGCCGAGTGCGCCCGGGATGAAATCCTGGCCGCCGAAGCCCGGATTGACGCTCATCACCAGCACCAGATCGACAAGGTCGAGGACCTCGGCGACGGTCTCGACTGGGGTGGCGGGATTGAGCGTGACGCCGGCGCGTTTGCCCAACGCCGCCACGGCCTGGAGTGAGCGGTGGAGGTGTGGTCCCGATTCGACGTGGACGGTCAGCCGGTCCGCACCAGCCTCCGCGAAAGCGGCCAGATATGGATCGGCCGGCGCGATCATCAGGTGAACGTCGAGCGGTTTCGCGGTGTGCTGGCGAATCGCCTTCACCACCGCCGGGCCGATGGTGATGTTGGGAACGAAGTGGCCATCCATGACATCGACGTGGATCCAATCGGCTCCGGCTTCGTCGACGGCACGGACTTCCTCGCCGAGGCGGGCGAAATCAGCGGATAGAATTGAGGGGGCGATAAGAATAGGGCGACTCATGGCGAGGCGGCCTATCATGGGGTCCGCAGTGGCGCAATCGGCGATGCGGGACGTCGATGTTCCGGAGACCTGATGACGTCACGGGCGGCCCGAGCAAATGCGTCGGAGGGACGCGGAGCTCGGCGCATTGACCATGGAGGGTGATCAATGTCCGCTGAATTCTTCTGGCTTGCACTGACGGTTGCAATGACCGGCCTGATCTGGGTTCCGTACATGCTGGATCGTGCGGCGGTGCGCGGCGTAGGGGGCGTGCTTGCCAATCCCGATCCGGATGCCGGGCCTCAATCTCCTTGGGCCGAGCGCATGATGGCGGCGCATACCAACGCGGTCGAAAATCTCGTGGTGTTCGCGCCGCTGGTGCTGATGCTGCAAGCGCTCAACATTTCGACTGGCGCGACTGTCGCGGCAGCGGCAACGTTCTTCTGGGCGCGGCTGGTGCACCTCGTCGTCTATACGGTCGGGATACCCGGTATCCGCACGCTGGCGTTCGTCGTCGGCTTCCTGGCGCAGGCGGTGCTGCTGCTGGCCGTGTTCGGCATCATGTGACGCCTTAGCCGCGAAATCGCTCGCGCCAAGTGGGGACAATGTCGCCCGGCGCGGGCGTCGCCTCGTAGATACCGCGCGCGATTGCGCGCGCGACGCAGGCCACGGCGGCGGCGCCGATCTCGATCATGTCGAGCGGCGCCTGCGCCAGTGCGCGGCCGGTCGCCAGCGTGAAGACGAGGTCGCCGTCGAACGGCGTGTGGGCGGGCCACAGCGCGCGGGCGAACCCGTCGTGCGCCATGATGGCCATGCGCTTTGCCTGCGCCTTGGTCAGCGCGGCGTCGGTCGCGACGACGGCGAGCGTGGTGTTCTCCCGCGCGCGGGACTGAAGCTTGTGGCGCAAGCTTACCGCATCGTCCGGGATCCTCGCGGGCCAGCCGCGACCGCCGAACTCGCGATCCACCTCGAATGGTGCTGCCCAGAAATGAGCGCCGTTGCCGATGGTCGCCTGGCCCACTGCATTGGCGGCGACGAGCGCCGCAACGGTGAGGCCGCCCGCCGTGCGGGCGGAAGCCGAGCCGAGGCCGCCCTTGAGGTTGGCGGTGGTGGCGCCGGTGCCGGCGCCGACCGACCCGAGAGCGAAGGTCTCGCCCGCGGCCGCGAACGCGGCCTCGCCCAAGCGGCGGTAAGGCGGGGTGTCACCCCAATGCTTGTCACCACCGTTCAGCAAATCGAATAGGATCGCGGCGGGCACGATGGGCACGGCCGCATCGCCGACCTTGAAGCCGCGACCCGCGCGCGCGAGGGCCGCCATGACACCGCCGGCAGCGTCCAGGCCGAAGGCCGAGCCGCCCGAGAGGACCAGCGCGTCCACCGCCGCAACGCTGAATTCGGGCGCTAGGAGGTCGGTTTCTCGCGTGCCGGGCGCGCCGCCCATGACGTGGACCGAGGCGACCGCCGGCTCGTCGCAAACGACGACGGTGACGCCGGACTTCAGTGCCGCGTCCTCGGCGTTGCCGACCGTGATGCCGGGAACGTCGGTCAGCAGGTTTCGCACCGGCCGGTCCATGTCCTAGCGGGCGAAGTAGTCGTATGCGCCATCGTGCCACTGGTAGACGACGAAGCCGGGGAGCATCGAGTCACCCTTGGCATCGAAGGCGACCGGCCCGAGAACGCTCGGGAATGCGCCGGCTTGAAGCGCCGCGGTGACGGCACCGAAATCGAACGTGCCGGCTTCCGTTGCCGCTTCGGCCCAGATTCGCACCGCCGCGTATGCGTCGAGGACGAACCCCTCCGGTTCGACGCCGGACTCGCGGAACTCGTCCACGACGGCGGCGGCCTCGGCGTTCTTGCGGGGGTCCGGCGGGAACGTCATCAGCGTGCCTTCGCCGGCGTCCCCGGCGAGCGACCAGTACTCTTGCGTCGCGACGGCATCGCCCGAGACGATGGTGGTGGTCATGCCGCGGTCACGCAGGGCGTGCGCGATGCGCGCCACGTCGGCGTGATAGCCGCCGATGAAGACCACATCGACGTTGCTCGCCTGCAAGCGCGCGACGAGATCGGTGAAGTCTTCCGTCGCTGCCTGGTAGGACTGGGTTAGCGCTTCCCGCTTGCCGGCGGCGTTCATCGTGCGACGAGTGAGGTCGGCGAGGTCCTTGCCGTACGAGCTGTCGTCGTTGACGATCGCGATCGTCTTGTCGGCGAAATGGTCGGCTAGGAAGGTCCCGGCGACCATGCCCTGTTCATCGTCGCGGCCGGCGAGGCGAAACACGCCGGGGCCGGCGCGCTCGTCCGTGAACTTGGGATAAGTCGTGCTGGGCGAGATCTGAACGATCTTGTTGGTCGCGTACACCGACGCTGCGGCCATCGACGCGCTGAGGCAGAGGTGCCCCACGACCATCACGGCGCCCTTGCCGGCGAGTTGGTTGGCGAGCGCATCGGCGGTTTTCGCGTCGCACGCGTCGTCCATGACCTCCAGCGTCACGGTCTCGCCGTTCACGCCTCCGGCGGCATTGAGGTCGGCGACGGCCTGCGTGGCGCCGGCCCGCATCTCCTCTCCGAGGACCGCCAAGGTGCCGCTCATGGGGCCGACCACGCCGATCACCACGTCGGCGCGGGCCGCGGTGGCTGTCAGCGTCGCGATCGCGACGGCGGCAAGGAGGCGTGCCGGTTTGGGATGGTACAACCGATGGGCTCCGACTGTTTGTGCACGCGGACCCTGCAACGCGCCGGCGTGCAAGGCAACGGTTTCGGTCAACTCATGGGTGTCGTGTGGGCGGTTGCGCGACGCGGCAACCTTAGCGCGAACGGCCCAATCTGGTGACTTGCCGGGCAAAATCGGTAAGCTCGATGGCAGCTGGGGCGACAATGCGCCCCAAGTTACCTGTCCGGCCGCCCCGCGGCGGCCACTCGGTAGTCATCGGAGAAGGACATCATGCGATATCTCAGGTTTGCCTTGGCATCGGCGGTCGCGGTTGGCGCGGCAACCGGCGCCTTTGCCGAGGACGTCAAGCTCGGCCTGCTTCTCGCCTATACCGGTCCGCTCGAGCAGATGGCGCCCCCGATCGGCAACTCCGCGCAGCTTGTGGCTTCGGAGATCAATGCGCAGGGCGGAATCCTGGGCGGTAAGCTCGAATTCGTCGTCGCAGACGACACCTGCACCGACGCCACGTCGGCGTCCAACGCCGCTGACCGGCTGATCAACACCGACAAGGTCACCGCGATTGTCGGCGCTATGTGCTCCGGCGTAACCATCGCGGCCGCGAACACGGCGGCCATTCCGGCCGGTGTCGTCATGATCTCACCCTCAGCAACCTCGCCGGCGGTGACCACGCTGAACGACAACGACTTGATCTTCCGTACGGCGCCCTCGGATGCCTACCAGGGCGCGGTGATGGCGCGCATGCTGATGAACAAGGGTATCAAGGACATCGCAATCACGTACGTGAACAACGATTACGGCAAGGGCTTCGCCGATTCGCTTGCCAACGCGTTCACGGCCGCCGGTGGTGCGGTGACAGCCAACGTCTCGCACGAAGAAGGCAAGGCCGACTATCGTGCCGAGATCGGACGCCTCGCGGCAAGCGGATCGCAGAACCTTGTTATCCTTGCCTATGCGTCGGGGTCCGGCAACACGGTGCTTCGTCAGGCGGTGGAGAGCGGCAACTTCACGGTCTACATCGGTGGCGACGGCATGGTCGGAAACGAGCTGTTTACGGGCGTCGACAAAGCCGCTGTCGAGAACATGATCGCGACCAAGCCCGGCTCGCCCGTCATCCCGGGCTCGGAGGTATACAAAGACCTCGCCACCAAGGCGGGTCTCGACCCGAACGCCGTCTTCGCTCCCCAGGCCTACGACGCGGCGTTTGTGCTCGCGCTGGCGGTACAGAAGAACGGGTCCGGAGGTAGGGACGGCCTCGCGGCGGCGGTCCGCGCCGTCGCTTCTCCACCCGGAGTCGTGATCCTGCCCGGCGAATGGGACAAGGCGGTAAAGGCACTCGCGGCCGGCATGGACATCAACTACGAGGGCGCTTCCGGACCGGTTGATTTCGACCAGTTGGGCGATGTCCCGGGTGTGATCGTCGAAATGAAAGCCACGAACGGCGTGTTCTCGGAGGTCGGGCCGGCGCTGTGACGCGGCCGGCGTCTGCCGCAAGAAAGACGAGTCCGGGTGAAGCCCGGGCTCGTCGTCCGGCTAGCGGTCGTGGTGGAAGCGCTCCGGGATAAGCCCGCGCGGCGCGTAGCGAAGCGAAAACACGATCACCAGCCCCAAGAAAAAGACGCGCATCTGCAGCGCACGAATTTGGACGTCGGGGACGGCGCCCCAGCCGAGCGACTGGAGCGCCTGATCGAGCAGCCCGAAGAGCGCCAGCGACACCGGCTCCGACATGTTCCAGACGATTATGATCAGTATGCCCCCGAACATCGCGCCGAGGTTGTTGCCGGCGCCACCGACGATGACCATCACCCACACGATGAAGGTGTGGTTGATAGGCTGATAGCCGGCGGGGTCGTACAGCTGCGTGTACGTGGACATTACCGCGCCGCCGATGCCGATCAGCACGGACCCGAGGATGAAGATCTCGAGCTGGCGGGACTTGACGTTCTTGCCCATGGCGGCGGCGGCGTCAGGATCATCGCGGATGGCACGCATCATGCGCCCCCACGGTGCGCGATAGGCGCGCTGGAGAAGCAGGAAGACGACGGCCACGAGGACGATCGTAACGCTCAGGTACATTGAGCGCGAGAAGACGACGGCCAGCGTCTGATCCTTGATGCCAGTCTCCAGGGGCAGGGGCACGGGCCAGGGAAGCGGCGAGACCGTCAGCGTGCCGCGGGTCAGCCAATCCATGTTCTTGAGAAGTGCGCGAATAATTTCACCGATGCCGATCGTGGCGATGGCGAGATAGTCGGTGCGCAGGCCGAGCGCCACCTTGCCGATCGGGTAGGCTAGGGCGCCGGCGAGCGCACCGCCGGCGATCCAGCCGACGAGCACCGGCATCCCAAGGCCGCCGACGAAACCGGCCTCGGCCTCGATCAGCGTGGTCGCCGGATCGATTTGCGAGCGATATCCGACATAGGCGATCACCCAAGCGGCGATGGCAATCGTCGCCTTCGCCTTCCCTTTGATACCAATGAGGTGCGCATGATGAGCGGCGACAACGAGCACGGTGCCGAGCGCCGCCGCAATGAGCGCGTGGCCGAGCATCGCCGGGCCCTGCGATTCCCAGAAACGTCCGTTGAGCGGATACGACGCAGCGACGACGGCATAGCCGCCGAGCATCAGGAAGCCCATGACGCCGAAATTGAACTGGCCGCCGTAGCCCCATTGGATATTGAGGCCGAGCGCGACCAGCGCGTACGTGAACGCGCTGACGAGAAGCTGGATGGTGACCGGCGCGCCGAACACTGCGAGGACCACGAGGATGAGGACGCCAAGGGCGGCGATCAAGAGGCCGTCGCGGACGTTCGGCGAGGTCTTCATGTCGAGGCGCCCTTGAAGATACCTGTCGGGCGGAAGAGCAGCACGACGACGAGGATGACGAAGGCGACGGTCAGCTTGTAGTCCGACGGCACAAGCGCCAACTCGGGCGGGAGCGTCCATCCCGCGGGGAGGAGCGCGTTCAGCGGACGGAGCACGGCGGTCCAGTTGAACACCGCGAGCGTCTCGGCAAACCCGACGAGGAACCCGCCGGCGATGGCGCCGTAGGCCTGGCCGAGGCCGCCGACGATGGCAGCGGCGAAGATCGGCAGCACGATGTTGAACGCCAGGTCCGGCTTCAGGCTGACGTCGAGGGCCAGCATGGTGCCGGCGAGGCAGGCGAGGCCCCCGGCAATGATCCATGTCACGCGGATCACGTGGCGCGTGTTGATGCCGCTCACCTGCGCCAGGGCCGGGTTGTCGGCCATGGCGCGCATCGCCTTGCCGAGGCGGGAGCGGGTCAAGAACAGGTGGAGTGCCACGACGACGACGACCGTCATGGCGACGAGGAGGAGTTGCGGCTCGGAGAACGTGATCGGCCGCGTCGCGCCCTCGATCGGTAGACGGACTCGGAAGATCTGCTTGCTCTCGTCGACGAACATGCTGCGGTTGGCGACGCCGAAGAACAGCCGGATTAGACCCTGGATCATCAGCGTAACGCCGATCGAGGCGATCAGCAGCGTGACGGGCTTGGCGCCCTGCGCGCGCAGCGGCTGGTAAAACGCGCGGTCGATCCCGAGCGCGAGCCCGGCGGTGATCGGGATCGCCAGCGGCAGCATGAGGAAGGCGGTCGGCCATCCGGCGTGGATGCCCAGCGCGGCCGCGCCGGTGGTCAGCACGAAGGCCACGAATGCGCCCATGGTCATCATGTCGCCGTGGGCGAAGTGCGCGAAACGCAGGATGCCGAAGATCAGCGTCACGCCGACGGCGCCGAGCGCGTAGATGCAGCCGAGGACGAGACCGGCGATCAGCACGTTGTTGAGGAAGAAGATGAACTCGTTCAAGGGCGCGTCTCTCAGCCGCCGAGAAAGGAGCGGGCGACCTCGGGATCGTCCAGCAGCTCACGACCGGTGCCGGTGAACCGGTTCGCACCGTTGGCGATGACGAAGCCTTTGGTGGCGAACCCAAGGGCGATGCGCGCGTTCTGTTCGACCATCAGCACGCCGACCCCGCCCTCGTTGATCCGCCGAACTTGCTCGAACACGGCCTGCATCGTGACCGGGCTAAGGCCCGCCGATGGCTCGTCGAGCAGCAACAGGCGCGGTTTGCTCATCAGCGCGCGACCCATCGCCACCATCTGGCGTTGACCGCCGGACAATTCGCCCGCCTTCTGCCGGCGCTTCTCAGCGAGGTCCGGGAACATCGCGTAGATCGAGTGCATCGTGCCGGTGATGTCGTCGCGGCGGATGTACGCGCCCATCTCGAGGTTCTCCTCGACGCTGAGCGAGGTGAACACGTTGAATTCCTGCGGCACGAAGCTCAAACCCGCCGGTACAAGCCGGTCGGGCTCGCTGTTGGTGATGTCGCGTCCATCGAAGACGACGTGGCCCTCGCTCGCGGTCACCAAGCCGAACACGGTCTTCAGAACGGTCGACTTGCCGGCGCCATTGGGGCCGACGATCACACCGATGTCGCTAGCGTCGATGGCAATATTGACACCATGGAGGATCGGCGCACCGCCGTAGCCGGCGTGGAGATCGCAAACCTCGATGAGACTCATGCGACGGGCCCCGGCGCGCCGAAGTACGCCTCAATGATTTCGGGCCGCGTGCGGAGCTCCGCCATCGGCCCCTCGGCGATCACGCTACCGGTGGCCATGACGATCACGGGGTCGCAAAGCTGACCGATCAGGTCCATGTCGTGCTCGATGACGAAGAAGGTGTAGCCGAGCTCGCGGTTCATGCGCTGGATGTTGTCGGCCAATCCTTTCAGCAGCGTACGGTTGACGCCGGCGGCCACCTCGTCGAGCAGCACCGCCTTGGCCTCGACCATCATCGTGCGGCCGAGCTCCAGGAGCTTCTTCTGGCCACCGGAAAGATTGCCGGCGAGCTCGTTCTTGACCGGCGTCAGTCCGAGGAAGTCGAGGACTTCAACGGCCTTCGCATGCACTTCGCTTTCGGTGCGTCCAACCGCGCCGGGGCTTAGCCAAGTGGCGACGAGGCGTTCTCCCGGCTGCGCGGGGGGCACCATCATCAGGTTCTCCAGCGCTGTGAGCCTTGAGAATTCGTGCGCGATCTGGAATGTCCGCAGAAGGCCGCGGGCGAAAAGCTCATGCGGGTTCAGTCCGGTGACGACCTCGCCGTCGAAGACGACGTCGCCGCTGTCGGGCGTCAGCGTGCCGCCGATGATGTTGAAGAGCGTGGTCTTGCCGGCGCCGTTCGGACCGATGAGGCCGGTGATGGACCCGCGGGCGACGCTGAGCGAGCAGTCGGACACTGCCCGCAGTCCGCCAAAGCCCTTGTTGATGGCTCTGGCCTCGATAATTGCGTCGCGTGCCACCGACCCCCGCCCGGCTGATCTCGGAAAGTCGTTGGCCATGTCGCCAAATGCGGCCGTTCGTGTCAATGGCGGGTGGTTAGCCAGATGCGTCGAGCGCTTCCTTGAGCGCCAGGAAGTCGCGCCAGGCGAGGCGTTTCTGGAGCGGCTGGCGCAGCAGATACGCCGGGTGGAGCGTCGCGATCGCTCGGATGGTGCGGCGGCCGGTGTCGTAATTGTGCCAGCGGCCGCGGAACCGCAGGATGCCCTCGCGGTTCCCCATGAGTTCGGCGGTGGCAGGTCCCCCAAGACAGACGAGGAAGTCGGGATCGGCGAGGGCGATCTGGCGCTCGATGAATGGTCGGCAGGCAGCGGTCTCCTGCGGCGTCGGGGTGCGGTTGCCGGGTGGGCGCCAGGGCACGACGTTGGCGACGTAGACCATCGTGCGGTCGAGGTCGATGGCAGCGAGCATGCGGTCAAGCAATTGACCCGATCGGCCGACGAACGGAACGCCGCGGATATCTTCCTCGCGACCGGGCGCTTCGCCGACCAGCATCACACGTCCCTTGGGATTCCCGTCGGCGAAGACGAGCTGCGTTGCGGTTTGGCGCAGGTTGCATCCTTCGAATTGCTCGAGCGCGTCGCGCAGTTGGTCAAGGTCGGCCGCCGACTCGGCCGCGGCGCGGGCGGTGCGTTCGATCTCGCCGGCCGGCGCCGCGGCGTTCTTCGCCGGCGCGATGATTGATCGGGGCGCGCTGCGCTCTTCCGGCACCGGCGGCGGCAGTGGTGTCGAGTGGATGGGCGGAGGCGGCGAGGGCGGTGGCGAAAGTCGGTCCGCCGGCGTTTCGTCGAGTGCCACGTCCACACCCATCTCCGCGTACCACGCGATGAGATCGGCAGCGGTCGACCGCGCAGTCACGCTCATGTGATGGAGGGTGCGACGAGGTGCACCAATTCGGCGGTTGATGGGCGTGTCATCTCCCACACATACCCCCGTGACGGGCGGCGCTGCTAGCAGAACTGGGTTTGCGATACGCAGCGTCCGGCGCTTCGGCGCCGGGCGCCTTTGTTGCTTGGCGGCGGTGGGACCCTATGATCAGCGACGCAAAGGGAGCGAAACGAAAATGCTGAAAGTAGGTTGCTTGGCGGCCGTTGCGGTCGCCGTATCGTTCTGGTCCGGCGGCGCCCTCGGGCAAGGAGGCGATACCACTGTCCTGACGGGTGCCGATGCCTTCGGGGATTGGCTCAGCGACAAGCCGGGGGTCCGTCGCCTCATTACGCCGAAAGACCTTCCAAAGCCGTATACTTCCGGTCCGGCCGCCAATAGCCCCGGCCTGCGCGCGCGGCCGCGTGGCGGAATGCCGATCGTGCCGGATGGATTTTCCGTATCGCTCTTTGCGGACCAGCTCGATACGCCGCGGACGATCCGCGTCGCGCCGAACGGAGATGTCTTCGTCGCGGAAAGCGGGGCCAATCGCGTTCTCGTGTTCCGCACGAGCCCGCCGCGCGCCGATCCGACGATGAGCGTGTTCGCGGGCGGATTCGACTATCCGTACGGGATCGCCTTCTACCCGCCGGGGCCGAATCCCCAGTGGGTGTACGTTGCGCAGACGGACAAGGTTGTTCGCTTCCCCTACCGCGCGGGCGACGTCAAGGCGCGCGGCCCCGCGCAGGTCATCGTGCCGGAAATGCCCACCGGGGGTCATTTCACCCGCGACATCGCATTCTCGCCAGACGGCAAGCGGCTCTACGTCGCGGTCGGGTCTGGATCGAACGCCGCGGAGCGGTCATTTCCTTCCGAGCCCCCGGGCGGGCTCGACGCGTGGGTCAAGACGCATGCGCTTGGCGCGGCCTGGTCATTCGAAACCGGACGGGCGGACATCCTGTCGTTCGATCCGACCGGCGGCGACGAGCGCGTGTTCGCGACCGGCATCCGCAACTGCGCGGGTTTGACGGTGCAGCCGGCGACAGGGACCCTTTGGTGCGCGACGAATGAGCGTGACTTGCTCGGCGACAACCTGCCGCCGGACTACGTGACGCGCGTCAAGGAAGGCGCCTTCTACGGTTGGCCCTGGTACTACATAGGCGACAACCAGGATCCGAATCACGCGAAGCAGCGCCCGGACCTTGCGGACAAGATCACCGTGCCCGACGTTTTGATCCAGCCGCATTCGGCGCCTCTCGGCATTACGTTCTATGACGGCGATGCGTTTCCGCCGCAATATCGCGGCGACGCGTTCGTGACGCTGCACGGCTCCTGGAACCGGGGCAGGCGTACCGGCTACAAAGTCGTGCGGATTCCGATGAACGATGGTGTTCCGACCGGCGAGTACGAGGACTTCATGCTCGGGTTCGTCATATCGAACGGCACGGTGTGGGGACGGCCGGTGGGGATTGCCGTCGACAAGGATGGCGCCCTGCTCGTCAGCGAAGACGGCAACGGCACCATCTGGCGCGTGACCGCGAAGCGGTAGGACGCTTCGCTTGGCTCACGGTGGCGGCGGACTGCCGGGAGGGCACGCGTGACGGAGACAGATTCCCTGCCGGATCGCGAGACTATGGACGCCGATGTGGTCGTCGTCGGCGCGGGGCCGGCGGGGCTCGCGGCGGCGATCCGCCTGAAGCAGCTCGCGCCGGACGCTTCGGTCGTCGTTCTGGAGAAAGGCTCCGAAGTCGGCGCGCATATTCTTTCTGGCGCGGTGATCGATCCGATCGGCATTGACCGGCTGCTGCCGGATTGGCGGAACGAAGAAACGCCGATCCGCACGTCCGTCACCGCCGACCGCTTCCTATGGCTCGGGCAGGGCGGGGCGGTGAGGCTGCCGCACTTGCTCATGCCGCCGTTGATGAGCAATAGCGGTGGGTTCATCGTCTCGCTCGGCGAGGTATGCCGGTGGCTCGCGGCGAAAGCCGAAGCGCTTGGCGTCGATATCTTTTCCGGCTTCGCCGCGGTTGAGACGCTGCACGACGGGTCCGGCGCCGTGGTCGGTGTCGCGACCGGCGACAAGGGGATCGCGCGGGACGGGTCGCGCAAGCCGTCGTTCCAGCGCGGCATCGCGCTCCACGCCAAGTACACGCTGATCGCGGAGGGTGCGCGCGGCTCGCTCGCCAAGTCGATCATCGCCCGGTTTCAGCTCGATGCCGGACGCGAGCCGCAGAAGTATGGCATCGGGCTCAAGGAGCTATGGCAGGTGGCGCCGGGCGTGCATCGGCGCGGCCTCGTCCAGCACACTTTCGGCTGGCCGTTGGACAACCGAACCGGCGGCGGCTCGTTCCTCTATCATCTCGACGACGACCTGGTCGCGGTCGGTTTCGTCGTCCACCTCAACTACCGCAACCCGCACCTTTCGCCCTTCGAGGAGTTCCAGCGGTTCAAGACGCATCCAGCCATCGCGCCGACGTTCGCGGGAGGACAACGCCTCTCCTACGGCGCGCGCGCGATCACCGAAGGCGGTTGGCAATCGGTGCCGAAACTTGCATTTCCCGGCGGCGCTTTGGTG
Organism: uncultured Alphaproteobacteria bacterium; assembly: GCA_963749755.1. GTDB lineage: Bacteria > Pseudomonadota > Alphaproteobacteria > Rhizobiales > Kaistiaceae > JBBDMC01. The sequence continues at coordinate 664,449 of CAVVOK010000005.1, forward strand.
GGGTGCGCGGCGGGTTTCGTTAACGTGCCGCGTATCAAGGGAAGCCACAACGCGATCCTGTCCGGGATGATGGCGGCACAGCACGTGGCGGATGCGATCGCTGCCGGCCGCGCGCACGATACGCTGGACCAGTACGAGGCCGCATGGCGCTCGTCGGCGATCGGACACGATCTGAAGCTCGTGCGGAACGCCAAGCCGCTGTGGTCTCGGTTCGGAACGCTCGCCGGGATCGCGGTGGCCGGGCTCGATATGTGGACCAACACGCTCGGTTTTTCGCTGTTCGGGACGCTTGGCCACGGCGGGCCTGACCACGCGGCGACGATGCCGGCGGCGGAAGCGCAGCCGATCGCATACACGAAGCCGGACGGTCAACGCACCTTCGACCGGATGTCGTCGGTGTTCGTGTCGAATACGCACCACGAGGAGGATCAGCCGCCTCATCTTCACGTGCGCGACATGGCCTTGCAGGTTTCATCGGAGCACGACGTCTACGGCGGGCCGTCGGCACGCTACTGTCCTGCGGGCGTGTACGAGTGGCTCAACGACGGTGGGCAACGTTACCAGATCAACGCCGCCAACTGCGTCCACTGCAAGACGTGCGACATCAAGGACCCCAACCAGAACATCGATTGGGTGCCGCCGGAGGGCGGTGACGGTCCGAACTACCCGAACATGTGAGTGCTATGAGGCCCGTAGCCGCGTCGCGATCACCATGAACGCGGCGAGGGTGCTGAACGCGGCACCGGCGAGGAACGTGGTGGACGGTTCGCTCAGTTCCCATAGCGCCCCGGCAAGGGTGCTCGCGGCGAGCAGCACGAGGCCGGTGACCAGGTTGAACACGCCAAAGGCGGTGCCACGACGGCCGGCGGGGGCGGTGTCGGCGACGAGGGCGGAGAGCAACCCCTGGCTCAGGGCCAGATGCGCGCCCCATAGGCCGACGCCGGCGAACACGCCGGCGATGGTCGGGATCAACGCTAGCAGCATGTCGGCGGCGACGAGCAAAATCAGCCCAGCGAGCAGCACGCCGCGGCGACCGAGCCGGTCCGACAACGCGCCCGCAGGGGCGGCCAGCAGGGCGTAGACGAGGCTCATCCACACGTACACCAGCGGTACGAGCGGGAGCGAAAGGCCGACGTCGCTGGCGCGGAGCACCAGAAACGCTTCGCTGAACCGGGCCAGGGTAAATGCGACGCCGATGGCGACAACGATCCAGTACGCGCGCGGGAGCTCGGCGAGCTCGGCGCGGCTGATCGGCGACCGCCCGGAGGGGCTCGGCCGGACGCCCTCCGGTTCGTGCACGGCGAACACGACCAGCAGGAAGGCCAGGATGCCCGGCACCACCGCCCACCAGAACACCGAGCGGAAGTCGTCGGCGTAGGCGAACATCAGCCCAAGCGCGAGGAGAGGTCCGAGGAACGCGCCGGCCGAGTCGAGGGCTTGGCGGACACCGTAGGCGGCGCCGCGCGCATTGGCCGGCGTGACGTCGGCAATGAGCGCGTCGCGCGGCGCGCCGCGGATGCCCTTGCCGACGCGATCGACGAAACGGGCGCCGAGCACCCACGCGGGCGAGCCGGCCAAGGCGAAGATCGGCTTGCTCGCGGCTGCCAGGCCGTAGCCAACGGCGGTGATAAGCTTGCGCTTGCCCAGCCGGTCGGAGAGTACGCCGGAGAAGACCTTGGTGATTGCGGCGGTTGCTTCGCCAATCCCCTCGATCAGGCCGACGACGACGGCCGATGCGCCGAGGGCACTCACCAGGAACACCGGCAGCAGGCTGTGAATCAGCTCGGAGGAGGTGTCCATCAGCAGCGACACCAGTCCGAGCGTGACGACGGTCGCGGGGACCGTCCCGCGGCGGGCGGGTGGGGATTGCGGTGGAGGATCGTCCATCGTTCAGAGTTTGGCGCAGTTTGCCGGTCGGCGGAAGGGCCGCACGGAGGTATGATCCGCTTCGCCGTCGGCGCGGAATTAGCGTATGTTCCGGCCCGAGTTTCAGGTGTCAGCGAGCAGGGAAATCGCATGTCGGTTTGGCTTACCGAAGTCTTCGCTCCGGAGACGCTGTCGCGGCACGTGGCTCTCTTTCTGGTCGTCGTGGCCGTGGCGATGCCAACCATCGGGTTCGTCCGGCTGGCGGCGCTGATCGCCGGCGTCGTCGGCGCGGCGCTTTCCGGTCTGGTCGCTTACGACCCCGTTGGCCTGTTCTGGTGGAGCCTGCTCGTCATCGTCGTGCTGGTGCGCATGGCGACCGCCACCAGCCGCCGGCCGGGGCGGCCGTTGAGCGCCGAGGAACGCATGTTCCACGATAGGGCGGTGCCGACGCTGTCGGCGGGGCAGGTGCGGCGACTGCTCGATGTGGGGCGCTGGCGTGAGGTGATGGCCGGCACCACCCTCACGCGTTCGGGGGAGGTGGTCACCGAGTTGGGCTTCGTCTCGCGTGGCCAAGTCGATATCGTCGTTGACGGTCACAAGGTCGCCGAGTGCGGTCCGGGCAGCTTGGTCGGTGAGATCGGGATGTCCACCGGCGAGCCGGCGACCGCGACGGCCGTGTGCGCTACGCCGGTGCGGTACCTCAGCTTCGAGGCGCAGCGGCTCTATCGGCTGCTTGACAGCCACGTCGACTTGCAGGACGCGATCGAACTCGCGGTGGAGCGCAGCCTTCGTGAGAAGCTCAATCGCTCCAATCTCGCGGCCGCGCATCACGACGATCCGCCCGGCTGAGGTCTGTTAGCAGCGCACCGGGCGCGCTGCTAATCTTTTGTCACATCAGCGAAATTGCATGTGGGACGATTGCATTCGGTCCGCGTTGCGGCAGACTATGAAGAAGGGAGGTGCGGGCCGAGGTCGGCGAAAAGGAGAGACCGCGAATGGTTTCGGCGGCGTTCAAACGGCAGATGCAAGGCTTTGGGCTCACCACCGCCAACATTCTCTACCGCATGCCCGATTATCCCAAGTTCCTGCAGACATATGTCTGGCAGGAGTACGATCTGGCGCCGCTTTTTCCCGAGCTGCAGCGGTTCCTCGAATTCTGGCGACGCGAATTGGACGGGCCCCTACATTCGGTGACGGTGGCGCACAAACGCCTGATTTCCGACCACGAGGTGCGGATGGCGACGGCCGAGTTGCGGCTCAACTGATCGCGGCGAGCGTTTTGCCTCAGGACATCGCGTAGGGCGGTGGCGGGATTGCACGATGGGCCGCGCGGAGCGCCGCCGACCACCGCTCGCGGAGATCGTGGAAATAGGGCTCGGCCGCATCGATGCGGTAGCTCAACTCGACTTTCAGCGCGTCGCGCCGAATGGTGACGAGGTCGATCGGCATGCCGACGCCGATGTTCGATCGCATGGTCGAGTCCATCGAGATCAAACCGAGCTTCAGCGCATCGTCGAGGCTGGTCGTTTCAACGATCGAGCGATCGAGGATCGGCTTGCCGTACTTGTGCTCGCCGATCTGCAGGTACGGCGTGTCGTCGGTCGCCTCGATGAAGTTGCCGGCGGCGTAGATCATGAACAGGCGGAGGCGACCGGCGGCGACCTGGCCGCCGAGCAGCATCGACACGTCGAACGTCGTATCCGGTGTCTCCGCCTGTTGGGCGCCGCCCACGCGGCGCACCTCGCGGATCGCGCGGCCGACGAATTGTGCCGCTTTGAACATGCTCGGCATCGTCGCCAGCGTTTCAAGCGCACCGGTCTCAGGGTCTTCCAGCCCTTCGTTGAGAAGCGAGAGCACCGACTGCGCGGTCCCGAGGTTGCCCGCCGTCGCAAGCGCGATGGCGCGCTGACCGGGCGTCTCGAATATGTGCAACTTGCGATAGATGGCGACGTTGTCGATGCCGGCGTTGGTGCGCGTGTCGGCGATCATCACCAGCCCGTCGCGCACGAGCACGCCCACGCAGTAGGTCATGTCAGGCGAATCCTTGAGGCCCGAGGCGCGCGGATTTTCAGGGCATGCGACGCGGCTTGCAACGGCAAAACAACGATCGTCTTCAATAGCTTTGCCGCTGTGTCTGCGCTGCCATCCCGCGCCGGCCGGTCTCTGCGGGCTCCGCGACGACCCTCACCGAAAGCGTCTCGCCGTCGCCGCCATAGCGCGCGCCGCGCACGGGCGCGGCGCCGAGGTAATCGAGGCCGATCGCGACGCGGACGTAGGCTTCGGTCGGGCAGATGCCGTTCGTTGGATCGAAGCCGACCCATCCGAGGTCTGCGACCAACGCCTCGGCCCAGGCATGCCCCGCCTCGTGCTCGCGGCGGCCGTCATTGTGGAGCATGTAGCCGCTGACGTAGCGCGACGGAAACCCGAGGTGACGCGCCGCGGCAATGAAGATGTGCGCGAAATCCTGGCAGACACCATGGCGTAGGGCGAATGCCTCGCTGGCGCTGGTACCGGGACCGGTGGTGTCGGCGTCAAAGCGCAGGCGGTCGCGGATGCCGTCCATCAGCCGATGCATGAGATCGAGGCGGTCCGCGGTCGCGGATGCGTTAACGTTCTCCGCGAACCGTCTCACTTCGGCGTCCGCGGCGGTGAGGCGCGTGTCGCGCAGGAATACCTCCGGCGGAAGGCGCTCCACCTGGCCGCGTCACCACCCCGCTGGTGTCCACCGCCTCTACGCTGCCGGCGCTGACGATGGTGAACCCATCGAGCGGCCCATCGAGTGTGAAGCTGTGCACGATGTTGCCGAACGGGTCCGTGGACCGCGTGAGCCGGCAGTCGTGGTCGACATCAATCCGCCAATCGATGACGAACTGGCCGGTATGGCCGCGCGGCGTGAGCCGTACCATCTGGGTCACGCGCGCGGCGGGCGCGGCGTAAAGGTAAGTCGTCTCGTGGCGAATGCTGAGCCGCATGGAAAGGCTCTCAGGTGAGGTACTGCTCGGCGATGGCCGTGCCGAGCCCGGTGGTGTCGGCGATCATGTCGGTCAGGAACTCGTGGAGGCCTCGCTTCTGGAAGATTTCGTTGATGTCCGTGTTCTGGAGACGGGTGCGGATGGCGCGGGCGGCGCGCTGCGCCGGTCCTTGGCGGCCGTAGGCCATCGCCAGCTCGTCCAGGTACAAGGTGAGGTTGGCGTAGCAGCTCGCGAGCGAGCGTGGCATCTCCTCCTTGAGAACGAGGAGATCGGCGATGAGCCACGGCTTCAGGCTCTCGTGATAGACCCAGCGGTACGCGGTGAGCGAGGAGACGGAGCGCAAGATCGACGACCATTGGAAGTAGTCGAGGCCGCCGCCGACCTCGGCGCCAACCGGGAGCAGTACGTGGTACTTCACGTCGAGGATGCGCGCGGTGGAATCGGCCCGTTCGAGATAGACGCCGAGCCGAAGGAAGAAATACGCATCGTTGCGTAGCATCGTGCGGTATGCCGAGCCGTCGAAGCGAAGGCACGCCTCCTTCACCCTGCCGAGGAACTCAGTCAGCGTGTCGCGGTCCATGCGAGTGCCGTCGAAGCGCTTGAGGTCGAGCCAGCCGGCATTGATCGCTTCCCACATCTCGCTGGTGAGCGCCGTGCGCTCGGCGCGCGCGTTGTGGCGCGCGGTCCCGAGGCAGTGCTTGATGCTCGACGGGTTGGACGTCGAGAAGGCCAGGAAATCGACCACCGAGTCGCGGTCGGGTGTCGCCCCGGTCTCGGTGAATGCCCACAACGCGCCGGCGGCAGCCAGCGCCGATTCCCATTCGTTCGATTCGCCCGCGTACGAGCCGGGGATCGCCGCCAGGCGATTGGCCGCGTCGATGATGCGAGCGGTATTGTCGGCGCGCTCGACGTAGCGAGCGAGCCAAAACAGCGAGTCGGCGGTACGGCTCAGCATACCGGCGTCGTTCCGGATGACGGCGTCATGCGTCGAGGACCCACGTGTCCTTGGTGCCGCCGCCCTGGCTCGAGTTGACGATCAGCGACCCCTCGGTGAGCGCGACGCGTGTGAGGCCTCCGGGCACGATGCGAACACGGTCGGCGCCCGACAGCACGAACGGCCTGAGGTCGACATGGCGCGGAGCGACGCCCGAATTGACGAACGTCGGCGAGGTCGAGAGCGCCAGCGTCGGTTGGGCGATGAAGTTGTCGGGATCGTCGGCGATCTTCGCGGCGAACGCCTCACGGGTCTTCCGATCTGCCGCAGGGCCGATCAGCATGCCGTAGCCTCCCGATCCGGATACCTCCTTCACGACCAGTTCGTCGATGTGGTCGAGCACGTAGGCGCGCGCGTCGTTTTCGCGGCAGCGCCACGTCGGGACGTTTTTCAGGATCGGCTCCTCGCCGAGATAGAAGCGGACGATGTCGGGAACGTAGGAATAGACCGCCTTGTCGTCGGCGACGCCGGTGCCGACGGCGTTGGCGAGGGTGACGTGGCCGGCGCGGTAGGCGTTCATCAGTCCGGGTACGCCGAGCGCGGAATCTGGCCGGAAGGTGAGGGGATCTATGAAGTCGTCGTCGAGGCGCCGGTAGATGACGTCGACGCGTTTCGGCCCCTCGGTCGTGCGCATCCACACGATGTCGTCGCGCACCATCAGGTCGCGGCCTTCGACCAGTTCGACGCCGAGCTTGTCGGCAAGGAACGAGTGTTCGTAGTAGGCGCTGTTGTAGGAACCCGGCGTCAGGAGAGCCACCGTCGGCTCCTCGGGCGCCGAGGGCGGCGCGACGGAACACAGGGTCGCGAGAAGCTCCTCCGGGTACGTCTCCACCGGCCTGATGCGGTTTACCGCGAACAGGTCGGGGAAGAGGCGCATCATGACCTCGCGGTTCTCCAGCATGTAGGAGACGCCGGAGGGCGTACGGAGGTTGTCCTCCAGTACGTAGAAATCGTGGTCGTCCACGCGCACCACGTCGACCCCGGCGATCTGGACGTAGATGTTGTGGGGGAGATGAAGGCCCGCCATCTCAGGGCGGAAGTAGGGGTTGCGGTAGACGAGGTCGGCGGGGATCTTCCCGGCCGCGATGATCTCCGCCTTGTCGTAGACGTCGGCGAGGAAGTGGTTGAGCGCCTTCACGCGCTGCTCCAAACCGGCCGCCAGCCTCTGCCATTCGCTGGAGGTCAGCACGCGCGGGACGATGTCGAACGGAATGATGCGTTCTTCGGCATCGGCGGAACCATACACGGCGAAGGTGATGCCGATGCGCCGGAAAAGAAGTTCAGCCTCCGCACGCCGGTTGGCCAACGTTTCGGGCGGGGTCGATTGAAGCCAGTCGCGCAGGAATTCATACCCGGGGCGGCAGGCCCGGTCCCGAGCGAACATTTCGTCGAACGCGGCTTTCATCGATGCTTCCATTGCAACCTCGGTCACCCTGGACCGACTTGCAAGAAGAAAGCCAAACTCGCCGCGTGGCGCACCGATGGGGGCCGAAATCCCGAGGCCGGGATCAGGCGACCGCGCCCTCGCTCTCGACCTGGGTCTCGACGGTTGCGGCCTCGCCGAGATTGGCCCACTCGACGATCTCGAAGCGACCGTCGTCATGCTCGACGATGGCGGTGCAGCTTTCCACCCAATCGCCGCAGTTGACGTAGGTGAGGCCGAAATCCTCATGGATGGTCGCGCTATGGATGTGTCCGCACACGACGCCGTCCACGGCGTATTCGCGGGCCGCGTTCGCCAGCGAAGCTTCATAGTGGCCGATAACGTTGACGACGCTCTTCACCCGCTTCTTCGCCCAATTGGAGAACGACCAATAGGGCAGGCCGAGGCGGCGGCCGACGCCGTTCACGGCAGCGTTGAGGCCGAGCGCGGCGACATAGGCGCTGTCGCCAAGGAACGCCAGCCAGCGGGCCTTGTCCTGCACCACGTCGAAGCAATCGCCGTGGACGACGAGGTAACGCTTGCCGTCGGCCGCCTCATGGATGGCTCGCTCGGTCACCTCGAGCTCGCCGGTGCGCGCCCCGCAATACAAGCGCAAGAATTCATCGTGGTTGCCCGGGAGGTAGATCAGGCGGGCGCCGGCCGCAGCTTTCGCCGCCAAACGACGGAGGGCTTCCGAGTGGCTCTCCGGCCAATGCCAGCGCGTTTGCAGGCGCCAGCCGTCGATGATGTCGCCGACCAAGTAGATCGTGTCAGCGTCGTGGCAATCGAGAAAATCCAGGAGGCGGTCAACTTGACAGCCGCGCGTACCGAGATGGAGGTCCGAAAGGAACAGGGTGCGAAATCGTCCTGGCGCTGCCTTCGCCGTCATAGGTCAGATTTCCTCGTCGGTGTTCGTCTTGGTCGACCTCTGTCACCCAGTAACCTGATTCTGTGACCGAACGGCAACGCCGGGCCAGCAGGCGCGGCGACCGGACGGCACGCCAACTACGGCGGGTATTGCTTGGCGACTGGCGATGGAAACATCTGCGGGGCCGCCCCCTTATTTCTCCGCAGCAAACGAGAACCGAGCGGTTCAGCCATTAGCCGAGCGCTCGTCGGATAGCAACCCGGCCGATTTTTCTTTCACGGCTATCATGGCGTTCGACCGTGGCCGCGACAAGGCGGCGATGATCCGATCAGATCAGTTTGAGACCCTTGAGGCTCGCGTGGCCGGTTCGGCCGACGATTAGGTGATCGTGCACCACGATACCGAGTGGCTTGGCGATCTCGACCACGGACCGCGTCATCTGGATGTCGGCGGTCGACGGGGTCGGATCGCCGGATGGGTGATTGTGGACGAGGATGATCGCCGTTGCGGACAGCTCCAGGGCGCGCTTGACTACCTCGCGGGGGTACACCGGCGTGTGGTCGACGGTGCCGCTTTGCTGCACTTCATCGGCGATCAGCGCATTCTTCTTGTCGAGGAAGAGGATGCGGAATTGCTCAATCGGCTCGTAGGCCATCGCGGCGCGGCAGTAGTCAATGACCGCCGACCATTTGTCGAGGACCGGGCGCTCGCGGATAGGGTCGCGGGCGTAGCGCTGGGCGCTGGCCCGCACCACCTTGAACAGATGCACCACGGCGTCGCCGATGCCGTCGATCTCACGCAGACGCGCCTCCGGTGCCGCGATCACTTCCGAGAAGCTTCCGAAGCGAGCGAGCAGCGCCTTCGCCAGCGGCTTTGTGTCGCGGCGCGGCAGCGCCTGGAACAGGATCAGCTCGATCAGCTCGTAGTCAGCGATCGCATCCGGCCCGCTTTCGTGAAAGCGTGCCTTTAGGCGTTCGCGATGGCCGTGAAAGTGGGGGAGGTCGCTCCCGCCCCTGTCGCGGAAGCCGTTCATGCGTCGCCGGTTGGCGACAGCGCGTGTTTCGGCGAGAGCGTGAAGATCTCGTACCCGGTCTCGGTGACGCCGACGGTGTGCTCGTACTGCGCGCTCAGCGAGCGATCGCGGGTCACGGCCGTCCAGCCGTCCGAAAGGATCTTCACCTGCGGCCGGCCGAGGTTGATCATCGGCTCGATGGTGAAAATCATGCCCGGCTTGAGTTCGACGCCTTCGCCGGGGCGGCCGTAGTGCAGGATGTTCGGAACGTCGTGGAATAACAGTCCGACGCCGTGGCCGCAGAAGTCGCGCACGACGCTGCAGCGTTGGCGTTCGGCGTAGTCCTGAATGGCGAAGCCGATGTCACCGGTCGTGGCGCCGGGCTTGACCGCGGCGATGCCGCGCATCATCGCCTCGTGGGTCACGTCGCAAAGGCGCGCGGCGGCGCGCTTGACGTCGCCGACGAGGTACATACGGCTCGAGTTCGCCGTGCCACCCATCGACGATGAGCGTCACGTCGATGTTGGCGATGTCGCCGTCGCGTAAGGGCTTGTCGCCGGGAATGCCGTGACAGACCACGTGGTTGAGCGAAACGCACGTGGACTTCATGTAGCCCTTGTAGCCGAGCGTCGCGGGCAGGGCACCGCGGTCGCGGGCGAAGTCGTAGACGAAGCGATCGATCGCTTCGGTCGTCAACCCAGGCCGGACGATGTCCTCGATCGCATCGAGGCACTCGGCGGCGAGGCGCCCGGCGCGACGCATCGCCGCGAAGGCCTCGGGGCCGTGCAGCTTGATCTGCCCGTCGTTCTTGACCGGCGCCGTCGAGGCTTCAACGTAGCTGACCATGATGGGCAGGATATGGCGATTTTCGCGGGATCGCGCAAGCGGCGCGGCGGCCGCTCAGGCCGCGAAGGGCACGGCTTTGGCGACCACGATCTCGGTCGGCGAAAGCCGGCAGTCATAGGCGAGCATCTCCACGCCGGCGGCGTGTGCGCGATCGAACGCCACGCCATAGGTTGGATCGACGTCGCGGGCGAGCGTGAACCGCGTCGTGTCACTGCGCTGGATCAGGAACAGCATGACGGCGCGGTGGCCGGCCGCCGCCACGACGGAAAGCTCAGCGAGGTGTTTCGCGCCCCGGGCGGTGATGGAATCGGGGAATTCCGCCAGGCCGGGCGCGCGTGACAGGTGGACGTTCTTGACCTCGACGTAAGCATCGGAGCGCCCCGGGCCGCCGAGCAAAAGGTCGATCCGTGAGTTTGTGCCGTACCGCACTTCGCGCCGCATGTCGGCGTAGCCGGCGAGTTCGGGAATGGCACCGGCGGCGATCGCTTCCTCTGCGAGCCGGTTGGGATGGGCGGTGTTGATGCCGACGAGCGCGCCCGCGGCGTCGACCAGCTCCCATGACCAGGCGAGCTTGCGGGCCGGATTCGCGGACCTCGACAGGAAGACCTGCATGCCCGGTTCCGCGAGGCCGGTCATGGCGCCAGGATTGGCGCAGTGCACGGTGACGACCGCGCCGTCAGCGAGTTCCACGTCGGCGAGGAAGCGCTTGTAGCGGCGGATCAGACGGCCTTCGGTCAGAGGAGCGGTAAAACGCAAGGTGCCGGGATCTCGTTGGTGATGTCTCTCGCGCCTCCGGCTCTTGCGGACTTCCGGAATCGCGGCTCCAATGAAGCCGGTGCCGCGGGACCGGCTCAAGCCCCCTTGGAGGATTACCATGACGGTCGTCGTCACGGCGGCATTGCTTGTTATCGGTGATGAGATTCTGTCCGGACGAACCAAGGACCGGAACATCGGCTATGCCGCCGAATACCTGACCGCGATCGGGATCGACCTCCGCGAGGTGCGGGTGGTCCCTGACGTCGAGGACGAGATCGTGGCGGCGGTCAACGCGCTTCGGGGGCGCTACGATCACGTGTTCACCACCGGTGGCATCGGGCCGACCCACGACGACATCACGGCCGACGCCGTCGCCAAGGCATTCGGAGTCGGCATCGACGTCGACCCGCGGGCCGTGGCGCTTCTCAAGGAGCGCATACCCGAGGCCAACCTCAATTCCGCGCGGCTTCGCATGGCGCGCATCCCGGACGGCGCCGAGCTGATCGAAAATTCGGTGTCGCGCGCGCCGGGGTTCTCGATTGGCAACGTCCACGTCATGGCCGGCGTGCCGGTGATCATGCAGGCCATGCTCGATGCGGTCGCATCGCGCCTCTCCAAGGGGACGCCGGTCACCTCCCGGTCGATTCCGGCCGGCCTCAAAGAGGGTGATATCGCGACACCGTTCGGTGAGATTCAGGCCGCGTTCCCCGATGTGACGATGGGCAGCTATCCGAGTTTCGACGAACGGATCGGTTTCACGACGACGCTGGTCCTTCGTTCCCGCGACGTAGCGCGCCTCGAGGCCGCTGAAGCAGCGGTCAAGACGATGCTCGCCGACGTGAAGCATCGCCTTGCGGGCTAGCGCCGCGCCCGAAAAGCCGCGACATTCCAGGCTCGTCGCGCAGCCTCGAAAAGGGTAGCTGCCCGTTTAAGGGAGGGATTAGATGACGGAGCCGCGGGCGGAGAAGGCGTTTCCGGTATCGTGGGACCAGTTTCACCGCGATGCGCGGGCGCTGGCGTGGCGCTTGTCCGGGCAGGGGAGCTGGGAAGCGATCGTATGCGTGACGCGCGGCGGGATGGTACCGGCCGCGATTATCGCGCGCGAGCTCGGCATTCGCCTCATCGAGACCGTCTGCGTCGCCTCGTACCACGACTACAAATCGCAGGGCGGGCTTGAGGTGCTGAAGCCGGTGGGGAAGAACATCGTCGACCTCGACGGTGGGAAAGGCTCGGCGCTCCTGGTGATCGACGATCTGGTGGACACGGGCAGGACGGCGCGATTGGTGCGCGACATGGTGCCCAAGTGCCACTACGCGACGGTGTACGCCAAACCGGCGGGGCGGCCGCTGGTCGATACGTTCATCACCGAAGTCAGCCAGGACACCTGGATCTATTTCCCCTGGGACATGGGGTATTCGTTCCAGCCCCCGATCGGCCAGGGCGCGATCGGCTAGCTTCCGAGGCGTTCGCGGGCTAGCGCGGCACCGGCGCCAAGCGCGGTGAGCTTGGCGAAGGCGATGTTCCACGCCATCGGCGCCATGCCGCAGTTGGTCGATGGGAAGGTGCGCTCGGGCGGGACGAACCGGGCGGCGTCTTCGATGACGCGGAACACATCCTCGGGCGTCTCAACCGTATCGCTGGCGACGTCGATGCAGCCGAGCAGCACGTCCTTGCCCTTCAGCAGCGCGAGGAGTTCGATCGGAACCCGGGAGTTCCTCGCCTCCACCGACACCTGGTCGATGCGGCTTTCGGCGAGGGCGGGGAAGGTCTGTTCGTACTGCGTCCACTTGCCGCCGAGCGAGGCCTTCCACTCGAGGTTGGCTTTGATGCCGTAGCCGTAGCAGATGTGTACGGCGGTGGTGCAGGAGAGGCCATCGATGGCGCGGTGGAGCGCGTCGATCCCCCACGTCTTCACGTCGTCCATGTAGACGTTGAACGCCGGCTCGTCGAACTGGATGACGTCCACGCCGTCCGCTTCCAGTGCGCGCGCTTCCTGATTGAGGAGATCGGCGAAAGCCATCGCCATCTCGATGCGATCGCCGTAGTGGGCGTTGGCGACGGTGTCGACGATGGTCATCGGGCCGGGCATGGTGATCTTGAGCCGGCGCGCGGTGTGCGCTCGCGCGGTCTTCGCTTCGGTCGCGTGCACGCGGCTCTTGAGGCGGAGCGGCGCGGTCACGGTCGGCACCATCGCGGTGTAGCGATTGGCGCGGATGCCCATCGCCACCTGCTGCGTGAAGTCGACGCCGTCCACGAACTCCAGGAAACCGTGGACGAAATGGCGGCGCGATTGTTCGCCGTCGCTGACGATGGCGAGGCCCGCGTCCTCTTGCAGTTTAATGACGAGAATCGTCGCATCGCGCTGGCCTATCGCGAGGTCGTTGCCTTGAAGGCGCCACGGCGCCCAAAGCTGGTTCGGCTCCGCCAGCCATACGGGCTTGGGCAGCGATCCGACCACCGTGGCGTCAAAGCCGACCATCCGCTTTTCTGCCACGGTGATACGTGTTTGTCGCCCCCGGAAGGGCAACGCAGCGCTTCAGTTCCGGCGAAGGGCTTCGTCGGCCGCGCGATTGAGGATCTCCGCTAACCGCTTCTGCTCTTCTTCGCTGCCCTCGATGGCATCGGCGATCAGAGCGCGGAGGCGGCGGCGAGCCTTGTCGAGATCGGCGAGCGACGGCTTGTCGGGTGCGCCCTCGGCCCACTCGGACCACGCACGGGCGCGCGCCGTCAGGCGTCCGACGGCCTTGAAAGCGGCGAGTGCGCTATCGGCGGCCTCGCGATTCTCATCGAGATAGGCGCGGCCGGCGTCGGTTATGGAATAGACGCGCTTGTTGCCTTCGGCGGCCGCCGTCGCGTAGCCAGCCTCTTCGAGATAGGTCAGGGTCGGATAGACCACGCCCGGCGACGGGCTGTAGACGCCGCTCGACCTCTCCTCGAGGGCCTTGATGATGTCGTAGCCGTGCCGTGGCGACTCGGCGAGGAGCGTAAGAACGATCAGGCGAAGGTCGCCATCGGCGAGCATCTTGCCGACGCGGAAACCGCGGCCGCCCGAACCGCCCCCGTGTCCGCGCCGCCAGCCGTGATGGCCGCCGCCGAAGCGGGCCGCCATTCGCAAGGCCATTCGCTCGCGCATGCCAGGATGACAATGGTTGTGCATGGTGGTGTATCTCCAGATATGTCGTACGATATACATATCGGGTTACCTGTGGCCAGGTCAAGATATATCTTACGTTATGACGCACAGCGAGCGCGGTGCTTGCTATGATCGGACGCGCGGCTTACGCATCGCTCAGCGGACGTGGCGGAATTGGTAGACGCAAGGGACTTAAAATCCCTCGGGGTTCGCCCCTTCCCGGTTCGATCCCGGGCGTCCGCACCAGCTTTTCGGGAAATCTCTCAGCGCGTCTCGCACCAGTCTTTGCCTAACAAATGGGCGACCAGCGTCCGCGCTCTTGCAATAGGCAAATTTGATGCTGCGCTGCCGAAAAAAACGGCATTGCAGCGCGGTAGGTCATTGCCAATCCAGCGATCCAAGCCCCCGACCGCTGGCACGCGAATTGCGGAACGGGTGTCGGCGTCCTCCCGAGACGTCCGATGAACAGGGGGAGTCCATGACATCGATGTACAAGAAAACAGCCTTCGCGGCCGCACTGGCAGCGGGTCTGACGCTGTCAGCCGCTACGCCGTTGCTCGCCGCTGACACGATCAAAATCGGTATCCTGCATTCGCTGTCGGGAACCATGGCGATCTCCGAGACGACGCTCAAAGACGTGATGCTCATGCTCATCGACGAGCAGAACAAAAAGGGCGGCGTGCTCGGCAAAATGCTCGAGCCGGTGGTGGTCGATCCGGCATCCGACTGGCCGCTGTTCGCCGAAAAGGCCCGCGAGTTGATCAGCAAGGATCAGGTCGCCGTGGTGTTCGGCTGCTGGACTTCGGTCAGCCGCAAATCGGTGCTGCCGGTCTTCAAGGAGCTCGAACTCGATCCTCTTCTACCCGGTGCAATACGAGGGCGAGGAGAGCGAGAAGAACGTCTTCTACACGGGCGCGGCGCCGAACCAGCAGGCGATCCCGGCCGTCGACTACCTGATGAGCGACGACGGCGGCGCGGTGAAGCGCTGGGTCCTTGAGGGTACGGACTACGTCTATCCGCGCACGACGAACAAGATCCTCGAGGCGTACCTGCTCGCGAAGGGCGTCGCCCCCGCCGACATCATGATCAACTACACGCCGTTCGGGTTCTCGGACTGGCAGACCGAAGTGCAGGCGATCAAGGCTTTCGGCTCGGCGGGCAAGAAGACGGCGGTGGTGTCCACCATCAACGGTGACGCGAACGTGCCGTTCTACAAGGAACTCGGCAACGCCGGCATCAAGGCGACCGACATTCCAGTGGTAGCGTTCTCGGTCGGCGAGGAAGAGCTGGCCGGCCTGGACACCGCTCCGCTCATCGGACACCTCGCGGCGTGGAACTACTTCGAGTCCATCGATAACCCCGAGAACAAGGCCTTTATCGACAAGTGGCACGCGTTCATCGGTAACAACAAGCGGACCACCAATGACCCGATGGAAGCCCACTATATCGGCTTCAACATGTGGGTGAAGGCGGTGGAGAAGGCCGGTACGACCGACCCCGATGCCGTGATCGCGGCGCTGCCCGGAACGGAAGTGCCGAACCTTACGGGCGGTACGTCGGTGATGCTACCGAACCACCACATCACCAAGCCGGTGTTCATCGGCGAGGTGCGCGCCGACGGTCAGTTCGACGTGGTGTGGCAGACAGACGGCCTCGTCCCGGGCGACGCTTGGTCGGATTACCTGCCGGGATCGAAGGACCTCGAAGCTGACTGGGTCACGCTGAAGTGCGGCAACTACAACACCGTAACGAAAACCTGCGGAAGTAGCAGCTAGCACCTGACCATTTGCGGGAGACGGTCCTCGCGACCGTCTCCCCTTCTCCTCTGACATCTTGAGAGCAACGATGCGGATCGCACGCGGCCTATTCGCGACATTGCTCGCCGCGCTTGCCTTGGTCGCGGCCACGACGGTGAGCGTGCGCGCCGCTTCTTTCGAAGAGGCAATCGCGCTCTTCGCCGACAACAGCTTCACCTCGACGGCGACGGCGGTGGATTCGCTTGTCGGAAGCGGCTACGAGCGCGCGCAGGCGATCGTCGAGGCGTTGCGCGACGGCAAGCTCGTCTACAACGCCGACAGCAAGGCCGTTTTCATCAAGGACAATTCCGGCACCTTCGTCGATGCCGCGTCGGGCGAGGCGGCGAGTGTGCCGGATCCGGCCGTTCTGAAAACGGTGCGACTAAACAACCGCGTCCGCGGCTCCATCAACGCCGCGCTTGGGGCGCTGACGCTGCTCGCGCCCAACCCGGCGACGCGGCTCGCCGCCGCAGACGCCGTGTTCAAGTCGACCGATCAATCCGCGTTACCGGCGCTCGAACAGGCGATCGAGCGCGAAGGCAATACGACCGTGCGCCGGGCGCTGCTTCAGGCGCGCGCGGCGGTGGTGATCGCGAGCGGGATGGCGAACGAGCAGGACATGCTGGACGCGATCGCGGTGATCCGCGATCGGGGTGACCAGAGCGCGCTGGCGCTACTCAACCGGATTCCGGCCGACGCGGAACCGGCAATCCGCAGCGCCGCCGACAGCGCCAAAACCGTTATCGAGGGCGAGCTGGCGCTGTGGGGCGTCGCGCAGAACCTCTGGTATGGCCTGTCGCTCGGCTCGGTGCTGCTACTCGCCGCGATTGGTCTCGCCATCACCTTCGGTGTGATGGGCGTCATCAACATGGCGCACGGCGAGATGGTGATGCTTGGCGCATACACGACCTTCGTCGTCCAGGAGATCATCCGCACACACGTGCCGTGGCTCTTCGACTGGTCGCTCGCCATCGCCTTGCCGCTGGCTTTTTTGGTGGGCGGTGCGGTCGGTATCATCATCGAGCGCGGCATCATCAGGTTCCTCTACGGCAGGCCGCTGGAGACGCTGCTCGCTACCTGGGGCGTATCGCTGATCCTGCAGCAGGCGGTGCGCACGATCTTCGGGCCGAACAACCGCGAGGTCGGCAACCCGTCGTGGATGTCGGGAGCGTTCGATTTCGGTGGTCTGACGATCACCTATAACCGCATGTGGATCATCGTATTCGCGATCGGTGTGTTCGCTCTGTTGTTGCTGGTGCTGCGGTTCACAACGTTCGGTCTCCAGATGCGGGCCGTCACCCAGAATCGGCCGATGGCGTCGGCCATGGGCATCCGGACGCCGTGGGTTGACGCGCTGACCTTCGGCCTCGGTTCCGGC
This sequence comes from uncultured Alphaproteobacteria bacterium, assembly GCA_963749755.1. Classification (GTDB taxonomy): domain Bacteria; phylum Pseudomonadota; class Alphaproteobacteria; order Rhizobiales; family Kaistiaceae; genus JBBDMC01. The sequence continues at coordinate 681,493 of CAVVOK010000005.1, forward strand.
GTTGCCGGCATCGCAGGTGTCGCGTTGTCGCAGATCGATAACGTCAGCCCGAACCTTGGCCAGGGCTACATCATCGACTCCTTCATGGTGGTCGTGTTCGGAGGGGTCGGCAATCTGTGGGGCACGCTCGTCGGCGCCATGTCGCTCGGCGTCGCCAACAAATTTCTTGAGCCGTATGCCGGCGCCGTTCTCGCCAAGATCGCTATTCTCGTTTTCATCATCTTGTTCGTCCAGCGGCGCCCGCGCGGCCTGTTTGCCTTGAAGGGACGGGCGGTGGAGGTATGAAAAGCGGCTTTCTCTCCGGCGGACTGGACCCCGGCACGCTGGTGGTGGTTGCCATCATCCTCGCGATTGGTGTGGCAGTGCCGGCGCTGAATCTCTACACGCCTGTAACGAGCCCGCTACACGTCCCGAGTTATCTCGTCCCGCTCGGTGGCAAGTATCTCGCGTACGCGATGCTCGCGCTCGCGGTCGGCCTGATCTGGGGCTTCGCGGGAATCCTCTCGCTCGGCCACGGGGCATTCTTCGCGCTCGGCGGCTACGCGATGGGCATGTACCTGATGCGGCAGATCGGGACGCGCGGCGTCTACGCCGATCCGATCCTTCCCGACTTCATGGTGTTTCTCAATTGGAAGGAACTCCCCTGGTATTGGTTCGGCTTCGACCACTTCTGGTTCGCGGCGATCATGATCGTAGCCGTGCCGGGGTTGCTGGCGTTCGTGTTCGGCTGGTTCGCCTTCCGCAGCCGTGTCACCGGCGTGTACCTGTCGATCATCACGCAGGCGATGACCTACGCGTTGCTGCTCGCTTTCTTCCGCAACGACATGGGCTTCGGCGGCAACAACGGCCTGACCGATTTCAAGGACATCCTCGGCTTCAATGTCCAGGCGGATTCGACGCGCGGCGTGCTGTTCTTCACGACCGCGCTGGCGCTTGCACTCGCATTCATCGTGAGCCGCGCGGTCGTCGCCTCGAAGTTCGGCAAAGCGTTGGTGGCCATCCGCGACGCGGAAAGTCGCCTGCGGTTCCTGGGCTACCGCGTGGAGAGCTACAAGTTGGTGGTGTTCACGCTGTCGGCGGTCATGGCGGGGATCGCCGGCGCGCTCTATGTGCCGCAGGTCGGCATCATCAATCCTAGCGAATTCGCGCCAGCCAACTCGATCGAAGCGGTGATCTGGGTCGCGGTCGGCGGCCGCGGGACGCTCGTCGGCCCCGTGGTCGGCGGCATCCTCGTAAACTACGCGAAGAGCTGGTTCACAACCGGCGCCCTTGCCCCTTATTGGCTGTTCCTGCTCGGCGGCCTGTTCGTCGCCGTCACGTTGTTCCTGCCAAAGGGCATCGTCGGCACGCTCGCGGGACTACGCGTCCGCGAGCGCCGCGCCAGTCCGTCGGTGGCTGAGGCGCCGACGCCCAATCCGCAGGCGGCGGAGTGACGTCGTGACCGAGAAGGCGAAAAACTCCCTGCTCTATCTCGACGGCGTGACCGTCTCGTTCGACGGTTTCAAGGCGCTGAACGATCTGTCGTTGGTGATCGAACCGGGCGAGATGCGCGCGATCATTGGACCGAACGGTGCCGGCAAGACGACGATGATGGACGTCGTTACCGGGAAGACGCGGGCGGATTCGGGCGACGTCTATTTCGACGGTGCGGTGGACCTGTCGCGGCTCGACGAGGCGGCGATCGCCGAACTCGGTATCGGACGCAAGTTCCAGAAGCCGACGGTGTTCGAGAAGCACACCGTCGCCGACAACCTCGAGCTGTCGCTCGCGGCCGCACGGGGGCCGTTCACGGCAATGTTCGGGCGGCGGCCCAAGTCCGACGACGATCGGATAGACGAGATTCTCCGGACCATACGCCTAAGCAATCAGCGCGACACGCTCGCCGGCACGCTGAGCCACGGTCAGAAGCAGTGGCTGGAGATCGGGATGCTGCTCGCGCAGGAGCCGAAGCTGTTGCTGGTGGACGAACCTGCGGCCGGCATGACCGACGCGGAGACGGAGGCGACCGCCGTGCTCCTCAAGGAAATCTCGCGTGACAAATCGGTGGTTGTGGTCGAGCACGACATGGCTTTCGTCCGCTCGCTCGAGGTGAAGGTGACGGTGCTCCACGAAGGCTCGGTCATCTCCGAGGGCTCTATCGACCATGTGTCCGACGACCCGCGGGTCGTCGAGGTGTACCTGGGGCGCTGACGATGCTGGCAGCCACCAACGTCGATCTCTATTACGGTGCCGCGCAAGCGCTCCGCAGCGTCTCGCTCACCGCGGAGGTGGGCAAGGTAACGGCGCTTCTCGGACGCAATGGCGTCGGCAAGACGAGCCTGCTCCGCGCCATCGTCGGTGAGCGGCCGATTGCGAACGGCGCTATTTCGTTCGACGGAAAGACACTCGGCCGCATGGCGCCGCACGAACGCGCGCGGCTTGGTATTGCGTACGTGCCGCAGGGCCGCGATATCTTCCCGCTGTTGAGCGTCAAGGAGAATCTCGAAAGCGGATATGCACCGCTGCCGCGCAAGGAACGGTCGATTCCCGCCGACGTTTTCGACCTGTTTCCGGTGCTTGCCGAAATGCTGCGCAGGCGCGGCGGCGATCTTTCCGGCGGACAGCAACAGCAACTCGCGATCGCGCGCGCGCTGGTGACCCGCCCGAAGCTGCTCGTGCTCGACGAGCCGACGGAAGGAATACAGCCGTCGATCATCAAGGACATTGGCCGGGCCATCGAGTGGCTGCGCGCGAACGGGAACATGGCGATCCTGCTGGTCGAGCAGTACTTCGATTTCGTCGACCAGCTCGCGGACTCGTTCGCGGTGATGGATCGCGGCGAGATCGTGCTGTCGGGCACCCGCGAGGAGATGGACGCAACGCGCGTGCGTCGTCATCTGACCGTCTGAAGCGCTCACGGCGCCGCGCGTTCATCGTTCACTAAGGTTACCTTCAACGTACCGCTTTCTAGCGAACGCGAACCGCGCGATTCCGGCGAAACCGCTCGCCTTTGGCGGCGATCCGAGCCGTTTTCACGCCCCGGTTTAACTGAACTTCAAGCCTCGGCAGGTACGACTGTAACCGGGTAAGACCGCGCCCGTGGCGAAGCGCGGCAGACACTCCAACAACGAGGCGCAGCAGTGAGCTCGATCCCCGGCCAGGCGGCCACCGTCGACAATTCGGAAGACATGATCGGCCGCGTGCTGTCCGTGCGCGGTTCGCAAGCGACCATCGGGTTGCCGGAAACCCACTGGGATGAGCCGGACGAGTCGCGGGCGACCGTCGGTCAGTTCGTCGGCATCCGCTGTGCGGGGAAAACGGTGGTCGGTGTGATCACCGACGCGTCCATCCAGACGCTGCCGATCGCACGCGAGCAGGGCTTCACGGTCACTGCGTTGCTCGACCTGATGGGCGAGATCAAGCATTCGCCGGACGGGAAACCTAACTTCTCGCGCGGCGTCACGATCTACCCGGCGATCGGCGATCCCGCCGTTGGGATGAGCGTCGACGATCTCAAGATCATGTACGACATCACCGGGTCCGATACGATCGAGATCGGCAGTCTGCAGCAAGACAATCGCCTCATGGCGCACATCAACGTAGACGAGATGCTGAGCAAGCATTTCGCGATCCTCGGCACGACCGGCGTCGGAAAGTCGAGCGGCGTGGCGGTGGTGCTGGGTGAGATCCTGCGGAGCCGGCCCAACCTTCGTATCTTTCTTGTCGATCCGCACAACGAATACGGTTCGTGCTTCGGGGACCGCGCGCAGGTGTTGACCCCGGCAAACCTGCGGCTGCCGTTCTGGCTGTTCAACTTCGAGGAAACGGTCGACGTCGTGTTTCGCGGCAGGCCTGGCGCGGACGAGGAAGTCGAAGTCCTGGCTGAGTTGATTCCGATGGCGCGCCGTATGTACGGCTCGGTTCGCGACAAGAAGACGGATGTGCGCATCGCGGGGGTAACGGTCGATACGCCGGTTCCCTATCGCATGGCCGACCTCACGTCGCTGATCGAGCAGCGCATGGGCAAGCTCGAGTATCGCGCGCAGCGCTCCGTGTACAGCAAGCTGCTCTCGCGCGTCGAAAGCGTGATGAACGATCCGCGCTACGCGTTCATGTACGAGAACGCGAACGTCGGCGGCGACACGATGTCGACGGTGCTCAGCCAGCTTTTCCGGCTGCCGACCAACAATCGACCGATGACCATCATGCAGCTCGCGGGGTTCCCGGCCGAGGTCGTCGATTCCGTCGTCTCGGTGGTCGGACGGATGGCGTTCGACTTCGGCCTTTGGAGCGACGGCCGCCTGCCGCTGCTTTTCATCTGCGAGGAGGCGCACCGCTACGCTTCGGCCGACCGTCAGGTCGGCTTCGGCCCGACGCGGCGCGCGATCTCGCGGATCGCCAAGGAGGGCCGCAAGTATGGCGTCTTCCTCGGCCTGATTTCGCAGCGACCCGCCGAACTCGATGCGACCATTATTTCCCAGTGCAGCACGTTGTTCGTGATGCGCATGTCGAACGATCGTGACCAGGCGTTGATCCGCTCGGCGGTGTCGGATGCGGCCGCGAACCTGCTCGGGTTCGTGCCGTCGCTCGGTACACGCGAGGTGTTCGCCTTCGGGGAGGCGGTCAAGGTGCCGACGCGGCTGAGCTTCAAGGAACTGCCGCCTAGCGCTCGGCCGAAGAGTGAGGCGATTAGCGCCGCGGATGCTGATTTCGGACGGAGCGTCGATCAAGACTTCATCGACCTCGTGGTTGACCGCTGGCGCGGCGCCACGATGAACAAGGGCAACCGGCAAGACGTGGCCGCGGACGCTCAGCCGGCGGCCGCGGCGCAAGAAGCGCCGCGCAATCGTCGGCTCGATCCGGAGCGCTACACGCTGCTCAAAAAGAATGGCAAGGTGGGCAACCTGGCGCGCTGAGCGCGTCGGGCGGGCCAATTACTTCTCGATACGAGAAGGCCGCGACGAACCGGACTGGCGGGGCCGCCAGCGGTAGATCCAATCATTGCGGGAAAGGATGAGGTGGCGTCCGGCCAGGCGCAGTGCGACGTCGCGCGCGCCAGCCATGACGCCGGCCTCGTGATAGAGCGCGCCTGTGCGCCGTGCCGCCTCCGCCACCTTCGCGACGCGCGGACGCCGTGCGCGGGCATAAGCGGTCAGCGCCGCCTCGACGTTTGCGTCGCCGGCGAGCGCGGTGGCGAGGACCGCTGCGTCCTCAATCGCCATCGCGGCGCCCTGGGCCAGAAATGGCGTCATGGCGTGCGCGGCGTCTCCGATCAGCGTGAGCCGTCCGGCGCCCCAGGGACTGTCGGGGTCCATCGTCAGGACCGCGTAGCGTTGCCACGATGGCGCTGCCGCAAGCAGGTTGCGGGCGGTTTGCGACCAGCCTTCGAAGTGGGGCATCAGTTCAGCTTTGTCGCCGGGTGCGTTCCAACCTTTGGCATCCCAACGCTCTTCGACGATCGCAACGATATTGACGGCGGCACCGCGCGCCACGGGGTAGTGCACGGCGTGCGCATGCGCGCCGAGCCAGAGCACCGCCCGGTCGGTCGGGACGATCTCGCGCGCAACGTCGGAGGGGATCATCGCGCGCCATGCGGTGCGGCCGGTCGATGACGGGCGGGCACTTCCGGGAATCCGTTCGCGCCACGTCGACCAGACACCGTCGGCGGCGACGAGCGCTGTCGCGAGAACCTCGTCGATCCCGGTTTGCCGTTTGAGGCGAACGAGGAGCTCGCTCTGTGCCGACTCAGTGCTTTCAACGGTCGTTCCAAGCTCGATGCGGACACCGGCTGACGTGGCGGCTGTCACGAGAATGGATTGGAGGTCCGCGCGGTGGATGACGCGGTAGGGGAAGCCGTAGGCGGCGCGAAATGCAGTCGCCGGAAGCGAGGTGAGCCCGCGACCGCTCATCCCGCTCATCACGTCGATTGTCGCGGGTTCGATCGCGGCGGCGCCAATCGCTTCGTCGAGCCCGAGGTCCGCCAGTATCCGTCCCGCGTTGGGCGCAAGCTGGATGCCGGCGCCGACCTCGCTTAGCTCGGCTGCGCGCTCACAAAGGACGATGTGGAAGCCTTTGGAGGTCAACGCCAGCGACGCGGTCAGCCCCGCGATGCCGGCACCGACGATGACGACTGTCCGCCTTTCGCCCACGGCAAAAGGCCCCGTCCGCTACGCCACGAGATCGCCGACGAGGTGGCCCGGCGGGTCGGACTCGGTCGGTCCCAGGTCGCTGCGGTAGCGATAGAGGGTCGAGCAGTAGGGGCAGACTTTCTCGTTATCGTCCCCCATGTCGAGGAAGACATGCGGATGATCGAACGGCTGCGAAGCGCCGGTGCACATGAACTCCCTCGCGCCGATGACGATCACCGGCACGCCGGAATCGTTCTGGAAGTGGGGAATCGCGCTATTTGCCATGAGTGCCTCGGTTGCCGGTTCTCGGCCGGGACAATAACGGCGGTGGCGGCCATTGGGTAGTGTCCGCCGCGGAAAGGGCTTCTGATTGCAGCATTTTTCGTCCGATGGGGTCGACATCGCGTACGCCGTGTGGGGCGCGGGCGACCCGATCCTTCTCATCCACGGCTTCGCCTCGAATAGCGCCGTCAACTGGGTCTCTACAGGCTGGGTCGAAACGCTCGTCGGTGACGGCCGGACCGTCGTTACCATGGACGTGCGCGGTCACGGGGCGAGCGCCAAGCTTCACGATGCGAGCCAATACCGCCCGGCGCTGATGGCGCGGGACGCGGCCAACCTCATCGACCACCTCGGTCTCGGGTGGGCGGATGTCATGGGCTACTCCATGGGTGGGCGGATCGCGGCGCGTCTCGCGATCGACAGCCCAGACAAGGTGCGATCGCTGGTGATCGGGGGGATGGGGTTGGCGCTGGTGCAGGGCATGGGCGGCGAGGAGGCGATTGCGGCGGCGCTGGAGGCGGATGACGGCGAGGCCGTCACGGAGGATGTCGGGCGGCGTTATCGCTTCTTCGCGGAGAAGACGGGAAGTGACCTGCGCGCGCTCGCCTCCTGCATGCGCGGTCAGCGTGAGACGATACCTGCCGTCGAGCTCGCGACGATCCGGGTGCCGGTGCTGGTCGCCGTCGGGACGAAGGACGAGGTTGCCGGTTCGGCCTCTGGCCTTGCGCAACTGATCCCGGGGGCCGAGGCTTTTGACATCGTCGGGCGCGACCATATGCTTGCCACCGGCGACAGGCGGTTCAAGGCGGGGGTCCTCGAATTCCTGCGGCGGCGTAAGTGACCGGTCAATGCGCCGGAAGGGTTGCAAAACCGCGCCGGTGGCATACGTGCTATGGGCGCCTCGTTAACGAATTCGCCCTAAACCAACCCGCGATCCGGGTCATGTAGCGAACTCCGAGGGGTCGTGTGATAGGGTGCCGGCCGCCCCGCCAGCGACGGCAACCGCAGCGAGCAGGATGATGTCGGTCACGCTTACCACGCAGCCCAACGACGCCTTGCGGCAGGTGGACCCGATCTGGTCGGAGATCCGCCGCGAGGCGCAGGCGATCATCGCCGTCCGACCCGGCGGTGGCAAGCTTCGTCTACGCGACGGTCCTCAATCACGAACGCCTGGAAAGCGCGATCGTCCATCGTATCGCGCAGCGACTGGACAGCAGCGTGGTCAACGCCGAGGTGATCCGCTGCGCGTTCAGCGAGGCGCTCGCAAGCAGCCCCGAGCTGGGCGAGATCATGCGCTGCGATATCGCGGCGGTGTTCGATCGCGACCCGGCATGCCAGCGGCGCATCGAGCCGCTCCTCTACTTCAAGGGGTTTCACGCGATCCAGACGCATCGATTGGCCCATTGGCTGTGGACAAAGGGGCGCCGCGACTTCGCGCTCTATCTGCAGAGCCGATCGTCCGGGGTATTCCAGACGGACATTCATCCGGCGGTGCCGATCGGGCGGAGCATCTTCCTCGACCACGCGACCGGCTTGGTGGTCGGTGGCACCGCCGTGATCGAGGACAACGTGTCGATCTTGCAGGACGTGACGTTGGGCGGAACCGGCAAGGAAAGCGGCGACCGCCATCCGAAGGTGCGTCATGGCGTGCTGATCGGCGCCGGTGCGAAGATCCTGGGCAATATCGAGATCGGCGAAAACTCGCGCGTTGCGGCCGGCTCGGTCGTTTTGCGCCCGGTGCCGCCGCATTCGACGGTCGCGGGCGTGCCGGCGCGCCTCGTCGGCACGACCGGCGATGCGGAGCCGGCGCGCGTCATGGATCAGATGATCGTTGACGACGCGACGCGCTGACGACGGGGATTTGGAGTGGATCGCAACGAAATTCAGAAGCTGGAGGCGTACTTCCGCCGCCGCTTCAATGTGCCGACGCTGCTGGTGCGCCAGCGCCCGCAGAAGGACGACTCCGCGGAAGTGTACATCGGGGACGAATTCGTGGGCGTCGTCTTCCGCGACGATGAGGAGGGGGACCTGTCCTACAACTTCACGATGGCCATCCTCGACATCGACCTCGACTAGGGCTTGTCGATCAGGAACGAGGCGGCGAGCTTTTCCATGCCGTCGTCAAGCGCCTGCCAGTCGTCGAGCAGGTCGCGGTTGAAGCGGTACAGCAGCGACAGGTCGCGTCCGAAATTGATGTCGCGGAGGCATGTCGCGGGCGTTTCCGGCGTGGCTTTGGCCAAGCAGCGCGCCACGAACGGCCTGGTCCCATCGGGCACGTAGTAGACGATCTCGCCTTCGTAGCCCGAATCCTGGCTGAGGCGGCGGCCGATGAGTCCGGCCGGGGCGGGCACCGGCGCATCGACGAAATAGCGGAAATAGATGTTGGACAGGCGCTCGGTGGCGTCGAGCGGTGTGTTCCGGTGTGCGATGGTTGTGTAAACCAGCGGCGCCGAGGCGGAGCCGTCCTTGAAATCCTCGGCGTATGCCTCGGTGTAGCCCGTCAGCGACGGCCAATGGAGAACAAGGTCAACTTGGTCGGCCGCGGCGCTGGCGCGCGTTTCGGCGAAGCGGATCATGTTGGCCGGGATCGAGAGCGGCTCGCCCGCGACGACGATGGATAGAGGCTCCGAATCGTCGGTCAGCCCGATCAGCGTTAGGTCCGCGCGATAGGCGTCGATGGCGACGCGCGCGAGGGCGAAAAGGGCCGCGACCACCGCGACCAGCAAGAAAAATGCGACGATCCAACGAACCCAGCCACCGTGATGCGGGGACGCCGTTTCGTGTTCCTGTTTGGGCTGCCTGTGCCTTAACGGAACGTCAACCATCCGGATTGCCCCGCGTCGAGAATGGAAAGGGACGCGATTCCATGCACTTGCCCGGCGAATCGCACGTTGCGCGCACGGTACGCCGCTTGCAGCGCCGTCTCAACGGGTGGGCACGGTGTGCCCACATGGGACGGCGAGGGAGCGACGGTGTTGCGCGACGGATTTCTGCTTCTTTACTGCGCATCGATCGGGTTCGTCGCGTCCGGCATCACGGCGAGCTTCTACAAGATGATCACCTCCCAGCCGGCGCGGTTCGCGTTGCTGGGCGAAGGCTCGTTCGGCATCGCGACGACCTTCGCGTTCTGCGCGTTGACCGGTCCCGCCATCATCGTGGAACAGGCGATTCGGACGTGGACAGCGCGCAGCAATACGCTTCCCTGGCTGTTCGCGAGCTTCGGCATCGCTTCGCTGTGGAGCGCCTGCTCGGGCGTGCTCATGGTGGAGTTGATTTTCACTGTGGGCGGCATCTGAGGCGTTCCGGGGACTTGATCCGGCCCCGCCGCGTCGAATAGGGGAAGGCCGTTCTCACCCCTGGCCCTCCGGCCAATACCCACGGGAGTTTCCGATGCCGGTTTACGCGCTCGAGGGCGTTTCGCCCGAGTTGCCGCCGGAGGGACAATATTGGATCGCGCCCAACGCCACTGTCATCGGCAAAGTCACGCTCGCGGCGGGCGTGGGCGTCTGGTTCGGCGTTGTCATTCGCGGCGATCAGGAGCGCATCACGATCGGGCGCAACACGAACATCCAGGAGCACGCCGTCCTTCATACGGACATGGGTTTTCCGGCGACCGTCGGCGAGGGCGTAACCATCGGGCACCGTGCGATCGTCCACGGCTGCACGATCGGTGACAATGTGCTCATCGGCATGGGCGCGGTCATGATCAACGGCGCGAAGATCGGCAACGACTGCCTGATCGGGGCCGGAACGCTGATTACCGAGGGCAAGGAGATCCCTCCAGGATCCCTCGTCATCGGCTCACCGGGCAAGTTCATTCGGCCGCTCACCCCCGACGAAATCGCGCGCAACCGCGTGTCGGCCGCGCACTATGTCGCCAATTGGAAGCGCTATGCCGACTGGCGGTGACGCACTTTGCCTCGTGCATGTCGCGCCGTGCGGGGCGGTATGGCATACTGCGCTGGGGTGACCCGAACACCGCGAAAGAAGGAGGCGCGCATGAAGCGACTCTTATGGGGATTGGCCGCATTCTCGTCGCTGGCGATCGGCAGCGCGGCCTACGCCGATGTGATCGACGGCACTTGGTGCCAGGCCGACGGGCGGACCCTCTCGATTGATGGACCGACCATCATCACGCCGGGCGGCAACACAATTCAAGGCGACTACGGCCGACACTCGTTCTTCTACACCGTACCGGCCAGCGAACGCGGCGCCGGCGCGACCGTGCGCATGCTGCTGGTCAACGAAACGACCGTCGACCTGTGGATGGACGCGCTGAGTACAGACCCGACGAAGGCCGAGGTGTGGCGGCGCTGCCAGCCCGTGGCGTGAACGGCGGGTCCTGCTGCCGCCTAACGGCGTGAGGCGCTTCGGACGCGTTGCGGTTCCGGCGGTCGTTCGGTCGGCGCGACGGTGAAGTTGCGCAGACGTCCGCGCCTCAGCACGTCGATCGGAACGTCACGATCGATCCGCTCCGCGGTGAGGATGCGGATGAGATCGTCGACGCCCGTCACCGGCACGCCATCGGCCGCGACGACGATGTCGCCGCGCAGGAGACCACCGACGGCCCCGGCCGCCGCCTGATCGACTGAGGTCAGCAGCGCGCCGGTGCTGCCGGGAATGCTTGCGGCAAGCGCAAAGCGACGCGGCACCGGCACTGTCTGGGCGGTGACGCCGATGTATCCGCGGCGCACGCGGCCGTGGCGCACGATCTCGCCGAGAACGAAGCGAGCGGTGTTGCTCGCTACGGCGAAGCTGATCCCCTGCGCGCCGGCGATCACGGCGGTGTTGATGCCGATGACTTCCCCCGGGACGACACCAACGGACCGCCGGAATTGCCCGGGTTGAGGGCGGCGTCCGTCTGGATCACGTCCTCGATCATGCGGCCGGTGCGGGCGCGGAGCGACCGGCCGAGCGCCGAGACGACGCCGGCGGTGGCAGTCCATTCGAAACCGAGCGGGTTGCCGATGGCCGCGACAAGCTGGCCGCGCTTCAACCGCTTCGAAGTCGCCGAGTACCGCAGCGGGAAGGTCGCGCGCGGCGTTGGCGCGGATCAGCGCGAGGTCGGTGTCGGGGTCCTCGCCGATGAGCTGCGCTTCGGTGGTGCGTCCCTCGGTGTCGGCGAGGCGAATGACCTCGGCTCCGCCGACCACGTGGCTGTTGGTGACGATCAGCCCATCGGGGGAAATGATGACGCCCGAGCCGACGCCGCCACGACCCAAACCATTGACCGCACCGGTCTCGACGCGGACGACGGCGGGGCCCACCCGCTCGATCATCCCGGCGACCGCGGCGGAGTAAGCGTCGAGCAGATCGGCGTCGGTGCTCTCGGTCGGTGTCGGCCGTGGCGGCTCATCGCGATCGTTGGCGTCAAGGATCGGCAAGTAGGGCGTGTAAAGCATCCGCATCACCCCTGCTGTATCGGGCGTGATGTAGGCATCGACCGGGCCCCAAAAAAGGGCGAGCCGGCCCCGGGGCAGGGGCCGGCTCTATGGACCTGATCTTGGGGACGGGGGGTGGGACGCGACCAGGTCCAAACTGTATTAGGCGTTTCCTCCAGAGGCGAACGTCAGGCAGATGCCTAGCGCCGCAAACTTCCCACCAAGGTTGTGTGCACGTCGTTGATTGATGCCCACTGTCCGCTGTTGAACTCCGATTGCCGTTTGACGAACTGATAGGGCGTCTCGTTCCACACCAGGACGCGTGAGTTGAGATTGTCGAGAATGAGGTCGCCGCGATCGGTGAGGACCGTCAGCACCGCGTGACCTTCGCCGTTGGTCCGGCGGACGACGGTCATCAGCAGGGCACCGACCGGCCAGCCGCGCTCGATGAGGTCACGGCGCTTCAGCAGCGCGTAGTCCTCGCAGTCGCCGGCGGCGGCGGGGTAGCTCCACACCTCGTCGCGACCCCACATCTCCATGTCGGTCTTAGGCACGACCGACGTGTTGACGGCGGCGTTGACGGCGATGAGCTCCTTCCACAACTGCGGCGTCAGGCTCACGCGTTCTTCGGAGCTGCCCTTCACGCGGCATTCGGACAGGTGGCTCTGGCAGAATTCGTAGTGGCCGATCGGCTGCGACGTCAGCCCGCCGATGCTCATGAACGGAGTCGCTCGCCTCGGTGGCGGCGGCGGGCACCGCTAGGCCAACAAGCAACCCGGCAACAATACTTAGTCTGCACTGCGTCCCGATATGCATAGTTGCTCTCCCCAGCCGGGGATGACTATGCACATGATGTTCTTATTCGCGAATAAGATGCGTAATACAAAGCTAGCTAAAGTATAGACAAATTTGATTCAAATGTGACGCAATGCGACAGCGATTTGTGAACCGACGCGATCGCGAGGTTGGGACGATTTCCGAGAGAGACAAGAGGCGGTGACCAAGCGGCGTCTGGCGCCAGAGCAGGTCGGTCAGGCTAGGTTCTGCTCGAGGGACTTCTGTGTCTGCTGGGTCGCGAATTCGACCGCGACACCTTCGTCGGAGTGGCGAATGACACGGGCGCGGAGCTTGCCGACCATGACCGGCGAACCCACGGGAGGCTTGACGTCCGTGCCAAGGGCGGCGCCGGACAAAGAGACGTCGGTGAGGCGGGCCTGGTATTCGCGGCCGTCCGGCAGGGCCATCGTTACGACCGAGATCTTCGCGGCGGTGCGGTCGTGGCGTCGGTCCTCCGGCAGGTTCAGTTCGTGGCGGTTCGCGAGCCACGTGAGCTTGGCGGCGAGCTTGTCCTTCTTGCGGGCGGTGGCATGGATCGCCATGGCGAAGCCGCCCTCGTGGACCCGCACGATCTCGCCTTCGATGCGGCCGATGTGGTCGACATAGACCACCACGCGTTCGCCCACCTTGCCGGTGATGGCGGATGTCACGGACAGGCTGCCCGGCGACATGTCCGTGGTTTGACAGGGAAATTCGCGACGGTCTTCGAGCATGAAGCGTCCGAGCAGGTTCACGTTAACCCGCTGGTACCGGCGCCGGTCGTGTTGCCGGATCAGCGGACGCTGTCGGAACGTTTGAGTTGAAGCCATGAAGGCGGTCGCCGGCTCGGTTTTGCGCGCCGGCAATCTTCCGCGATTGCGGTTAACAAGCTGTAACGGCTAACAAGCCGTAACGGCGAGGCGGCGTCGTTTACCGCAATTTATTCCTTGCCGCCGTCCAGCACGTAAAGGTGCCCATGGCGCCGCGAATTGCGGAGGGGTGCGGACATCGCACCGGTGACGGCGCGCGGTATGGCTGGCGGGCGATCGCTGCGCCGGCGGAAGAATCGGGGTGCCTCGTCGGGCCAGATCAGCCGCAGGCTGGCAATGGACTGGCGGACAACCGGCTCGGTTCCGAGCCAATACGGCCGCTCCAACGGGGCAAGACTTCCGAGGATGCGGTCGAACGGGGCGGCGGGCCCGTGGTGGAGCGGTAGGAGCAGCAGCTCGCAGGCGACGTGGCCTTCGCGGGCGGTGCTCGCCTCGACTGTGACGACCGCGGCAGCGCCGTCCTCCGACACAGCGGCGGCCAGGGTCGCGATGGCCGAACGATCCTCACCCTTCCACAGGTCGAGCAGGTTCGCCCCTTTGATCTCGCGGCAATAGAGGGCGCAGACGCGCGTGCCCGCAAGGCGCACCGGGTAGAACTCGCGACTTGCCGCCTCCAGGATGAACGTGTCAGCGAGTACCCGGCGCAAATCGCTCGGCTCGATTGCACTGCGCTCCGGGGCCCGCTCCATGCCTCGGAGCCGGTTCCAGTATTGGTAGAGTTCCCGCGACGCCGCGTGTTTCATGCTTCCACCGTCCCCGTCTCATTTGTGGGCGGGAGCGCGCGTTCGCGCGTGCCGCCATAGGCACTGTCGTTCAGGATCGGGACAGGCTTGTGGCCGTATTCCCGCTTCGAGGTAGTTTTTGCACCTGGCGTGCCAGCGGGGCGGGACAGGGGATAGCCGGTAAGGTTTATTCGCGGGTGCGCCTTGTCAGGCCAGCGGTTGCCGTGTGAGCGTCCCGTCGGCATTTGCGGCTGGTTCCGACGAGCGGGGGCGCTTCTGGGACGCGGCTCGGCCGCCCCCGCGCGTTCAAATCGTTGCGCGAGGGCGGCCGCGAAGTTCGATCTCAATACCTGTTTTACGCCCAGCGACGCGATAAGGTCGCGAAACGATGCGCGATTCTGCCTCGCCAGCCCGGCGGCCGCCCGTGCGCCAGCCAATCTTCAACGTGCCGCAGGTGGTGGCCGCGCTCGTGGTGGCGTTAGTCGCGATCCACGCCGTGCGCGTGCTGCTGCTCAGCAGCGCGGCCGAGCAATGGGTGGTCGTCGCGTTCGCATTCGTGCCGTGGCGGGAGACGGCGAGCGCCGCGGCACTGGCGGGGTTTCCCGGCGGGGTCGGGGCCAAGGCGTGGAGCCTTTTCACCTACGCGTTCCTGCACGCCAACTGGACGCATCTGATCGTCAATTCGCTGTGGCTGCTGGCGTTCGGCAGCCCGCTCGCCTGGCGTTTCGGCGCGGCGCGGTTCCTTGGCTTCTCGCTGGTCGGGGCGATCATGGGCGCGGCAATGCACTGGGCGGTTTATCCCCACCAGGTCGTGCCGATGGTCGGGGCATCGGCCGCGATCTCGGCGCATATGGCGGGCGCGAGCCGCTTCGTCTTTGCCGTCGGTGGTCCGCTCATGCGTGCGCACTCGCCGAGCGTGTACCGGTTGCCGGCGCCGCCGCTCGGCGTCGTAATCCGCGATCCGCGCGTGCTGATATTCGTTGGGGTCTGGTTCGGCGTGAACCTGTTGTTCGGGCTGGGCGGTGTGGGTGCAGGTATCGCGTCCGGCGCGATCGCGTGGGACGCGCACATCGGCGGCTTTGTCGCCGGCCTGCTGCTGTTTCCTCTGTTCGATCCGGTGCCGGCGCAGCGGCGCTGACGCCGGCGTTTGCTGCACCGCAGCTTGTCAGACCGCGTGCGGCCGCGCATGATTTCGCGCGTAACGGGTGGGGATTGGATCAATCGGAGGATCGCCCATGACCGTCGCTGCAATCCTTGCGGAAAAAGGGCGTGATGTGGTGACCACGACCGCCGCGGCGAGCATCGCCGACGCGGTCAGCACGCTTGCGCACAACAAGATCGGTGCGTTGGTCGTCGTGGATGCCAGGAAGCGGATCACCGGCATCGTTTCGGAGCGGGACATCGTGCGCATGCTGGCCAACGGTGGCGCGGAAGTGCTCGCCGGTCGCGTCGCGTCGATCATGAGCCGTGCCGTCATCACGTGCGCCGAAGGCGAGACGATCAACGAAGTGATGACCCGTATGACGCGCGGGCGCTTCCGCCACCTGCCGGTGGTGTCGGATGGCCGACTGACCGGCATCGTCTCGATCGGCGACGTGGTCAAGGCGCGCATCGAACAGGTCGAGCGCGAGGCGGCAGAGATGCGGGCCTATATCGCCACGGCGTAGCCGCCGGCGATCAGTTGGTCGGGAAGCAGTTGTCGAGGAAGCGGCGTGCCGCCGCGGTGGAGCCGCGCGCGTCGGCGCGCCATTCGCTCTTCCGGCCGGTCGTCGGATTCTCGACGCGGATGAGGATGCTCTTCGCCGCGTCGCCGATCGCCGTAACGATCGCCGGAATGTCGTCCGCGTTGGCGTAGGTGAGTCCGGTGAGGCCGCTTTCGCTCCGGTATGGCGTCGCGTGGCTCGACCACTGCTCCCCATTCTCGGCCTCGACGCCGAGTATCGCGCCGCCGGCAGTCCACGCGGGATCGGCCGGCATGAGGGAGAGTGTGGCGTTGCGGCCGGTGTCGCAGGTCGCTTGGATCTCTCCGCCGCCATTCACCTCACCGGTGATCGACACCTGGAGGTGACCGGTCAGATCGTGGAAGACGTTCGACGACCATTCTGCCGGTGCCGGCGACGATGTGCAGATCAATCCGATGCCGACAACGACGGCGCCCCCGCGCCGCGCACGCAACATGACTCGAATCATGATCTCCCACCCGTCACGAAACGTCGCATTCGACGTAGCCGGGGCACACGGCGTTGGCAACTGGGGAGTGTGTGCCGGCGCTAGTGCCCCACGCGGCGCATGTTGGTGTCGAATGCGAGCGTCGTCTCCAGCGACGGCGGCGTGCCGACGGGGATCGACCGGTAGAAGCACGAGCGGTAACCGCGGTGGCAGGCAACGCCGTCGCCGGCGACGCGAACCTTCAACAGGATCGCGTCCTGATCGCAGTCCACGCGGATTTCGGCGACAGCGAGCGTGTTGCCGCTCTCTTCGCCCTTGCGCCACAGCCGCTGGCGGGAGCGGCTGAAGAACCATGCGTCGCGCGTCGCGATCGTGCGGGCGAGGGCGGCGCGATCCATGTGGGCGACCATGAGGACCTCGCCGGTATCGGCATCGGTCGCGATGGCGACGATCAGGCCGGCAGCGTCGAAACGCGGGGCGAGCGAGGTGCCCGTCTCGATTTCATCTTCGTCGCCGCGCGGCGCGAAAGAAGCGCTTGCTTCGCTCATTGGAGAATCCCTCGTGGCCCGGTGGGCCGGGTGTGGCGCACGAGCGCGTAAGCGATGTCGCGAGCGCTACCGACTACGCTCGACGAGCGCCAGGAAACGCGCCTGCTCGGCCGGGTCGTCGCGGAAGGTGCCGGTGAACTGGGTGGTGACGGTGTCGGCGTCGTGGGCGCGCG
Source organism: uncultured Alphaproteobacteria bacterium (assembly GCA_963749755.1). Lineage (GTDB taxonomy): Bacteria > Pseudomonadota > Alphaproteobacteria > Rhizobiales > Kaistiaceae > JBBDMC01. The sequence continues at coordinate 698,521 of CAVVOK010000005.1, forward strand.
CGCCGCGCAACGTCATGCACAGGTGCTCGGCCTCGACCATGACGGCGACCCCGCGCGGCCTCAGAACCTCGTCGATGGCGGCGACGATGTCAGCGGTGAGGCGTTCCTGCGTCTGGAGACGGTGGGCGAAGACGTCGACGATGCGGGCAAGCTTGGACAGGCCGACGACTTTGTCGCTCGGATAGTAGGCGACGTGGGCGCGACCGACGAACGGCACCATGTGGTGTTCGCAGTGCGAGTAGAAGGGAATGTTGCGCACCAGGACGACGTCGTCGTACGTCCCGAAATCCTCGAAGGTGCGGTCGAGTACCTCCCCGGCCTGCTCGGCGTAGCCGGCGTAGAACTCGCCGTAGGCGTTCACCACGCGGGCGGGCGTGTCGACGAGACCGGCCCGCGAAGGGTCGTCCCCCGCCCACCCGATCAGCGTGCGGACGGCCGCTTCGGCCTCCTCCCGGCTCGGGCGCTGGACCTTGTCCTCGGAAACCGTTTCGGCTTTCGGGGCCGCTTTCTTGATCAACGCATCCATGATCGATCGTCTCCCAGGCGCCAGCGGCGCCGGTCGGTTCTTCGGCCTATATAGCGACCCCCGGACGGGTTGCCTATATTCACTCAATAAGATGATCGACGACATCTACAACACGCGAATCCTGAAGCTTGCCGGCTCCATCGCGCGGCTTGGACGGCTGGAGCACCCGGACGCTACGGCCACGGCGCATTCCCGCCTGTGCGGCTCCACGGTGACCGTGGATCTCGCGATGGACGGGGACGTGGTCACCGATTTCGCGCACGAGGTCCGCGCCTGCGCCCTTGGCCAGGCCTCCTCGTCGATCATGGCGAACCACGTGGTTGGCGCGACCGCTGGCGAGCTTCGTGCGGTCCGCGAGGCGATGCGCAAGATGCTGAAGGAGGACGGTCCGCCGCCCGACGGCCGTTTCGGCGACCTCAAGTTCCTCGAGCCGGTGCGCGACTACAAGGCGCGCCACGCCTCGACCATGCTGACCTTCGATGCGGTGGTCGATGCGATCGACCAAATCGAAGCGCGCCGGCGCGACGGCGCGGCGCCGAATCAAGACGCGGTGTCATGACCTCCGTTTGGACTGCCGTGACCCGCGTCCCGCGTATGCTGGGCGTCGGTCTGATCCGCCTCTACCGGCTGACGCTCTCGCCGTTCCTCGGCCGCCAGTGCCGCTATCTCCCGACGTGCTCGTCGTACACGGAGGAGGCGATCGGTCGGTACGGGCTGTGGGCGGGCTCTGGATCGGGCTCGCGCGGTTTCAGCGCTGTGGCCCCTTCGGCGCGTCCGGGTTCGACCCGGTGCCGGACGAGCTGCCGGCCGACGCCGCGTGGTACGTGCCGTGGCGGTACGGCCGCTGGACCGGCGCGCATATCGACCCGCAAGACCCGCCTCGACCTCAAGAACTAGATCTCTAGGCGCTGCCGATCAGGACGCCGGTGGCGAACACCAGAAGGCCGCCGACGACGATCTGGAAAGCGGCGCGCAGGAACGGCGTATCCATGTAGCGGGCCCGCACCTAGGCGATCGCCCATAGCTCCACCAGGACGACGACGATGGCGAGCGTGGTGGCGATGCCAGAAATCGCGGGATCAGGTAGGGGAGGGTGTGGCCGACGCCGCCGACGGTGGTCATCAAGCCGGTGACGAGGCCGCGCATCCAGCGGATGGCCGCGTCCGGTCAGCGTGCCGTCGTCGGACAACGCCTCGGCGAACCCCATGGAGATGCCGGCGCCGAGCGAGGCGGCCATGCCGACGAGGAACGTCGTGCCAGCTGTCGTGGGTGGCGAAGGCGGCGGCGAACAGCGGGCGCCAGCGTCGACACCGAGCCGTCCATCAGGCCGACCAGGCCGGGTTGGACGATCCGCAGCACGAAGTTGCGCCGGGCGGTCTCGCGCTCCTCCTCCCGTGCGCGACTTCGGGGACGCCGGCTTCGCAGCTGCTCGCGCGAGGTCTCGTGGCGCGGCTTCGATGTCGGCGAGGTCGCCGAGCAGCTTGCGCACGGCCGGCGTCGGACGCTGCGGGCCGCGCGCACGGCGGTAGAAATTGGCGGCTTCGGCCTCCATCGATGCGGCCCGCTGCGCGCATCGCGTCGATGTCGAATGTGCGCCGCCATCCACAGCGGCTTGGCGGCGGATGAAGCCGCGCACGTCCTCGCGGCGGATCAGCGGGATGTGGTCGCCGAAGCGTCTCCTGGTAGAGCTCGAGCAGCCATGCGGCGGTGTCTCGTTTTCCTCCTCGGCCATGCGGTCGAAGACCTCGGCCGAGGCGGGAAAGTCGTCGCGCAGCTGCTCGGCGAACTCGCGGTAAATGCGACCGTCCTCCTCCTCGTTCTGGATGGCCAGCGCCAGCACTTCGCTTGTCGGAAAGGTCGGAGAAGGCACGTCTGCGGTGTGAATGACAGGAAGGGCATGGTCGACTCCAAGTTTGGAACTAATCTAGACAAGGTATCGCGGCCAGTTCAAGACGCGACGTGGGCATCCGACTCGTGCATAGGCTAACCCGGATCGTGTTCGGCCGTCGCCGCGGCTGGCCTTGACTGGCCCGGCGTTTCGGGCCACCTAACCGACGCGCCGCCCCGACGGCGCCATCAACCGCTTACCCGCGCTCGTACGCGGGAGTGAGCAGGAGTAGGCCATGATCAAACTGACCTTTCCCGACAATTCCGTTCGCGAGTTTCCGGCCGGCGTCACCGGCCGCGACATCGCCGAGGGCATCTCCAAGTCGCTCGCCAAGAAGGCGGTGGCGATGGCGCTCGACGGCGCGCTCGCCGACCTCGCCGATCCGATCGAGACAGGACGCGGCGATCGAGATCGTCACCCGCGACGACCCGCGGGCGCTGGCGCTGATCCGCCACGACGCCGCGCACGTCATGGCGGAGGCGGTGCAGGAGCTCTATCCCGGCACGCAGGTGACCATCGGGCCGGTGATCGAGAACGGCTTCTACTACGATTTCTTCCGCAACCAGCCGTTCACCACCGAGGATCTGCCGAAGATCGAGGCGAAGATGCGCGAGATCATCCAGCGCGACCGCGCCCTTCACCAAGGAGGTGTGGTCGCGCGAGGATACCAAGCGCGTGTTCGCCGACATGGGCGAGATGTTCAAGGTCGAGCTGGTCGACGCGATCCCCGCCGACCAGCAGATCAAAATCTACCGGCAGGGCGATTGGTTCGACCTCTGCCGCGGGCCGCACATGGTCTCGACCGGGCAGATCGGCCCGGCGTTCAAGCTGATGAAGGTCGCCGGCGCCTACTGGCGCGGCGACTCGCGCAACCCGATGCTGACGCGCATCTACGGCACCGCCTGGCACACCAAGGCGGAACTCGACCAGTACCTGACATGCTGGAGGAGGCGGAGAAGCGCGACCATCGCCGCCTCGGCCGCGAGCTCGACCTCTTCCACTTCCAGGAGGAGGGGCCGGGCACCGTCTTCTGGCACCCCAAGGGCTGGACCATGTTCCAGGAGCTGATCGCCTACATGCGGCGGCGGCTCAAGGGCTCGCTACCAGGAGGTCAACGCCCCGCAGATTCTCGACAAGGTGCTGTGGGAGACGTCGGGCCACTGGGGCTGGTTCCGCGAGAACATGTTCATGGCGCGGCCGGCCGGCGACGACATCGAGGACAACGATCGCGTTTACGCGATCAAGCCGATGAACTGCCCCGGTCACGTGCAGATCTTCAAGCACGGGCTGAAGAGCTATCGCGACCTGCCGATGCGGCTCGCCGAGTTCGGCATCGTGCACCGCTACGAGCCGTCGGGCGCGCTGCATGGGCTGCTGCGTGTGCGCGCTTTCACCCAGGACGACGCGCACGTGTTCTGCACCGAGGACCAGCTCGCGGACGAGTGCCTGAAGATCAACGAGTCTGATCCTGTCGACGTACGCCGACTTCGGCTTCAACGAGATCACGGTGAAGCTCGCCACCCGGCCGGAGGAGCGGGTCGGGTCCGACGCGTTGTGGGACCATGCCGAGGACGGTGCTGCGGGGCTGCTCGATCAGATCGCGGCGCAGTCGGGCGGGCGCATCAAGACCGGCGTCAATCCGGGCGAGGGGACCTTCTACGGGCCGAAGCTCGAGTACGTGCTTACGCGACGCGATCGGGCGCGACTGGCAGTGCGGCACGACCCAGGTCGATTTCAACATGCCGGAGCCGCTTCGGCGCCTTCTACGTCGATTCCGACGGCGAGAAGAAGACGCCGGTGATGGTCCATCGTGCGATCTGCGGCTCGATGGAGCGCTTCCTCGGCATCCTGATCGAGAACTACGCCGGGCATTTCCCGCTGTGGTTGGCGCCGGTGCAGGTGGTGGTCGCCACGATCACCTCGGACGCCGACGAGTACGCGCGCGCGCGTCCACGGAGGAGCTGACGCACGCGGGGCTGACGGGCCGAGACTCGACCTCCGCAACGAGAAGATCAACTACAAGGTTCGCGAGCACTCGCTCGCCAAGATCCCGGTGATCCTGGTGTGTGGCCGGCGCGAGGCGGAGGAGGGCACGGTCAACGTGCGGCGGCTCGGCGAAAAGGACCAAGTGTCCAAGACGCTTGGCGCGGCCGTGGCGGAGCTTCGGGCCGAAGCGGTCCCGCCGGACATGATACGTCGGCGGCTTGGCGTCGAGGCGGGGTGAGCGCCGGGTTCTACTGCACGAGAAGTTGGTTCTGCGGGTTGGTGAAGGGCGTCTTGTTGTACCAAGCGGTGCATGAGCTCGACGGGTCGGTGCCGTGGTACGTGGAGGCGCCGAAGGGCAGCGCGGGGCTCTTGAAACTGCCGCTGTAATGATCGCCGTTGTCGTAGCGCGTGGCATCGAAGTTGATCGTGGTGCCGGCCGCAATTGGCGTCTGGGTCAGGTTGGTCACCACGATCACCTTCAGCTCCATGACATGGCAATCGAGTGCGACCCTGGTGCCGAAGAGTTGCAGGCGTCTCGTCGTCTGGGCGTCGGTGCCGGTCGAGACGAGTAACGCCGTGGCCGTCAGCGCGATCACCCACGCTGATCCCTTGATCATGTGTGCCTCCTCCAATGCGCGGTCGAGTGTTTATCTCGAGCCGGCGGTCTCGTGCAGCATCACCTCGACGTCGCGGTCTACGCCGGCCCGCACCTTGAAGGTGCTCTCGTAGACATCGCCACCGTGGCGCGCGATGGCGCGGTATTCGCCGGCGGCGAGCACGACCGATGGGAAAGCACCGACGCTGTTGATTACTTCCTCGCCGGTCGGGCGTCAGCACCGACCATGCCGTATCAGCGAGGGCCTCGCCGCCGTGCGTCTCGACGAGCTTCAGCGTCAGGCGAGCGGCCTTCTGGTAGAGCGTCGCCTCGGTCAGCTTGCCGGCGTCGACGCGGATGTCGGCGCGCACGACGGCATTGGCCGATCCGTAGTGGCATACCACGCGATAGATGCCGGCGGCCAAGCCGAGGATGCGCCCCACCGGCGCGGCGGAGACGACCAGATTGCGCTCATCAATGCCGCTTTCGTCGGGGGCGGACACGTCGAAGGTTACGTCGTTGGTGGCCAATGGTTGGTCGGCGCCGTTGATCGCAAGCAGCCTCAGGCCGCCCGCGTTGAGGACGATGACCGTGCCGCCGGTCGGTCCGGTCACCTCGAGGCGCCGTCCGGCACCGGCGTGACCGTAGGCGGCGTGAACGTAGTACGTACCTGGATCGAGGCGGACGAAGACGACGCCTCCGGAGGTGTCGCCCAGGAGCGGCAGCTTGCCGTTCGGCCCGGCGGCGTCGATCGAAGATGCGCCACCTGACGCCGTCGGTTACCGCGGGTCCATCCGCGGTCATGCGCGCTTCGAGCGTGAATGTACCCGGTCGAATGTCCGACGGCGGGCCGACGTCGGGCTGCCCGTTCAGCAAGGGCGAGGCGGTGTCGGGTTCGCTCGTGAGGTCGTCGAAGGAGCCCACATCCGGGATGTCGTCGGCGGGCGTGTCCGGGAACAGAGCATCGCCGCTCCCCTCAGGAAGATCCACCTCGCCCGGTCCTCCTTCGTCGGGAACCTGCGCTTGCGCGTCGGACGGGGCAAGCCGGGGATCGGAACGTTCTTCAGCGGTTGTGCCGCCGCGCCGCAGGACAAGGCGAGCACCGCGATCAGGCCGATCACGGCCATTGCGGCCGTGCGCCAACGGTTGGTCCCCCCTGTGCCGCATGCGAATACCACGCGTGCGTCCTCTCGATAGCGCCGACCCCGCAGAATCGCTTTTTCCAAGGCAATTTCAAGGGCCTCGACGTTCAAACGTACCCTGAACGCCTCGGGATCGGGTTGCAAAAGCGTGGAACTCGGCGGAGTTTCATGTCTCCTCCTGCCGAGTGGATGTGAGGCCATGGCGGACGCCCTCGAGCTTCTGAAAACACGCAGTCGATCTCGGCCCGCTTCCTTGACGAGCCTGGGCCGAGCGCCGCCGAGCGCGACGAGATGCTGACGATCGCCGCGCGCGTACCGGACCATGGCAAGCTCGTGCCGTGGCGCTTCATCGTGCTCGCCGGCGACGCCCGGAAACGGGCGGGCGAGACCGTCGGGGCGCTGTATGCCGCCAAAAACGCGGATGCAGACCAGGCAAAAGTGGACGAGGAGTGCAACCGTTTCGCGCAGGCGCCGCTGGTGGTGATCGTCGTCAGCACCGCCGCGCCGCACGTGAAGATTCCCGAGTGGGAGCAGGTCCTCTCGGCCGGCAACGCGGCAATGAACCTGGAGCTCGCCGCGCACGCCCTCGGCTATGCGTCCCAGTGGACGACGGGATTTCCCGCCTACGATCCCGATGCCGCGCCACGCGCTCGGCCTGAGCGACGCGGAGCGCATCGTCGCCATCGTCCATATCGGGACGCCGACGGTCCCCCCGGTCGAGCGCCCACGGCCGGATTTGACCATGATCGTCACGGAGTGGACGCCGCCCAAATCCTGAGGCCGCGTGCGGTCCGTATGGTGAACGGAACGTTAAGGACTTGCCGCCAGTATCCCTTTGGTTGAGTCGTGGGGGTCTTGCGGATGACGGTCCGCCAATTTCTGGATTGGGTCGAACGGGCGCCGGCGGGCAGGCAGGCGGAAGCAGCCTTTGGCCTTGGACGCGCGTTCCTTCACTCCGCATCCGACGAGGACGCTCGCGTCGCCATGGAGGCGGCGATCACGGTGCTGCTCGATAGCCCGCAGGCGGACGTGCGGTTCGCGCTGGCGGATGCGCTCGCGGCGAGCCCGAAGTCTCCTCGTCACGTCATCATCACGCTCGCGGGCGATCAGCCGCACATCGCGACGCTGGTGCTATCGCGCTCGCCGTTGCTCATCGATGCGGAGCTTGTCGAGTTGGCATCGGCGGCCTCACCGCCGCTGCAAATGGCGATCGCAAAGAGACCGATCGTGTCGCCGACCGTCGCCATGGCGATCGCCGAGTCGAGCACTAGCGATGCTTGTATGGCCCTGGTCGAGAACCGCGGCGCCGAAATCGGTCGCGCAGGGTTCGCGCGCGTCGCGGAGCGGTTCGGCGAGGACGCCGAGATGCGCGAGGCGCTCCTCCGTCGTGTCGACCTGCCGTCGGAAGTGCATCACATGCTGGTGCGTTACGTCGGAAATATCCTCGAAAACATGATCACGGCACGCTCCTGGGTCAGCGATGCCCGTGCCAAGATGGTGACGCGCGAGGCTTGCGACCGCGCGACGGTGGTGATCGCGGCCGATACCGAGACCGACGATCTGCCGGCGTTGGTGGAGCATCTCCGCGTCACGGGCCAGCTAACCACCGCGCTGCTGTTGCGCGCCGTCTGCGCCGGCAACATCGATTTCTTCGAGGCTTCGCTGGCGGCCCTGGCGGGCGTTCCGCCATCACGAGTCGCGAGCTTGGTTCGCGCCGGGCGAACCGCGGCGCTTCGCGCCATCTACGCCAAGGCCGATCTTCCCCAGGCGGCGTTCGACGCGTTCGTCCGGGCGCTGGAAATCTGGCGTCGGATCGCAGAAGCGGAAGAGCAGCCGGACAGCTACCGCTTCACGCGCCAGATTGTCGATGCGGTGATCGCGTGCTGCGCCGAAACCGCGGCAAACGAGACGCGGGAACTCGCCGCCATGCTACGGCGCTTTGCCGCCGATCAGGCCCGCGAGGCGGCGCACACCTTCGCGCGCGCATCAGCGGCGTAAGCCGGCGCCGTTTGCGGCGCCGACCCGCCGGTCAGTTCCAATGGCTGCCAATTTTCGGCGCGATTTCCGGCGCGATGCCGCTGAAGTTCACCACCACGGGAAGTGGAGTCATCTCGGCCGTCGTCGGGAGTAGCGTCCAATCGTTCGGCCACGGCGACTTCTCGATCATGGCGCTGGGGCAGACGTCGGACACGAACGTCCATATCCCGAGCGTTGTGGTCGACCCGTAGGTGCGGGCATCGCAGCGAACCAGCCGGCGCTCGCCGTGACATGCCGGGACACACGCATATTCGCCGGCCGCATATTTGAGACCGCCGGAGGTGCACGTGGCCGCTGCGCTTTGCCCGCCGCCGGCGTTTTGCGCCAAAGCCGGGATCGTGAGAAACGCTGCGGCAGCAACCGCCGCACCGATCATGCGCCACCTAGACATAGTGGAATTATAGCTCAGCAACCGCGTTTGTGAAACTGCACATGGGCAAGGTCATCCTCAGTAGCGGAACTGCTCCGCCAGGATGCGTTCGTCCCACGAATGATCCGGGTCGAACAGGACGAGGCTCTTCGCGTCCTTGTCCTGTTTCACGCGTACCTCTACCACCGATTTGAATTCGACGTTGTCGGCGACGGCGTTCACCGGTCGCTTGTCGGCTTCCAACGCCGTGATCGTCACCTCCACGTGGTCGGGCAGCAGCGCACCGCGCCACGTGCGCGGGCGGAATGCGCTCAGCGGTGTCAGCGCCAGAAGCGGTGCGTAGATCGGCAGAATCGGACCGTGGGCGGATAGGTTGTAGGCGGTACTGCCGGCCGGGGTCGCGATCAGAAGACCGTCGCAGATCAGCTCTTGAAGGCGAACGTGGCCGTCGATGGCGATCGCCAATTTCGCGGCCTGGTACGACTGGCGGAGCAGCGAGACCTCATTGATGGCGTAGGCCTGGTGCACAGTCCCGGCGGCATCGACGGCACGCATGTTAAGCGGGTGGACCACGGTCTCCATCGCGGCCTCGAGCCGTTCGGGTAGCGCCTCCGCGGAGAATTCGTTCATCAGGAAGCCGACCGACCCGCAGTTCATGCCGTAGATCGGCTGGCCGGTGTTCATGTACGTGTGCAGCGTCTGGAGCATCAGCCCGTCGCCGCCAAGCGCGACGATTACGTCGGCTTTCTCAGGGGCTACGTTGCCGAAGCGGGCGGCAAGCTGCTCCCGGGAGGCGTGTGCCTCCTCGGTGTTGCTGGCGATGAACGCGATCGCCTGATTCTTCAGCCGTCCGGCCACCACGGGCCCCCGCGGAAACGTGGGGGAAGGCCGTATCATGCCGGGTGCTATTTTCCAACGCGCCGCATCGGTGGTTGCGGAGAGCGGGTCGCGGCGCTAGGTGTCTCGCGCCTCACGTTTACCCCATCGCGGACCCTCCATGCCGGCCGATCCCGCGCGTTTCGTGCTCACGCTGTCGTGCGGCGACCGGCGCGGCATCGTCGCGGCCGTGGCGAACTCAATCACGTCCCAGGACTGCAACATCGTCGAAAGCGCCCAGTACGGCGACCCGGAGACCGAGCGTTTCTTCATGCGTGTTGCCTTCGCGGCACCCGCGACGGTGACCGCGGAAACCTTCTCGCGGGGCTTCTATCCGGTCGCCACCGGGTTCGGTTTCGATTGGATGCTGCACGACCTGTCGGTCAAGCCGCGCGTGCTTATTCTGGTTTCGACCCTCGGTCACTGCCTCAACGACCTTCTCTATCGTCACTCGATCGGGCAGCTCCCGATGGAACTCGTGGCGGTCGTGTCCAATCACGAGCGGATGCGGCGGCGCGTGGAGGCGGAAGGGCTGCCCTACGTGTACCTTCCGGTCACGCCCGACACCAAGGCCGAGCAGGAGGCCCAACTCACGGCGTTGATCGATAAAGAGAAGATCGAGCTGGCGATCCTCGCCCGGTATATGCAGATCCTGTCGAAGGACCTCGCCGACAGGCTGACGGGTTGCGCCATCAACATCCACCATTCGTTCCTGCCAAGCTTCGTCGGCGCGCGGCCGTACCACCGGGCGCACGAGCGCGGCGTCAAACTGATTGGCGCGACCGCGCACTACGTGACGGCCGAGCTAGACGCCGGACCGATCATCGAGCAGGACGTCGAGCGGGTGGATCATGCGATGTCGGTCGAGGACATGATCGCAACCGGCCGCGACATCGAGGCGACGGTTCTCGCGCGCGCCGTGCGCTTTCATCTTGGACACAGGGTATTGATCAATGGTCAACGCACAGTCGTCTTCCGCTGAGCCGTCCGCTGCGCTGATCGATGGACGCGCTGCTGCGGCGGAGATCACCGCGCATGTTGCGGAGGAGACGAAGCGACTGGTCGCGGAGACCGGCGTTGCGCCGGGCCTCGCCGTCGTGCTCGTCGGCGACGATCCGGCCAGCCAGATCTATGTCGCGGGCAAGGGGCGCAAGGCCAACGAGATCGGTTTGCACTCCGTGCAGAAGACGTTGCCGGCAACCGCGACCGAGGCAGAGGTTCTCGCGGTCGTGCGCGAACTCAACGACGATCCCGCGATCCACGGCATACTCGTGCAGCTTCCGCTGCCGGGGGGCATCGACAAGACGCGCGTGATCGAAGCGATCCGGCCGGACAAGGACGCCGACGGGCTGCACCCGATGAACGCCGGGCGGCTGGCGAGCGGGTTCGCAGGCGCGATGGTGCCGTGCACGCCGGCAGGTTGCCTCTACCTAATCGACCGCGCCGTCGGCGGATCGCTCGCTGGCCTCGATGCCGTCGTCGTCGGACGATCCAACCTTGTCGGGAAACCGGTGGCGCAATTGCTGCTCGGGCGCGATTGCACCGTGACGCTCGCGCATTCCAAGACACGCGATCTCGCAGGCGTCGTGCGCGGCGCCGATATCGTCGTCGCGGCCGTCGGCCGCGCGGAACTGATCCGCGGCCAATGGATCAAGCCCGGCGCGATCGTCATCGACGTGGGCATGAACCGCATCGCGGCACCTGAGCGCGGCGAGGGCAAGACGCGGCTCGTGGGCGATGTGGCGTTCGCCGAGGCGGCGCGCGTGGCGGGTGCAATTACGCCTGTGCCGGGCGGAGTCGGGCCGATGACGATCGCGATGTTGATGGCCAATACGCTGGCGGCCGCCTGCGTCAGCGTCGGCCGGGCGCCGCCGACCTACTAGCAGCCGGTCAAATGTCGCGGTAGACTTGCTAGAGTTGGTCTCGCCAGTGGGTGTGGGTGTCGTGGCGCAGCCGATCGTTCATTTGTACGCGACGTGCTGGAACGAAGAGTACTTCCTTCCATATTTCCTCGAGCACTATCGCGCGTTCGTCGACAAATTCGTCATCATGGACGATGGCTCGACTGACCGATCGCACACGCTGTTGAAGCGTGAGCCGCGTGTGGAAGTTCGCAACAATAACCGGCCGGCGACCCAGCCCTACATCAACTTCAATACTGACCTTTACAACAATGCGTGGAAGGAGAGCCGCGGCAAGGCCGATTGGGTGATCATCACCAATGTGGACGAGTTCATGTTCGCTCGTGACATCAGCACGCATTTGGCGGCGTGCGCCGCGAAAGGTGTCACGGTCGTGCCGGTGGTCGGCTTCAACATGATCCGCCGCGACGACCCCGGCAGCGTGGTGGATCTGATTGCGCAGGTCAGGCGCGGGGCGCCTTCGGTCGACATGAATCGTTTCGCCATTTTCAATCCCGACGCGATGCAGGAGATCAACTACGGTCCGGGCCGGCACACCTGCCGCCCTGCCGGAGACATTGTGCTTCCGGAGAAAGACCGCGTACTCAATCTGCATTTCAAGCGGATGGGGCTTGCGCGAACGTTCCAGAGGCAGCGTGCCGAGGACGCGCGGCGAAGCGTATCCGAACGGCGGCTCGGAATGGGACACCAATACGGGCAGGGCTGGGAGGCATTCGTCGAGGCCTGGGAGGCCTTGGAGAAAAAGGCGATCGACGTGTTTGACTGGTATGCACGCGGGCAACCTATCCGCCCGGCGCCGTGGTGGCGGGTCGATGCCAAGCGAGATGTTGCCGCGCAAGTGTAGGTGAGGACGACGCTACATGGACAAGGTGGTCGACAAAGCGCGTGCGATCGAGGGACGCAAGGACCGTCAGTCGGTGACTGCCAGTTCGGAGCCTGTTGAAACGCCGATTGAAGAAGTCAAGATCGTCCGCAGCCGCAACGTCATCACTCGCAATGGATACATGACGGAGTGTTTTCGCCGGGATTGGCGCGAGACGGGTTATGACCTCGGGCACGTCATTATCAATCGCTGGGAAACACTCATCACCACCGATTGGCACTGTCATCACGTGCAGACCGACCACGTTGTCGTCATCGAGGGGCGGATCGTCGTCGCCCTCTACGACAGTCGACCCACAAGCCCCTCGTTTGGCAACACGATGACGGTGCGCTGCGATCGCATCGACCCGCAGATGGTGATTGTTCCACCGCAAGTCTTCCACGCGTTCAAAGTCCTCACGGCGCCGGCGGGCATGATTAACTCGATCACCGAGCCTTACCGGTACGAGGACCCCGACGATTGGCGGGTGACCGATACCGAAGGCGATCTTATCCCGCTCGATCTGGCCGCTCTCAGGTGAATCGGCGTTGGGTCTTCACGATCCTCACGAACAATCCTGACCTCGCGGGCGCGGCGGACGCTGCCGGCATCGACCGCATCGGTCTCGACCTCGAGGTGCTTGGCAAGGCAGAGCGTCAAGCTGAACTCGGGACGTGGATATCCGATCACCGGATGGACGATGCGGCGCGGGTTTTTCCGCGCGTGCTTACGATGGCGCGCTTTGCCCGCATCAATCCGATGAACGCGGCCTCTCAGGGCGAAGTGGACGGGCTCATAGCGGCAGGAGCCGACGTTCTCATGGTCCCTTATTTCCACGCGCTTGAAGCGGTCGAGCGTTTTGCGGAGGTCGTGAATCGGCGTGCCGCGACGGTGGCGCTCGTGGAAACGATCGGCTCGGTGGCAATTGCCGAGGAGATCGCACGCCGGAAACTGGTTGACGAAGTGCATTTCGGACTGACCGATCTCGGCCTTCAGTTGAAGAAGACGCACGTCGAGATTCTGGCCGACGAGGGGTTTGTCGAGGCTGTTGCCCGCGTCCGAGCGACCGGTGTTCCGTTCGGGATCGCCGGCGTCGCACGGCCCGACGATGCGTCGTTGCGTTACCATCCGGGGACATTCGTCAGACGCATTGCCGGCCTAGGTGCAAGTCGGGCGCTGATCGCGCGCTCGTTCTTGCGCAAGGGCGATGCAATCTCGCGGTTGGCTCAGGATATCGCGGCCCTGAGGACCTTTCTGGCCGAGTGTTGAGGCAGGCGGCCGAAGAAATGAGGGGCGCCGTCCGTGAGGAAGACGACGCCCCCTGGTTTGCCGGTTTTGGGCTGCTGCGCGCCGAGCCATGCGCGTGTCCGGCAAAAAAGCGACTAAAGCCGGGAATTGAATTTAGGAGAACTTTACAACCGAGCCTTGCGTGGGCGGTTAAATGCGGCGGTCGCATTCGATTAGAGTTTTATCGGCCGGTAATTTCCGGCGGCCAGGGTTAATTCTGACGGAAAGCGTGGTCGAACGAGGCGAAGAGCGGCCCCACCAGATATTGGAAGGCGGTACGCTCCTCGGTGGTCACCATCACCGTCGCGGGCATGCCGGGATAGAGGTCGATGGCCGGATTGGCGCCGAACTCGATCGGGTCGACCGTCACCGCGGCCTTGTAGAACGGACGCCCGGAGTGCGCGTCGACCAGGCGATCGGCCGAGATGTCGGTCACGGTGCCATGCAGGAGCGGCGCCACGGTCTGCTTGTGGGCGGCGAAGCGGATTTCAGCGGCCATGCCGGTGCGCAGTTGGGCGATGTCCTCGACGGCGATCTCCGCTTCCACCAGGAGTGGCGTTTCGTCCGGCACGATGTCGAGAACGCGGTCTCCGCGTCCGATGACACCGCCGACCGAGAACACGTCGAGGCCCACGACGGTGCCCGAGTAGGGCGCGCGGATGGTGGTGCGTGCCAGCGCCGCGCGGGCGGCGTCGAGTCGCGGTGCGACGTCGGCGAGCTTGGTGCGGGCGTCGCGCAACAGGCCAGCGACTTCCGTCGCCTGATCCTTCCGGAGTTGCGCGATCTGATCGACGACTTCGCCGATCGCGAGATGCGCCTTGGCGATTGCCGTGTCGGTGTCGGCGATCTGGCCGCGGATGCCCGATTCGGTGCGGGCGAGCTGCAACGTACGGGTACGGGTCATCAGCTCTTTGTCGACCAAACCCTGGAGACTGGCGCGTTCGCCCACCACCGAATCCAACTGGTCTTGGTAGGACGCCTGCCGCGCCTCAGCGCCGGTGATCTCCTCGCGCAGCTGTTCGATACGGGCTTGCAGGACGGCTGTACGGCCTTGCAGCACGGCTCGCCGGTTGTTGAATTCGCTCGTTTGTCCGTCGATGGCCGCCTTCACCGACGGATCGTCGCTGCGCTCGGTGAGATCCCTCGGAAACGCGATGTCGGTTGACCCATCGCGCTCGGCTTCGAGCCGTGCGACGAGCGCGGTGGTGAGGACGTACTGTTCGGTCAGCAATTGCATCGCGGCGCGGGCGTCGGTGTCGTCGAGTTCCACCAGCACTTGGCCCTCGGTGACGTGGTCGCCGTCCTGGACATGGATCGCGGTGACTATGCCGCCGTCGAGGTGCTGGACACTCTTGCGGTTGCCGTCGACCTTGACGACGGCGTTGCCGATCACCGCCCCATTCAACGGCGCCGTGACGGCCCAGGTGCCCAGCCCTCCGAAGAAGAGCAGCGCGACGGCAACGCCCACGGCGATCGCACCGCGGGCGGAGTCGCTCGGCGGCTGAACTTCGTCGGCTGTCGGGCCGTCGGAGAGGGCCATGAGCCTACGCGCCGCCGGTCACCGGCTTAGCAATCTCGCCGGCGTTCGAGACCGCGGTGGGTCTTCCGACTGCGCGCACGCCGGCGGCCCGGGCGAGGCCGGCCAGGACCTCCGACCGGTCGCCGAAGGCCTCGACCTTGCCGTCGCGCATGAGCAAGATCTTGTCGACCGTCGCGAGCGTCGCCGGACGATGCGACACGATCACCACCGTCGTACCCTGCTCCTTGAGCTTGGTGATGCACGTGGCGAGGGCGGCGTCGCCGTCCTGGTCGAGGTTGGTGCTCGGTTCATCGAGGACGACGAGGCTCGGATCACCGAACACGGCGCGCGCCAAAGCGATCCGCTGGCGGTAGCCGCCGGAGAGCACCGCCCCGCCTTCGCCGACTTCGGTCTCGTAGCCATTGGGCAAACGGAGGATCATCTCGTGCACGCCGCCAAGCCGCGCGGCCAGGACGATCTCTTCGTCGCGGTTCGTCTGGAAGCGGCTGATGTTCGCCGCGACTGTGTCGGCGAAGAGTTCGATGTCCTGCGGGAGGTAGCCGATGTGACGTCCGCGCGGCTGGCGGGCCCAGATCGCGATGTCCGCTTCGTCGAGGCGCACGACGCCGGTGGTGGCGCGGAGAACGCCGACCATGTGGCGGACCAGCGTCGACTTTCCCGCTCCGGACGGTCCGATGATGCCGAGCACCTCACCGGCGCCGAGATCGAACGCAATGTCGCGCAGGATGAACCGGCGCGTGCTCGGCAGGGCGTAGCTGACGTTCTCGATCGCAAGGCGGCCGGCGGGGCGTGGAAGCGTCAGCGCGGCCGCGCGTGCGGGATAGGCGGCGAGAAGCTCGCGGATGCGGGCGAACGCGCCGCGCGCGGAAACGAGGTTGCGCCATCCGCCGACGGTCTGCTCCACGGGCAGCAGCGTGCGGCCGAGCAAGATGGAGCCGGCGAAGACGGCGCCGACCGTGGTGAGGCGCTCGATGGCGAGATACGCGCCAAGGCCGAGGATGATCGATTGCATGGCGAGACGCAGGAATTTGATGCCACTCGACATCATCGCTCCGCGGTCGTTGGACGCCGTCTGGTGCGCGAGCAACCTGTTGCGGTCGCGACCCCAGCGGCCGGTGAGCCCTTCGACCATTCCCATAGCGCGGACCACCTCCGCGTTTCGCAGGCTCATCTCGGCGAAGCTGTAGGCGCGCGTCGCCGCCCGGTTCGCTTCGGCCAACGGTTCGCGCACTAGCCACTGGTTGGCGATCGCCATGAACAGAAGCACGAAGGCCGAGCCGAGGGCGAAGAAACCGAGCGCGGGATGCAGGAGGAAGATGACGCCGATGTAGATCGGCACCCATGGCAGATCGAAGAGGGCGTGGATGCCGTTGCCGGTGACGAATTGCCGGAACGTGTCGAGGTCGCGGATCGGTTGACTGCGCGTGCCGTCGCCGTTCGTCATCTCGACACTGGCGGCGATGACGCGGTCGGCGAGCTGTCGGTCGAGCCGCAACCCGGCGCGGGCGAGGACGCGCGCGCGGACGGCGTCGAGCGCGGCGAGCGACCCGAGGGCGACGAGCAAGACAACCGTCAGCATCAGCAACGTGACCGTGCTGCCGCTCGAGATCACGCGGTCATAAACCTGCAGCATGTACAGCGGCGAGGCGAGGTAGAGCAGGTTGATCGCCAAGCTGAAGATCGCGGCGGCCACGAGGTAGCCGCGGCAAGAGGTGAGGGCACCCCTTATTTCCTGCGACTTCGCTGCCATGCGGCCGATCCCTCCGTTCCTGTGCAGCAATAGCAATGCCGCGTTAAGGATGGAGAAATCGCTAAATTCAGCGCGCCGTTCGGCCTGAATCCCGCCGGGGTATACCTACGGAGGGCCGTCGCCGGTCCCGCCCGCGTTCGGCGACGCTTGACCGGCCACAGGGGCGGCGAGACCATCACCGGCGCAAGGCAAGGCAAGGCAAAGCAAGGCACGCAGATTTCGCATGTTTGTACCGTTCGCCGGCGACAAATCGCGGAACATCTGGGTCGCCTCGGGCGACCTGGCGTGGGACGAAGGCCCGCCCGGCGTCGCGCCGCGGCGCGTAACGATACGAGGCCGGCGACTTGTCGATACAGGTCGCCGGCCTTTATTTGCGCGCAGCGGCCGCGCGTGTCATATCCACCTCAACCAGCTGCGCAGGGGGAGGGCGCCGTCATGCTGCTGGACATCAGTCTCGGGAACGGTTTGTGGCTCACGTTCGGGACACCGCTTCTCGCGCGGCAATTCGATGCGGCCGACCTAAACAAGGCGCTCCATCGCATCCTTCTGGAGCGCGAGGGCAAGCACCCCGAGATGAAGACCGGACAGTTGAACCGTTCCAATCTCGGCGGATGGCGTTCCGACCCCGATCTATTGACGTGGCCGGAGCCCGAGATCGCGACCCTCAAGGGCATGATCGAAGAAGGCATCATGCAGGTCATGCAGCTTGCCGGCGGCGGCAAGCCGATCCGCATCCGCGCGGACTACAATCTCGTCGCGTGGGCCAACATCAATCGCGACGGCAACTACAACGTCATGCACAACCACCCGCAGAACGACTGGTCGGGCGTGTACTACGTGAGCCTCGGCGAAGCCGATCCAGCTCGTTCCCTCAATGGGATCATCGAATTCCAGGATCCGCGGGCAGGGGCGCAGGCCGCGCCTATCCCCGGCTTCGACTTCGGCCACCGCCAAACGATTACGCCGAGCGCGGGCCTTATGCTGGTGTTCCCCTCGTGGCACATGCACATGGTCCATCCGTTCTTCGGTGGCGGTGAACGAATTTCCATCGCGTTCAACATGGCGCTCCGGAGTTTCGAGTGGACGCCGGCTAGTTGACGTGGCAGGGCAAACCGACGATTGAAGCGAGATCGACGAGCGCAGCGGGACGAGGCCTGCTGCCGTTCCACCGATTTGATCAGGATCATGGTGTCGGCGGTACGGGGCGCTACAAAGGAACGCTAGTCAATGGAGGGAAAGAACTTGGCGCAGGTTGCAATGAGGCATGAAGGCGAAGAGGGAAAGTTCACTCTGACCGCGCCGATGGGGGCTGGAATCGTTGTGCTCGGCGCTGGCGGCCTGCTGATCGGCTTCATCATCTTCTGGTCCATCATGGGTGGTGAAGACATGGGGAGCCTGATCTTTCAGCTCTTTGGGACGCTACTCGGGGGTGTCATCGGAGCGGTGATCGGTGGGTTCCTTGGCCGGTTCATCAGCAACATGTTCCCCGGCAGCAACGACCATCCCTAGAGGCGGCCGGCGCGGCTGAGGGCTGTTCGCAGGCTGGTGCCGGCAGCAGGATTCGAACCCGCGACCCCCTGATTACAAATCAGGTGCTCTACCGACTGAGCTATACCGGCCGGTCGGAAGCGGTATCAGTCCGTGCCGATGGCGACAAGGTCGGGATCAGGGCCGTGCGCGCCCGTCGATGTGACGACGGGCGAGGTAGAGCGCGAGCACGGCGGCGTTCGACACGTTCAGGCTGGTGAGGGCGCCCGGCACGGTCAATCGGGCGACGACATCGCATGTCTCGCGCGTCAGGTGGCGCAGTCCCTTGCCTTCGGCGCCGAGCACGAGCGCCAGCCGATTGCCCGAGACAGTATCCTCCATCCCGGCATCGGCGTCACTGTCGAGGCCGATGCGGGTGAAGCCCATCGCACCGAGGGTTTCGAGCGCGCGGGCGAGGTTCGGCACCTCGACGCGCGCGATTGCGTCGAGCGCGCCGGAGGCGGCTTTTGCAAGGACCCCCGATTCGACCGGCGAATGGCGGCCCGTGGTGACCACGGCATCGGCGCCGAAGGCGGCGGCGGACCGTAGGATCGCGCCGACGTTATGCGGGTCGGTGACCTGATCGAGAACGACCACAAGATGCGCGTCGGCGAGGTCCTCGACCGCGAGCGGGGGCAGCGGTCCTACCTCGATCGCCACGCCCTGGTGGACGGCTTCGCCGCCCAGCAGGCGGTCGATCTCGCGCGGGGTCGCTTCCTGCGGCGCGATCGCGAAGGTGGCACCGGCGTCGGCGAGACGCTTCAGCGCGTTCGGCGTGGCGACGATCCTGCGTACGTTGCGCCGGGGGTTGGCGAGCGCGGCCAGCACGGGGTGGATGCCGTAAACCCACAGCGCGTCGGGACGGCGTTCGGCCGGCGAACGTGGCGGGTGTTTGCGCCGCTGGTTTCCGCGGGCGCTGTCGATGTGTTTCATCGGCGGCTTATAGGCGGCGGCCGGTCGGCAGACAATGACGGCAGTTGCGCTCCGCTACAGGCATAGTTCCGAAGTTGGCACGCGTTGACACTGTGGTGGCTCGCCGCCATAAGTCCGGCCGCGGCGGACTGCGTGCAGTGCCCCGCGGCCATTCATCCGACCGGATTGGGGGAGTGTCCCGAGTGGCAAAGGGGGCGGACTGTAAATCCGCTGGCGAACGCCTTCGTAGGTTCGAGTCCTACCTCCCCCACCACCGGTCGAAATGTATATTGCAGAAGATATCCGTGCCGGAACGCGGGTGTAGCTCAATGGTAGAGCAACAGCCTTCCAAGCTGATGACGAGGGTTCGATTCCCTTCACCCGCTCCAACCCAGAGATGCGGCGGCAAGGGCCGGCACGGAAGCGCTGGCGCCGCAGTGCGAAATTCTGATATTTCACGCGGGCGTTAGGGGTATAGCTCAGTTGGTAGAGCGACGGTCTCCAAAACCGTAGGTCGGGGGTTCGAGTCCCTCTGCCCCTGCCAATCCTTCTGCCCCGACACCATCCACGAGAGGAAACGCGGCCCATGCGCGTCAGGCTTGAGTATCTCGCATGGACGGCCTATGTACCCCTGGTCAGCGCGGCGCGCGGGCCACGGGCTCGCGTGCCGGAAATTTATTGAGCGGTCGATGGCCGAACGATCCGAACGATTCAATCCGTTCCACTTCCTGCAGCAGGTACGCGCCGAGACGGCCAAGGTCGTCTGGCCGAGCCGGCGCGAAACCGGCATTTCGACGGTCATGGTGATTGCGTTCGCGGTGATGGCGTCGATCTTCTTTCTGGTGGCCGACGAATTGATTTCGCTGGTGGTTTCGACGCTGCTCGGTCTTGGCGCGGGCAGTGGGGGCTGAGGCGACTCGCCATGGAGAAGAAGTGGTACATCGTCCACGCCTATTCGAACTTCGAGCGCAAGGTCGCCGACTCGATCAAGGAGAAGGCGCACGCCGCCGGCCTTGACGAGCTGTTCGATGAGATCCTGGTGCCGACGGAGAAGGTCGTCGAGGTTCGCCGCGGTCGCAAGGTAGACGCGGAGCGCAAGTTCTTCCCCGGCTACGTGCTGGTGAAGATGGCGATGACCGACGAGGCGTATCACCTCATCAAGAATACGCCGAAGGTGACCGGCTTCCTCGGCGCGGACAACAGGCCCGTGCCGATCTCCGAGGCGGAGGCCAGCCGTATCCTTCAGCAGGTCCAAGAGGGCGTGGAGCGCCCCAAGCCGTCCATCAGCTTCGAGGTGGGCGAGCAGGTGCGCGTCGCCGACGGACCGTTCGCCTCGTTCAACGGTCTCGTCGAGGAGGTCGACGAGACGCGGGCGCGGCTGAAGGTTGCTGTGTCGATTTTCGGCCGGGCGACCCCGGTCGAATTGGAGTACGGGCAGGTCGAGAAGCTCTGACCGCCCGTTGAAACGGCCGTGGGAGGTTCGGAGGCGCGCCATCGTCTCCAAGAAGGACCGCACCACGCCATTCCTTGCCGGCGAAAGCCGGCGCGATGAAAGGAACACACGATGGCGAAGAAGGTCGCTGGATATCTGAAGCTGCAAGTGCCCGCGGGGTCGGCGACACCGTCGCCGCCGATCGGGCCGGCCCTCGGCCAACGCGGTATCAACATCATGGAATTCTGCAAGGCGTTCAACGCCCAGAGCCAGGAAATGGAGAAGGGCTCGCCCATCCCGGTCGAGATCACCTACTACCAAGACAAGTCCTTCACCTTCCGGATGAAGACGCCGCCGGTGAGCTACTTCCTGAAGAAGGCGGCGAACCTGTCCAAGGGTGGCCGCACGCCCGGGCGCGGCAGCGCCGGCAGCGTGACCCAGGCGCAGGTGCGCGAGATCGCCGAGAAGAAGATGAAGGACCTGAACGCCGTCGACGTGGACGGCGCGATGAAGCAGGTCATGGGATCCGCCCGGTCGATGGGCCTCGAGGTGGTGGAGTAAGGCCATGCCAGCTATTGCAAAACGCGTTAAAGCCGCCCGCGAGGGTATCGAGCGCACGAAGCTCTATCCGCTGGAGGAGGCCGTGGCCTTGGTGAAGGCCCGCGCCACGGCGAAGTTCGACGAGACGGTCGAGGTCGCCATGAACCTCGGTGTCGATCCGCGTCACGCCGACCAGATGGTGCGTGGTGTGTGCCAGCTCCCCAACGGCTCAGGCCGCACGGTGCGCGTCGCCGTGTTCGCGCGGGGCGACAAGGCCGATGAGGCGAAGGCAGCCGGCGCCGATATCGTCGGGGCGGAGGACCTGGTCCAGACCGTCCAGGGCGGCACGATCGAGTTTGACCGCTGCATCGCCACACCGGACATGATGCCGCTGGTCGGACGCCTCGGAAAAGTGCTCGGCCCCCGCGGCCTCATGCCGAACCCCAAGGTGGGCACGGTCACCGCCGATGTCGCGGCCGGTGTGCGGGCCGCCAAGGGCGGCGCGGTCGAGTTCCGCGTGGAAAAGGCTGGCATCATTCAAGCCGGCATCGGCAAGGCGAGTTTCGACGTGACGGCGCTGGTCGCCAATATCCGGGCGTTCACCGATGCCGTGCAGAAGGCGCGGCCATCCGGCGCCAAGGGGACCTTCGTCCAGCGCGTTGCCATCTCCTCGACCATGGGGCCGGGCGTTCGGGTGGACCCGGCTTCGCTTGGCGGAGCGTAGTCGAGGAAACGTGCAGGTTTGCCCTTGGCAAACGGCGCGGAAGCCTCTAAATAACGGTTTCGGGCGCGCCGGCCCCCTGCCGGTGCGCTTGAATGCGTCCCCAAGACCGATGAAATGGAGCCCTCTTAGCTTGTCCCCAGGGATTATTCTAAGAGCGGCAAAGGTTTAGCGCGTTTTCGGGATGTGAAGTCCCGGTCCGCTTTGGTGGGCCGGACCCTGTCCGAGACTGCAGGTGCCGGGATTCGCCGGCTTAATGCAATGGCCTGCACAGACGGGAGGGAACCGGGGCTTCCCGGTTCGAACCTCTTGGCCCATGCGGCGCCCGCACTTCGCGTGCGCCGGCTTGGGGGACAGGCTGTTGAACGTCACCGTCGTAGCGACGGTGGCATCACCAACCGGCGGTCCCCCCGAGTGGCCGCCAACGGAGAGAAGCGTGGAGAGAGCGGAAAAAGCGGAGGTCATCACGGCCCTGCACCAGGTGTTCCAGAACACCGGCGCGATCGTGGTTGCCCAATACGCCGGTCTCACCGTCGCCGACATGACCGCCCTTCGGGTGCGCATGCGGGAGGCGGGAGCCAGCGTGAAAGTCGCGAAGAACCGTCTCGCCAAGCGTGCTCTTGAAGGCACGGACGTCGGCCACATCGCGGACCTGTTCAACGGTCCGACGATGATCGCTTACTCGAGCGATCCGGTGGCGGCGCCCAAGGTCGTCGTCGACTTCGCCAAGACCAACGAAAAGCTGGTCGTTCTTGGCGGGGCGATGGGCCCGACCAACCTCGACGCCGAAGGCGTCAAGGCGCTTGCCTCGCTGCCGTCCCTGGACGAGCTGCGGGCACAACTGGTCGGTCTGCTCTCGACCCCGGCGACGCGTGTCGCCCAGGTGGTCGCGGCGCCGGCGGCCGGGTTGGCGCGTGTGTTGGGTGCCTATGCCGACAAGGGCGAAGCGGCGTGACGCCGTTCGCGGGCTAACAGAGGTTCGAACCGAGAAGGGAATAGTTGAATGGCTGACTTGTCGAAGATCGTAGATGAGCTTTCGCAGCTGACCGTGCTTGAGGCGGCCGAGTTGACGAAGCTGCTCGAGGATAAATGGGGCGTTTCCGCCGCAGCGCCGGTCGCGATGATGGCTGCCGGCGGGGCCGCCGGTGCTCCTGCCGCCGCGGTGGAGGAAAAGACCGAATTCGACGTCGTTCTGGCCGAGTTCGGCCCGAACAAGATCAACGTCATCAAAGAAGTTCGGGCGATCACCGGACTGGGACTGAAGGAGGCGAAGGACCTCGTCGAGGCCGCTCCGAAGGCGGTCAAGGAAGGGGTCAGCAAGGACGAAGCCGACAAGATCAAGGCTCAGCTCGAAGGGGCTGGCGCCAAGGTCGACTTGAAGTAGCGCTCGGCGCTTCAGGTCGGGTGTTCGGCCGCCGTCAAGGACGGCGGACAGGATCAAGGGCGGGCCCGGATTACCCGGGCTCGCAACAAACAGGAGAGACGCCGGCGGCGGAGCTGGCGTCCCCAGGCGTGGGTCGAAAGTAGCTTAACCGTTAGAACAGTTCGCCGCGCCGGCTTCCGCCGGCCGCGGCCGTTTCGGTCAGGCGCTTCGAGATCAGACGAGGAGTGAACATGACACAGGCGTTCACCGGTCGCAGGCGGGTCCGTAAGTTCTTCGGCTCCATCCGGGAAGTGGCGGAGATGCCGAACCTTATCGAGGTTCAGAAGGCGTCGTACGATCAGTTCCTGTTGGTGGACGAGCCGGAGGGCGGGCGGTCCGACGAGGGGCTGCAAGCGGTGTTCAAGTCGGTGTTCCCGATCTCCGATTTCTCGAACACGGCGCTGCTCGAGTTCGTGCGCTACGACTTCGACCCACCGAAGTACGACGTGGACGAGTGCCGTCAGCGCGGCATGACGTTCTCGGCACCGCTCAAGGTGACGCTCCGGCTGATCGTGTTCGATGTCGACGAGGAAACCGGCGCCAAGTCGGTCAAGGACATCAAGGAGCAGGAAGTCTACATGGGCGAGATGCCGCTGATGACGATGAACGGTACGTTCATCGTCAACGGCACCGAGCGAGTCATCGTCTCGCAGATGCATCGCTCGCCGGGCGTCTTCTTCGACCACGACAAGGGCAAGACCCACTCGTCGGGCAAGCTGCTGTTCGCGGCGCGCATCATTCCGTACCGCGGCTCGTGGCTCGACATCGAGTTCGACGCGAAGGATATCGTCCACGCGCGCATCGACCGTCGCCGCAAGATCCCGGTGACGTCGCTGCTCTACGCGCTGGGTATGGACGGCGAGGAGATGCTCAACACCTTCTACGCCAAGGTCATCTACAAGCGCGCTAAGGAAGGCTGGCGGCTGCCGTTCGACGCGAACCGCATGCGCGGCTTCAAGGCGGTGAACGACCTCATCGACGCCGACTCCGGCGAGGTGGTGCTGGAGGCCGGGCGCAAGCTCACCGCGCGCGCCGCGCGGCAGCTCGCCGAGAAGGGCGTGAAGGCGCTGAAGGTGGTCGACTCCGACCTCTTCGGCCACTACCTCGCGCACGACATGGTCAACGTCGAAACCGGCGAGATCTACGCCGAGGCGGGCGACGAGATCACCGAGAAGGTGCTCGCGCTGCTGGTGGAGGCTGGCAACAACGAGATCACGATCCTCGACATCGATCACGTCAAC
The DNA here is from genome assembly GCA_963749755.1 of uncultured Alphaproteobacteria bacterium. Classification (GTDB taxonomy): domain Bacteria; phylum Pseudomonadota; class Alphaproteobacteria; order Rhizobiales; family Kaistiaceae; genus JBBDMC01. The sequence goes on from CAVVOK010000005.1 coordinate 723,098, forward strand.
ACCGGCGCGTACATCCGCAACACACTCGCGGTGGACAAGAACGAGAACCGCGAGGACGCGCTGTTCGACATCTACCGCGTGATGCGCCCCGGCGAGCCGCCGACCATCGAGACGGCGGAAGCGATGTTCCGCTCGCTGTTCTTCGATTCGGAGCGCTACGACCTTTCCGCGGTCGGGCGCGTGAAGATGAACATGCGGCTCGACCTCGACGCCGAGGACACGGTGCGCGTGCTCCGCAAGGAGGACATCCTCGCGGTCATCAAGACGCTGGTGGAGCTTCGCGACGGCAAGGGCGAGATCGACGACATCGATAACCTCGGCAACCGCCGCGTCCGCTCAGTCGGCGAATTGATGGAGAACCAGTACCGCGTCGGCCTGCTCCGGATGGAGCGCGCCATCAAGGAGCGCATGTCGTCGGTCGAGATCGGCAACGTGATGCCGCAGGACCTGATCAACGCCAAGCCGGCGGCGGCGGCGGTGCGGGAGTTCTTCGGCTCCTCGCAGCTGTCGCAGTTCATGGACCAGACCAACCCGCTCAGCGAGATCACCCATAAGCGTCGCCTGTCGGCGCTCGGGCCCGGCGGTTTGACACGCGAGCGCGCCGGCTTCGAGGTGCGCGACGTGCACCCGACGCACTACGGCCGCATCTGCCCGATCGAGACGCCGGAAGGTCCGAACATCGGCCTGATCAACTCGCTCGCCACGTTCGCGCGCGTCAACAAATACGGCTTCATCGAGAGCCCGTACCGCAAGGTGAAGGACGGCCGGGTGACCGAAGAGGTCGTGTATCTCTCGGCGATGGAAGAGTCGAAGTACACCATCGCTCAGGCGAACGCGCCACTCGATCCAAAAGGCCGTTTCGTGAACGACCTCGTCACCGCGCGCCACGCCGGTGACGTGATGCTGGTCGCACCGGACAAGCTCGACTTCATGGACGTGTCGCCGAAGCAGCTCGTCTCGGTCGCCGCGGCGCTGATCCCGTTCCTGGAGAACGACGACGCCAACCGCGCGCTGATGGGTTCGAACATGCAGCGCCAGGCGGTGCCGCTGGTGCGCGCCGAGGCGCCGCTGGTGGGCACCGGCATGGAGCCGATCGTGGCGCGCGATTCCGGCGCAGCGATCGCGGCATGGCGCGCGGGTATCGTCGACCAGGTTGACGCCACGCGCATCGTCGTCCGTGCGACGGACGATATCGATCCGTCGAAGTCCGGCGTCGATATCTACCGGCTGATGAAGTTCCAGCGTTCCAACCAGAACACGTGCATCAACCAGCGTCCGCTGGTGCGCGTCGGCGATACGGTCGGCAAGGGCGACATCATCGCGGACGGCCCGTCGACCGACCTCGGCGACCTCGCGCTCGGCCGCAACGTGCTCGTCGCGTTCATGCCGTGGAACGGCTACAACTTCGAGGACTCGATCCTTCTCTCCGAGCGCATGGTGCGCGACGACGTCTTCACCTCGATCCACATCGAGGAATTCGAGGTGATGGCGCGCGACACCAAGCTCGGGCCGGAGGAGATCACCCGCGACATCCCGAACGTATCGGAAGAGGCGCTGAAGAACCTCGACGAGGCGGGTATCGTTTACATCGGCGCGGAGATGGTCGCCGGCGACATCCTGGTCGGCAAGATCACGCCGAAGGGCGAAAGCCCGATGACGCCGGAGGAGAAGCTGCTCCGCGCGATCTTCGGCGAGAAGGCATCCGACGTGCGCGACACGTCGCTGCGCGTTCCGCCGGGCGTCACCGGTACCGTCGTGGAAGTGCGCGTCTTCAATCGCCACGGCGTGGAGAAGGACGAGCGCGCCATGGCGATCGAGCGCGAGGAAATTGAGCGCCTCGCCAAGGACCGCGACGACGAGCAGGCGATTCTCGACCGCAACGTCTTCGGCCGTCTGGCGGACATGCTCGTCAACCGCATGGCGGTGGCCGGGCCGAAGGGTTTCAAGAAGGGCGGCAAGATCACCAAGGACCTGCTCGGCGAATATCCGCGCGGCCAGTGGTGGCAGTTCGCGGTGTCGAACGAGAAGCTGATGGCCGAGATCGAGGCCCTCAGGAACCAATACGACGAGAGCCGCAAGGGCCTGGAGAAGCGCTTCATCGACAAGGTGGAGAAGCTGCAGCGCGGCGACGAGCTGCCGCCCGGCGTCATGAAGATGGTCAAGGTATTCGTCGCGGTGAAGCGCAAGATCCAGCCGGGCGACAAGATGGCCGGCCGCCACGGTAACAAGGGCGTGGTGTCCAAGATTGTTCCGGTCGCGGACATGCCGCACCTCGCCGACGGCACGCCGGTGGACGTCGTGCTCAACCCGCTCGGCGTGCCGAGCCGCATGAACGTCGGACAGATTCTCGAGACGCATCTCGGATGGGCGTGCGCCGGCCTCGGCCTCAAGGTCGGTGAGATGGTCGAGAGCTACAAGAAGAACGGCGACGTCAAGCCGATCAAGAAGATCCTGAAGAGCCTTTACGGCGAAAACAACAAGAACGAGAAGGTCGCCGACTTCGACGACGAATCCGCGGTGACGCTCGCCGAGCAACTGAAGGCCGGCGTGCCGATCGCGACGCCGGTGTTCGACGGCGCGCGCGAGCCGGACATCGTCGAACTGCTGAAGGAAGCGGACCTCGACCCCTCTGGGCAGTCGATCCTCTACGACGGGCGTACCGGCGAGCAGTTCGATCGCCCGGTCACGGTCGGCTACATCTACATCCTGAAGCTGCACCACCTGGTGGACGACAAGATCCACGCTCGTTCGATCGGACCGTACAGCTTGGTCACCCAGCAGCCGCTGGGCGGTAAGGCGCAGTTCGGCGGTCAGCGTTTCGGCGAAATGGAGGTGTGGGCGCTCGAAGCCTACGGCGCCGCGTACACGCTCCAGGAAATGTTGACGGTGAAGTCCGACGACGTCGCCGGGCGCACCAAGGTGTACGAGGCGATCGTCCGTGGCGACGATACCTTCGAGGCGGGCATCCCGGAGAGCTTCAACGTGCTCGTCAAGGAGATGCGTTCGCTGGGGCTCGACGTCGAGCTCGACAATTCCAAGTCGCGATCGCAGTCGACACCGACTGCGGACGCGGCCGAGTAGGCGAGGAGCGCCCGCCCTTCAGGGCGGGCCTTCGCCTTTGTCACGGTCCGGTCGCGGAGCCTCCCGCCCCGATCGGCCGCTGAGGAGAGACAGGAATGAACCAAGAGATCGTGAGCATTTTCGGTCCGGCGCAGCCCCCGGCTCAGGTTTTTGACCAGATCCGCATCTCGATCGCGAGTCCGGAAAAGATCAAGTCGTGGTCGTTCGGCGAGATCAAGAAGCCGGAGACGATCAACTACCGCACGTTCAAACCCGAGCGCGATGGACTGTTTTGCGCGCGCATTTTCGGGCCGATCAAGGACTACGAGTGCCTGTGCGGCAAGTACAAGCGGATGAAGTACAAGGGCATCATCTGCGAGAAGTGCGGCGTGGAGGTAACGCTCGCGCGCGTGCGCCGCGAGCGCATGGGTCACATTGAGCTCGCCGCGCCGGTGGCGCACATCTGGTTCCTGAAGTCGCTGCCGTCACGCATCGGCATGCTGCTCGACATGACGCTTAAGGACCTTGAGCGCATCCTGTACTTCGAGAATTACGTCGTCACCGAGCCGGGGCTGACGTCGCTCAAGGAGCGCCAGCTCCTCTCCGAGGACGAGTACCTGAGGGCGCAGGACGAGTTCGGCGAGGATTCCTTCACCGCCAAGATCGGCGCCGAAGCGATCCGCGACATGCTCGTCGGCATGGACCTTCCGAAGCTCGCCGTCGACCTCCGCCAGGAGATCGCGGAGACGACCTCGGAGCTGAAGCCGAAGAAGCTCGCCAAGCGGCTGAAGCTGGTCGAAGTCGTTCATTGTGTCGGGCAACCGGCCGGATTGGATGATCATGACGGTCGTCCCGGTGATCCCGCCGGACCTCCGACCGCTCGTGCCGCTCGACGGCGGCCGCTTCGCGACGTCGGACCTCAACGATCTCTATCGCCGCGTGATCAATCGCAACAACCGTCTGAAACGCCTGATCGAGCTCCGCGCGCCGGACATCATTATCCGTAACGAGAAGCGGATGCTGCAGGAAGCCGTGGACGCGCTGTTCGACAACGGCCGACGCGGCCGCGTCATTACCGGCGCCAACAAGCGCCCGCTCAAGTCGCTGAGCGACATGCTCAAGGGCAAGCAGGGCCGCTTCCGCCAGAACCTGCTCGGCAAGCGCGTCGATTATTCCGGCCGCTCGGTGATCGTGGTCGGTCCGGAACTCAAGCTGCACCAGTGCGGCCTGCCGAAGAAGATGGCGCTCGAGCTGTTCAAGCCGTTCATTTATTCGCGGCTCGATGCGAAGGGCTATTCCTCGACGGTCAAGCAGGCGAAAAAGCTGGTTGAGAAGGAGAAGCCCGAGGTCTGGGATATCCTTGACGAGGTCATCCGCGAGCACCCGGTGCTCTTGAACCGCGCGCCGACGCTGCACCGCCTGGGCATTCAGGCGTTCGAGCCGCAGCTCGTCGAGGGCAAGGCGATCCAGCTCCATCCGCTCGTCTGCGCGGCGTTCAACGCCGACTTCGACGGTGACCAGATGGCCGTGCACGTGCCGCTGTCGCTGGAGGCGCAACTCGAAGCGCGCGTGCTGATGATGTCGACCAACAACATCCTGCACCCGGCCAACGGCGCGCCGATCATCGTTCCGTCGCAGGATATCGTTCTCGGCCTCTACTACCTGTCGATCATGGCGGACGGCGAGCCCGGCGAGGGCACGGCGTTCGGCAACACCGGCGAGCTGGAGCACGCGCTCTCGTCCAAGGCGGTGACGCTGCACAGCAAGATCCGGGGACGGTTCAAGACGGTGGACGCTGGCGGCAAGCAGGTGTCGCACGTGTACGAGACGACGCCCGGGCGCATGCTGCTCGGCGAAGTGCTGCCGCGCCATCCGGCCATCTCCTTCGACCTGGTCAACAAAGCGATGACCAAGAAGGAGATCTCCAACATGATCGATGCCGTCTACCGGCACTGCGGTCAGAAGGAGACGGTCATCTTCTGCGACCGCATCATGGCGCTCGGCTTCAGCCACGCGTTCAGAGCGGGCATCTCGTTCGGCAAGGACGACATGGTCATCCCGGATGCCAAGGCGAAGCTCGTCGCGGAGACGCAGCAGCTCGTGAAGGACTACGAGCAGCAATACAACGACGGTCTGATCACGCAGGGCGAGAAATACAACAAGGTCGTCGATGCGTGGGCGAAGTGCACCGACCGCGTCGCCGACGAGATGATGAAGCGCATCTCGGCGGTCGAGAAGACGGACACCGGCCGTACGCGGCCGATGAACTCGATCTACATGATGAGCCACTCCGGCGCGCGCGGTTCCCCCGCGCAGATGAAACAGCTCGCCGGCATGCGCGGCCTCATGGCGAAGCCGTCTGGTGAGATCATCGAGAGTCCGATCGTCTCGAACTTCAAGGAAGGCCTGTCGGTGCTCGAGTACTTCAACTCGACGCACGGCGCCCGTAAGGGCCTCGCCGACACGGCGTTGAAGACGGCGAACTCGGGCTACCTGACCCGGCGTCTGGTGGACGTTGCGCAGGACTGCATCGTCACCGAGGTCGACTGCGGGACCGACGGCGGCCTAAAGATCCAGGCGGTGGTCGATTCCGGCCAAGTGGTGGCGACGCTCGGCCACCGAGTTCTCGGCCGCACGGCGGCGGAGGACGTCGTGCATCCCGGCACGGGCGAGGTGATCGTTCCGGCCGGCAGCATGATCGAGGAGCGGGATGTCGAGAAGATCGAGAACGCCAACGTGCAGGCGATCCGCATCCGTTCGGTGCTGACGTGCCAGACCAAGACGGGCGTCTGCGGCAAGTGCTACGGACGCGACCTTGCTCGCGGCACCCCGGTCAACATGGGCGAGGCGGTGGGCGTCATCGCGGCGCAGTCGATCGGCGAGCCGGGCACGCAGCTCACGATGCGGACGTTCCACATCGGCGGTACGGCGCAGGTCGTCGATCAGTCGACGATGGAGTCGACGTTCGACGGCAAGATCGAGCTCCGTAACCGCAACGTGGTCACCGACTCGGAAGGCCGCCTCATCGCCATGGGGCGCAACATGCAGCTCGTGATCCTGGATCGCGACGGCACGGAGCGCGCGGTCAACCGCATCACCTACGGGTCGCGCATGCTGGTCGACCAGGGCGACGCGGTGCAGCGTGGCCAGCGGTTGGCCGAGTGGGATCCGTATACACGGCCGATCCTGACCGAAGTGGATGGCGCGGTCGCGTTCGAGGACCTGGTCGATCGCATCTCGGTGTCGGAGACGACCGACGAATCGACGGGCATCACCAAACGCGTGGTTGTGGATTGGCGCGCCAATCCGCGCGGCGCCGACTTGAAGCCGACGATGGTCGTCCAGGGCAAGGACGCGAAGGCACGCAAGAGCGGCCGTGGCGGAGCGGAGGCGCGCTACGCGTTACCGGTCGATGCGATCCTGTCGGTCGAGCCGGGCGCGGAGGTAAAGGCCGGCGACGTGCTTGCCCGTATCCCGATGGAGAGCGCCAAGACGCGAGACATCACCGGTGGTCTGCCACGGGTCGCGGAGCTCTTCGAGGCGCGTCGTCCGAAGGACCACGCGATCATCGCGGAGATCGACGGCACGATCAAATTCGGCCGCGACTACAAGAACAAGCGGCGGATCATCGTCGAGCCGAGCGATCCCGAGGCCGAGGCCAAGGAGTACCTGATCGCGAAGGGCAAGCCGTTCCACCTCCAGGAGGGGGACACGGTGGAAAAGGGCGACTACATCGTCGAGGGCAACCCGGCGCCGCACGACATCCTGGCGATCAAGGGGATCGAGGCGCTGGCCGCATACTTGGTCAACGAGATCCAGGACGTTTATCGGCTCCAGGGCGTGACCATCAACGACAAGCACATCGAGGTGATCGTCCGCCAGATGCTGCAGAAGGTCGAGGTCACCGACGCCGGCGACACCGAGATGTTCCCGGGCGAGCAGATCGACCAATTGGACTTCGACATCATCAACGATGCGATGGTGGCGGAGGGCAAGAAACCGGCCGAGGCGATGCCGATCCTGCTCGGCATCACCAAGGCGAGCTTGCAGACGCGGTCGTTCTTCTCGGCCGCCTCCTTCCAGGAGACGACGCGGGTGCTGACCGAGGCTGCCGTCCAAGGCAAGGTCGACCCGCTGGAAGGGCTGAAGGAGAACATCATCGTCGGTCGTCTGATCCCGGCCGGTACGGGCGGGATGGTCGGGCGGTTGCGCGAGGTTGCCACCCACCGCGACGAGTTGATCCTGGAGGAGCGCAAGCGGACGGCGGAAGTCACCGGAAACGACGGTACTCTGGCCCAGTTCGAGGACGCGCCGGTGGAGTAAAATCGGCTGATACGGGTGGGCCCGCATCCAGTGTGGACGCGGGCCACCGTCCGCCCCCGCGAAACGCTCAAAAAACGTGACGCGGGGGTTGACGAAGGCAGGGCGGAACAATTAGGTTCCGCGCACTTTCGGACAGGTGGTAGGTGCTTTTACTTCGACGGCGCCAAGCCGTTGATGCAGAGACCCTAAACACTGGCCGGGTCACGTTGACGAAGTTTGCTGGTGACATGATCGCGGCATGGCCGTGATCCGCTGTCTTTCGAGCGCCTCCCGCGGGGAGCGGGCAGGGGCTCGGTTTTGTGCGGCGTGCGAAAGCGTCTGGCGAAGGGAAGTAGAAGGCAGCGATGCCGACGATCAATCAGTTGATCCGCAAGCCGCGGCAGCGGCCGGTGAGGCGCAACAAAGTGCCGGCGATGCAGATGAGCCCGCAGAAACGCGGGGTGTGCACGCGCGTCTACACGACCACGCCGAAGAAGCCGAACTCGGCGCTGCGCAAGGTCGCCAAGGTCCGGCTGACCAACGGTTTCGAGGTCATCGGATACATCCCGGGTGAGGGCCACAATCTGCAGGAACACTCGGTGGTGATGATCCGCGGCGGTCGCGTGAAGGATCTTCCGGGTGTGCGCTATCACATTCTGCGCGGCGTGCTCGACACCCAGGGCGTAAAAGACCGCAAGCAGCGCAGGTCCAAGTACGGAGCGAAACGACCCAAGTAATGCTGGGTCGTTTTTTCATCGAACAAGCAGGCTAGAGACCCATGTCCCGCCGCCACCGCGCCGACAAACGGCCGATCACCCCGGACCCGAAGTACCAGAACGAGGTGGTCGCCAAGTTCATGAACTCCGTGATGTACGACGGTAAGAAATCCGCCGCCGAGCAGATCGTGTATGGGGCTTTCGATTTGATCGAGGGCAAGACCAAGCAGGACCCGCTCGGCGTGTTCCGCCAAGCGCTCGACAACGTGATGCCGTCGATCGAGGTGCGTTCGCGCCGTGTCGGTGGCGCCACCTATCAGGTTCCCGTCGAGGTGCGCCTCGATCGCCGTCAGGCGCTGGCGATCCGCTGGCTGCTCGGCGCGGCGCGCGGGCGGAACGAGAAGACGATGACCGAGAAGCTTTCGGGCGAACTAATGGACGCGGCGAACAACCGCGGGAACGCCGTCAAGAAGCGCGAGGACACGCACCGGATGGCCGAGGCCAACCGCGCGTTCTCGCACTATCGCTGGTAGCGATCCGAAGAGGCCGACCAGATGCCGCGCGCGCATAAGATCGAGGACTACCGCAATTTCGGCATCATGGCCCACATTGATGCCGGGAAGACGACGACTACCGAGCGGGTGCTCTACTACACCGGCCGCAGCCACAAGATGGGCGAAGTCCATGAAGGCGCGGCCACCATGGACTGGATGGAGCAGGAGCAGGAGCGCGGCATCACCATCACGTCGGCCGCGACCACCGCATACTGGAAGGGCAAGCGCCTCAACATCATCGACACGCCCGGTCACGTCGATTTCACCATCGAAGTGGAGCGGTCGCTGCGCGTGCTCGACGGCGCGGTAGCGCTGCTTGACGCCAACGCCGGCGTCGAACCGCAGACGGAGACGGTTTGGCGGCAGGCCGACAAGTATCGCGTGCCGCGCATGATCTTCGTCAACAAGATGGACAAGATCGGCGCCGATTTCTTTCGCTGCGTCGACGATGATCGCGACCGGCTCGGCGCTCGGCCCATGGTCGATCCAGCTGCCGCTTGGCGCGGAGGCCGATTTCAAGGGCGTCATCGACCTCATCAAAATGAAGGCCGTGGTCTGGCGCGACGAGACGCTGGGCGCGGAGTACGACATACATCGACATTCCGGCTGAGCGAACAGGCGCGGGCCGAGCAGTATCGCGAGCAGTTGGTGGAAGCCGCCGTCGAGCTCGATGAGGCAGCGATGGAGCGGCTACCTCGAAGGCAATCTGCCGGACGAGGACACGATCAAGAAGCTCATTCGCAAGGCGCACGTGCGACAACCTGTTCGTTCCGGTGCTGTGCGGGTCGGCCTTCAAGAACAAGGGTGTTCAGCCGCTGCTCGACGCGGTGGTCGACTTCCTGCCGTCGCCGGTGGACGTGCCGCCGATCAAGGGCATCGATCCGAAGACCGAGCAGGAGGTCACCCGCAGGTCGTCCGACGAAGAGCCGCTGGCGATGCTGGCGTTCAAGGTGATGAACGACCCGTTCGTCGGGTCGCTGACGTTCTGCCGCATCTACTCGGGCAAGGTCGGAACGGGCGCCGCGCTCGTCAACACGGTGAAGGACAAGCGCGAGCGCGTCGGCCGCATGCTGCAGATGCACTCGAACCATCGCGAGGACATCAAGGAGGCATTCGCCGGCGACATCGTCGCGCTCGCCGGGCTCAAGGAAGTCACGACCGGCGACACGCTGTGCGATCCGCAGAAGCCGGTGGTCCTGGAGCGCATGGAGTTTCCCGAGCCGGTCATCGAGATCGCGATCGAGCCGAAGACGAAGGGCGACCAGGAGAAGATGGGCATCGCGCTCAATCGCCTGGCGCAGGAAGATCCGTCCTTCCGCGTCAAGACCGATCAAGAGAGTCGGGCCAGACGATCATCGCCGGCATGGGCGAGCTGCATCTCGACATCATCGTCGATCGCATGCGCCGCGAGTTCAAGGTCGAGGCCAATATCGGCGCGCCGCAGGTCGCCTATCGCGAGACGATCACCAGGCCGACCGAGGTCGACTACACCCACAAGAAGCAGACCGGCGGTTCGGGCCAGTTCGCCCGCATCAAGCTTCACGTGGAGCCGACCGAGAAGGGCGGGGGTTTCGTGTTCGATTCGAAGGTCGTCGGCGGCAACGTGCCGAAGGAATACATTCCGGGCGTCGAAAAGGGGGTCGAAGGCGTGATGGCGACCGGCGTGCTCGCCGGCTTCCCGCTGGTCGACATCAATGTCTCGCTGGTCGATGGCGCCTACCACGACGTCGACTCTCAGCGTCCTGGCCTTCGAGATCGCCGGGCGCGCGGCGTTCCGCGAGGCCTGCCAGAAGGCGGGCCCGGTGCTGCTCGAGCCGATCATGAAGGTCGAGGTCGTGACGCCGGAGGATTACATCGGCGACGTCATCGGCGACATCAATTCACGGCGCGGCCAGATCGCCGGCACGGATGCGCGCGGCATCGCGCAGGTCGTCAACGCGATGGTGCCGCTCGCCAACATGTTCGGCTACGTCAATACGCTGCGCTCGATGAGCCAGGGCCGCGCGCAGTACACGATGCAGTTCGACCACTACGAGCAGGTTCCGCAGGCGGTGGCGCAGGAGGTTCAGGCGAAGTTCGCCTGACCCGCCACCACGCGACAACGAGATTCTAGAAGGACGGAGAGCCCCGATGGCTAAGGAGAAATTTGAGCGGACCAAGCCGCACTGCAACATCGGCACGATCGGTCATGTCGACCACGGCAAGACGACGCTGACGGCGGCGATCACGAAGGTGCTGGCCGAAACCGGTGGGGCGACGTTCAAGGATACGGTCGATCGACGCGGCGCCCGAGGAAAAGGCGCGCGGCATCACGATCAACACGGCGCACGTCGAGTACGAGACGCCGAACCGTCACTACGCTCACGTCGACTGCCCCGGCCACGCCGACTACGTGAAGAACATGATCACCGGTGCGGCGCAGATGGACGGCGCGATCCTGGTGGTGTCGGCCGCCGACGGCCCGATGCCGCAGACGCGCGAGCACATCCTGCTCGCCCGCCAGGTCGGCGTTCCGGCGCTGGTCGTCTTCCTCAACAAGTGCGACATGGTCGACGACCCGGAACTGCTCGAGCTCGTCGAGCTCGAGGTTCGCGAGCTTCTGTCCAAGTACGAGTTCCCCGGCGACGACATTCCGATCGTCAAGGGTTCGGCGCTGCTGGCGCTCGAGGGCGAGCGACAACAAGGAACTCGGCCACGACTCGATCCTCGAGCTGATGGAGGCGGTCGACGACGTACATTCCGCAGCCGGAGCGTCCGGTCGACCAGCCGTTCCTGATGCCGATCGAGGACGTGTTCTCGATCTCGGGCCGCGGCACGGTCGTGACCGGGCGTGTCGAGCGCGGCATCATCAAGGTTGGCGAGGAAGTCGAGATCGTCGGCATCCGCGACACCAGAAGACGGTCGTCACGGGCGTTGAGATGTTCCGCAAGCTGCTCGACCAGGGCCAGGCGGGCGACAATATCGGCGCGCTGCTCCGCGGTGTCGAGCGCGAGGGCGTGGAGCGCGGCCAGGTGCTGTGCAAGCCGGGTTCGGTGACGCCGCACACGGAGTTCATGGCCGAGGCCTACATCCTGACCAAGGAAGAGGGTGGCCGGCATACGCCGTTCTTCACCAACTACCGTCCGCAGTTCTACTTCCGCACCACCGACGTGACCGGCGTGGTGACGCTGCCGGAAGGCACGGAGATGGTGATGCCGGGCGACAACGTGTCGATGGAGGTCGAGCTGATCGTGCCGATCGCGATGGAGGAGAAGCTGCGCTTCGCTATCCGCGAGGGCGGCCGCACGGTCGGCTCCGGCGTCGTGTCGAAAATCGTGAAGTAGACCAGGCAAGCGAGCGGAACACAGAGGAAAGAAGGCAGGAAAAGGGACAGCCACGAGCGACGCTCATATGTCGTTTGTCATCCATCGTCTGTCCTCTGAAGACCCATGAACGGCCAGAACATCCGCATTCGGCTCAAGGCGTTCGACCATCGCATCCTCGATGCTCGACGCGCGAGATCGTCAACACGGCGAAGCGGACGGGCGCGCAGGTGCGCGGGCCGATGCCGCTGCCGACGCGGATCGAGAAGTTCACGGTCAACCGGTCGCCGCACATCGACAAGAAGAGCCGCGAGCAGTTCGAGATGCGGACGCACAAGCGCCTTCTCGACATTGTCGATCCGACGCCGCAGACGGTGGACGCGCTGATGAAGCTCGACCTCGCCGCCGGCGTCGACGTCGAGATCAAGCTCTAGGCGGCGAGGAAGCGAGAACAACGTCATGCGCTCAGGCGTGATCGCTCAGAAGGTGGGCATGACCCGCATCTTCACCGAGGCCGGCGAGCAGGTGCCGGTGACGGTGCTGCGGCTCGACGGGTGTCAGGTGGTGGCGCAGCGTACGGTCGAGAAGAACGGCTACACGGCGCTGCAGCTCGGCGCTGGCGCGCGCAAGGTCAAGAACACGGCCAAGGCGTTGCGTGGGCATTTCGCGCGGGCGTCGGTCGAGCCGAAGCGTCGGTTGGCGGAGTTCCGGGTGAGTCCGGAGAACCTGATCGACGTGGGTGCGGAGTTCACAGCCGACCATTTCGTCACCGGACAGTTCGTCGATGTGACCGGCACTTCGAGCGGCAAGGGCTTCCAGGGCGTCATGAAGCGCTACAACTTCGGTGGCGGACGCGCGACGCACGGCAATTCGCTGTCGCATCGCATTCCCGGTTCGACCGGCCAGCGCCAGGACCCGGGCAAGGTGTTCAAGGGCAAGAAGATGGCGGGCCACATGGGCGATGTCCGCGTGACCACGCTGAATCTGAAGATCGTCAAGACCGACGTCGAGCGCGGCCTGATCATGGTCGAAGGCGCCGTCCCTGGCGCCAAGGGCGGCTGGATCCTGGTGCGCGACGCCGTGAAACGTCCGCTGCCGGAAGGCGTGCCGATGCCGGGATCGTTCCGTGCGCCGGCCAATGGCGCGGCGGCGCCAGCAGGGGAGCCGGCGGGTGAGGCCGCTTCCCAGCCGACCGCCGAAGCCACGGAGGCTGAGTGATGGAGCGCAAGGTCACCACGCTCGACGGTGAGGCGGACGGCTCGGTCATGCTGCCCGACGAGATTTTCAATCTGGACCCGCGGACCGACATCCTGCAGCGCATGGTGCGCTGGCAGCTCGCGCGCCGACAGATGCCGCACAAGACCAAGACGCGCGGCGAGATCAGCGGCACCACTGCCAAGATGTACAAGCAAAAGGGCACCGGCCGCGCCCGTCACGGCGCTAAGACGGCGCCGCAGTTCCGCGGCGGCGGCAAGGCGTTCGGTCCGGTCGTGCACAGCCACGAGCACGGGTTGCCGAAAAAGGTGCGGGCGCTGGCGCTCAAGCACGCGCTGTCGGACAAGACGCGCGACGACAAGCTGATCGTCATCGCCGATGCCAAGGTCAACGAAGCCAAGACCAACGCGCTCGCGAAGAAGCTCGGCAAGCTCGGCGTCACCAACGCGCTGATCATTGATGGCAAGGAGCTGGAAGCGAATTTCGCGCTTGCCGCACGCAACATCCCTGAGATCGACGTGCTGCCGGTGCAGGGCATCAACGTGTACGACATCCTGCGTCGCGACACGCTGGTGCTGACCAAGGCGGCAGTCGACGCGCTGACGGAGCGTTTCAAATGATCAAGCGCTCGCACTACGACGTCATCCGCCGGCCGGTCATCACCGAAAAATCGACGGCGGCCTCGGAGCACAACAAGGTGATCTTCGTGGTCGCTCAGGACGCGACGAAGCCCGAGATCAAGGCGGCGGTGGAGGGCCTGTTCAAGGTCAAGGTTACTGCGGTCAACACGTTGGTCCGTAAGGGAAAAACGAGGCGGTTCCGGGGCATTCCCGGCCGTCTGTCCGACAGCAAGCGCGCGATCGTGACCCTCGCCGAGGGCCAGTCGATCGACGTGACGACCGGTCTCTAGCGGGTAGGCCCAGGCCATGGCGCTGAAGAAATACAAACCTACGACGCCGAGCCAGCGCGGGCTGGTGCTGGTCGATCGCTCCGAGCTTCATCGCGGAAAGCCGGTGAAGGGCTTGGTCGAGGCGAAGACCTCAAGTGGTGGGCGCAACAACCATGGCCGCGTCACGGTGCGTTGGCGTGGCGGCGGCCACAAGCGCGCGTATCGGCTGATCGATTTCCGCCGGGCGAAGCGCGAGGTGCCGGCGACCGTCGAGCGGCTCGAGTACGATCCGAACCGTACGGCATTCATCGCGCTCATCCGCTATGAAGACGGCGAGCTGAGCTACATCCTGGCGCCGCAGCGGTTGCAGGTGGGCGACACGATCGTCGCCGGCGCACAGGCGGACGTGAAGCCGGGCAACGCCATGCCGCTCGCGGCGATGCCGGTCGGCACGATCGTGCACAACGTCGAGATGAAACCGGGCCACGGCGGCCAGATCGCCCGCTCAGCAGGCACCTACGCGCAGTACGTCGGGCGCGACCAAGGCTACGCGCTGCTGCGGCTCAATTCGGGCGAGCAGCGCATGGTGCACCAACGGTGCTTCGCGACCGTGGGCGCGGTGTCCAACCCCGACCATGGCAACATCAACATCGGCAAGGCTGGCCGCAGCCGCTGGCTCGGCCGTATGCCGCATGTGCGCGGCGAGACGATGAACCCGGTCGATCATCCGCTCGGTGGGCGAACCCGCGGCGGCCGGCATCCGGTGACGCCTTGGGGCAAGCCGACCAAGGGCGCCAAGACGCGCAGCAACAAGCGCACCGACAAGTTCATCGCGCGCAGCCGGCACGCGCGCAAAGGCTAGATTTCGGGAGACTGAACCGTGGCACGTTCGATCTGGAAGGGCCCCTTCGTGGACGGCTACCTGCTCAAGAAGGCCGACAAGGCGCGGGCAGGCGGTCGTAGCGACATCATCAAGATCTGGAGCCGGCGTTCGACGATCCTGCCGCAGTTCGTCGGGCTTACGTTCGGCGTTCACAACGGCAACAAGCACATTCCGGTGCTGGTCAGCGAAGACATGGTTGGCCACAAGTTCGGTGAGTTCGCGCCGACGCGCACGTTCCACGGTCACTCCGGCGACAAGAAGGCGAAGAGGGCCTGACGATGGGCAAGCCGAAGCGGGAGCGACCGCTCACCTCGACGGAAGCGCGGGCCCGGACGAGCCGGCTCAGGGTGTCGCCGCAGAAGCTCAACCTGGTTGCCGCGCTGATCCGCGGCAAGAAGGTCGGGACGGCGCTGGCGGATCTCACCTTCTCGCGCAAGCGTATCGCGCGCGACGTGAAGAAGACATTGGAGTCGGCTGTGGCCAACGCGGAGAACAATCACCAGCTCGATGTGGACGCGCTGGTGGTGGCCGAGGCGCACGTTGGCAAGGCGCTGGTGCTGAAACGGTGGACGCCGCGCGCCCGCGGCCGCGTCGGCCGCATCCACAAACCGTTTTCTCACCTGACGATTGTCGTGCGCGAAGTCGAGGAGTCCGCCTGATGGGCCAGAAAGTCAATCCGGTCGGGCTGCGGCTCGGCATCAACCGCACCTGGGACTCGCGCTGGTTCGCCAGCAAGGGCGAGTACGGCCAGTTGCTCCAGGAAGACATGACGATCCGCAAGGCGCTGATGGCGGACCTGAAGCAGGCGGCGGTGTCGAAGATCGTCATCGAGCGCCCGCACAAGAAGTGCCGGGTGACCATCCATTCCGCGCGCCCGGGGATCGTCATCGGCAAGAAGGGCGCCGACATCGAGAAGCTGCGCAAGAAGGTCGCGGCGATGACCGACTCCGAGGTGCACATCAATATCGTCGAAGTGCGCAAGCCGGAGGTGGACGCGAACCTGGTGGCGGCGTCGATCGCCCAGCAGCTCGAGCGCCGCATCGCGTTCCGCCGCGCCATGAAGCGGTCGGTGCAGTCGGCCATGCGCCTTGGTGCCGAAGGCATCCGCATCTCTTGCGGCGGTCGCCTCGGCGGCGCGGAAATAGCCCGGTCCGAGTGGTACCGCGAGGGGCGCGTGCCGCTCCATACGCTTCGCGCCGACATCGACTACGGCGTCGCGACCGCCAACACCGCGTACGGCACGTGTGGGGTCAAGGTCTGGGTGTTCAAGGGCGAGATCCTGGAACACGACCCGATGGCGTCGGAGCGGCGGATGATCGAGGGCAACGAACAAGGTGGCGGCGGGCGCCGCCGCGAGCCGGCGACGGCCTAAGGAGGCCGGAGAGAACAAGTCATGCTGCAACCTCAGCGCACCAAGTTTCGCAAGCAATTCAAGGGTCGCATCCACGGTGTTGCGACATCCGGCGCGACGCTGACTTTCGGCGCGTACGGGCTCAAGGCCTTGGAGCCGGAGCGCGTGACGGCGCGTCAGATCGAGGCGGCGCGGCGTGCGATCACGCGCGAGATGAAGCGCGCCGGCCGCGTGTGGATCCGCATCTTCCCGGATGTACCGGTGTCGAAGAAGCCGACCGAGGTGCGCATGGGTAAAGGCAAGGGTAGCCCCGAATTCTGGGCGTGCCGCGTGAAGCCGGGGCGCATCATGTTCGAGGTCGACGGTGTGCCGCCGGAGACGGCGCGCGAAGCCTTGCGGCTGGGTGCGGCGAAGCTGCCGATCCGGACGCGCTTCGTACAGCGCGACGTCGATTGAGGTCGGGGAGAGCGCACCATGAAAGCGTCCGACGTAAGGCTGATGACCGCCGATCAAATCACCGACGAGCTGGAGCGGCTCAGGAAGGAGCAGTTCAATCTGCGCTTCCAGCGCGCGACGGGTCAGCTCGAGAACACTGCGCGGGTTCGCCAGGTCCGACGCGATATCGCGCGGCTGTCGACGATCGGCGCCGAGAAAGCGAAGGGTTGAGGACATGCCGAAGCGCGTCCTGCAGGGCACCGTGGTCAGCGACAAGAACGACAAGACGGTCGTGGTGCGCGTGGAGCGCCGCTTCACGCACCCGGTGATGAAGAAGACGGTGCGCCGTTCCAAGAAGTATTCGGCCCACGACGTCGAGAACAAATACAAGGTCGGCGACATCGTGCTCATCCAGGAAAGCGCGCCGATCTCCAAGACCAAGCGCTGGGTGGTGGTCGAGGCCATCGCCGCGGCCGAAGACGGCATAGCGCTCACGAGAGCGAAGACAGGAACTAGACGACCATGATCCAGATGCAGACCAATCTCGACGTCGCCGATAATTCCGGCGCTCGCCGCGTCATGTGCATCAAGGTGCTGGGCGGCTCGAAGCGCAAGTACGCTTCGGTCGGCGACATCATCGTCGTCTCGGTCAAGGAGGCGATCCCGCGCGGTCGCGTCAAGAAGGGCGACGTGATGAAGGCCGTGGTGGTGCGCACCGCGAAGGACATTCGCCGTGCCGACGGCAGCGTGATCCGGTTCGACCGCAATGCGGCGGTGCTGATCACGGCGCAGATGGAGCCGGTCGGCACGCGTATCTTCGGCCCGGTGCCGCGCGAGCTCCGCGCCAAGAACCACATGAAGATCATCTCGCTCGCGCCGGAGGTGCTCTAGATGGCCGCGCAAGATCAGCAAGGGCGACACGGTCGTGGTGATCGCCGGGCGCGACAAGGGCAAGACCGGCGAGGTGATCCGCGTGCTCCCCAAGGAGAGCCGGGCGCTGGTGCGCGGCGTCAACATGGTGCACGCGCCATCAGAAGCAGACCGCGCGCGACCAGGGCGGGATCATCTCCAAGGAGCTGCCCATCCACATCTCGAACATCGCGCTGAGCGACCGCCGACGGCAAGGCGACGCGTGTCGGCTTCCGCACTCGAGCGACGGCCGGACAAGGTCCGCTACGCCAAGCGGTCGGGAGATTTGATCGATGGCTGAGGCCACCGTACGAGCCGCGGCTGAAGGCGCACTATCGCGAGACGGTGCGGCCGGAGTCTGGTCGCGCAGTTCGGCTACAAGAATCCGATGCAGGTACCGCGCGTCGACAAGATCGTCCTCAACATGGGCGTCGGCGAAGCGGTGGCCGATACCAAGAAGGTCACGACGGCGCGCGGCCGATCTGGCCAAGATCGCCGGCCAGAAGCCGGCCGTGACGCGCTCGCGCAAGTCGATCGCGACCTTCAAGCTGCGCGAGAACATGCCGATCGGCGCGCAAGGTGACGCTGCGCCGCGACCGCATGTACGAGTTCCTCGACCGGCTGGTGAACGTCGCGCTGCCGCGCGTGCGCGATTTTCGCGGCCTCAACCCGAAGAGCTTCGACGGGCGCGGCAACTACGCCATGGGCATCAAGGAGCACATCGTGTTCCCGGAGATCAACTACGACGAGGTCGACGAGATCCGGGGCATGGACATCATCGTCTGCACGACCGCCGAAGACCGACGACGAGGCGCGCGCGCTTGCTGAAGGCGTTCAATTTCCCGTTCCGGCAGTAGGTGAAGGCCAAATGGCCAAGAAGAGCTCGATCGAAAAGAACAAGCGCCGGCGCAAGATGGTGGCGCAGTTCGCCGCGCGGCGCGACGCGCTGAAGGCGATCGCCAACGACGAGAGCTGTCGCTGGAGGAGCGCTTCCAGGCGCGGCTGAAGCTCGCCGCAGCTGCCGCGCAATTCGTCGCCGGTGCGCATCCGCAACCGATGCGAGATGACCGGTCGGCCGCGTGGCTATCTACCGCAAGCTCAAGATGTCGCGCATCGCGCTTGCGCGAACTGGGCGCGGCGGGGCTGATCCCCGGCATGGTCAAGTCGAGCTGGTAAGGAGAACGCCTAGATGACGATGACCGATCCGCTCGGCGACATGCTGACCCGCATCCGCAACGCGCAGATGCGCGAAAAGCTCGAAGGTCTCGACGCCTGGCTCGCGGCTCCGGCGCGACGTGCTCGACGTGCTCAAGTCGGAGGGCTATATCCGCGGCTACGCGACCGTCGAGTTCGCCAACGGGCGACGCGAGTTCGAGATCGAGCTGAAGTATTACGACGGCGAGCCGGTGATCCGCGAGATCGAGCGCGTCTCGCGCCCGGGCCGGCGCGTCTACGCCTCGGTCGAAGACGATCCCGCGGGTCGCCAACGGGCTTGGCGTATCGATCCTGTCGACGCCGAAGGGCGTGATGTCGGACGGCGAGGCGCGCGATCAGAATATCGGCGGCGAAGTGTTGTGCCGCGTCTTCTGACGAGCGGCGGGCAAAGTAGGTACGGAACGAACAGATGTCTCGAATTGGCAAGAACGCGGTGAAGGTCCCGGCCGGTGCGACGGCCACGGTCGACGGCCAACGGTCTCGGTCAAGGGGCCGAAGGGCGAGCTGTCGCTTCGTCGCCGCCGACGACGTCGTCGTCGAACGATGGACGATGGCGCAGTCGCGGTCGACGCCGCGCGACGAGTCGCAAGCGCGCGCGCGTCGCTGTGGGGCATGTCGCGGACGCATGGTCGCCAACATCGTCGAGGGCGTCACCACAGGGCTTCAGCGCAAGCTGGAGATCAACGGCGTCGGCTATCGCGCCGCGGTGCAGGGCAAGACCTGCAGCTCGCGCTCGGCTTCAGCCACGAGGTCAACTATCCGATCCCGGACGGCATCAAGATCGAGTGCCCCAAGCCGACCGAGATCGTGGTCAGCGGCATCGACCGGCAGCGGGTCGGCCAGGTGGCCGCGGAGATCCGCGCGTTATCGCCCGCCCGAGCCTTACAAGGGCAAGGGCGTCAAGTACGCGGACGAAGCACATCTTCCGCAAGGAAGGCAAGAAGAAGTAGCGGGCCAGCGCCATGGCATCAAGAACACCATCGATCGCCGTATCGCTCGCGTACGCCGCGCCATTCGCGACAGGCGGCGAACGGCCGTGCGCGCCTGACCGTGTTCCGCTCGTCCAAGCACATCTACGCGCAGGTGATCGACGACGCGGCGGGCCGTACGCTGGCCGCGGCCTCGTCGCTGGAAAAGGCCTGCGCGAGAAGCTGAAGACCGGCGCCGATACCGGCGCGGCGGGCGAGGTCGGCAAGCTGCTCGCGGAGCGGGCGCTGGCGGCCGGCGTCAAGGACGTGGTCTTCGACCGCGGCCGCTATCTCTATCACGGCCGGGTCAAGGCGCTGGCCGATGGCGCGCGCGAGGGCGGGCTGAATTTCTGACGCGCCCTTGAAGCGCCGGATACTCGACAACGATATCGGACCAACGGAACGTAACATGGCGAGAGCGCGATCAGAGACCGCGACGCGCGACGACAGCGAATTCGTCGACAAGCTCGTCCACATCAATCGCGTCGCCAAGGTGGTCAAGGGCGGCCGGCGGTTCGGCTTTGCCGCGCTGGTGGTTGTCGGCGACCAGAAGGGCCGGGTCGGCTTCGGCCACGGCAAGGCGCGCGAGGTGCCGGAGGCGATCCGCAAGGCGACCGAGTCGGCCAAGCGCAGCCTGATCCGCGTGCCGCTGCGCGAGGGGCGCACGCTGCACCACGACGTCGACCGGCCGCCATGGCGCGGGCAAGGTGATCTGCCGCGCGGCGCCTGCCGGTACCGGCATCATCGCCGGCGGCCCGATGCGCGCCGTGTTCGAGACGCTCGGGCGTGCAGGACGTGGTGGCCAAGTCGTTCGGG
The DNA here is from genome assembly GCA_963749755.1 of uncultured Alphaproteobacteria bacterium. Classification (GTDB taxonomy): domain Bacteria; phylum Pseudomonadota; class Alphaproteobacteria; order Rhizobiales; family Kaistiaceae; genus JBBDMC01. Next base: position 743,713 of record CAVVOK010000005.1, read on the forward strand.
TCGTCCAACCCGTACAACATGGTGCGCGCGACGTTCGATGCGCTGCAGACGTGAGGATAGCCCGCGTGGTGTCGCCGCGCGGCGCGGCATCAAGGTCTCGACGCTGCAGGCCCGCCGCCGCGACGTTGACGCCGAGACGGCGGAAGCCTGAAGGGACAGGATCGACGGCCATGACGAGCAAGGCTACGGACAAGACCGTCACGGTCGAGCAGATCGGCAGCCCGATCCGCCGGCCGGAGGACCAGCGCGCGACGCTGATCGGGCTCGGGCTCAACAAGATGCATCGACGCCGACGCTTGCCGGATACTCCGGCGGTGCGCGGCATGATCGCCAAGGTCGAGCATCTCGTTCGCGTGGTCGACGAGAGCGTAAGGAGCAGCGAGCATGAAACTCAATCGAGATCGCTGACAACGTCCGGGCGCCACGCAAGGCCGCAAGCGCGTCGGCCGCGGCATCGGCTCGGGCAAGGGCAAGACCGGCGGCCGCGGCGGCAAGGGCCAGAAGTCGCGCTCCGGCGTCGCCATCAAGGGCTTCGAGGGCGGCCAGATGCCGCTCCATCGGCGGTTGCCGAAGCGCGGCTTCAACAACATCTTCGCCAAGGATTACAATGAGGTCGGCCTCGGCCGCGTCCAGCAGGCGATCGACGCCGGCAAGCTCGACGCCAGGCAGCCGGTGACCGTCGAGGCGCTGAAGGCGGCCGGGGTCGTCCGCCGCGCAAGCGACGGCGTGCGGCTGCTCGGCCAACGGCGAACTGACGGCGGCGGTGGCGTTCGAGGTCAGCCGGGGCATCGAAGCTCCGGCGAACGCGGCGGTCGAAAAGGCCGGCGGCTCGGTGAAGATCGTTGGGCGCGGCGGCCAAACGCGGCCGAGTAGGCCGAGAGCGGAGCGGAACCATGGCATCGGCGGCAGAACAACTCGCGGCCAATCTCAATTTCGGCGCGTTCGCCAAGGCCGAAGCGCTGAAGAAGCGCATCTGGTTCACGCTCGGCGCCTGCTCATCTACCGCCTCGGCACCTATATCCCGCTGCCGGGCATCAATCCGGATGCGTTGGCGCAGGCCTTCCAGGCCAACTCGACCGGCATCATCGGCATGTTCAACATGTTCGCCGGCGGTGCGGTCGGCCGCATGGCGATCTTCGCCCTCGGCATCATGCCGTACATCTCGGCGTCGATCATCATGCAGCTGATGACGTCGATCGTGCCGACGCTCGACCAGCTCAAGAAAGAGGGCGAGCAGGGCCGCAAGGTCATCAACCAGTACACGCGCTACGGCACCGTGCATCCTTTCCGCGCTGCAGTCCTACGGCATCGCCGTCGGGCTGGAGGGTCGGCGGCAACATCGTGATCAATCCCGGGCCGTTCTTCATCCTGACAACCGTGATCACGCTGACCGGCGGCACGATGTTCCTGATGTGGCTCGGCGAGCAGATCACGGCGCGCGGCATCGGCAATGGCCTGTCGCTGATCATCTTCTCCGGCATCGTCGCCGCGCGTGCCGCGGGCGATGGCCGGGACGCTGGAACTCGGGCGCGAGGGCGCGTTGTCGCCGCTCGTGATCGTCGGCGTCGCGGTGATGGCGGTGGCGGTGATCGCGTTCATCGTGTTCGTCGAACGTGCCCAGCGCCGGTTGCTGATCCAGTACCCGAAGCGCCAGATCGGCAACCGCATGTTCCAGGGCGAGGCGTCGCATCTGCCGCTGAAGCTCAATACGTCGGGCGTGATTCCGCCGATTTTCGCCTCGTCGCTGCTGCTGTTGCCGGTGACGGTTGCCAACTTCTCCGCCGGCTCGGCCCGGGTTGGCTGACGACGGTGACGGCACTCCTCGGCCGCGGCCAGCCGCTGTACATGGCGCTCTACGCCGGCATGATCATTTTCTTCGCGTTCTTCTACACGGCGGTGGTGTTCAACCCGACCGACACGGCCGACAACCTGAAGAAGCACGGTGGGTTCATCCCGGGCATCCGGCCCGGTAAGAACACGGCGGAATATATCGACTACGTGCTGACGCGGATCACCGCGGTCGGCGCGATCTACCTGGTTCTGGTCTGCCTGCTGCCCGAATTCCTCATCAGTTCGACGGCAGTGCCGTTCTACTTCGGCGGCACATCGCTGCTGATCGTGGTGAGCGTCACGCTCGACACGGTGTCGCAGGTGCAGGGCCACATGCTGGCGCACCAGTACGAAGGGCTGGTCAAGAAGTCGAAGCTCAGGGGGCGGAGCCGATGAGGCTTATTCTGCTGGGCCCACCGGGGGCCGGCAAAGGGACGCAGGCGGAAAGGTTGGTCGCCGAGCACGGTATCGTCCAGTTGTCGACGGGCGACATGCTGCGCGCCGCAGTGGCCCAAGGCAGCGACATCGGGAAGCGGGCCAAGGCGATCATGGATCGGGGTGAACTTGTTCCCGACGACGTCATGATAGAGATCATCCGGGAGCGCATTGCCCGGCCGGATTGTGCCAAGGGCTTCATTCTCGACGGATTCCCGCGCACGGTCGCGCAAGCGGAGGCTCTGGACGAGCTGCTGGCCGACATGGGCCTTTCGCTCGATGCGATCGTCGAGATCTCGGTGGACGAGGGGAATCCTGCTCTCGCGGATCGAGACGCGCGTCAAGGAGACCGGCGGGGCGAGGGCCGACGACAATGCCGAGACGCTGAAAAAGCGCTTGGCCGTCTATCGGGAGCAGACGGCGCCAGTGTCGGACTACTACCGGCGGAAGGGCGCGTTGACCGAGATAGATGGAATGGCCAGCAAGGAACAGGTTGCGACCGGGATAGCGGACGCCCTTAAAGTTGCGGCGGGGGTGGATGAACGCAGCCACCGCGGTTGACGGAAACCAGCCAAATCGCTATCTACAGCGCACATTTCTGGACGTGCAGGTAGCGGTTGCCGGTGGCCGAACGAGGTACCGGGGCCGCGTTGTTGCGTTCGGCTCCAGGAACCGGTGAAACACGAAGGACGGCGGCCGTATTGGGGCCCGTCCAGAGGAGACAACGACCTTGGCTCGCATTGCCGGCGTCAACATACCGACCAACAAACGCGTGGTGATCGCGCTCCAGTACATCCACGGTATCGGCGCCCTCCGCGCCAAGAAGATCGTGGAGGCGGTCAACATTCCGCCGGAGCGCCGCACCAACGAACTGACGGACGCCGAGGTCGGCCAGATCCGCGACGTGATCGATCGCGAGTACCTCGTCGAAGGCGATCTTCGGCGTGAGGTGGCGATGAACATCAAGCGGCTGATGGACCTCGGAGCGTATCGGGGCCTCCGTCATCGCCGCGGGCTGCCGGTTCACGGTCAGCGCACGCATACCAACGCGCGGACTCGCAAGGGGCCGGCACGGCCGATCGCGGGCAAGAAGAAGTAAATCGCGGGAACGATCGGCCTCCGAGGGCGGCCGCTGGTCCGCGTGGCGGCCAGAGACCTCGTTGGGGGCCACCGGTGGAGCCGCTGGAAAGACGGCGGTGTCGAGATTGGAAAGCAGGGACCACTAGATGCCGAAAGATGCAACACGTGTGCGCCGGCGCGAACGCAAGAACATCACGTCGGGCGTGGCGCACGTCAATTCGAGCTTTAACAATACGATGATCACCATTACCGATGCTCAGGGGAATACCATCTCTTGGTCGTCGGCGGGGCTCATGGGGTTTAAGGGGTCGCGCAAGTCGACGCCGTATGCCGCGCAGATGGCGGCCGAGGATGCGGGCAAGAAGGCGACCGAGCACGGGGTGCGGACGCTCGAGGTCGAGGTTTCCGGGCCGGGATCGGGGCGCGAGTCGGCGCTCAGGGCGTTGCAGTCGGCGGGTTTCATCATTACCTCAATCCGCGACGTCACCCCCATCGCCCACAACGGCTGCCGGCCGCGCAAGCGCCGCCGCGTCTAGCCGTCGTCTCACGAATACCGTTCGTCGCGGTCTTGCGAGGCCGCACCGCCTGCGATCCTCCCGCGCGGCGGCATCACTGAAAGGAAGTGGCTCGTGACCATCCAGAAGAATTGGACGGAGCTGATCAAGCCGAACAAGCTCGACATCGCGCCGGGTTCCGATCCCAGGCGGCAGGCGGCGGTCGTCGCCGAGCCGCTGGAGCGTGGCTTCGGGTTGACGCTGGGGAACGCGCTTCGTCGCGTGCTCCTCTCCTCGCTCCAGGGCGCGGCGGTCAAGGCGGTGCAGATCGACGGCGTGCTGCACGAGTTCTCGTCGATCGCGGGCGTGCGCGAGGACGTGACCGACATTGTCCTCAACGTCAAGGAAATCGCCCTGAAGATGCCGGGCGAAGGCCCGAAGCGCATGGTCGTGCGCAAGCAGGGCCCGGGCGTCGTCACCGCCGGCGACATCCAGACCGTCGGCGACGTCGAGATCCTCAATCCGGATCACGTGCTGTGCACGCTGGACGAGGGTACCGAGATCCGCATGGAATTCACGGTGGACTCCGGCAAGGGGTATGTGACGGCCGACCGCAACCGGCCCGAGGACGCCCCGATCGGCTTGATCCCGGTCGACAGCCTCTACTCGCCGGTCAAGAAGGTCTCCTACCGGGTTGAGAACACCCGTGAGGGCCAGGTTCTGGACTACGACAAGCTGACGATGACGGTCGAGACCGACGGATCGATCCGGGCGGAGGACGCGGTCGCGTACGCGGCGCGCATTCTCCAGGACCAGCTCTCGATCTTCGTCAACTTCGAGGAGCCGGCCAAGGAGACCGCCGAGGTCTCGATCCCGGAGCTTGCCTTCAACCCGGCGCTTCTCAAGAAGGTCGACGAGTTGGAGCTGTCCGTCCGCTCGGCGAACTGCCTGAAGAACGACAACATCGTCTACATCGGCGACCTCATCCAGAAGACCGAGGCGGAGATGCTCAAGACGCCGAACTTCGGGCGGAAATCACTCAACGAAATCAAGGAAGTGCTCGCGCAGATGGGCCTGCATCTCGGCATGGAGGTTCCCAATTGGCCGCCGGAGAACATCGACGAACTGGCCAAGCGCTACGAAGACCACTATTGAGCGATGCGCTCACCACCCGCGTGCGGGGATCGATGAGGAAGGACTGCCATGCGTCACCGTAATTCAGGCCGGAAGCTGGGTCGGCCGTCGGGCCACCGCAAGGCGATGTTCGCCAACCTCGCCTCGTCGCTGATCCAGCACGAACAGATCGTCACGACGCTGCCGAAGGCGAAGGACCTGAGGCCAATCGTCGAGAAGCTCGTGACGCTCGCCAAGCGCGGCGACCTCCACGCCCGCCGGCAGGCGATCGCGGAGATCCGCAACGTCAGCAGCGTCAAGAAGCTCTTCGACACGATCGGCCCGCGTTACAAGGGCCGTGCCGGCGGTTACACGCGGGTGCTGAAGGCGGGCTTCCGTCAGGGGGATAACGCCCCAGTGGCCGTGATTGAATTCGTCGATCGCGATGTGAACGCCAAGGGCGCGGCCGACCGCGCCCGCCACGCCGAGCAGGCGGGGCCAGCGGTGGCCGAAGCGAGCGCCTGATTTCGGGGCGGCCAAGGCTTTCCGAGGCGTGGCGCATTCGTGCCATGCCAGCGCCGCATTTGATGTAGCATTTTGGCGCGTCTGGCTGGGTCGCCTGGAATGCCGATGATGTCTCTGCGAACGTATGCCGCTTTCGCGCTCGCATCGACTTTGCTGGCGATTTCGCCGGCACCGGCGCAGGACCGCCAGGTGCCTGCGAACGACGGCGAGGTGCAGTTCTCCTTCGCGCCGGTGGTCAAGCGCGTGGCGCCGGCGGTGGTCAATGTCTATGCCTCGCGCACGGTCGCGCGGCAGGTGTCGCCGTTCTTCTCCGATCCCTTCTTCCGCCAGTTCTTTGGCGGGCAGGGCGCGCGGGTGGAACGCTCCCTCGGATCCGGCGTCATTATCGACGCGAGCGGCCTCGTGGTGACCAACTTCCACGTCATCGCCCAGGCGGACGAGGTCAAGGTGGCGCTCGCCGACAAGCGGGAGCTTCCGGCCGATATCGTGCTCAAGGACGAGCGGTCCGATCTCGCGGTGCTTCGCCTTCAAGGCGGCGACGGCAAATATCCGACGATCGAGTTCGCCGATTCCGACGAAGTGCAGGTAGGCGATCTGGTTCTCGCGATCGGCGATCCGTTCGGTGTCGGTCAGACCGTGACCAGCGGCATCGTCTCGGCCTTCGCCCGCCTCCCGGGAGGGCCAAGCGACGATCAGTACTTCATCCAGACCGACGCGCCGATCAATCCGGGCAACTCGGGCGGCGCGCTGGTCGACATGCACGGCCGCCTGATCGGCATCAACCGCATGATCGTCTCGCCGTCGGGTGCCTCGAGCGGCATCGGCTTCGCCATTCCATCGAATCTCGTCCGCGTCGTGGCCGAGGCCGCCGCCAAAGGCGCGTCGCCCCGCCGACCGTGGCTCGGCGCCGATCTCCAACCGGTGACGGCGGACCTCGCCGAGGGGCTCGGGCTTGCGACACCGCGTGGCGTACTGGTTGCGGGTGTCGACCCGTCTAGTCCGGCGGCTGCTGCGGGGCTGAAGAGCGGCGATCTCGTCGTCTCCGTCGATGGCACGAACGTCGACGACGTCGGGGCTCTCAACTACCGGCTTGCGACGAAGGAAATCGGTGGGACGGCAAAACTCGGGGTCCAGCGTGACGGCAAGCTCTACGCGGCCACCGTCGATCTTCGCGCCGCGCCGGAGGTGCCACCGCGCGATGCAACGACGATCATCGGCTCGTCGCCGTTGGCGGGCCTGTCTGTGGCAAACCTGTCCCCGGCGGTCGCGGAGGAACTAGGCTACTCGGGGACGCCGCACGGTGTCATCGTCAGCGACGTAAAGGGCAACTCGCCGGCAGCCTTCGCCGGCTTCCGCCGGGGCGACGTGATCGTCGATGTCAACGGGACGGCGATCGGCAGCACGAGCGCACTCGCGGAGGTTTCGCGGGATCAGCCGCAGTCGTGGACATTGACGGTACAGCGCGGCGACCAGACAATCCGTCAGCAGTTCCGCGGGTAGCAAACTCATGGCGTCGCTCTTCGAAGCGGCGGGGCTGGAACGGGGCGCGCCGCGTCCGCTCGCGGACCGGCTGCGGCCCGATCGTCTCGCCGATGTGGTTGGCCAGGAGCATTTGCTCGGGCCCGACGGCGCGCTGACGCGCATGCTCAGTTCCGGGTCGCTCGGATCGCTGGTGTTCTGGGGCCCGCCAGGGACGGGGAAGACCACGGTGGCGCGGCTTCTCGCGCGCGAGACCGATCTCCACTTCGAGCAAATCTCGGCGGTGTTCTCGGGTGTCGCGGACCTGAAGAAAGCGTTCGAAGCGGCGCGCGCGCGGCGTCAGACGGGGCAGGGTACGCTGCTCTTCGTCGACGAAATCCATCGCTTCAACCGTGCGCAGCAGGATTCGTTCCTGCCGGTGATGGAGGACGGCACCGTCACGCTGGTCGGCGCCACGACCGAGAACCCGTCGTTCGAGCTAAACGCGGCGCTCCTCAGCCGCGCGCGTGTGCTGGTGTTCATGCCGCTCGACGCCGATGCGCTCGCCCATCTCCTCGAGCGTGCCGAGGCGATCAAGGGACGCAAGCTGCCGCTCGACGATGAGGCGCGCGCCATGCTGGTCAACATGGCCGACCGCGACGGCCGCGCGGTGCTGACGCTCGCCGAAGAGGTTTGGCGGGCGGCGCGTGGCGGCGAGGTGTTCGATGTGGCGGGGCTGCGCGACGTCGTTCAGAGGCGGGCGCCGATCTACGACAAGGCGCAGGACGGGCACTACAACCTGATCTCGGCTCTGCACAAGGCCGTGCGCGGGTCCGACCCTGACGCGGCGCTGTACTACCTCGCACGGATGCTGGATGCGGGCGAGCAGCCGCTGTACATCGGTCGGCGCCTGGTTCGCATGGCGACCGAAGATATCGGGCTCGCCGACCCGCAGGCGCTCGCGGTGGCGCTCGCCGCCAAGGACGCATACGACTTTCTCGGCTCGCCGGAAGGCGAGCTCGCCCTTGCCGAGGCGACGGTCTATCTGGCGACGGCGCCAAAATCGAACGCGATTTACACGGCCTTCAGCGCCGCCACGCGGGTAGCGAAGGAGGGCGGGTCGCTGCTGCCGCCGAAGCACATCCTCAACGCACCGACGCGGCTTATGAAGGCGGAAGGGTACGCCGCCGGCTACCGCTACGACCCGAATGAGCCGGAGGGGTTTTCGGGGCAGGACTACTTCCCGGAGGGCCTCGGACGGCAGACGTTCTATGATCCACCGGATTACGGCTTCGAGCGCGAAATACGCAAGCGGCTCGAATATTGGGCGAAGCTTCGTCGTGAGCGGGACCGAAAGTAGCGCCCGCGGCGCTTGATCCGCATCAAGGCCGCCACGGTCGGCTTGCGCCAACCTTTCAACAGTGTTGGAGGCAGCCGTGCGTATCCTTGTCGTGTACGGGACGCCTACGACGGCGATGGCCGCGAACGCCGGGGCAGCGGCGTAGCGGCCATGCGTATCCTGGTCGTCTACGGCACGACTGAAGGGCAGACGCGGAAAGTCGCGACGTTTCTCGCGGATCGCTTCAAGGGGCGCGGCCACGACGTGACCCTGGCGGACGCGCATCGACCGCCGCGGTCGCTCAACCCGGCCGCCTACGACGCGGTTGTCGTCGCGGCACGCGTCCATTCCGGCAGGTACCAGCGGTCGATCCGGCGTTTCGTCCGCCGCAATGTCGCGATGCTCCGCGCGAAGCCATCGGCGTTCGTGTCGGTGTCGATGATGGCAGCGTTGCCTGATCGTGCCGGGACGGTGGCAAGCTACGTTGGGCGGTTCAGTCACCGGACGGGCTGGACGCCCGGCCTCGTCCATCAGGCCGCCGGCGCCCGGTTCTATGCGCGCCAAGGCGCCATCGGAAGGTGGATTCTCGGTCGGATCGATTCCAAGGTGCGGGGTAGGCCTGTCGATACCAGCCGCGACCAGGAGTGGACGGACTGGGACGCGCTTGGCGATTTCGCCGACGGATTCTTGGTTGCGGCGGCCGGGGTCCACGCCGCGGCCTGACCGGATGTGCCACAATTGGTTGGTGCCGCTGGGGGGTTGCCCGCGTCGCGTCGTTGTCGTGAGCGGCAGGCGCGCTAAGACATCGGCGAGATGATCTATTTCGCGTACGAGTCGGACATGAATCCGGCGCGCCTCGCCGAGCGGTGCCCGGGTCACCGGTCGCTTGGCGTCGCGCGGCTGCCGCGTCATCGCCTGTGGTTCCCACGCTACTCGCGCGATTGGGGCTGTGCCATCGCAAGCATCGCTCCAAGCGACAACGATGTCGTGTTCGGCGTCCTCTACGATCTGCCGGCGGACGAGGTGCCGGTGCTGCACTACCATCGGGGATACGAGCCGTCTGGTCAGCCGGAGCATAACGACCACGTCTTCCGCGACGTCACGGTCGTGCGGGCTGGCAGGTCCGAGCCAGTGAAGGCGTGGACATACGTCGCGGTGCCCGACGGAACGACTGCACTGCCTTCGGTCGAATACATGAACGCCGTGATCGACGGCGCGCGAATTCAGGGCCTGCCGCGCGCGTACATCGTCCGGCTGCAGTCGTGGAAGACCGCCTAGTTCCGCACGCAATCCCCACGATCACCAGATTGTCGAAACGACCGTGTGCAAACGTCCGCGACTCACATAAGGCTGATGCCGGACCGAGGAGATGCGGCGGATGCTTTATTTCGCGTATGGGTCGAACCTCGATGCGACCCAGATGCGATTGATGTGCCCGGAGGCGCGCTACGTTACGAAGGCGCGCCTCGAGGGGTTTCGGCTGAGCTTTTCGCTGTGGTCGAAGGTTCGCCGCACCCCGGTGGTCAGCCTGGAGCCAGATCCCAACGAGGCCGTGTGGGGCGTCGTGTACGAGCTCGACGAGATCGATCTACATCGGCTCGATCTCCGCGAGGGCTACGATCCGGTTCATCGGCCAGCGAACTTTCGGAACCGCGTGACCGTCGAGGTTGTCTTGGTGGACGACAAAGTGTGCGCGGCGGAAACGCATGTCGCGGCGAATGCCATCGATGGCGGCGACCCATCGCCCGAATACGTCACCTATCTGCTACGGCTCGCGGCCGTTCGCGGCCTGCCCGAGGCGTATCGGGCGAAGCTTCGCGCGGTGAGGATCGCTGCGTTAGCCGCCTGATCGGTTGCTGTCGTTGCCGTAGCGCAACACCCGCACCTTCTCCAGCGTCACCAATCCACTCCCCATCATCTCGTCGAGCACGGCGAGAAAAGCGTCGATCTTTTCAGCCGTATCGACGATCTCGATGACGATGGGCAGGTCCTGCGAAAGCCGCAGGATCTTGGTGGTGTGCAGGTGGCTCGACTGACCGAAGCCGATCGCGCCACGGAGCAGCGTCGCGCCGGCGAGTTGCATCTCGCGCGCCTTTACAACGATCGCTTCGTATAGCGGCCGATCGCCGTGGCGGTCGTCCTCGCCGCAGAACACGCGGAGCAGCGTCGCGTCGGAGGGTATTGGCATCGGTCAGGTCCACTTCAGCGCGTTGATGCCGGACGGCGACGCTCGCGCCCGCCCACACGGCGAGCAGGCAAAGCGCGACCGACAAGATGATGTTGGCGGCGGCGTAGACGAACTCGCCGTCGTTGATGAGGGCCAGCGTCTGGAGGCTGAACGACGAGAATGTGGTGTAGCCGCCGCAGAACCCGGCCATGATGGCGAGCCGCGTGGTCGAGCCGAGGAAGACCCGCCCCTCGGGACCGGTCAGCGTCGCGACGAGGCCTATCAGGAACGAGCCGAGCACGTTCACCAGCATCGTGCCCCACGGGAACGTCTCGCCAACCACGCGGGCGACGACGCCAGAGCACCAGTATCGGGCCATTCCCCCCGCGGCACTTCCGACTGCGATCCAGACGTAGATGACCATTGTTCTCCCGGTCCCATCCGATGGGCGCCGCACAGCCGCGCGTGCGCCGATTTGTGGTGCCGGGCAACAAAAAACCCGCCTCGTGGCAGGTTACCGTGACTTTCCCGCCTGCGGTCGTTGACCCGGCAGGAGTCATCAACCTCTTCGGCGGTTTCCGGGGACTCCATCCCGTGCTCAGGAAATCCTATCTTTGCCCGGAAATGGGGTCAACCAAGGCCGGTGACGCGCGGCGTGGCTTGGTCTAAACCCGCCTGCGACCCCCCACCATCCGCGGACCGCACGTTGCCGATCCAGACCCGCTCAATCCAGCCCGACGAAGCCGGTATGCGTCTCGACCGATGGTTCAAGACGCACTATCCCGGCGTGTCGTTCGCGCACCTGCAGAAGTTGCTGCGGTCCGGCCAGATCCGCGTCGATGGCGGCCGCGTCAAGACGAGCACCCGTCTGACGCCAGGCCAGTCGGTCAGGGTTCCCCCGCTCGCGGAGGCCGGCGGGGTCGGCGACGCTGCGCCCCGCGCCGGAGCGGCGGGAGGCCCGGACGCGGTGTTTCTGCGCTCGATCCTCCTCCATGAGGACGACGACGTGTTCGTGTTCAACAAGCCGGCAGGGCTGGCGGTCCAGGGCGGTTCCGGCCTCACTCGCCACGTCGATGCGATGCTCGACGTGCTGGCCGATCGCAAGGGCCAGAAGCCGCGCCTCGTCCACCGCCTCGACCGCGAGACGTCCGGCGTGCTCGTCGTGGCGCGGACGCGCCTCGCCGCGCAGAAGCTGGCGAAGGCGTTTCGCGCGCGCGCGACGCGCAAGATCTACTGGGCGCTGGTGAAAGGTGTGCCGAAACCGAAGGAGGGTCGCATCTCCACCTGGCTCGCCAAGGAGCCCGGGCCGGAGGGCGATCGTGTCCGTGTCGCCCGACATGGTGCGGACGATGCGAGCCATGCGGTTTCGCACTACCGCGTGGTCGATCAGGCGGGCGCCAAGCTCGCCTGGCTCGCGATGCGACCGGTCACCGGCCGCACGCACCAGCTTCGTGCACACGCGGCGCATATCGGGCACCCGATCGTCGGCGATGCAAAATACTTCGATATCGAGGGGTGGGAACTGCCGGGGGGCATGCAGAACCGGCTCCATCTTCACGCGCGCCGCATCTCGATCCCGCATCCCGCTGGCGGCACGCTGGATGTGACCGCCCCGCTGCCACCGCACATGGTGCAGAGCTGGAACTTGCTCGGGTTCGACGAGAGCGCCGGCGATGCCATCGAGGACGAGTACACCTGATGGCCGCGGAGGTGGGCGACACGGTCACGGCTTCCGCAGGGGGCGAGGCGGCGGCGCGGCGGACGAACACGGACGCCTTGGCCGCGTCGCTGTTGGTCGTCCTTTGTTTGAGTTGGGGTTTGAACCACGTCGCGATCAAGGTCGCCAACGCTGGGCTTCAGCCCGTGTTGCAGGCGGGGCTGCGCTCGCTCGTCGGCTGCGCGATCGTCGTCGTCTGGTGCTGGGTCCGGCGTATCGATCTCTTCGGCCGAGACGGGACGCTCTGGCCCGGTCTTCTCACCGGGGCGCTGTTCGGCTTCGAGTTCGTGTTGATCTACGTCGCGCTGGACTACACCACGGTGTCGCGCGGTGTTGTGCTCCTCTACGCCATGCCGATCATCGTGGCGGTAGGCGCGCATTACCTGCTTCCCGGCGAACGGCTCACGGCGGTTCGCGCGGTCGGGCTCGCGGTCGCCTTCGCGGGTGTCGTTCTGGCGCTGGTTGACCATCTCCAGGCGCCATCGCCCTATGTGCTGATCGGCGACGTGATGTTCCTGCTGGCTTCGGCGGCGTGGGGCGGAGCCACGCTCGTCGTCCGGGCCAGCAACCTGCGTTTTGCGTCGCCCGAGAAGGTTCTCGCCTACCAGCTTGCGCTTGGAGCGCTGATCCCGCTGGCGCTGTCGCCCTTCTTCGGGCCCTTCATCCGCGAGCCGGACTGGCGGACGGTCGCGGCGTTCGTCTACCAGACAGTCGTGGTCGTCTCGGCGAGCTACCTCGTGTGGTTCTGGCTGCTCGCCCGCTACCCGGCCGCGCAGCTTTCCGCCTTCGTGTTCCTGACCCCAGTGTTCGGCGTCGCCTTCGGCGGCCTGCTGCTGCGCGAGCCGGTCAGCCTTGGCCTGGTGGCCGCGCTCACGCTGGTCGGGGGGGGCGTCTACCTCGTCAACCGGCGGGTGGCGGCATGAAGGAGCCGCGGTCCACGGCGATCGAGGTGGCGCAACGCCTGGCGCGGCGCGAATTGACACGGCGCTTCTACAAGGAGGCTACGGTCGCCCGTCGCGACGGCGGCTTCACGTTGCTGCTGGACGGTCGCGTCGCGCGGACGCCTGCCCGCAAGCCGATTGTCGTGGAGCATGAGGCGGTTGCCGACGCGCTGGCCGCAGAGTGGGGCGCGCAGGGGGAGACGCTCGATCCCGCCCGGATGCCGATGACCCGTATCGTCAATGCTGCGATCGATCGCGTCGCCGGGGAGATGGCGGCCGTGCGCGCCGACGTCGCGAAGTACTCTGGGACCGACCTCATCTGCTACCGTTCCGACGGGCCGCAGTCGCTGGTCGCGGCTGAGGAGGCGGCATGGCTGCCGCTTGTGGCCTGGGCATGGGAGGCGTTTCACGTCCGCCTCAACGTGACCGAGGGTATCGTCCATGTCGCGCAGGGGCCGGAGGTGGCTGAGGCGGTTGCGGCGGCGATCGCTCCCCTCGATGCCATGACGCTGGCGGCGCTCCACACGGCGACGACGCTCACCGGCTCCGCGATGATCGCGCTCGCCGTGCTCCGTAGGCGCCTGTCGCCGGAGGCGGCGTGGGCCGCGGCCCACGTGGACGAGGATTGGCAGATGAGCCAGTGGGGCCGCGACGAAACGGCGTTGGCCAACCGGGCGGTGCGCAAAGCCGAATTCGATGCGGTGGCGGTGATCCTGGCCGCCGCCGGCTCATCCGATAATTGACGACTGCCGCCTGTGCTATCTGAAGCAGAGCAGGAAGGGAGCGCCATGAAGCATATCCTGGAGGAATTGGAGAAGCGGCGCGCGACCGCGCGGGCCGGCGGTGGGGCGGAGCGCATCGCCGCGCAGCACAAGCTCGGCAAGCTCACCGCGCGCGAACGCATCGACGCGCTCATGGACGAGGATTCGTTCGAGGAATTCGGCATGTTCGTCGAGCACCGCGCGAGCGAGTTTGGCATGGCCGAGAAGCGCATCGCCGGCGACGGGGTGGTGACCGGCTGGGGCACGGTGAACGGCCGGCCGGTGTTCGTCTTCGCCAAGGACTTCACGGTGTTCGGCGGGTCGCTTTCGGAGGCGCATGCGGAAAAGATCATCAAGCTTCAGGACATGGCGCTGAAGAACGGCGCGCCGATCATCGGCCTCTACGACGCTGGTGGCGCGCGCATCCAGGAGGGTGTGGCGGCGCTCGGCGGGTACGCCGAGGTGTTTCAGCGGAACGTGCTCGCTTCCGGCGTCATCCCGCAAATTTCGGTAATCATGGGGCCGTGCGCGGGCGGCGACGTCTATTCGCCCGCGATGACCGACTTCATCTTCATGGTGCGCGACACGTCGTACATGTTCGTGACCGGCCCGGATGTGGTGAAGACGGTGACCAACGAGACCGTGACGCCGGAGCAGCTCGGTGGCGCGTCGGTGCACACCACGCGCTCGTCGATCGCCGACGGTGCCTACGACAACGACCTCGACACGCTCACCGCCATGCGCCGGCTGATCGACCTGCTGCCGCTGTCGAACCGCGCCGAAGTGCCGGAGATCAAGACCGACGATCCGGCGAGCCGCGAGGAGCCGTCGCTCGATCGCCTCATCCCCGACACCGCCAACAAGCCGTACGATATCAAGGAGTTGATCGTGAAGGTGGCGGACGAGGGGCAGTTCTTCGAGATTCAGGAATCCTTCGCGCGCAACATCGTGACCGGCTTCGGGCGGATCGAGGGACGAACCGCGGGCTTCGTCGCCAACCAGCCGATGGTGCTCGCCGGCGTGCTCGACTCCGACGCCTCGCGCAAGGCGGCGCGGTTCGTGCGCTTCTGCGACTGCTTCGGCATCCCGATCGTCACGTTCGTCGACGTGCCGGGGTTCCTGCCCGGCACGGCGCAGGAATACGGCGGCCTCATCAAGCACGGCGCAAAGCTTCTGTTCGCCTACGCCGAGGCGACGGTGCCGAAGGTCACGGTCATCACGCGCAAGGCGTTTGGCGGCGCGTACGACGTGATGGCGTCGAAGCATCTCCGCGGCGACGTCAACTACGCTTGGCCGACGGCGCAGATCGCCGTCATGGGGGCGAAGGGCGCGGTCGAGATTCTCTACCGCAAGGAGGCGGGAGACGCGGACAAGCTCGCGAAGCGCGTCGAGGAATACGAGGCGCGGTTCATGTCGCCGTTCGTTGCCGCCGAGCGCGGCTACATCGACGAAGTGATCACGCCGCGCACGACGCGCCCGCGCGTCGCGCGTGCGCTGAGGCTCCTCCGCCGCAAGGTGCTGGAGAACCCACTCAAGAAGCACGACAACATCCCGCTGTAGACGCCCGGTTAGTTCCCCGCGAACAGCCGCGCGAGCAGCGGCACGAGTAATGCCGTCAGGATGCCGTTGAGACCCATGCCGATCCCGGCGAACGTCCCTGCCAGTTCGTTCACCTGGAACGCGCGGGCGGTACCGAGGCCGTGGGCGGCGACCCCGGCGGCGAAGCCGCGGGCGGCGCGGTCCTTGATGCCGAGCGCGTTCATCAGCGGTGTTACCATGACCGCGCCGGTGATGCCGGTAAAGACAACGAGCAGCGCCGTCAGCGCCGGAATGCCGCCGAGCGCCGCGGCAATACCCATGGCGATCGGGGCGGTGACGGACTTCGGGGCGACCGAAGCCAACACCGCGGGCGGAGCGCCGAGGAGCGCCGCAATTCCCACGGCGGTGACGACGGCGGTCGTCGATCCGGCGGCGAGCGCCAATGCGATGGGTACGGCGGATCGGCGCACACGTGTCCAGTTCTCCATCAACGGGACCGATAGTGCGACCACGGCCGGTCCGAGCAGGAAGTGGATGAATTGCGCGCCCTCGAAATACGTCTCGAACGGCGTGTTGGTCAGCATGAGAGCGCCCACCACCAGCGCGATGGCGATCGGAAGCGGGTTGGCGAGCGGGTGGTTGGAAAACGCCGCCGAGACGCGGACGGCGACGACGTAGGCGACGAGCGTCAGCGTTAGCCATAGCAACGGGCTCGCCGCGAGATAGACCCAAAGTTGGAACGCCGAATTCATTGGTCGGACTCGTCGCCGCCGAACCGCCGTGAGGCCCAGCGGAAAGTGAGCGCCGTCACCGCGAGCGCGGCGACGGTCGAGGTAAGGACGGCCAAGATCAACGCTGGCAGGTAGGTCGCGAGAGCCGGTCCCTGTGCGATGATGCCGACGCCGGCCGGGACGAACAGCAGCGCGAGGTTGCGCAGCAGGCCATGCGCGGTTTCGTGCAGCGCCGGTGAGATGCCGCGCCAGGCGATGCCGGCCGCCATCACGGCAAGACCGACGACCGGTCCCGGGAATGCGAGCCCCAATCCGCGTACCACGGCTTCGCCGAATAGCTGCGCCGCAAGCAGCCACGTCAGGCTTTCGATCATGCCCGTATCGCTGTCCGTTTAGATGGATGCGCCCTTATAGCGGGCGCGCGAAGGCGCCGCCATCGGTGCGGCCGCACGGCTGCCAATTGCGTTGTGCAACGCGCGGTGTCAGGTTCGCGCGAAATGACGGCAACTTCGAAACGCGCGTCGATTTCCCTGCTGGTTACCGCCGAGATGGCCGGCATGAGCCTATGGTTCACCTCGGCCGCCGTGTTGCCCGACATGGTGCGCGACGGCGCGATCCCGCCCACACGACAGGCGCTGTTGTCGGCTGGTGTGCAGGCGGGATTCGTGATCGGCGCGCTCGTGGTGTCGATTGTCGGTATCGCCGACCGGTACGATCCGCGGCGCGTGTTCGCGATTTCGGCGCTGCTCGCGGCGGTGGCCAACGCCACCCTCCTCGTCGCGCCGCTCGGAAGCGACCTCGCGATAGCCGCCCGCATGGCCACGGGCGCACTTCTGGCGGGTGTCTATCCGGTCGGCATGAAAATCGCGGTGGGGTGGGGAATGCGCGACCGTGGACTGCTGGTCGGCCTCCTCGTCGGCGCGCTGACGTTGGGCAACGGCGTCCCCTACTTGGCCGCCTTTGCCGGCGGCGCGGATTGGCGATTCGCGGTCACCGTGGTGTCGCTCCTCGCAGCCGTCGGAGGGTTGCTCGTTCTTGGCCTTCGGCTTGGGCCCTATCACGCGCGCGCACCTCGATTTGAGCCGGGCGCGATCCGCCTGGCTTGGACGGACCGGCGCGTGCGCGGAGCCTACCTCGGCTATTTCGGCCACATGTGGGAGCTGTTCGCCATGTGGGCGTGGATCGGGACGGCATCGGCGGCCTCCTATGCGTTCACGATCGACGAGGCGAGCGCCGTCAGTCTCGGCAAGATCACTGCGTTTCTCGCGATTGCGCTCGGCGCACCGATGTGCGTCGTGGCGGGCGTTTTCGCCGACCGGCTCGGCAAGGCCGAAGTGACCATCATCGCGATGGCGGCGAGCGGTAGCGCCGCGCTCCTGACGGCCGCGACGTTTGGCGGCCCCGTGTGGGTTACTTTCGTCCTGGTTCTGGTGTGGGGCATCGCAGTGATCCCAGACTCAGCGCAATTCTCCGCGCTGGTGGCCGATGCCACGCCGCCGCACGCCGCCGGCAGTCTGCTGACGTTTCAGACGGCGATCGGGTTCGCGCTGACGATCGCCACCGTGCAGGTTACGCCGCTCGCCGCCGCCGCGGTCGGCTGGCCGGTGGTTCTGGCAACGTTGGCGATCGGTCCGGCCGCCGGCATTCTGGCGATGCTGCCGCTGCGCCGACGGCGGGCCGAGGTTGGCGTAGCGACATGAGCCAAGAGCAGATCTTCGCGCGGTTGACGCTCGCACTCGCCATCGGCGTGCTGATCGGCATTGAGCGCGGTTGGCGCGAGCGGTCGACCGCCGAGGGTGGGCGCACGGCCGGGCTCAGGACGTTCTCCCTCATCGGTCTCTCGGGCGGAATCTGGGCCCTGATGACGGCGACGCTCGGGCCAGCGCCGCTCGTGGCCGGATTCATTGCGATCGCGGCGAGCATCGCGTTCTTCCGCTGGCGCGAGATCGAGCGCGAAGGGCAGTTCGGCGCCACGACGGTCATAGCGGCGCTTCTGACGTACGCGCTCGGCGCGTATGCCGTGGTCGGTGATACGACGATTGCGGCGGCGGTGGCCGTTGCCGTGACGGTGCTGCTCGCGGCGAAAAATGTGCTCCACGAGTGGGTTGAAGGTCTGACATGGGAGGAGCTGCGGGCGACGCTGATCCTGCTCGCGATGAGCTTCGTCGCGCTGCCGCTCCTGCCTGATCGCGGCTACGGACCGTACGAGGCGATCAACCCCCACACGCTGTGGCTGATGACCATCGCCATCGCCGGTGTCTCATACATCGGGTACCTCGCGGTCAAACTCGTCGGTGACCGCTACGGCACGCTCCTCGCCGGCGTCGCCGGGGGTTTGGTGTCCTCGACGGCAGCGACGCTCGACGCGGCACGGATCGCGCGCGCTCGCCCCGAACGATGGCGCATCGAGCTGGTGGCGGCGCTTATCGCCTCGGCGGTCATGTTTCTCCGCGTGCTGGTGATTGTGTTCCTGTTCGGCCAGAGCCTCGTCGCGTTTCTCGCGGGTCCGCTCGCCGCCGGCGCCGTGGTCAGCCTGGCGGTGGCGGTCGGGCTGTTCAAGATGTCGCCGCCACCACCCAAGGACGACACCACCCGCACGCCGTTCGCCAATCCGTTCGAACTGAAGTCGGTGTTTGGCTTCGCTGCGCTTCTCGCGGTGGTGCTGGTCCTGTCGAAATGGCTGACGGCGGTATTCGGCGGGGCGGGCGCCACGGTCGTGGCGGGCGTCGCCGGGTTGGCCGACGTCGACGCGATCACGCTTTCGGTGACGCGGTTGAGCGAAGGTGGCCTGCCACTCCTGGACGCGGGACGGGCGGTTCTGATTGCAGTCGCGGCCAACTCGCTATCCAAGTCGGCGATCGCGTTCACCATCGGCGGCGTGCGGTTCGGTTCGGGTTACCTCGGGGTGACCGTCGCGGCGCTGGCCGTTGCGGCGGCGGTGGCTTTCGGCGTCGCCTCCCTCGCTTGACCGAGTTGCCGCGGCCCATGCCCCGATCTAGAAGATCGGCACAAAATGGGATGTCGGGAGGCGTGGCGGGGCAGGTGTTCAGCAAGATCTTGATCGCCAACCGTGGCGAAATCGCCTGCCGCATCATCCGCACCGCGCGTCGCATGGGCATCGCCACGGTCGCCGTGTTCAGCGATGCGGATCGCGACGCCCTCCATGTGGAAATGGCCGACGAGGCGGTCGCGATCGGGCCGCCGCCGGCCGCGAAATCCTACCTTCTGGCTGACCGGATCATCGACGCCTGCCGCGAGACGGGGGCGGACGCGGTCCACCCGGGGTACGGCTTCCTGTCCGAGCAGACGGCATTCGCCGAGGCGCTCGTCTCGGCCGGCGTGACGTTCATCGGGCCCAATCCGCGCGCCATCGCCGCGATGGGCGACAAGATCGAGTTCGAAGAAGCTCGCGGCGGCGGCGGGCGTGTCGACCGTTCCCGGCTACCTCGGCACGGTGGAGAGCGACGACGACGCGATCGCGGCGGCGAGCGATATCGGCCTGCCGGTGATGATCAAGGCGTCCGCCGGCGGCGGCGGAAAGGGAATGCGCATCGCCTTCACCAAGGAGGAAGTCGTGGAGGGCGTGCGCGCTGCCCGTTCCGAGGCACGGTCCTCGTTCGGCGACGACCGGGTGTTCATCGAGCGCTACATCGAGAATCCTCGGCACATCGAGATCCAGGTCCTCGGTGACAAGCACGGTCACGTTATCTACCTCGGCGAGCGCGAGTGCTCGATCCAGCGGCGCAATCAGAAGATTATCGAGGAGGCGCCATCGCCGGCGCTGGACGCGGACGTCCGCCGCAAGATGGGCAGCGAGGCGGTCGCGTTGGCGGCGGCCGTCGGTTACGACTCGGCCGGTACGGTCGAGTTCATCGTCGATCCCGACCGCAATTTCTATTTTCTCGAGATGAACACGCGCCTCCAGGTCGAGCACCCGGTGACGGAGTTCATCACGAACGTCGATCTCGTCGAGCAGATGATCCGGGTCGCGGCCGGGGAGACGCTGGCCTTGACGCAGGACGACATTCGGCTCGACGGTTGGGCGATCGAATCCCGCCTCTACGCGGAGGACCCGTCGCGCAACTTCCTGCCCTCCATCGGACGCCTCAGCCGGTTCCAGCCGCCAGCCGAGGGCAAGCACGGCGAGACGGCGGTGCGCATCGACAGCGGTGTGACCGAGGGCTCTGAAATCACCATCTACTACGATCCGCTGATCGCCAAACTCACGACGCACGGGCGCGACCGCGCCGCCGCAATCGACGCCATGGCGGATGCCCTCGACCGCTTCGTGATCGGTGGGCTGGCGCACAACCGCGCTTTCCTCGCGGCCGTCATGGCGCATCCGCGCTGGCGCGAAGGCCGCCTTTCCACCAGCTTCATCGCAGACGAATATCCCGACGGTTTCGCGGCGGTGGTACCGGACAAGGCGACGATCCATCGGCTAGCAGCCGTCGCACTCGCCATCGAGCTTCGCGAACGCTATCGGCTCGCGACACTGCCCGGCCGGTTGAACGGCGAGGGGACGGCCTGGCGGACCGATTGGGTGGTCGCGGTCGGCGACGAGACGCTCGCGTGTGTCGCGCGTCCGGCGGATGATGGCATCGAGGTCGCGGTTGCCGGTGACGCGCCCCATGAGGTCGAATCCGACTGGCGGCCGGGCGAGTCGCTCTGGGAGGGTAACGTCGGCGGAGAGCACGCGATCGTGTACGTTCGCCGCGATGCCGCCGGGCTGACGTTGTCGTCTCGGGGCGTCACGGTCATGGCTCGGGTGATGACACCACGGGTCGCCAAGCTCGCCGCGCTGATGCCCAAGAAGCGCGTCGCGGATGCCTCCAAACAACTCCTCTGTCCGATGCCGGGCCTCGTGCTCGCGATCGACGTCAAGGAGGGTCAGGCGGTGCGCGCCGGCGAGCCGCTGGCGGTGGTCGAGGCGATGAAGATGGAGAACGTGCTCCGCGCGGAGCGCGACGCCACGGTCTCGCGTATCGTGGTGCGGCCGGGCGACAGCGTGGCGGTCGATGCCGTCGTCATGGAGTTCGAATAGGCGGCTGAGGCCATGACGGAACGCGCGGTTCGTCTGATCATCACCGGTCGCGTTCAGGGCGTCGGATACCGCGCCTGGGTCGAGGATCAGGCGGTGGCGCGTGGCCTCGCCGGCTGGGTGCGCAACCGCGGCGACGGTTCGGTCGAGGCAGTGATCGTGGGCGCCACCGATGAGGTCGATGCGATGATCGCGGCATGTCGCGACGGACCCCGCGCGGCGGTCGTCGTCGACGCCAGCGTCGCGGACTACGCCGGGCCGCCGCTTGCTCGCTTCACGGTGCTTCCGACGGTGTGACGGCTCCGAACAACGCTTCGAACTCGCGGCGCAGCACGTCGTCCACCTCGTCCATCGATGCGTCCACGCCAAGGTCGGCGAGGCTCGTCACGCCCTGGTCGCTGATGCCGCACGGGACGATGCCCGCGTAATGCTCGAGGTTCGGGTTCACGTTGAGGGCGATGCCGTGGAACGTCACCCAATGACGGACGCGGACGCCGATCGCCGCGATCTTATCCTCACGGCCGACGCCCTTGTCGGGGCGCGGCACCCACACGCCGATGCGGTCCTCGCTCCGCTGGGCGCGTGCGCCGAACGCGGCGAGCGTGCGTATGACCCACTCCTCCAGCGTCCTGATGAGGAGGCGGAGGTCCGGCTGACGGCGGTTGAGGTCGAGCATCGCGTACGCGATGCGCTGGCCGGGGCCGTGGTACGTGAACTGTCCGCCGCGGCCGGTCCGGTACACGGGGAAGCGCTGAGGCGCGAGGAGGTCGGTTTCCTTCGCGCTGGTGCCGGCCGTGTAGAGCGGCGGGTGGGTCAGGAGCCAAACCAGTTCCGGCGCGCCGGCGCGGATCGCCGCGACGCGGGCCTCCATCTTCGCCACGGCCTCGGCGTAGTGGACGGGACCTTCGGACCGCGCCCAGTCCGCAGGAGCGGCGTCTCGGTGGGCCAGCATCGAGCGCGAAGGTGCCTCCGGGGCGGTGAGGGTTTCGGGGTGCAATTTTCGGTTTCCAGCAACTTCCGGTGTCCCATATAGGCCATTGGCCGGCTTGGAGCATCCGCGCGTGGCAGACCACCGGAAATCGGCGAAGAACGCATCGCGGCGCTGGTCACAGAACGTGACCGAGCACAGCAACGCCCTCGATCTCGATCAGGGCGTGTTTACCTGGGACGATCCGAAGCGGATCGCGCGTTCGCTTAAGCGGTCCGCGGAGCGCAGCACGCGCCGCAAGGGCCAGCCGTATCAGTCGGCGATGTCGATGCTGACTTTCTACATCAACCGAGCCGGCAGCGGACTTCCGACTGAGCGTCGGCGCGTGCTGGAGACAGCCAAGGACGAGCTTCGCAAGGCGTTCGGCCGGGCCTAGCGGCGCTTCTCGATTTCTTGTAAGCCCCGGGCCGATTTGTTACATGAGGCGCGATTTCGGGCGGTCGTGGCGGAATTGGTAGACGCGCAGCGTTGAGGTCGCTGTGGGGCAACCCGTGGAAGTTCGAGTCTTCTCGACCGCACCATCTCGATACACACGATCGGTGGCCTTGGCCGCCGATCTGTTTTGTGCCGGCCATCGCGGCGTATTTCGCGGCGCAGCAATTTGTTATTGCCGGCCGGGCCAAGCCTAAATCGACATTGCCTGCAAATGGGTTAGAGGTACCGACGGGTGGCGGCGGCCCGTGCGAAAACGATTCGGGGAAGGGCGCGAGCCCTGGTGAGCTCTTGGGGGAAGATGGAATTCGGGTGGGGGTGGTCGGCCTCGGGTCGTTCGGCCGGCACCATGTCCGCCACTATTCGCTGAACGACGCCGCGCGCCTGACGGCTGTCGCGGACGTCGATGCCGCGCGCGCCGAGACGTTCGCGCGCGACTTTGGCTGCGAGCCGTTCTGCGACCATCGCGCGCTCATCGGCAACGTCGATGCGGTGTCGATCGCGACGCCCGCCGCCGATCATGCGCGGCTCGCGCGCGATTTCATCGCCGAAGGCATCCACGTTTTCGTTGAGAAGCCGCTCGCCATCGAGGCCACCGACGCACGCGACGTCGCGGCGCAGGCGGCGGCGGCCGGGGTCGTTCTCCAGGTCGGCCACATCGAACGGTTCTCGCCGGCTGTGCGCGCGCTGCGCGAACAGGTCACGTCCCCCCGCCGCATCGCGGCCGTCCGTCACGCGCCGTGGTCCGGCCGCATCGTCGACGTCGACGTGGTGCTCGACATGATGATCCACGACATCGACCACGTTCTGTCATTTGCCGGTGCGCCGGTTGCATCGGTGTCGGCAAGCGGCGCCAGCGCGAAGGGCGATTTGCTCGACGAGGCAGAGGCGTGGCTGACGTTCACAAACGGCGTCATTGCGACGCTGTCGGCAAGCCGCGTCGCGCCGAAGCTCGAGCGCAAGCTGACCATCACAGAGCCGGGCCGCGTATTCGTCGCCGATCTCGCCACGCCGTCGCTCGCGATTACCAGCCGTTGGGATCGGGGGGCGGTTGCCAACGCTACGATATTCCCTCCGCACGA
Organism: uncultured Alphaproteobacteria bacterium; assembly: GCA_963749755.1. Classification (GTDB taxonomy): domain Bacteria; phylum Pseudomonadota; class Alphaproteobacteria; order Rhizobiales; family Kaistiaceae; genus JBBDMC01. The sequence continues at coordinate 767,386 of CAVVOK010000005.1, forward strand.
CAACCTCGCGGCGGAGATCGCCGCGTTCCTCGCTTCGATCCGCACCGGTGACGCGCCGGAAGTGGACGGCCGGACGGGCCTCGCCGCGGTCGAGGTCGCGGAGCGTATCCTGGCGGCGATCGCCGAATCCGCCGCACCGATAAGACTGCAGGGCTGAGAGAATGACCGCACGACCCGCGCTCGCGGTGGCCGCCTCCAACGACCGTATTCCGCTGTTCGATCTTCACCGGCAGCGCGACCGTCTCGGCTCGGAGCTTCACCGCCGCATGGACGTCGTGCTCGCCCACGGGCAGTTCATCCTCGGCCCTGAGGTCGAGGAATTGGAGCAGCGGCTCGCCCGCTACGCCGGCGTCAGCCACGCGATCGCCGTCTCCAGCGGCCGCGACGCTTTGATGATCGCGCTGATGGCCATGAGCGTTAAGCCCGGCGACGCGGTCTTCGTACCCGCCTTCACGTTCGCCGCAACTGCAGGTGCGGTCGCCTCGATCGGAGCGACGCCGGTGTTCGTGGATGTCGATGAGGCGACCTTCAACATGGACGTCGCCGATCTCGAACGCGCCATCGCGGAGACGGAGGCGGCGGGCAAAGTGCGACCGGCGGTCGTGATGCCGGTCGATCTCTATGGCTTGCCGGCGGACTATGAAGCGATCGCAGCCGTCGCGGATCGCTGCGGGCTGACGGTGCTCGGCGATGCCGCCCAGAGCTTCGGCGGAAGTCATGGCGAGCGCAAGGTGGGTTCGCTCGCGCCGATCAGCGCGACCAGCTTTTATCCGACCAAGCCGCTCGGGTGCTACGGAGACGGTGGCGCGATCCTTACCGATGACGATGCGCTCGCCGAGGGCGTGCGCATGATCCGTTCGCACGGCCGCGCGGGGACCGGCGACGAGGCAACGGTGCTCGGCCTTACGGGACGGCTCGACACGCTCCAGGCGGCGGTGTTGCTCGCCAAGCTCGACGTGTTCGGCGACGAGCTCGCGCGCCGGCGGGCGATCGCGGCGCGCTATACCGCGGCGCTCGGCGACACGGTCGCGACGCCGACAATTCCCGACGGCTACGCCAGCGCCTTCGCGCTCTACACGGTCCGCTCGGGCGATCGCGACCGCGTGCGCGCCACGCTCGACGCGCAGGGTGTCGGCACGGGACTTTTCTACCGGCTGGCGCTGCACCAGCATCCCGCATTCGCGGCCTATGACGGCCGCAGCCTGCCGGTTTCTGAGCGGCTGGCAACGGAGGTGGTGAGCCTTCCCATCCATGCCGATCTCACGGACGACGAGATCGAGCGCGTCATCGCGGCGGCGAAAGCCGCGTTCTGAGCTATCCGTCGTTTCCGACGATACCGTCCCACAACTGGCGCAGGCGCGCCGTCTGTTCGTTCGCCACGGCTCCCAGCACGTCCCAATTGACGATCGGCCGGTCGGCCAGGGTCCGCGGCGTTGTCGGCAGGTTGTTGTCGTGGAGGAAGGCGGCGCCGAGCGTGGCGGCGATGCCGAGAATGATGCCGGAGATCAGGCGCATCGCGAAGTCTCGATGATGTGGGTTCGATCTTGGCACCATGCGCCGGATTGAACTTGCCGGGAAGGCGGCTGGGTGATCAGGCCGATGATTCTGATATGATTTCGGCGCGGCGGGTGTCGGCACTTGGGGCCAAGGGGACGGGTCATGATCTTCATCACGCAAGGGCGCTACACGGGCGAGGCGATGGCGGGCATGGTCGCCAAGCCGGAAGACCGTGCGAAGGAGGCGAAGAGGCTGCTGGAAGCCGCGGGCGGCAAGTTCATCGCCTCGTACTTCACCTTCGGCGAGTACGACTTCCTGGTGATTTCCGAGTTCGACGACATCGCCGCGATCACTCCGGCCCTCATCGCCGCGGCCGCGGGTGGGTCGCTGAGCGGTATGAAGACCACGGTCGCCATGGAATGGAGTGCCGGCAAGGAGGCTTTTGGCAAGGCGGGTAAGCTGGCTAAGGGCTTTCGCTCGGCCGGAAGGAAGAAATAAGAGGCGTCCCGGGACGAGTTTGCACGCCGGTTGCCTCACTGTTAGGCACCGGCGTGTGCTTTTCGTGCGCGTTTCGGTTGATTCATGACTCTTCATGCAACGAGGCTTTGACGATGGCGCTCCACCTCATCAAGCTCTGTGTCGGGTGTGATTCGGTTGAGGATCTCACGCAATGGATCGACGGGCGGATGCGCAGTGCCAAGCGGGCCGGTGGGGCTGCGGAGTATGCGCACGTGACGCGGACGATGCCAAAGCGCCGGGCGGAGTTGCTGGCCGGCGGCTCGCTCTACTGGGTCATCCGTGGCTTGGTGCGTGCGCGCCAGCGGATTCTGGACGTACGGGCGGTCGTCGACCACGAGGGGACGCAGCGGTGCGCGCTAGTGCTCAAGCCGGAGGTCGTCGCAACGGAATGGCAGCCACGGCGGCCGTTTCAGGGCTGGCGATACCTCACGGCGGCCGAGGCGCCGCGCGATCTTGCGACGCGGTCCGGCGGGGACGATCTGCCGCCTTCGATTCAAGCCGAGCTCGCCGTTCTAGGGTTGCGTTAACCCGCGCAGGAAATGGCGGCCAATCCGGTCAAAGTCGTTTGGTTGCAAACATTTGTATTGACCAAATTTTGGCGTTTGAACGCCAAGGTTTGCGCATTGTCTTGGGACTGCAAGCACTTGAACGGAGTGGCTGGTCATGAACGGCCCACGGCTGAAACCGGCGTCGGCACACGTTATCGTCTTCGGCAATGAAAAGGGCGGCTCGGGCAAGTCGACCATGGCCGTCCACACGATCATCGCGCTTCTGAAGAGCGGGGCGCGTGTCGCTTCGGTAGACACCGACAGCCGCCAACTTTCGCTCACGCGGTACCTTGAGAACCGCGCGCGCTTCGCCCGCAAGACCGGCCAGAAGCTTCCGCTTCCGACGCACTTCGCGGTGCAGCCCGGCTCCGGCGACACCGTGGCCGAGATGGAGGCCGAGGAGCACGCGGCCTTCGGCGAGATCGTCGCGCGGCTCGGCCAGTCGTTCGACTTCGTCGTGATCGACACGCCGGCGAATGACACCTACCGCATGCGCCTTTCGCACGCGATGGCCGATACGCTGGTCACGCCGATCAACGACAGCTTCATCGACCTCGACGTGCTCGGCCGCGTCGATCCGCACGAATTGGCGGTCAAGGAGGTCAGCCAGTACGCCGAACTGGTGTGCGAGGCGCGACGCAAGCGCCACCTCGCCGACCAGGGCGAGACCGATTGGATCGTGGTGCGCAACCGCCTCTCGACGCTCGCTAGCCGCAATCAGGCGGCCGTCACCCGAGGCCTCAAGCAGCTCGCCGAGCTCCTGGAGTTCCGGGTCGCCAACGGCATCTCTGAGCGTGTCGTGTTCCGTGAATTGTTCCCGGTTGGCCTTACCGCCTTCGACAAGCTCGACGCGAAGACGCTCGGCACGCAGCCGACGGCGTCGCACGCCTCTGCTCGCCGCGAGATCGCCGAGTTGATGGAAAGCCTCAACCTGCCGGTCGCCAGCGTGCTGGCGAAGCGGGCGGTCGAGAAGGCCGAGGCCCAGAAGGCCGCAGCCGAAAAGGCCGCAGCCGAGAGGCCGTCCACCGCCGGGCGCGAGAGCCGGTCGCCGGAAGGGCCGCCGCCGGCGGTCGCGGCCATGGGCTCGGTGCACTAGGCGCGCTTGACGTTTGGCCCCGGATCGGCGATTGAAACCCGCATGACGGCAGCGACGCGCCTCCGCGCCATTTGCATTTTGGCGATCATCATTATCGGCTAGCAACCACGCTGGCTGAGGCCGTCCTCTCTTTTTCCCGCCCAAGATGAGACGACCGCCCGGCCGGCGGGCGAAGGATCGGGCATGGGTCTACGGCTGCACAACACGCTGACACGGACGAAGGAGGAATTTCGTCCGATCGATTCCGCCAACGTGCGCATGTACGTGTGCGGACCGACGGTCTACGACTTCGCGCACATCGGCAACGCGCGGCCGCTGATCGTATTCGACGTGCTGTTCCGGCTGCTCAGGCACATCTACGGCGCCGATCACGTCACCTACGTGCGCAACATCACGGACGTGGACGACAAGATCAACGCGCGCGCGGCGCAGGAATTTCCCGAGCTGCCGCTCAACGAGGCGATCCACAAGGTCACCGAGCGGACGGCCAAGCAGTTCCATGAGGACGTGGCGGCGCTCGGGTGCTTGCCGCCGACCCGCGAGCCGCGGGCGACCGACCACATCGACGAGATGAAGGCGATGATCGAGCAGCTCATCGCCAACGGGTGCGCCTACGTGGCGGAGGATCATGTGCTGTTTCACGTCGCGGCGATGGCCGACTACGGCAAGCTCTCCAACCGCTCGCTCGACGACATGATTGCGGGCGCGCGGGTCGAGGTGGCGCCCTACAAGAAGGACGCGACGGACTTCGTTTTGTGGAAGCCGTCGAAGCCGGGCGAGCCGTCGTGGCCATCACCGGCGGGCATCGATGTGTCAGGCCGGCCGGGCTGGCATCTCGAGTGCTCGGCGATGTCCGACAAATGGCTGTGGCAGATGGCGCAACCCTCGCTCGGCGAGGCTGGCCGCGCGCATCCGCACGAGTTCGACATCCACGGCGGCGGCATCGACCTCGTCTTCCCGCACCACGAGAACGAAATCGCGCAAACGCGCTGCGCGTTCCACACGCCGACCATGGCCCACACCTGGCTGCACAACGGCCACCTCCAAGTCGAGGGCGAGAAAATGTCGAAGTCGGCCGGGAATTTCGTGACGATACGGGAGCTGCTGAACGATTGGCCAGGCGAGGTCATTCGGTTCAACATGTTGAAGACGCACTACCGCCAGCCGACGGATTGGACGGAAGGGGGGCTGCGCGACGCGGAACGCATGCTCGATCAGTGGTATGAAACGATTGGTGACGTTGAGCCAGGGATGCTTTGCGCCGATGTTCTCGACGCATTGGCGGACGACCTGAACACGCCAAAGGCGTTCGCGGCGCTGTTCAGGTTGCGCGACGAAGCAGCGCTCGGTCCGGTCGGTGCGAAAGCATCTCTCAAGGCCTCGGCGCAGGTATTGGGATTGCTGAACAGCACCGGGTCGAAATGGGAGACCCGGCGACGCGACGCGCTTGTCGTCGGCGAGACCGAAATTGCCGACTTCATCGCCGCCCGCGCCGATGCCCGCAAGGCAAGGAACTTCGCGGAGGCCGACCGCATCCGCGCCGAACTCGAGGCGATGGGCGTCGCCTTGAAGGACTCGAAGGACCCGAACACTGGTGAACTCGTGACCACCTGGGAGGTGAAGCGATGACCATCGAGATCGACCACATCGGACTGAGCGTTTCGGATTATCCGACGGCGAAGTCGTTCTATGCCGAGGCGTTGAAGCCCCTGCGCATCACCATGCTGATGGAATTTCCGGCAGGTGCGGCCGGCAACTACGCTACGGCCGGTTTCGGTGCCGACAGCAAGCCCTTCTTCTGGATTTCGGGCGAGGGCAAGACATCGCCACACGCGCACATCGCCATCCGCGCCGAAAGCCGGCAGCAGGTCGATGCGTTCTACGCCGCGGCGATCGCCGCCGGCGGCAAGGACAACGGCGAGCCGGGGGTGCGTGAGCACTATCATCCCAACTACTACGGTGCGTTCGTGCTCGATCCCGAGGGCCACAACATCGAGGCCGTGTGCCACGCGGCGCCTGGGCGGCGAAGCCGGCGCGCAAGCGGGCGGCAGCGAAGAAACCGGTCGCAAGGAAGCCCGCCACGCGCAAGCCCGCATCGCGTGCGAGCGCGGGCAAGAAGACGCCGTCTTCCCGCACCGCCTCCGCCCGTAAGCCGGCGGCGAAGAAGCCGGCCGCCAAGAAGCCGGCGCGCCGGTCGCCGGCGAAGAAGGCCGCCGGCGCGCGGGCGGAAGGCACGGAGATGACCGCCGTCCGTCTGAACGGCGGGTGCCAGTGCGGCGCGGTGCGCTACGCCCTGCACGAACAGCCGAGCGAGCCGCACATCTGCCACTGCCGTATGTGCCAGAAGGCGTTCGGTTCGTTTTTTGCGCCGCTGACGGGCGTCTCGCTCGACAAGTTCGAACTGACGCGCGGTGCGCTGGCGGTGTTCATGAGCTCGGACATGACCGAGCGCGGCTTCTGCCGCGATTGCGGCACGCCGCTGACTTTCCACTACGTGGGTCGTCCGCGTGTCGCCGTCTCCATCGGCTCGCTCGACCAGCCGGCGGCCGTCGCGCCGGAACACCAGTACGGCATCGAACACCGCATGCCGTGGTTCGCGACGCTGCCGACGCTGCCGGGCGATACGACGACCGAGGAGGACGACCCCGCGCTCGCCGCGGCGATCGTCGCGAGCAACCACCAGCACCCCGACCACGACACAGAGGACTGGCCGCGGCCCGCGGCCATGCCAATGCCATGAGCAAGGAACGGCTGTACCTGGTCGACATGACGCTGCGCGCCCGTTCGCCCGCGGGCGCGGAGCGCCGAGGACGGACAGACGAAACAAAATGCCATCGCGCGCGGAGGCCAATGCCGTGAGTAAGGAACGGCTGTACCTGTTCGACACGACGCTCCGCGACGGCGCGCAGACCAACGGCATCGATTTTTCGCTCGCCGACAAGGTGCTGATCGCCGGCATGCTCGACGACATGGGCATCGACTATGTCGAGGGCGGCTACCCCGGCGCGAACCCAACCGATACGGCGTTCTTCGATGCGAAGCGCACGAAGCGTGCCGCCTTCACCGCGTTCGGCATGACCAAGCGGCCGGGCGTGAGCCTCTCCAACGATCCCGGGCATGCGCGACCTTCTCGCCGCCAAGGCGGACGCCATCTGCTTCGTCGCCAAGACTTGGGACTACCACGTGCGCGTCGCGCTCCAGACGACCGAGGAGGAGAATCTCGAGGGCATTCGGCAGTCGATCGCGGCAGCGCGCGAGGCGGGGAGGGAGGTGCTGCTCGACTGCGAGCACTTCTTCGACGGCTACAAGGCGAACCCGGCTTACGCACTGGCGTGCGCCAAGGCGGCGCATGAGGCAGGCGCGCGCTGGATCGTGCTCTGCGACACCAACGGCGGGACCATGCCGGACGAGGTCGAGGCGATCGTGACCGACGTCGTGCGCGAAATCCCGGGCGATCACGTCGGCATTCACGCGCACGATGACACCGGCCAGGCCGTCGCGAATTCGCTCGCCGCAGTTCGCGCCGGCGCGCGGCAGATCCAGGGGACGCTCAACGGTATCGGGGAGCGCTGCGGCAACGCCAACCTGACCTCGCTCATCCCGACCCTGATGCTCAAGCGGGCTTACGCCGAGCGCTTCGAGATCGGTGTTGGCGACGAGGCGCTGGCCGGGCTGACGCCGCTCGCGCATCGGTTCGACGAGATGGTCAATCGCGCACCCGACCGCCACGCACCCTACGTCGGGGTGAGCGCGTTCACCACGAAGGCCGGCATTCACGCTTCAGCAATCGCGCGCGATCCGAAGACCTATGAGCACGTTCCGCCGGAGAAGATCGGCAACCGCCGCCACGTGTTGGTGTCGGATCAGGCCGGGCGGGCCAACCTGATCGCGGAGCTCTCGCGCATGGGCATCGAGGTCGAGAAGACCGATCATCGGCTCGACACGCTGCTCCGCGAGATCAAAGAGCGCGAAGCGATCGGCTACGCCTACGAGGGGGCCGCGGCATCGCTGGAGATCCTGGCGCGGCGGCTGCTCGGCGGCGTGCCGGACTATTTCACCGTCGAGGGCTTCCACGTGACCGTGGAGCGCCGCCACAACGCGCTTGGTAAGCTGGTTTCCGTTTCCGAGGCGGTGGTCAAGATGACGGTCGGCGGCGAGCGTCTGCTGACCGTTGCGGAAGGCAACGGCCCGGTGAACGCGCTCGACCGCGCGCTCCGCAAGGACCTCGGCATGTACCGCCACGCCATCGCCGACCTCGAACTGGTCGACTACAAGGTGCGCATCCTCAACGGCGGCACCGAGGCGGTGACGCGCGTTCTCATCGAATTCGAGCGACTCGTCCGGCGACGTGTGGTTCACCGTCGGGGTGTCGGAGAACATCGTCGATGCCTCGTTCGAAGCGCTGACGGATTCGATCGCCTTTAAGCTTGTCCGCGCGGGCGTGGAAGCGGCTTGACCGCCGCGTTCACATCAGCGCGGCGCCGGGCCGCTCCGGAACCTCACGCGCGGTCCGCCCCAGCGCTTCCTCGATCGTCGGGATCACGGCGTCGATGCCGTCGCAGAAGTCCACCGGCAGGTCGGAGACGCCCGGCACGAACGCCTTGTGCAGGAACCCGTCCTCGCGCATGCGCCGGAAAAGCGCGATCAGGGAATCCCAGAACCCGTTGACGCTGACGATGACGATGGGCTTGGCGTGCTGGCCGAGTTGCGCCCAGGTGGCGATTTCCACCACCTCTTCCAGCGTGCCGATGCCGCCGGGAAGCGCGACGAACGCGTCGGATCGTTCGAACATGATGCGCTTGCGCTCGTGCATGTCGACGGTGACGATGAGTTCCGAAGCCTCCTTGAGCATCACTTCGCGATCCTTGAGAAACTGCGGAATGATGCCGGTGACTTGGCCGCCGTCGTCGAGGATGGTGCGCGCCATGATGCCCATCAACCCGATCGAGCCGCCGCCGTAAATGAGGCGGACGCCGCCAGCTGCCATGGCGTGGCCAAGCGCGCGCGCGGCGTCGGCGTATTCCCGCGCCGCCCCCTCGTTCGCACCGCAGTACACGCACAAGCTTTTGAGTTGGGCCATCGACGCGGTTTCGCATCGGTGGCAGGGGGCGTCAAGCCGCCGATTTCAACGACTTGTGGCCAACAACGGCCGTCTATAGAGTCGCCTAGCATCATGCTCAGCACTGGATGATCGGATGGACAGACGCCGGCTTACCGGACTGATTCTACTTGCCTTTCTTGTCTGTGCGGTGGGAATCCTTACCTACGTCGATTTGCGCATGGCGACGCCCGAAACGCCGGTCGCCTTCGCGCCCGCCGAATCCGCCAACGAGTTCGTTGCGCCGGGCGATGTGCCGATCGAGCCGCCGGCGGCGCTGGTCGAGGTGGCGCCGTCTCTGGACACGCAAACGCCGACGACCGACACGGCCGCAGCACCGCTGGTCGTTCCTTCTGGGCCCATCGCACCGCCGACGGCTGCCGGTTCCGATGTCGCAGCGGTTGCGCTGCCTGCGGAACCTGCATCGCCGCCAGCGGCGTCTCCCGAGCCGCAAGTTGCGCCGCCCATCGCCGCTGCGGAGCCGCCGGCCGCGCCGCCGTCAACGCCGACTCCCGGTTCTGATGTCGCGACTGTCGTGCCAAGTGAGCCTTCGTCGCCGCCCGTTGCATCTTCTCCGGCGCCGGTGACACCACCGGTTGTCACAATCGAACCGCCTACCGCCGTCGCGCCGAGCGCTCCCGAGGTTGCCGTTGGCGCTCCGCCCGAGGCGTCGCCACCGACAGCCGCTGCGGAGCCGCCTGCCGGCGCCGCGCAGAGCGCCCCCGAGGTTGCGCTTGTCGCGCCGCCTGAGCCGTCGCCGCCGACAGCCGCTGTCGAGCCGCCTACCGCCGTGGCGCCGAGCGCTCCCGAATTAGCGGTTGTCGCTCCGCCCGAGCCGGCGCCGGCCGAGCCAACTCCTGTAGCACCTGAACCGCTCGCCGTCGTACCGGAGACACCCCCGGTCGCATCGTCGCCGTCGGCCACCGACGGAGGCCTCCAGGTTGCCGAGGTGCCGCCGGACGGCATTCAGTCCAGCCCGCCGCCGGCCGATGCGCCACTCATTGCGGCGGCGCCACAGACCGGCGACGTGCGGCCGGTTCAGCCCACAGCGCCTGAAGTCGCCGTCGTTCCGCCGGCGGCGCCCGCGGCGCCGGAGACATCTGCGCCGGCCGGTCGCGATGTCGCTGCTGCGACTGCGCCGCCCGTCGTTTCTCTCTCCCCGCCGGCCGCCACGAATTCGCCTCCGGTGACCGAGGTCGCGCCAACGCCACCCGGGTCGCCTGCGCCGACGTTCGACGTGGTGCGCGTCGAGCCGAGTGGCGAGGCGGTCATCGCCGGCCTCGCGGATCCGCACGCGAAGGTTGAGGTGCTGGACGGGCCGAAGGCGATCGCGAAAGCCGAGGCCAACGATCGCGGCGAATTCGCGCTGGCGCTGGAGGCGCCGTTGGATCCGGGCACCCACGACCTCGGTTTGCGAACCACATCCGAGGACGGCGCCGTCGCCACGTTGTCGGACCAGCGCGTCGCGGTCTCGGTTCCCGACAAGACATCGAAGGACGTGCTGGTGGTGCTGAACTCGCCGAAGGCGCCCAGCAAGGTGCTCCAAGTGCCCCAGGCGAGCAAACCAACGACGGCCAACGCACCGGCGGCGCCCGAGGCTGTCAGGGCGCCCTCAGTCGTCGCCGAGGCAGTGCCGGTGGCGCCGGTCGGCGAACCACCAGCTGCTTCCACCGAGGTCGCCGCGGCGCCCTCTGGACCTGCGTCTCCTTCCCGTCCGGATTTCAGCATCGCCGATACCGCGCCGCCTGCGGTTGCCGATGTGCCGGCTGCGCCGTCTTCGTCTGCGCCGGTGGCTGGACCAAAGATCGCGGCGATCGCGCCCGCGCCTGAGCCATCGTCTCCGCCCGCCGCGTCATCGACCGTTGTCACCCCGACCGCAGCCGCCCCGGCCGCCGATACCCCGGTGGTTTCCGTCGCCGCCGTGGAGGCGGACACGGCTGGCAATCTCTTCGTCGCAGGGACGACGGATTCCAAAGAGCCGGTGCGGGTCTACGTCGACGGCAGCCTCATCGGCCAGACGCGGCCGAATCCGGATGGCACGTGGCTGCTTGAAACACAGCGAGAGATGCCGGCGGGGACATACAACGTGCGTGCCGACCAGGTCGATCGCACCGGCGAGGTCATTGCCCGTGCGGAGGTGCCATTCGAACGCGAGATCGAGGTGGCCGTGCTGCGTCCGAGCGCGCTCGCCAGTGCCACCGAAGGCGCGGCCGTCTCGGGTGATGCCCCGGCCCTCGAGAGGGTCATCATCAAACGCGGCGACAACCTGTGGCGCATCGCCCGCGAAACGTGGGGCAAAGGCGTGCGCTGGTCCACGATTTACGCGGCCAACAAGGACCAAATCCGCAACCCGCATTGGATCTACCCAGGGCAGGTCTTCATCATCCCGGCCGACGACGCGAACTGGAAGAACTGACGGTTCGCGGTTGAAATCGGTCCCCATCTGCTTATTTTGGCGTCATCGTTGTTCAACGATGACGATATGGCTTTCGACGAGAACGACGTTCTCCTCGCTATCCGACTGAAGGCGCTCGCCCATCCCGCGCGGCTGGCGATTGTGCGTGCGTTGCGCGGGCGCGGCGGCTCCGGCTGCCGCTGCGGCGAGATCGTACGCGGCATGCCGCTCGCCCAATCGACTGTTTCGCAGCACCTGAAGATCCTGCTCAACGCCGGATTGATCCGCGGCGAGATCGAGGGGCCGCGGTCGTGCTACTGGCTCGACGAAGAGGCGCTCAGCGCCGTGGAGGATTCGATGGCCGCCCTGAGCACGAGGTTTCCCGCGTCGGCGGAGGTCGGCGCGTGAGGAGGGCGCGTGGCCACGGGCACGCGACGGGGTCGGGTCCGACGGAGCGCAAGGCGGCGGCGCTCTCCACGCTGCGCGACCTCTGGCCGTACATGTGGCCGGCTGGGCGACCGGACCTGAAGCGCCGCGTGCTCGTCGCGCTTGGCGTGCTGATCGCCGCGAAGGTCGTCACCGTGCTGGTGCCCTACACCTACAAATGGGCGACCGACGCGCTGGTGAAGCCGCCGACACCCGGCCTCGACGGCACGCTGACCATCGGCCTCACCGCGCTGGTGACCGTGCCGATCATGCTGATCGTCGCAAACGGCGTCGGGCGCGTTCTGATGAACGTGTTCAACAACCTCCGCGATGCGCTTTTCGCCAGGGTAGGGCAGCACGCCGTGCGCACGCTGGCATACAGGACGTTCGTGCACATGCACGAGCTGGCGCTGCGCTACCATCTGCAGCGGCGCACCGGCGGCCTCGCGCGCATCATCGAGCGCGGCACCAACGGCATCGAGACCATCGTCCGCTTCACGATCCTCAACACGTTGCCGACCGTGTTCGAGTTCGCCTTCGCCGCCGCGATCATTGCCTACCAGTTCAACTGGATTTACCTCGCCGTCATCGCGGCGACGGTCGTTCTCTACGTGTGGTTCACGGTGAAGGCGTCGGACTGGCGCATCAAGATTTGCCGCGCGATGAACGAGTTCGACCAGGACGCGCACTCCAAGGCGATCGACTCGCTGCTCAACTTCGAGACCGTGAAGTACTTCGGCAACGAGCACATGGAGGCGATGCGCTTCGATCGCGCCATGGCGCGCTACGAGCGCGCGGCCATCCAAATCTGGACGTCGCTTGCCTGGCTCAACATCGGCCAGATCGTCATCTTCACCACCGGAATGACCGTATGCATGGTGATGTCGGGCGCGGCGGTCATGCGCGGCGAGCAGACCATCGGCGATTTCGTGCTGATCAACGGACTGCTCATGCAACTCTCGATCCCGCTCAACTTCATCGGCTTCGTCTACCGAGAGATTAAACAGGGCCTGATCGACATCGAGGCGATGTTCGATCTTCTCGATGCCACGCCGGAGATCGTCGATATGCCCGGCGCGCCGCCGCTTGTCGTCGATGGCGGCGCGGTGCGGTTCGAGGGCGTCTCGTTTCACTACGACGCCAACCGTCCGATCTTGAAGGACGTGTCGTTCGATGTGCCGGCCGGACACACGGTCGCCATCGTCGGGCCGTCGGGCGCGGGCAAGTCCACGATCTCGCGGTTGCTCTTCCGCTTCTATGACGTGATGGGAGGGCGCATCCTGATCGACGGGCAGGACCTGCGGCAGGTGACGCAGGAATCGCTGCGCGCGGCGATTGGGATGGTCCCGCAGGACACGGTGCTGTTCAACGACACCATCGCCTACAACATCAGCTACGGTCAGCCCGGGGCCGCCGAAGAGGAGGTGCGCGCCGCGGCGCAGACGGCGCAGATCGCCGAGTTCGTCCAAACCTTGCCGGATGGGTACAAGACCGAGGTTGGTGAACGCGGGTTGAAGCTTTCCGGTGGCGAGAAGCAGCGTGTCGCGATCGCGCGCACGGTGCTCAAGGCACCGCCGATCCTGATCCTCGACGAGGCGACCTCGGCGCTCGACATCCACACCGAGCGCGAAATTCAGGCCGCGCTCGACCGCGTCTCGGCCGACCGCACGACGCTGGTGATCGCGCACCGGCTATCCACGGTGGTCAATGCCGACGAGATCATCGTCCTCGACGATGGGCGCATCGTGGAGCGTGGGACTCACGACGAGCTGGTGCAGCACGCCGGGCTATACGCGTCGATGTGGAACCGCCAGCGGCAGGCGGCGGAAGCGGTGGAACTGCTGCGGGAAGCGGGAGCCGACGCCGCCGGCGGCTATGTGCCGGACGCGGCGATCGAGTCGGAGCCGGCGGAGTAGAGCAGCCTGCCGTTATGCCCGTGGTTCTGATAATACGGGGCCGGCGATCAGGCCTGCGGGGAGGGGCGGATGACCCGGGTCGGCCGTCACGTCGCCGTCAACATCCCCGATCGACGGCGCATCCGCGAGGCGATCGATGAATTGCGCCGCATGGAGCAGGACCTGGCGACGCACGTGCCCGGCGACTAGCGGGCTCGGCCGGACGATCCATCCGCTTCACTTTGGTCGGCTTCCGTGCTTTCTAGATTGCGCTCTTCACCGTAGCCGGATAGCCGACCGGCGGAGGCGGCGCAGCCCAATCACCGATGGATTCCGTGCTCGACTCGATCAAGGCTACGCTTGTGCCAATTCGGCGCGAGGGGCTGCCATTCATCGCGATTCTGGTGTTCGTCGCCCTGTTCGTCGGCTGGTTCTGGCGGCCGGTGTTCTGGATCGGACTGATCCTCGCCGCGTGGTGCGCGTATTTCTTCCGCGATCCGGCGCGCGTAACGCCGCTCGACGAAACGCTGGCGATCAGCCCTGCCGACGGGCGTATCGCGGCGGTGTCGCTTACGGTGCCGCCGCGGGAGTTGGGCCTTGGCGAGCAGGGGCGGCGGCGCGTCTCGATCTTCATGGATGTGTTCGACTGCCATGTGAACCGCGCGCCGGTAGCGGGAACCGTGAAGCAGATCGTGTATGCGCCCGGCAAGTTCCTCAACGCCCAGCTCGACAAGGCGAGCGAGGGCAACGAGCGCAACGGGATCGTGCTCGAGACCGCGCATGGACCAATTGCGATCGTACAGATCGCGGGTCTCATCGCGCGCCGCATCGTTTGCTTCGTCAAGGAAGGCGATGGGCTCGCCGCCGGCGAGCGCGTCGGCCTCATCCGCTTCGGCTCGCGCGTCGATGTGTACCTGCCGGCGAGTGCGTCGGTGGTCGTCGCGGAGGGCCAGACGGCGATCGCCGGCGAAACGGTGATCGCCCGGTTCGACACGCCGGCGATCGAAACGCGTGTGCGGATCGACTGACGAACGATGGCACTCTTCCAGCCCTTCGACCCGGACGAACTTCCTGGCCGCAAGCAATTGCGTCAGCTCCAGCAGGTGCCGATCCGGCTGGTGCTGCCGAACCTCATCACGCTGCTCGCGCTCTGCGCCGGCCTAACGTCGATCCGCATGGCCGCGGAGCAGCAGTTCGAGCTGGCCATCGCGTTTATCGCGATCGCTGCGGCCCTCGACGGTATCGACGGACGCATGGCGCGGTTCCTGAAGTCCACCTCGCGCTTCGGCGCCGAGCTCGATTCGATCACCGACTTTCTCAACTTCGGCGTCGCGCCGGCGGTGCTGCTCTACGTCTGGGCGCTGGACGACTTACGTTCGCTTGGATGGATCGCGGCGCTGGTTTTCGCCATCTGCGCGGCTCTCCGCTTGGCGCGCTTCAACGTCGCGCTCGACGTCCCGGACAAACCGGATTGGAAGGCCAATTTCTTCGTCGGCGTACCGGCGCCGGCGGGTGCCATGATCGTGATGCTGCCGCTTTACGTGGAACTGCTCGCGCTGCCGCACGGGTTCCTGACGGCTCCGGTGGTGTTTGTCTACACCATCGCCGTGGCGCTGCTCATGGTTAGTAGATTGCCGACCTGGTCCGGCAAGGTGGTCGGCCGGCGCATGCGGCGCGACCTCGTCGCGCCGCTGTTTGTCGCGGGTGTGCTGGCGGTGGCCTTGCTTCTGAGCTTCCCGTTCCTGACGCTGACCGTGCTGACGCTTGCCTACTGGGGGGCGTTGCCCTTCAGTTGGCGGGCGTATCAGCGTCGCCGGCAACAGGACGCCGAGCGTGAAAGCGCCGTCGGAGCGGTGAAGTCGCCGCCGGACGGCGGGGCTAGTCAGTGATCTCGGGAGTCATGTCGAAGGCCGCCGCGGCGCGAGGGGCGGCGCTCCGCGCCGCGCCGAGCGCGATCGCGCCGGTCTCGGGGCCCATCAGGATCAGCATCCTGCGCAGGCGCTCGATCTGGTTGTCGAGCTTGCGCACGAACTTGGGATCGTCCGCGGTCAATTCCGCCCGGTTGTTCATTCCCGTCGTCGCTCCGTCGCGAATCCCCACCCCGGACCGAGCCTTGCCGGTGAGTGTTAACGATGCGTTAACGGGTTCCAGACTGCTGCGGGCGGTACCCCTGGAGGCGACACCACAGCAATGACCGGCGACCCCCATCCGCGCGACATGATCGGCTACGGCAGGACGCCGCCGGACCCCGCCTGGCCGGATGGAGCGTGGATCGCGGTTCAGTTCGTGGTCAACTACGAGGAGGGCGGGGAAAACAACATCCTCGACGGCGATGCCGCGTCGGAGGCGTTCCTCTCCGAGATCGTCGGGGCCGCGCCGTGGCCTGGTATGCGGCACATGAACATGGAGTCGATCTACGAGTACGGGTCGCGGGTCGGCTTTTGGCGGCTGTGGCGCATGTTCAGCGAGCGCGGCATCACGCCGACCGTGTTCGGCGTCGCCAAGGCGCTCGCCCGCAACCCCGAAGCCGTTGCGGCGATGAACGAAGCTGGGTGGGAGATCGCCACGCACGGGTTGCGCTGGATCGAATACAAGGACATGCCGGAGGCGGAGGAGCGGCGATACCTGTTGGAGGCAATCCGCATCCACACCGAGGTTACCGGCGCGCGGCCGCTCGGTATCTACACCGGACGGTCATCGATCAACAGCGTGCCGCTGGCGGCGGAGGAGGGCGGCTTCGTCTACTGCGCCAACTCATATGCCGACGATCTTCCGTATTGGATCGAGGGGCCGCGTGGACCGTTTCTGATGATCCCCTACACGCTCGACGCCAACGACATGCGGTTCGCGACGCCGCAGGGTTTCAATTCCGGCGACCAGTTCTTCACCTACCTCAAGGATGCCTTCGATTGCCTCTACGCGGAAGGCGAGGCGGGCCACGCCAAGATGATGTCGGTGGGCTTGCACTGCCGTCTCGTCGGCCGTCCGGGTCGCGCAGCGGCGCTTGCCCGTTTCCTCGACTACGTCGGCGCGAAGGACAAGGTGTGGCTGCCGCGGCGGATCGACATCGCCTGGCACTGGCACGCCCATCACAAGCCGGGCTAGGCGGCGACCGCTTCGGCAAGGCCGGCGATGGCCACATCCACGAGCAGTGATGCGCGCGCCGCTTCGTCGATCGCGGTGAGAGGGGGCCTTACCGCGAGCCAGCCGTCATCGCGGTAGCGGGCGGCGAGGACCGCCTTGATCGACGGGATCAGCCCGTGTGCCCGGGTGACGTTGCGCACGCGGTTGGCGGCGTCGAGTTGGCGTTCGGCGTCGGGTGCCTGCCAGTCGGCGATCAGCGCGGCGAGGGCGCGTGCGTTGATGTTTGCGGTCGCGGTGATGCACCCGGGCGCGCCGGCGCGGAGATGCTCCAGCAGGTTTGCCTCCGAGCCAGGGAAGATGGCGAGGTCGGGGAACGACGCGATGAGCATTTCGGTGTGAGCGCGGTCGCTCGAGGAGTCCTTCATCCCGATGACGATCTCCGGAAAGGCTTCCCTCAGCCGGCCGACCAATTCCGCAGACCACCCGACAACGGCAACCGGGGGGATGTGATAGAGGAGAATGCGTGGCGGGTTCGGGCCCGCCTGCTCAATCACGCTGGCGACGAACGCAAACAGGCCGTCGTCGGTGATCGCCTTGTAGTAGAATGGCGGCAAGAGCAGCACGGCGGCCGCGCCGATTGCGCTCGCGTGGCGCGTCAGGGCTGCCGCGTCGCCAAGGGCGCATGCGCCGGTCCCGATGATCAGGCGCTCAGAGGGAATGCCGGCAGTCACGTGCGCATCGATGACGGCGTGCCGCTCGTCGACGGTCAGTGAGTTTGCTTCGCTGGTCGTGCCAAGCAGGACGAGGCCGCTCGCTCCCTCGTCAAGCAGAAGTCCTGCCGTGGTGGATCAGCCGCCGATGATCAACGGCGCCGTCGCTTTGGTACGGCGTCGCGACCGGCGGCCACAATCCGGCGAGCTTCGCTTGCATAAGTGCTCCGTCACGACGGCGCCCGCCATCGGGCGCGCGTCAGCCATAGCAGATTTTGGCGGAGCGGCGGTCGGGGGGTGGGCGGTCAGGCGGCCTTCGCAACCGCGTCATCGAAGGCGACGCCCATCAACGTATTCGTGCGCCACATGGTGGTGCAGGGGCGACGGTCGTGCAGGTTGTCGATCGCCATGTCGAAATGGGTCGGGATGCCGAGCAGACTCGGCATTTCGAGCAGCGCGCCGTGGGGCGAAAGGTTGCGCACGTGGCAGTCGTAGACCGAATAGCCGCCATTGAAGACGATGTGGGCGCCTTTCAGTACCCGCGCCCGCCGATCGCGGCGGTGCTCGTCGCCCCCGTTTTGCTCAGTCGAGATAATCATCGCTATGCCATTCCTCTTGGAGCAGCCCCTAGGCACCCAAGTTCACTCGATCAATGCCCGCCCAATTTATTGCCAAATTCCGAATAAATCTCGTGCTGTTTGAGAAATGCGCGGAATTCGTCAATATTTATGCTTAACGGCGGGCCGCCGCAGGGCCATTCCATAGGTGATGCAAGCCGGCAACGGTTTCAAGCCAACCAACGCATTGCAGGGCTGCCATCATTGCGGGCGGCGGATGGCGACGCTTAGATCATGAACGGGCGCCATTGTGGCGGAGATGACACTGCGAAATGGCGGCAACGCGGCGACTTGGGCGAACGGTGCGTTGGGTTCCCGGCTGGTTCGTCGCCTTGGAATCGAGCTACTTTCGTGCAAACGGATTGCGCGCGGCGTGCCGCAGTCGTTCAGGCTCGCGACGAGAGAAGGAATTCCGCATGCGTCTGGTGAGTGGGGCCATCGCCCTTGCTGCACTGATCGTGTGTTCAGCGTTGCCATCGTACGGCGTTGCTGCCGCCGGGCCCTTCGACGGCCTGAGCGGTCTGTGGTCGGGCGACGGGACGGTCACATACGCGAGCGGCACCAAGGAGCGGCTGCGCTGCCGCGTCCAGTACGTGCAGAAGAACGAGAACAATCTGCAGCAGGCGCTGCGGTGCGCATCCGACAGCTACAAATTCGAGATCAACGCCTATCTCGACAGCGTGGGCGGCGCGCTCACGGGCACATGGTCGGAACTGGTGCAGAATGTGCGCGGAACCCTCACCGGCACGGTGAGCGACGGATATATCCGCGGCCTACTCGACGGACCGGGCTTCGTCGCGACGCTCGCCGTTGTGACCCGCGGCGACCGGCAGCAGGTCAATATCGAGGCCGAGATTGAGGAAATTCGCGCGGTTTCCATCGAGGTACGCAAAATTCGCGGACCGTGATCGGCGCACGCCGCGACGGTTGTCGGGCGCGGCTGGCCTGGCGAGGAGCCCAAGGCCTCTAGTTCAAGTCGCCAGAACGTTCGCACGAGCCGCATCGCGGAGACAGGAATCATCTGATGGCTGACATGCGGGGATTGCCCGGGATCACGTTCGGCACCGAGCGGATAGGATTCCTGTCGCTGCGCTTTCCGCTTGTCGCCGCGGTGCTCGCGGTCATCGTCTCGCTCGCGGCGGCTTACGGAGTCACGCGGCTCAAGGTGGACGATTCCCTCAGCCAGTTGTTTCGTTCCGATAGCGCCGAGTTCAAGCAGTACGAGGAGGTGACGCGCCGGTTCCCGTCGGCCGAGTTCGACGTCCTTGTGGTGGTCGAAGGCGACGTCATGGATCGCGATTCGCTGCAGGCGTTTCGCAATCTGACGACCGATGTGCAGCTCATAGACGGCACGACCGGCATCCTGTCGCTGTTCTCGGCTCGCCAGCCGCCGGAGGACGGCCATCTACCGGAGCCGTTGTTTCCGCGCGATCTGCCTGAAGGCGAGGCTTACACCAAGCTCGTCGATCAGGTGATGAACAACGAGATCATCAAGGGCAAGCTGCTGTCGCTCGACGGCACGTTGGCGCTGGCGGTGCTGTCGCTCGATCCCAGCGTGGTCGAGGGGCGTGGTCTCAACGACGTCATCACCGAGATACGCCAGACGGTCAACGACGATCTCGCGGGCACCCAGGTGACCGGCCGGCTTTCGGGCGTTCCGGTGATGCAGCTTGAGATCCGCAACGCGGTGGAGCGCGACCGGCTGATCTACAACATCATCGGGTTCTTGGCGGGCTGTGTGATCGCCGTCATCTTCTTCCGCCGCGTCTCGTTCATGCTTGTCGCGGCGGGACCGCCGCTGGTCGCCATGCTGTGGTCGCTGGGTTGGCTCGGCTGGCTCGATTTCCGGCTCAACATGTTCCTGAACGTCATGACGCCGCTGATCATGGTCATGGCGTTCTCGGATTCCATGCAACTCACGTTCGCGACGCGCGACCGGTTGCTCAAGGGAGAGACCAAATATCAGGCGATACGCAACGCCCTGCTCATCGTCGGCCCGGCGTGCGTACTCACCTCGCTCGCCGCCGGCCTATCTTTCGTGGCGCTGCTATTCTCCGATTCGAGCCTGATCCGCACCTTCGGCGCGGCCGGCGCCATGTCGGCGGCGATTGCGTTCCTCGCGGTCATCCTGCTTGTGCCTCTGTTTGGCGTGCTGTTCGTGCGCAACGAGGATCGGTTCGCCAAGAAGGTCGGGAATAGGGATGTGGGCGTCGACGCATTGCGCCGTACGTGCGGCTGGATCGCGACCAGGATGGCGCGTCGGCCCGTGCTCTACAGCGCGATCAGTCTCGTGGCGGTTGTGGGTCTGGCGTTTCTCTACGGCAGCCTCGATCCGCGCTATCGCCTGGCCGATCAGGTTCCCGACAAGCAGCAGGCCGTGGCGGCCAGCCAATCCCTCGACGAGAAGCTGACGGGCGCCAACCCGATCGATGTGCTGATCCAGTTCCCGGCGGGCCGCGGTCTATATGAGGACGAGACGCTGGACACTATCGCGGCCGTCCACAGCGTCGTCGAATCGCAGGCCGGTGTAGGCAATGTGTGGTCGATCGAGAGCCTGCGCCGCTGGCTGGCGGAGAAAGCCGGCGTCACCGATACCGCCACGTTCAAGCAGTACGTCGACGTGCTGCCGGACGTCCTCACCCGCCGGTTCGTCGCGAAGGAGGAGGACTCGGTTGTCGTTTCCGGCCGCATCCCCGACATCGATGCGAGCGCGCTGCTGCCGCGTCATCGAGCAGCTCGACACCGCGCTTGACGCGGTGCGCGACGGCGCACCCAGGCTTCACGATCTCGGTCACCGGTCTGGCGGCGATCGCCGCGCGCAACAGCGCCTCGATGATCGGCAAGCTGAGCACGGGCCTGACCATCGAGATGGCGTTCGTTGCGGTGCTTCTCGGCCTCGCCTTCCGCTCCTTCTTCGTTGCCGGTCGTCGCGGTGCTGCCGGGCCTGTTCCCGATCGTGATCGCCGGGGCGGTCTTGTGGTGGTTCGGGGAGGGGCTGCAGTTCGCCAGCATCGTCGCGCTGACGGTGGCGTTTGGCTTGGCGCTCAGCGCGACGATCCACTACCTCAACCGGCTGCGGCTGGAATATCAGCCGGGGGAGGACCCGGCAGACGGGTGTCAGGCGCGCGACGACGCTGGTCGGCCCGGCGCTGATCCTCACGTCGCTGGTGTTGGCGTTCGGTCTCGGCGTCACGATGTTCTCCAACTTGCCGTCGCTGCGTCTGTTCGGCTGGCTGGGCGCGTTCACGCTGCTGGCGGCGCTTGCGGGCGATCTCCTGATCCTGCCGGCGACGGCGGTGTTCTTGCGGCGCCTGATCCGCGTTTCTGCGTGGCGATCGCCCGACGGTCCTCGGCGCGACGCCGGATGAGCAGGGCCGCCCAGCGGAGTGACTTGGCACGAGCGCGGTCGTTACCGTGTTGCGCCCGCGGCCACGAGCGCGTCGCGGACGTCCGAATGGCTGTACTGGTTTGCGGCCATCAGTGCCGTGCTTCCAGTGGCATCGACGGCGTCTACGTCAGCTCCCGACGCGAGGAGCGCCCGCACGATCTCGACAAAGCCATTGCGCGCGCCGGCGATCAACGCAGTCTGACCGATCGACGTCATGGCGTTGGGGTCCGCTCCCTGGTCGAGAAGCGTCTGCACGACATCGAGGAAATTGTTCCCGGCAGCCGCGATGAGCGCTGTCGTCCCGTGCGTGTCCTTTGCATCCATGTCGGCGCCCTTCGCGATCAGGTCGTCGACGAGTTCGGCGCTGCCGACGTTGGCCGCCGCCAGCAGTGCCGTCTGGCCGTATGGATCGACGACGCTAACGTCGGCCCCGGCGGCCAGCAGTTCCCGCGCCACCGCGGCGTTGCCGCGGTAGCACGCTGCCATGAGCGCGGTTTGCTCGACGCTGTCCTGACGATTTACGTCGGCCCCCTTGGCGATGAGGGCGCGCGCGACTTCGGCGTTGCCGCCGTAGGCGGCGGCAATCAGGGGCGTGCTCCCGTAGTTCGTAGCGGCATTCAAATCGGCGCCGGCATTGAGAAGCACTTGGACCACGTCAACGTATCCACGATAGGCTGCGGCATATAAGGCCGTCTGGCCGTTGGTTTGGTGCGCATTCAGGTCCGCGCCTTTCGCCACGAGCGCGCTGAGAACTCCTACGCTCCCGTTGTAGGCACCTGCGATCAGCGCGGTTGAACCGTCGTCCGCACGAGCGTTGACGTCGGCTCCGCCCGTGAGGAGTGCGTCGACCACCTCGACATAGTTGGCGAACGACGCTGCCATGAGGGCGGTGCCGCCGCGAGAGTCCCGGGAGTCGGGCGTGGCGCCGGCGGCCAGCAATATGCCCACGATCTCGGCATTGTTCGCGAACGTGGCCTGCATGAGCGCGGCAATGCCTTTCGTATCGGTGGAATTGGGATCGGCGCCCGCGGCGAGTAGCGCGCGCACCTGCGCTGCATCTCCCACGATGGCTGCGGCACCCAAATCTGCCGACGGATCTCCCAGCGCCGATGTTACCGAGGCCGCAACAATGAGCGCGACCGCGCCGACGGATCTGGCTATTCGACGATATGCCCGATCTTGGGATTGGGTCGCCATGGCGATGAGGCTCCTTGGATTACGTTCGATGCACCGTAGTTCAAGCAACCGTCGCCGTGAAGTCGGCGCCAGGTCAGGTATTGTCAGACCCAATTCACGGGAAGTGTGGGAACGTGTCAGCTTTTTACACCGCAACTGCACAGCGTGAAACGGCTTGACAAAAGTATTGCCGCGTCAACGCCGTTCGATTGACGCAGTGGCAACGACAGACTTACGCTGACAGAGTAGTGGCAACGGTGCCCAGAGGGGGGCACCGGCCACCGGGCAGGGCGCGAATCTCAAAATGTTACAGAGCAACTGCCATCGCGGCAGGCGCGTGACTGGATCGTCGCGTCCACGACACGGGAGGCTCTTCAACCATGGACAGCACTAAACGCACAGGACTGATTGTCGGCGCTGCGGTTCTGGCCGGTGGCACCTTCGGAGCGGTTGGCGGCGCGACCGCCGAGGACGCGGCGATATACCCGACGCCTGAGTTTCCAACCTGCATCGCGAAGGAACCGACGGATTGTCGTCTGCCCGATGGACACCCCGACCTGAGCGGGCTCTGGGCGCCAAACGGACCTAGCGTCGGCGGTGGCGGCGGAACGCTTGCGTCGGGCGCAACCTTCCAGGATTTCCCTGGCCGCGGCGGGAGCTTTGTGGGCCACGAGGCCGACGGCGCTCTTTACCGCGAGACGGTGGTGGACAGCCGGAAGCCGGCGAACGTCTTTCCCGGACAGGACAATTCAGACGTCCGCAACTTCCCGAAGTACAAGCCGCAGTACTGGAACCAGATCGTCGAGAACGACTACAACGGCAACTTCGAGGATCCGCGGCAGATGTGCCTTCCCGATGGCGTCCCGCGCATGGGGGCGCCGTCCGCGATCGTCGCGGTAAAGGATCAGCCGTGGGTGGTCCTGATCTACGCTGACTCGGACACCTTCGGCCTTAAGCTTCGCATGATCCCGACCGACGGACGTCCGCACAATCCGACCAACGTCGCCGCAGAAACATGGAGTGGCGATCCGGTTGGCCATTGGGAAGGGGACACGCTCGTTATCGAGACCGTCGGCTTCACCAATTCCAGTTGGCTACACAAGAACGGCTACGTCCATGGCTTCGACATGAAAGTCACGGAGCGGCTGACCCGTGAGGGCAACAAGCTGACATGGGAGGCGACGGTCGACGATCCGGAGTATCTCGCCGAGCCGTGGCATCTGTCGCCGGTGACGCGCACCGTCAGCACGGATCCAAACGCCACGCTTTACGAGGCGCTTCCGTGTCTGGATATCGATCATCTGCATACGACGTCGCACGCGCGAAGCGGCTAACCAGCGTTAGAGCGGACGGAATCGAAGCCTCCGATCGGCGGTCCGAGATGGGCCGCGACATCGGATCCGAAATTACGAAAGGTCTGAGAGATATGCGGTACAAAAGGCTTATCCTTGCGGCCTCGGTGGCGGTCGTTGCGGCGTCTGCGTTTGTAGTGGGCGCTACGGCCGAAATCGTCGGCAAGAAATTCCTCGTGATCGACGGCTACAAGTACGGCGGCATGCTTCCTGTCGGAGCGGACAAGAACCTTGACGCCGTTCGCGTTCTCATTCGGGCGGCCGACGCGATGGGTCAGATGCGTGACCACCAATACGCGCCGGATAGGTCGGTCGACGGCTACTATCTTGTGCTCGGCGACACGACCTTGGCGATGCGAATCGATGCCAACGGGATATGGGACGGTCAACCGTCGCACGTCGTCTTCGATTGGGACTACGGCTTCCCGGCCGTTCGCATCGACGTCGCGAATTCCGACAAAAAGTCGCGCCAGATCATGGTCGCCGCGAACGGTCTGGCGTGGAACAAGTCCGAGCCCGGTATTTACGCCGGACCTGCTAAAACCTCCGCCAAAGAGCGTTTGGTCCTCGGGTATCTGATGCCGTCGGAGGTCGTCCTGTTGGCACGCGATGCGGCGGCGGTCATGAAGGCATCGAAGGACGACGAGCTCCACGATGTGCTCACGATTCCGGTGCCGTGGCTCGGCGACGGCGTCAACCTCGTGGCGACGTTCGATACCATCGGTCACCCGACGCACACCGAAATCGCCATGGGCGGTCACACATATGTCGGCGATTTCGGCGATTTCCTCGCCGACCGGATGGACACTGCGGTGAACTTCTCGCACCATGTCGAACTGAAGGTCGACGGCAAGGAATTCGCCAACCTCGATCTGAATTGGCATCAGATTAATCCGTACCTGATTTTCCCCGTTCCGACAGAAGTCGCGGCGAAGTAGCAGGGCTCGCCATTGGAGACCGGCGGCCTCGCGCCGCCGGTCTTTCTTTGCGTCCCTTCGAGGCACGCTGTCCCAACCCACGTCGCATTAACGCCAATTTTGGTTCGCCCGCCGGTGGGCGGTGCGCGGTGCTAGAAATTTGAGCGTTGCCCCGATACGCACCGACGAGCGGCGGAATGACCTGGAAGGACGACGTCCAATCGCGCTTCTCGCCGCGCGAGGATTCGGTCAAATGGGACCGGATGTACGCCGGCGATACCGAACGGCTCGACGATGAGTTCTTCCGGCTGCGCCGCGACTTCACCGTTGGATACGTGACGGCGAACTACGATACCCAGGCAGTGATCTGCGACCTTGGCTGCGGGGCCGGTCCGGTCATGTCGGAACTGTTGCAGCGGGGCTACGATCCGGTCGGGTTCGACTACTCGATGGACATGCTGCGCAACGCGGCCGTCCGTGTCAGCCGCGGCGCGTCAGGCCGCCGTCCGTTGGCGAGAGGCGACATTCAGGCGTTGCCCCTTCGCGACGAAAGCATCGACTGCGCTGTGTGCCTCGGCGTCATCAGCTACGTCGAGCACTACGAAAATATCCTCAAGGAAATCCACCGCGTTCTGAGGCCGGGCGGCACGGCCATCGTCACCTACCGGAACGAAAAAAACCCAATGGTCAGCGATCCGGTCGGGCCTTTCCGATACTTCGCTCGAAAGGCGCTCCGCGCGTTCGGCTTGGCCGGCAAACGGTTCCGTATCGGCGACACCATGAGTTTCGCGGAGGTGCGGAGCGCGATCGAGGCCAATGGTCTCGCCATCGAGGCGTTCAAGGGGATCGGCTTCGGCCCCCCGCGGTTCAACTACCGCCCGTTCGTCAGCGAGCGGACGGCGCTCCGCGTTCACCGCGCGTTGACGCGGTGGATGGGCGCCTTCGGCGACCTTCCCTTCCGCGTCGGCGCGGACGTCCACATCTTCGTGGTGCGGAAGTAGTCGCGCGAAACCGCCACGGCCATTCCGGGAACATACGCCGAGCCGGTGAGGATCCGCCGGGCGGTGCGGATCACGTGAGCGCGCTTGACCACGACGCCTTCGGCGCCGTGGATCCAATCCTGCCGCAGGCTAAGCACGCCGCTCGAATGCCCGATGCGGAGCGTCAGCGGCGCGGCGCCGGCCGCTTCGCCGACGGTGCGGTTGACGACGGAACCCGGAACGACGGCCGCAGCGATGGTGGCGATCGCGCCGGTAACCGCGTACGAGCGGTGGACGTTCTGGCTGGACACGATCCGCCCGAGCATGTCGGTCTCGCCAACGGTGAAGGCGGGGCCGTTGTCGAATCGCGAAAGCGTGTGACGGAGACACGATCGAGATCTTCGGCACGGCGGGCGAGATGCGGCGTGCATCGGCCGCATCGTCCACGAGCCCGCACAGCGCGGCGGCTTGGCCGCGTAGGGTCTCCGCGATCGCGAGGATGTCCGCCTGTTGGCGGGAGTCGAGGGGAGCCAGCGAGTGATCGAGACCGAGATCGGCCGCGGTGACGAATACGTACACCGTCCCGGAATCGACGATGCTTGCGTCGATCTCGGCGCCGGAGGGCAGGCGGAGACGGTCGACGGCGCGGCCGGTCGGTAGCAGTCCACGGCCGATGGTGCTGGCAGGATCGATGAAGGCCAGTTCCACCGGCACGCCGGTCATCGCCATGCCGGCCTGCTTCACGCCCGCGGCGTGATCGCGGAATTCACCGGCGTCCATGAAGCGCGCGTCGATGCGCGTGCCGGACTGCGGGTTGAACAGGCGAACGGCGTCCTCGAGGCCGAGGCGAAGCGCCTCCTCGACGGCGTATAGCGCGACGGCGGAGACGAGGTTGCCGCAGTTGGAGCCGTACTTGACCCGGCTGCTGCCGGGCGTGACCACGCCGAAGGTGCACTCGACATCGGTGTCGTCGCGCTCGGACGCCCAGACCGTCGCGATCTTGTTGAGCAGCATGTCGCCGCCGCCCAGCGCATCGGCTTGGCGGAGATCCGGTCCCGCGACGAGATCGATGAACATGCGGTCGCGCAGCGCCGGATCGCTCGGGATATCGCGTGGCTGGAAGAAGAAGCCGCGGGTGGTGCCGCCGCGCATGACCACGCACGGCACCGTGTCGCGACGGAGACACTGGATTGTCATTTTGCCGTGCGTCCGGCGGCTGCCGCCGCCGGTTCGGGGTGCGGCGCGCCGATTGCGGCGGAACGCGAGTTTGGCGAGCCGGCGCGGAACTTGCGCCCAGCTCAGGAGGCCGGGCGACAGGTCATCCCAACTGAATTCGGCGACCACGAGCGGCTTTCCGAGGAAGCCGCGTATCCATGTGATGGGCGACAGCTCACCGCGCGCGATCAGTCGGCCCGCCGCCCAGATCTCGTCGCGGAGGTGGACCCAGCGCACCGGCACCTTTCCGCTGAGAATCGGCTGGATGTCGTTCGTCCCGGCGCAGTCCTGGTAGGCGATCCAGGGAAAATCGACACCCGCGGCGATAGCGAGTACGCTGGTGCGGACCGCTCGCGTATTGATCTCGATCAGCTTCGGCTGCCCGTCGCGCGGATCGCGCTTGAACTCGACGCAGCCGATGCCGCGATAGTCGAGCGAGCCGAGGAGCTTGGCGGCGAGCTCGAATACCTCCTCGTCGTTCACCGACTCCGTCAGGCAGCAGTAGCCGAAGCCCGGTGGGAATTGGCGCAGCTTCTTGCGCACGCAACCGGCGAGTAGCTCGCCGTTGTCGGCTGACGTATCCGAGAAACGTGATCAGGCTATCGTCGGCCCCGGAATGATTTCCTGAATCATGAACTCGCTGTTGAGCGACAGCAGCGTGCCGCACTGCTCGACAAGTTGTCGCGGGCCGTCGATCGTGAGGGCCTTCACGCGACCGAAAACGGCGGTGATGGCGGCGCGCTTCCAGTCCGGTGAATAGAGCGGCTTCACGATCAGTGGGTACGAGGTCTGCCGCGCGATCGTCGGGGAGCGCTGCCGGCGCTCGGTCGGGAAAACGTTTGCGGGACCGGAACGCCAAGCGAGTCCGCCGACCTCGATCAGTGCGCGCTTGTGCTGCGTGCTCGCGATGCAGGACGGCGGCGGCGAGGTAAGAGCGAAATGGGCGCTCAGCGCGTCTCATGATCGGCGATGAATTGCGCGGCGCCGTCGGAGGCGGGGTAGAGGACAGGGTCGCGTGCCGCTGTCGATGGCGAACGCGGTGAGCGCGTCGACCAGCGCCGTCCGGCTCGTCGTAGAGGTTCGGGCAGGGGACGTGCGTGGCGTAGCGCGATTTGAGATCGGTCAGCGACAGGTCGGGATGAAAGCGATACACGCGAACGCCGCGACGGCCCAGACTGCGTGTCAGGGCGAGCGCGGCCTCGTTGATCGACACATTGCCGGCGGCGCGCCGAGGTTGCCGCTGAGCACGACGGCTGGAATATCCGTTTGAGTCTTACGCATCAGCATCCGCCAATTGGGCGAGCCGGCCTGCTGAATCGGGCCGTGCCGGGTCTCTGAAGGGTGCCCTGATGGGCCGCCTTGAATTCAGACCAGATGGGCTGGCGGAGGCAACGTCATCTACAATTTAACGTTAAATTTACTCGCATTTTGGCGTGTCGCCGGGGCAGGCGCCAGGAGCGCCGCGTCTGTAGGTCAGGCCGCGGTTGCTTCGTGGCTGCGATAAAGGCGCCATAGCCAAAGCGTAGCGATCGTCTTGGTGGCGAGCACGCCGATGAGCGCTCCGCGCAGGCCAAACGTCGGTACCAGGAACCCGACCGAGGCCACGGCGAAGCACGCGCCGAGCACCCGCGCCGTCATCACGGGTTTGGTCTCTTCGAGTGCCCTGAGGCCGGAGCGGAGCGGCAGCGCGAAGAAGTTCACTGCGTAGTACAGCGCCCACCAGCGCACTAACTCGCCGTAGTCGGCGAACTCCTCGCCGAAGAGGATGCGCAGCCAGAAGCCGGGCGTCGCGGCGAGCACCAGGCACACGGCCGCCGTCGCCGGTCCGGCGGTGAACACGACACTTCTCAAGTAGCGCGACATGGCCGACATGCCGCCCTCATGGAGCGCGCGCGCGGTCCGCGCCGGCACGACGTTCATCAGGCTCAGGAAAAGGATGTTGACCAGCGCCGCCACGTTCTGGCTCGCACGAAGGGCGCCGACAGCCGCGGTGCCGAGGAACGCGCCGGTGGCGAACATGAACACGTAGTCGCTCGCCCACTCGATCGGCTCGGAAACTACCATCCACTTGGACGCGTGGTAGTGCCGGGTGGCGACGGCACGCATGACGCCGGCACGATAGTCGATCTCGCCGAGTGCCTTGAGGCCGGCAAGCGCCGAGATGGCGGCCGCGGCGGCGACTATCCATAGGGCGAGCTCGGCATCGA
This sequence comes from uncultured Alphaproteobacteria bacterium, assembly GCA_963749755.1. Lineage (GTDB taxonomy): Bacteria > Pseudomonadota > Alphaproteobacteria > Rhizobiales > Kaistiaceae > JBBDMC01. The sequence continues at coordinate 796,506 of CAVVOK010000005.1, forward strand.
CAATTCCCGGAACGACCAGGAAGAATGCGATCAGCGCGACGATCTGGCTGCCGTAGCGACCGGCATCGAGCGCGAACGCGATGCTCGGGCGGCCACGGGTGAAGAAGTAGCGGCGGAAGAACTCCTGCCAGACCGTCGTGAATGTTGCAGCGGCGAGCGGCAGCGCCAGCCGCTCGATGTCCCATGCTGGCATCGCCCACCCGCTCACGCGGGCGCCGACGAACACGAGGAGCGCGCCGGCGACCGCGACCGCCAGGTTCTGAACGATGACGGCGCCGTAGTAGCCGGGCGCTTCCTCCGTGGTCTGCTTCGGTCCGATGCTCATCATCGAGCCGACGATCAACGGCACGTGTACGCTCGCTACCAGCAGCAGCACGGCCCAGGCCAGCGAATAGACGCCAAAGCCAGCGACACCAAGGAAGCGTGCAAGCAGGATGCCGGTCAGCACGTTGGCACCGCTCACCACGGCTTGGTCGGCGAGCGCCCAGTTGACGTGTCCATAGCGGTGCGCGAAGCGCGCGACCGGGGTGAGGAGCGCAGCCTCGGTCATCGCTATGCTGCCAACACGCGGTCGGCGATCACGGCGCGCACGCGCTCGGGCAGCATGTAGAACATGTGCCGCGCGGTCGGCCGCAGCCGCTGATGCACGATCGCCGCGTCCAGCCGCCCGATGGGGGTCAGCGGAAGCGCCATGTCGGCGACGGAAACGCTGCCGGTCGCCCATTCGCGCTTTGCGCGCGAGTCGGGGGCGAGCATGTCGTAACGGCGGATGCCGCCATCTGCGCACGCGTGGATGATCAACTCGGTGAGCACGTTGCCGGGCCCGAACTTGGCGAACTCGGGCGCAAACGCGCCGAGGTAGAAATGGTAGGTGTCGTGGCAGACGAACCCTGCCTCCAGCGCCGCCGTCTTGCCGTTGACGGCGAGCCGCGACACCACAAGGCGGCTGTGCCCGGCCTCGATCGCGGCGCTCGGGCCAGTCGCGCCGTCGCGCGCGCCGGCGACCAGAAATTCGGCCGTGCGCGGATCCGCGAAAGCGTGACTCAGACGGCCGGAGTTCGCGGAGCCAGGCGCGCTTCAGCGCGAGCGCCTCGCGCATCCAGGCCTCGGCCTCGTCGGCGGTGGTGGCCTGCACGAACGCGCAGGTGCCGAGTTCGGCAAGTTGCCGTCGGCGTTTCGCTAGCTGGCGTTTCACGCGGTTCTTCAGCGTCGCAAGAAACGCCTCGCCGCCGGCATCGCCCAGGTCAGCAAAAGGTGCCTCCTCGACCGCGCCGAGGGCGACGAAATCACTACAGCCACCGCGCAGTGCGCTGTCGCCTCTGACGCGGGTGAGGAGTACGACATCGACGCCGTTGTCACGGAGAGCGATGCGTGCGGTCTGGACAACCTCGGCGGGGTCCGCCGAGGGATCGATCAGGACGTCATCGTATTGTCCCACGGGCGTGCCGGCGAGGCGCGCGGTGGTCACCATGCCGCGCGACTGGATTTCAACCGGCATCAGCGCAACGAGCGTGCCGCCGCGATGTACCAGCACGAGCCTTAGGTTGCTGTCGTCGCGCTGGAACGCGCGTGCCCAACCGTGCATGAAGTCCTCGGTCTGGAAGACCACGGAGCCACGCGCCGCGGCAGCCATGCGGCACCACTCGCCCGGCCGGCTCTCGCGCAACGTTTTACCGTCAACGATCGTTGCGGAGAGGACGCCCACCGCGGGCGTCGATGCCCGCCCTGCCACATCGGTTGTCGTCATTCCGCTCTCTCTTCGCGATAGGTCATCGCGCGCCTCAGAGCGGAACTTCTAGACCCGGAACCACACGTTTTGAATAAGGGGTGGGGCGGTTGCTTCAGATATAATTAATAATACGCAGACGGCATTAACCTTGTCTTCACCATGCTGCGGCCAATGCTTGCGCCTGGGGGGCGGTGGCGACGCGTGTGGCGCACGGTGGTTAAGGGTAACTCGGGACTCGTGTTGCGGCGAGACGTCTCAGACGGGACGATGCGGTCAAGCGGGTGTAGCTCAACGGAAGAGCGTCGGCCGACCCGGTCGGAAGCATGGGTTCAACTCCTATCGCCCGCTCCATGTCCCGTTCACTTCACGCATCCTGCAAAACGTGACCGCTCGTTGAGACCGGCGCGCAGCGCGGCGTGATGCTGTTCTTGTCCAAGCTGGTTCCGATGTTTGTCTACCCCCTAGGGCTCGGGGTTGGCCTCGGTGTATTGGCGTTCGCCGTCCTGCGTTGGCGAACGGTCGCGCGCGTCATTCTCGCGCTGTCGATCGCGGTGCTTTGGGTGCCGTCCATGCCGGTCTTTGCGAACTGGCTGAGCACGGTGTGGGAGTCGGCCTATCCGCCGCTTGCAGCTGACCAGCTGCCCGAGACGGACGTCATCGTTCTGTTGGGCGGGCTCATCGCTCAGCCATTGCCGCCGCGCGTCGAGCCCGACCTCAAGGATGCGGGCGACCGGCTGTTCAAGGCGGCGCGCCTGTTCCATGCGGGCAGGGCGCCGCGCATCCTGGTCAGCGGCGGCAACACACCTTGGCAATCCGCCGCGGCGCCGGAGGCGGTGTACATCGCCGACATGCTCGTCGAATTGGGCGTGCCACGGGCAGCCATCCAGATCGAGACTGTGAGCCGCAATACGCGCGAGAACGCGGTCAACACGGCGGCCATCGTCCGCGAGAACGGCTGGCGGACGGCACTGCTGGTCACGTCGGCCGACCACATGCCCCGCGCCGTTGCGTGTTTCGAGAAGGTCGGCGTCGCCGTCACGGCCGCGTCGGCGGATGTCCACGCGCGCACGCCGTTCTACAGCACGGTGCTGGACGTGCTGCCGGACGCGGACGCGCTGGTGCAGACGACCAGCGTGGTGAAGGAAATGATTGGGCTGATCTACTACCGCGTGCGCGGTTGGGCTTGACCGGTCACCACGTTCCGCCGCGTCGACGCGATGAAGACGGCGCTTGCGGCCACGAGATCGTCGATCCGGCGCCGCCGCCAGTCAGCGAAGGCACCCAGGCCGAGCGCGACGATGGCGAGGCCGATCGATGCCAGACCGAGACCCAGCAACACGTCGGCCTGCTCACCTGGGTCGGTCCCTCACCGGACCGCGGCCCCGCGGCGCGGCGCGGTCCGTTTGCGCCGCACGGGCGCTTTCGGCTGCTCGGCGACACGGTCGCTCAACAGCCTCACCAGCGCGTCCTGGGCCGCGCTCGCATGGCGCTGACGGTGCCGCACTAGGGCGAACTCGCGCTCCGGCAGCGTGATCGGCACCTCCTTGAGGACGCCAGCCGCAAGGTCGCGGGCGACCACGTGCTCGGAAATGATCGTGGCGCCCGCGCCGGCCTCGACCGCCTCGCGCACCGCCTCGTTGCTCGGCAGCACTAGAAATACGGGCAGGTCTGCGAGGGTGAGGCCCTCGCGCGCAGCGACGTCGGCGAGCACGTCACGAGTTCCGGAGCCTTCTTCCCGAATCACCCACGCAACCGCGGTGAGATCGGGCTTGCCCGGCGCAATCTGGCGGGGCGGCGGGCGGTTCGCGCTCACCACCAGCACCAGCCGGTCACGATCGACCACTTGACGCATCAGGCTGGCATGGTCCGTCGCTCCTTCCACCAGGCCGAGGGCGGCGGCACCTTCCACCACTGAGCGTTCCACTTGACGCGTATTGCCGATGGTAACGTCGAGCTGGATTCCCGGATGAGCGGCGTGGAAGGCAACCAGGCGCCGCGGCAGCCAGTAGGTGGCGATCGTCTGGCTGGCGGCGACCGACAGAGCGCCGGTCGTCAGTCCCGCAAGGTCGTCAAGGACGGAACGGGCGGCTGCGGCGCGATCGAGGACTGCCCTTGCCTCCGGTAAGAATCGGCGTCCCGTGTCAGTCAGTTCGATGCGCCGCCCGACGCGATCGAACAGGACGGCGTCGGTCCGCGCCTCCAGCGCTGCAATCGCCGCCGACGCCGCCGACTGGGTGATGCCGAGGTAGGCGGCGGCTCGGGTGACGTGAGCACGATCGGCGATGGCGACGAAGACGCGCAGCTGCTCAAAGGTCATCAGATCAACATACAATATCAATCGAAACAACAAAAACAATTTGTTGGATTGATTGATTGGTGTGCACCATGGTCGAAGAAATCTTGAAAGGGCTGTTCATGGGCACGGTCGGTCGGGTGGGGACGCATTTTAGGGGCAGAGATCACCGGCGCTTTGCGCGACGCCTTTTCTTGGTTGCGAGGTCTTGTGCAACGCGACAACTATCGGCCGGAGCGGCATTATATGCGGGGCCTCGGCCCGAAGAGCCGCCGCAAGGGCGACCGCCTAAACGGGCTGCACAGGGGGGAAATCGACTAGTGTTCACAAGCAATCCGTTCGCTGAGCTCTCGGCGTCCATATCCCCCGTATCATGCAGATCTACGTCGCGGTGATGCTACTCCTGGTGGTGGCAGGCACGCTGTTCGACGTCGCGCACAAGAAGAGCGCCGCCTACTTCTTTGACAACTGGCAGAGCGCGAAGAAGCGGGGGACGGGCCGTCGGCGGCGGCGAGATGACGTCGCTGGCGATCCAGACCGTGGCGGTGGACGTCCTCGCCTCCGGCGAGTTCTGCAACCCGCGTCGTCGCGTTGCCCACCTTCTCGGCATGTACGGCTTCGTCATCTACGTTGTCGCGACCGTGATCCTGGTATTCGGCTACGCGACGCCCGGCGCCCCCACGCCCGCCATCCTCCCGATCCTCTGGTACGTCGGCGCGCTGATGGTCTGTGTCGGCGGCTACTGGTTCTGGTTCTTCATCCGGGTCGACGTTGCCGCCGAGGGCAACCCGCCGTTTCGCCTGGTGCTGGCCGACCTGTTCGTTATCTCGCTCGTCCTTTCCACGACGTTCGGCATCATCTGGGCGATCGTCCAGGCGGCGGGCGCCGGTGTCTGGGCGGCTATCTTCCTGGCGCTCTATCTGATCGCCACGACGGTGCTGTTTGCTGGGATCCCGTGGTCGAAGTTCGCCCACATGTTCTTCAAGCCGGCGGCGGCTTTCGAGAAGAGAGTATCCAGGGCCAACGGTTCAGCCCAGAATCTGCCGACGCAGAGCCGCGACGATCCTGAACAACAGAAAAGACCATCCATGGAGCTGTTGCGTGACGCTCCGATGCAAATGGGGCTCGGCATCAAGCGCGAAGCGCCCCGCCACTACTAAAGACAGTCCGCATTTTCCCACAGGTAAGGAGCCGACTTATGCCTACCTTCGTCTATATGACAAGGTGTGACGGATGCGGACATTGCGTTGACATCTGTCCCTCGGACATCATGCACATCGATACGACGTATCGGCGTGCCTACAACATCGAGCCCAGCATGTGCTGGGAGTGCTACTCCTGCGTGAAAGCCTGTCCGCAGCACGCGATCGATGTGCGCGGATACGCCGACTTCGCCCCGCTTGGCCACAGCGTTCGCGTCGACCGCGACGAAGAGAAAGGCACGATCGCCTGGAGGATCAAATTCCGGAACGGTACGGAAAAGAATTTCCTTTCGCCCATCACTACCAAGCCCTGGGGGCAGGCGATCCCCAAGCTCGCGGAGGTCCCTGGGCCTAGCCAGGAAATGCGCGACAGCCAGCTTCTGTACAGCGAGCCTAAGTATATCCGCATGGATGACGCCGGCTTGCACACGCTTGAGGCCGCCGGTCTCAAGTTGAAGAAGGGCGTGTACTATTAATGGCTCACGAAACGATCGTCGAAGACGGCATCGATATTCTGGTCGTCGGTGCAGGCCTTGGCGGCACCGGAGCTGCCTGGGAGGGCCGTTTCTGGGGGCAGGACAAAAAGATCGTCATTGCCGAAAAGGCCAACATCGATCGCTCCGGGGCCGTCGCCCAGGGCCTGTACGCCATCAACTGCTACATGGGCACCCGTTGGGGCGAGAATAACCCGGAGGACCATGTCCGATACGCTCGCATCGACCTGATGGGGTTGGTGCGCGAAGACCTGCTGTTCGACATGGCCCGTCACGTGGACTCCACGGTGCACCAGTTCGAAGAGTGGGGCCTGCCCATCATGAGGAACCCGAAAACGGGGACCTATCTACGTGAAGGGCGATGGCAGATCATGATTCACGGCGAGTCCTACAAGCCCATCGTGGCCGAGGCCGCTAAGAAGTCGGCGGACAAGGTCTTCAACCGCATCTGCGTCACTCACCTCTTGATGGATGACGGCAAGGAGAACCGGATTGCCGGTGCCGTCGGCTTCAATGTGCGCACGGGCAACTACCACGTCTTCAAGTCCAAGACCGTGATCTGCGGAGCGGGCGGTGCCTCCAACATCTTCAAGCCGCGTTCGGTGGGCGAAGGCTCCGGGCGCACCTGGTATGCGCCTTGGTCGTCCGCGTCTGCCTACGGGCTGATGATCGACGCTGGCGCAAAGATGACGCAGATGGAAAATCGCATCGTGCTGGCGCGTTTCAAGGACGGCTATGGCCCGGTCGGCGCCTACTTCCTGCACCTGAAGACCTACACGCAAAATGGTCTGGGCGAAGAGTATGAATCCAAGTGGTTCCCCGAACTGCAGAAAATGGTCGGCAAGGAATATCTGGATCCGGAAAAGTCGCACCTGACCCACAGGCCGATCCCAACCTGTCTGCGCAACCATGCCTTGATCAGTGAAGTGAACGCCGGCCGCGGACCCATTCACATGGTGACGATGCGTGCCTTCCAGGATCCTCATCTAGAAGAGGTCGGTTGGGAAAACTTCCTCGGCATGACCGTTGGCCAGGCGGTCCTGTGGGCCGCCACCGATGTGGATCCCAAGAACGAGAATCCCGAGCTGACGACATCCGAGCCGTACGTGATGGGCTCCCACGCGACCTGCTCGGGCGCCTGGTGCTCGGGGCCCGAGGATGTTTCGCCCCCTGAGTATTTCTGGGGCTACAACCGCATGACGACGATCGAGGGGCTGTTCGGCGCCGGTGACGCCGTCGGTGGGACGCCGCACGCCTTCTCATCCGGCTCGTTCACCGAAGGCCGCCTCGCCGCCAAGGCCGCCTGCAAATATATCGACGACGGAAAAGGCGAAGGCATCGTCGTGTCTCAAGAGCAAATCGAGCGTCGCAAGAAAGAGATCTACAAGCCCCTGGAGCACTACAAGATCTACCGCAATGCGGTCGTGGCCGGCGATGTCAATCCGCACTACATCAATCCCAAGCAGGGTTTGGACCGTCTGCAGAAGCTGATGGACGAGTACTGCGGCGGGGTGACCGTCAACTACATGACCAACGAGAAGCTACTGCACATTGGTCTCAAGAAGCTCAAGATCATGGAGGAGGATCTTGAGAGTCTGGCGGCAAAGGATATTCACGAGCTGCTGCGCGCGTGGGAGCTGAAGCACCGTCATCGCGCCGCAGAGTGCGTCACGCAGCACACCCTATTTCGCAAAGAGACCCGCTGGCCGGGCTACTACTATCGCGGCGACGCCATGAAGGTGGACGACGAAAACTGGCACGTGCTGACCGTTTCACGTCGTGATCCGAAGACCGGCGAGTACACCATGGAAAAAGCTCCCTGCTATCACCTGGTTGGTGCGGACGAGTAGTAGCAGGCCCCCACATAGGAGCTCGCGTGCACGTTCTGCCCGGAAGCACAACGACCAGGATGCGGCCCCCTCGTATTTTTGGATGCGCTCCGGAGCACCGGTTGCTTGCAGTCACAGAGAGCCGCGCGTGAACCTTGCCAAGAGAACCGATGAGGAGATTCAGGCCATGGCCGATCCCCTGTGGCGCGATCTGGTGAAAAGTTCGAACGAAGGGAAATACGGAGAATTCGTCAAGAATTTCTCCAGTTCCCTCGCGCGCGCCATGGATCAAGTTGAGGTCGGCCATCAGTTCGCAAACAGCAAACTGGCCAGAAATCTGTCCGACCACGTCGACTATCTCGGCATCATCCGCCGGGGGGAACATGTGACGGTTCTTTATCGGCAGCGGAGTACCCAGGCGGAGGGCGAATGGATTGGCAGACTCGTCCTCGGTTATGAAGATGGGAAGGTCAGGATTTTCGGTGCGTCCATCTTCTGATCAGTTGGTTCGGACTCGATATGGCTGAGACCATTCAGGACGGCAAGTTTGTCGAACTAACCTACAAGGTGACCGACAAGGAGTCCGGGCATGTTCTTACCATGGTCGAATTCCCGTTGGGCTACGTTCACGGACACAACGAAATTCTGGCCCCTTTCGTCCACAAAGAGCTGGAGGGTAGATCCGTCGGCGACGTTATCGAGGTGCCGATCGATGGCAATCAGATCTTCGGCCCCAGAGACGAGTCGCTGGTCTTCACCGATTACATTGAGAACGTTCCCGAGGAGTATCGGCAAGTCGGCACCTCAATCCTCATGGAAAACGACAAGGGCCAAGCCCGCAGCTTCATCGTGACACGGATCGACGACAAGACACTGACTGTGGATGGCAATAATCCGCTTTGCGGCAGAGATGTCGTCTTCACGCTCGACGTACGGACTGTGCGCAAAGCAACCGATGACGAGATGAGAGCGGGCGGAACGATAAGCGCGGGGGCGAATGTCGACCCGTCGCGGATGAGACCTGTTTGAGCGGCGATGTCGATCCGCGTTTTGCGGCTTCAGTTGCTCGCAACTGCAATCCCGGCTTCACGGCAAGAGGTGAGTTATGAGCGAGAAGAACCCCACCCCTCCCAAAGTCCCTGACGGCCATACGCGCTTTTTGACGACGCGTCAGAAGGAGCCAAACGAAAAGGGGTTTGTCGGATATGAGACCGTCTGGGAGTCTTTCCAGACGGAGGCGAAATACGAGACCCCAAAACGGCCGTAGGCATGCCCCACGGGCGCGTCGCCGTGCTTCACGCCACCTGAAATTTGGTCAATCGGCGAATGAAGTCATGACCGGCCTCGGCGCACAACGGGCGCCGAGGAAGAGCACCGCACAACGAAGAGACCAGGTTCATGTCGAAGCTCGTACCGCCGCACGGCAGTGAAACGCTGATGCCGCTGCTCGTGCCCGAGACAGAGCGCGCGGAGCTGTTGCGATGGGCGCGGACTCTCACGCCCGTGCCGATGACAAGCCGCGAGACCTCGGATTTCCTCATGCTGGCGATGGGCGCGTACACCCCGCTCGCCGGTTTCATGGGGCACGACGATTGGCGGAGTTGTTGCGCCGACATGCGGGTCTCGGACGGCGTGTTCTGGCCCATTCCAATCACGCTATCGTGCAGCCAGGACCTCGCGGATTCGATCGCGGTCGAGGACACGATCGCGCTGGTCGATCAGGAGACCGGCGAGGTCATGGGGCTCCTCGAAGTCGAGGAGAAGTACGCAATCGATAAGGAGGTCGAGTGCCACCACGTTTTTCGCACCGCCGATCCGAAGCACCCGGGCGTCGCCAAGGTCCTCGCCCAGGGCGAGGTCAATCTGGCGGGCCGGGTGCAGGCGCTGAGCGAGGGGGCTTATCCGGAGCGATACAAGGGGCTCTATCAACGCCCGGAAGAGACGCGTGCGCTGTTCACGGACAAGGGCTGGAGCCGCGTCGCCGCGTTTCAGACCCGCAACCCGATGCACCGAAGCCACGAGTATTTGGCGAAGGTTGCGATCGAGATCTGCGATGGTGTCCTCATCCATCAAGTGCTTGGCGCGCTGAAGCCGGGCGATATTCCGGCCGAGGTGCGCGTCAAAGCGATCGATGAGCTAACTGAGCACTACTTCGTGCCCGGCACCTACGTCCAGGCGGGCTATCCGATCGAAATGCGCTACGCCGGACCGCGTGAGGCGCTGCTGCATGCGCTCTTCCGCCAGAATTTCGGCTGTTCGGATCTCGTCATCGGGCGCGACCATGCCGGTGTCGGCAGCTACTACGGTCCGTTCGATGCGCAGCACATCTTCGACACGCTCGAGCCGGACAGTTTGGTTATCAAGCCGCTCAAGATCGACGTGACGTTCTACTGCTACAAATGCGGCGGCATGGCCACGGCGCGGACGTGCCCGCACGGCGACGAGCATCGGCTCCAGATTTCTGGCACGCGGCTTCGTGAAATGTTCGCGAATGGCGAGACGATTCCGATCGAATTCAGCCGCCCCGAGGTCGCAGCGGTGCTTAGCAACTACTACGCCAGCCTCAAGTCGACGGTGCCGGGAACGGCATGACCATCGTCGCGCAAATTTCCGATACGCATCTTGCGCTCGACACGCCGGACGCGGATCAGAGGCTTTCGGATTTCCAGCGCACGATCGCGGACATCAATGCGCTCGACCCGGCTCCTGATGTGATCGTCCACACCGGCGACATCGTGCAGAACGGACGCGCGGACGAGTACGCCGCGGCGGCCGCCATCCTCGCCAAGGCGCGTGCTCCGGTCTATGTGCTCGCCGGCAACAAGGACAACAGGGCGAACTTGCGAGCCGCCTTTGCGTCAAGCGGATATCTCGCGCTGGATTCTGCATTCATCGACTATGCCGTAGAGGACTATCCGGTACGCCTCGTCGCGCTCGACACGGTGAGTGCCAACAGCAACCGGGGTGACTTCTGCTCGCGGCGGTTCGCGCGATTGGCCGATCTCGTGACGGCGGACGCGAGCAAGCCGATAGCCGTCTTCGCGCACCACCCGCCATTCGAGGTCATGGTCGGCCCCGACCGAGTCCATTTCGAGTCGCCGGAGGTCATGACAAGGTTACGCCAAGCATTGCAGGAGTCGGGGCGGGTGGTCGCGATGATCAGCGGCCACGTTCATCGCGCGACGGCCGGTCAAGTCGGCGCGATTCCGGCGGTCGTGATGCCGAGCCTCGCCACCACGCTGCGCCGGGGCACCTATCCGCCTCACATGGCGCGGCGGCCGATCTACTATGTTCACCGGTTCGACCCAGCAGGGGGGCTCGCCACGGAAACACGGATCGTCGGCGAGCGCGCGTGGCCAGCGGCGATCGGCGAAACCAACGCGGCTTGACCGCAGTCAACCGGCCGCTGCTAAGCTTCCGTCGAACCGCCGTCGGTCTTGGTCGGCCGGTAGCTTGGCTCTCGCGCGCGGCCACGGAATGGCAACAACAGATCGCGAGCGGCATTGGTGAAGACGTCACTGTCTTCGAGGTACTTCACGCCGAGATAGCCGCCACCCATGATGGACAGCCAGGCGAGGATGCTGCCGGCTGCCAGGGTCGACATGCCAGTGACTCCTTGGCCGATCGTGCAGCCGAGCGCCAAGACACCGCCGATGCCCATCATCGCGGCGCCGGTCAGGTGGCGGACAAGATCGGCGCGGTCCGCGAAGCTTTCGACGCGGAACTCGCGGAACACGACGGCCATCACGAAACTGCCCGCGATGATGCCGCCCACGACGGCGATGCCGAAGTTGATCGTGGCGCCGGTGAAGGTCATTAGATACTGCAGCGAATTGGCGGTGGGCTGGATCAGCGTAACCGATGCTAGTCGGACCGGCTCGAACTCGTCGTACGCTATGATGCCAGTGACGATCCAGCCGGCCACGACCGTGAGACCGATGATGGTGCCGGCCGCGAGATTGGTCGGGCTCCGGCGGAACTCCCGGTCCTTGAAGCAGAAGAACAAAAGCGCGGCTGGGATGAGGACTGCGGCAATGGCCCGTGCGGTGTCCTCGCTCGTTCCAAACGCAGCCGCGGCGAGATCACCCACGTGCTGACTGTGAAGTCCACGCGCCGTCAGATCGATGTTGACCGAACTTTCGAACAGGGTCCGCGCGGGCGCGATCAATCCGCGCATCGTCATGTAGCCGACGACCGCCAGGACCAGCGCGACGACCAGGGATTTCAAGTTGCCCGCGCCCAGGCGAACCAGTGTGCGGCTTGGGCAGCCGCCGGTCAGCACCATGCCAAAGCCGAATACGAGGCCGCCCAAAATGGCGCCGAGCCAGCCGAAATTGGCAGTGAGATAGACCGACTGATCGAGATCGATGAAGCCGCCGAACGTCAGGATTTGAGAACCGATAATGGCGACCGTCGTCGCAAGCACCCAAGCGCGTAGCCGACGACCATCGCCCATGACGACCCGGTCGGAGATTCCCCCCATCGTGCAGAAATTGGTGCGTTGCACGGTCGCCCCGAACACCAGCCCAATGACAAAGCCGCCGATTCCCAAGATCGTAGTGACCGACAATTCGTCCATTTAAACGTGCTCCCCATCCGGCCTTTGTCTCACTGGGGCCGGTTGCCGCTCCGGCGATTATGAAAAACACAGATCGTAATCGAGAACGCACCTGCGGCGATGCATCATCCCATCAGCGTTGGTACAAAGCTTTCTCACCGTCGGTGCGCAACTTCGCGACTAGTTCAGAGATGATGGTAGGGACGATCACCATGGCGTCCTCTTCCGACATGGCGACCGCGATGCGCTTGTCATACAGCGTGCGGACGAGGATCTTGTCGTCCAGCGAGAGCGCGGTGACGCCGGAGTTGACGGTGCTGAAAACCGACGGCGCTTGGACGTCAGCGGCCCTGAACCCAAGCGCCCTAGTCGCTTCCTCGGCGATGCAATGCTTGGTTTGCGTTTCATCCAACGTGTTCTTCACCAACGTGAAGCCGACGACGACGGAGCCGTACGTGTGGCCCATGAGGCTGAGACAGGGGAGCTTCACGAACTCTCTGATCTGATCCGGCGGCACATTCCAGGCCTCGAGGACTCCTCCCAGGCGTTCGGGATCGATGAAGCTCACCACGAAATTGGGGTTGCGCCCATCGGGGATGTCCGTGACCACGTTGACGCCGGTGAGCTTCGACAGTTCGTCCATCAGGTCGCCGAAGAACCGCCGGTATTTCTCGTCTATATTGATCGCATGCACCAACAGCGCGTTTGGTTGCTGCCCGTTGTCGGTGAATTTGATGTCGGGCCACTTCCTGACGTAATCGATCGAAACGAATGCGTCGCCGGGTCGATATCCGGTTTGAAACTCGGCGTGGAGGAACTCACCGACAAGCGCCTGCGCATGCTCGGCGTCGCCGGATGCTGTCGGAAAGGTGCTCGCCTCGTCCGCGTTTGCCGTCGAGCCGCCCAAGCCGGCGAGCAAGCATGCGATCGCGGCGAGTTGATACGCGCCCGAGACCGGGCCGGCAAGATTGGCGTTCATGGCCCGCCGGCGGCGCACATGCCCGTCATAGTCCCGCGGCCTTCCTGACGATGCGGTTGAGGAGTTCCTCGATCTTTGTGAGGGCCGCGATGCTTTGCTCGGAGCCATTGGTTTCGGACACCGGGCGACGGTATCCCACGATCACGGTGCCAGGATCGGAACGCAGTTCGTAGGCGTAGACGATGTATGGGCAGATCGCGACGTTGGCCGGGTCGGCAGCGACGACCTCATGCGTCAGCGTGCCTGAACAGAAATGAAGATACGTGGCGTCGACGTAAGGCGACTTACTTCCATCTGGTGCGACCGCGCCGACGGCCTCGGCGGTGTTTTCGAGCATCGTGTTGACGTAGCCGCGATAGTCGATCAGTAGACCCTCGCTGGTGATGGCGTCCTCGAGGTCGAACTCGACGTCGTCGAAATTCGCGCTGACGGTGTAGGAGACGAACCCGGCCTCCATCCGTTGAGCGGCCGCTGGCCCGCCGAGGACCAGCAGCGCGAGAACTGCACCCGCAACCTTGAGCATTGCAAACTCCCTCACCACCAAGTGTCCCGGCGCGGCGTTCGAGCAGCGGCCCCGCAGCGACCGCCGCGAGGCAGGTCAAATGTCAGGCGCCGACGATGCGGATGTTCTGATTCTCCGGGACAACGACCGTCTTCTTGCGACGTATGTAATCGCTTACCACGTCGTAGATCGGCGGGCCCTCGGTGCCTTCGTTGACCGAAGCCCAACCCCCGACGACGTAGGTTTTGGACGCGTCGAGCGCCTCGCCGGTTGAGACGAGCGTCATGTCCGAGATGCGCGACCCGATCCCGTTAGCGATATCGATGGTGAACGCCATCCCGCCGGTGCGGACCATATCGCCGCCCTGCTGGTAGTAGGGATCCAGATTGAAAATGTTGTCGGCAACGTCCTCCAGGATATCCTTGAGCTGTTGACCGGTCATCTCGTTGCGGTAGCAGGCAGGATAAGTCAGACCGGTGTAGCTGAAGACGTCATCGACCAGGATGTCCTGTCCGGGCAGGAGGCTGTGCGCCCAACGGAAACCCGGCGACAACGCGATCTGCGTGTCGCGCTCCTCGACGATCGCCTGGCAGATGAGGTCGTCGAATGTCCCGTTGAAGTTCCCTCGCCGGTAAAGAAGGCTTTCACTTGTCCCCAGTACCTGCTGGATCTCGCTTTCGAACGGCGCGCGGATCGAGGTGATCTGCGCGGCAGTTTCGGCGTCCGGCGCGATGGCGTCCGAGAAAACGGGGATGAGCCTGAAGCGATAGTCGGCGATCTTCTTGTTTCTGACGTCCAGGTCAAGCCGGGCAAGGAACTTGCCGTGAGAGCCGGGGGCGACGAGCAGCGTGTTGCCGGATTTCACAACTTGAGGCATGGCGTCGTGGGTATGGCTGGTCAGGATGACATCTATGCCCTCGACCCGTGACGCTAGTTTGCGGTCGACATCGAACCCGTTATGGCTAGCAAGAACCACGAGGTCCGCGCCGGCGGCTTGCGCATCGGCGATGTGCTCCCGCAACGCATCCTCGTTGATACCCATCGACCAATTCGGGATGAGGTAGCGGGGGTTGGCGATCGGCGTGTAGGGCATCGCCTGGCCGATGATCGCGACCATGACGCCGGCGCGCTCGATCATCGCGGTGCTGGGGAAGACCTCATCGCCCCACGTAGCGTCCTTCACGTTGCCGGCGAGGAACGGGAACTTCATCATGCCGATGAGCTCGTTCAGGCGGTCCTCTCCGTAGGTGAATTCCCAGTGCCCGGTCGTGGCATCCACACCGAGGGCGTTCATCACCTGGATCATGTCTTCGCCGCGCGTCTTGAGCGCGGTATAGGAGCCCTGCGTTGAATTGCCGCCGTCGATGAGGATGGTGTTGTCAGGTCTCGCGGCGCGAATGGCCTTGATCAGCGTTGCCATGTGCGCAACCCCGCCCATCCTCCCGTATTCTTTGGCAAGGGTCGTGAAGTCGATGCTGGTAAGGGCATAGGCTTCCGGCGTGCCACCGGCGATGCCGAAATAGTCGAGGAACTCCTTGCCGGTGAGGTGAGGGGGCAGGCCCCTATTTTCGCCGACGCCAAGGTTGATCGACGGCTCGCGATAATAGAGCGGCATCAACTGCGCGTGCAGGTCCGCGTATTGGAGCAGGGTGACCTGCCCAACAGGCTCGAAGCCCAAAAGCGAATCCTGAGTGATCGCCTGGTCCGTGGCGGCCCTCGCCACGCCCCCGGCGGAACCGAAAGCCGCCGTGGCGGCGAGCACTTGAACGAAGTCCCTTCGAGTAAGCACGACCATCCCCCTGGTTTTTCGTCGGCAGAACGCCCGGCGCCTGACCTCGCCGCGATGCTTGCGTTGCCGGTTAGGTAACGGTGATCGGGCGGGTCTCCGTCAGCACTTCACCGTTGTCGTCGGTCCAGGTGAACTGGAATGTGCCGCTCTTGGTGGCGGTAACGAAGAAAGAGAAATACGGGTTCTGGGAGACGGAAGGCTGCAGATCGATGCTGAGCACTTCTTCGCCCTCGAACGTGCAGACGAACTTGTTGCAGATCATGCGCGGTATCGTGTTGCCGTCGTCGTCTTTCCTGAGCCCGGTCTCCATAGGATGGTTGACCAGGGTCTTGATCTGAATCGCTTCGCCCTTCTTCGCCTTCGCGGGAACCCGCAGCTGAGCTTTCATGACACCCATTTGTTGATCTCCTCCGCTCGCGCTCGTTTGTTAGCCGCCACAGCCGCCGATTGTGACCTTGACGGTCTTTCGGGTCGTGTACACGGCCCCTTTCTCGCTCACCGCTGCCACGACCACATCCTGCGTCTCCGCCAAACGGATTCGCGTGTTCACGGTCGTGTTCGCAAGCAGCGGCGTGAGATTGAAGGAGATCACGAGGGGCAATGGGTTCTTTTCGGCCAGCACGTGAATGGTGCGCACGGGGCTGCCATCCGGCATCGGCCCGTCGGTGCTGATGGTGATCGGCACCTGCGAGCCGTCCTCGGCAATCTCAGGCAACTTCACGTCGATCGCTCCGGCCTGAACCGCCGCGCCTTTGGCGATTTCGGTCAGCTTCTGCGCCGTCGTCTCCGGCGTTGCTCCGGCACTGCGTGCCAGCAAACCTCCGCCGACTAGGGTCAGCACGCCGGCAGCCGCCAACTTGAGCGCCTGACGCCGAGTGCCTATCAAGCCGCTATTCATGTCGTTGCTCATTTCCTTGCGTCTCCGCCCGTATTCGATTGTCGATAATGCCGACCGTTCCGCCGTCAAGAAGCTGCGGTGGCAGGAAGCCTCGTCTCGAACGGTATTCTGAACGCGAAAGGCTTTGCCCGCGGTGAGTCCACCATGGACGATGGCTGTGCTCATGCGACGCATGCGCTGGAGGCAAGACCATCGTCCACGTTGGCTGAACCGCGACGGGTTCACAGAGCGACGGTTACTCGAAGATGATCGGCGGCGCGACCTTGATGAGCGCGTAGCCCTTGGACTCCAGCCACGCCACCTCGCCGACGCCCGCCGCGACGATGTCCTTGCGGTCAAACGCCTGTCCGTGAGGGCCGTACAGCGTGCTCTGCCAGTCCTCTCTGGAGATCGTGTTGGAGCAGACCTCGAACTTCACGCCCAGCTCTCTGAGTTGATCGATCTGCGCGGCGAGCTTTTCATCGGTCTTCGCGCGACGCAGCAGGTTGACGCCCGCGCCGTTCGTGACGACGACGAGATCGATGTTGTCCTTGCCCACGCCGTCAACGGTGTTCCGGATGTTGCCGAGACCTTGATACGTACCTGCCCGGTTGTCGTTGAAATCGATGTGATAGACAACGTGCAGCATGCCATCGGCGCTGTACTTGGGATTGTAGGACCCGCCGAGGTTGCCATTGCCCGCAGGCGCCTGGAAAGCTGAGCGCGAATCGCCGGACTGCGCCGAAGCGGCGGTGCTCATGGCACCGAACGCCAACGCCGCGACCACCGGGATCATCAGCGCACGCAAGTTGATTGCAAACATCTGTTTTCTCCCTTTTTCATTGCGCGATCTCGAGCGGGTATTGCGGGTATTCACACCAGATCACGCTCTTTGTCGCACATCGATGCTATCAGAAACGCATTCACGAACGGCCATGTATCTTAGTGCGGCAGTTTGCCGCACGACAATTGGCGCCCTTGACGCACCCTCCTGCGGTTGTCTGCCAGCCCACCGTGCGTAGGCCGGCAAGGTTAAAGATTACAGCCGGCCTCGGGGGAAGTGGTAGTAAGTATTGCCAACAGTCGCCACGCTGGCGCGACTATCGAGCGAAACGTTCGGGCGCCGTGGGATTTTCCGCTGAATTGCCATCCGATTGCGACCGCTTGACGGCCAACTTCGTCGCCGGCGTGTGCCTCGCACCGCCAGCTATCGGCTAACGGGCAGTAACCTAAATCTTGGAATTGAATCTTTTTGGTGAGGTTCGCCCGCGTGGCGGCACGCCTGACCTTTGGTGTGCGGCCATGCCCCGTCCGGAGCGGTGGCTAGGAACTGGTGGCGGGCGCGGCTACGGTCGCGGGCAGGGTGTCGAGAATGTTGTCCAGCAGGAACCAAAAAAAGTCGCTGCCCGGATAGCCGCGGATGCGACCGATTTCCCTGCCGTGGTCGACAACGACGAACGTTGGCGTAAACCGCTCCACCGCAATCCCGGCGAGATCCGCCGGGATGGCCTCGTGGATATCGACGCGGCGTAGGGGTGCGACCCTGCCTTCCTGGGTCTTCGGGTAAGCCGGTGCGATTTCTCGGTCCCACTGCGCGCAGAACGGGCAGCCGCGCTGCTCGAACATGATCAACTCAGCGCCGAAGGCCGGCATCTGCGACGTAGCCGCAATGACGGCAACGACGCCAAATACAAGCATTCGCGGCGAAAACACACGATAGCCCAGTCGAAGAATCGTATTCAACATGTGCGATATCTTACCGACGGCCACGTTCCTTATCCAGCGGAAATACCCACCAACAACCACCACGCGTGATCACGATCTCGTGGCTTCCACCTAGCGCTAGAGGTATTCATCGGTCCATGATGGCGTTTAAATGACGGGGCGTGATGGAACTGTGCGGCACCAGTTCGTGATGGAGCTGTGCGGCATCAGTTGGCGCAGGGCGAACGGAGGCGAGCTTGCCGTTTGACGTAAACTTCACCGGCGCGTTCATGGCCGGCGTGGCATCGTTTGCCTCGCCGTGCATGCTGCCGCTCGTGCCGGCGTATCTTTGCTTCCTGGCGGGAACGTCGCTCGACGAGCTGGTCAGCGAGGAACGTACGTTCCGCCAGGGCACGGCGGTTGTGGCGGCGTCGCTTGCCTTTGTGTTGGGCTTCGCGACCGTGTTCGTGACGCTGGGGGCGACGGCGAACGTCGTTGGACGCTTCGTCGTGGACCACCTGACATGGTTCAGCTACGCGGCCGGCGTTGTCGTGATCGTCATGGGCCTGCACTTTCTCGGCGTGCTGCGGCTAAGTCTGCTCCACCGTGAGGCGCGTTACCAACATGCTACGCGGCCGGCTGGCTTGCTCGGCGCGTACCTCGTCGGGCTGGCGTTCGCGTTTGGGTGGACGCCCTGTGTGGGCCCGATCCTGGCGACAATCCTTTTCCTTGCCGGCAGTGAGCAAACCACGAGTCGAGGGGCCTTGCTGTTGTTTGTCTACGCGTTGGGCATCGGCTTGCCGTTCGTACTCGCCGCGTTGTTCGCGGGACCGTTCATGCGGCTGATGGTGCGCTTCCGTAAACACATCGGCTTGATCGAGAAGATCATGGGGGGAGCCCTGGTGGTCACCGGTATCCTTTTCCTGACCGGCGGCATCCCGTTCCTGAGCTACCTGCTGCTGGAATGGTTCCCGCAATTAGGCGCGGTCGGATAGGGCTGGCATTCAGCGGCTAGCAGGGACGCGCGGGCCAGCCCCAACTTGCGGGAGGCCTACTCCGGAAGGATGCGCACCAGCACGTCCAGGGAGATTGCGCCTACGATCCGGAAGCCGTTGATGAAGAATGTCGGCGTCCCTTCGATGCCAAACTCCTGTGCGCCACGGCGAGCCGCACCTGCGACGCCCTCGAAAACGTCCTTGTTGTTTAGGCACGCAGTGAATTCGTTGGGTCCGATTCCAAATGGCTCGAGCACCTTCTGAAGAGGCGCCAGTGAGCCATCGCGGGTCAGCCATTCCCGTTGCCGATCATAGAGCGTATCGACAATCGGGAAGAACTTCTCCGGGCCAGCGCAGTGCGCCTCCATGATCGCGCGGAAAGACGGCACGTCGAGGGGGTAGTCGCGGAACACAAAATAGACTTTGCCCGTGTCGATGTATTTCGACTTCAGTGTCGGGTAGGCCAGCGCGTGGAAGCGCTGGCAGTTGGGGCAATTCATGGAGCCGTACTCGACGATCACTATCGGCGCCCTGGGGTCGCCGAGGGCCATGTCGCCTAGCGGGTCCGGTACCATCAGTTCATTGAGGTCCACATCACCGTGCGATGAAGGTTGGCTTTGGTCGTTAAATGGCGCTCCACTTTGTGCGGATGCTCCCGGTATCGCCACCACCATCAGCCATGCGAACAAGGTCAAGAGGCGCTTCATCGCTCGGTACCTCGCATCGTTTCGAGTTAGAAGTATATCCGCGGAACGATTGGTTGGAAATCGCGCGCCGTCGGGTGCGTGTTTTCGAGTGGACTTCGGTGCTGTCGAGCGGGCGGCGCATGCCCGAATTCGCGGCGCACGTCGAGGTACTCGACGGTGCGCGATCGTCGGGCGCGGTCAGGCGTAGACGTTCATATATTTCATGCAGATTACCCGTAAGCACGAAGCGATGTTCTTGTCGTTCGCCACCAAGCAGCCGTCGTGAACGCGCACGATCAGTTGCGGCATCGTCAAGTTCATTCGCTCGGAAATTTCCTCCAACACCGTCCAGAAGACACGCTCGAGGCGGATGGTTGTGCTGTGGCCGTGGATACGGAAACCGCGCTTCACAGAAACAAACTCGCTGATTTGATCAAGGGCGCAGGCGTTGAACATATGCCCTAGGAAATCGCCCGGCTCGACTTCTATGAAGATCGACATCGTACGAAACCCTTTCCGGCCGGCGGAAGCCGAGCGAGGCAAAGAGCCTGACGGTCATCGCGACCTGTTGGCAATACTTACTACCACTTTCTCGCGGTAGTCCGTATCGTTTTGTGGATTCGGCAGTCGACCGGTTGGTAGGATGTGGTGCCCTGCCGTCGGTGGGGCAATGAGAACAAGAGGCGGAGGGACCTCGAAGAGAATGGACTTTTTTAAGAAGACCCTCGATCCGGTCATCGCGTTGATCGCCATTGCGGTGCTGGACGTCTTTCTCTTTCTGGTTGTCGGCGCGTGGACCGTCGGCGGCGGCGAAACCATGATGACGGGCCTCGTCGCGCAGGCGGCCATGGGCGATGCGCTCGGCCGGTTACCGTTCTGGCAGCTCGTGTTCGTTCCCACCGTCGGCTACTGGAAGATCTACATCAGCCTCGGCATGCTGTTCGGCGCCTTCGTTGGCGCCATTCTGAGCAAGGAGTTCTACATACGCGTCCCGCGCCGCATGTCGGAGTGGGTGATGATCACCATCGGCGGCCTGATGATGGGAGTCGGCATCCGGCTTGCCTTCGTGTGCAACGTGTCGACCTTCTTCGGTCTGACGCCGGAGTTAAACCTCGGTGGTTATCTTGCCATGAGCGGCATCCTCGCCGGAGCGTGGGTGGGGTCGCTGATCTACAAGAAGGTTTTGGAGGTCTAGGCAATGTCGGTTGTCGCACAGTGCCTCGCCGCCTTCATCTTCGGATCGGTGGTCGGCCTTCTGGTGCAGCGCTCGCGCTTCTGCAACACCGCGGCGCTGCGCGACGCGATCCTGTTCAAGTCCTACCGCAACACCAAGGCTCTCCTTGTCGGCATGATGATCATGACCTTCGGATTCACGCTGTTCATGACCTTCGGCGAAGGGCACCCGATGCATTTCGACGTGGGCCTGAATACCTTCGCGGGCCTGTTCATCTTCGGGATTGGCATGGTGCTGGCCGGGGCGTGCACGGTGTCGACCTGGGTGAAGTCCGGCGAAGGCAACGTCGGCGCGATGTGGGCGCTCCTGTTCACTTTCATCGGCATGTTCTTGTTCTCCATGGTGTGGTCGGTCAACTACTGGCCGCCGCCGCCGGCGAGCTCGACGGGTGCCCCAAGTCTCGACTCCTCCAGCTAGGTTTCGCCGACGCCCACACGCTGCAAGAGAAGCTCGGCATTCCGGCGTTCGCCTTCGGCCTGATCCAGGTGGCGGTGCTGTACGTCATCTTCCGCGCCATCCGGCGCAAGGAGATCGCGCAGGCGAGCGACCACCGCGCGGTGACCGAAAGCCGCGAACTCGAAGTACGACCCGAGGCCGCCGAGTAAGGCAAGCGCCGCGACCACGTTAGGGAGATTGACTAGATGGGACTTTTTGGCAGGAAAGACGCTACCGCGACGAATGCCGGCCGCCCCGCGGTCACCTTGAGCGATGGCGTCACCTACCCCATCAGCCAGACGGTCGACTGCATCGGCAATAGTTGTCCGAGACCGCAGTTGGCGACCAAGAAGGCGGTCAGCCGACTCGGCGTTGGCGACGTGGTCGAGGTGCTCGTCGATAACCCGACCTCGGTCGAGGCGCTGCCACCTATGTGCGACCAGATGGCCGCAACGCACCTGGAGACGGTCAAGGAAGCGCGTGCCTGGAAGGTCTACATCCGCAAGGATTGAGGGGAGCACCGGTCGATGGGCGGGCTATTCATGCAACTTTACGCCGGGGCTGCGTTAGCGGTGACGGTCATAGGGCTTGCCGCGATGCTGATCGTGCCGCCGGCGAGCAGCCGCGTCGACAGCAGCGGTGTTCCTTATTTCACGCCGAAGGTCGTTGACCCCGCCACCGGGGAGCCGGTCGACATGAGCGTGCTCGTTCGCAACTACCGCGGCGAATTCGGCGACTGAGGGAGACAAACCATGGACGTTCCGATCATCGCAGAATTCATCTTCGCCGCCGTCGCGTTCGCGGTGATGTACGTCGCCTTTCTCATAGACAGCATTTGAGGGAGCCAAAGATATGAACTGGGCCAATTGGACCTTTTGCGCCGGTACGCTCGCTGCATCGCTGGTGACTGCGGCGATCGCCTATCCCTTCACCGCCATGCCGTCCGAGCAGCTGGCTCTGGCGGCAACGCCGCAGCCAGCCGAACTGCTCGGCGCGATTGATATCGGCCACGGTTTCGGCAGTGTTCAGGTGACGGACTTGATGGACTACTACATCTCCAACCCGCCAGCTGTGGCGACCGCGCTGTTGGAGCCGAAGGTCAGGTTCGGAGGCTGTTGAGGTGAACCGGCGGCGCGACCTGCGGGCACTGTCGGCTGCGATCGTGATGATGCTCGTTGCCGGCCCCGCAGCTGTCGCCGGCGGCCTCGTCTTCGTTGGCCAGGCAAACCTGCAGGGCGACACGCGCGTCGTCGACGTCCGCGACAGTCAGGCTTGCACCAAGGGCTCGCTTGCCGGGGCCCGTTGCCTGCCTGTCGCCGAGGTGTTCGACGATAACGGCCGGCCGGCCGATTTCCGCGCCCTACGTTGGTTGTTCGGAACTGTCGGTCTCGGCGGGCACGAGCGGGTTCTCGTGGTCGGCGACGACGTTGCGAATGCGGCCGCGGTGGGCGCGCTCCTGTTCCTGTCCGGTCAGGCTGACGTCGCTGTGCTCGATGGACCGATCGTCATCCCGGCCGGGGCGCCCGGGGGCAGTAGCCGTAGCTTGACGCGCGAAGAAGTGTTCACCGCTCCCATGCGCGACGAATTCATGACGGTGGGTGCGGCCGATGACGGCGTCGTCGCCACGGAGGAGCCGATCGGGCGTCTGTCCGATTTCGCGCGCCGCTATGCCGACGGCAACGGCTCGCTGCAGTTGAGTCTAGCGCCTTGATCCCTCGAGGACCGGAAGAGAGTATGGACGTCTTGCTGCATGTGACTACGCCGGCTGCCGCGCGCATTGCTGCGCCGCTGGCGCGGGCCTTGACGGCCAAAGGAGTTCCGATGGGCCTGCTTTCTCACCAATGACGGCGTGTGTGCCCTCGACGATGCCGCCTTCGCGGCGGCGCTCGCCGACGCGGCGCGCGTCACCGTGTGCGAGCATTCCTGGGAGTTGCATATGCATGGGCGTGCGTGCGCCCTGGAGCGGGGCAGCCAGACGGTCAACAGCGCGCTTATGGCCGAAGCCCAGCGTGTGGTCAGTCTCTAGGAGGCGCGATGGACCAGAAGTCGATCCTGGTGCTCGCCCGCCGCCGTCATGACGAGGCGATGCGCGTCGCCGCCGGGCTGACAATCTTCGGCCACGCGGTGCGGCTGGTGTTCATGACCGAACCCGTCGCGGACACCGAGGCCAATGCCAAACAGGCCGAACTTCTGGAACTGACCGACATCACGCCGGAGACAACGGTGGCGGCAATGGCCGGGGAGCTGCCGCTCCTCGACGCGGAAACGCTCGGCGCGGCCATCGCTGCCAGCGATGATGTCGTCAATGTGTGAGTGGAGAATGGGAAGGCAATGAAACGCATCGTCGAAGTGAGGACGGGGCTCTTCCCGGACGCCGAAACGGTGGCTGCTGCCGTCGCCGCAAGTGCGGCGACGGTTGAGGTCACCCGAGTCGACGTCACCGGACTTGCCCCCGATGACGAGGCGGAATGGCAGAGGGCGGCCGAGGCGATTCTCGGCGCCGACCTGGTCGTAACCTTATAGCGGCGTCGCCGCTACCCATGCCCCAAGGAAGGGAGGACTGAAAAAATGACAACCGTGCACAGCCTCGGAAAATGGGCCGGCGTCACCGTGACGGCCGCCTTCGTAGCTACCATCGCTTTCGGACAAGCGATGGCCGCGGAACCGCTGGTTGACGTCGAATGGGCCAAGGCCAACATCGGCAAGCCCGGCGTTATGTTCCTCGACGCTCGCGCCCAGGTCGACTATCTGCGCGGCCACATCCCCGGCGCCGTCAACACCGACTATGGCAAGGACGGCTGGCGCGTCACCAGCAAGGACGGTGTGCGCGGCATGTTCCCCGATGACCCGAGCGCGCTCGCCAAACGCATCGGCGAGCTCGGCATCGACAACGACACGCATGTCGTGCTGGTCGTGGCTGGCAGTTCGGCGTCGGATATGGGAACCGCGACACGCATCTTCTGGACCTTCAAGGTCCTCGGCGATGACAACGTGTCAGTGCTCAACGGCGGCATGGGGGCCTACCTCGCCGAGGTTGACAAGGACAAGAAACCGGTCAATCCACTGGACAAGGGCGCGGCGACCCTGACCGCCAAGACGTTCACGGTGGCGCTGCGCCAGGACATGCTGGTCAATCGTGACGACGTCAAGAAGGCGATGGACAGTGGCGCCACGCTGGTCGATAGCCGCGAGTCTGACGCGTATCTCGGCATCACCAAACCCGGCGTCAACAAGGCGGCCGGCACGATTCCGGGCGCCCAGAACGTGCCGGACAGCTGGCTGACCGTGAACGATGGCGGCACCTTCCGCAGCAAGGCCGAGATCGAGAAGCTCTACGCCGCGGCAGGTGTGGCGACGTCGGGCGACTCGATCAATTTCTGCAACACCGGGCACCTGGCTTCGGTCGGCTGGTTCGTATCGTCGCAGATCCTCGGCAACGACAATGCGAAGCTCTATGACGGCTCGATGACCGACTGGACCAACGCGAAGATGCCTGTCGAGACGAAGATCAACCTCCAGTAGATGTAGCGGAGCGACGGCCGGCATGGCGCGTTCGCGCCGGCGGAACTGGGCAATCCTGGTCGTGGCCGCGACGGTGACCACCGTTGCGGCCACGGCTTCTCTGGCGGAGAGTTGTGACGCCCACTACGCCGGATCCAGCCGCGATCTCGCCGCGGAGCTTCTGATCGCGCGCGGCGATGTGGTCCGTCTTAAGGATCCCAATCTCTCCTTTCTCAATCGCCAGGGGCTCAGCCAACGCGTCGCCGGCGCGCTCGGCCTCTTGCCCTGGCTCTTGCGGAATGCGTGCGATGCCGAGGCGGCCGAACGGCTGCGGGCTTGGCAGGACCGTTCCCTCACCACCGCCGCCGACCGCGCCGCGCTGATCGCGGATCTCGATGCCGTAGTCGCCGGCCACGCGCTCGACCGCGATGCATTCTTGCAGCCGCCGCCGCCTGGCCGCAGCTTGCTCGAGGCACGTGCCATCCACCAAGGCTATTGCGCTGGCTGCCACGACGGTGCCGGAGATGGCGATCCGCACGTGGATTTGCCGCCCCGCGATCTTTTTGCGATGGCGCAGCAAGGCCCGGAAGACGAGTTCCTTGCCCGGCTCATCAACGGTGTGAAAGGCGACGCCACCATTCTCTACGCAAACCCGCTGAGCGACGCGCAGATTGGCGCCCTGCTGAGGGTCTATGAAGAGCGTCGTTGAGATGCGCTCGCCGCGCAGGAGTCCGTGCCGAAGTTGTTCGCCGCCGGCATCCTGCCCGGCGTGTTGCTGACCCTGCTCTTCATCGCGGTGATCGCCGTAATGGCGTTCGCCCGGCCCGCTTGGATGCCGCGCAGCGCGAAAAGGTCGATCGCCGAG
The DNA here is from genome assembly GCA_963749755.1 of uncultured Alphaproteobacteria bacterium. Classification (GTDB taxonomy): domain Bacteria; phylum Pseudomonadota; class Alphaproteobacteria; order Rhizobiales; family Kaistiaceae; genus JBBDMC01. The sequence continues at coordinate 822,178 of CAVVOK010000005.1, forward strand.
CGGCAGCGTCTGCTGGCCCCGATCTGGGGATGTTGATGCTGTTCCCCCAGATTGCTCTTTGGCTGCCGCGGGTGCTCTATTGAGCGCAAGCGTCGAACTTTTTGCCTTCTTCCTTCACCTGAATTTCGGCAGATCCTATTGCAGGTCGAGGAATTGCGACTTGCCATGTAGCCGGAACGACCTTTCGCGATTTTTGCCATCGAACTGCGTCAACGCGAGTTGACCGCTGCCAAGACATGATCGCGAGATCGAGACTGAAATGATCCCCACGCTGATGGAGACTATCAGGTCACCACCAGCGTGAATTTCAGCAGCAGGTCGTTGATCAGCCGAACACGTACACGACTTTGTAGTCGTTCGAGTTCACCAAAACGGTCATGCCGTTGATGATGGCATATTCGTTGCTGTCGGCCGTGCTCACACCGACGGAGGCTGGGATCTCGTGGAGCGGAACGCCTAACGACAGTTGGGTTCCGATCATCACCATCCCGGGGACGTCGGTGGAGGCCGTATTCTGCGACATGATCCATGCCTTCAACTTAGCGGCGTCGTCCGCACTCAGTGTCAGCGGAGTGCTGGCCGTGGGCGGCGCGGTGTCCTTGGCGCTGCTCGCCGCTGGCCGAGCAGCCGCCGTGGGCGTCGAGGCGGGGGTGGACGAGTTTGAGCAGCCGGCGGTGGCGACCAAAACCGTCAGGAGGCCGGCTTCCAGGTAGTGCTTCATGGGATTTCCTTTGCCGCGTAGTCGTCGATCGGGATGCAAGACCAGATCATCGGCTCGGCTGCGCCAACACCGAGCTCGAGCCGGCGCGGTCGCTCTTTTGCTAATGCGAGGCAATCTGACAAGCTCTTGCTACATGGACGACTTTTGAGGGAGACGCAACGGCCCCGGCCGCTGGGTAGTGGGCCAAATCATAGTGGCCCAGTACCGGCCGCTGAATGAGACCCTCAATCCGAATAAGCCGACATTCCCCAGATGAACTCAGGGACCGAAGGAGAGAAAACGAGGGCAATGGAGAACTTCTGTGGCTGGGGGACTAGGATTCGAACCTAGACTGGCGGAGTCAGAGTCCGCTGTCCTACCGTTAGACGATCCCCCATTCCGGCGGATTTCTCCGAAAAACGTCCCGGAAAACAGATCGTATCGTGCCGTTCGTATAGGCACGCGCCACGTACGGGTCAACATCGGGCGGCGCTTGCCCGCCCTCCGTCACCTGTTAGACTGGCCTGGAAACGGAAACCAGAAAAGGTGCGCCGCCCCGAGGGTTCGGCAAGGCCGGGCGCGCTGAAGGAACAACATTGTCGACGGGCGACGATCCGCATTCTGCGGAACCGGCCGCCGACGAAGCGGATGGGGCCGTGGCGGCTGGCGCGACCGAGGTCGGCGCCCGGCCGGCTGCCCTGGTCGAACCGCACGTCGGCCAAGCGCCGCGGCGAAAGGCGAGACGCCATCGCCGTCGTCGGCGCGGTCCGGTCTATGCGCCGGCCGCGGGCCCGGAGGGGGCTGTGGTACCGCCTCCCAACGACGCGGCAGACGCCGCGCCGCCCGGCCGTACCAGGGCCGACCAGACTCCCGTATACGCGGCGCTCGATCTCGGCACGAACAATTGTCGGCTGTTGGTGGCTGCCCCGCGCGAGCGCGGCTTCCGCGTCGTCGATGCGTTCTCGCGCATCGTGCGCCTTGGTGAGGGAGCCGCGGCCAACGGCCGGCTGAGCGAAGAGGCCATGGTCCGCGCCATCGCGGCGCTCAAGGTGTGCAGCGTCAAGCTCGCCGAGCGCAATGTCGCGCGCGCGCGCCTGATCGCCACCGAGGCATGCCGGATCGCCGAGAATGCCGGCGAGTTCGTCGAGCGGGTGCGCGTCGAAACCGGCCTTGGCCTCGAGATCGTTTCACAGGAAACGGAGGCGCGCCTCGCCGTTGCAGGTTGTGCGTCGCTGGTCGATCCGGCCGCGTCGAGTGTCATCCTGTTTGACATCGGCGGCGGTTCGTCGGAGCTCGTGTGGATCGACCTAACACCCCCGGCCGACGGACGCCGCCGACGCATGCCCGACCGCGTCCGTTCGTGGCTGTCGCTACCGATCGGCGTAGTGAGCGTCAGCGAGCGTCACGGCGGGCGCGACGTCAGCGCGGAGCAGTTCGACGCGATCGTGGGTGAGATTTCGCAGATGCTGATTGCGTTCCCCGAGGCTGAGGCGCTCGATCGCTTCGTCGCGGCGGGCGGCGTGCACTTGCTCGGCACTTCCGGCACGGTCACCACGCTGGCCGGGGTGCACCTCAAGTTGCCGCGCTATGACCGCCGACGCGTCGACGGCACCTGGCTCACCGGCGAGCAGGTTTCGTCGCTAGTCGACACAATCGTCGCGATGGGCCACGCGGCGCGCCTCGCCAATCCGTGCATCGGTCGCGACCGCGCCGACCTGGTCATAGCGGGGTGCGCAATTCTCGAGGCCATCCGCCGCCGTTGGCCATGCGACCGCCTGCGCGTCGCAGACCGTGGTCTGCGCGAGGGTGTCCTCGTCGAATTGATGGCGCAGGACGGTGTCTGGCGTCCACGCTCGGGCCGCCGCTCCGGCGAGCGGTCCCATGGTTGATACGCGCCGCGGCGTACCCGGCCGCCGGTCGCTCAAGACCAAGGTCAAGACCGCCAAGCGGCGCCGTGCCTCGTCCACGCGGTGGCTAGAGCGTCAGCTTAACGACCCGTACGTCGCGAGCGCCCGCGCGGAGGGGTATCGCGCACGCTCTGCCTACAAGCTGATTGAGATCGACGACCGCTTCCACTTGCTGTCGCCTGGCAAACGCGTGGCGGATCTTGGCGCCGCCCCCGGCGGTTGGTCGCAAGTCGCGGCGGCGCGGGTGCGCTCGACGGTCGAGCACCCGCTGGTCGTCGCCGTCGATACGCTGGACATGGACACAATTCCGGGAGTCGCCGTCTTGAAACGCGATCTGCTCGATCCGGATGTCTCAGCGGACATCCGCTCAGCGGCCGGCGGTGCGCCATTCGATGTCGTGCTGTCCGACATGGCGGCGCCGACCATAGGCCATCGCCAGAGCGATCATCTGCGTACGATGCAGCTTTGCGAAACTGCCGCCGACTTCGCGCTTGCCGCGCTGCGTCCCGGTGGCGACTTCGTCGCCAAGGTGTTCCGTGGCGGGGCGGAGGGCGAGTTGCTGGCGCGGCTGAAGCGCGCGTTCACCAGCGTGCGGCACGTCAAGCCGCCCGCCAGCCGCGCTGTGTCCGTGGAGCTTTATCTTGTCGCGCGAGGACTGCGCCCCGACGCCGACGGCTGATCAGCCGCGCTCGCGCATGACGGTCACCGGGTCGGGCGTTGGCTGACGGCCCGAGACCTCGTCGCCCGCATCGATCGCGAGACGCCTCAATGGAACGAGCGCCGAAAGTGAAATAAGACCGATCGCGATGAAAGCGGGCCAGAACGCGCTGGCGGTGATGACGCCGCCGCTCACCGCTCCCGTGGAAAACTCCAGGATGATCGCGCCGACGGAGATGCCGAGCGACAACGAGAGCTGCTGCGCGACGCTGGTCAGCGTCGTCGCGCGGCTCATACGCTGTTGCGGTACGTCGGCGAATGTGAGGGCGTTGATGCTGGTGAATTGAAGTGATCGGAAGAAGCCGCCGATCAACAGCAGCCCGGTGATCAGCGCTACCGGCGTGACGGCGCTGAACAGCGCGGGGAGCGCGATGAAACCCGCCGCGATCGCCGTGTTCCACACGAGCGACGTTGCGGAAACCGAAGCGCTTCAGGATCGGGGGCGCGGCGAATTTCATGGCGATGGCACCGAGCGCCGACGCGAAAGTGATGCTCCCGGATTGGAACGGCGTCATGCCGAAGCCCACCTGGAGGAGGAGCGGCAGCAGGAATGGCGTCGCGCCCATGCCGGTGCGGAACAGCATCGCGCCCGCAAGGCTGTGGCGGAAGGTCGGGATGTGGAGCAGCGTCAGGTCGATGATCGGCGCCGGGGTACGGGCGCGGCGCGTGTGGGCGATGTAGGCAGCGATCAGCACCGTCCCCGTCACGAGGGCGATTGCGACCACCGGTGCCGGCAGCAGCCCGAGACCGAGGGAGGTCGATCCCGTCATGAATGCGGCGAGCCCGACGCCGGCGAGGACAGAATCCGGTGCGGTCGAATGGCACGCGTTCCTCGCCGCGTACGTCGGGGATGAAGAGCGTGGCGAGCACGAGGCCGAGCACGCCCACCGGAACAGCAATACGTTATGTTATCCGCCTCTACTCGTTCAGGTTGGTCTTGTTTTAAAGGATCGTAAAAACATAACAGAATTCGAAATCGTAACAATAGGTTCATCTGAAATAAACCGTTTCTTTAAAAGATATATTTCGGTCTGTGTCTGTTCTTTCTAACGATCCTTAAACCACTCAAACAGTACACGCTTTTTCAAAAAAGATTATCCATTCCGCTCTTTCCTATAGACAGGAAGCTTAGCTGTAGGCTGATAAATAGGTTTTTACACACGCCCTCGACCCTTCGATTACTTAAATTAATTTCGAGTTTGTTTCGGATTTATTTTTTCTCGATGAAAAAAACATATCGCTTAATAGATCATACGG